>CALXDM010000001.1 GCA_944387065.1 uncultured Oscillospiraceae bacterium
CTTTGGTACACCCTCAGGGGCTCGAACCCTGGACACCCTGATTAAGAGTCAGGTGCTCTACCAACTGAGCTAAGGGTGCATGTTCCCGCAGGGCGGGAACCGCGCGCCCGCAGGGGGACGCATCTGGAGCGGGAGACGGGGCTCGAACCCGCCACCTCAGCCTTGGCAAGGCTGCGCTCTACCAAATGAGCTACTCCCGCAATGGTGCCTCAGAGTGGAGTCGAACCACCGACACAGGGATTTTCAGTCCCTTGCTCTACCAGCTGAGCTACCGAGGCATTGGCGACCCGGAGGGGGCTCGAACCCCTGACCTCCAGCGTGACAGGCTGGCATTCTAACCAACTGAACTACCGGGCCCCGTCTCTGGTGGGAACAACAGGGCTCGAACCTGTGACCCCTTGCTTGTAAGGCAAGTGCTCTCCCAGCTGAGCTATGCTCCCCCAAAACCGAGGCTGTTTGTCAAACGGCAAGCCACATTATAGCAAAAGCGGCCTCAAACTGTCAAGCCTTAATTTGAATTTTCTCCCCTGGGAGGCCGGGTGAAAGGTAGGCCTCCCCCCGCCGGCTTCAGGACAGGGCTTGCTGGAGCAGGGCCTCCAGCTCCGGGCGGGAGAAGGGGTAGCGCTGGTCGCAGAACTGGCAGGTCAGCTCCGTGCCGCCCTCCTGGATCATGGAGCGCAGCTCCTGTTCCCCCAGGCTGATAAGGGCGCGGCTGACCCGCTGGCGGGAGCAGGTGCATCGGTAGGCCACCGGCGCAGTTTCCAGCACCTCCAGGCGGAAGTCGGACAGCACCTCCTCCAACAGCTGCTGGGGCCCCAGGCCCCGGTCCAGCTGGGCGCTCACCGCCCCCACCCGGGCGATGCCCCGCTCCACGGCGGCGATGACCGACTCGTCCGCCCCGGGCAGGAGCTGAATGAGATAGCCCCCCGCCGCCTGCACGGACTGGTCGGGGGCGATGAGCACCCCCAGGGCACAGGCGGTGGGGATCTGCTCGCTCTCCACGAAGTAGGCGGCCAGGTCCTCGGCGATCTCCCCGCCCACCAGTTCCACCGCGCCCACATAGGGCTCCCGCAGGCCCAGATCCTTGACCACGCTCAGCCTGCCCTGATGGCCCACCGCTGCGCCCACGTCCAGCTTGGCATGGGCCTTCCGGGGCACATCCACGGCGGGGTTTTGCACATAGCCCCGCACGTTGCCGTCGCTGTCGGACACGGCCAGCACCGTCCCCAGCGGGCCATCGCCCTGCACCCGCAGGGTGACAGACCCCTCGGCCTGCTTGAGCATACTGCCCATCATGGAGGCCCCCAGCAGCAGCCGCCCCAGGGCGGCGGTGGCCACGGGCCAGGTGTCGTGGATCTGCCGGGCACGTTCCACCAGACCGGCCCCGGAGATGGCCATGGCCTGGATGGGGGCGTCCTGGGCGGTGGCGCGGATGAGTTGATCCATGGGTTATCCCTCTCCTTTCCGATGGGCGGCGAAAAAGACCCGCTGCTCCCCCATCCGGGGCGGGGTCATGCGCCGGTCGCCATACTGTCGAATCGGGCCAAAGCCAGCCTCCTCCAGCCAGCTTTGCAGCTCCTGCATGGTGTAGGCGTACTGTCGGTGGCGCTCTTGCAGGCGCTGCCAGCGGTCGTCCTCCTGACGGACAAACAGGTCGATGGCGTAGCTGCAAACCCGCCGGCGGGGAGAGTAGCTGCCCCGCCAGAGGCAGCATACGTCCTCCCCCTCGTCCAGATAGAGCTGGCCGTCCGCCCCTTCCAGGGCGGCGGGGGTCTTGACGTCAAACAGGAACAGCCCCCCGGGCCGGAGGGCCCGATGCACCCGGTGAAAGGCCTGGCGCAGCAGGGCGGGGCGGGTGATATAATTTAGGCTGTCCAGACAGCACACCGCCGCGTCCACCGGCTGGAGCAGCCGTAGGCGGGACAGGTCCTGGCACAGCAGCAGCACATTCAGCCCCTGGCACTTCTGGTCGGCCTGGCAGAGCATATCGGATGAGCGGTCCACAGCCGTCACCTGATAGCCCCGCTGGGCCAGCAGGCAGGCCAGGCTGCCGGTGCCGCAGGCCAGCTCGGCTATGGTGCGCACCCCACCCTTGCAACGGCGGAAATGGCGCTGCAGGTAGTTGGCCCAGGCGGGGTAGGGTACGTCTTCGGTGAGCCGGTCATAGTGCTGGGCCAGGTCGGTGTAGGCCTTCATCAACCCTCCAGGCGGGGCAGGACCGCCTTGTAGCCCCCGGCCCCATACTGCAGGGCCCGGTTGACCCGGCTGATGGTGGCGCTGGATGCGCCGGTGCGGGCCAGAATATCGTGGTAGATCAGGCCGGCGTCCAGCATCCGGGCCACCTCCAGCCGCTGGCTCATGGCCTGCAGTTCGGCCACGGTGCACAGGTCCTGGAAGAAGGCCCGGCACTCCTCCTGAGAGGTGAGGGAGAGCACGGCCTGATAGAGCCGTTCGGCTTGCCCCTGGTCTATCTTTTGCATGGTTCAGCTTCCTCCAATCGGTGGGATTCCTACGGTGAAGCGCAGGAGAGCTGCGAGTCGGACTTGCCCCCTCATTGTACTCTTTTGCTTCAGGAAAGTAAAGAGCAAACGGGAAGAAAAGGGGAAAAGATCCGACTGGCATGGGGTAGGGAGTAGGCTGGGGGACGGAGGGCGGCGCGCCCGCTCCAGGCCGGGTCGGGCTTGACCCCGATGGGTGCGCGTGCTATGATGGGAAAAATCAGCTATCGGTGCTGGGAACGCCCTGCCTGGGGATCACATGGCAGATGGGATCATGCCGGCGATCTGATCGGCCTGGGAGCGGGGAAGAGGGAGGATCATGGCTGCGGTTGAGGCCAGACCCGGGGCAGCATGGAGCATGGAAAGGGGTATGATGGAACATGAAACTCAAACAGATCTGCCTGCTGTGTTTTAGCCCCACGGGGGGCACGCGCCGGGTGGGGCGCTATGTGGCCAAGGAGCTATCGGCCCACCTGGGCTTAGAGATAAAGGAGTTCGACTTTACTCGCCCTCAGAACCGGGAGCGGGAGTACCGGTTTGACCCGGACCAGCTGCTGGTCATGGCCTCCCCGGTGTACGCCGGGCGGCTGCCCAACAAGATGCGGCCGGAGTATCAGGCCAAGATCCACGGGCAGGGGGGGCCGGCGGTGCCTGTGTGCGTGTTCGGCAACCGGAGCTTTGACGAGGCGCTGCGGGAGCTGGTGCTGTTGCTGGAGGGCAACGGCTTCCAGGTGGCCGGGGCGGCCGCCTTCGCGGGACGCCATCCCTTTTCCAACCAGGTGGGCCAGGGCAGGCCGGATGAGGCGGATTTTGCCCAGATGCGGGACTTTGCCGCCGGGGTGGCCCAAAAGCTGGCCGGGGAGCAGCTGACTCCTCTGTCGCTGGACCGGGGAGAGATCGGCCCTTATTACAACCCCCTAAAGGCGGACGGCACCCCAGCCAAGTTCCTCAAGGCCAAACCAAAGACGGACTGGGACAAGTGCGATAAATGCGGGGCGTGCTATCGGGCCTGCCCGGTGGAGTGCATCGACGAAAACATGGACGCCACCGGCAGCGTCTGCATCAAGTGCCAGGCCTGCGTGCGCTGCTGCCACAGCGGGGCCAAATATTTCGATGACCCGGATTTCCTCTCCCACGTGCTCATGCTGGAGCAGAACTACATCCGCCGTGCCCAGAACGCGCAATGGCTGTGAGCTCGGCAGTCCCTCCGCACCGTTAAATCCGGCCAGAGGATGTTGAAAACAACTGCATGAGCGGATAGACAGACGGCAAGAAAAGGCGGGCAGGAAGCCAATGGCTTCCTGCCCGCCTTTTTCGGCCACATCCGGACGCAAAAGGGGCTGGTGCGTTCAAGGTGCAGGTACCGAGTCAACCCACCAGTTTTTCAAACTCGGAAACCACATATTCCGCGATTTCACAATCCTGGCCCTCTGTCCCGCCGCCGACCCCGATCCCTCCGGCTATCTTCCCATTTACGAAAAGTGGATAGCCCCCGGCCACCAGTGTGATTTTCGGATCATTGGTCTGAATCGCCATCAGGGAAGCGCCCTCTGCAGCAGAGGCGGCCACGTCCTTTGTGCTGCATTGCGTAACGGCAGAGGTATATGCTTTTCCAGGCACCAGGGTAATGCTCAAAACCAATGCTTCCCCATACCGGCGGTATGCCCTCGAAAGACCGTTTTCGTCGCAGATTGCAAAACTGATGTCGACCCCGATTTCCCTGCTCTTTTCCCTGGCGGCAGCGCACAGCTTGTCACACAGTTCATCCGTTAAGATCATTGAAAAACCTCCATATCCACAGATTGGAACAGAAATACAGTCCTCTGACAACGAAAGCATATCAAATGACCCACTTGTTCCGCTTGCCCGTTCCTCTCAAAAATTTGCTCATTTCTTCAGATGCTTTTGAAGCGTCAAAATATCCTCTTTTGGAGCCGCGCCAAACATTTTTCGGTAATCCCGAATGAATTGGGATAGACTTTCGTATCCCACCTCGATGAATGCCTCGGTTACATTTTTGCTCTCATCCAACATCAACCGTCTGGCTTCGGTGAGCCGCAGTCGCTTTTGACATTGCATCGGCCCCATCCCCACAGCGCTTTTGAATTTCTGATGGAACATAGAAACGCTCATATTGCTCTGCTCTGCCAGTTCCGAGACCGTGAACGGATGGCGGAAGTTCTCTTTTATCCAACTATTTGCCGCATAGATTTCATCCGCCTGGCTGATCTGGATCATGCTTTGAAGAAACTGCTTTCCACAGGAGCCGCAGAGCATATAATAAATGACTTCCTGCAGGATATTTTTTCTCAAAAACTCTGATGGAACCGCCTTTTTAGCTGAAAAAAGCCTGTAGACAGACTGAACAACCGCCTGGTCTGATCGGGACCTATCCTGCTCGTCCATATGCTCGCTCATGATGCTTTCGATCAAGTCATGATCCAGCGCCAAAACGGTTGTGATCACCTCATGGACGGTAAACTCAACGGATAGGGCCAAAAAATCTTGCCGACTTGAAGGGACCAAAACGGTTCCGGATCGTGGGGTGTCAATTTTTGATACGGAATATTGGCCGCCCATGTAATCCATCATGCCAGAAGGGGTATGGAGCCGAAGCATACCATCCAGCACGATATAAAGGTATGGGTGCTCCGTTTTGGGCATCGGGATGCTACCGCTTGTAAAGTACCAGGCAGTTACAAAAGGGATTCCCGTTTCATTGCGGCCTGTGCGAAGGGGAAGCCCCCGCACCTCATCCTGTATTTTTTGAATGACTGTATCCATGAGCATCACCATCTGGTCGCATATTTTTCCAGGGGCGGACATACAGTAGGGACAGGA
The DNA here is from genome assembly GCA_944387065.1 of uncultured Oscillospiraceae bacterium. Lineage (GTDB taxonomy): Bacteria > Bacillota > Clostridia > Oscillospirales > Oscillospiraceae > Enterenecus. The sequence goes on from CALXDM010000001.1 coordinate 5,340, forward strand.
CTGTTTGTGGACAAGGAGGGGATGGGCATGACCCACGGGGACCGGGGCCTTGCCCGGCCACGCCGGAGGCCTGGGCGAGGAAGGGCTGGCGGGGGGAGTCGGCCGGGGACAGGGACACGGCGGGACCGGCGCAGACTGATCCAGCTGTTGGTGAGCCTGGCGCTCTTCCTCCTGGTGTTTATCGGGCGGGGGGTCTTTCCCGGGCAGCTGGAGACCTGGCGGCAGGTGCTGAGCGCCGATGTGGACTTCCAGGCCGCCCTGCGCCAGCTCCAGCAGTCCCTGTCCCAGGGGGAAGGGATCCAGCAGGCCCTTGGCCAGCTGGGGGCGTCGGTGCTGGGGGGGCAGACGGAGCGTGGGGATCAGACGCCTGAGAGCACCCCGGTGACGCTGCTGAGCCAGACTGGCCGGATGGGGCTGGACTATGCCGCCCAGGCCGGCGTGCGCAAGGCCCTGGCAGCCCAGCCCACCCAGGGGGAGCAGGAGCAGCCCCAGCCGGAGCCCAGCCAAACGGCGGCGCCGGAGCCCACGCCGGAGCCCACGCCGGAGATCGTCACTGCGGTGGCCCAGGCCTATGGGGAGGATGGGGTGGCCTTGCCCTCCAACGTGAGCTTTGCCTACTATGAGCTGGGACTGACGGAGACTACAGTTCCGGTCAACGGGCCGGTCACCTCCACCTTCGGCTACCGGGACAGCCCCATTGACGGGGATCGGGAGTTCCACCTGGCTTTGGACATCGGGGCGGCGGTGGGCACGCCCATCGGGGCCTTTGCCTCCGGCGTGGTGGAGTATATTGGGGAGAGCGATGAGTTTGGCCTGTACCTGAAGATCCGCCATGACAACCAGGTGGCCAGCTTCTACGCCCATTGCAGCCAGCTGCTGGTGAGCAAGGGGGACACGGTCAGCTGCGGGCAGACGGTGGCCCTGGTGGGGGCCACAGGCAATGTCACCGGCCCACACCTGCACCTGACCATTGAGAAGGACAACATCCGGCTGGATCCGGCGCACTATGTGGATCCGGCCTGACCGGCTGCCCCAGCTGGAGATCACCCCCGGCTTTGCCCTGCTGATGGCGGCTCTGGCCTATCTGGACGAGGGCTCCGGGTTGCTGCCCTGGGCGCTGCTGGCCTGCGCGGTTCACGAGCTGGGCCATTGGGCGGCGGCCCGGGCTCTGGGAGGGCGGGTGGGACGGCTGCGGCTGAGCGCGGTGGGGGCGGAGCTGCGCTTTGCCTGGCCGGCGCCCCTGTCCTATGGGCGGGAGGGGCTGGTGGTGCTGGCCGGCCCGGCGGCCAACCTGCTGCTGGCTGTGCCCGCCTTTGCCCTGGGGCTGGAGCTGCTGGCGGTGTCCAGCGTCTGGATCGGGGCCTTCAACCTGCTGCCCATTCAGCCCCTGGACGGCGGGGTGCTGGCATACAACCTTCTGACAGGCTGCTGGGGGCTGGACTGGGCGCCGGCGGCCCTGTCGGTGACGGCGGGGGTGCTGGCCGGCCTGCTGGCGGGCATGGGGGCCATTGCCCTGGCGGTGTACGGCAATGTGACCCTGCTGCTGACGGCGGCCTGGCTGCTGTGGGGGATTCTGCGCCCCAGCGGTTGAGGGGGAGGCGCCGGCTACGGATCGGCAGGGCTGGGCAGTTGGCCAAAGCCTGGGTGGCTCCGATACCAGTGCAGGGTGTCCCGGATGCCTGTGTCAAAGTCCACGGTGGGCTGCCAGCCCAGCTGGCGGCGCAGCTTGTCCCAGCACAGGGCATAGCGCCGGTCATGGCCGGGCCGGTCGGTGGTGAAGCAAATGAGAGAGGGGTCCTTCCCCATCCGCTCCAGCAGCAGCCGCACCAGCTCCAGATTGGAGCGCTGGCAGCCACCCCCCACGTTGTACACCTCCCCCAGCCGGCCCTTGCGGACCACCAGGTCCACCGCGGCGCAGTGGTCGCGCACATACAGCCAGTCCCGGACGTTTTTCCCGTCCCCATACAGGGGCAGGGGCTGGCCGGCATCGGCCAGACGGATCATCCGGGGGATGAGCTTTTCCGGCACCTGGCGAGGGCCGTAGTTGTTGGCGCTGCGGGTGATGGTAACCGGGGTGGCAAAGCAGCGGAAATAGGATAGGGCCAGCAGGTCGGCCGCCGCCTTGGAGGCGGCGTAGGGATTGGAGGGGCGCAGGGGGCTGTCCTCCTGGAAGGGAGGAGCGGACGGATCCAAGGGCAGCTGGCCGTACACCTCATCGGTGGAGACCTGGTGGAAGCGGGGCACCCGGAAGCGGTTGACCATGTCCAGCAGGGCGCACACCCCCTGCACGTTGCTCTCCAAAAACAGGTCCGGACTGTCCAGGGAGCGGTCTACATGGCTCTCGGCGGCGAAGTTGACGATGCAGTCCACCTGCGCATCTTCCAAGAGGGAGGCCAGCAGTTTCCGGTCGCAGATGTCGCCCTGGACAAAGCGGAAGCGCCCGTCCCCTCGGTGCTGGGCCAGGTTGTCCAAGCTGCCGGCGTAGGTGAGCTTATCCAGCCCGATCACCTGATCCTCCGGGTGGGCTTGGAGGGTGAAGTCGACGAAGTGGGAGCCAATGAAACCGGCCGCGCCGGTGACCAGAAGTTTCATGCCGTGGCCGCGGGGCTGCTCCCACCGGGGCAGCCCCGCCCCTCCTTTCCCGTCCTGTGAGCCAGGAGTTCCGCCCGGCCTTTTACCGGCATTATAGCAGAAAACCAGGCGCTTGCAAGGGAGAAGGAGGGGAAGTGGGGCAGAGTAGGGGAAAAACGCAAAAATCCCCCAAACCCCCTTGCAATCTTTCCTGCGTTGTGATATACTGCCTCAGTCTAAAAAGGGCGGTCCTCTGCCCGGGTGATTCCGGGGCAAGAACGCCTGTGAGTTTAGGAGGAAGCAAAGATGGAGCTGTTGACACAGTTCAGCCAGAAGTACATGAAGGAGGAGGCCCCCCAGGTGCGTGTGGGGGACACCGTTCGTGTGCACATCCGGGTCAAGGAGGGCAGCCGTGAGCGCATCCAGGTGTTTGAGGGCACTGTGATCGCCAAGAAGCACGGCGGCATTGAAGAGAGTTTCACTGTGCGCCGCATCTCTTACGGGGTGGGCGTGGAAAAGGTGTTCCCCCTGCACGCGCCCACCATTGAGAAGGTGGAGACCGTGCGCAAGGGCAAGGTGCGCCGGGCCAAGCTGTACTATCTCCGCGGCCGGGTTGGCAAGGCCGCCAAGGTCAAGGAGAACCTGTAACCCATCTGGGTTGGACAGGGGAAAAGGAGCGGAGAACCCGCTCCTTTTTTGCATCCGGCAGCAGCGGCCCCGGCTGGGGCCAGGGAGGTGTGGGAACTTGCAGATTCAATGGTATCCAGGCCACATGACCAAAACCCGCAGGCAGATGGAGCAGGACGTCAAGTTCGTAGACCTGGTGGCCGAGGTGGTGGACGCGCGCATCCCCCGCTCCAGCCGCAACCCGGACATAGACGCCATGGTGGGGGACAGGGCCCGGATGATGATCTTCAACCGGGCTGACCAGGCCGATCCAGCCCAGACCGACCGGTGGCTGGCCCACTACCGGGGGCTGGGCTACGCCGTGCTAGCCACCGATTCCAAGACGGGCAAGGGAGTGGGCCAATTTTCCGCCGTGGTCCGTGCCGCCCTGGCGGACAAGGTGGCCCGCTGGCGGGCCCAAGGGCAGGTGGGCCGCCCGGTGCGGGCCATGGTGGTGGGGGTGCCCAATGTGGGCAAGTCCACCTTGATCAACCGCATCGCCCGGCGCAAGTCGGCCAAGGCGGGGGACAGGCCGGGGGTCACCCGGGGCAAGCAGTGGGTGAGTGTGGACAGCGGGCTGGAGCTGCTGGATACGCCGGGGATCCTGTGGCCGAAATTTGAGGACGAGACCACCGGGCTGCACCTGGCCTTTACCGGTGCGGTGAAGGACGAGGTGATGGACAGCGAGGCCCTGGCCGCTGCCCTGATGGAGCTGCTGCGGGACCGCTATCCCCAGGCGCTGGCCGCCCGGTATCAGCTCCAGGCAGACCCTGAGCTGCCCGGCTGGGCGCTGTTGGAGCAGGCGGGCCGCCGGCGAGGGATGCTGGTCTCCGGCGGCGACGTGGACACCGGCCGGATGGCCCGGGTGCTGTTGGACGAATTTAGAGGTGGCAAGTTAGGGCGCTTTACCTTGGAGCTGCCCCAGGAGGATTGAGATGGATCGGGAGAGGATGTGGGCTTTGGAGCGCCAGGCCGCCCGCCGGGGATACGCCCGGGTGTGCGGCTGTGATGAGGCGGGGGCGGGGCCGCTGGCGGGGCGGGTGTACGCCGCGGCGGTCATCCTGCCCCTGGGGCTGGAACTGCCCGGGTTGGACGACTCCAAGCGGGTGACGCCCCGGCGCAGGCAGGTGCTGTTCGAGCAGATCCGGGAGCAGGCGGTGGCTTGGGCGGTGGCCTGGGCGGAGGCGGAGGAGATCGACGGGCTGGACATCCTCAACAGCCGGATCCTGGCCATGAACCGGGCGGTGGAGGGGCTGTCCCCTCCGGCGGACTTTGCCTTGATCGACGGCAACCGGGACCACGGCAGCCGCTGCGCCATCGCCCTGACCCACGAGACCGTGGTGGGCGGGGACGGCCGCTCGGCCAGTATCGCCGCGGCCTCCATCCTGGCCAAGGTCAGCCGGGACCGGTACATGGAGGAGATGGCACAGCGCTATCCCCAATATGAGTTTGAGCGTCACAAGGGATACCCCACCCGCCGCCACTATGAGCTGCTGCGCCAATATGGGCCCTGCCCCATCCACCGGCGCAGCTTCCTGCGCAAGCTGTGAGCGGGGGAGCCCAGGCCGGGGCGCTGGGCCGCTGGGGGGAGGAACTGGTGGCCCGACAGCTGGCGGCCAAGGGCTGGAGGATCCTGGCGGCCAACTACCGATGCCGGTTTGGCGAGATCGACCTGATCGCCCAGGACGGCCGCTACCTGGCCTTTGTGGAGGTCAAGCTGCGCAGGGACGGACGCTTTGGCCTGCCGATGGAGGCGGTGACCCGGCGCAAGCAGGAGCGGCTGCGGGCCGCCGCCCAGCTCTACCTGGCCGAGCATCCCAACCTCCGGCAGCCCCGCTTCGACGTGGCCCAGGTCTATGCCCCCCAGGGCATGGGGACCGCCAACCCCTGCATAGAGTATGTGGAGAACGCCTTTTGAGGGGGGGGAGCGGGATGGAGGGGAAACCCTGGGTATTTGACGCCCATTGCGACACGGTATACCGCTGCTGGCAGACGGGGGAGGGGCTGGCGCGCAACACCGGCGCGGTGGATCTGGAGCGGGTGGAGCGGGCCTTTGGCTGCTACGCTCAGATCTTCGCGCTCTGGGCCGACCCGGACAGGGCCGGGCCGGGAGGGCCGGAGGGGGACTATGCGGCCCTGCTGGCCTGCGCCCGCCGGCAGCTGGCGGCCAACGGGGGGCGGATCGTCCTGTGCCGCACCGGCGGGGAGGTGCGCCGGGCCTGGGCCCAGGGGCGGGCGGCCGCCCTGCTGAGCGTGGAGGGGGCGCAGCTGTTGGGCTGCGACCCTGGGCGGCTGGAGCGCGCGGCCCGGGACGGGGTGCGGGTGATCACTCTGACCTGGAACCGAGCCAACGCCCTGTCCGGCTCCCATCGGGACCATCCGAAGCGGGGGCTGACTGAGCAGGGTAGGCGCTTTGTCCGGCGCATGGGGGAGCTGGGCCTGCTGGTGGACGTCTCCCACCTGTCCCCGGCCGGGTTCTGGGACGTGATGGAGCTGTCCCGCCGGCCGGTTCTGGCCACCCACTCCAACGCCAGGGCGGTGTGGGAGCACACAAGGAACTTGACGGATGGGCAAATAACTGCCATAATAAAAAACCAGGGCTTCGTCGGCCTGAATTTTTATCCAGACTTTGTGGGTGGGGACCGGGATCTGGACAGCGTCCGGGCCCACCTGGACCACATCCTGGAGCTGGGCGGCGAGGAACAGGTGGGCCTGGGGGGCGACTGGGACGGGGGAGAGACCATCCCGGCCCTGCCGGACATTGGGGCGCTGGAGCGCCTATATGAGTACTTGCTGCGCCGCCATTACCCGGAAGGGGTGGTGCGCGGTCTGTTTTACAACAACCTGATGAGAGTGGTGAGTTTGCCGTGAACTATGTGAGCACACGGGATAAAACTGGGCGGATGACCGCAGCCCAGGCCATTGTGCGGGGCCTGGCGCCAGATGGGGGGCTGATGACCCCCGAGCTGCTGCCCCGGCTGCCTGGCAGCGCGCTGGAGAGCATGAAGACCATGTCCTACCAGCAGCGGGTGGTGTATGTCCTGGGTCGCTTCCTGGATGAGTTTTCCGCCCGGGAGCTGACGGAGTTTGCCGCCGCGGCCTATGGCGGGGGCTTCTCCAACCCGGCGGTGGCGCCGGTGCGCCGGCTGGAGGACGGGCTGAGCTGCCTGGAGTTGTGGCACGGGCCCACCTGCGCCTTTAAGGATATGGCCCTTCAGATGCTGCCCCATCTCCTGTCGGCCTCCCTGGCCAAGCTGGACGAGGAAAAGACCGCCTGCATCCTGGTGGCCACCTCGGGGGATACGGGCAAGGCCGCCCTGGAGGGGTTCAAGGACGTGGCCAGAACCAAGATCCTGGTCTTCTATCCCAAGGACGGGGTGTCCGACATCCAGCAGCTGCAAATGGTGACCCAGGCGGGGGGCAACGTGGGCGTATGCGCCGTGGTGGGCAACTTTGACGACGCCCAGGCCGGCGTCAAGCGCATCTTCTCCGACCGGGCCCTGGCCGACACCTTGGCCCAGCGGGGCTACTTCCTGTCCTCGGCCAACTCCATCAACTGGGGGCGGGTGCTGCCCCAGATCGTGTACTACATCTCCGCTTACTGCGACCTGCTCCAGTCCGAGCAGATCGCCAGCGGACAGGAGATCAACGTGTGCGTGCCCACGGGCAACTTCGGCAACATCCTGGCGGGCTATTACGCCCAGCAGATGGGGGTGCCCATCAAGACCCTGATCTGCGCCTCCAATCAGAACAATGTACTCACCGATTTCATCCGCACCGGGGTGTACGATCGGAACCGTCCCTTCTATCACACCACCTCTCCCTCCATGGACATCCTGGTATCCAGCAATCTGGAGCGGCTGCTCTTCGAGATGTCCGGCCGGGAGGACGGGCTGGTGCGGGGCTACATGGAGCAGCTGGCCGACAGCGGCCGCTACCAGGTGAGCGCCCAGATGCACAAGAAGATCCAGGAGCTATTCGCCGCCGGTTGCTGTGACGACGGGCAGGCCAGCCGGACCATCGAGCGGGTGTGGCAGCAGTTTGACTATCTGATCGACCCCCACACGGCGGTGGCCTTCCACGTGCTGGAGGAGTACCGGGAGTCCACCGGGGACCGCACCCCAGCGCTGGTGGTGTCCACCGCCAGCCCCTTCAAGTTCTGCACCAGCGTGCTCAGCGCCCTGGGGGTGGAGGAGCACCGGCCGGGGACCGAGGTGCTCGACCAGCTGGCCCAGCACACGGGGGTTCCAGTCCCCGCCCCGCTGGCGGCCCTGAAGGGCAAGGTCTGCCGCTTTGACGGGGTGACTGAGCGGGATGGGATGCGGGAACAGGTGCTGGAGTTCCTGCGGTGAGCGAGGAGGGATTGGATGGCCCTGTACGCCATCGGAGACACCCACCTCTCCCTGGGGACGGACAAGTCCATGGAGGTGTTTGGCGGAGCTTGGTCGGGCTATGTGGACAAGCTGCGCGCGGGCTTTGCCCAGGTGAACGACGGGGACGTGGTGGTGCTGTGCGGCGACCTGTCCTGGGGGATGAGCCTGGAGCAGGCGCTGGAGGACTTCCGCTTCCTGGACCGGGAGCTGCCCGGGGAGAAGTGGCTGCTCAAGGGAAACCACGACTACTGGTGGACCACCGCGTCCAAAATGGAGCGCTTCTTCCGAGAAAACGGCCTGGAGCGGCTGCACATCCTGCATAACAACTGCGCCCTGTACGGGGATGTGGCCCTGTGCGGCACCCGGGGATGGTTCTATGAGGAGAACGGCGGGCCCCATTCAGAAAAGGTGTTCCGTCGGGAGCTGATCCGGCTGGAGGCGTCCCTCAAGGCGGCTGGGGAGCGGGAGCGGTACTGCTTCCTGCACTATCCCCCCCTGTACCAGGGCTATCGCTGCCAGGAGATCCTGGACCTTCTGGAGCGCTATGGGGTGAAGCGCTGCTGCTACGGCCACCTGCACGGGCCCAGCCATCGCCTGGCCGTGGAGGGAATGCGGGGCGGGGTGGACTATCGGCTGATCTCGTCTGACTACCTGGGATTTCAGCCGAAAAAAATTTTGGATTGAGCAAAAAAAGAGTGGAAATCTCCTATCCCATCTGGTAGAATAAGTTGAATTTCACAGAAAGAATCTGGCCGCTCACCTGCCGCCGCGGCCAGCGTTGGAGGAGCGGAACGCATGAATATCAAGAGCAATGAGAAGAAGGAAAACAGCATCATTGAGCTGGTTATCCAGGTCGACGCCGAGGAGTTTGAGGCGGCCATCAACCAGGTCTACAACCGGCAGAAGAAAAACATCATGATCCCCGGCTTCCGCAAGGGCAAGGCCCCCCGGAAGATGGTGGAGCGGATGTACGGCGCCGAGGTCTTTTATGAGGACGCCATGGAAGCCTCCTACCCCAAGGCCTATGAGCAGGCCCTGGAGGAAACGGGCATTGAGCCGGTGGCCTACCCTAAGTTGGAGATCTTGGAGGTGGGCAAGGACGGGTATAGCTTCCGGGCCGAGATAACGGTCAAGCCGGAGGCGTCCATCCAGGACTATAAGGGGCTGGCGGTGGCCAAGCCGGAGGTCAAGGTCACCGCCGCCGACGTGAAGGCGGAGCTGAAGCCCTACATCGACCGGGCCTCCCGCCTGGTGAGCGTGAGCCGCAAGGCTAAGAAGGGCGACACGGTGGAGATCGACTTCGAGGGCTTCCGGGATGGGGTGCCTTTTGAGGGCGGCAAGGGGGAGAACTATGCCCTGGAATTGGGCTCGGGCAGCTTTGTGCCCGGGTTTGAGGACCAGTTGGTGGGGGCGAAGGCCGGCGAGGAGCGGGATCTGGACATCACTTTCCCCCAGGACTACACCCCCGAGCTGGCCGGGGCCTCCGTGGTGTTCAAGGTCAAGGTCAATGAGGTCAAGGAGAAGCAGACGCCCGAGCTGGACGATGAGTTTGCCAAAGACGTGTCCGAGTTTGACACCCTGGAGGAGTTGAAGAAGGACCTGGGCGAGAAGCTCAAGCAGCGCCGCCAGGCCCAGGCGGACCAGGATTTTGAGCACGCGGTGGTGGACGCGCTCATCGAGAAGCTCCAGTGCAACGTGCCCGAGGTCATGGTGGAGCTCCGGGCGGACCGGATGATGGAGGACTATGCCGCCCGGCTGCAAAGCTCCGGCATTCCCCTGGACGACTACCTGCGGGTCATGGGCATGAGCCGGGAGGATCTGCAGGCCCAGTCCAAGACGGCGGCCGACCGGGCCGTGCGCAGCGAGTTGGCCCTGGAGGCGGTGGCAGCTGCGGAGAAGATCCAGGTGGACGACGGGGATGTGGACGCGGAGATTGCCCGTCTGGCCAAGGAGTACAACCTGACTGAGGAGCAGGCCCGGGAGGGGGTCAGCCTGGAGCAGCTGCGCCAGGAGCTGGCCCGCCGCAAGGCCCTGGAGCTGGTCAAGGGGGCGGTGAAGAAGCCCGCCAAGAAGTCCGCTGGGAAGGACCAGGAGGAGGAGCAGGCCGACCAGCCGGCGTCCAAGCCGGCCAAGAAGGCCCCCGCTAAAAAGGCGGCGGCCCAGGATGGGGCCGCCCCGGAGAAGAAGCCTGCCAAGGCAGGCACAGCCAAGGCCAGTACCGCCAAAGCCGCCGACAAGGAGGAGGCCAAGCCGGCCAAGAAAACCCCTACCGCCAAGCGCGCGACTAAGAAGGATGGGGAGCAGACGGCTGAGGAGTGAGCCTGTGCATTGGAAGCGAGAGGAATAAGAGGGCGGCCTAAGTGGGTATACTGGCTGGGAAACACGGAGATTTCCGCTGAAAAGGAGCATGATTACATGAGTTTGGTACCTTATGTTGTGGAGCAGACCAGCCGCGGCGAGCGGTCCTATGACATCTTTTCCCGCCTGCTCAACGACCGGATCATTTTTTTGGGGGAGGACGTGAACGCCACCACCGCCTCGCTGGTTGTGGCCCAGCTGCTCTATCTGGAGGCCCAGGACCCCGACAAGGACATTCAGTTCTACATCAACAGCCCTGGGGGTTCTGTCACCGACGGTATGGCCATCTATGACACCATGCAGTACATCAAGTGTGATGTGTCTACCATCTGCATCGGCATGGCCGCCTCCATGGGGGCTTTCCTCCTCTCTGCCGGGGCGAAGGGCAAGCGGCTGGCCCTGCCCAATGCCGAGATCATGATCCACCAGCCCTCGGCGGGGACCCAGGGTCAGATCACAGACATGGCCCTGCACCTGCGCCGGCTGGAGATCATCAAGCGCCGGATGAACCAGATCCTGGCCGAAAACACGGGCAAGAGCGTGGAGCAGGTCACCGCCGACTGTGAGCGGGACAACTTCATGAGTGCCCAAGAGGCCCTGGACTACGGCCTGATCGACAAAGTGATCAAGAACCGCTGAGCGCGCGTGGGCGTTCCCATGCCTGCCGGCGCGTGATGGGAGAAGGGAAGTGAAGCCATGGCTCGAGACGAATACCGCTCGGTGCGCTGCTCCTTCTGCGGCAAGCACCAGGATCAGGTGGAGCGCATCATCGCGGGTCCCGGTGCCTATATCTGCAACGAATGCGTACACCTGTGCTTGAATATCCTCAATGAGGAGGTGGTGGAGGAGGATCGCGCCCCCCTGGAGCTGGGCGTCCCAGACGTGATCCCCACCCCGCAGGAGATCTGTGGGGTGCTCAACGAGTATATCATCGGGCAGGAGGACGCCAAGATGGCCCTGTCCGTGGCGGTGTACAACCACTACAAGCGCATCTACTTCGGCGGCGGGGACGACGTGGAGCTGCAAAAGAGCAACATCCTGCTCATCGGCCCCACCGGCTGCGGCAAGACTCTGTTTGCCCAGACGCTGGCCCGCATCCTGAAGGTCCCCTTCGCCATTGCCGACGCCACCACCCTGACTGAGGCGGGCTATGTGGGGGACGATGTGGAGAACATCCTGCTGCGTCTGGTCCAGGCTGCCGACTACGACATCGAGCTGGCCCAGCGGGGCATCATCTATGTGGACGAGATCGACAAGATCGCCCGCAAGAGTGAGAACACCTCCATCACCCGGGACGTCTCCGGCGAGGGGGTGCAGCAGGCGCTTTTGAAGATCCTGGAGGGCACCGTGGCCAACGTCCCGCCCCAGGGGGGGCGCAAGCACCCTCACCAGGAGTTCCTGCAGGTAGATACTCGGAACATCCTGTTCATCTGCGGCGGGGCCTTTGATGGGCTGGAGAAGATCATTGAAGGCCGCCTGAACCGGAAGAGCATTGGCTTTGGCGCGGACGTCCAGACCAAGGCGGAGCGGGAGCAGGCCGACCTGTTCAAGGCGGTCCAGCCCCACGACCTGCTGAAGTTTGGCATCATTCCCGAACTGGTGGGCCGTCTGCCCGTCATCACCGCCCTGCGGGCGCTGGACCGGGAGCAGCTGGTGCAGATCCTCACCAAGCCCAAGAACGCTTTGGTCAAGCAGTATCAGAAGCTGATGGAGTACGACGATGTGGAACTGGCCTTCACCGACGAAGCGCTGGCCGCCGCCGCAGACAAGGCGGTGGAGCGCAAGATCGGCGCCCGGGGCCTGCGGGCGGTGTTGGAGGAGGTCATGACACCGGTGATGTACCAGGTGCCCTCCGACCCGTCCATCGCCAAGGTGACGGTGACCGACCAGGCCATCCGGGGGGAGGGCGAGCCCATCCTGGAGCGGCAGGAGAACCGCCCGTCCCGGCCCCGGCTGGGGAGCGCGGCGCTGCGGGCTGAGCAGGGAGGCCAGAACGCGGCCCGGGGCAAGCACGTATCCTAACACAACTTCGCGGGATCAAAGGGGCGGGCCTGGCCCGCCCCTTTTCCGTTGATACACCAAGGAGGCGACGAGCATGACGCAACCAAACCAGGCGGGCGGGACGCTGGTCTCCATGCCCGCGCTGGCCCTGCGGGGAATCACGGTATTCCCAAACCTGCTGCTGCACTTTGACGTGGGGCGGGAGGCGTCCATCCACGCCCTGGAGGGGGCGATGGCGGGGGCCAGGGAGGTCTTTCTGGTGACCCAGCGGGACCCCACCCAGGAAAAGCCCCGCCAAGCGGACCTGTATGAGGTGGGCACAGTGGCGCGGGTCAAGCAGATCCTGCGCCTGCCGGAAAACGGGGTGCGGGTGATGGTGGAAGGGCTTAGCCGGGGCCGCCTGGTGGAGCTGTCCGCGCTGGATCCCACCCTCCTGGCCCGGGTGGAGCTGCTGCCTGAGATCAGTGCGCCCAAACTCAACTCCCGCCGGACTGAGGCCAGGATCCGACAGATCTATGCCATGGTGGAGCGGTATACCGAGCTGTCCGACCGGGTGTCCCCGGAGGTGCACCTGAAGCTGCTGTCCAGCAGCGACCCGGCCTACATCAGCGACTACGCGGCCCAAAATATGCCCCTGCGCTTTGAGGATAAGCAGGCGGTGCTGGAGGAGCTGCGCCCGGCCAAGCGCCTGGAGAAGCTCAGCCGGATCCTCACCCGGGAGGTGGAGATCCTGGAGGTGGAGACTGAGCTGGAGGTCAAGATCCACGAGCAGATGGCGGCCAACCAGCGGGAATATGTGCTGAGAGAGCAGCTGCGGGTCATCCAGCGGGAGCTGGGCAGTCGAGAGGACAACGACGAGGCGGAGCAGTATCGCAAGCGGGTGGCGGAAGCGGACCTGCCAGATGAGGTACGGGAGAAGCTGGAACAGGAGATTGGCCATCTGGAAAAGCAGCCCTTTGGTTCCTCAGAGGCTGCCGTGCTGCGGGGCTATCTGGACACCTGCCTGGAGCTGCCCTGGCGGAAAAAGACCCGGCAGCGGGTGAGCGTCAGCGCCGTGGCCAAGGCCCTGGACGCCGACCACTTCGGCCTGGAGAAGGTCAAGGGGCGCATCCTGGAATTTGTGGCGGTTAAGCAGCTGGCACCTGGGCTGAACAGCCAGGTGCTGTGCCTGGTGGGTCCGCCCGGCGTGGGCAAGACCTCCATCGCCATGAGCGTGGCCAGGGCCATGAACCGAAAACTGGCCCGGATCTCCCTGGGGGGCGTACACGACGAGGCGGAAATCCGGGGCCACCGCAAGACCTATGTGGGAGCCATGCCCGGGCGCATCATCGCGGGCATCCGCCAGGCGGGCAGCGCCAATCCGGTGCTGCTGCTGGACGAGATTGACAAGCTGGGGGGGGATTACCGGGGCGACCCGGCCTCCGCACTGCTGGAGGTGCTGGACACCGAGCAGAACGCCTCCTTCCGGGACCACTATCTGGAGCTGCCCTTTGACCTGTCCGACGTGCTGTTCCTCACCACCGCGAATACCACCGCATCCATCCCTCGGCCCCTGCTGGACCGGATGGAGGTCATCGAGCTGCCCAGCTATACCGATGAGGAGAAGCTGCAGATCGCAAAGCGCCATCTGCTGCCCCGGCAGATTAAGCGCCATGGGCTGAGCCGGGGTCAGCTCAAGGTGTCCGATGAGGCGGTGCGCCAGATCATCTCTGGCTATACCAAGGAGTCGGGGGTGCGAGTGCTGGAGCGTCGGCTGGCCGCCCTGTGCCGGAAGGCTGCTATGCGCGTAGTATCAGATGGAGTAAAGCAGATTAAGTTGACAGAAAAAGACCTGGAGGCGGCACTGGGCGTGCGCCGCTACCGCCAGGAGCAGCCGGCCAGCCAGCCCCCTTTGGTGGGGGTGGTCAACGGCCTTGCCTGGACGGCGGTGGGGGGCGAGATCCTGGAGGTGGAGGCCAACGTGATGCCGGGCAGCGGCAAGGTGGAGCTGACGGGCAACCTGGGCAACGTGATGCGGGAGTCGGCCCGGGCGGCCCTGTCCTTCCTGCGCAGCCGGGCAGACCAGTTGGGGCTGGAGGCAGACTTCCACAAGAGCAAGGACATCCACGTCCATTTCCCGGAAGGGGCGGTGCCCAAGGATGGGCCATCGGCCGGCGTGGCCATCGCCACGGCCATGGTATCTGCCCTGACGGGCATCCCCGTGCGCCGGGACGTGGCCATGACGGGGGAGGTGACCTTGCGCGGACGGGTGTTGGCCATCGGTGGGCTGCGGGAAAAGACCATGGCGGCACTGCGGGGGGGCATCCGCACGGTGATCCTCCCCAAGGACAACCAACGGGACCTGGCGGAGATCGACCCCGCCGTCCGGGCGCAGCTGCGCTTTGTGCCCGTGGAGCGGGTGGACGAGGTGCTGGCCGAGGCCCTGGCCGGCGCTGCCCAGGCGATGCCGGCGGGGGAGGGGACGCGGGCAGAGGCGCGCCCGGCTCCGGCCCGGCAGCCCGCCCTGCGCCAGTAAGGGCGGGTGAGGGATATGGGTGTGAACCTCAACCAGGCGGAGTTTGTCCGGGCCGCCGCCCGCCCCGCCGACTTTCTCAGGGACGGCCTGCCCCAGGTGGTCTTTGCCGGGCGGTCCAACGTGGGCAAGTCCTCGGTGATCAACCGCCTGCTGGGCCGGAAGAACCTGGCCCGGGTGGGCTCCGCGCCGGGAAAGACCAGCCAGATCAACTACTTTTTCGTGTCCGGAAAGTTTTACCTGGTGGATCTGCCCGGATACGGATACGCGAAAGTATCTAAGCAGGAGCGGGCCCGCTGGGGCCGGCTAATGGAGGCGTGGTTTGCCGACGCCAGCCTGATGACCCTGGGCGTGCTGGTGGTGGACGCCAGGCACAGCCCCACCCAGGACGACCGGACTATGTCCGACCTGTTCCAGGCGTCAGGGAAGCCCTACGTGGTGGCGGCAAACAAGCTGGACAAGGTGAAAAAGAGCCAGGTACAGGCCAACCTGGAGCGGGTGGCCCAGGTGCTGGCCCTGCCTGACGCGGTACCGGTCATCCCCTTCTCGGCGGAGAAGGGAGATGGGCGGGAGGCGCTGCTGGGCCGGATCCTGGCCCATGTGGAGGAGGGAGAGAGCCATGCGGTATGTGAGAGTTGAGGTGGAGGGGGCCTCCCGCTGGGGGGTGATCCAGGACGGGCAGGTGCGCACCCTGCGGGGTGACCCCTATGGCGGGGCGCTGGAGTACGACGGGGCGGTTTTCCCCCTGGAGGACTGCGCGCTGCTGCCCCCCTGTACGCCCACCAAGATCGTGTGCGTGGGAAAGAACTATGCCGAGCACGCCCGGGAGATGGGCGGGGAGCCACCCGGCTTCCCGGTGCTCTTCCTCAAAGGGATCAACACCCTGAACCGGCCGGAGGGGACGGTGCGCGCCCCCAGCTTTGTCCGGCGGCTGGACTACGAGGGGGAGCTGGCCCTGGTCATCCGCCGCCGGGCCAAGGACGTGCGTGCAGAGGACGCGGCGCAGTACATCTTGGGCTACACCTGCCTGAACGACATCACGGCCCGGGACGTCCAGCGCCAGGACGGGCAGTGGACCCGGGGCAAGTCCATGGACGGGTTCTGCCCCGTTGGGCCATGGGTGAGCGACGAGGTGGATCCCGGGTCGCTGGAGCTGGAGACCCGGCTGAACGGGACGGTGGTCCAGCGGGGGAACACCGGGCAGTTCCTCACTTCGATCCCCCAGATGCTGGCCTTCATCACCGCCTCCATGACCCTGGAACCAGGGGATGTGGTGGCCACGGGAACCCCGGCGGGCATCGGCCCCATGGCGCCCGGGGATGTGGTGGAGGTAGAGGTAAGGGGGATCGGCACCCTGCGCAACTTTATCCGCTAAGCAGCTCGGCCCACCCTTGCAGAGGCGTGGGCCAGGTTTTTTTGCCCTTTGGGGTCGAAATAAGACTATTTTTCCCATGGTCGGCAAAAAAGAGTGGATTGTTTTGGGAAAATCCTTGCGTGGGGGAGAAAAAGAGCGTATAATAACCGTTGAGAGATTATACCATTTAGGAGGTGGGAACGTGTATCGGATCGGGGACAAGGTCGTCCACCCCATGCACGGCGCCGGCGTCATTGACTCCATCGTGCAGCGCAAGGTCAACGGTCAGATGAAGGACTACTACCTGCTGAACCTGTCCAACGGGAACATGATGGTCATGATTCCCACCGACAACACCCGGGAGATCGGGGTGCGGCCGGTGGTGTCCGGGCAGGAGGCAACCCGGTTGATCCAGGCCATGGAGAGCATCCAGGTGGACATGACCCAGAACTGGAACCGGCGCTACCGGGAGAATATGTCCCGCCTCAAGAGCGGGGACCTGCTGGAGGTGGCCCGGGTGGTCAAGGGGCTGGCCTGCCGGGATCAGCAGCGGGGTCTGTCCACCGGGGAGCGCAAGATGCTCCATGTGGCCAAGCAGATCCTCATCTCGGAGCTGATGCTGGCCCAGAGCCTGCCCTACGAGACGGTGGAGGCCAGAGTGGACGGTATCCTGACCCATTGAGATGGGCGGAGAAGGGGCCTGTGGGCCCCTTTTTGCAAGGATAGGGGGAAAGGGATCATGGGATGGTTGACGCGCCGGCGCGGGGCGCGGCGGGACACGGAGTTTTGCTCGGCGGTGGTGGTGGCCGCGGGGGCTTCCAGGCGCATGGGGCAGGATAAGATCCTGGTGGAACTGGGTGGGATTCCGGTGATCGCCCGCACCCTGCTGGCCTTTGAGCGGGCCGAGCAGGTGGACGAGATCGTGGTGGTCACCCGGGAGGACCAGGTGGCTCAGGTAGCCGGGCTGTGCCGGGACTTCCAGATCTCCAAGGCGACCAAGGTGATCCGGGGCGGGGCCACCCGCACCCAGTCGGCCCGCATGGGCACCCTGGAGGCAGCCGGGGCCGCCCAGCTGATTGCCATCCACGATGGGGCCCGCCCCCTGGTCAGCCAGGAGGTGATCGCCGCGGCCATCGGGAAGGCGGCCCAGACCGGGGCGGCCGCCCCCGCCGTCCCGGTGAAGGACACCATCAAGCAGGCCGCAGAGGGAGTGGTGGAGCGCACGCTGGACCGGTCCACCCTCTATGCGGTCCAGACCCCCCAGGTCTTTGAGGCGTCCCTGATCCGGGCGGCGCTGCAAAAGGCGCTGGAGGACGGGGTGGAGCTGACCGACGACTGCGCCGCGGTGGAGCGGCTCGGGATGCGGGTGTGGCTGACGCCGGGTCGGGGGGACAACCTCAAGCTGACCACGCCGGAGGATCTGATCTGGGCAGAGGGGCTGCTGGAACGGGAGGTGGTGTGATGCGCATTGGGCACGGCTACGACGTGCACCGGCTCACGCCGGGGCGCAGGCTCATCTTAGGCGGGGTGGACATTCCATGGCAGCTGGGACTGCTGGGCCACTCGGACGCGGACGTGCTCACCCATGCGGTGATGGACGCGCTGTTGGGCGCGGCCGGCCTGGGGGATATCGGGGGGGCCTTTCCCGACACGGACCCGGCCTATGCCGGGGCCTCCAGCTTGCTGCTGCTGGGGCGGGTGATGGAACAGCTGGAGGCGGCCGGATTCCAGGTGGGCAACGTGGACGCCACCATTCTGGCCCAACGCCCCAAGCTGGCCCCCTACTTGCCGCAGATGCGGGACAACCTGGCCGGGGTGCTGGCCGTCCCCCCCGACCGGGTGAACGTGAAGGCCACCACAGAGGAGGGGCTGGGTTTCACCGGGGCGGGGGAGGGGATGGCTGCCCACGCCGTGGCCCTCCTGCTGGGGAAATGATACAATTGCACAAGAAGATGCACAAGCGCTTCCCTCAGGACATATGATGTTCTGAGAGGAGCGCTTTGTCATGGCCTGGAAAGGACCGCGTGGAGGGGCCGGGGGCGCGGCTTCTGTCCAAGACGGGATAAGAAAGGAAGGGGAAGGGTGCCATGCTCTATTACCTGATCATCTGCCGCTCACTGACCTATGCCCAGCGCACGGCCCGCATCCTGGAGCGGGCCGGGATCAGCGGCCATATCATGCGGGCCCCCAGGCTGGTCGCCAAGGAGGGGTGCGGCTATTGCGTCAAGATCGCCGAACGGCGCCTGAGCGACGCCCTCCAGGCCTTGCAGCGGGAGGGGATGGCCCCCAAACAGGTATTCCTTCAGAATGCCGACGGAGCGTATCGCGAGGTGCAGCCATGATCTATTTGGACAGCGCGGCCACAACGCTGGAGAAGCCGGCCGGGGTAGCGGCCGCCACCGCCTGGGCCATGGGCCATCTGGCCAGCCCTGGGCGGGGCGGCCACCAGGCCAGTATGCGCGCGGCGGAGGTGATCTATCGCTGCCGGGAGACCGCCGCCCAGCTGTTTCATCTCTCCCAGCCCGATCAGGTGGTACTTACCTCCAACGCCACCCACGCCCTGAACCTGGCCATCCGCTCCCTGGTTCGGCCCGGCGGCGTGGTGCTCATCTCCGGCTATGAGCACAACGCGGTCACCCGGCCCCTCTGCGCCGGGCTGGACGCCCGGGTGAAGGTGGCGGCGGGGAGGCTATTTGACCCAGACGGGGTATACGAGGCCTTTGAGCGGGGCATGACGGGGGAGGTGGAGGCGGTGATATGCAACCACGTCTCCAACGTCTTTGGCTTCATCCAGCCGGTGGAGCGCATCGCCGCGCTGTGTCGCCGCCGGGGCAAGGCGCTGATCGTGGACGCCTCCCAGTCGGCTGGAATGCTGCCCGTGGACCTGGAGGGCTGGGGGGCGGCCTTTGTGGCCATGCCTGGCCATAAGGGGCTGTACGGCCCCCAGGGAACCGGGCTGCTGCTGTGCAACGCCCAGACTACCCCGCTGCTCTACGGCGGTACGGGGAGCCTGTCGGCCAGCCAGCAGATGCCCGATTTCCTACCCGACCGGCTGGAGGCGGGCACCCAGAACGTCTGCGGGGCTGCGGGGCTGCTGGCGGGGATGCGGTTTGTGCGGGCCCGGGGCGTGGAGCAGATCGGGCGGCATGAGCGATCCCTGTGCCGGAGGATGATGGACGCGCTGGCGGGCATCCCCAGGGTGCGGGTCTACCGGGGCGGGGAGAGCCAGAGCGGGCTGTTCGCCTTCACGGTGGACGGCATGGACTGCGAGGCGGTGGCAGAGGGGATGGGCCGCCGGGGCGTGGCGGTGCGGGCGGGGCTGCACTGCGCCCCCTTGGCCCACCGAACGGCCGGCACGCTGGACAGCGGCGCGGTGCGGATGAGCTTTTCCGCCTTCAACCAGCCCTGGCAGGTGGACCGGGCGGCGGCCGCTCTGCGGGGGGTGATCCGGGAGGGGCGGCGGTGAGCGCCGCCCCCTTCCGCCCCGGGGGATGGGAGACAGGGAGGGAAACGTTTCTTTTTTAGATTTTTACCCCCATCGGCTTGCTATTCTGCGTCAAATGGGCTATAATGGTTCAGATCAACACATCCCGCTGTGCTGGGCCAGACGCGCGGATGGAAGGGCCGGGGATTTACTATGCTTGACAGGATCAGAGAGATGTGGGAAACCGGGCTGGAGCTGGCCCGGCTGATCGGGGTATTCGACCTCATTGACATCGCCCTGGTCGCCTTTGTGGTCTATCATATCTTCCAGTTCGTGCGCCGCAGCCGGTCTGGGCAGGTGGCAAAGGCCATCCTGATCATCATCGGGGCCATGGTGGTGGCCAATTTGCTGCACCTGCGGGTGGTCAGCTATCTGCTCAACAACGCCGTGGAGCTGGGGCTGATCACGCTGGTGATCATCTTCCAGCCAGAGATCCGCCGTTTTCTGGAGCGCATGGGCAGCGGCAGGATCAAGGAGCTGTTCCTCACAGAAGGGTACACCGATGAGCTGGAGGTGGCCATTCAGGAGACGGTGAAGGCGTATGGCACCCTGTCCAAGGGCAGGGTGGGCGCGCTGATGGTCTTTGAGCGCAAGACGGTGCTGGACGACGTGCTCAAGACCGGGGTGGCCATGGACGCGCGCATCTGCGCCGATCTGCTCCAAAACCTGTTTTGGGACAAGGCCCCCCTCCACGACGGGGCGGTGATCGTGCGCAACGGGCGCATTGTGGGCGCGGGCTGTATGCTGCCCATGTCGGGCAACATCAACCTGAGCCGGGAGCTGGGGATGCGCCATCGGGCGGGGATCGGCATCAGCGAGAACTCGGACGCGGTGGTGGCCATCGTCTCAGAGGAGACGGGGTCGATCTCGGTGGCGATCAACGGGATGCTCAAGCGCCACCTGACCGCTGAGACGCTGGAGAAGCTGCTGCGGGCTGAGCTGATGCCCGAGCCGGAGGAGCGCAGGCCCACCACCCCAGCGGCCAAGCTGTCCGATCTGCTCAAGGGCAGGAAGGGGGATAGGAGCAATGGGAAAGAAGATTCTCGAAAGTAAAGTCCTCTATATCTTCCTGTCCGTGCTCATCGCCATCGTGCTCTGGTTCTACGTCACCTCCCTGGATGGGAATGAGGACACCATCACCATCGGCAACATCCCCATCACCTTTTCCGGCGTGGAGGCGCTGGAGCAGCGGGGGCTGATGATTGTGGATGACGTGCCCCGGGTGTCCGTGCGAGTGAGCGCCTCGCCCATGGTGCTGGCAAGGCTGGACAACCAATCCCTCCAGGCCACGGTGGACGTCTCCCAGATCTCGGAGGCGGCCCAGTACACCCTGGCCTACACGGTGAGCCTGCCCGCTGGGGTGAGCGCCAACCAGGTGCAGTTCGTGTCCGGCCAGGTGGGCAACGTGAGCTTTACCGTGGCCCGATATGCCTCCCGATCCATTGAGATCCAGGGACAGTTCACCGGCACGGCGGCGGAGGGCTACCTGCCCGGCACAGCGGACGATTTCGTGTTCTCTCCCACCACCCTGACGGTGAGCGGCCAGGCCAATTTGGTGGAACAGATCTCCCACGCCCTGGTCACCGTGGACGGGGAGGAACTGAACCAGTCCATCAATGGGGACTTCTCCTATGTGTTCATCGGATCTGACGGGCAAGTTCTGGACGATCTGGACGTGGAGGTGGACAGCCAGACCGTCCACGTCTCCTTCCCCATCTATGCCACGGCGGAGATCCCCCTGGAGGTCACCCTGGTGGCCGGCGGGGGGGCCAGCACGGCCAACGCCAGCTACACCCTCAGCGAGGAGAGCATTCTGGTGGCGGGCAGCAGTCAGGCAGTGGCCGCCATTCAGGAGGAGGGGTCGCTGACCATCGCGGCCATCGACCTGGCTACGGTCCAGGATGGGGACGAGCTCCAGCTCAACATCCCCCTGGCCGACGAGCTGACCAACATCAGCGGGTTCACCGAGGTGACGGTGACCATCCACCTGGAGGGTGAGCTGTCCACACGGACCATTGAGACCAACAACATCGAGGTCATCAACGTTCCCCAGGGATGGAGGGCGCGGGTGCTCACCCAGGTGCTCAGCGTGGAGATCCGGGGGAACCCGGAGCTGGTGGACGCGGTGATCGAGGAGAACGTACTGGTGTCGGTGGATCTGTCCCAGGTGCACGAGGCGGCCGGGCAGTACTCCGTGGCGGCCACGGTGTATCTCAACAGCGTGGGCACGGTGGACCAGATCGGCGTGATGAACCGCGGCTATGAGGTCGTGGTGGAACTGAGCCGGGCCTGAACGGGGATGTTTGGCTATGTCAGACCGGTGCTCAACCGGCTCAGCGAGGACGACCGGGCCGCCTATCAAAGCGCCTACTGCGGGCTGTGCCGGGCCATGGGCCGGCGGTACGGATGGCTGGCCCGCTTCACCCTCAATTACGATTTCGCCTTCCTGGCCATCCTGCTCTCCGGGGGACAGGGGGGAGGGAATACCTGCTCCGCCCGCTGCCCGGCCCACCCCCTGCGCGCCCCCAGGACCTGCCTGTGCGGGCCGGGGCTGGATGTGGCCGCCGATGAGAGCATGATCCTCACCTATCAGAAGCTGACCGACGACGTATGCGACCACGGGCTGCTCACCGGCCTGCCCTACCGGCTGGTCCGCCTGTTGTTTCGCCGCCCTTACCGCCGGGCGGCCCGGGCCAGGCCGGACTTTGACCGTCAGGTTCGGGATGGGCTGGAGCGCTTGCGGCAGATGGAGCGGGCGGGCTCGCCCGAGCTGGACCGGGTGGCGGACGCCTTTGCGGGTATCCTGGCCTGCGCCGGGCAGGGGCAGGTGGATGATCCGGGGGACCGACGGGCCATGGAGCAGCTGTTGTACCATCTGGGCCGGTGGATCTACCTGGCCGACGCCTGGGACGATCTGGAGCAGGATGCCCGGCGGGGGCGGTACAACCCCCTGGAGGCCCGCTTTGCCGGCCAGGCCAAGCAGGAGCGGGCCTATGTAGAGACCACCCTGACCCACTCGGTCCGGCTGGTGGCGGCGGCAGCCAACCTCATCTCCTTTGGGCGCTGGACCCCGGTGGTGGAAAACGTGGTGTATGCTGGCCTACCCGCGGTGCAGGGCGCGGTGCTGGATGGGCGGTGGAACGAAATGCGCGCAACGCGTAGAATAAGGGAGAAACAGATCAATGAGAGATCCGTATGAAGTGCTTGGGGTCAGCCAGACGGCCAGCGATGAGCAGATCAAGCGGGCCTACCGGGAGCTGGCCCGGAAGTATCACCCGGACAACTATCAGAACAATCCCCTGGCCGACCTGGCTGAGGAGAAGATGAAAGAGGTCAATGAGGCCTATGAGGCCATCACCCGCATCCGTTCTGGGGGAAGCGCGTCCGGCTCCTATGGGGGCGGCGGCTATGCTTCCGGGGGCGCTTCCGCCTCCCAGGGGGGCTATGCCGGCGCGTCCGGCGGCCATGGCTTTGCCCAAGCCCGGCAGTACATCAATATGGGCAACCTGGACGGGGCGGAGCGCATCCTTCAGGGGGCGGGGGTGAAGAACGGCGAGTGGTACTTCCTGATGGGCAGCATTGCCTATCGCCGGGGCTGGCTGGACGAAGCCCGGCAGAACTATCAGATCGCCTGCCAGATGGAGCCCAGCAACCTGGAGTACCGCCAGGCGCTGAACATGATGCAGCAGGGGGGATATGGCTACCGGCCCGACATGGCCGGGGGCCAGTGCGACAGCTTAGACTGCTGCACCTCCATGCTGTGCCTGAACTGTATGTGTGGAGGGTGCAACTGAGATGAGGCCAAACGGATCGGCCAGAAAGGTCGCCTATCCCGCCCTGCTGGGCGCGCTGTCCCTGGTGGTGGTCTACCTGGGTTCCATCACGCCCACAGGCAGCTGGGGGGTGGTGGCTGTGGCGGGGCTGATGCCCTGCGCGGCGGTGATTTCCGCCGGCCTGCCCGCCGGTTTCCTGTGCTGGGCGGGGGTATCCATCCTGGCTTTCCTGATGGTGCCGGATAAGTTTTG
Organism: uncultured Oscillospiraceae bacterium; assembly: GCA_944387065.1. Lineage (GTDB taxonomy): Bacteria > Bacillota > Clostridia > Oscillospirales > Oscillospiraceae > Enterenecus. The sequence continues at coordinate 28,684 of CALXDM010000001.1, forward strand.
CGTCCTGTTGTACGGGGTGCTGTTCGGCCTGTATCCGATGATCAAGGCCCTCATTGAGCGCCTGCGCCGCCGGCCGGTGGAGTACCTGCTCAAGCTGGCCTTTTTCAACGTGGCCCTCACGGTGCTCTACCTGGTGATGCGGGCGGCGGTGCTGGCCTCGCTGCCCCAGGCGCTGTCGGTAATCTGGGTGCTGTATGCCGTGGGGAATGTGGTGTTCCTGCTGTACGACTATGGGCTGAGCAAGCTGATTGGGGCCTACCTGGCCCGGATCCACCGGGCGGTGCGCTGAGCGGGGAGGGGAAGCAATGGTCAAGAGCATGACGGGCTACGGCCGGGGGGAGCGCAGCGGGGAGAATCGGACGGTGACGGTGGAGCTGCGCGCGGTCAACAATCGCTACCTGGACTGCGCCATCAAGCTGCCCCGGGCCTATCTCTTTGCCCAGGACGTGGTGAAGGAGCGGGTGGGGGCTCGGGTGGCCCGGGGGAAGGTGGATGTGTTTGTGAGCATCGACCAAACCGGAGGGGAGGCCCTCACCGTGACGGTGAACGAGCCCTTGGCCAGGGCGTATCTGGATGCGCTGTGGCAGCTGTACCAGATCGACGGCGGCCAGCGCATGAGTATGAGCTATAAGCCCACCGACCTGGCCAGCTTCCCCGACGTGCTGGTGGTGGAGCGACAGCCGGAGGACCAGCAGGCGGTGCAGGAGCTGATTCTGGAGGCGCTGGAGACGGCGCTGGATGACCTGGAGGCCATGCGCTGCCGGGAGGGGGCGCGTATGGCTCAGGACATCCTGGCCCGGGCCCAGCGGGTGGAGGAGCTGACCGGGCAGATCGAGGCCCGATCCCCCCAGTCGGTGGCCGACTACCGGGAGCGACTGACCGCCCGGCTGCGGGAGATACTGGGCAGCGCCCAGCTGGACGAGGGGCGGCTGCTGACGGAGGCGGCCATCTTTGCCGATAAGGTGGCGGTGGACGAGGAGACAGTGCGGCTGCGCAGCCATCTGGCCCAGCTGCGGGAACTGCTGGGCCAGGGCGGGCCGGTGGGGCGCAAGCTGGACTTCCTGATCCAGGAGTTTAACCGGGAGGCCAACACCATCGGCTCCAAGTGCGCAGACCTGGAGAATACCCGGTCTGTGGTGGAGCTGAAGGCGGAGATTGAGAAGATCCGGGAGCAGGTGCAGAATCTGGAATAGGGAGGTGCCGGCATGGAGCTGATCCACATCGGGTTTGGCAACGCGGTGGCGGCCCGGCGGGTGCTGGCGGTGGTCAGCCCCGAGTCCGCGCCCATCAAGCGCCTGGGGCAAGAGGCCAAGGAGCGGGGTCGGCTGATCGACGCCAGCTTTGGCCGCAAGACGAAAGCGGTGCTGGTGATGGACACTGGCCATGTGGTCTGGTCCTCGCTGACGCCGGAACAGATCCAGAGCCGGGCGGCCCCCCGTGGGCAGGGGGAGAATGGAACAACAGGGGACGAGTTTTTATGAATGGGCTGAAGAAACAGAAAAACGGAGAGCTGATCGTGCTGTCCGGGCCCTCGGGAGTGGGGAAGAGCACCGTGATTGCCGAGCTGCTCAGCAACCGCCGGGATATCTATTTTTCGGTGTCCTACACCACCCGAGCCCCCCGGGTGGGGGAGGCGGAGGGGGTCAACTACCACTTTGTCTCCCGGGAGGAGTTTGAGCGGATGATCCGGGATGGGGAGCTGCTGGAGTTTGCCGAGTATGTGGGAAACTATTACGGCACCTCCCTGAAGGTGATTCGGGAGAAGCTGGAGCAGGGGGTGGACGTGCTGCTGGACATTGAGGTCCAGGGGGCGGCCAAGGTGCGGGAGAAGTGCCCGGACGCGGTGCTGATCTTCCTCATCCCTCCCTCGCTGGAGGAACTGTCCCGGCGGCTGAATCAGCGCAATACCGATGCCTCGGAGGCCATCAGCCTGCGCCTGGAACAGGCCCGGCAGGAGTGCCGGGAGAGCGTGTGCTACGACTACCTGGTGGTCAATGACAACGTGGTGGACGCCGCCCAGGAGATCCGCTCCATCCTGGCGGCGGAGCGGTGCAAGGTGAAGAAACGCATCCATCTGACCCATGGCATCATTGGGGACTGGGATGGGCGCAAGTGTGAGTGAGAAAACGGAAAGGACGGACGAGACGATGTTGCTGTATCCCGCGATGAAGGACCTGTTGAAGAATGTACCCAGCCGATACCTGCTGGTCAACCTGGTGGCAGCCCGGGCCAGAAAGATCTCCAGCCTGGCCGAGCAGGAGGGGCTTCCCCTGGAGGAAAAGCCGGTGACCATGGCCATCCAGGAGGTGGCCGAGGGAATCCTGCGGCCAGAGACCGCCCAGATCGCCGGCCAGGATGAAGGGAACGAAGGGCCAGATGGGGCTCTGGAGGGTGACGAGCAGGCATCGGAGTGACGCAATGGCAAGCGGCAGTAACGCCGCTTGCCATTTAAGCCCAAATTGGGAGAGGGGGAAGGGGCCATGCCAACTGTTGCCAAGCTTGCCGTGGCCGCCGCCCCCTACGCCATCGACCGCCCCTACGACTACCTGGTCCCCCGGGAGCTGGAGGCTACGCTGCGCCCTGGGATGCGGGCGGCCGTTCCCTTCGGAAGGGGCAACCGGGTGAGCGACGGCATTGTGCTGTCCGTGGTGGAGACGGGGGAGGACCGGAAGCTGAAGCGCATCGTGGCCCAGCTGGACGAGGAGCCTATGCTCAGCCCGGCTGACCTCCAGCTGGCCCTGTGGATGCGGGAGCGGTACTTCTGCACCGTGTACGACGCGGCCCGGGCCATTCTGCCTTCCGGTCTGTGGTTTTCCCTCAAGGATTGCTGGCGACTTGCCCCTGGAGTGGACCGGGAGGCGGCCTGCCAGGCGGCGGGCAGCTCCAGGCGGGCCAGGCAGGTGGTGGAGCTGATCTGGGCCAACCACGGCTGGGCGGAGCTGGGGCAGATCCGGCTGGCCTTTGGCGTGGCGGACCCCAACCCGGCCCTGAGGCAGCTGGAGCAGAGCGGCGTGCTGGTACGGGAGACCAGCGCCGCCCGGGGGATCGGGGCGCGCAGCGAGCAGGTGGCCGTCCTGGCCATCCCCCCGGAGGAGGCCATGGCCTACGCCCAGCCCAGGAAGCGCAGGGCCCCCCTCCAGTATGAGGTGATCCAAGTCCTGTGCGGGATGGGGCGGGCGTCGGCCAAGGAGCTGTGCTACTTCACCGGCGCCTCCCTGTCCACCCTGAAGGCCCTGGGGAGGGCAGGAATCCTCACCCTGGAGCGGCAGGAGATCCCACGGCGGCGCAAGCTGCCGGCGGCGGATCAGGGACAGCCGCCCGTCCTCAACCAAGAGCAGCAGCGGGCCTTCCAGGCGTTGGAGGAACTGAGCGCCGCAGGCCGGCCGGAGGCGGCGCTGCTGTACGGCGTCACCGGCAGCGGCAAGACCCAGGTCTATATCCGGCTGATCCACTCGGTGCTGGAGCGGGGCAAGTCCGCGCTGGTGCTGGTGCCGGAGATCGCCCTGACTCCCCAGCTGATGCGGGTCTTTCTTTCCCAGTTTGGCCAGCAGGTTGCCATCCTGCACAGCGGCCTGACCAGCGGGGAGCGGTGCGACGAGTGGAAGCGGGTGCGGGAGGGCAGGGCCCGGGTGGCGGTGGGCACCCGCTCGGCGGTGTTTGCCCCTTTGCCTGAGCTGGGGGTGGTCATCCTGGACGAGGAGCAGGAGCCGGCCTACAAGTCGGAGCAGACCCCCCGCTACCACGCCAGAGAGGTGGCCCAGTACCGCTGCTACAAGGCCAAGGCCCTGCTGGTGCTGGGCTCGGCTACCCCGTGTGTGGAGAGTATGTATCACGCCCGCCGGGGCGCCTACCACCTGCTGCGCCTGTCCCAGCGGTACAACGCCATGCAGCTGCCGGAGGTGTCTGTGGTGGACATGAAGCCGGAGCTGCGCCGGGGCAACGGCGGGTGCATCAGCCAGGGGTTGGAGCAGGCCCTGGCCGACACGGCCCGGCGGGGGGAACAGGCCATCCTGTTCCTCAATCGCCGGGGGGCCAACCGGATGGTGAGCTGCGGGGAGTGCGGCCAGGTGCCCACCTGCCCCCGATGCTCGGTACACCTGACCTACCACTCGGCCAACCGCCGCCTGATGTGCCATTACTGTGGCCACTCGGAACCGCTGATGGAGCGGTGCGCCCATTGCGGCGGCATCCTGGACTTCATCGGGGTTGGCACCCAGAAGGCGGAGGAAGAGCTGCATGAGAAGCTGCCGGGGGTGGAGGTGGTGCGCATGGACACCGACACCGTCTCTGCCACCCACAGCCACGAGGCCATCTTGGAGCGCTTCCGGCAGGAGCGGATCCCCATCCTGCTGGGCACCCAGATGGTGGCCAAGGGGCTGGATTTTGCAAATGTCACCCTGGTGGGCGCGCTGGACGCGGACCAGGCCCTCTATGTGGAGGACTTCCGGGCGGGGGAGCGCACCTTCTCCCTGCTCACCCAGGTGGTGGGCCGCTCGGGCCGTGGCGGAAAGGCGGGCCGGGCCTTCATCCAGACCCACACGCCGGACAACGAGGTGATCCAATGCGCCGCCCGCCAGGACTACGACAGCTTCTATGAGGAGGAGATCCGGATGCGGCAGCTGCGCTTCTTCCCCCCCTTCAGTGACCTGTTCGTACTGGGGGTGTCCGGCCTGGAGGAGACGGCGGTGCTCCGGGCCTGCCTCAAGCTGCGGGAGGGGTTGGAGCAGGCCCTCCGGCAGGTGCCTTACCAGGGCGTGTCCTACCGCCTGCTGGGCCCTGCCCCGGCCGCGGTGGCCAAACTCAACGACCGATACCGCTACCGGGTCACCCTGAATACCCCCAACACCCGGGCCATCCGGCAGCTGGTAGCCCACTTGATCCGTCAGGGGCAGGGGGACAGGGCCAACCGAGGGCTGACGATCTTTGCCGATGTAAACCCCATGGGATGATGGTTGGCCCCCAGGGCCGCCGATCAACCGACTGACAGGAGGAGAGAAGATGGCACTGCGTAAGATCCTGACTCAGGGCGACCCCGCCCTGAGCAAGGTGTGCCGCCCGGTGGAGAAGTTTGACCAGCGGCTGCATACCCTGCTAGATGATATGAAGGAAACCCTGGCCCAGGCCAACGGCCTGGGGCTGGCCGCCTCCCAGGTGGGCATCCTGCGCCGGGTGGTTGTGGTCGTGGACAGCCAGGGGAAGATGGTGGAGCTGGTCAACCCTGTCATTCTTCGCTGGGAGGGGGAACAGACCGGCCTGGAGGGCTGCCTGTCTGTCCCCGGCCAGTACGGGATGGTCACCCGGCCCTACAAGGCCGTTGTCCAGGCCCAGGACCGGGTGGGGAACCGTTTTGAGATGGAAGGGGAAGGGGTGGTGGCCCGCTGCTTTTTCCATGAGCTGGAGCATTTGGACGGACACCTCTTTGTGGAACGCACCGACCGGCTGTACACCACCGAGGAGCTGGACGCCATGGAGCAGGAGGACGGCCAGGCATGAGGATCGTCTTTTTCGGCACCCCGGACTTCGCGGTCCCGGCCCTCACCGCCCTGGTGGAGTCGAGCCACCAGGTGGCCGGTGTGTTCACCCAGCCAGACCGGCCCAGCAACCGGGGTATGAAGCTGACCCCGCCCCCCGTCAAGGTGTGTGCTCAGGAGGCAGGCATCCCAGTTTGGCAGCCGGATACTCTGCGGGACGGCGCGGCTCTGGCAGTCTTGAGGGAGCTGGCCCCCCAGCTGGTGGTGGTGGCGGCCTATGGGAAGATCCTGCCGGAGGAAATCCTGACCCTGCCCCCCTTGGGGTGCGTGAACATCCATTCCTCCCTGCTGCCCAAATACCGGGGGGCGGCCCCCATCCAGTGGGCCATCCTCAACGGAGAGCCGCGCACCGGCGTGACTCTGATGTATATGGCCAAAGGGCTGGACACGGGGGACATCCTGGCCCAGGTGGACACAGAGATCCCCCTGGATGAGGACGCCGGCCAGCTCCAGCAGCGGCTGGCCCAGATGGGGGCCGGGTTGCTGCTGGACACCCTGCCCGAGCTGGAGGCGGGGCGGGTGACGGCCATCCCCCAAGAGGAGGCGTTGGCCAGTTACGCCCCCATGCTGTCCAAGGCCCTCTCCCCAGTGGACTGGGGGCGGCCTGCCCGGCAGATCCACGACCAGGTGCGCGGGCTGTCTCCCTGGCCTGCCGCAGAGACGATGCTGGATGGGGTGCGCTGCAAGCTGTGGCGCACCGCCCTGACTGGACAGGCCACCCAGAAGGCCCCCGGCAGCGTGGTGCAGGCCGACAGGAGGGGGCTGAGGCTGGCCTGTGGCGACGGCCAGGCGCTGGAGGTGCTGGAGCTCCAGCCCGAAGGGAAAAAGCGCATGGCGGCCAGCGCCTTTCTGGCCGGCCACCCCATCTCGGTGACGTGACCGGGCAGGGGAGGTGGCCCGGGATATCTGCCCGGGAGGTGGCCGTGCGCACCCTGGAGGCCTGCCGCCGCCAGGGCGCCTGGTCGGACGGTTACCTGAAGCGGCTGCTCCGGGAGCAGAAGCTGGACAGGCGGGAGGCCGCTCTGGCCACCCGCCTGTGCTTTGGCACGCTGCAAACCCAGATGCTGCTGGACTGGCACCTGGGCCGGCTGTCCAAGCTGCCGCTGGACAGGCTGGAGGGCTGGGTGCTGTGCATTTTGCGGGTGGCGGCCTATCAGCTTTTGTTCCTGGATCGGATCCCACCCAGCGCGGCGGTGCATGAGGCGGTGGACCAGGCCCGTCGACACAGCCGCAACCCCCGGACGGCGGGGATGGTGAACGGGATCCTGCGGGCCCTGCTGCGCGAAACTCCCCGGCCCGAGCCGGATGTGGCGGACGCGCTGGAACGGCTGTCCATCATCACCAGCCATCCTCGATGGCTGGTGGACGCCTTTGCCCATCGTCTGGGCCAGGAGGGGGCCAAGGCTCTGCTGGAGACAGACAATCAGATCCCGCCCATGGCCGTCCAGGTCAACCTGCGGCGCACCTCGTCCCAAGCGCTGCGCCGGCAGCTGGAGGGGGAGGGGGTAGCTGCCCGGCCCCATCCGTGGCTGCCCGACTGCCTGGTGCTGGAGGGCACCGGAAACCTGGAGGGACTGGACGCCTTTCGCCAGGGGCTGTTCTATGTCCAGGACTGCGCGGCCCGGCTGGCGGTGGCCGCCGCGGGGCTGACCCCTGGGATGCGGGTGCTGGACTGCTGCGCTGCCCCGGGGGGAAAGTCCTTTGCCGCGGCGCTGGACCTCCGTGACCAGGGACAAGTGGTCTGCTGCGATATCCACCCCCATAAGATAGAGCTGATGAGGGCGGGAAAGCAGCGCCTGGGGTTGAGCAGCCTACACCCCACCCTCCAGGACGCCGTCCAGCCCCGGGAGGACTGGCGAGAGACCTTTGACGGGGTGCTGGCGGACGTGCCCTGCTCGGGGCTGGGGATCATCCGGAAGAAGCCGGATATCCGCTACAAGGACCCGGCACAGCTGGAAGGCCTGCCGGAGCTCCAGGGCCGGATCCTGGCCTGCAATGCCGACTATGTCAAGCCGGGCGGGGTGCTGGTCTACTCCACCTGCACCCTGCTGCGCCGGGAGAATGAGCAGGTGGTGGAGGACTTTCTGGCCCGGCGCCCGGACTACACGGCAGAGGCTTTCCAGCTGCCCGGTTTGGGATGGCAGGAGAAGGGGATGGCCACCCTGTGGCCCCATCTTCACGACACCGATGGCTTTTTCATTGCCAAGCTGCGCAAAAGGCAGGTGAGAGAAGGATGACCGATGGGATGGAACAGGGCGCGGGCGCGCCGGTGGATCTGAAGTCCATGACCCAGGCCGAACTGGCCGCCTTTCTCCAGGAGCTGGGGGAGCCCAAATTCCGGGCCAAGCAGGTCTTTTCCTGGCTGCACAAGGGGGTCACCAGCTTTGACCAGATGGGCAACGTGCCAAAGGCCCTGCGGGAGAAGCTGGTCCAGCGCTGCCGGCTCACCGTGCCAGAGATCGTGCGCCGACAGCAGTCGGCCCAGGACGGCACGATCAAGTACCTGTGGCGGCTGTGGGACGGCAACTGCGTGGAGACGGTGCTCATGCGCTACCGCCATGGCAACAGCCTGTGCGTATCCTGCCAGGTGGGGTGCAACATGGGGTGCGTCTTTTGCGCTTCCGCCCTGGGGGGCAAAGTGCGGGACCTGGCCCCCTCTGAGATACTGGACCAGGTGATCTTTGCCCAAAAGGACAGCGGCCTTCCGGTGTCCAACCTGGTGATGATGGGCATCGGGGAGCCGCTGGACAATGTGGATAACGTGCTGCGCTTTCTGGAGCTGGTGAATGATCCCGACGGTTTGAACATTGGAATGCGGCATATTTCCCTGTCTACCTGTGGTTTGGTGAACAAAATTGACAAATTAGCCGAGTGTGCGTTACAATTGACCCTAAGCGTATCCCTCCATGCCCCGGACGATGAAACCAGGTCTAAGCTGATGCCGGTCAACCGGTCGGTGGGGGTGGAGCGGCTGCTGGAGAGCTGCCGGCGCTACTTTGCGCGCACCGGCCGGCGCATCTCCTATGAGTATGCCATGATCGACGGGGTGAATGACAGTGACTGGCAGGCCGACCTGTTGGCCCGCCGTCTGAAGGGCCAGCAGGCCCATGTCAACCTGATCCCGCTCAACCACGTGGAGGAATCCCCCTTGAAGCCAAGCCCCAGGGTGCGCCAGTTCCAGCGGAGGCTGGAGGCTCAGGGCGTCACGGCCACCGTGCGGCGCAAGCTGGGCGGCGACATCGACGCCTCCTGCGGCCAGCTGCGCCGCAAGCAGATGGGAGAGGGCGTGCCAGAGCCTGGAAAGGAGGAAGTGCCATGATGCTTTTTGGACTGACCGATACGGGCGCGGTAAGACAGGACAACCAGGACAGCTACGCCATCCGGGAGCTGAGCCAGCAGCTGGCCGTGGCGGTGGTGTGCGACGGGATGGGGGGCGCTCAGGCGGGCAATGTGGCCAGCGCCGTGGCGGTGGAGGCTTTTGCCGACGCGGTGGAGGAGGCTTGCCTGGCAGGCCCGCCCGGGAGCGGTCCGGACCGGCAGGCCCTTCTGGACCAGGCCTGCCGGAAGGCCAACCGGGTGGTCTTTGAGCTGTCGGAGCGTGAGCCCGGGTATCACGGGATGGGCACCACGTTGGTGGGGGCGCTGATCCAGCCTGGGCAGCTTTCCCTGGCCAACATCGGGGACAGCCGGGCCTACCTGCTCCAGGGGGGGGGCATCCGGCAGATCACCCAGGATCATTCCCTGGTGCAGGCCATGGTGGCCCGGGGAGAGCTGACCCGGGAGCAGGCCAGGGTACATCCCAAGAAGAATCTGATCACCCGGGCGCTGGGTGTGGAAGCAGAGGTGGAGGCGGATTTCTTCCAAGTGACAGCACAATCGGGAGACCGGCTCTTGCTGTGCTCGGACGGGCTGAGCAACGTGCTCCCGGACAGTGAGCTTTTGGAGCTATGCCGGGAGGGGCAGCTGGAGGAGTGCTGCCGCCGTCTGATGGCCCGCACCCTGGAGCTGGGAGCTCCAGACAACGTGAGCATTGTCATGGCGCAGCTGTAAACGAGGAGGAGCTTTCCCATGGATCAGTATATCGGTAAACTGCTGGACCACCGCTATGAGATCTTAGAGTGCATCGGCATCGGGGGCATGGCGGTGGTCTACAAGAGCCGGGACCACCGGCTCAACCGCCTGGTGGCCGTCAAGATCCTGAAGCCGGAGCTGGCCAATGACGCAGACTTCCGCCGCCGCTTCCATGACGAGTCCCAGGCCGTGGCCATGCTCTCCCATATCAACATCGTCTCCGTCTACGACGTCAGCCACTCTGATGGACTGGATTACATCGTGATGGAATTGATCGACGGCATGACCCTCAAGCAGTACATGCAAAAGCGGGGGACGCCGCTGAACTGGCGGGAGGCCATCCACTTCATCACCCAGATCCTTCGGGCGCTGGGCCACGCCCACAGCCGGGGCATCGTCCACCGGGACATCAAGCCCCAGAACATCCTGGTGCTCCGGGACGGCAGCGTCAAGGTGGCTGACTTCGGAATCGCCCGGCTGGCCAGCGCCGCCCAGGCCACCCTGACCCAGGAGGCGCTGGGTTCGGTGCACTATATCTCCCCGGAACAGGCCAAGGGCAGCCAGGTGGACGGGCGCTCAGACCTCTATTCCGCCGGGGTGGTGCTCTATGAGATGCTCACTGGCCGGCTTCCCTTTGAGGGGGAGACCCCTGTCTTTGTGGCCATTCAGCACATCAACTCCATCCCCATCCCGCCCCGGGAACTCAACCCGGACATCCCCCCAAAACTGGAGCGCATCATCCTGCGGGCTATGGCACCGGATCCGGAGCAGCGCTATCCGTCTGCGGACGCCATGCTGGCCGACCTGAAGGAATTTCGGAAAAATCCGGATGGGGCTGCGCCTGGCCCAGCAGGGGCAGGGCAGGCGTCTGGAGAGGTGGAAGAGCCCACCATGGTGGTCTCCCTATCCGATCTGTCTGACGCGGTACAGTCCGTGCGGGAACAGACTACCAGCCGGTCCCGGCGGGAAGGGCGGCGCCGTTCCGATCGGGATGGGGGTCGGAGCGACCGGGATCAGGAGGTCGAAGAGCGCCGGGGCATCCCCCCCATCGCCTATGCCGTGATCGCCATCCTGCTCTTTGTGGGGGGGATCATCTTCTTCGCGGTGACCCTGTTCTCCCAGGACCGGGGAACACAACAGTCCTCCGCCACGGTGCCCAACCTGCTGGGGCGCACCCTGGAGGAACTGGAGGCCGACCCAAGCATCCTGGGAGAGTTCACCGTGGAGGTGGGGGAGACGGTGTACAGCGAGGAGTACGCCGACTATGAGGAAGGGCAGATCTGTGACCAGACGCCCGAGGCGGGCAGCACCCTGCCGGCCAGTCGGGAGGACCGGGTGATCACCGTCACCATCCTGGGGGCAGAGGAGGACTTCTATATGCCCCCAGGGGATCAGCTCATCGGCCAGGAGGCCACTGAGATCATCGCCATGTTCCAGGACCGGGGGATCATCGTGCGCCAGGAGCGGGAGTATTCCTCCACCGTATCGAATGGATATATCATCGACTATGCCCCCATGACCGGCACCCTGCTCCAGGAGGGGGACGAGGTGACCATCGTCATCAGCCAGGGGCCGGAGGAGGAACCGCCCGTCACGGTGACCAACTTCGTGGGCCTGCCCATCGACCAGGTGCGCGACCAGGTAACTGGCCTGGGGCTGACCATTGGGACGGTTTCCCCCTTTCACAACGACGAATATCCCGAAAATGTGGTGATCTGGCAGAGCCTCTCCGTGGGGGATGAGGTCACGCCGGGTACGGTTATCAACTTCCAGGTCAGCATGGGTTCTGCGCCCGAGCCATCGGTGGAACCCACCCCCGGGGCCAGCGATCCGATTCCCGGCGCCACCCAGGACGTCAACGCCCCAGCGGGCACCTCGACGATCCATGTGGATCTCAGCCCCTATGAGGGTACCGTGGAGGTGCGCATCGAGGTTGGGGGCCGGGAGATCTATGACAATCGGGTGAACGCATCCGATGTGGGGTTCCTGTCCCAGCCGGTGACCGGGACGGGCACCCAGACGGTGAGCGTCTATATCGACGGCCAGCTGATGCAGAGGTACTCCCTCACCTTTGGCGCATGACCGGCATCATCGTCAAGGCCCTGAGCGGCTTCTATTATGTGCACACGGCAGAGCAGGGGGTGGTCGCCTGCCGGGGGCGGGGCAGGCTGCGCCACCAGCAGATCACCCCTCTGGTGGGGGACCGGGTGGAGCTGACCTGCCAGGAGGACGGCACCGGCCGGGTGGAGGCCATCCTGCCCCGGCTCAATCAGTTCCGCCGGCCCATGGCCGCCAACATCCAGCAGATGATTCTGGTGGCATCCGGGGCCACCCCGGTGACCGACCCCTACCTCATCGACCGGATGATTGCCATGGCCGAGTGGAAGGACTGCGAACCCATCGTGTGCTTCAACAAGTGCGATCTGTGCCGCATGGATGAGCTGGCCGGAGTGTACCGGGCGGCGGGGTTCCAGACCTTCCAGGTCAGCGCGAAGACAGGGGAGGGTTTGGATGCGTTGGCGGCCGCTTTGGCTGAAAAGGTATCTGCCTTTACCGGCAATTCCGGCGTCGGCAAGTCCAGCCTGCTTAACGCCCTGGATCCCAACTTCGCCCTGCGGGTGGGGGAGGTGAGCCAGAAGCTGGGCCGGGGCCGTCACACCACCCGCCATGTGGAGCTGTTTCCGGTGGGGGGCGGGCTGGTGGCGGACACCCCTGGCTTCTCAGCCCTGGACGCGGAGGAGATGGAGCAGGTGCCCCGGCAGGAGCTGGCTGGGGTGTTTCGGGAGTTTACTCCCTATGCTGGGCTATGCCGCTTTGCTGGCTGCGCCCACTACAAGGAGCGGGACTGCGCGGTGCGCCAGGCGGTAAAGGAAGGACGCATTGCCTCCAGCCGCTACGACAGCTATGTCCGCCTGTACGCCCAGACCCTGGCCCATAAAAGCTGGCCGGGGGGCGGAAAAGCTTGAAAGATAGGAACCAGACAGGCCTTCTTCCTCATAGACTGGTACAGAATCCGGTTGATGAGGAAGGAGGCTGCTTTTCATGCGTATCCTGGTTGTCAAGTTCCCCAAGGGGCTGCGGGCCCTGCTGCGCAAGATCCTGCACATGGAGTGACGGCTTCCGGCATACTTGCGCCCGGCTTTACATATAGGTGTCTTAGCATGATTGCCGCGCGGCGGGCCCGCGCCAGAATACGAGCAAGGAGAGGACACCTATGGAAATGGAATTACAGCGTCAGACCCTGGAGGGATACCGGTCGGTCTTTGACGGCGTGCTGAGCCAGGAAGAGACCTTGGAGTGCATCGTGCCAGACGCGCTGCCCGACGTAGCCCGGATCGTCTCCGCGGCCGGCCGGGTGTTTCTCAAGGGCAGACAGGCGCAGACGGGCGCGCTGCGGCTGAGCGGGACGGTCCAGGTGGCCGTGGTGTACATCCCGGAGGGGGAGCAGGCGCCCCGGATCATGGAGGCGGAGCTGCCCTTCCAATGCGTGAAGGACTGTCCCAAGGTGCAGGAGGGGTGCCAGATCCAGGCCGAGGCCTGGGTGGTCTTTGCTGATGCCAGGGCCATGAACCCCCGCAAGTTGATGATCCGGGCGGGGCTGTCCTTTCAGGTCACGGTCTATGAGCAGGAGCTGAGGGAGGTGACCTGCGACGCCACCGACGGCGGGACGGCCAGGCTGGAAAAGCGCTTTGTGGAGCGGGCGGACTGGGCCGCTGCCCAGGTGGTGGAAAAGCCCTTCCTGTTCTCCGATGTACTGCGGCCGCCCGCCTCCCGCCCGGTTATGGAGGAGCTGCTCTACTGCCGGATCCATCTGGGGGCGGCGGAGGCAAAGGCCATCGGGAAAAAGCTGATCTGCAAAGGGGAGCTGCATCTGCGGGCCCTCTACCGGAGCGGGGAGGAGATCCTAAGCGCCGACTTTGAACTGCCCTTTTCCCAGATCTTTGAACTGGAGCAGCCCATCGAGGACTGCCAGATTGAGCTGAGCATCCTGGTGACTGGGTTGCAATGCGCCCTGCAAGATGGAGAGCTGACGGTGAGCGTGGAGGCGATTGCCCAGGCGGTGCTGTGGGGTAAGCGTCCCCTGACCCTCCTGAGCGACGCCTACTCCACCACCGCGCCCCTGGACGTGGAGCGGGCCCCCTGCCCACTGTGGGTGGCGGCCGGGTGGGACGCCCGCCGGGAGACAGCTCGTCAGTCCTGTGAGTGTGGCATCCCGGCCAAGGAGGTGCTGGACTGCTTCGCCGCGGTGGAGTCCCTGGAGTGTACGCCCGAGGAGGGGGGGATGCGCTGCACCGCCCAGCTCCGGGTGGAGGTGCTCTACCTCAGCGAGGATGGGGCCCTGTGCGGGATGAGCGATAGTCTTCCTGTCTCCTGCCGGCTGGAGATGCCGGAGGGCAGCGCCTGCCGCTGCCGGTGCGCCCCGGTGGGGCCGGTCACCGCCGTGCCGGTGACCGGCGGGTTGGAGGTGCGCTGTGAGGCGCTGTTCACCTGGATGACCACCCGGGAGGAGTCTGTGCCCTGTGTGCTCTCCCTGAAGCCGGGGACGGTGCCCGCCACCCAATTCCCCCGGCCCTCCCTGATCATCCGCCGGGTGGGGGAGGGGGAATCCCTATGGGACGTGGCCAAGGCCTGCGGGGCGGCCCTGGGGGACATCCGGGCGGTCAACGGCCTGGAGGAGGAGCAGGCTCCCCAGGGGACCCTTCTGCTCATCCCCACCCAGCGGGGCTGAGGAGGGTTGGCCCGGGCGGGGCGGCGGGAGTGCCGCCCCGCCCGGTTTTCCCATGCCCCCTTGGCCCAGCTTGTCATATTCCAGAGCTTATCCCCATAAACATGGAACAAAACACGGGGCGAGGAGGAATCTGCTTTGGAAAATCACAAGCTGTATGAGGAGATCGCGCAGCGCACCCAGGGCGACATCTATCTTGGGGTGGTGGGGCCGGTCCGCACCGGGAAGTCCACCTTTATCAAACGGTTTATGGAGACGCTGGTCCTGCCCAAGATTGAGAACACCTATGTGCGGGACCGGGCCAGGGATGAGCTGCCCCAGAGCGGGTCGGGCCGGGTGGTGATGACCGCCGAGCCCAAATTTGTCCCCGAGGACGCGGTGGTCATGGCCATGGAGGACGGCAGCACCTTCTCCGTCCGGCTCATCGACTGCGTGGGCTACCTGGTGCCCAGCGCCATGGGCCAGTTTGACGGAGACCTGCCCCGCATGGTGACCACCCCCTGGTTTGACCATGAGATCCCCATGACCCAGGCCGCGGAGTTTGGCACCCGAAAGGTGATTGCCGACCACTCCACCATTGGCATCGTGATCACGACGGACGGCACGGTGACTGACATCCCCCGGGAGGACTACCTGGAGGCGGAGGAGCGGGTGATCACCGAGCTGAAGGAGCTGGGCAAGCCCTTTGTGGTGCTGCTCAACTCCGCCCAGCCAGAGGGCGACCGGGCCCAGACCATCCAGGCAGACTTGGCCGAGCGGTATGACGTAACTTGCATGGCGGTCAACTGCCTGGCCCTGGACGAGGGCGGGGTGAGCGAGATCATCCGGGGGGTGCTTCACGAGTTTCCCATCAAGCAGATGGAACTGTTCCTGCCTGCCTGGGTGGATGTGCTGCCCTTCGACCACCCCATTAAGAGCAGCCTGTACGCCATGATCCGGGAGGAGACGGCGGGCTTGCAGCGCATCCGTGACGCGGAGCAGGCGGTGGCCGCCATGGGGGGCAGGGAGGAGGTCAGCCGCGCGCTGCTCAACCGCATGGACATGGGCAGCGGCGTGGTCACCGCCACCCTGGAGCTGCCCAGGAGCCTATTCTATACCACAGTCTCCGAGCGCTGCGGGCTGAACATCGCCGACGACGGGGACTTGATCGACCAGCTGACCCAGCTGGCCGCCATGAAGAAGAACTATGAGAAGGTGGAAGGGGCGCTGGCCCAAGTGGAGCGCACCGGCTATGGCATCGTGATGCCGGATATCCAGGAGATGATCCTGGAGGAGCCGGAGATCGTCAAACAGGGCGGGCGGTACGGGGTGCGCCTGCGGGCCTCCGCACCATCCATCCACATGATGCGGGCGGACATCAAAACGGAGCTATCCCCCATCATGGGCACCGAGAAGCAGTCGGAGGAGATGGTGGACTACCTGCTGCGGCAGTTCGAGGGGGACACTGGACGGATCTGGGACTCCAACATCTTCGGCCGCTCCTTCCACGAGCTGGTGGGGGAGGATCTGCAAAGCAAGCTCAAGCGGATGCCGGAGGACGCCCGGGAGAAACTGCGGGAGACGCTGGAGCGGATCATCAACGAGGGCTCCGGCGGGCTGATCTGCATCATTCTGTGAGGGAATCCAAAGACCAGGCAAAGGCGCTTCGGGGGACCGGAGCGCCTATTCGTCTGTGGGCACGATGGGCTGGCGATCCATCACGCAAACGGCACCGGTTCCGCCATCTGCCGAAGCCGATCCGGGTCAAGCAGCCACAGGCTGCCATAGCCGGTGCGCACGATCCCCGCTCGGCTCCACTGGCGCAGCACCCGGCTTACCGTCACCCGGCTGGCCCCCACGGCCTGGCCGATCTCCTCGTGGGTGCAGGCCAGGCGGCTCTGATCAGCGGTGGGCTGCTCCAAGAGGAAGCGGGCGATGCGCTGTGGGGCGGGCAGGGAGGCGCTGCCCACCTGGCGGGAGAGACGCCCCACCGTCCGGGCCAGGTATTGCAGCATGGGCAGAGCCAGCTCAGGGTGCTTGAGCAGGGCCGCGTCCAGCTGCTGCCGGTCCACGGGCAGGATCAGGCATGGGCTCACGGCCATGGCGGAGGACACCCGGGGGCAGCGGTCAAAAAAAGAGGCCTCTCCCATCAGGTCTCCGGCGTGGTGGACGGCCAGCACTCGCTCCTGGCCGGAATCCAGGCTGAGGAAACTACGGGCCTCACCCTGCTGCAAGTAGTAGAAACAGGCGGGCGCCTCCCCCTGGAGATAGATCATCTGCCCCGGGGCATAGCGTTTTGGCCGTCGGCCGTCTCCCAGAAGGTCCCAGATGGGCATGGCCCTCACCTCCGCGATGGTTTTTTTAATTGTATCATATTTTACATTCTTTTGGCAAGGTTTCTGCCATACTAAAGGGGTATCAAAACAGCAGGAAAGAGGGTTATTCCATGGGCATGACCATGACGCAAAAAATCTTGGCCAGGTCCGCGGGCCTGGACCGGGTGGAGGCGGGCGCGCTGATCGAGGGTAGGCTGGATCTGGTGCTGGGCAACGACATCACCGCCCCGGTAGCCATCCGGGAGTTTGAGAAGGCGGGTTTGCATCAGGTGTTTGACCGGGAGCGGATCGCCATCGTGCTGGACCACTCCACCCCTTGCAAGGACATCAAGTCCGCCCAGCTGTGCGCCGTCTGCCGGGACTTTGCCAAGGCCCATCAGATCACCCACTTCTATGACGTGGGAGAGATGGGTGTGGAGCACGCGCTGCTGCCGGAAAAGGGACTGGCCGCCCCGGGTGAAGTGATCATCGGCGCGGACTCCCACACCTGTACATACGGTGCCCTGGGGGCTTTCTCCACCGGAGTTGGCTCCACCGACATGGCTGCGGGGATGGCCACTGGGCTGGCCTGGTTCCGGGTGCCCACCGCCATCCAGGTCAAGATGACCGGGGCGCTAGGCCCCTATGTGAGCGGCAAGGATCTGATCCTCCACCTGATCGGCAGGATCGGGGTGGACGGGGCGCTCTACCAGTCCCTGGAGTTTTGTGGGGACGGGATTGCCAGCCTGGAGATGGATGACCGGTTTACCATCTGCAACATGGCCATTGAGGCCGGGGCGAAAAACGGCATCTTCCCGGTGGACGAGCGGACGCTGGACTACCTGAAGGGCAGGGTGGAGCGTCCCTACACCCCGGTGGAGGCCGACCCAGACGCGGTCTATACCCAGGTGATCGAGATCGACCTGTCCAAGCTGCGCCCCACCGTGGCCCTGCCCCACCTGCCCTCCAACACCAGGACGGTGGACGAGGCGGCGGGCAAGCCCATCCAGCAGGTGGTTATCGGCTCGTGCACCAACGGCCGGCTGAAGGACCTGCGGGAGGCGGCAGCCATCCTCCGGGGCAAAAAGGTGGCTGACGGGGTGCGGTGCATCGTCATCCCCGCCACCCAGCAGATCTATCTGGACGCCATGGCCGAGGGTCTGATCGCCGACTTTATCCAGGCGGGCGTGGCGGTCTCCACCCCCACCTGCGGTCCCTGTCTGGGTGGCCACATGGGGGTGCTCAGCGACAACGAGTGGGCCATCACCACCACCAATCGGAACTTTGTGGGGCGGATGGGGCCCACCAGCTCCATGGTCATCCTGGCCAGCCCCGCCGTGGCAGCGGCCTCCGCCCTCACCGGCGTGGTGACCGATCCGGCCACGATTTGAGGGAGGTGCAGCGCAATGAAAGTTTATAAATACGGCGACAATGTGGACACCGACGTCATCATCCCGGCCCGGTACCTGAATGCGCCTGATGAAAAATCCCTGGCCGCGCACTGCATGGAGGACATCGACGCCTCCTTTGCCCCGTCAGTGGAAGCGGGGGACATTGTGGTGGGAGGAAACAACTTCGGCTGCGGCTCCTCCCGGGAGCACGCGCCGCTGGCCCTGAAGGCCTGCGGGGTAAAGTGCGTCATCGCCAAGAGCTTTGCCCGCATCTTCTACCGCAACGCCATCAACATTGGCTTTCCCATCCTGGAGTGCCCGGAGGCGGTGGAGGGAATCTCGGCAGGGGATCAGGTGACGGTGGACTTTCAGACCGGAGAGATCGTAAACCAGAGCACCGGCAAGCGCTTTCAGTCCGCTCCATTCCCCGCGTTTGTCAACGGCATCATCTCCAGCGGCGGTCTGCTGGCCTCGCTGAAAGCCCGGGGGGTGGCCAAATGAACTTCCAGATCGCGCTGATCCGGGGGGACGGCATCGGACCGGAAATTGTGGGGCAGGCTGTCTCCGTCATCAACCGGGTGGGGGAGCGGTTTGGCCACAGCGTTGCGTATGTGGACGTGCTGCTGGGTGGGTGTGCCACCGACGCGGTGGGGAAGAGCTATCCAGACGGCACGGCGGAGCTATGTAAGAGCTGTGACGCGGTGCTGCTGGGAGCTGTGGGCGGTCCCAAATGGGGCAGCGACAAGCCTGCCGAGCAGCGTCCGGAGACCGCCCTGCTGTCCATCCGCCGGGACCTGGGGCTGTATGCCAACCTGCGCCCCGCCGTCCTGCGTCCCGCCCTGGCCGACGCCAGCCCCCTGAAGGGGGAGATCGCGGGCCGGGGCATCGACCTGCTGATGGTGCGGGAGCTCACCGGGGGCATCTACTTTGGCAAGCGGGAGCGGTATGACACGGAGGATCGTGGGGTGGAGTGCGCCGACCGGATGGCCTACTCTGAGCGGGAGATCGAGCGCATTGGCCGCCGGGCCTTTGAGATGGCCCGTCTGCGCCGGAAAAAGGTATCCAGTGTGGACAAGGCCAACGTGCTGGAAACCAGCCGTCTGTGGCGGGAGGTAATGCACCGCTTGGCCCAAGAATATCCCGATGTGGCCTATGAGGATGTGCTGGTGGACAACTGCGCCATGCAGCTGGTTCGGGACCCGAGCCAGTTTGACGTGGTGGTGACCGAGAATATGTTTGGCGACATCCTCTCCGACGAGGCGTCTATGCTCACCGGCTCCATCGGCCTGCTGCCCTCCGCCTCCATGGGGAACGGAGCGCCCGCCCTGTATGAGCCCATCCACGGCTCCGCTCCGGACATCGCCGGTCAGGACAAAGCCAATCCCATCGCCACCATCCTGTCCGCGGCCATGATGTTCCGCTATTCCTTCCACCTGGCTGCGGAGGCGGAGGCCATCGAAAGGGCGGTGGACCAGGCCCTGGCCGACGGCTTCCGGACGCCGGACATCGCCCGGCCCGGGGAGCAAGTCGTGGGCACCCGGCAGATGGGCCAGGCCATTCTGGACCGAATCGACCAACCTTGAGATCAGACTTCCTTTGCAGAGCCGCGCCCAAATCGGGCGCGGCTCTATTCCTGCGGATGGGCCAAGGGGATGACAGATGGCTGTAATTTGTGTATAATGGAACCAACCCTTTGTTGGGAATTTCCTTGGAGGTGCCGCTGCTATGATCCTGGCCGTTGACATTGGCAATACCCGGACAACCCTTGCCCTGTTCACCCTGGAGGGTCGGCCCGTCTTTCTCTCCGAGCTGGAGACGGACCGGAGGATGACCCGGGATCAATGTGCCATCCGCATCCTGGGGGTGTTCCAGCTCTACCAGGCCAGGGTGGAGCAGGTAAGCGGGGCCATCCTATCCAGCGTGGTCCCGCCGGCCACCCAGCCCTATGCCCAGGCCATCCGCCGCCTGACGGGGCAGCTGCCCCTGCTGGTGGGGCCGGGGCTGAAGACGGGGCTGAACATCCGGGCGGACGTGCACAACGAGCTAGGCAGCGATATGGTGGCGTCGGCGGTGGCGGCGGTGGAGCGCTATCCCATGCCGGCCATTGTGATCAACTCCCACACGGCGGTCTCCTTCTCCTATGTCAGCCAGTCGGCCTTTGAGGGATGCTCCATCATGCCCGGCATGGGCATCGCGTTGGAGGCCCTGTCCCAGAACGGGGCTCAGCTGCCCCAGATCTCCATGGGCAGGGTGGACAGCCCCCTGGGGCGCAACACCGTGGACGCCATGCGGGCGGGCATCGTCTACGGGTACGCCGGAGCCTTTGACCGCCTGATCTTCACGATGGAGCAGGCCGCTGGGGCCCCTGCCGCCACGGTGGTGGCCACGGGGGAACACCTCCCGGAGATCTTCCGCCACTGCCAGCGGGAGATCACCTATGACCACGACCTGCTGGTCCATGGCCTGTACCTGCTCTACCGAAAGAACGCCCCCAAGGGGCGGATCCGGTAGTCTGCTCGACCGACCTGACCCTGGCCCTGCCGCCCCTTGGACGGCGGGGGTTTTGCAATACAAGGGCAAAAAAACTGCAAAACCCTTTCGATTGAAACGGAAAAAGCTTGCAATCCTGCAAGTCAGGGCATATAATATGCAAGGAAATCTGATTTGGAGGGATTGCTTTGAAAGAGCTTTCACAGTTGGCGGGTCAGGTGCAAGCGTCCACCACCATGGCCATTGACGCGCTGGCCAAGCAGATGAAGGCGGACGGCGTGGATGTGATCGGGTTCGGGGCGGGGGAGCCGGACTTCAACACCCCTGATCACATCAAGGCTGCCGCCGCCCAGGCCATTGCCGATAACCTCACCCGATACACCCCCGCCTCGGGCACGCCCGCTCTGAAGCAGGCGGTGTGCGACCGGATGCGGGCCGACTGCGGCGTGGACTATCAACCCTCCCAGGTGGTGGTCACCAGCGGGGCCAAGCACTGCGTCTATATCGCCCTGCGGGCCCTGGTCAACCCTGGGGACGAGGTGATTTTGCCCGCCCCCTACTGGGTGAGCTACCTGGAGCTGATCAAGATGGTGGGCGGCGTCCCGGTGATCGTCACGGCGGAGGAGTCGGCCGGCTTTAAGGTGACCGCCGGGCAGATCCGCCAGGCCATCACCCCGCGCACCAAGGCGCTGATCCTCAACAACCCCTCCAACCCCACCGGTATGGTATATGGCAGGGAAGAGCTGCAAGGGATTGCCCAGGCCTGCGCCGAGCAGGACGTGTACCTCATCTCCGACGAGATCTATTACAGCCTGCTCTATGACGGAGTGGGGTTTACCAGCGTGGCCACCTTGGGGGAGCAGGTCAAGCAGCGCACCATCCTCATCAACGGCGTGTCCAAGGCCTACGCCATGACCGGCTGGCGCATTGGGTATGCCCTGGCCGAGGAAGGTGTTGCCAAGGTGATGGCCAATTACCTCAGCCACTCCACCGGTTCGCCCTGTTCCATTTCCCAGGCTGCCGCGGTAGCTGCCCTTAACGGGCCCCAGGATGGGGTGGAGGAGATGCGCCGGGCTTTTGAGCAGCGCCGGGACTACCTGGTGGAGCGCATGAACCGGATCGAAGGGGTGAGCTGCCTGAAGCCGGAGGGAGCCTTTTACGCCATGATGAATGTGGAGGGGCTGCTGGGCCGCACCATCTGCGGAGAGCGCATCCAGACCAGCGACGACTTCTGCTCCGCCTTCCTGAAGCACGGCCTGGTGGCCACGGTGCCATGCAGCGGCTTTGGCGCGCCCGGCTTTGTGCGCTGGTCTTACGCCACGTCTATGGAAAATATCCAGAAGGGTCTGGACCGGTTGGAGCAATTCCTGGCTCAGGCAGAGAAGTGAGGGGAATTTTCAAGTTTCTCTTGCAAAATGAGGTCGCTTTGGGTATACTGAGGGTGTAATCCACATAGCAAGGAGGTCGAGCCCAATGGCTCAGATTACCAAAGATACCGTGATTGGCGACATTCTCGACATCGCGCCTGATACCGCGCCCATCTTCATGTCCATCGGTATGCACTGCCTGGGTTGCCCCGCCTCCCGGGGGGAGACGGTGGAGCAGGCCTGCATGGTGCATGGGATTGAAGTGGAGGAGCTGCTGGAGCGACTGAACGCCACCATGGGTTAAATCGGAACGATAAGGAAAAGAGCGGGCGACCCGCTCTTTTCCTTTCTCTGGGCTTTGAAAGGGTTGGAAAGGGCATGGAACTGACACCGAGGCTGCGGGCGGTGGCCGACCAGGTCCCCCAGGGGTCCCGGCTGGCCGATGTGGGCACGGATCACGGCTATCTGCCGGTGTGGCTGATCCTGCGGGGAATGCTATCTGGGGCCATCGCGGCGGACCTGCGGTCTGGGCCGCTGGAGCGGGCCAGGCAGACTGCCCGGCAGCATGGGGTGGAGGAGCGCATCAGCTTCCGGCAATGCGACGGGCTGTCCGCCATCGGCGGCAATGAGGTGGACGCTGTGGCCCTGGCGGGCATGGGTGGGGACACGATTGCCTCCATCCTGGCCGCCGCCCCGTGGACCCGGGGCAAGACGCTGCTACTCCAGCCCATGACGGGCTTTCCCAGCCTGCGGCATTTCCTGCAAAGCCACGGCTACTGTATCTTGGACGAACGCATCGCCCGGGAGGGGGGGCGCCTGTACACCATCTGGAGGGCGACCGGTGGACAGATGGATCCCCTGAGTCGGGCGGAGCTCTGGGTGGGCCAGCAGAGGGAGGACCCACTGCGGGGGGCCTATCTGGATCGGATGGCCGGAAAGGTGGAACGGGCCCTGGCCGGCCGCCTGGCCTCCCGGAACCGGGAGGAAGGGGAGATCCAGGCCCTGTGGGAAGCGCTGGAAGGGATCCGGCACATGCGGAAGGAGTTGTGAGACCATGGCCGTCACCGTGGGGAATGTCTATGATTTTTTGCAGGAGAAGGCCCCTGTTGCGCTGCAAATGGACTTTGACAACGCCGGCTTTCTGGTAGGCCGGGCGGGACAGAGCGTCCACCAGGTGCTGGTGGCCCTGGACGTCACCCAGCCCGTGATTCGGGAGGCTAAGGAGCGCGGGGCCCAGCTGATCGTGTCCCACCACCCGGTGATCTGGGGTGGGGCCAAGTCGGTGACCGATCAGACTTTGACCGGGAGAAGGCTCCTGGAACTCATCGAAAACCGGATCAGCGTCATCTGCGCCCACACCAACCTGGACGCCGTATCTGGCGGGGTCAACGACGCGCTGGCGCTGCGCCTGGGCCTGAGCGAGATTGGGCAGCTGCACCAGGACGGTGTGGACGGACAGGGCAGGGCCTATGGCATCGGCCGGACCGGGCTGGTGCCCAAACAGAACCTGTATGATTTTGCCCAGGCGGTGAAGGAGCTGCTGGGCGCCCGGGGCGTCCGCCTGGTGGATGGTGGCAAACCGGTGCGGCGGGTGGCTGTTGGGGGCGGCGCCTGTGGTGGGATGCTGGCCGACGCCATCGCCGCCGGCTGTGACACCTTCGTCACTGCGGACGTAAAGTACGACAGCTTCTTAGACGCCAAGGCACTTGGTCTCAACCTGATCGACGCGGGCCATTTCCCTACCGAGCAGGTGGTCTGCCCCGTGCTGCGGGACTGGATCGCCCAGCGCTTTCCCCAGCTGTCTGTGGAGGTCTCCAAACGTCATCAGGAGGTCTTTTCCTATCTCTGAGCCAGGCGCATGAACCCCTCTGGCCCCTCATAGGATGTGGGGAAGGGGGGAAGGGGTTTGCGAAGAGGATGGGAGCTTGCAACAGCCGTGGTGTGCATCGGCCTGGTGGTGGGCGTGGCCCTGTTGGGGGCGGGGCGGCTTGTCCCCGCGTCTGGGCTGGCCCAGGGGGAGAGAGGGGATCCGATCCTGATTCTGGACGCGGGCCACGGCGGGGAGGACGGGGGCGCGGTCTCCGCCAGCGGGGCAAAGGAGAGCGAGATCAACCTGGCCATCGTGAGGAAGTTGGAGGCCATGATGGCCTTTCTGGGCGTACCCACAGTGCTGACTCGGGCGGAGGACGTCTCCCTGCATGATCCGGACTGCGAGACCCTGCGGGAAAAGAAGGCGTCTGACTTGCGTCAGCGGGTTGCCCTGGTGAACGAGACGCCCAATGCCATGTTGATTAGTGTACATCAAAATCACTTTACAGATTCGAGATACTATGGTGCTCAAGTGTTCTATAATCCGGGGGATGTCAGCCGCCAGTGGGGCAGCGCTGCCCAGCAGGCCCTCCGGCAGGTGCTGGATGAGGGCAACCAGCGGAAGGCGATGGCGCTGTCCAGCTCGATCTATCTGTTCGAGCACATTGTCTGTCCGGCCATTTTGGTGGAGTGCGGCTTTTTGAGCAACGGGGAGGAGGCGTCCCTGCTGGTCACGGATGCCTATCAGCGGAAGATTGCCGTGGCGCTGGCGGGAGCCTGTTTCCAGGAACTGCGGCTGTTAGATTAGGAGGGGGGCAGCTGAATTGCCACGATCCAAGACAATGTTTTTCTGTACTCAGTGTGGGAATGAATCGCCCAAATGGCTGGGCAGGTGCCCTGGCTGTGGGGCGTGGAATACCATGGAGGAGCGGCCTGCGGCGTCGGAGATCCGGATTGGGAGCGCCGCCCGGCCCTCCCCTATGGGTGGTCGCCAGCCCAGGCCGCTGCAAGAGGTGGAGGCCGCGGATGAGCTCCGCTTCCACACGGGGATGGACGAGCTGGACCGGGTGCTGGGGGGCGGCGCTGTACAGGGTTCCCTGGTGCTGGTGGGGGGTGCGCCAGGGATCGGAAAGTCCACGCTGATGCTGCAGATCTGCCACAATCTGTGCCAGTTTGCCACGGTGCTCTACGTGTCAGGGGAGGAGTCGGAGCGGCAGATCAAGCTGCGGGCCCAGCGTCTTGGCATCGCAGGGGACGGGCTGTACCTGTTCTCTGAGACCAGCATGGAGGAGCTCATCGCTGCGGTGGAGCAGCGCCGGCCGGAGATCTTGATCGTGGACTCCATCCAGACCGTCTATCGCACCGCTTCCACCTCGTCTCCGGGCAGCGTGGCCCAGGTGAAGGAGTGCACCATGGCCCTGATGCAGCTTGCCAAGGGGATGGGCGTCACCGTTTTTGTAGTGGGCCACATCAACAAGGAGGGGTCGCTGGCCGGGCCGAAGGTGCTGGAACACATTGTAGACTGCGTGCTCCATTTTGAGGGGGATGCCCACAGCTCCTACCGCATCCTCCGGGCGGCCAAAAATCGGTTTGGGGCCACCAATGAGATCGGCGTGTTTGAGATGGGGGATCAGGGACTGATGGAGGTACCAAATCCCTCGGAAGCGCTGCTGTCTGGACGGCCGAAGGACACCCCTGGCTCCTGTGTGACCTGCGTGATGGAGGGGGTGCGTCCGGTGCTGGCGGAGGTGCAGGCGCTGGTCACCCCGTCGGCCTATGGAAACTCCCGCCGCTCCAGCAACGGCTTTGACTACAACCGGGCGGTGATGTTGGCCGCGGTGCTGGAGAAGCGGGGGGGCTTGGTCCTCTCAAATTGTGATTTTTATGTCAATATCATTGGCGGGCTCACGGTGGACGAGCCCGCTGCCGATCTGGCCCTGGTGGTGGCCCTGGCCTCCAGCTTCCGGGATAAGAGCGTGCCCTATGACCTGGCCGCCATCGGGGAGGTCGGGCTCACCGGGGAGCTGCGGGCAGTCCACGCCTTGGGTCAGCGCTTGTCTGAAGTGCAGCGCCTGGGCTTTACCAAGTGCCTGGTGCCCGCTCGGGGCAGCGGCAAGCTGACCGCTCCGGATGGATTGAGCCTAATTCGGGTGACCAATATCCGGGAGGCCATCGCCGCGCTGCGCTGAGGCTGCCCGAGGGGTGAAGTTGAGGCACAGGTCGTTGGGCCGGGCCTGGCTGCCAACCTGGGCGGTCTGTTCCAGGGTGCACAGCCCGTCGTGCTGAAACTGGCAGTTCTGGGTGCATGGGATCAAACTCATCCGACTGTCTCTCCCTTCTCGTACTGGTAGTTTCGTCGGAAGGGGGAGAGAATATGCGGCCTGGGGTGCGCCCCAGGCAATCTTGATGCTTTGGAAGGAGGACGCGTTGGCACGGAACCCAACTAAACAAAATAAAAATTTTGTTTAGTTGGGAGGAGGCTGTGGCCCGCAGGGCTACAGAGGCTTCCAACGCGATGGGCACAATGGACTACCGTACGCAAGCGCCCCGCATCCTGCGGGATTTCCTGGCCTACCACGAGACGATCCAGGGCCATTCCCGGCGAACCGTAGACGAGTATTTTCTGGATCTGCGCAACTTCTTTCGGTATGTCAAGCTGGAGAAAGGCTTGGTGGACAAAGGCATTCCCTTTGAGCAGATCCCCATTGAGGATGTGGATCTGGAGCTGATCCGATCGGTGGGGTTGGCTGAGGTCTATTCCTACCTCAGCTTCCTCAGCCGGGATCGGGCGAAAAGCCCCAACAGCCCCTACTCGGATCGGGGGCTCCAGGCCTCTACTCGGGCCCGCAAGGTGGCCACCATCCGCTCCTTTTATAAATATTTGGTGAACAAGGCCAAACTATTGGAGGAAAATCCAGTGCAGGAGCTGGATTCCCCCCGCCAGCGCCAGAGCTTGCCCCGGTTTTTGACCCTGGATGAGAGCGTCCAGCTATTGGACAGCATCGACGGGGACTTTGCCGACCGGGATTTCTGCATCATCACCCTGTTTCTTAACTGCGGGCTGCGGATCTCCGAACTGGTGGGTCTGAACCTCACCGACGTCCAAGGGGACCGGCTGCGGGTGCTGGGCAAGGGCAACAAGGAGCGGGTCCTCTTTCTCAACCAGGCCTGTCAAGCGGCCATTGCCGACTGGCTGGCGGTGCGCTCCCATGCGGGGGCAGCGGACCCCAATGCGCTGTTTCTCACCAGAGGCCATCATCGGATCACCCGATCTGGGGTACACTATATGCTCAAGCGGCGCTTGAGCGCAGCCGGCCTGGACAGCAGCAAGTACTCTGCCCATAAGCTGCGGCACACAGCGGCCACCCTGATGCTGCAAAACGGCGTGGATGTGCGCACCTTACAGGAGGTATTAGGCCATGAGCACTTGAACACCACCCAGATCTATACCCACGTGGACAGCGACGCGCTGCGGGTGGCCGCCCAGGCAAATCCACTGGCTTCGGTGGGCCGGAAGCGCCGGGGCCGTCCCGCCCCCAGCCGCCCAGACCTGGCTCAGGAACAGGATGGTTGACGCCCCCGTTTCCCCTGCCCTGCCTGCCTTGTATGAGCGGGCGCATGGGGAGGGAAATTTCCCCTTCCCACATGGGCGGCTGAAAGGTGGAAAACGGGGCTGCGCTCTTGCTTTTTCTCCGCTTGAATGTTACAATCATGGCGCATGAAACCTGGTCCTTCACGTTATCTTGCTAAGGAGTTGAACAATATGCCATTGGTCAATACCACCCGGATGTTCCAGAAGGCGTACAGCGGCGGATATGCCATCGGGGCCTTCAACGTCAACAACATGGAGATCGTACAGGGGATCACCGAGGCGGCCAAGGAGGTCAATGCTCCCCTGATCCTGCAGGTGTCCAAGGGCGCGCGGGCCTATGCCAACCACACCTATTTGATGAAGCTGGTGGAGGCTGCCATCCAGGAGACGGGCCTGCCCATCTGCCTCCACCTGGACCATGGGGACACCTTTGAGCTGTGCAAGAGTTGTATCGACGGTGGCTTCACCTCCGTGATGATCGACGCCTCTTCCAAGCCCTTTGCCGAGAACATTGCTCTGACCCGGCAGGTGGTGGAGTACGCCCACGACCACGGCGTGGTGGTGGAGGCGGAGCTGGGCGCCCTGGCCGGCATTGAGGACGATGTGCAGGTCTCGGTGGAGGAGTCCCACTACACCCGTCCGGAAGAGGTGGAGGAGTTCGTGTCCAAGACTGGGTGTGACTCGCTGGCCATCGCCATTGGCACCAGCCACGGCGCCTATAAGTTCACCGCCGCCCAGTGCACCCGCAATGAGAAGGGGGAGCTGGTCCCCCCTCCCCTGCGCTTTGATATCCTGGAGGACGTTTCCCGGCGGCTGCCTGGCTTCCCCATCGTGCTGCACGGCTCGTCCAGCGTGCCCCAGGAGTATGTGAAGATGGTCAATGAGAACGGCGGCCAGATGCCAGACGCCGTTGGGATCCCTGAGGAGCAGCTGCGTCAGGCGGCCTCCATGTCGGTGTGCAAGATCAACATCGACTCCGACCTGCGCCTGGCCATGACGGGCACCATCCGCAAGTTCTTCCACGACCACCCGGAAAAGTTCGACCCCCGAGAGTATCTGAAACCAGCCCGGGCCAATATCAAGGAGCTGGTCAAGCACAAGCTGATCCACGTGCTAGGCTGTGATGGCAAGGCATGAGCCCAGCCTAAGGATGGGCGGGGCGGCGGGTCCGCCCTGCCCTTCCACACTGTGTAGCTGAGATTTTCACAATAGGAAGGAGAGCTGCTCATGGCTCCGTTGAAAGGCGCGTGCATCATTGGGCAGTCCGGCGGCCCGACCTCCGTTATCAATGCCAGTGCCTATGGGGTGATCCGCACCGCGCTGGACACCCCAGAGATCACCGCCGTCTACGGTGCGGCCCATGGCATCAAGGGGGTGCTGAACGACCAGCTCTACGACATGGGTCAGGAGGACGAGCGGGAGCTGGAGTTTTTGCTCAACACCCCCTCCTCCGAGCTGGGGTCCTGCCGGTATAAGATCGCTGACCCGGAGATGGATGACACCGACTACCGGCGCATCCTGGAGATCTTCCGGAAGTACGATGTGCGCTACTTCTTCTACAACGGCGGCAATGATTCCATGGACACCTGCGCCAAAATCAGCCGATATATGTCCAAGTCCAGCTATGACTGCCGGGTCATCGGCGTGCCCAAGACTATTGACAACGACCTGTTCGGAACCGACCACTGCCCTGGGTTCCCCTCCGCGGCTAAGTATATCGCCTCTTCCTGCGCCGAAGTGTATAAGGATGCCCGGGTGTATGACATTGGAGCGGTGACCATCATGGAGATCATGGGCCGCAACGCCGGGTGGCTGGCCGGCTCAGCGGCTTTGGCGGGGGTGGTGGGCTGCGCGCCCGACCTGATCTACCTGCCTGAGGTGGACTTTGACATGGACCGGTTCCTGGCCGATGTGGAATCAGTCTACCGCCGGGAGGGCAATTGCATCGTGGCGGTGTCCGAGGGGATCCACTATGCTGACAGCTCTTTTGTCTCCAAGGCCAAGATCTCTACCACCGACGGCTTTGGCCACTTCCAGATGGGTGGTTTGGCTTCTGTGCTGGTCAAGGTGGTCCAGGACAAGCTCGGGATCAAGGTGCGGGGTATCGAGCTGTCCCTGCTCCAGCGCTGCGGGGCCCATTTGGCCTCCCAGACCGATATTGACGAGTCCTTTCAGGCCGGCAAGGCGGCGGTGGAGGCGGCGGTGGCGGGTGCGACGGACAAGATGGTGGGCTTTTCCTGCACCCGGGAGGGTGGCCAGTACCGCTGCCAGATCCAGCTGTTCGACCTAGCCAGCGTGGCAAATTACGAAAAAAAGGTGCCCCGGGAGTGGATCAACCCAGAGGGCAATGGCGTGACCCAGGCCTTTCTGGACTATGCCCTGCCCCTGATCCAGGGAGAAAACAGCCGGGCGGTAGAGAACGGCCTTCCCCGTTTTGCCCGCCTAAAGAAGGTATTGGCCTCTCAGAAGTGAGAGGATGATTGGGGAGGAAAAGCTGGCCTGGAGTGATCACTCCAGGCCAGCTTTTCCCGCTTTGACGCGCACCTACTGCTTTCAAAATGTGTTACCGCAGCTCCCACCCCAGTTGAAACCGGCAGAGCACTTCATGGCACGAGAGCCAGAATGGGCATAGAAATACAAAAGGCAACAGGATCGCAAGGAAATTGATACCTGTATCCTCGCGCCACCACCAGATGACGGCAAAGGCGACGGCAGAGCACAGGAAATCAAAGTACATGCGTCCATTCCGCCCTGTCTTTCGATAGGTGCGAACGTTCAGAATATAAAACAGGAGGAGGGAAACGGCCCAAATGGCCCAGAGGACGTACTGGAACGCCACAGGGAGGGATTCCATCTTCAGCGGTACCGTGAAAAACAGGATCAGGATGCTCAGAATCGCGGCGCACAGATTTAGGATGGAAATCTCTGTCCGCTCCGCCGTGGGGGCGCTGTAGGGCTGACGGGTCAGCCGTTTCCTCAGGTATTGCTCCCAGTCCTTTTCCGTTAGACGATGATCGGTCACAATATATTTGTCCTCCGCCCTGTTTAGGAGGTTTAAGCACCACAGATGGAGGGCAGAAAGTCCGGCCGCGGCCATTCCAATCAAGACCCGCCAGAGGAAATCCATGCCCATCGCCATCGCATACAGGGTCAGCCCGATCACCACAATGGACACAACCAGGTAGGCAAGCGTTTGGAAGGCAAGCCGGGGCGTGCTCTTTTTCAACGCCAGTACGTCGATCAGCGGCAGACTTGTCAGGACAAGGAAAACGAGCCAGGAAAGCCCCCAGAGTCCGCTCCAAAATTCACCCCAGAGGGAGGTTGCAACAGCGTGGTAAAAGAAAATCAGCAGGATGTTATTGACAGAAAGCAGGACGCGGACGGCCTTTGGAGACATATGGATTCTCCTTAGATTTCCAAATTTGATATTAGGTCCTCAACTGAGGACCTAATATCATCGCTGCTGTCAGGGCTTTCGGCTGATTTTATGGGAAATACAATTTCATCAGCCGACAGGACATCTAAGTTTTTAACGGATGGGATCCTGCCTCACCCCGGTCAGAGCCCGCAGCACCTCCATCCCCCGCGGATCCAACCCCTTGGTCATCTCCAGGGCCTGGGCGATGTCATAGTCCACGATGTCGTCCCCCTTGGCTGCCACCACGCGGCAGCTCTTTCCCTGCGCCAGCAGGCGGACCGCCTCGTACCCCATGTAGGTGGCCATCATCCGGTCCCGGGAAGTGGGGGAGCCTCCCCGCTGCACGTGGCCGAGGATGGTCACCCGGGTTTCCAGCGCCAACTCATCCCGGATCCGCTGGGCTACGCCGTAGGCTCCGTTTGGAACCCCTTCGGCCACAATGATCATGAAGTGGGTGCGGCCTGCCAACCGGGCCCGGCGGATGGGCTCGGCCACCTCCGTCTCAAAATCTGTCTGGTGCTCCGGCACCAGCACCACCGTGGCGCCGCAGGCCACCCCCACTGCCACTGCCAAGTGACCGGCATGGTGCCCCATGACCTCTACCACCGAGCAGCGCTCGTGGGATTTCATGGTGTCTCTCAGCCGGTCGATGCTCTCCAGGGCAGTATTGCAGGCAGTATCGTAGCCGATGGTATAGGTAGAGCAGGCAATGTCGTTGTCGATAGTGCCGGGGATGCCCACCACAGAAATGCCAGCCTGGGCCAGGCACAGCAGCCCACGGAAGGTGCCGTCCCCACCGATGCCCACCAGGGCGTCCAGCCCCAGGAGCTTACAGGTGGAGATCGCCTTCTTCTGCCCTTCCAGCTCCATAAATTCCTTGCTGCGGGCAGAGTAGAGCATGGTGCCTCCCCGACGGGAGATGTCGCTGACGCTCTCAAACCCCAGGGGGAGAAAGTCCCCGTTGATCAGGCCGTGGTACCCACGGCGCACCCCCACGCACTCCATCCCCGCATGCAGGGCGGTGCGAACCACAGAGCGGATGACTGCGTTCATACCAGGGGCGTCCCCCCCGCTGGTGAGGATCCCAATGCGGTGTACGGCAGATTCCATCGCGCAAAACCTCCTTATCTCAGCGCTGTGCTGCGGCCATTTGTCCTTAGACCTTCAGTTGGGTATCCGCCCCGGTCAGGGCGTCCTTATGGGCGTCCAGCACCGGCTGAACCCAGTCCCGGAGGAACTCGTCCACCTGTTCTGGGCAGCGGCCGATATACAAGGTGGGATCCATGTGGGCGGCCAGCTCCTCCTGACCCATGCCGAACAGAGGATCGCCGGCGATGAGCTCCAGCAGGTTATTGTTCCCCCCAAGCTCCTTCACGTTGCGGCCTGCCTCCAGGGCATGGACGCGGATGCGCTCGTGCAGCTCTTGCCGATTGCCTCCCCGCTTGACCGCGTCCATCATGATGTTCTCACTGGCCATGAAAGGCAGCTCCTCCAGGATATGCCGCTGAATGACCCGCTCATGCACCACCAGGCCGGCCGTTACGTTCAGGTAGAGGTTGAGGATGGCGTCCACAGCCAGGAAAGCCTCCGGCACGCTGATGCGCTTGTTGGCGGAATCGTCCAGGGTGCGCTCAAACCATTGGGTGGCCGCGGTGAAGGCCGGGTTGGCCGCGTCGGCCATCACATAGCGGGCCAGGGCGCAGATGCGCTCACAGCGCATGGGATTGCGCTTGTATGGCATGGCCGAGGAGCCAATCTGCTTGCTCTCAAAGGGCTCCTCCACCTCCTTCAGGTGGCAAAGCAGGCGCAGGTCGGTGGCAAACTTGCTGGCCGACTGGGCGATGCCGGACAGGGCGGACAACACCGCGGCGTCCACCTTTCGGGAGTAGGTCTGTCCCGAGACAGGCACCACCCCCTCAAAGCCCATTTCCCGGGCAATGCGGGCCTCCAGCTGACGGCACTTTTCATGGTCCCCCTCAAATAGCTCCAGGAAGGAGGCCTGAGTGCCGGTGGTGCCCTTGCACCCCAGGAGCTGGAGCTTTGCCATCCGCTGCTCCACCTCTTCCAGGTCCAGGAGCAGGTCATACATCCAAAGTGTGGCCCGCTTGCCCACTGTCACCAGCTGGGCGGCCTGGAAATGGGTGAAGCCCAGGGTGGGCAGGGCGCGATACCGCCGGGCGAACTGGGCCAGGTGGTCCAGCGTCCGCACCAGCTTATCCCGGATCAGGGCCAGCCCCTCCCGCATGAGGATGATGTCGGTGTTGTCCCCCACATAGCAGCTGGTGGCCCCCAGGTGGATGATGGGCATGGCCTTGGGGCATTGGGCGCCAAAGGTGTGGATGTGGGCCATGACGTCGTGGCGCAGCTCCTGCTCCTTCTTGGCCGCCAGTTCATAGTCAATGTCGGTGAGATGGGCCTGCATCTCGTCAATCTGCTCCTGGGTGACGGGCAGGCCCAGCTCCATCTCCGCCCGGGCCAACGCCACCCACAGCTTGCGCCAGGTGGAAAACTTCTTGTCCGGGGAAAACAGGTACTGCATCTCATCGCTGGCATACCGGGATGAGAGCGGGCTTTCATAGATTGGCTTGTTCACCTTACAACGTGACCTCCCTACGCTGGAACCCAGCGTGTTTTGATGGGGCGATTTGCCCCCTATTATACCACGGTTTTCCGGATAGAACAAGACAGCGGGAAAAATCCCCGCAGCCCAGCCCGGTCAGGGACAACGCATGATCAAGCATAGTCCTTCCGGGGACAAAAGGAACCGGCACGGCGGACTGCCATGCCGGTTCCACATAGGGGTGCGATGGGCTTACAGCTGCGCCTCGTCCTGGGCCTTGGCAAAGCACTCGCTGCAATAAACAGGCCGGTCAGACTTGGGCTCAAAGGGAACCCGGGCCTCGCCCCCGCAGGCTGCGCATACGGCAGTAAAATACTCCCGGGGCCCACGGGCGGCGGCCTTACGGGCGTCACGGCAGGGCTTGCAGCGCTGTGGCTCATTTTGGAAGCCGCGCTCCGCGTAGAACTCCTGCTCACCGGCGGTGAACACAAACTCCTGTCCACACTCTTTGCATACTAACGTCTTGTCTTCGTACATGGAAATACCCTCTCTTTGATGCCCAGAACCGGAGACATAGCCTGCTGGGACTGTAATATTTGCGTCAGCTTTCGCTGAATACGCCATAGAGCTTGGCCACCTTGCGGCGGATGCGCTGTACCGCGTTGTCCACCGCCTTGACTGGCCTGGCCACCTGCTGGCCAATCTCCCGGTAGGAGAGCCCCTGAAGATAGAGGGCCAGGATGCGCTGCTCCAGGGAGGAGAGCTGCCGGTTAACCCGATCCAGCCGCTCCTGGGTCGCCTCCCGGGAGAGGAGCAACTCCTCGGGGCTGTCTCCCC
The DNA here is from genome assembly GCA_944387065.1 of uncultured Oscillospiraceae bacterium. Classification (GTDB taxonomy): domain Bacteria; phylum Bacillota; class Clostridia; order Oscillospirales; family Oscillospiraceae; genus Enterenecus. Next base: position 62,770 of record CALXDM010000001.1, read on the forward strand.
CCTCCCCTGTGACCGCCCCGTCCAGGGGGACGCTGTGATTGAGGGGCGTGTGCTTGTCCCGGGCCGCGGCGGTAACGGCAGAGCGGATCCGGTTGCGCACACACACCTGGGCAAAGGTATGGAACGCAGCCTGCCGACTGGCGTCGTACTCCCGGATTGCCTTGAGCAGCCCGAACATCGCCTCTTGGATGAGGTCCTCACTGTCCCCACCGGCCAGGAAGTAGGGACGGGCGCAGGCCCGGGTCAGCTGCTGATACCGGGCCACCAAGACCTCCTCCGCTGTACGGTCGCCACCCTGCGCGCTGGCGCACAGGGCCTCATCGCTCCATTCGCTTGTATGCCTGCTCCAATCCATCTCGCAGCCTTTCCTATCTTTCTTATCACAGATCCTGTCGCTTGTCAATGCGTTTGACGCAAATTTCAAGGGAATTTCTTAGATTTCCGCCGATTTAATCAGATTTGCCAACCCCTGGGCAATCTCCCGAGCGGTTTGCTCCGCCCCGGCCTCCACCATGACGCGCACCAGCGCCTCCGTACCGGAGGGACGCACCAGCACGCGCCCTTCCCCTTTCAGCTGCTGCTCCCACCGCCTCACAGCTTCTTCCAGCCAAGGGGCGGACATGATCCGCTGCTTGGCCTGCCCATCTGGGACAGGGACGTTGATCAGCTCCTGGGGATAGCGCTTACAGCGGCCAAACAGTGCCGAGGCCGGCTCCCCGCTGCGAAACAGCAGGTCTAAGATCTGAAGGGCGGTCAGCTCCCCGTCGCCGGTGGTGGCGTGCTCCAAGAAGATCATGTGGCCCGACTGCTCCCCGCCCAGCACATAGCCCCGCTCCACCATGCGCTCCAGGACATTGCGGTCGCCCACGTCGGTGCACTCCAGGGTCAACCCCCGCTCTCGGGCAAAGGCGTGCAGGCCGATGTTGCTCATCACCGTGGCCACCACCGCGCTGCCGGCCAACCTGCCTTGGGCCAGCAGGTCCGCCCCGCAGGCGGCCATGATCTGGTCCCCGTCGATCAGACCGCCCTTCTCATCCACAGCCAGGCAGCGGTCGGCATCTCCATCAAAGGCAATGCCCAGGACGTAACCGCCCGCCCGCACCATGGCGGACAGAGCGTCCATATGGGTAGAGCCGCACCGCTGGTTGATGTTGACCCCGTTGGGGTCGGCGTTGATTACGTCCACACTCAGTCCAGGAAAGCGGTCAAACAGGCGGGCAGCGGTAGCAGAGGCGGCCCCATTGGCACAGTCCACCAAAATACGCAGGTCAGACAGGCTGGCAGAGACGGTGCCGGCCAGGTGGTCAATGTAGTCTTCCGATGCGGCGGGGGCGACGTAGCGCACCCGGCCGATCTCCCCATGGGTCCTGCGGGGCACGTCGTTGTGGCCAAACAGCACGATGTCCTCAATCCGCTCCTCCAGCTGGTCGGACAGCTTGAAGCCCCGGCCGTTGAAGATCTTGATGCCGTTGTGTTCAAACGGGTTGTGAGAGGCGGAGATGACGATACCGGCGTCCGCCTTCCGATCCACCGTGAGCCAGGCCACCGCAGGGGTGGGGATGGTGCCCAGATCCAGTACATCCGCCCCGGCGGTACACAGCCCGGCGATGAGCGCGCCCTTGAGCAGATCCCCTGAGATGCGGGTGTCCTTGCCGATGGTGACCAGGGGTTTGCCGCCCGCCGCCCGCTCCCCCGCCAGCACCACTGCTGTGGCAAGCCCTACCTTATAGGCCAGATCCGCGTCCAGTCCGGCGTTGACCACGCCGCGGATGCCATCCGTGCCAAACAGTTTTCCCATTGCGATATCCACCTCGCCTTAAAATCTTTTGACACATGAAATGTAAAGGGCATTAACCTGTCGGATTAGGGCAGGCCATAGCAGAGGAGGACCCTCATCCGTCCAGGCGCAGCTGCTCCATCCCCTGCCCCTCTGGGGGGCGCAGGCCCAGGTGCTGATATGCCTTTGGGGTGACACACCGGCCCCGAGGGGTGCGGGTGAGAAACCCCAGCTGCATCAAGTAGGGCTCGTAGACATCCTCCAGGGTGACGGCCTCCTCGTGGATGGTGGCCGCCAGGGTATCCAGGCCCACCGGCCCTCCGCCATAGTTGTCAATGATGCTGGCCAGCATCCGCCGGTCCAGCTGGTCCAGACCCAGCGGGTCGATCTCCAGGGCCTGCAGAGCCCGGTCGGCCACCTCCCGGGTAATGACCCCACCGGCGGTCACCTGGGCAAAGTCCCGCACCCGCCGCAGCAGCCGGTTGGCAATGCGGGGAGTGCCCCGGCTGCGCCGGGCAATCTCCAAGGCGCCGGCGTCCTCCATGGGCACCTCCAGAATGCCGGCCGACCGGGTGACGATCTGGGCCAGCTCTTGGGGGGTGTACAGCTCCAGGCGCAGGGTGACGCCAAATCGGTCCCGCAGAGGGGCGGACAGCTGTCCGGCCCTGGTGGTGGCGCCGATCAAGGTGAATTTGGGTAGGTCCAGCCGGATGGAGTTGGCCGAAGGGCCTTTGCCGATGATGATGTCAATGGCGTAGTCCTCCATGGCGGGATAGAGGATCTCCTCCACCGAGCGGTTGAGCCGGTGAATCTCGTCCACAAATAGGATGTCGCCCTCCTGCAAGTTGGTCAGCAGGGCGGCCAGGTCCCCGGGCTTTTCAATGGCAGGGCCGGAGGTGATGCGAATGTTGACCCCCATCTCGTTGGCGATGATGCCGGACAGGGTGGTCTTGCCCAGCCCGGGAGGGCCGTGGAGCAAGACATGGTCCAGCGGCTCCTGGCGCATTCTGGCCGCTTGGATGAAGATCTCCAGGTTGCCCTTGGCCTTCTCCTGGCCAATGTATTCCCCCAGGGTCTTTGGGCGCAGGGAGTACTCCCCCTCGTCAGCCTGGGTAAGCGAGGTGGTGACCAGGGGCTCCATCCCCTCTGCCTCAAAGTCCTGGCTGGAAAAATCAATTGCCATGGGATCACCTCCTGTCTGGGGTGGGGGCGCTTGCGCCGAGGGTTACTTCACCATCTTCTTCAGCGCCTGGCGGATGATCTGCTCCAGCTCCAGGCCGTCCAGGTCGATCCCCTTCAGGGCCGTGGAGATCTCCCCCTGGGAGTAGCCCAGCACCGCCAGGGCCGCCGCGGCCTCGCTGGCCTTGTTCTCCGGGATGATGGTCACACCGCCGGCAAAGCTTTCCCCGCCGGTGGGGAGCTGCCCTTTTGTCAGTTTGTCCTTTAGCTCCAGGATGACCCGCTGGGCGATCTTTTTGCCGATGCCCGGCGCGCAGGTCAGGGCCGTCTCGTTGCCCGACACGATGGCCATGGCCAGCCCCTCCGGCGTGTTGGCGGACAGGATGGCCAGGGCGGCCTTGGGCCCCACGCCGGAAACCCCGATGAGCATTTCAAAGCAGCTCAGCTCATTTTCCGAGATGAAACCGTACAGTTCAAAGAGCTCCTCCCGGACATGGAGGTGGGTATATAGTTTCGCGGCTTTCCCCCGGGTCAGGGCCGCGATGGTATGCTGGGTGGTGCGGCAGGCATACCCCACTCCGCCGCAGTCGATCACGGCCAGATAGGGCCCGATATGAGCTACGGTCCCGTCCAAATAGTAAAACATCAGCAGCATCCCTTCCCATCGAAAGCATCCAGAGGTCAAAGCCACTCCAAGGCGCGCCTGTTCAGCGAAGCACCTGGAGCAAGGAGGTGGAGCAGCGGGCATGGCACAGGGCGATGGCCACCGCGTCGGCCGCGTCGTCAGGCTTGGGGACGGAGGGCAGCCCCAGCAGGCGCTTGGTCATGTCCATGACCTGGCGCTTTGCCGCCTTGCCGTAGCCCGCCACCGCCTGCTTGACCTGGGAGGGGTTGTACTCATAGATGGGAACGCCCAGCTTTTCCGCTGTCATCAGGATCACGCCCCTGGCCTGGGCCACCCCGATCCCGGTGGTGACATTGTGGTTGAAGTACAGCTCCTCAATGGCCATGGCCTGGGGCTGGAAGCGGCCGATGAGGGCTTCCAGATCCCAGGAAATTTGGAGCAGCCGAGTGGAGAGGGGCACCCCGGCAGGGGTGGTGATGGCGCCGCAGCCCGCCAGCCGCTGCCGCCCCCCGGAACTGTCCACCACCCCAAAGCCCACAATGGCGTATCCCGGATCAATGCCAAAAATGACCATGCGCTTTCCCTCCCATTGCCTATTTTAACAGTTTACCATACCGCCGCGGCCATGGCAAGGGAAAACGGCAAGCCCGGCCATCAAGGCAGACTTGCCGAAACGCTCCGCTCAGGCCCTGGGATGGGCCTTGATGTACACGTCCTTGAGTTTTTGGCTGACGATCTGGGTGTAGATCTGGGTGGAGGAGATGTCGGCGTGGCCCAGCATCTCCTGGATGGATTTCAGATCAGCCCCGTTCTCCAGCAGGTGCGCGGCAAAGGAATGGCGGAGGGTATGGGGGGTGATCTCCTTGCTGATGCCCGCCTTCTCCTGATAGCATTTGACGATCTTCCAAAAGCCCTGGCGGCTCATCCGCTCGCCGTTCATGTTGACAAACAGGGCCGTCTCCTGCAAGTCCTCCAAAAGCTGGGGCCGCACCTCCCGCACATAGCTCTCCAGCGCTTTGACCGCCCCCCGGTAGAGGGGCACAATGCGCTCCTTGCGCTTGCCCGCGCAACGCAGAAAGCCCAAGGGCAGGTTCACATCCTGGACATCCAGGGCGATCAGTTCGGACACGCGGATACCGGTGGCATACAGTACCTCCAGCATCGCCTTGTCCCGGCATCCCTTGGCGTCGGCGGGATCCGGCTGCTCCAGGAACAGGTCCACCTCTTTGCTGCTGAGGATGGCGGGCAGCTTGCGCTCAATCTTGGTTGGGGTAAAGCCTTTGGCTGGGTTGATAGGGACTGCGTGGATGCCCAGCAGATATCCATAAAAGGATTTGAGGGCGGCCACCGAGCGGACGATGGTTGCGTTGGATTTTCCATGCCGGCCCAGGTGGAGGGCATAGTGCCTGACGTCCTCCTGGGTGGCTTGGGGGAGGGCCAGTCGCCGGGCGTCCATCCACTGGGAGAACTGGCGGACATCCCGCAGGTAGGAGCACAGCGTGTTGGCCGCCGCTTTCTTCTCGTGGCGCAGCCAGGACTCGTAGCCAGCCAGATAATCCATGCCTTCTCACAACCTCCCTCTTCTCAGGAAACAAAAAACCGGGCGCATACGGCGTCCAGCAGCGCCGGCATGAGCGTGCATTGGGCCACTGCGCCGGCCACGACCATCCCCGCCGACGGCACCAGCGTGGCCAGATATTGGCGCAAGGATGGCCTCACCGGCTCCCCATAGCGGCCAAGCCGGCCCAGGCAGATGCGAAACGACTTACAGCTGACCGCAAACAGCACCGGCAGGGCAAACAGCGCCGTCACCCCAAAAACCACCAGGGCCGCCAACATCCCCCCCATTCCAAATAGGCGCAGGAACAGGCAGACCGAATAGGAGAGTAAAAAACCCCGGGCCAGCAGCAGCGCCGGGACACAAAAGACCCCCAGCGTGGTAAAGCCCAGCGCCAGGGCAGCAACCGGCCAACGGATCAGGTCCCAGACCACGCTCCAGGGAGCGGGCCGCCATCCCCCTTCCGTTCCCGCCGCCTGAAAGTAGGCGCCCAGGTAGTCGGACAGCTCGGAACTGGCCTCCCCCAGCGCGGCGAACAACAGGCCGCCCAGCAGCCCCAGGAAAAAGAACGCGCTCAAAAACAGCAGGGAGACCAGCTGTCCGTCCTCCTCACCCCGCTCGGCCAGGGCCCGCTTTGCCAATCGTCTCATCATGTCCCATCACCCCGGGGACATCCTATGCGGAAGGACGGTTGGCTATTCCCTGTCCCGCCGGTTGACGGTAACCTTTACTATATCCCACTTCTTTCGGAAACGCAAGTGTTTTTGGGGAAATTTCACCCCAAAATTTTTTATGGCCTAATTTTATGTAAAATAATTTATGTAAACAACGAAACAAAATAGGAGCATGACGCCGGATGTTGAGTCGGCAAAAAGGGCGTCCCACCATATCTTGTGAGACGCCCCTGGTGCAAATAAATTGGAGTTTTTTTGCGTTTATTCCGCTTTCTGGGCCATGGATCGCCGGGCCTGCATGGCGATGGCACACTCCAGACGCTTGCGCTGCAGCTGGCAGCCAAACTCATTGGGCTGCTTGATGTCGCCGTTGGTCTGGAGGTTGGAGGCCGAGCAGCCCCCGCTGCAATAGAACTTGGCCCAGCAGGTCTGGCAGTCTGGCCGGCTGTAAATGTTCAGGTCGGCAAACTGATGGGACAGGTCCATGTTGAAGCTCCCATCCCAGACGTTGCCCAGTCGGTAGTCCTCGTTGCCCACGAACTGATGGCAGGGATAGATGTCGCCGTCCGGGGTGACGGCCACATATTCGCACCCGGCTCCGCAGCCCCGCACCCGCTTGATGACGCAGGGGCCCTGGGACAGATCCACATAGAAATGGAAGAAGTTCACGTCATCCCGGTCCAGCAGCTGCTCGGCCAGGTTCTCGTACTCCTGCAGCAGCCCGGGCAGGTCTTCCTCCCGGAAGGTGTAGTCCTGCTCAGGGCTGCCCACCACAGGTTCCACCGAGACGTGGCGGAAGCCCTGGTCGGCAATGTGGAGCACGTCCGCGGCAAAGTCCCGGTTGTTCCGAGTGAAGGTCCCGCGCAGGTAGTAGTCCTTCTCCCCCCTGCCCGCCACCAGCTTCTGAAATTTGGGCAGGATCACCTCATAGCTGCCCGTTTCCGCGGCGGTCTTGCGCATGGCGTCGTTGACCTCAGGGCGTCCGTCTAGGGAGAGCACCGCGTTGGACATCTCCCGGTTGATGTACTCGATGGTCTCGTCGTTGAGCAGCACGCCGTTGGTGGTGATGGTGAAGCGGAAGCTCTTGTTGTGCTTCTTCTCCAGGGAGCGGGCATAGTCCACGGTGGACTTGACGGTATCCATGGCCATCAGGGGCTCCCCGCCAAAGAAGTCCACCTCGATGTTCCGCCGCTTGCCCGAGCGCTGGATGACAAAGTCAATGGCCTTCTTGGCCGTTTCCACGTCCATGGTCACCCGCTTGCCGGTCCCGAAATCGCCGGTGGAGGCAAAGCAGTACTCGCACCGCAGGTTACAGTCGTGGGAGACGTGCAGGCACAGGGCTTTGATGGGGGCCTCCTTTTGCAGGAGGGCTGCGGCCTCTGGATCCAGGTAGCTGTCGTCTGTGAACAACAGCCCCTGGTGGGTGAGCGCTTGCAGTTCCTCCCAGGCGCCCTGCACCTCCTGCGGGCCGTGGCCGGACAGCCGCTCAAGCACCCAAGCGGGGCAATCCCCCTCCGGCAAAGGGCCGTCCAGCAGGTTGAGCAGGTCATAAGCGGTCTCGTCCAGGATGTGGACCGCGCCGCTGTATACGTCGACGGCAAGGAACACGCCCAGACATTGAAATGTGTGAACCATGGGGTATCTTCTCCTTTGATCACGTTTTGCGCAGAAAAAGGGTGGGACTGGCCCACCCTTTTTCTGGAGGTCGCTTCGCGTCTCTTACTTCTGATGCTCGCAGGTCTGGTTGGCGACCGTACAGGAGGTCTTGCAGGCGGACTGGCAAGAGGTCTGGCACTCGCCGCAGCCGCCATAGGCGGCGCTGCTCTTCAGCGTGGCGCCGTTGAGCGTCTGGATGTGGGTCATGGCTTCTCCCCCCATTCGTCTGATTTGCTCCATCATAGCACACCCCCAGCCGGATTTCAAGGCTTATCTCCCGCTTTTGGATGTTTTTGGAGAACTTCACCGACCCTGTCCACCCTCCCTGGGGCGCAGCAGGAAGGTATAGGTCTCCCCATCGGAATGGACGGGGGAAAAGGCATAGTCCAGCCCCTGGAACTCCTTGAGCCCCTCCGGGTCATCCACCCCACGCTCGGCCAGAAAGCGCACCATCTCGCCTCTGGCCATCTTGCACAGGGTGCCCTTTTCCACCACCTTGCCGTCCGCCAGCTCCCCGAACACGCAGGTAATCAGCCGGGCCCCCGCCGGGCGGTGCTGGATGACGCAGCGGCTGTACTCCTTGGAAGCCAGGTCAACCACGCAGTCAGTCTCCCGGTAGAGCGCGTCTGCAAGCAGACTTCCCCAGTAGCTATAAAGGTCTTTTGCCTGCCCGATTTTCAGCTTGGCCTGCATCTCCAGCCGATAGGGAATCACTCCATCGAAGGGGCGCAGCACTCCGTACAGGCCGGAGAGAATGCGCAGGTGATCCTGAATGTAGTCGAAGGCGGCCTGGGTAAACACACCGGGGGCCATGTACTGGTACTGGATCCCCTCGTAGGCCAGGATGGCAGGGGTCAGGTCCCGGCGCAGTCCGAAGCGGGCCAGTCGGTCCAGGTTGAGGGCGGTGATCTGATCATTACACTTCCAGAGGGCCTTGAGCTGCTCATAGGACATGGACTGCAGCTGCCGATAGATCACCTCCGAGCGATCCAAGAACTGGGGCAGATCCCGCCAGGGCAAGGTGTCCCGGTCCACCCGCATCTTCTTGGCAGGGGCGATGATTAGCTTCATCCCCCCTGCTCCACCTCATAGGGCCAGCGCAGAATGCCGCCAAAATCATAGACCTGGGTGTAGCCCATGTCGGCCAGGGCCTCTGCGGCCATCCGGCTGCGGCCGCCGCTTTGGCAGTAGACCAGCACCTGGGCGTCCTTGCCGCCGGGGATGGCCTGGGCCGCCTGGGCCTCGCTGAAGGTGCTCAGGGGCAGCAGAGTGGCCCGGGGAATGTGGCCCCGGACATACTCGTCCCGCTCCCGCACGTCCAGGATGACGGCGTCGGGGTGCTCCTGCATACGCTGCTTGGCCTGCTGGGGGGAGATGTGATGGTACCCATCGCCCTCCCGGCCACCGCCCAGCAGGTGGGCCAATCTCCTCAGCATTTCTCCACCCCCTCCACATAGGCCAGGAAGTCCTGGGGGTTGGTGTCCGGCTTGACCTTCTCCTGGGCCTGGACGATGACCCCCTGTTCGTCGATGAGGTAGGTGGTGCGCACCACACCCATGCTCACCTTGCCATAGAGCTTCTTCTCCTGCCACACCCCATAGGCCTGGATGGCCTGCAGCTCCGGGTCGGCCAGCAGTAGGAAGGGCAGTTCATATTTTTGAGCAAACTTCTGGTGGGAGGCGGCGGAATCCTTGCTGATCCCGATGACCACCGCCCCCTTGGCCTGGAAGGCCGGGTAGCGCTCGGCAAAGGCGCAGGCCTGCCGGGTGCAGCCGGGGGTGTTGTCCTTGGGATAGAAATACAGCACCACCTTCCGGCCCAGGAAATCGGACAGGCGGACCTGGTTTCCGTCCTGGTCGGACAGGGTGAAATCAGGGGCTTTCGTGCCCACGTTCAGCATGGCGATCACTCCTTTTATCTTTGGTGACACAGGGCCCGGACCGGTGTGCAGCTGGGCCGGAGGCCGGGCTTCTTGTCATTATACTACTCTTTTGATCGAATTTCAAAAGAAAAAACACCGGGCCGCCCGGTTTCCCGGACGGCCCAGTGGGGATGTTTGATTTATCGGTCAAAGGCCGGGTTCATATAGTAGACGTTCTTTTGATTCATGCGCTGCTTGGCCAGCTCGATGGCCTCGCCAAAACGCTGGAAGTGGACGATCTCCCGCTCCCTCAAAAAGCGGATCACGTCGCTGACGTCAGGGTCGTCAGACAGGCGCAGGATGTTGTCGTAGGTGACCCGGGCCTTTTGTTCCGCTGCCAGATCCTCGGTCAGGTCGCAGATCACATCCCCCTTCACCGCCATGGAGGCCGCGTTGTAGGGCCAGCCGGAGGCGGCGGTGGGATAGACCCCGGTGGTGTGGTCCACGAAGTAGGCGTCAAAACCGGCGGTCTTGATCTGCTCATCGCTGAGCTTTCGGGTCAGCTGGTGGACGATGGCGCCGATCATCTCCAGGTGCCCCAGCTCCTCGGTGCCAATGTCGGTCAGCAGCCCCTTCAGCTCCGGGTAGGGCATGGCGTAGCGCTGGCTGAGATAGCGCAGGGAGGCGCCCAGCTCACCGTCGGGTCCCCCGTATTGAGAGATGATGGCCGCGGCCAGCTTGGGGTTGCAGTTCTTGATGCGGACCGGGTACTGCAGCTTCTTCTCATAGACAAACATTTAGTTGTCACCCCCCTCTCTGCGGTACTCCCAGGGCCAGGGGTCGTTCAGCCAGGTATAGACGCCGTTTTGAATGGCGTTGGCCTGGGTCAGCGGGCCGTACATGGCCTCATAGCGGCGCCTGCCCTGCTCGGCTAGTCGGGTGTACTGTTGAAAGAGCGCAGCTGCCTCCGCGTCCTCCTGGTGGGTGTCCAGGTAGAGACCCAGCTCGGTGATGACAAAGTTCAGGGCCTGTAGCTCAGCCGCGGCCCCCTCGGCCAAGGTGGCCGCCTGCGTCTTTACATGGAAGGGCAGGTTGAGCCCCGGAAACAGTGTGCCGTTGGCCAGGGCGTCCTTCTGATCATATAGCTTGCTCCCCTGCTGCTGAAAGGGAACAAACGGAACCGCCAGCGGGGCGCAGTGGGAAAGCGTTCCCTGCCCGTCCTCGCAATGCCGGGAATTGGGTGCGGTGTTGGAATCCAATCACGTTGCCTCCTCACGAAAGGTTTGACAGAGACTGTCATCCCATTCTATGCGGGCCTGACAGGCGGTGACAGCCTGCTTGTTTGGAGGGAATCCGACCGGATATTCCTATTCCTGAGATGAAAAAACGCCGGCGCAGCCCAAAATCTGGCCACGCCGGCGGCTTGTGGGGTGTGGGTCAGGGATGGCAGTTGCCACAGGGCTGATAACCCTGGGCCAGCAGCAACTCCCGGGTCCCCTCGTAGTCCTGGCGATTGCCCTGCCGGATGTCCGCCACGCTGGGGCAGCTGGGCAGGTGGAAGCGCCGGCTGCTGGTGTTGAGCACATACCGCCCCGTCTCCCCCTGGGAGAGGACCTCCAGATCCGCCTGGTTCTCCCCTGTGGCGTAGTCGATGGACACCCCGGGCTGCACGTTGTAGATGTAGACGTTGAAGCACACCCCTTCCCCTTCGTCCTCCACCGAGATGGCCTCCATCTGAACCCCGCTGGCCAGCAGGTTGTCCCCTTGAAAGACAGGGGTCACCCGGTAGAGCACATGGTTGCCCGTTTCCCGCACATAGCCGGCCACCAGGTTTTCAAAGGGGAGCATCCCCTCCACATTCAGGTATCGGGTGCCGGTGATCAGGTTGCGCTCGTTGGCGTTCTCCCCGGTGAGCTGAAAGCCAATGAGGTGGCAGCGGTTGTACAGGTACTCCCCGTCTACAAACTCGTAGCGCTGGTTCACCCAGCCGGTGGGCTCCACCTGGCTGATGGACTCCCGCTCCTGGGTGGGCATGGTCTCCGGACCCACATTGGCGTAAGCCGTGCCGCAGCGGCCCAGGCCATCCAGCAGGCTGTATTGCTCGAAGGGCTGGGTGGTGAAGTCGTCCAGCGTGAAGCCAGGCTGGTTGTCCGAAATGGTCACATAGGGATGCCCGGCATAGGCCGGAACCTCCCCCAAAGAGGGGGCCTGCCCAGGGGGCAGCAGCGCCTGGCAGCCGCACAGGGCCATCAGGGCCAGAACCAGAGTGGATAGCAGGGCGGCTATCCGCCTTCCAATGCCTTCTGTCATATCTCCACCTCCCTCACCGGTTCAAGATGCCGCTGCCTGCCACCGCAGCGACGATCTGCTCCATGACTGGCACGGGCTGGACCAGGGCAAAGCGCACATATCCCTCCCCCAGGGAACCGAAGGCGGAGCCGGGGGTGCACAGCAGGCCCGTCCGATCCAGCAGCTCATAGCAGAAGTCCACGCAGTTGGAGTAGCCTTTGGGCAGCGGCCCCCAGACAAACATGCTGCCCTGGCTATCTGGAACCTCCCAGCCGATGGACCGCAGTCCGCCGCACAGCGCGTCCCGCCTGGCCTGGTACTCCATCCGGTGTCGGGTCACGCTGTCCTGGGGGCCGCGCAGGGCGGCCACCGCAGCCTGCTGCACCGGCAGGAAAATCCCATAGTCGATCTGGGATCTCAGCCGGCGAAAGCACCCAACCACCTCCCGGTTGCCCAGCAGGAAGGAAATGCGCGCGCCGGTGAGGTTGTAGGTTTTGGACAGGGAGTTGAACTCCACACCCACCTGCCGGGCGCCGGGATAGGACAGGAAGGATTTCCCCTGCCGGCCGTCGTAGACGATCTCCGAATAGGCGTTGTCATGGATGATCAGGATCTCATACCGCCGGGCAAAGGCGATCAGCTCCTCATAGAAGCTGTCCGGCGCGGCCACCCCCACCGGGTTGGCCGGATAGGACACCACCATGCATTTGGCCCGCCGGGCAAGCTCTGGGTCAAAGTGGGCCAGGTCGGGCAGAAACCCGTTCTCCCGCCGCAGCGCATAGCCCACACAGCGAGCCCCGCACAGGGCGGGACCCAGGGTGAAGATGGGGTAGCCCGGGTTGGGCACCAGCACGATGTCCCCGGGATCGCACAGGGCCCATCCGATGTGGGCCAGCCCCTCCTGGGAGCCGTAGACCGCCATCAGCTCATCCGGCTCCAGCTCCACCCCGTATCGGCTGGCATACCACTCCTGTACCGCCTGGATCAGCTCCGGGCGTTCGCTGAGGGAATAGCGGTAGTTGCCTGGGTCGGCCGCAGCCTGGGCCATGGCCTGCACCACATGGGGGTCAGGCAGGAAATCGGGCGTTCCAATGGACAGGTTGTACACCTGCTTGCCCTGGGCCAGTCGCTGCTGCCGGCGCTGGTCCAGGACGTTGAAGATGCCCGGCTGGAAGCCGTCCATCCGCTTTGCGCTGTGAATCATCATGGGCTTATTCCATCTCCCTGTCTCTCTTTCTCCTTCAGTCCGACCGCCGCAGCTGGGCCAGGATCGCCTGGCAGTCCCCCTCCTCCTCGCCGATGAGGAGGAGAAACTCCTCCTCAGTGAGCACGGGCACGCCCAGCTCCTGGGCCCGGCTCAGCTTGGAGCCGGCGGCCTGGCCTGCCACCACGCAGCTGGTCTTTTTAGACACCGATCCGGTCACCTTTGCCCCAAGCTGCTCCAGCCGCTCCCCCGCCTGCTTGCGGGAATAGGCCGACAGCTCCCCGGTGAGCACAAAGGTCAGCCCCTCCAGCAGTCCGTCTACCGGCTGGCCGGTATAGGCCATATTCACCCCTACCTGCCGCAGCGCGGACATCAGGTGCTGGCTCTGGGGGGAGGCGAACCAGCGGGTGAGATAGTCCGCGGTGATGGCCCCGATGTCCTCGATGGCAGTCAGCTCCTCCGCGCTGGCCTGGGCCAGCCGGTCCAGGGTGCCAAAGTGGGCAGCCAGGACCTGGGCCGCCTTCTGTCCCACCTGGCGGATGCCAAAGGCGTACAGCAGTCGGGACAGGTCGTTGCCCTTGGAGCGCTCCAGCGCGTCCAGCAGGTTCTGGGCGGACTTTTGCCCCATCCGCTCCAAACCGGCCAGCTGATCCTGCTCCAGCCGGTAAAGGTCGGCCGGCGTGCGCACCAGCCCGGCCTGGATCAGGGCCTCTGCCACCGCGGGGCCCAGCCCGTCGATGTCCATGGCGTCCCGGCTGGCGAAGTGGACGATGTTGCGCAGCAGCTGGGCGGGGCACTCCGCGCCGGTGCACCGGATGTGGGCCCCGTCCTCGTCCCGGGCCACCGGCGCGCCGCATACCGGGCAGACCTCCGGCAGCTGATAGGGGCGCGTGCCCGCCGGGCGTTTTTCCACCACCACCCGGACGATCTCCGGGATGATCTCCCCAGCCTTCTGGATCACCACCGTATCGCCGATGCGGATGTCCTTCTGGGCGATATAGTCCTGGTTGTGGAGGGTGGCGTGGGTCACCGTGGTGCCCGCCAGTCTCACCGGGGCCACCACCGCCTTGGGCGTGAGCACCCCGGTGCGGCCAACCTGGACCACGATGTCCTGTACCACGCTCTGCTGCTGCTCCGGCGGGTACTTGTAAGCCGCGGCCCAGCGGGGAAACTTGGCCGTTTGGCCCAACACCTCCCGCTGGGATAAGTCATTGAGCTTGACCACCGCGCCGTCGATCTCAAAGGGATAGTCCTCCCGCCGCTCCCCCATGCGCTGGATGTGGGACAGCACCTGGGCCATATCGTCGGACTGGAAGTATTGGATCACCTTAAAGCGCCGCTGCCTCAGCCAGTCCAGGCTGGCACTGTCAGTCTGGAAGGGCGGGCCATCCCAGAACTGGATGTTGAAAATGACGATGTCCAGCCCCCGGGCGGCGGCCACCTTGGGGTCCAGCTGGCGCATGGAGCCGGCCGCGGCGTTGCGAGGGTTGGCAAACAGGGGCTGGCCCTCCGCCTCCCGGGCCTGGTTGAGCTGCTGGAAGGCCTGCTTGGGCAGATAGACCTCGCCGCGCACGATCAGCCGGCCCGGCACCCCCTCCAGTCGCAGGGGAATGGAGCGAATGGTGCGCAGGTTGTCCGTCACGTCCTCCCCCGCCTGCCCGTCCCCCCGGGTGGCCCCTCGCAGGAAGACCCCGTCCTGATACTCCAGGGCCACAGACAGTCCGTCCACCTTTGGTTCCACCAGGTATTCCACCGCCCCTGCGCTCTCCCGCATCCGCTGGTCAAACTGCTCCAGCTCCTCCCTGGAGAACACGTCCTGCAGGCTTTGCAGGGGGACCTGATGGATCACCTGTTCAAAACTGTCCAGCGCCTGCCCCCCCACTCGCTGGGTAGGGGAGTCGGGGGTGACCAGCTCGGGATGGGCCGCCTCCAGATCCTCCAGCTGGCGCAGCAGCCGGTCATATTCAAAGTCCGAGATGATGGGATCGTCCAGCACATAGTAGCGGTAGTTGTGCTCGTTGAGCTGTTGGCGAAGCTGCCCGGCCAATGCCTTCTCGTCCATGATTGCCTCCCCGCGCCTGGCCTGGCGCTGCGTGTTGTAAAGATGGGCAGGGGTCACGACCCGCCGCCGGATGCCTCCAATTGGATATAGGTGTTGGGGACCTCCCCCACCAGGACAGTCTCGGCCACCGGAACCTGCTCGTGCACCGTCACCGGGATGATCTCCCCCGGGATGACCAAATGGACTGTGATGGTCAGATCCAGGGTGATGCGGTGCAGGGTCTGGTTGACGCCGGCGGCGGAAAAGTCGCTTTCCAGCTGGGCCGTCACGTCCCCCACCGATTGGATGCCCACCCGGATCTCCGGGCCCAGCCCGGCCAGGAGCAGCCGTCCGGTCAGGGTGCCCATCGGGATGCCTAGCTCGTCCGGATCCAGGTGTTCCAGCCGGTTGACCAGCCCGTCGATCACCTGGCGCTTGAAGCGGCTGCTGGCCTGGATGTCCCCGGAAAGGGATGCCACATTCCCCTCCTGGTCGGTGCGCAGGGTGATGAAGCTGGCATACTCCATTTGCAGGGCCGTCAGACTGTCGTCCACCGTGGCGGCAGACAGGGCAGAGATCAGATTGGTGGCCTTGCTGACAGCCATGGTGCGGATCACAGGCCGCAGCTGACTGGACACCACGGCCAGCAGGAGTATGGCCAATCCAGCCGCCGCCAACAGCGGCGGCAGCCACACCGGGCCCCGCCACCGGCCGCCCCGCAGCCGGAGGGCACCCCTGCGGGCAAAGCGCGCGGGCATACAATCACCTCCAGGCAAACTGTATGCGCCCCACGGCTCGGCCTATGTGCTCAGCAGCTGTTCCACAGCCAGCAGGATCCCCGCCTTCCCAGACTCATAGGTCAGCCCCCCCTGGAGATAGACGGCGTAGGGCTCCCGCATGGGCGCATCCGCGGACAGCTCGATGGATGCGCCCTGGATGAAGGCCCCGGCGGCCATGATGACCTGGCAGTCGTAGCCGGGCATATCCCAGGGCTCCGGCGTCACATAGGAGTCCACCGGCGCGCCCGACTGGATGCCCTGGCAGAAGCGCTTCACCTTTTCCGGATCCCCCAGGCGGATCATCTGGATAATGTCGTGCCGAACCTCATCCGAGGGGGGCTGGGTCTCATAGCCCAGCAGCTCCATGATTCCAGCCCCGAACACGGCGGTTTTCAGCGCCTGGGCCACCGTGTGGGGGGCCAAAAACAGCCCCTGGTAGAGCAGGCGGTTTTGCCCCAAGGTTGCCCCGCACTCCCGGCCGATGCCCGGGCAGGTCAGGCGGGCGGCCGCGGCCTCCACCAGATCCTGCCGCCCGGCCAGGTAAGCCCCCGTGGGGGCCAGCCCTCCGCCGGGGTTCTTGATCAGGGAGCCCACAGCCAGGTCTGCCCCCACATGGGTGGGCTCCTGCCGCTCCACAAATTCTCCGTAACAGTTGTCCACCAGGATGGCAGCCTCGGGGTTTGCCCAGCGCAGGACGGCGCATATCTCCCCGATCTGCTCCACCGACAGGGAGGCCCGGGTGGAGTAGCCCTTGGAGCGCTGGATGAGCACCGCCTTGACCCGGGGATCCCCAGCGGCCCGGGCAATTCCCTCCAGGTCTGGCTCCCCGCCCGCCGCCGGCTCCACCTGTTGATAGCCCACGCCGTAATCCTTCAGCGAGCCCCAGCCCTTATCCGTGACCCCAATCACCCCCAGCAGGGTGTCGTAGGGCGCGCCCACGGCGCTGAGCAGCACCTCCCCCGGACGCAGCGCGCCGAACAGCGCCGCTGCGATGGCGTGGGTGCCGTTGACGAAGCCAATGCGCACCAGGGCGTCCTGGGTGCCAAACAGCTCTGCATAGATCCGATCCAGCTGATCCCGGCCCAGGTCGTCATACCCATAGCCGGTGGTGCCAGCAAAGTAGCCCTCCGCCACCCGGTGGTTCTGAAAGGCGGCCAGCACCCGCTGAGTGTTGTGCTGGGCAATGGCGTCGATGCGGGCAAACTGGCCCCGTACCCGGGCCTCCGCCTGGTCGGCCAGGTCCAATACCCGCCGAGAAATCTGTAAAGACATTTACCTTAACACACTTTCTCTAACTTAGATTCCAGGAAGGCCCTGGTCAGATCCGCGCAGGCCTGCACATCCCGCAGGTCCACCAGCTCCATGGGGCTGTGACCGTACCGCCAGGGAATGGAAATGCCCCCGGTGATCACCCCGGCCCGGTTGAGGTGGATGGGACCGGCGTCGGTGCCGCCGGCGCGGATCACATCCCGCTGGGCCGGAATGCCCTTCTGCTGGGCCAGCTGCATCAGCCGCTCCACCATCCAAGGGTGGCAGATCACCGAACCGTCCATCACCTTCACCGCCGCGCCGCCCCCCAGCACGCTGCTCACCAGGTGCTTGGATCCAGGCTGGTCGTCAGCGGGGGTGACGTCCAGGGCCAGGCCGTAGTCCGGCTCAATAGCCCAGGCGGCGGTTTTCGCCCCCCGGGTGCCCACTTCTTCCTGGGCGGAGAAGACGAAATACAGGTCGTTATCCGTCTCCCCCAGCGCGGACATGGCTGCTAGCTGGGCCGCACACCCGGCCCGGTTGTCCAGATAGGGGGCGCTGACTCGGTGGCCCAGCTGGATCAGCCGGGTGTCAAACACCGCCGCGTCGCCGATCTGGACCAGGCGCTGGGCTTGCTCCCGGTCGGCTGCGCCCACGTCCAGGAACAGGTCGGAGCGCTTGCGCTTGCCAGGCTCCACATCGGCCTGGGCCTGCACCACGCCCCCCTGCCCGTTTTGAAAGCGCACCGGCGTGTGCACCACCCGGTCAGGGGAAATGCCACCGAGCCCTCCCACCCGGATATGGCCCTGCTCGTCCACATGGGTGGCCACCAGGGCAATGGTGTCCATGTGAGCGGAGACCATCACCCGAGGTCCACTCCCCCGCCGGTGGCAGATGAGGTTGCCCAGGGTGTCCCGCCGGAGCTCGTCGCAATAAGGTGCGGCCAGCTCCTGGATGAGCTGGGCCACTTCATCCTCCTTGCCGGATGGGCCGTAGGCGGCGGTAATCCGCCGCAAGGTTTCCATCAGATCCATGCCTACTGCCTCCTGTCAGATTTGCTCTGCCACCGCGGCCATAAACAGCCGGGCCAGGGTGAGCATATGTTCCATATCGGAGATACAGGCCACGCTGCTAGGGGCGTGGAGATAGCGCACCGGGGCGGAGATCCCCGCCACCCGCACGCCGGCCTTGGTTCGCTGGATGGCCCCGGCGTCGGTGCCGCCGGCCAGATAGTGCTTCACCTGCCAGGGCAGCCCGTTGTCCTGGGCCAGCTGGCGCAGCAGTTCAAACAGCCCCCGGTCATAGATGGCGCTGCCGTCCATCCAGGACAGCACCGGCCCCCTGCCGGGCCAGCACACCTGGGCATGGGGTTCCAGGGCTGGGTTGTCCGCCGCGGTGGTGCCCTCCAGCACCAGGGCGATCTCCGGTGTGACGGAGAAGGCCGCCCCAAATGCCCCCCGGGTGCCCACCTCCTCCTGCACCGTAAAGACGAAGGTGCAGTCCATGGGCAGGGGCTCCTCCAGCAGCTTGATCAGCACCGCGCACCCCACCCGGTCGTCGATGGCCTTGGCCTTGAGCATCCCCTGGCCGAACTCCAACACGTCGCTTTCAAACACGGCGCAGTCCCCTGGACTGACCAGCGCCTGGGCCTCCTGCCGGTCCCGGGCGCCGATGTCCAGGTAGTAGTCCTCCAGGCGGGGGACCTTCTTGCGCTCTTCCAGTGTGGTCAGGTGGATGGCCTTCAGCCCGATCACCCCGGGCACCTGCCCCTCCCCCACCCGCACCTGTTTGCCCAGCAGGACCCGGCGGTCGATGCCGCCCACGCAGTGGAACTTCAGGTAGCCCTCTGAAGTGATGGAGCGCACGATCAGCCCCACCTCGTCCATGTGGGCGCACAGCATCAGCCGGCTGCCGGTGGGCTTAGTCCCCCGCTTGAACACGATGAGGTTGCCCATGGCGTCTACCCGGATGCGGTGGGCATAGGGGGCGGCGCGGTCCCTGAGATAGGCGCGCACCGGCTCCTCAAAGGAGGACACCCCGGGCAGAGCGCACAGCGCCTTCACCGTCTCAATCATCCCTTGCGCCCTCCTCTCCCAGACCCTGGGCAAAGGCAGCCAGCAGCCTGGCCGTGTGCTCCAGATCGTCCAGGTCCACCACCTCCACTGGGGTGTGCATATATTTTAGGGGCAGAGAGAGCACGGCGGTGGCCACCCCCTCGTTGCAGATCTGCATCTTCCAGGCGTTGGTGCCCGAACTGCCACCCATGACCTCTTGCTGCACCGGGATGCCCAGCGCCTGGGCCTGGTCCAGCAGCCGCCGGGACATCCAGCGGGTCATGTTGGGGCCGATGCCCACCGCCGGGCCCGACCCCAGCGTGAAGCTCTGGTCCTTAGGGCTGTCCGGCGTGCTGCCATGAGTGACATCCACCGCCACGCACCAGTCCGGCTCCAGGGCCTGGACGGCAGTGATGGCCCCGGCGCTGGACGTCTCCTCCCTCACGCTGCCCAGGAAATACACGTCCACATCCAGAGGCTGCGCCCGGAGCAGCTGGGCAGTCCGCAGCAGGGCCACAAAGCAGGAGCGGTCATCCATGGCCTTGCCGCACACCTGGCGCTGGCCCAACCGGAGAAAGCTTGGACGGAACACCATGGGCGTCCCCACCGGGATCTCCCGCTGGGCCTGCTGCTGGCTCAGTCCCACGTCCACATAGAGTTCGTCGATGGCCGGCGCCTTCTCCCGCTCGGCGTCGGTCAGCACATGGGGGGGCAGGCAGGCCACCACCCCAAACCGGGGCGGATGGGTGAGGATGGTCAGCTCCCGGTCGGGAAGCATCCGAGGATCCACCCCACCGATGGCAGCAAAGCGGAGGAAGCCGTCCTTTACCCCGGTCACCACCAGCCCAATCTCATCCAGATGGGCGTCCAGCAGCAGCTTGCCCGCTCCCGGCCGCCCGCAACGGCGCAGGCCAACCAGATTGCCCATCCGGTCGATCCACACTTGGTCCACCAGCGGTTCCAAAAGGGTCTTGGCCACCTGAGCCACTCGCGACTCAAAGCCGGACGGCCCTTCCTGCAGGCACAGGAGCCGGAGCATTTCACAGCTGTCCATCCCGCGCCCCTCCCCCTTCCGCAGGCTCCAGCGCCCGCACATAGTCTTTGAATGCCCGGCCCCGCTGGGCAAAGTTTTCAAACTGGTCAAAGGAGGCGCTGGCCGGGGAGAGCAACACCGCGTCCCCTGGTCGGGCCAACTCGTTTGCCCGGGCCACCGCCGCTTCCAGCGTATCGCACCGGACGATCTCCGGCCGGCCAGGCCGGTAGCCCGGGGAATTCTGGGTGGCTTCCTGGATCTTGTCTGCGGTCTGCCCCGTGAGGATTAATACCTTTACATGATTAACAATCTCTGGCCCGAGCGCGTCATAGGACAGGTTCTTGTCATATCCCCCGGCCAGGAGGATCACAGGGGTGGAAAAGCAGCGCAGCCCCGCCATGGTCCGGGTTGGGCTGGAGGCGATGGAGTCGTTGTACCAGCGCACCCCTGCCCGCTCCCGCACCAGCTCGATGCGGTGCTCCACCCCGGGAAAGTGCCTGGCAAAGTCCTGGATGGTCTGGCTGGATACCAGCCCCTCTACCGCGGCGATGGCCGCCAGGTAGTTTTCCAAGTTATGGACCCCGGGCAGCAGGATGTCTGAGGCAGCCAGCACTGGGCGACCGCCGCTAAAGATCATCCCATCCCGCAGGCACACCCCGCCCTCCAGCGTCCGCTGCCGGCTGAACAGGGTAACCCGCCCCTTGGCCTGCTGGGCAAAGGAGGCGGTGAGGGGCTGATCGGCGTTGAGCACCAGCCGGTCCTGGTCCTCCTGATAGGCGAAGATGTTCCGCTTGGCCTGCACATACTCCTCCATGTCCCGGTGTACATCCAGATGGTTGGGGGACAGGTTGGTGATGACCGCCACGTTGGGGCTTTGGCGCATAGTCAACAGCTGGAAGGAGGACAGTTCCAGCACCACATAGGCGTCCGGCGGGATCTGATCCACCTCACACAGGAGGGGGTGGCCGATGTTGCCACCCACAAAGGTGCGGTAGCCGGCATCCCGAAGCAGACCGGCGATGATGGTAGTGGTGGTGGTCTTGCCGTCAGAGCCCGTCACGGCGATGACCTGGCAGGGGCACAGCGCCAAAAAAGCCTCCATCTCCGAGGTGAGCTTGGCCCCTCGCTCCACTGCCCGGGCCAGCTGGGGCACGTCCGGGCGCAGGCCGGGGGTGCGGAAGATCACATCCGCCCCGTCCAGGCCATCCAGGTAGTCCGCTCCCAACCGGGCTTCCAGCCCCTGGGCCTCCCAGCGCTCGATCTGGCCGTGAAACTGCTCCCGCTCCCTTCGGTCGCAGGCCAGCACGGACACGCCCCCCTCCAGCAAGCGTTCGATCAGCGGGGTGTTGGACACGCCGATGCCCACCACGGCAACCCGCTTGCCCTGCAGCGTGCGGATGAATTCCTGCAAGATTGACTGCATGGATCGCAATGCCTCCCCCAATGGTTTTCCAAAAAACACGGGCCGGCCGGAGCCCGGCCCCAAGTCTGAACTCATATTATACCGCAACAAGTCTCATTTGACAATCACCCAAAGTTGAAGTACAATCGTCTCACGAGTAAGCTGGACAGCCGCGTGGGCAGGCCGAAAGGCCGTCTATGAGGAAAGTCCGGGCTCCACAGGGCAAGGATAACGGGTAACGCCCGCCGAAGGCGACTTCAGGAAAAGTGCAACAGAGATATACCGCCTCGCCCCTCTGGGGGAGCAGGCGCAGGGCGCCTCTGGCGCATGCGCCCACGAGGTAAGGGTGGAAAGGCGGAGATAAGCGCCCGCCCGATGACTGGGAACTGCTCATCGCTGTAAACTCTATCCGGAGCAACACCGTGGTAACGCGTCAAGGCCGGCCCGGCCGCGTTTTGGAGGTGGCTAGAACGCATCGGCAACGGTGCGTCAAGATAGATGGCTGTCTTAAAGGACAGAACCCGGCTTACAGGCTTGCTCGCTGGAAAGGCCCTGCCCCCTTGTGGGACAGGGCCTTTCCCCTGCCCGCCGGGACTCCGGTTTGATTTTCCCCACTTTCCCTTGCCTTCTATCCCCTTCTCCGATATAATGGTTTCAAATCACATAGTTTGCGGAGGTGTTTCATGGCGCTGCTGATCAAGGAAGGCCGGGTGATCGACCCGGCCAGCGGCGTGGATCAAACCGCCGATCTGAGAATTGAAAACGGCCGGATCACAGGCCTCGGCCCCGGACTGGACAGCCCAGGGGCGCAGGTGATCTCCGCTGCGGGAATGGTGGTGGCCCCCGGGCTGGTGGACCTGCACGTCCACCTGCGGGAGCCAGGATTTGAGGAGAAGGAGACGGTGGCCACCGGCTGCGCCGCCGCGGCCCGGGGGGGGGTGACCACGCTGGTGGCCATGCCCAACACCCGCCCGGCTGCCGATTGTCCCGAGGTGATCGCCCTGGTGCGGGAAAAGGCGGCGCCCACCGGCGTGCGGGTGCTGCCCGCCGGTGCGGTGAGTGTGGGGCAGCGGGGCCAGGCGCTCACCGACTTTGCCGCCCTGCGCCAGGCTGGGGCCCCCGCGGTCACCGACGATGGGATGCCCATCCAGAACCAGGCCCTGCTGCGCCAGGCCCTGCGGGCGGCTAAGTCCGCCGGTCTGCCTCTATTGGACCACTGCGAGGACCGGGACCTGGTGGGCAACTACGCGCTCAACGAGGGGGAGGTGTCCCAGGCGCTGGGCCTGCCAGGACGCCCGGCCATCGCCGAGGAGCTGCAGGTCATGCGGGACGCCATGCTGGCTGAGGAGACCGGGGCCCATGTTCACATCTGCCACATCTCCACCGGCAAGGCAGTGGACATCGTGCGCCAGGCCAAGGCCAGGGGGGTAAACATCACCTGTGAAACCTGCCCCCACTACTTCCTGCTCACCCAGCAGGAGGTGCTGCGCCAAGGGTCCATGGCCCGGGTCAACCCTCCCCTGCGCACCCCAGAGGACCGGCAGGCCATTCTGGATGGGCTGGCCGACGGCACCATTGACGCCATCGTCACCGACCACGCCCCCCACTGCCAGCAGGAGAAGGACAGGCCCCTGCCCCAAGCGCCCAGCGGCATGGTTGGGCTGGAGATCTCCCTGGCCCTGTCCCTCACCGCCCTGTACCACACCGGGCTGCTCCCCCTCTCCCGGGTGGTCGAGCTGATGAGCGCCTCCCCCGCCGCCGTCCTGGGCTTGGACGCCGGGCGGCTGGAGGTGGGTGGACGGGCCGACGTGGTCATCTTTGACCCAGAGGAGCGCTGGACGGTGGATCGGGATCGCTTTGCCTCCAAGGGGCGCAACACCCCCTTCCACGGCTTCCCTGTCCAGGGCCGGGTGAAGTACACCATTTCCCAGGGAATCATCATCTACCAGGAGGGCTGACCATGTCGTTTGACCTGCTTCAGGAGAAGATCCGGGAGAAGAAAAATCCCACGGTGGCCGGGCTGGACACCCGGATCGAATACGTGCCCGCCCACATCCGGGAAAAGAGCTTCCGGGAGCATGGGGAGACCCTGATGGGGGCGGCAGACGCCGTTTGGGAATTCAACCGGGGGCTGATCGACGCGCTGGCCGACCTCGTCCCCGCCGTCAAGCCTCAGGCCGCCTACTATGAGAACCTGGGCTGGCCCGGCATGGCCATGCTGGAAAAGACCATTCGCTATGCCAAGGAGCAGGGCCTATATGTCATCGCGGACATCAAGCGGGGGGACATCGGCAGCACCGCCCAAGCCTATGCCGAAGCCTGGCTGGGAACCACCCGGGTGGGTGGGACGGACTGCCCCGTATTTGACGCCCACTGCGTCACCCTGAACGGCTACATGGGTTCGGACGCCATCCAGCCCTTCCTGGACCAATGCGTGGCCCAGGGGAAGGCCGCCTTCGTGTTGGCCAAGACCTCCAACCCCTCCAGCGTGGAGCTGCAGGACCTGGTGGCCGGCGACCGGCTGGTCTACGCAGCCATGGGGGAGCTCATTGAGCGCTGGGGGCGGGGCACCGCCGGGACATACGGCTACCAGGCCCTTGGGGCTGTGGTGGGGGCCACCCACCCCTCGGTGCTCAAGCAGCTGCGCCGCAAGTTGGAGCGCACCTTCTTCCTGGTGCCTGGCTATGGCGCCCAGGGGGGGACGGCCGCCGATGTGCGCCATGCCTTTGACGAGCTGGGCCGGGGAGCCATCGTCAACGCCTCCCGCTCCATCCTGTGCGCCTGGCAGAAGACGGGCAAGGATGGGCTGGACTACCAGGACGCCGCCCGGGCCGCTGCCATCCAGATGCGGGAGGAACTGAAGGCCCATATCACCATCCTATGACGGTTGGATCAGGAGGGATTCTCATGCGCAAGCGACAGCCGTGTGTGTTCTGCGGATCCGGCCCGATGGCCCACCGCATGGTGTTCGGGAAGGTGGAGGTGGAGCTGCAATCCTGCCGGCAATGCGGGCATATGGAATTTTTCCACTGGGGATATCTGGAGCAGAGAGCGGTGGATGACAGTTTGGGGGATGGTGTGGATGCAAATACTTGAGCGCCAATGCAAGGTACTGGAGCTGACCCAGCTGGGCTGCGGCGACTGGACCATGACGCTGGAGAGCCAAGGCCTGGCGGAACAGGTGGCCGCGCCGGGGCAGTTTCTCCATCTCAAATGCGGCCCCGGCCAACTGCTGCGCCGGCCCATCTCCATCTGTAACTGGTCGGCCCGGCGGGACCTGATCCGTCTGGTCTTCTCGGTGCGAGGGGAGGGCACCGCTTGGCTGTCCCAGCGACAGGTTGGAGAAAGCCTGGACGTACTGGGCCCCCTGGGAAAAGGCTTTTCCATGAAGTCGGGGGCATCCTACCTGTTGGTGGGAGGCGGCATCGGCGTCCCTCCCCTGCTGGGCTGCGCGGTCCAGGGGGGCGGGGCGTGTACCGCTGTGCTGGGGTTTCGCTCCGCCCGCCAGGCCATGCTGTTGGAGGAGTTCGGCCAGGCCTGCCCCGGTGGGGTGCGCCTTGCCACCGACGACGGCTCGTTGGGCCACCACGGCTTTGTGGACGCCCTGGTGGCCCAGGAGCTGGAGTCCCACCCCGGCCTCTACGCCGGCGTGCTGGCCTGCGGGCCCAAGCCCATGCTCCGGGCGGTCGCCTCGGTCTGCGCCCGGTATGAGGTGGACTGTCAAGTCTCTTTAGAAGAGCGCATGGGCTGCGGCGTAGGGGCGTGCCTGGTGTGCGCCTGCCCCACCGTAGACGGGGGCTATGCCCATGTATGTAAGGATGGCCCCGTCTTTCCCGCACAGGAGGTGGACTGGAATGCATGAGCCCTCTATGGCGGTCAAACTGGCCGGGGTGGAGTTGAAAAACCCTGTGGTAGCCGCCTCCGGAACCTTTGGCTTTGGCCGGGAGTACAGCCAATTCTACGACCTATCCGAGCTGGGGGCCATCTGTGTCAAAGGACTGACCGCCGCCCCCCGGAAGGGCAACCCGCCCCCCCGCATTGCTGAGACTCCCATGGGTATTCTGAATAGTGTTGGGCTGCAAAACCCGGGGATAGACGCCTTTCTCGCCCAAGAACTTCCCTTCCTGCGCCGGTACGATGTGAAGGTGATCGCCAACCTCTCCGGCGACACGCCGGAGGAGTACGGCCAGATGTGCGAAAAACTCTCCCAGGCGGGGGTGGATCTCATCGAGCTGAACATCTCCTGCCCCAACGTCAAGGCTGGCGGCCTGGCTTATGGAACCCGCCCTGACCTGGCCGCCGAGGTCACCCGGGTGGCCAAGGCCCACGCGGGGGCAACGCCGGTGATGGTCAAGCTCTCCCCCAACGTCACCGACGTGGTGGCCATCGCCCAGGCGGTGGCCGACGCGGGGGCGGACGCCCTGTCCCTGATCAACACCCTGCTGGGGATGCGCATCGACGTGGCCTCTCGGCGGCCCATCCTGCGCCGGAACACCGGCGGCCTGTCCGGCCCGGCGGTCCTGCCGGTGGCGGTGCGCATGGTGTGGGAGGTATCCCGGGTGGGGCTGCCCATCCTGGGCATGGGGGGAGTGTCCGACGGGGACTCTGCCGCCCAACTCATGCTGGCCGGGGCCAGCGCCGTGGCGGTGGGCACCGCCTGCCTGGCCGACCCCTATGCCCCCCTTCAGGTGCGGGACGGGCTGCGGGACATCGCCGCCCGTCAGGGCCTGTCCAGCGTGGCCCAACTCACCGGCGCCATCCAGCCCTGGTAACCCATTGGAAAGAAGCGATATGGATTTATGACCACCGTATATCTCATCCGTCACGCCCAGGCAGAGGGGAACCTCTACCGCCGCTGCCACGGCTGGTACAACGGCCTGATCACCCCAAAGGGGTATGCTCAGATTGAGGCGCTGGCCAAGCGCTTTCAGGACATTCCCATTGACGCGGTTTACTCCAGCGACCTGTACCGCACCATGACCACCGCCCGAGCCATCCTGCGCGGCCGGCCCCTCTCCCTGCGGGTGGACCCCCAGCTGCGGGAGATCGGCGGCGGCTGCTGGGAGGACCGCACCTGGGGCGAGCTGATGCGCCAGGACCGAGCGGGGATGCTGGCCTTTCTGCGCTGTGATCCCAGCTGGCACGTCCCGGGCAGCGAAACCTATCCAGAGCTTCAGCGCCGCATCCACGCCGCCGTGGCGGGGATTGCCGACAGCCA
Source organism: uncultured Oscillospiraceae bacterium (assembly GCA_944387065.1). GTDB lineage: Bacteria > Bacillota > Clostridia > Oscillospirales > Oscillospiraceae > Enterenecus. Next base: position 89,368 of record CALXDM010000001.1, read on the forward strand.
TCCCGGCCAGACGGTGGCGGTGTTTACCCACGGCAGCGCCATCCGCTCTGCCCTGGCCGGCTGGCTGGGAATGCCCCTGGAGCGGATGGGGGAGCTGCCCCTGGGGGATAACACCAGCGTGGCCAAACTGGAGTTTGAGGCCGGATCCTGCCAGGTCTGCTTCTACAACGACGCGAAGCATTTGGGCCCTCTGGCCGGCCGCCCCAACCGAGGAGACGGCTCGGGGGACGCCAAGGCCCGGGATCTGGCCGCCACCTCCCTCTATTTCCTCCCCCTGCGCTTACCCGAGCAGGAGCAGCTCTATCGCTCCGCCCGGCGGGAGGGCTGGATGGCCAGCCACGGCACGCTGGACCACTTTGACCCAGAGCCCTTCCTGGCCGCCGCCCAGCTCAGTCAGAGCCGGGACCCCGGAAGCGTCCTGCTGGCCATGGCCGGCCAGACGGTGGCGGGCATCCTCCAAATGGATTTCCAGCAACAGGCCCAGCAGCAAATCGGACGTGTCTCCTTCCTTTATGTCACGCCCGAGTGCCGCGGGCAAGGTCTGGGCACCCAGATGCTGGGCCAGGCCATCTCCGTCTTTCGGGGCCTGGGCCGGCGGCGCATCCGCCTGCGGTGCGCCCCGGAGAATGAACGGGCCAGGGGCTTCTATCTCAGCCACGGTTTTTCCAAGGTGGGCCAGGAGCCAGGCGGTCTGGATCAGCTGGACACCATGGAGAAATATATCGGCTCGGTGCTGGGATAGGCCTGGTCAAACAAGCAGACCGGCAGGGATGCTTCCCTGCCGGTCTTTCTAATTAGCGAACGGCACGGCCGGCGTCCTCGGCCGCCCGGCCCACCGCGTCTCCGGCGTCCTCGGCGGCTCGGCCCACCGCATCCCCGGCGTCTTTGGCCGCGTCTCCAGCCCCTTCGATCAGGTCGCCCGCCGCATCACCCAGGTCGTCCAGGGGCGTATCGCCGCTGGACTGGGCACTGTGGTCCGGGCTGGCGTCGGGGTGTCCGTCGTTGTTGGTGTCATTGGTCCCCCCTGCTCCGCCGCCCTCCATCGCGTCGTTGCTCACGCTGGGCTGTGGCTGATCACTCACGTGCAGCGAGGCGCTGGGATCGACATGGGGAGAGTTGCTCCCACCGGTCTGATCCCCACCGCAGCCGGCCAGCAGCAAGGCCGTCAAAACAGCTGCCGGCAGCACGGTCAGATGTCTGAGTTTCATGGCTATCCTCCTTGCAAACGGTTTGCGTGTTCCCGGCATTAGTATGTACGGAGGCCTGAAAACTTAAACTGAAAAAATTTGCGTCAGCCCCTTGTATTTTCTTCGCCACCATGTTAAGATGATTCTATAAATAAGAATTATTATCGATAATTAAGCAAGGAGGAATTACATATGGAGTTGAAAGGCAGCAAAACCGAGGCCAACCTGTGGACCGCCTTTGCCGGGGAGAGTCAGGCCCGCAACAAGTACACCTACTTTGCCAGCAAGGCCCGGAAGGACGGCTACGAGCAGATCGCGGCCATCTTTGAGGAGACCGCCGGCAACGAGAAGGAGCACGCCAAGATGTGGTTCAAAGAGCTGGGGGGCATCGGCACCACTGCGGAGAATCTGAAGGCAGCCGCCGCCGGCGAGAACGAGGAATGGACTCACATGTATAAGGAGATGGCCCAAACTGCCCGGGAGGAGGGCTTTGACCGCATCGCTACCCTCTTTGAGATGGTTGGCGCCATTGAGAAGGAGCACGAGGCGCGCTATTTGAAGCTGCTGGGCAACGTGGAAAACGACCTGGTCTTTTCCGCCGGCGAGCAGACCATCTGGGTGTGCCGAAACTGCGGCCATGTCTATATGGGTAAAGAGGCGCCTAAGACCTGTCCTGTGTGTGCCCATCCCGGGTCCTACTTCGAGCGTAAGGCCCAGAATTACTAAGATTTTTCGTATCAAATGGAAACAGGAGGCGGCCATTATGAGCCGCCTCCTGTTTCCATTTTGGCAAAGGGGAAAGCTTTATCCTATTTTCCCCTTCTTCCAGCGCAGGCTATACCAGCGGATGGACGCAGGCCAGGACAGGGCGAAGATCCCCAGGGCCGCTAAGGTGAGAACCATCTGGCCCATCAGGTCGGATTTGACAAGCCAAACAGGTAGAAGGAATACCATAAGCAGAGCAAATGATCCATACTCACCAAAACGAAAAGTCAGGGGCAGGCGGATGGCCGTTGAGAACAGGACAATCACAGTAGCATGGCACAACATGGGCGCCAGGGCAATCCCGACCCACGCACCCCAGAAAAGCCAGAAGACGATCACTTCCACCAGGATGATCCCAAGTAGGAGCAAGTGCAGCAGGTACTTGCCCGACACATAATCTTTCCTCGTGCAGGGCAGAGTCAGACAATAGCTCTGCCACCGGTCCCGCTCATCCTCGGACAGGATTATGGTGGGCGCGAAAAGGGCAATCATACAGCCAACGTCCAAAAAAGCGGGGGCTGGTGGAAAATCTTCAATGCGGGTATAGGCAAGAAACTGCACCCCAATCACCACTTGAGAAAGCCAAAAGTACCAGGATCGAAACATCCGGCGCAGATCCTTTTTCAGCAGGCCCTTCATGCCGCCCCACCTCTCTTCCAGCGCAGCTTGTAGCAGTATACGGACAGGGGCCAGGACAGGGCGAAGAGTCCCAGGGCCACCAGGGCAAAGGCAGTTTGCCCCAGCAGATCAGAGGGCAAAAACTGAGAGAAAGGCATCACAAGTGTCATGAAAATCCAAGCAGACGCAACCTTCCCGCCAAAGCGGAAGGTCAAAGGCAGGCAGATGGCCGTTGGGAGCATCGGTACGGTCATAGCCCGGAGCAGCATGGGCATCAAGTCCATCCCGACCCACGCGCCCCAGAAAAGCCAAAAGACGGCCATTTCCACCAGAAGGATTCCGAATAGGAGCATCTGCAGCAGGTACTTGCCCGACACATAATCTTTCCTCGTACAGGGCAGAGTCAGACAATAGCTCTGCCACCGGGACTGCTCATCCTCAGACAGGACGGCCAGGGACACACAGGCGATCAGATAGCATGCTGTGCTCAAAGCAAATTCGCTTCGGTATGTAATGAGTACCAGGCTCACCTGGATGAGCCAGAAGTACCAGGCCCGGAGTATCTGGCGGGCATCTTTGAGCAACAGACCCCTCATGCCCCTTTCGCCCCCTGCTTGGCCATGACCACGAACAGCTGCTCGATGTCCACCGCCCCCAGCTCCAGCCCTGCGGGCACCCTGTCCCGCTCTACGATGGCCTCCACGCCGTAGGCGGTCTCCCGCTTGCTCAAAACGGCCCCGGTCTCCAGCCGGTCCAGATCCTCCCGGGCGCAGCGGAGCACCCCGTAGCGGGCCTTGAGCAGATCCTTCTCCTGGCACAGCAGCAGCTTGCCCTGCCGGAGAAAGGCGATGTAGTCGCAGGCCTTCTCCAAATCACTGACGATGTGGGAAGAGAGCAGCACCGCGTGGTCCTCCTGCCTGGTAAACTCCATGAGCAGATCCATCACCTCGTCCCGCACCACCGGATCCAGGCCGCTGGTGGCTTCGTCCAACAGCAGCAGCTTGGGATGGTGGGACAGAGCGATGGCGAACCCCAGCTTCATCTTCATCCCCTTGGAAAAGGTTCGGAATCGCTTGCCCTCCGGCAGGTTAAACCGGCGCAGATAGCCCTCGTAGACCGCCCCGTCCCAGTTGCGGAAGACTGAGCGCATGATCTTGCCCACCTCCCGAGGGGTAAGGTAGCCGGGCAGGCCCACCTCGTCCAGCACCACGCCGATGTCCTCCTTCAGCGCCCGGATGTCCCCCTGGTTGTCCTGTCCCAGCAGGCACACGCTCCCTTGGTCGGGTGGGACTATATCCAGCATGAGCTTAATGGCGGTGCTCTTCCCCGCCCCGTTCTCTCCGATCAGGCCCAAAATGCAGCCGCTGGGCAGCGTCAGGTCCAGGGGGCCCAGGGTGAAGCCCTTATAACTTTTTTTCAGCTTTTGAATCTCGATTGCGTTCATTCCTATCCCTCTCCCTCTATACTGTATCGGACCATGTCCAGTAGCTCTTCCCGGCTCAGATTGCAGGAGGCAGCCAGCTTCACAATCTGGTCGATGTGCCCCTCGATCTGCTTGAGCAGCTCCTCCCGCAGCAGCTCCAGGTTCCGGGCCGCTACAAAACAGCCCTTCCCCGCCACCGTGTAGACAAACCCCTCCCGCTCTAGCTCGTCATAGGCCCGCTTGGTGGTGATCACGCTGATGCGCAGGTCTTTGGCTAGGTTGCGGATGGAAGGCAGCATCTCGTCCTCCCGCAGCGCTCCGCTGATGATCTGGGCCTTGATCTGGGTATAGATCTGGTCGTAGATCGGGGAGCCGCTCTTGTTGTCAATCAGGATTTGCAAGGTTTCACCGCCTCTCCACTGTACATAAACAATATATACAGAATAAACACCCTTGTCAAGAGGGATCTCACATTTTTTGAAAAAGCCACGAAAGGGATCACTTCCTGTCCGCATCGTTGGGCTCTGGAAAACCGCCCCAGGTCCACGCAAGCCAAAGATAAAAGGAAAGGGCACCCCTGTGGGATGCCCTTTCCTTTTTGGTACGGCTGGAGGGATTCGAACCCCCGACCTTTTGGTTCGTAGCCAAACACTCTATCCAGCTGAGCTACAGCCGCGCACTGCTTCAAGCAGCTTTGTTATGATAGCACAGCCGGAAGGGAAATACAAGTCCTTTTTCAAAATTTTTGGGCTGGGGCGACGGGGTGAACCCCTCAGCCCATCCAGTCGGCAAATCGCTGCACCATGGCGGCCACCTCTGCCCGCGAGGCATTGTTGTCCGGCAGGATCAGCCCGTCAGATCCCCGGATGATGCCCAGGGATACCGCCCAGGACACTGCCTCCCGCGCCCATGGGGCCACCTGAGCGCTGTCAGAAAAGCCGTCCAGCGACCCGCGGTCAGACACGTCCAGCCCTACGTACTGGGCATAGCGGAACAGGATGAGGGCGATCTGCTGCCGGGATACATAGTCCTCCGGGCCGAAGACCTGATTGCCCAACCCGGCCACCACCCCCGTCTGCCCCGCCCAGACGGTGGGCAGGCTGTACCACAGCCCCTCTGGTACATCGGTAAAGAGTGGGGCATAGGCCGTCTCCGGGCTTCCCGCCAGGCGGTGAAGCACGGTGGTCAGCATCCCGCGCTGCATGGGGCTCTGGGGGGAGAAGATGGTGGCGCTGATCCCCCGGTACAACCCCTGCTCATAGACATAGTGGACCGGCTCATAGTACCAATCCGAGACGGACACGTCCAGGAAGGGCAGCCCCGTCCCATCCCCCTGCCGCCAAAGCCCCTCTACCCACCAGGAGGAGGGGGCGGTTAGGGTGAGGGAGACCTGCTCTGGGGCCAAATATCGGTGGCTGGGCTGCAGGCTGTCCCCTGGGGCGACCTCTGCCCCCAAGGTGAGGTCCACCAGCGCTCCCTCCACCTGGGCGCTTCCAGAGCGCCAGACCACCCCGGAACCCTGGCCCAAGGTGAGGCGCTCCCCCTCCCCACCGCTCTGGGAGGAAAAGCTGGCGCTGTACTGCCAGAGGTAGCCCTGGGCAGACTGTTCCAGCGTCTCCTGGAGCTGCTGGTAAGCGGGTTCCAGCAGCGACTGGGCCTGCTGGGACGCCTGATGCGTCACCTGCTGCAGGAAGGTCCCCTCCAGATAGCTCCGGGAGACCAGGGACGCTTCCCGCCCGCTGGCAGCGCCCATCGCCCCGCCCCCCAGGGCCACAGCCAGAACGGCCGCAGCGGTCAGGCCCATCACCCATCGCTTCATAGGCGCTCCTCCGAAATCATATAACTCAGGGTCAGCAGGCTGTCGGCAAAGTGGACGCTCTCCACCCGGGCTTTGCCCACCTCCTGCTGAGGAATCTCAATGTTGGTGAAGTTCCAGATTCCCTCCACCCCGCCGATGGCCAGACGGTGGGCCGACTCCACCGCCACTGGGCCGGGCACGGTGAGTATCCCCACATTCACCTGGTGCTCCTGCAGGTAGGATTCCAGTGCCCGGGTGTGATAGATGGGCACCCCGCCCAGGCGGGCGCCCACCAGGCTGGGATCCACGTCAAAGGCGGCCACCAACATAAAGCCGCTGGCCTGGAAGGGAAAGTTCTCGATCAGCGCACGGCCCAGGTTCCCCGCCCCCAGGATGACAGCCCGGTGGGCGCGGTTCATCCCCAGGATGTCCGCCACTTCCCCCCGCAGCCGCTCCACGTTATATCCATACCCCTGTTGTCCAAAGCCGCCAAAGCAGGACAGATCCTGTCGGATCTGGGAGGCGGTCAGCCCCATGGACTTGGCCAGCGCCCCGGAGGAGATGCGCACCGTACCCTTCCGGTGCAGCTCGTCCAGATGGCGGTAATATCTCGGCAGCCGCCGGATGACGGCGGATGAGATCTTGTCTTTCTTCATCTTCTCTTCACCAATTCAGCAGTGTAATCAAAACCAGTATCCGTATTGTACTGCATCCGTCGCAACTTGTCAAACTTTTTAACGATCTCCAGGGGCAAAAATCCACAATTTTTCCCAAGCCGCCTCATATACTACTACATCGAATCTGAGCAGGAAGGATGATGCTCCATGCCGCAAACCGGCACCCTGATTGTCCGGACCTTCGTCTCCCGGGCCCAGATCCCTGTCCCCGGCGCCACCGTCGTGGTGGCCCGCACAGTGGGCCAGCAGCAGGAGATCCTGGCCGTGCGCATCACCGACGAGAGCGGGATCGCCGGCCCCATTGAGCTGCCCGCACCAGAGGTGGCCTCCAGCCTGAGCCCAGACCAAGTGGATCCCTTTTCCAGCTACACTCTGCTGGTGGAGCATCCCGGGTTCGAGGTGGCCACCTTTCTGGATTTACAGGTCTTTCCCGGGGTGCAGACCATCCAGGACGTACCCCTGGTGCCCACACAGATCCAAGGGACGGGAGATGGGGTAACCACCGTCACGCCCCAGCCGCTGTGAGAGGAGGGATCGCTGACTATGCCGCCGTTCAATGTCATCCCCTATGTGCCCCAGACCATTACCGTCCATCTGGGACCCGCCGACCAGCCGGCTGAAAACGTCACCGTCTCTTTCCCCGACTATATTAAGAACGTAGCCTCCAGCGAGATCTATCCCACCTGGCCGGAGCAGGCCCTGCGGGCCAACATCCTGGCCCAGATCTCCTTTGCCCTCAACCGAGTCTACACCGAATATTACCGGAGCAGGGGCTACGACTTTGACATCACCTCCTCCCCTGTCAACGACCAGAAGTTCATCAAGGGACGCAGCACCTTTGAAAACGTGGACCGGCTGGTGGATGGGCTGTTCACCTCCTACATCCGGCGGGTGGGCTATGTGGAGCCGCTGTCCGCCCGATTCTGCAACGGGACCACCACCACCTGCGACGGCCTGTCCCAATGGGGCAGTGAGGCCCTGGCCCGGGAAGGGTACGATGCCATGGAGATCCTGCGCTACTACTACGGGGACGACATTGAGCTGGTCACCTCCGCGCCGGTGCAGGACCTGCGCAACTCCTACCCGGGCTATGCCCTGCGCAGCGGCTCCACCGGGGAGTATGTGGTCGTGCTCCAGACCATGCTCAACCGGGTGGCCCGCAACTATCCGGCCATCCCCAGGATCAACCCGGTGGACGGGGTCTTTGGCCCCCAGACGGAGCGGTCGGTGCGGGAGTTCCAGCGGATATTCAACCTGACGGCGGACGGCATCGTGGGCCGGGCTACCTGGTATAAGCTGGTGTTCCTCTATGTGGGGGTAACCCGCCTGTCCGAGCTGACCAGCGAAGGGCAGACCTTCACCCAGGTCCAGGCTCCCAGCGCGGGCGTCACCCTGAGCGAGGGCAGCTCCGGGCCGGCGGTGTCCGCTTTGCAGTTCTTCATCACCGTATTGGGCCAGGTACTCTACAACTTCCCCACCCTGGACATCGACGGCATCTTCGGTCCCCGCACCCGCCAGGCTGTGATGGACGCTCAGCGCTACCTGGGGCTGGAGCCCACCGGCGTCGTGGACACCGACACCTGGATGGCCATCTACGACGCCTATGTCCGGGTGGCTGAAACCCTGTTGGCCGAAACCGAGCTGCCCCTGACCTATGAGGAGATTGAGCAGGACGCGCTCACAGGGCAGTTCCCAGGCTATCAGCTGACCTACCAAGGGTAGGAGAAAGGAAGGGAATCAATCATGGAGCAAAACCAAAGCGCCGCCCCCATCCGGGATCTGCAGCGGATGCTGGATCAGCTCTCCCAGCGCAACGACCGGCTGCCCCGTCTGGTGCCCACCGGCAATTTTGACGAGCCCACGCTGGAGGCGGTGATGATCTTTCAGCGGGACACCGGCCTTCCGGTGACCGGTGTGGTGGACCACGACAGCTGGTATGCCATCGTGCGAGCCTATCAGGACGACCTGCTGCACTATGGGGAACCGGCTGTCCTGCGGGTGCTGCCCAACGGGAGCTTTCGCACCGAGCCAGGCCAGGCCAGCGAGCCGGTGCGCCTGGCCCAGGCCCTGTTCTGCGCCCTGTCCGTCCCTGTGGCCAATTTTGACCTGTGCCAGGGCGACCGGGTCAACCAGGGTTCCACCCAGCAGAACCTCCGGCGGGTCCAGCATCTGGCAGGGTTAGAGCAGACCGGGGCGCTGGACCGGGCCACCTGGGAGTACCTCGCCCGGCTTTACCACCTCTATGTGACCCGCTCTATCGAGCCGTCGGGAGCCGGGAGGGCAGCCATGCCCTGAGCCACGGGCGGCCTGCGGCTCCTGATCTGGCACTTTTTCCTTGTAAGAGAGCCGAATTTTCGGTATACTAAAGGATAGATCGCAACCGCTCTGGCTCGCCCCCGTCCGGGGGCGGGATCGTGGGCGGCAGAGGAGGAGAATCCTTTGGCCAGATTCGGCTTCATCCACGGAAAACTTGACGTCAAGCTGCTGATCCTCTACCTGCTCTCCCGGGTCGCCGCTCCCATCGACTTTGCCACCCTCACCGACCTATGCCTGTGTGACGAGGGAGTGGACTACTTCCTGTACGCCGAGGCGGCGGCGGAGCTCCTGGACAGCGGGCACCTGGTTCAAAACGCGGGGCACTACGCCATTACGGACAAGGGGCGCAGGGTGTGCTCGGATGGGGAGAGCAGCCTGTCCCCCGTGATCCGCCAGCGGTGTGACCGCCGCCTGGCCCCCCTCAACGCCGCGCTCAAGCGCAGGGCCCAGGTCCGTGCCGAAGTGGAGCCCCTGCCCGACGGATCCTTCCAGGTCCGGATGGACCTGGAGGACGACCAGGGCAGTCTGCTCTCCCTGTCCCTGATGGCCTCCACCCGGGAGGATGGGGAGCAGATTGCGCGCCGCTTCGCCGACCACCCCGACCGGATCTATAATGGGATCCTGGGGGTTCTGCTCTCGGACGAATCCCAGAAAGGCGGCGTGTCATGACCTTTTTTGGCCATCCGCTCCCTGCCCTGTTCCTGTACTTCCTGCTCTACTCCTTCTTGGGGTGGCTGATGGAGACCTGCTATTGCTCAGTGCTGCAGCGCCGCTTGGTGCCTCGGGGGTTTCTATACGGGCCCATCTGCCCCATCTACGGAGCGGGCGTGCTGATCATGATACTGTTCTTCACCCCCCTCAAGGGCAACCTGCTGGTCTTTTATGTGGTGGCTGTGGCCGTGATGAGCGCCTGGGAGTATTTTGTGGGATGGCTGCTGGAGGTCACCACCCACATGAAGTATTGGGACTATTCCAACCATCCCTTCAACCTCAAGGGACGCATTTGCCTGTGGGTGGCCCTGGTGTGGGGCGGGCTGTCCTACCTTGTCATCTTCTGGATCCATCCCCCCATCCAGCAGCTGTACAACCGCATCCCGCCCTGGCTGGTGACTACCCTGTGCGTAACTCTGCTGGCGGTGCTGCTGGCTGATACCCTGCTCACCCTGCGCCATTTAGCCCTGATCTCCAAACTGGTGCGGGGGGTGAGCGCCGCTGTCCAGCAGCTTCAGCTCCAGCTGTCTCTTGGCAGGGCGGAGCTGTCCGACCTGCTGGCCGGTCAGACGGCTCAGCTGCGGGATCGGTATGGGGAGCAGGTGGCCTCCATCCAGGCGTCCTACCGGCAGCAGATCGCCCGGCTGGAGCGGCAGAGCCGCCGGTTCCGAAATCGTTACGCCAATATGCGGGCCGCCGGGCGCTATGTCGTGCGGTCTGAGGATATCCGGGCTGCCGCCGAGCGAGCGAAGGAGGAGTTTGTCCGCCGCAAGCAGGCCATCCAGCACGACCGTGCCCAGCGCCGGCAGCATAGGCGCCAGTAAAAACACGGGACAGGGGAAACCCCCTGTCCCGTGTTCAGCTGTCTGGCAAAAGGTCGTTGGCCTCCATGTAATAGCGAATGATGTCGATGAACTCCCCCGTGGATGGTTTCATCTTCATCTGGTACATGGCCATCTCCCGCAGCCGTTCCCGGTCCCCCTTGTCCCATTGCCGATCGCGCAGCGCCCGCAGGTTGCGCTCCACGGCGGTGCTGTTGGTGTTGCCCATCTCCTCTGCCACCCGCTGGTACAGTCCCTTGGAAACATTGGTCAGCAGGGACAGGTCCTCGTGGGCCAGCTCCACCGCGCACACCATCTGGCGCATGGACACAGAGTATCCCAGCAGGCCAAGGGTATGTAGGACGCCCTCGATCTTCCGGAGATTTTTCGGATACAACATTGGCTCATCCTCCCAGATCTTCCAAATTCTATCTGTTCCAATTTTATCGCAATCCGTCGAAGATGGAAAGGAATTTTCGTTTTATTTTTCGACGTTTTTCGACAATTTTCTCAGAAAGAAAGCAGCACCGCGCCAGGGCAAAGCCTGTCGCGATGCCGCAAATGCAGCAGGATCCCTCAGCGCTGTCCTTTATCGTAGGGGATGCCTTCCGCCTTGGGCGCCCGAGAGCGCTTGGAGGTAAAGGCCAGCACCGCCAGGGTGATCAGGTAGGGCAGCATCCGGTAAAAATGGGAGCTGATGCCCAGTTCATTGAGCAGGAAGACCCCGTCGCCATTGATGTCCAAGCTGGAGTAAGAGGCGGCGATGCACTTGAACAAGCCGAACAGCAGGGACGCCCCGGCGATATTCAGCGGCTTCCAGTTGCCGAAGATCATCACCGCCAGGGCCAAAAAGCCAAAGCCGGCCACATCCCCATTGGCGGTGCAATTGGCGGTAGTCAGGGCATAGACAAAGCCGCCCATGCCCGCCAGCGCGCCGGAGATGGTGGTGCCGATGTAGCGCATCTTATAGACATTGATGCCAAGGGAGTCAGCGGCCTGGGGGTTTTCCCCACAGGAGCGCAGGCGCAGGCCAAATCGGGTCTTGTAAAGCAGGATGGCCAGCAGCACAAAGATCAGGATGCACACATAGGTGGCCAGATAGGTGCGATCCAGGAAGGTGGAGCCGAGAAAGCCCATTTCTTCATTCCGGCCATAGCCAAAATCGCTCTTTTGGATCATGAACCAGCTGGCCGCGTTCCCAGTGGCCATCTGCAGGGTATTCTGGCTGGCGATGATGCGGATGAAGAACAGCACCAGGGCCGGGGCCATCAGGTTCAGGGCGGTGCCTCCGATGGTCTGGTCCGCCTTCAGGTTCACCGAGGCGAAGGACAGCAGCAGAGAGAACACCCCGCCCATCAGGGCAGATACCGCCATGGCCAGCAGCTCAAAGCCCTGCAGGGCAATCCAGTTGTCCTGAGCATAGGCTGCGTCGAACACGCCGGCCTGCTGCACCAGGTTGACGAAGAGCACCCCAATGAACGCGCCAAAGATCATGATGCCCTCCAGGGCCAGGTTGATGATCCCGCTGCGTTCGGCAAAGACGCCGGCCAGGGCCACCACCATCAGCGGGATGGCATAGAGCATCGTTTGCTGAATGAGGAATGTCATCCCTCTCCCCCTCCTTTCCCGGTGCGCCCTAGATCTGTGGCCGGGGCATGGGCAGACGGAGCGTCCACCGGCCCGGACTTGCCGCCCTCCGCCTCTTCCAGTCTCCGTTTCCGCCGCCCCCGCAGCAGCAGCTTGATGGCCAGGGAGAAGGCACTGAGGTAGACGATGGTGGCCACAATGATGTCGGTGATGTACTCATTATAAGGTGTGAGGTTGGTGATCTGCTGGCCCACTACATCCAGCATGGACATGAAGCAGCCGGTAAAGACCACCCCAATGGGGTTGCTCACCGCCAGCAGGGCCACCGGGATGCCGTTAAACCCCACGTCCGGCAGGGATTGATAGGTATTCCAGTAAAATTCCGTGTTGCCCGACAGATAGTACAGCGCCGCCCCAGCCCCGGCCAGCGCGCCGGCGATGGCCATGGACAGCACGATGTTTCGCTTGTCCGCGATGCCCGCGTACCGGGACGCGTGACGGTTGGCTCCGCAGGCCTTGAGCTGATAGCCCAGGGTGGTCTTGTTCATCAGGATGTACATGAGCACCGCGATGACAATGGCCACCAGGATGCCCCCGTTCACCTGGGAGTTTGGAAAGAGCTGATCCAGCCCCAGCTTGGCCGTCTGTACCCCGTTGAAGCTGGTCTTGTAGATATAGGCGCTCTTGGTGCTCTCCGCCAGGTTGCGGAACTGGCTGCCGTCGAAGATCCAGCTCACCAGGTTGGCGGCGATCCAGTTTGTCATGATACAGGCCAGCACCTCGTTGATGTTGAGCAGGGCCTTCACCAGGCCAGGGATGCATCCCCACAGCGCCCCAGCCAGCGCCCCGCCCAGAAAAGCGATGAGCCAGACCAGGGGGGCGGGCACCACCTGGGTGGGGATGCCCAGGGCCAGCATCAGGGTGGCGGCGGTGCCCATCAGGTATTGGCCTGGCGCGCCGATGTTGAATAGCCCGGTCTTGTAAGCCACCGCCACCGACAGCCCGGTGAGGATCAGCGGCGTGGCCCGGAAGAGCATATCCCCCATGCTCACCGGGTTAAAGCCGAAGGTGAGCGCTCCGGTGGCGGTCCGGCCGGTGCTGAATAGCCCCAAGAACTCCAGCCGCACGGCCTCCCACACGGTGCCCAGGCCCAGGTCGGGATTGGACAGGCCCATGATCAGGATGATCACAGCCCCCACCGCCAGGCCGATAAGGATAGAGATCAGGGAGGCGGCCACCGATTGGGCCCCCTCTCGTCGCCACAGCTTGGAAACCTTTCCCTTCATGCCCCCTCCCCCTCCTTTTCCTCCCGCTTGGCCCCTGACATATACAGGCCCAACTCCTGGGCGTCGGTGGAGGCGGGGTCCAGCTCACCCACGATCTCTCCCTCATACATCACCAGGATCCGGTCGGACAGGCTCAGCACCTCGTCCAGCTCCAGCGAGACCAGCAGCACTGCCCGGCCCTTGTCCCGTTCAGCCACCAACTGGTTGTGGATGTACTCGATGGCCCCCACGTCCAGCCCCCGGGTGGGCTGGACGGCTACAATGAGCTCCTTTTCCCGATCCAGCTCCCGGGCGATGATGGCCTTTTGCTGGTTACCCCCAGACATGGAGCGGGCGACGGTAGCCGGCCCCTGGCCCGAGCGCACATCGTACTGCTGGATCAGGCGCTGGGCGTACTGGCGCACCGCCCCCTGGCGGAGAAAGCCAAGGCGCTGAAAGGCCGGCTCCCGAAAGCGCTGGAGCACCAGGTTTTGCTCCAGGGTGAAGTCCAGGATGAGCCCGTGCTTGTGCCGATCCTCCGGGATGTGGCTCAAATGCTGTCCGCGCTGACGGATGGAGGCCCGGCCGATCTCCTGCCCGCACAGCGTTACCCGGCCCGCGGAGGGCTTCTCCAGCCCGGTCAGGCCGTAGACCAGCTCGCTCTGGCCGTTGCCGTCAATGCCCGCGATGCACACGATCTCCCCGGCCCGCACCTGGAAGCTCACGTTGCGCACCACGTCCCGCCGGCGCCCTTCCCCGCGCACGCACAACCCGTCCACCTCCAGCACGCTCTGCCCCGGCTGGGCCTTGCCCTTGATCACCTCCAGCTGTACCGGGCGGCCCACCATCATATTGGACAGGGCCTGCTTGTCCGTCTCCCGGGTGGCCACCGTGCCCACCAGCTTGCCCTTGCGCAGCACGGTGACCCGGTCGGACACCGCCATGATCTCGTTGAGCTTGTGAGAGATGAACAGGATGCTCTTCCCCTCCTGGGCAAACTCCCGCATGGTGGCCATCAGCTCGTCGATCTCCTGGGGGGTGAGCACCGCGGTGGGCTCGTCAAAGATCAGGATCTCATTGTCCCGGTAGAGCATCTTCAGGATCTCCACCCGCTGCTGCATCCCTACCGTGATGTCCTCCACCCTGGCGTCCAGGTCCACCCGGAGGCCATAGCGCTGGGAAAGCTGCTCCACCTTGCGCCGGGCCTCCTTCTTCTGGAGAAAGCCCAGCTTGGCCGTCTCCGCGCCCAGGATGATGTTGTCCAGCACCGTGAACACCTCCACCAGCTTAAAATGCTGGTGGACCATGCCGATGCCAAGGGCAGTGGCGTCGTTGGGATTGTGGATCTTCACCACCTGGCCGTTCTTGCGGATCTCCCCCGCCTCTGGCTGGTACAGGCCGAACAGCACGCTCATCAGGGTGGACTTGCCCGCTCCGTTTTCCCCCAGCAGGGCATGGATCTCCCCTCGGCGCAGCTCCAGGGTGATATCGTCGTTGGCGACAATCCCAGGGAACTGCTTGGTGATGTGGCGCATCTCAATGATGTTGTCGGTCTGCATCACGTTCCTGCTCCCTCCCTCCCGCTTTTCTTCGACAACATTATATAATAGCCCCTACCAAAAGACAAGGGAATTCTTCCACCCCCCTATGATGGACAAGGGCGGAACGCGTTGCGTTCCGCCCTTGCGAAATGGGGATCCGGATGGGATCACTCCACCATATTCAGGTTCAGGTTGGTCCACTGCGTGTTGGCCTGGTTGGCAAAGTTGGCGTCCACCACCACAGTGCCGTCCACCAGCTGCTGATAGAGCTGCTCGTACTGCTCCACAGTGTAGGTCTCAAAGCGCCAGGCCTCGTCGCTGGTGGGCAGGCCCACGGCGTCCTCGGCCGCGCCCAGCTTGGTGGCCTGACCGCCAATCTGGGTGAAGGTCTCGTCATACACATGGCCCAGGGCCCACTGCACCGCGTCGGCCAGGCTCTTCATGGCAGAGGTGATGACAAAGTCACCCTCGCCGGACTGGTCCACATCCACGCCGATCACATACTTGCTGTTGGTGGCGGCGGCGTTGGAAATGGAGTTGAACATGGCCCCGCCGCAGGCAAAGACAACCTCAGTGCCGCTGGCATACCAACCGGAGATCATGGTCTGCAGGTCAGTGGAGGCCTGGAAGTCGGCCCCGTACAGCCAGGAGAAGTTCACGTCCACGGTGGTGTCCAGCTCAGCAGCTGCGGCATTGATCCCCTGGAGGTAGCCGTAGCCAAACCGGTTGCAGGCGTCGTTGTTGCCGCCGCCGCCGCCGGAGAAGCCCAGGCTGGTGAAGCCGTCCATCACGGCGGCGTAACCGGCCAGATAGCCGGCCTGCTCCTCCTGGAAGGAGATGGCGGCCACGTTAGTCAGCGGGTTGCCCGCTTCATCGCTCAGAGGATTGCCGTCGATGAAGATAAAGGGGACGTCAGGAAACTCCATGGCGGCCCGGCGCAGGGCGGCCTCCTGGAGGTAGCCGGCGCACACCACCACTTCCGCGCCGCCCTCCACGGCGGTCCGCATGGCGTTGTAGCGGTCCTCGTCGGTGGCCTCGGAATTGTTGGCGGGCCGGTAGTACTTGTAGCTTAGGCCGTTGTTGGCGGCGTACAGCTTCACGCCGTCATAGGTGCCCTGGTTGAAGGACTTGTCCTTCAGGTCGCCCACGTCGGTGACGAAGGCCACCTGGTAGGTGCCGTCCTCAGAGCGCATATCGTCGTCGATGCTGTCCGGGTCGGTGATCTCCCCGGCGGAGCCGCTGTTGGCGGGCTCCCCGCTCTGGGTCCCCTCCGAGGCGTCTGCGCTGGGGTCAGCGCTCTGGCTGGCGTCGTTGCTGTTACAGGCCGCCAGGCTCAGCGCCATGATCATGGCCAGCAGCAAGGCAACAAGCTTTTTCATCTGGCATACATCCTTTCTTTTTCTTTTGAACCGGGGGCAATATCGCAAGGGCAAGCGCCCACAGCTCCGGTGCCTTGGCCTCCCTTCCGGAAGCGGATGACGGCCGCGCGACCGGGCCAACCCCGCCTCTCAAGCCGCTTTCATTATACAGGCGATGCGACAAAATTACAAGCAGATTTTACATCCGCGACCCGCCCTGCCCTTTAATAGCCCTGGGCCTGCTGGCCCTTCACCAGCCTGACGATCCGGCTGGTGCCCAGCCGGTCGGCGCCCAGCTCCAGAAAGTCCTGGGCGTCCTCCAAAGTGGCGATGCCGCCGGCGGCCTTGACCCGCACCCGTGGGGCCACCTGGGCGCGGAACAGGGCCACATCCTCCCGAGTGGCCCCGCCGGTGGAGAATCCGGTGGAGGTCTTGATATAGTCCGCGCCGCTGTCCGACACCACATGGCACAGCTGGATTTTTTCCTCCTGGGTGAGCAGGCAGGCCTCCACAATCACCTTTAGAACCCGCTCGCCGCAGGCCCGCTTCACCGCCTGGATCTCCTCCAGCAGCTTATCCCACAGCCCGTCCTTCACCCAGCCCAGGTTGACCACCATGTCGATCTCTTCCGCCCCGTTGGCAATGGCCTCTTTGGTTTCAAAGACCTTGACCATGGTGGTGGCGTATCCGTTGGGAAAGCCGATGACAGTGCACACCGGCAGCCTGTCCCCCAGGTAGTCCGCCGCCTGCCTGACGTAGCTGGGTGGAATGCACACGCTGGCACAGCCGTACTCCACCCCTTCGTCGCACAGCTGCCGGATCTCATCCCAAGTGGCCGTCTGGGCCAGCAGAGTGTGGTCCACCGCGGCCAGGATGCGTTTGGGTTCCATTGTCCTCACCTCTCTCGTATTCTGTCCCTATCATACCCCCTTCCGCCCTCCCTTGCAAGTATGACAGATGATAAAATACCCCGCTTTCCCGGGAAGATCGCAACCTCTCTCGCCCAAGACACAACCATTAGTTGTAATTTGACAACATACACTCCATTGAATTCAATTGTTGGTTTTGCTATGATACAACCAAAGGATGAAATGAGGTGATCCAATGAACGAGGGATTGAGCCAACAGATCACGCGGCTGCGCCGGGAGCGGGGGCTGACCCAGGAACAGATGGGCCAGCTGGTTGGGGTGTCTGCCCAGGCGGTGAGCAAGTGGGAGAAGGGGGGCGCGCCTGACGTGGAGCTGCTGCCCGTCTTGGCCGACCGGCTGGGAGTGAGCATAGACGCGCTGTTTGGCCGGGAGGAGACCGCCCCCCAGGACATGGCCGGTCAGCTGAGCCGGTGGATCCAGACCATCCCACAGGCCGAACGGATGGGCCGGCTCTTCCGTCTGATGGCTACCACCATGCTGGATCTCTATGTGGATCCCAGAAACTTGAATCAGGACGCGGGCAAGACGGTGGCAGCCACCTGCTACATGAATGGCATCGACGGCACCCTGTTCTGGCTGCGTTCCCAGTTCGTCACCGAGGAGGGGATGATCCTGGGCGTGATGGCGGAGGACTTCCCCCTGTACCTGCTGCTGCCCGAGCCACCGGAGGGCTATGGGGCCCAGTTCGCCCCCGACGGGGACTATCGGAAGCTGTTCGCCCTGCTGGCCAAGGAGGGCTGCCTGGAGCTGCTGCGGCATCTCTATGGCAAGCCCCGCAGCTACTACACTGCCTCCGCCCTAGCCAAGCAGGCCGGTTTACCCACCGAACAGGTGGAGGGATTATTGCCCAGCCTGGTGGACTGCCATCTGATGCAGGAGCGGTCGCTGGAGCTGGACGACGGCCCCACCAAGGTGTACTGCCTCCACGACAACCGGGGCCTGGTCCCCCTGCTCTACTTCGCCCGTTGGTTCATGGAACCGGTGGATGCCTGGCTCTACGGCTATGATGTCCGGACCAGGCCCACCTTGGCCCTGAACGAGGAACAAAAACAGAGGAGGAAGGGAACCCAACATGAATCCAA
Organism: uncultured Oscillospiraceae bacterium; assembly: GCA_944387065.1. Lineage (GTDB taxonomy): Bacteria > Bacillota > Clostridia > Oscillospirales > Oscillospiraceae > Enterenecus. The sequence continues at coordinate 107,447 of CALXDM010000001.1, forward strand.
GCACTGACCGCCGGGCCTATACCCGGGCCTTTTACCAGGGAAACCGGCTGAACTTTGCCCTGGCATTGTTGTTCACAGTGCTGAGCACCGGGGCGATGCTCTACCTCTCCTGGGTGCTGGGGGAGGTAACCAACCTCATGGCCGCCAGCGACTTGGATGAGCTGGGCCGCACCCTTTCCGTCACCCTGATCTCCCTGGCCGGCATCCTGGCCGTGGAACTGCTGACCTACTACTACAAGAGCCGGTTCATCCATAAGGCCATGCGCCAGTACAAGGACCTGGCCTTCTCCCGGCTTTCGGAAAAGAGTATCAGCGCCTTTTCCCGGGAAACCACCAGCCGGTATCTGTCCGCCCTGACCAATGACGCCAACTCGGTGGAGGAGAACTACTTAAACCGCTCCCTGCTGCTGATCTATCACGGGGCCCTGTTTGTGGGTGGCATGACCATGATGCTGGCCATGAGCTGGCAGCTGGCCCTTGCCGCCATCGTACTCTGTCTGATCCCCATAGCCTGCGCCCTGGCCATGGGAGGCGGGCTGGCCCGGCGGGAGCGGGCCATGAGCGACCAGAACGAGCGCTTTGTGGCCCAAGTGAAGGATTTCCTCTCCGGTTTCTCCATCATCAAGAGCTTCAAGGCCGAAGGGGAAGTGAAGCAGCTGTTTTGCGCCACCAACGCAGAGACCGAGCGGGTCAAGGAGCGCCGCCGCCGATGGGAGGGAATGCTCAGCGGCGCTACCCAGGTGTGCGGGGTTTTGCTCCAGATGGGCATCTTCTTCATCGGGGCCTGGCTGGCCATCACCGGAAGCATCCAGATGGGTACGGTGCTGGTCATTCTCAACCTGTGTAACTGCTTCACGGCGCCCATCCAGATCGTCCCCCAGTACTGGGCCAGCCGGAAGGCCGCCCTGGCCCTGGTGGACAAGCTGGATCAGGTCACCCGGGAGAACGCCGGACGGTCCGGCAGGGCCATCCCACCCGTCCTAAAGCAGGCCATCGCCCTGGAAGGGGTGAGCTTTGGCTATGAGGAGGGTCGGCCGGTGCTCCAGGGCCTATCCATCCGGTTTGAGCCGGGCAAGCGCTATGCGGTGGTGGGCCCTTCTGGATCGGGCAAGTCCACCCTGCTCAGCCTGCTCATGGGCGCCTACCATAGCTACACCGGCTCCATCACCATCGACGGCCAACAGCTGCGGGAGGTGGATCCAGACAGCCTCTACGATTTGATGAGCCTCATCGGCCAGAACGTCTTTCTCTTTGACGACACCATCACCCGCAACCTGACCCTGTTCCGGGACTTCCCAGCCCAGCAGGTGGAGGATGCTGTTCAGCGCTCCGGCCTATCAGCGCTTGTGGAACAACGGGGAGCGGACTACCGCTGCGGGGAGAACGGCGTGGGCCTGTCCGGCGGGGAGCGCCAGCGGGTATCCATTGCCAGGGCCCTGCTGCGGGGCACGCCGGTGCTCTTGCTGGACGAGGCCACCGCCGCGCTGGACAACCAGACCGCCTATGAGGTCACCGACGGGATCCTCAGCCTGGAGGGGCTGACCCGGATCGTGGTCACCCATCGGCTGGACGCTGCGCTGATGCAGCGATATGACGAGATCCTGGTGCTGAAGGACGGGCGGCTGCTGGAGTCGGGTACCTTCCGAGAGCTGATGCAGGCCAAGAAGTATTTCTATTCCCTGTTCACCCTGTCAGAGGGATGAGGTATGCGCCGAACCGACAAGCCAAACACATATACACAGGAAGGCCCGCCGCAGAAAAAGTCTCTGCGGCGGGCCTTCTAAGTTTTAGGGTCAGCTGGACTTACTCCTGGTCGGAAGAATCCTCCTGGGAAGTCTCCACCGCCTCCTGGGCCGGCTGCTCCTGCTGGAGCGGAGGCTGATCAGCCTGGGCAGGCTCGTTGTCCATCTCCACAGGCTCGTCGTCCATCTCCGCCGGTTCGTCCTCCAGGTACGGACCACCCTCTATCAGGGCCCGGATGGAGAGGGACACCTTCTGATTTTCCTCATCGATGGCGATGATCTTAGCCTCCACGCTCTCCCCCTCGGTGAGCACGTCCTCCGGCTTGTCGATGCGGTGGTCAGCAATCTGGGAGATATGGATCAGCCCGTCCACCCCAGGGACGATCTCAGCAAAGGCACCGAAGGTCATCAGCTTGACCACCCGCACGGTGGCCACGTCGCCCACCGTGTACTTGGAAAGGAACACGCTCCAGGGATCCTGGCTGTGATCCTTCATGCCCAGGGAGATCTTTTTCTTCTCCGGGTCAAAGGAGATCACATAGACCTCCACCTGGTCGCCCACCGAGACCACCTCGGCAGGGTTTTTGATCCGGGACCAGGACAGCTCGGAGATATGCACCATGCCGTCCACCCCGCCGATGTCCACGAAGGCGCCGTAGGAAGTCAGGCTCTTGACGGTTCCGGTGTAGCGCTTGCCCTGCTCGATCTCAGCCCACACCTTGGCCGCGGCGGCCGCCCGGGCCTCCGCCTGCACGGCCCGGATGGAGCCCACCACCCGGCGGCGGGAGCGGTTGACCTCGGTGATGCGCAGCTGAACCTGGGTCTTGACCATATCGGACAGGTCCGCTCCCCGGGGCTTGCCCGACTGGGAGGCGGGAATGAATACCCGGATCCCCTTCACGCTGGCCACCAGGCCACCCTTGTTCTCCTCGGTGATATAGCCCTCCATCACCTCTTTGCTCTCCACCGCGGCCTCCACAATCTCCCAGTTCTTGGCCGCGTCCAGCCGCTTCTTGGACAGCTTGACCATGCAGTCCCGGTCGCTGACCATCATCACCTGGGCCTGGATCTCGTCGCCAACCTTGACCAGATCCTCCACCTTGGCGTTGGGATCGTCGCTCAGTTCGGACAGGGGGATATAGCCCGGGTACTTGATCCCCAGCTCCACCTGTACCTCGGTGGGTGTGACGGCAACAACGGTTCCGGTGACCTTATCCCCATTATTCAAGGTTTTGAACGACTCCTCCAGCATCTGGGCAAAGGACTGTTCAATCTCCATAATTTCATCGCTCATTTTGTTGTAGACCTCCTTTATTATCCACTCCGGCGTGGATGCGCCGGCAGTGATTCCAAGCGTTTGAACGTGTTGGAAGTCCTGTCTGCTGAGTTCTTCCCCACGCTCGGTCTGCACCACCAGAGGGCAGCTGGCCTGGCACAGTTGGGCCAAACGTCTGGTATTGGAGCTCTTTGGGTCACCGATCACGATCATGGCGTCGCACCGTTTGGCCAATTCTGCAGCTTCCCATTGACGCTTGGACGTAGCACCACATATTGTATCAAAAAATTCTGCGCTTGTACACACTTTTTTTGCGTTTTCAACGGTTTTTTCCCAGCCGTCCCGAATCGCCGTGGTTTGACACACAAAGCTCAGCGGAGCCCGGGTCAATTCCGGCCTGGATCGGAACAGTTCCTCCAGCTCCTGCCAGTCCCGGACCGCCAGGGCAGAGTGGGCGCTGCCCACGATCCCCACCACCTCCGGGTGGTCCTTCTCCCCCACCACAATGGGGATGCGCCCCCGGTCCTGGGCCCGGCGGACGATGTCGTGGATCTTGGCCACGTCGGGGCAGGTGGCGTCCAGCACCTGGCACCCCCGCTCTTCCAGCAGCCGGTAGGTCTCGTCCGGTTCGCCATGGGCCCGAATGAGCACCGTGGCCCCCGGCGGCACCTGGTCCGGAGCAAACACCGTCACCGCCCCCTTGTCCTCCAGCCAGCGGATCACGTGGTCGTTGTGGGTGATGTGGCCCAGCAGATAGACCTGCCCGGCCTCGGCCGCCTGGGCCGCCCGCTCCACCGCCCGGCGCACCCCATAGCAAAAGCCAGCAGATCTGGCCAGCAGTACCTGCATCATCGCTCCCCTCCCAGCTGGCGGATGCGGGCCATCATGTCCTCCGCGATCCGATGATAGTCCTCCGGCGTGGGCTTAGCCCCGTCTATCTGAGGGTGATAGGGCTGCCCAAAGATGACGGTGGTGGGGCGAAAGAGCCGCTTTTGCGGCTGGATGTAAACGGGGACGATGGGAGCGCCTGTCCGGGTGGCAAACATGGCCGCACCGGTATGGGCCTCTGAGCGCTCCCCCTCCCGCACCCGGGTCCCCTCGGGGAAGAGCAGCAGCTTTTCCCCGTTCCGGAGCACCCGGATGCTCTCCTTGATGGCTCCCACGTCTGCCTTTCCCCGCTTGACTCCGATGATGCCGGCCCGGCGCAGCAGCCAGCCCACCACCGGCCAGCGCACGATCTCATCCTTGGCCATGATGTGGGTCTGCCGCCGTCGGCCCAAGGCACACACCACATAGACCGGGTCACCCAGGGTGGTATGGTTGCCGCACAGCACCCCGTTCCCCTCCGGAACCCGCTCCAACCCCACGCTCTTCCACGGGTGGAACAGGCGCATGAACAGCCAGACCAGCGGGTAAAGCACGGCATACATTCGGTTCATCGGCCCATCCCCCCCGCTTCTCCAAGATGCGCCTGGACCAGTTCCATCAGCAGTTGAAAACTCTCCTCCCGCCCCTTGCCTGTGGTGTCCGCCACCACCGCGTCTGGGGCTGGGCGCAGCGGGGAGACTGCCCGCTCCATATCCTGCCGGTCCCGGCCCAGCACGTCCTGGAGGATCTGCTCCTCATCGGCCTGTTCCCCCCGCTGGCACAACTCCAGGTACCGGCGCCTGGCCCGATCCTCGGGCCGGGCGGTGAGAAAGATCTTCAGATCCGCGTCTGGCAGCACCACCGTGCCGATGTCCCGCCCGTCCATGATCACATTGTTTGACTGGGCCAGCCTGCGCTGGGTGTCCAGCAGGAAGGCCCGCACCGCCGGGATGGCCGCCACGATGGAGGCCCACTGGGACACCGCATGGCTCCGGATCGCCTCGGTCACGTCCTCCCCGTCCAGCACCATGCGCTGCCCCCCATCGGGGCCGTAGCACACCTGGATGTCCAGCTCAGGCAGCATGGCGGTCACCGCCTGGGCGTCCTCCTTCCCAATGGCCCGGCGGCTGGCGGCCAGCCCCACGGTGCGGTAGATGGCCCCGGTATCCACGTGGAGATAGCCGATGGCCCGGGCCAGCTGGCCGGACAGCGAGCTCTTCCCCGCCCCGGACGGCCCGTCAATGGCAATGCTGCGATAGGCTCTACGCATCTCTATGTCCTCTCCTCCCGGCGTTGCGCCGCGGCCAGGCCGGCGGCGTGCCCGGTTGCCCAGGCGATCTGGAGGTTGAAGCCGCCGGTGTAAGCGTCCACATCCAACAGCTCTCCAGCAAAATACAATCCCCTCACCAGCTTGGACTCCATGGTAGCTGGGTTGACCTGCCCCACCTGTACGCCGCCGGCGGTGACGATGGCCTCCTCCACCGGCCTGGGGCCACGGATGGGGATGGAAAAATCCTTTAGGGTCTTCAGCAGATCCCGCCGCTGCGCCCGGCGCAGGTCCCAGAGCTTGCCCTCCAACGGGATGCCCGCCCGCTGGGCCACCACAGCCACCATGGAGCGGGGCACCAGCGCCCCCAGCAGGCTGGAGGCGTTCTGGTTAGACCGGGCCTGGATCTCCCGCAGCAGCCGTCCGTCCAGCTTTTCCTCGCTCAGCGCCGGCTTCAAATCCAGATGGGCGGTATATCCGCCCTGAGTGAAGTCCAGGTGGGCGGAGGCGGACAGCACCAGCGGGCCGGACAGCCCGAAATGGGTAAACAGCAGCTCCCCCAGCTCCTGGTAGACCCGCTTGCCCCGCCCGTCCAGCACCGACAGCGACACATTGCGCAGGGACAGCCCCTGCATCTGCCTGCAACAGGGGTCGTCCGACTCCAGGGGGACCAGGGAGGGCCTGGGGGGGACAATGGTGTGGCCGGCCTGCCGGGCCAGGCGGTAGCCATCCCCGGTGGAGCCGGTTCTGGGGTAAGAGGCGCCCCCGGTGGCCAGGATCAGCCCTTCGCAGGGCAGCGGGAAAGCCTCCCGGTCGATGCGGGCGGCCCGCACCCGCCCGCCCCGGATCTCCATGCCCACCAGCCGGTCCCGGCGGATGGACACTCCCAGCCGGCGCAGCCGGCCCCACAGGGCGTCTATGAGGTCGGCAGCCCGGTCCGACTGGGGAAAGACCCGGTTGCCCCGCTCAGTCTTCAGCGGCACCCCCAGCCCCTCAAAAAAGTCCCAGGTATCCTGAGGTGTGAAACGATACAGCGCGCTGTAAAGGAATTTCCCATTATGGGGTATGTTGGCCAGGCACTCCTCCGGGCTGCACCGGTTGGTCACGTTGCAGCGCCCTTTCCCTGTGATGTACAGTTTTCTTCCCAGCTTTTCATTGGGCTCCAGCAGCACGACCTGTGCCCCGTACTGCGCGGCGGTGAGCGCGGCCATCATGCCAGCCGCCCCGCCCCCGGCCACAATGATCCGCCCCTGCGCCGGCTCTCCCATCGTTCCATCCTTTCCCGCCCACCCCAGCTGAGGACGCCCATGGGAAGCGGCCTGGGCTTTCACCGCACCAAGGGCCGCTATGGGGATGGGTCCCCTGCCTTCTCATAGACGTGGTACTCATCCCAGATTTGCTCCAGGCGGCGGAAGGTGTCCGTCACCTCCCCCAGCTTTTTCCGGCCCACCGCCACGATGAGCGCGTTGAGCATTGACAGGGGGGCCACCAGGGAGTCCACAAAGGAGGCCATATCGCTCTTGGCCAGAAGGCGCAGGGAGGCGATCTGGTACAGGGGGGACAGCTCGCTGTCCGTGACGGCCACCACCGTGGCCCCCTGGTCCCGGGCAAACTCCATGGCCCGGGCCGTCCGGGTGGAGTAGCGGGGGAAGCTGATGCCGATCACCACGTCCTCCGGCCCCACCCGGAGCATCTGCTCGAACATCTCGCTGGCCAGGGTGCTTTGCACCTGGCGCACGTTGTCGAAGATCAGGTTGAAGTAGAAGGTGAGGAAGTGGGACAGAGCCGTGGAGGAGCGCACCCCCAGGATATAGATCCGGTTGGCCCGGACGATGGCGTCCACCACAGCGGAAAACTCCTCCCGGCTCAGCTCCTCCAGGGACAGGCGGATCTTGTCAATGTCCGCCTGTACCACCTTGGCCAGGATGTCCTGATCGCTGATGCGGTCGTTGGCCACCTCGATGCGCTGCACCGCAGTCAGCTTGCTGCGGATCATCTCCTGAAGAGCCCGCTGCATGGACGGGTAGCCGTCATACCCCAGTTCAGCGGCAAAGCGGACCACCGTGGACTCGCTGACCTTCACCGTCCGGCCCAGCTTGGCCGCGGTCATGAAGGCGGCCTTGTCATAGTTGTCCAGGATGTACCGCCCAATGAGCTTTTGCCCCTTGGAGAAGGTCCCCATCCCCCTTTGGATGGCCAGAAGAATATCACGGCTCATGCCGACCCTCCCATTCCCGCGTTCCGACCAGGCGCCGCCTGGTGCCTGGTCGTCAGTCAACGGATTCTATCATAGCTGGTTTCCAGCCAAAATGCAAGGGGGTTTGCACGCTTTGCCCTCCGCTGGATGATTGGTCCGGCCAGCCCCCTACCGCAGCCGCTTCAGCTCTTCCTGGCTGAGGGGACGCCACGCTCCCGCCTTCAGATCCCCCAGCAGCAGCTCCCCCTCCCGCACCCGGATCAGACGCTCCACAGCCAGCCCGGCGGCGGCGCACATCCGGCGCACCTGGCGTTTCTTTCCCTGGTGGATCACGATGGTGAGCCAGTCCGGCCCAGCCCGCTCCACCCGGTCTGCCGTTAACCGTTCCCCGTCCAACTCCATGGGGGCGCGCAGCAGGGGCAGCGCCCGCTCCAGGTCACCCCGCACCCGGACACGGTACTCCTTTTCCACCTGGTGGGAGGGATGGGTGAGGACATGGGTCAACGCCCCGTCGTCGGTGAGCAGCAGCAGGCCCTCAGAGTCCATGTCCAGCCGGCCCACCGGCCACACCCGGGCTTTGCAGCCCTCGATCAACTGGGCCACGGTCCTCCGCCCCCGCTCATCAGACAGGGTGGTCACATAGCCCCTTGGTTTGTGCAGCATGAGATATGTATGGCGGCGGGGCAGGCACACCGGACGGCCGTCCAGCGTCACCTGGTCCCGCTCTGGGTCGGCCCGGTCCCCCAGACCGGCCAGCTGCCCGTTCACCCCCACCCGGCCTGAGCGAAGGTAGGCCTCCGCCTGCCTGCGGGAGCACACCCCGGCCATGGATAGGATCTTTTGCAGCCGCTCTTCCATGCCCTTCCCTCCCCTTTCAGCCCTTCGCCTGCCGGCCTATCCAAGCAGCGCCTGCCACAAGCGGGCCCACCAGCCGTCCGGCGCATAGAGATCGCTGGCCGCCCCGGCGGCGCAGACCAGCTGGGTGCTGGCCACCTCCTGGCCGTCCAGCGTCCACACCGCCCGGCCCACCACCTGCCCGGCCTGGACCGGAGCCTGAAGTGATCCTGTCAGCTCCACCTCCAGGATAGGAGTCTCCCCCTGGGCCAGAGGGAAGCGCACCGCTTGGGCTGTCACCGCCTCCAGGCTGGGCAGCAGGCTGCCTGACAGCGGGACCTGCCCCATCCCCTGTCCCTGCTGGCATAGCTGGGTGCTGGGATAGGTGGCAAACCCGTAGTCCAACAGCCGCTGGTGATCCTGCCAATCGTCCGGGTCGTCCAGGGTGACGCAGATGAGGGTCTGCCCCTCCCGCCGGGCCGCGGAGACCAGGGTGCGGCCAGCCCGCTGGGTGTAGCCCGTCTTCATGCCCACGCAGCCTTCATACTCCGCCAGCAGCCGGTTGTGGTTGACGAAGGTCCGGCTGCCCACAGTGATCGACCGGGTGGCGCAGATGCGGGCCACCGCCTCGTTTTCCAGGCAGGCCTGGGCCAGCAGCGCCATGTCGTAGGCGGTGGAGTAGTGCCCCTCCTGATTGAGACCGCTGGCGTTGGCAAAGCTGCTGTTGTCCATCCCCAGCTCCTGTGCCTTCCGGTTCATCAGCTGGGCGAAAGCCCCCTCATCCCCCGCCACAAAGCAGGCGATGGCCAGGGCCGCGTCGTTGCCCGACTGGAGCAGCAGCCCGTAGAGCAATCCCTCCAGGGTGATCTGCTCCCCCGCCCGCAGGTAGATGGAGGAGCCCTCGCTGCCCAGCCACTCAGGCTGGATGGTCACCACCTGGTCCAGGTCCGGCTCCCGCTCCACCGCCACCAGGGCCGTCATCAGCTTGGTGATGCTGGCGATCAGCCGGGGCTCGTGGATGTTCTGGGCATAGAGCACCCGCCCGCTCCCCCCGTCCATGAGGATGGCGCAGCGCGCGCTGGTATCCACCCCGTGGGCCCGAGCAGGCAGGGTGGTCAGGGCTATGGCTGCCGCGGCCAGGGCGGCAAACACTCGTCTCACAAAAGCTCACTCCCATCCGAGTGGTTTCAGATGGGAGTTAGTATGGCCCTGTTCAGTCCGCCTTATCCCCGGCCGGCCCATCCCCGGACTTCCGATCCAGATATCCGGTGATCCGGTCAAACATCTCGGGTACCAGCTCCACCGCCCGGCTCACGCTGTCCCCGGAAGGAGGGGCCACCGGCAGCAGCTTCACGCTCCCACCCTTGACGATGAGGAAGGCCACGGGAACCACGTTGACCCCCGCCCCGGCCCCTCCGCCAAAGTTCTTGCTCACGTTGGGGGCCTTGCCAAAATCCGACCCGCCGGTGGCAAAACCGAAGGACAGGCGGGAGACCGGGATCAAGGTCACCCCGTCCTGGGTGGCGATGGGCTGGCCGATCACCGTGTTGGCATCCACCATCTCCCGGAGTTTGGACATGGTGGTTTGCAGGACGTCCTGAATGGGATGGTTGTGTTCGCTCATGGCTTATGCCTCCTGTCTTTGTTGGGCCCGCCGTCCGCTCCGGCTCCAGCGGGCCAGCGCCTTGCCCCCGTACCGCAGGACAAAGGCCAGGGCCTGTCCCACCGTCAGGGTCAGCTCCAGCTCCACCCGCACCTCTGGGCAGCTGGCTCCATAGTCCACGTCCACCTGAAAACAGTGGCGCTTGACACGAAAATTATGGTCAAACAGCGGCCAGATCATACCGATGGCCCCGTGGGCCCGGCCAAATCCGATGGCCGCCCCCGCCGCATCTGGCGCGCCCCACACCACTGACACCTCCAGATGGTGGATCAAAATCTTCCGGCGCAGCGCCCCGGCGGCCTCGGCCAGCACCGGCAGCAGATCCAGCAGCCGGGCCAAGCTGCCCGGTCTCTTTTCCTTCTGCTCAGCAGCCCGGCCCTCCTTCCGGCTGGGCCGCTTCCGCTCCTTGTCAGGCTTTGCCCCCTTGTCCTTGGACGGCAGCACCTGGATCCGGACCGGGCCCACGATCATTCGCACCACCAGGCCGGCGGCGTCATAGCCGATCCAGGCCCCAACCCGGATCTGTCCAATCAGCAGCAGGGCCAGCAGGACCAGCAAGAGCACCAGCCACCCGTTCATGGCGCCGCCCCTTCCCCGTCCCACTCCGCCTCTGCTTCAGGCCCCTGTGCCGGAGGCTCCTCCTGCTGCTCTGGCGGAGATTCCTCCTGCCCCTCTGGCTCCTGTTGCTCCTGCTGCTGCAACCGGCCGATGGCCGACTCCAGCTCCATGGTCATCTGCACCCCCTCCTGGGTGGCGGCGGGCAGCTCGGGCAGGTCGTCCAGGCTGGCCAGGCCAAAGCAGCGCAGGAAGGCACTGGTGGTGCGAAACTGCACCGGCCGGCCGGGGACGTTCAGACGGCCCGCCTCGCAGATCAGCCCTCGATCCAGCAGCAGCCCCACCGTATAGGAGCTGTCCACCCCCCGTACCTGTTCAATGTAGGCCCGGGTCACCGGCTGGAAATAGGCCACGATGGCCAGCGCCTCCAATGCGGGCTGGGACAGCTTGGGCGGCTTGCGGCTCTCCAGCGCCCGGCGGATGCCGGAGGCGTACTCCGGCGCAGAGCACATCTGCCAGCTATGTTCCAGCCGCACCAGGCGGATCCCCCGCCGCTCATAGCTGTACGCGTCGGCCAGGCGCTGGCACACGCTGTCCACTGTCTCCCGATCCTGCTCCAGCGCCAGGCAGATGCGCTCTGTTGGCACCGGATCGCCCGCGGCAAAGAGGATCCCCTCGATGGCCGATTCCAGCTCTTTGAGTTCCATCCCGTCTCCCCTTCCTGCGGCCGGCCCGGCCAGGTCAATAGTGCTCCACCGTCACGTCCAGCCCCTGCCCCCTGTCCTGCCCGGTGCTGGTCACCGTGCAGTCCTCCGCCGTGCCGGCCAAGTGGATGCGGTTTGCCTTGCTCAGCTCCAGGACGGCCAGAAAGGTGGCCACCACCTCCGAGCGGCTGCGGCTGCTGCCAAACAGGGCCCGGAACCGGGTCACGCCAAACTGGATCAGCCGGTCCAGGATGGCCCTGGCCTTGTCCGCCACCGGATAGGGCTCCCGCCCCACGATGCCCTCAAAGGCCTGCACTGGCGGGGGCAGCTTGTTGCCCACCCGCTCCAGCACGCGGTTCAGCGCTGTCAGCAGGTCGCCCCCCTCGTGCCGGTACTGGTATTCCCGCTCCCCCCGCAGCGGCTCCGGAGGCTTGGACATCAGATCCTTGCCATAGGCATAACGCTGGCCCAGGGGCAGGGCGGCCTGCTGGATCTTCAGGTAGTTTTCGTGGCGCTGGTGCTCCTCCAGGGCGGAGATGAGCTGCTCCATCTCACTCATGACCTGCTCGTCCTCAATGGAAAGCAGCATCCGGGTCTTGAGATAGATCAGGTAGGCGGCCATGGTGACAAACTCGCTGGCCACCTCCAGGTTGAGCCGCTCCCGGCGCTCCATCCACTCCAAGTACTGGTCCAGCAGCAGGGTGATCTGGATGTCGTGGATCTCGATCTTGTTCTTGCTGAGCAGGTGCAGGATCAGGTCCAGCGGCCCGTTGAAGTCCTCCAGGTCCTCCTGCCGGGCTTTGACCACCTTTTCCAGATGATAGATGGGGGCCTCCACAGCCGCACCTCCTCCCAGGCATAGGTTCTTTTTGGTTATTATACCAAAGCGCCGCCTGTTTTACAACCCCCGCCCGCCTCAGTCTGGCTGGAAATCGCCCCATTCCCCCTTGACAGCGCGGCGATCACATACTATGGTGAGACCCTGAACTGGAAGCGCGCAACAGCCGGCGGGTGCAATCCGCCGGCTGCCTTCCTTTCCCCATCTATGGACTTTGTGGATGGGCTACCCTCATGCCTCTATCTGCTCCAGGGCTGCCTTGGCCGCCAGCTGCTCGGCCTCCTTCTTGGTGCGGCCCTGTCCCTGGCCGGCCACCTTGCCGTCCACCGTCACTTCCATGACGAACACCCGGTCGTGGTCGGGCCCGATCTCCTCCACCAGGCGGTACCCAACCCGCCGGCCTGGCGTGCGCTGCACCCGCTCTTGTAGGCCGGTCTTGTAGTCCCGGTCTACCGCCTTCTCCCGCTCCTTGTTCAGGATGAAGTTTTGCACAATGCCCCGGGCCGCGTCAAATCCCCCATCCAGGTAGACCGCCGCCAAGGTGGCCTCCACTGCGTCGGCCAGGATGGACGGCCGGCTGCGCCCCCCGCCGGAGTCCTCCCCCTTGCCCAGGCGCAGATAGGCCCCCAGCCCCAGGGTGCGGGCCACCTCATGCAGGCTGTCCTCGCACACCAGGGCGGCCCGGGTGCGGGTCAGCTCCCCCTCCGGCATATCCGGGTGGGTGCGAAACAGGTACTCGGCCACCACCAGCCCCAGCACCGAGTCCCCCAGGAACTCCAGCCGCTCGTTGCTGGTGATCCCGGCGGCCCGGTGCTCGTTGGCGTAGGAGCTGTGGGTGAGGGCGTGCTCCAGCAGCCCGGCGTCCCGGAAACGATAACCCAGCTTGTTCTCTAATTTTTTCATCTCAAGATCTCCTTTGAAAACGGAAGCCCCGCACGCGCGAGGCTTCCGTTATGCGCTCCGTTCAGATGTCCAGATGCTCCTGCAGATACTTATAGAGTTCACCCACGGTGGTGATGGAACTCATGTCCTCCTCCTCCATCTCCTCCAGGCCGAACTCCTCCTCCAGCGCCATGGACAGATCCACCAGATCCACGGAATCCGCCCCCAGGTCGCCCACAAAGGCGGTTTCGGCAGTGACGGTGTCCGCATCCACCCCAAACTGTTCGGCGATCAGCGCACACAATTTTTCAAACATGGTTTGCGCAGCTCCTTTGGCATAAGCTTTGAGACCATCATAGGAAGAATCTTCCCTGCTGTCAATAGTTTTTTGCTTCCATTTGCTGATCTTGCTCCTGGATGGAGCCCTCTCCGGCCGCACGCGTAGGCAGGCGCATATACGAGATGTTCTCCACAATGTCCTCGATGATCCCCGCCTTACAAAAATCCATAGCCTGGCGGATGGCGTTGCGCAGGGCATAGGCGTCGGAGGAGCCATGGGCCTTGATCACCGGCCGGGAGATGCCCAACAGGGCGGTGCCCCCCACCTCGTCGGCGCTCATCATCCGCTTAAACTGGCCCAGTTCCTTGCGCACCAGCAGGCCGGCCAGCTTGGTCTTCAGGCTCTTCAAAAACAGCTTCTTGACCTCCCGGCCCAGAAACCGCCCGGCGCCCTCCATGGTCTTGAGGAAGATATTGCCCGCGTAGCCGTCAGACACGATCACGTCCACGGCCCCCTCCACCGCCTCCCGAGCCTCCACATTGCCCACAAAGTTGATGCGTCCTTCCCCGCCGGCCTTTTGCAGCAGCGCGTAAGCCTGCTGCTGCAGCTCGCCTCCCTTGGAGGGCTCTGCGCCAATGTTCAGCAGGCCCACCTTGGGCTCGGGTCTGCCCAGCACCCGCTCGGCATAGTAGCTGCCCATGAAGGCGAACTGGAGCAGAAACTCCGGGGTGCACTCCACCGTGGCTCCACAGTCGATGAGCACCGCGCCCCCCTTCCCCGTGGGCACCACCGGAGCCAGCGCCGCCCGGCGGATGCCCCGGATGCGCTTGGCCAGCAAGGTGGCCCCGGCCAGTAGCGCGCCGGTGGACCCCGCCGAAACAAAGGCGTCCCCCACCCCTTCCTTGAGCAAGGTCAGCCCCACCGTCAGCGACGAGTCCTTCTTCTCCTTAAAGGCGGTGGCAGGGTTGTCGCACATCTCCACCACCTGGTCGGCGTGGGTGATCTCCAGCCCCGCGGGCAGCTCGGCAATGCCGTCGGCATGGAGCGCGGAGAGGATCTCCTCCCCCCGGCCTACCAGGATCACCTCCGCCCCCAGCTCCTCAATGGCCTGGAGTGCCCCCCGCACCGGGGCCTGGGGAGCGTTATCCCCACCCATGGCGTCCACAATGATCTTCACAAAGAATCAGCCTCCCTCCACACGTGAAAGCGTCTCCCGCAGCCCATCCACCAGCTCCAGTGAGCGGCTGGCCAGCAGCGCGCCGCGGTTTCGCTTGCCCTTGACCTTTTGGTCCAGGGCGGGCAGAAGCCCGAAATTGATGTTCATGGGCTGAAACTCCCCCACGCTCTGATCGCTCACATATAGGGCCAGCGCGCCGATGGCGGTATGCCGTGGAAAGTCCACGGCGGGCAGCCCCAGCAGCCGGTGGGCCAGCTCCACCCCGGCCAGAAGCCCAGAGGCGGCCGACTCCACATAGCCCTCCACCCCGGTGATCTGGCCGGCGAACACGATGCGCTCCTTGCCCCGCACCCGGTAGTAGCGGTCCAGCAGCCGAGGGGAGTCCAGGTAGGTGTTGCGGTGCATCACCCCGTAGCGCACATACTGGGCCTGGCGCAGGGCGGGGATCATGGAGAATACCCGCTTCTGCTCCCCCCACTTCAGATGGGTCTGAAAGCCCACCAGGTTGTACAGCGTGCCCTGGGCGTTGTCCCGGCGCAGCTGCACCACCGCGTAAGGCTCCCGCCCAGTCCGGGGATCGGTCAGCCCCCTGGGCTTGAGAGGGCCAAAGCACAGGGTCTGCTCCCCCCGGCGGGCCATGACCTCCACCGGCATACACCCCTCAAATACCCGGTCGTCCTCAAAGCCGTGCACCGGGGCCTGTTCCGCCTGGCACAGCTGCTGCCAGAAGGCCAGGTACTCCTCCCGGCTCATGGGGCAGTTGATGTAATCCTCGCCCCCCTTGCCGTACCGGGAGCCAAACCAGGCCCGGTCCATGTCCACGCTCTCAAAGGTGACGATAGGGGCGGCCGCGTCATAGAAATTCAGGTAGCGGCTGTCCGGGAAGAGCTGGGCGATGGCCGCGGACAGACCGTCCGAGGTGAGCGGGCCGGTGGCGATGACCACCTCCCCCTCGGGGATGGCCGTCACCTCCCCCTCCTCCACGGTGATGCCCGGGTGCTGCCGCACCGCCTGGGTGACCGCCTGGGAAAAGCCCGTCCGGTCTACCGCCAGCGCGCCCCCTGCCTCCACCCGGGTTTGGTCGGCGCAGGCCAGGATGAGCGAGCCGCACAGCCTCATCTCCTGCTTGAGCAGCCCCACCGCGTTCTCCAGCTGGTCGGAGCGCAGGGAGTTGGAGCACACAAGCTCGGCAAAATCCCCGCTGTGGTGGGCGGGGGTCATCTTCCGGGGCTTCATCTCCCGCAGGGTGACGGGGATTCCCCTCTGGGCCAGCTGCCAGGCCGCCTCGCAGCCCGCCAGCCCGGCCCCAATCACAGTCACAGGCTTGATCTTCTCTAACATATAGCCTTTACAACTCCTCCCCGCCGCCTTCCGCCTTTTTGGCCTTGGCCTTTTTCGGGGTGGCTTTCTTGGCTGTTGTCCGCTTCGATGCCGTCTTTTTTGCTGCGGTTTTGGACGCGGTCTTTCTAGCTGCGGCCTTGGGCGCCGCCGCGTCCTTCTGCCCGGCTTCGCTCTCCCCGGCAGCTTGCGTCTCCTTCTTTACATAGCCGCCCCGCTTCTCTTCGGGGGTGAAGTTGGCGCAGTCCGGATTGATGCAGAAGGGGCGCTTGAACCCCCGCCCGGACTTTTTGAACATGGTTTGGCCGCACACCGGGCAGTTGTCCTTGACCGGCACGTCCCAGGTCATAAAGTCGCACCGCCGGGATTCATCCTTGCTGTTCAGATGCTCACAGCAGTAGTAGGTGTACTGTTTGCCCGTGCGCTTGCTCACGCCGGTGCGCTTGACCAGTCGGGCGCCGCACTTGGGGCACTTACCCGGCATCTCCACCACCAGCGGCATGGTGAAGGTGCACTCCGGCCAGCCGGGACAGGCCAAAAAGCGGCCGAACCGCCCCGACTTCACCACCAGGTTGCGCCCGCATTGGGGGCAGATCTCCTCCGTCACCTCGTCGGGCACCTTGATGCGCTCGCCATCCAAGTCCCGCTCCGCCCGCTCCAGCTCGGCGGAAAAGTCCTTGTAGAAGTCGCCCAGCAGCTGCTTCCAGCGCACCTGGCCCGACTCCACCTTGTCCAGCTCCCCCTCCATCTGGGCGGTGAAGTCAGGGTCCACAATGTCGGGGAACTTATCCTTCATCAGACCCGTGACCACCTCCCCCAGCGGGGTGGGGCGCAGATGCCGTCCCTCCTTGACCACATACTCCCGGTCGGTGATGGTGGAGATGGTGGGGGCGTAGGTGGACGGACGGCCAATCCCCCGCTCCTCCAGGGCGCGGATGAGGGTGGCCTCGGTGTAGCGGGCGGGGGGCTGGGTGAAGTGCTGGATGCTCTCCATTCCCTGCAGCCGCAGCTCCTCCCCCTCCTTCAGGTCGGGCAGGGGGGATTGGGGCGCGTCCTCCTCGTCATCCCGGCTCTCTTCGTAGACCGCGGTAAAACCATTGAACTTGATGGACGAGTGGGTGGCTCGGAACTGATAGCCCGCCGACTCCACCTCGATGGACACGCTGTCATACACCGCCGCCGCCATCTGGCAGGCCAGAAAACGGCTCCAGATCAGCTTATATAGCCGGTACTGCTCCCCCGTCAAGTCCTTCTTGATCTGCTCAGGCGTCAGGTTCACATCAGAGGGGCGGATGGCCTCATGGGCGTCCTGGGCGTTGCCCTTGGCCTTGAAGCGCCGGGTCTTTTCGGGGTAGTAACGCGTCCCATAGCGGCCCACGATGAAGGTTTTGGCCGCCGCCAGCGCCTCCTCGGACAGGCGCAGGGAGTCGGTACGCATATAGGTGATCAGGCCCACGGTGCCCTCCCCTTCAATGTCCACCCCTTCATAAAGCTGCTGGGCCACCGACATGGTGCGCCGGGGGGTCATGTTCAGCTTGCGAGAGGCCTCCTGCTGCAAGGTGGAGGTGATGAAGGGAGGTGCGGGGTTGCGGTTCTTATCCTGGCGTTTGACGGCAGTCACCTGAAAGGCAGATTCCTTTATAGCATTGGACACCTCGTCCGCCTCTGCCTTGCTACCCAGCTCCATCCGCTTGCCCCGGCCGTAAAACTCCGCCTGAAACCCGCCCAGGTTCGGGGCGATGCGGGCCAGGTCGGCGGTGATGGTCCAGTACTCCTTGGGCTGGAAGGCCCGGATCTCCTCCTCCCGCTCCACCACCAGGCGGGTGGCCACCGACTGCACCCGGCCGGCGGACAGCCCCCGCCGGATCTTCTTCCACAGCAGCGGGGAGAGCTGATAGCCCACGATCCGGTCCAGCACCCGGCGGGCCTGCTGGGCGTCCACCAGGTTCTGGTCGATCTGCCGGGGGTGGGCGATGGAATCGGTGACCACCTTCCGGGTAATCTCGTTAAAGGTGACCCGGCAGGTCTTTTCCTGGGGCACCCCCAGCACCGACTGGAGGTGCCAGGAAATGGCCTCCCCCTCCCGGTCCGGGTCGGTGGCCAGGTAGACCGTCTGGCTGCCCTTGGCCGCCCGGCGCAGCTCGGCCAGGGTGTCCTCTTTGGACTGGATATCCTGATAGTCCGGCTCAAAGCTAGTCAGGTCCACCCCCAGCTTGCTCTTGGGCAGGTCCCGTACATGGCCCATGGAGGCCTTGACCTGAAAGTCAGGCCCCAGGTACTTCCCGATGGTCTTGGCCTTGGCCGGCGACTCCACAATCACTAAATTCTTCTTTGCCATAAATGATCCCTTACTCCGTCTTCCATCTGACCGCCAAGCAGAAGCGCTTGCCCCTCTCCTCCCGCACATAGCCCTGTACTTGGAGGATGGTCAGCGCGGACAGCACCCGGCGCACTGGCAGCTGGGTCTGCTCCACCACGTCGTCCGCCTTCCGGGCTCCCTGCTCCAGGGCGCGCAGCACAGTCTGCTGATCGTCGGTCAGTTTTTCTTGACATTCCTTCCAGTCAATATATGCCTCCCCAGGGGGGATGTCAACCTCTTTTTTCTCCTCCCGGCTAGTCTGGGGCTTTGGGGGTTGGCGCTGGACCTGGCCGCTCTGGATACCCTCCAGGCGCTGGCGGGCCGCCTCGGGGGACAGCCCCGCCCGGCGGTCCAGCCGCTGTGGAAAACGGTGGGCAAACTCACACAGCACGTCCTCCCCCCTGAGGATCAATTTGGCCGCCCCCTCCTGGATCAGCCGGTTGGTTCCCTCGCTGGCCGGCGCGTCCCAGGGGCCGGGCAGGGCAAACACCTCCCGATCCTGCTCCAGGGCATGGCCCACGGTGTGCATCGTTCCGCCGTAGCGGGGGCTCTCCACCGCCACCACCCCTACGCACAGTCCACTGATGATCCGGTTGCGCACGGGAAACAGCGGCCCCCGGGGCTCCGTCCCCGGCGGGTTTTCCGAGATCAGCGCCCCGGAGGCGGCCACGTCCTCAAACAGGCAGCGGTTCTCCTTGGGATAGATCATGTCAATGCCCCCGGCCAGCACGGACGCCACTGTCCCGCCCGCCTGAAGCGCGCCCCGCACCGCGGCAGCGTCGATCCCCTCGGCGATGCCGGACACCAGCAGCGCTCCCCGCCTGGCCAGGTCCATGGCCAGCTGGGTGGCCGCGCGCACCCCATAGGGGGTGGCCGACCGAGTGCCCACCACGGCGATGGCCGCCTCCTCGTCAAAGGCGATGGGCCTGCCCTTCCAATACAGCACCGGCGGGGGCTGGTGGATGGCGGCCAGCCGCTCGGGATACAGGGCGTCCTGAAGGGTCAGGATCTGAATGCCCAGCCGGTCGCAGTCGCCCAGGATGCGGTCGGCCTGGGCCAGGGACTTGTCCCCCAGCGCCTGGGCCGCCCCCTGGGTCAGCCCCTCCACCAGGCGGTACTCTCCCGGATCGGCAAAGTAGGCCCTCTCAGGCGAGCCGAAGTGGCGGAGCACCGCCGTCATCTGCTGGCCGGACAGCCCCTGGCGCGTGGTCAGCCACAGCCAATATTTCAGGTTTGCCATGCCCCCAGCTCCCCTCCACCGCACTCTTGCGGGCCGGGCAGCCCTGCCCTGCCCATCTCCCACAGCACCACCGCCGCAGCCACCGCCGCGTTGAGCGACTCACACCGCCCGCGCATGGGGATGCGGATGCCCCCCCGGCACAGCGCCAGCCCCTGGGGAGACACCCCCCGGCCCTCGCTGCCGATGATCACTGCCGCCCGCTCCAGCCGGGCCTGGCGCACGTCCTGGCAGCAGTCTGTCAGGGCGGCGGCATACAGGGGGATCCCAGCCCGGGACAGCTTGTCCGCTGCCCCTTCCAGCGTATCCTCATACACCGGCAGGCGGAACACCGCCCCCATAGTAGCCCGCACCGTCTTGGGGCTCCAGGGGTCGGCACAGGCGTTGCACAGGATCATCCCATCCGCCCCAAAGGCGTCTGCCGTGCGCCAGATGGCCCCCACGTTGCCTGGGTCCTGTACCCCGTCCAGCAACAGATATCGGTCTCCGGAGGGCTGCTGTGGCAGCGGGCCCAGCTCGCCCTGGGCCAAGAACAGGATCCCCTGGGCGCTCTTGGTGTCCGACAGGGATGCCATCAGCGACTCCGGCACCTCCACCTGCCGGACCTGGGGGGGCAGCCCTGGCAAGGATACGCCTGGGGTAAAGAGCACCGCCTCCAGCCGCGCCCCCCACCGCAGGGCCTCCTGGAGCAGCTTTGGCCCCTCCCCCAGCAACACCCCCTCCTGCCGGCGCTCCGACCGCCGGTCCCGCAGCCGCCGCACCCGGACGGCGAGCGGATTGCTCCGGCTGGTGATCCGCTCCGGGCTCACTTCCCGCACAGGGTGCTGATGTCCGCGTCTTTGCCCAAAACGATCAATTTGTCCCCTTCGGTCAGAACCCAGTCCGCCCCAGGGGCCACATGGAACTCACTGCCCCGGCGCACCGCGATGACGTTGACCTTGCACTTGGCCCGCACATCCAGCTCCCGGATGGTGTGCTGCACCCAACTGGAGGGGATGTCCACCTCCACAATGGCAAACTCCGGGGACAGGTCGATAAAGTTTAAAATGTTGGACCGGGCCAGCCCTTGGGCCGTCTTGATGCCCATCTCGTGCTCGGGGAACACCACAAGGTCGGCCCCGATCTTCTCCAGCAGGCGTTGGTGCACATGGCTCTGGGCCTTGCAGATCACCTTGGGTACCCCGGCCTCCTTTAGGCGCATGGTGATCAGCGCGCTGCTGCCCACATCGTCCCCCACGGTGACCACGGCGCAGTCATAGTCCTGCACCCCAATGGCCTGGAGCACTGCGGGATCCCGGCCGTCCCCGGTGACTGCGTGGGTCACATGGTCGGCGATGTTCTGCACGTTCTCCGCTTTGACGTCCATAGCCAGCACGTCCTTGCCCACGCTGTACAGCTCCCGGGCCACAGCGGTTCCAAAACGGCCCAACCCAATCACGATAAAGTTTTTCATCATTGACCTCCACTCATTTTGTTCCACCAAGCGCCCCATTGTCCATCGCGCTGGAACTTATCCGATCATCACGTTGGTCTCGGGATAGCAGATCTTGCTCTTGGCCGGGTCTTGCGCCAGGAAGGCCAGGGAGAAGGACACAAAGCCAACCCGGCCTAGGTACATCAGCAGGATCAGAATGATATGGGAGGCGCTGCCCAGCCCCGGGGTAATGCCGGTGGTCACCCCCACCGTGGCCATAGCTGACGCCGTTTCATAGGCGGCCGCCAGATAGGGGACGCCGTCCAGCACCGCAATGGAGATGGACGCGGCCAAAAACAGGATGCCAACTACCAGCAGCAGCGTCACCGCCGAGAGCACCTTCTGCTGAGGGATGGTGCGCCCCCGCACGCTCACCGTCTCCCGGCCCCGCAGCCCTGAGCGCAGCGACAGCAGCAGCACCCCCACCGTTCCTGTTTTCAATCCTCCGGCGCAGGAGCCTGAGGAACCTCCGGTGAGCATCAGCAGGATGCACATCACAAGGGACACGTCGGTGAGCGCCCCCTGGCTGATCGAGTAGAAGCCGGCCGTGCGCAGGGTGGCCGACTGGAACAGGGCGTTGAGCAGGCTCTGTCCAAAGGGCATGGAGGCCATAGTCCCCCCGTTATCGTACTCGCTGAGCAGAAAGAAGGCCGCGCCAAACGCCAGCAGGAAGCCGGTCAGGAGCAAGACCATCTTACTGTACAGGGACAGGAACTTCCACCTGCGCCGGCGCTTGATCTCCTCCCAGACGAAGAAGCCCAGGCCGCCGCAGACGATGAGGGCGGCCACGGTGAGCAGCACCACCGGGTTGTCGTCATAGGTGGACAGACTGCCGATCTTCTCCGTGCCGAAGATGTCAAAGCCGGCGTTACAAAAGGCGGATATGGAGGTGAAGATCCCCTTCCAAAGGGCCTGTGCCCCGAACCGAGGCCAAAAGCACACCGTCAGGATCAGTGCCCCTGCCCCCTCAAAGGCGAAGGTGGTCTTCAGCGCGCCACGCACCAGACGGCTCACATCCCCCATGTCATTCAGGTTAAAGTTGGACGCGGCCATCAGCCGCTGGCTGAGGGACAGCTTCCGCTTGACCATCATGGCCATCAGAAAGATCACCGTCATGAACCCCAGCCCCCCCAGCTGGATCATCGCCAGGATGACCACCTGGCCAAATAGCGTCCAGGCCGACAAGGTGTCCACCAGGATCAGGCCGGTGACGCAGGTGGCCGAGGTGGCGGTAAACAGCGCCGTCATGGGCCCGCAGCTCTGCCCTGACACCGAGGCAATGGGCAGCATCAGCAGCAAGGTCCCGCACAGGATTACCGCGGCAAAGGAGATGGCTACCACTTGGGCGGCACGCAGCACTCGCCGCCGCTTTACTCTGGACGTCAAAAGTGTCACCTCATTCTGGACACGCAAAGGCATACCGGTCGGCCAGCAGCCGCCGGTATGCCCTTGGCAGTCAGTCCAATGGTTTCATAGTGGGGAAGAGCAGCACTTCCCGGATGGAGTCGTTGTTGGTGAGCATCATCACGCACCGGTCGATGCCGATGCCCAGCCCGCCGGTGGGGGGCAAACCGTATTCCAGGGCGGTGAGGTAGTCCTCGTCCATCATGCTCGCCTCCTCGTCGCCCCCCGCCCTGAGCTGCGCCTGACGCTGGAAACGCTGGCGCTGGTCGACAGGGTCGTTGAGCTCGGAAAAGGCATTGCCCATCTCATTGCAGCAGATGAACAGCTCAAACCGCTCTGTCAGCCTTGGATCCTTTACAGACCGCTTGGCCAAAGGCGACACATCCACCGGATGCATAGTGATGAAGGTGGGCTGCACCAGGTGCTCCTCCACCTTTTGGTCAAAGACTTCGTACAGAGCGTTGCCCCAGGTGGCGGGAGCTGTAGCAGGCAGCTCCACTCCCACAGACTTGGCCATGGCCACCGCCTGGGCATCGTCGGACACCGCCATAAAGTCCAGCCCCGTATACTGCAGCACCGCTTCGGCCATGGTCAGCCTGGGCCAGCCCGGGGTCAGGTCCAGCGCCTTACCCTGCCACTCCAGCTGGTAGCTGCCCAGGATCTTCTGGGCCGCCGAGGAGAGCAGCTGCTCAAACAGGTCCATCATGTCGTGAAAGTCGGCATAGGCCTGATACAGCTCCACCGAGGTAAACTCAGGGTTGTGCTTGGTGTCCATCCCCTCATTGCGGAAGATGCGGCCAATTTCATACACCCGCTCCAGGCCGCCCACCACCAGACGCTTCAAATGCAGCTCGGTGGCGATACGCAGGTACATATCAATGTCCAGGGTGTTGTGGTGGGTGATGAAGGGCCGGGCGGTGGCCCCCCCGGAGATGGTGTTGAGCACCGGGGTCTCCACCTCCATGTAGCCCCGCGCGTCCAGGAAGTCCCGAATGTGCTTGATGAACTTGGAGCGCACCTCAAAGGTGCGGCGCACCTCCGGGTTGACGATCAGGTCCACATACCGCTGCCGGCAGCGGGTCTCCACGTCGGTCAGGCCGTGAAACTTTTCCGGCAGGGGCAACAGGGACTTGGCCAGCAGGGTGATGACCGCCGCCTTGATGGAGATCTCCCCCCGCTGGGTGCGGAACACCTCCCCGTCCACCCCGACGAGGTCCCCGATGTCATACTTCTTAAAGGCGGCCAGCGCCTGCTCCCCCACGTCGTCAATGCGCACGTACAGCTGGATGCGGCCGCCGCCGTCCTGCAGGTCTGCGAATACCGCCTTGCCCATCCCCCGCTTGCTCATCAGCCGACCGGCCAGGCGCACCCGCTGCCCTTCCAGCTGCTGGAAATCCTCCTTCACCTGGTCGCTGTGGTGGGTCACGTCATACCTGGTCTGGGTAAAGGGATCCTCTCCCTCCGCGCGCAGCTGCTCCAGCTTATCTCTGCGGATCTGCAGCAGCTCGGGCAGGGAGGGCTCCCCTTGGCTGGTCGGATCGGGCCTGTGCTCGGACATAGCGCTTCCTTCCCTTCTTCTTTTGTGACCGTCAGCTTCAGCGCTGGATGTCCAGCACCTTATACTCCACGTTCCCCGCAGGGGCCTCCACCACCACGGTCTCCCCCACCGACTTGCCCAGCAGGGCCCGTCCGAAAGGGGACTCCTCTGAGATCCGGCCGTTCATGGGGTCGGCCTCCTGGGAGCCCACCACCTGGTAGTGCTCCTGATTGCCCAGCTCCAGGTCCTCCACGGTGATCCGGCTGCCCAGCTGCACGGCGTTGGTGTCGGTGGGCTCCTGCTCGATGACAGAGCAGTTGGCCAAAATGTTCTCGATCTCCGCGATGCGGGAGTAGAGCTTTCCCTGCTCGTTCTTGGCCTCGTCATACTCGCTGTTCTCCGACAGGTCGCCGAAGGAGCGGGCCTCCTTAATCTGATCGGCCACCTCCCGCTCCCGGACTGTTTTCAAATAGCTGAGCTCGTCCTTCAGCTCCTCCAGACGCGTGGCGCTCAGCTTGTACTCTTTTGCCATGTTCACATCCCTTTCCACTTGGCAGATTCAGATGGAATGCCACGCCATGCGGCATGGAACGTCTCAAATCCTGCGGTTCTATGGTAGTGCTATGGCATTATAGAGACTTTGCCGTCGTTTGTCAAGGGGGGCACGGCCCCGATCCGCCAGGTCCTATCGGGCTCGACTCCCTCCCTTTTTCCGACGCTTTTTCCCCCGGCACAGCAGACCCGCAATCGCCCCGCCACACAGGCAGCCGGCCAGTTCGATCAGCGCCTGCAGGCCCAGGGACAGCTCCCCGCCCCACAAAAGCCCCACCGCCAAGATCAGCAGGAAGCACACCCCGCCGGCGGCCAGTCCCGCCAGCAGACGCCGGGACGGCCACCAGGCGCAGGCCAGCCGCCCTCCCGCCAGGCAGCCGATCACGCAGGCGGCCGCCGTGAGCTGGAGGGCCGCGTCCTGCTTGACGATCCCGTTGGAGATGGCCATGGCTCCCAGTAGCAGCAGGATCAGCTCCACCCCCAGCGCCAGCAGCCCGCCCAGCAGCACCCCCAGCGTCATATGCACCGCCTTAGGCTCCATTCCTTCCCCTCTACGCATAAAAGCACCCCTTTCATACGGCTGATACAACCATATGCCAAAGGGGTGCTTGTCATGCAGGGATATCTTCCCAAATCCGCGCTGACGGCAGACCGGTCACTTCCCGTCCTTCTCCCCGTCCTTGCCCTTCTTGACGCCCTCCTTGCGCTCCTGCTCTTGCTCCGGAGCGGCGTTCTGCTCCCGCTGGGTGCCCTTGCTGGAGATGGCCCACCGGGTGAACTCAATCCGCACCCGGTCCGCACCCGTCTCAACGACCACGGTGGCCTCCTTCACCGCGCAGACGGTGCCTACGATGCCGCCGATGGTGGTGATCTCGTCGCCCACCTTCAGGCTGTCCCGCATAGATTGAGCCGCCTTCTTCTTTTTGCCCTCCGGCCGAATGATAAAGAAGTAGAATACGGCGACCATCAGCAGGATCATCACGAGCGTACTTCCAAAAGTGCCCAAGCTGTTCGTCCCTGAACTCAGGGCCAAGGTGTGGATGTAAAACGGCGTCATCAGCGCTTCCTCCAGTATCAATGTGAGAATCAAGGTGTGCTTCCCGCCCCATCCAGGCGGAAGATTAAGGTTATTATAGCCGTCTCCGGCCAGAAACACAAGCCCTTTTTTCCGCGCGCCCTCCAGGGCGCCGTTAGGGCTGGGCCCGCTGGGCCAGAAGCGGGGCATATTGCCGGCGGAAGGCCGCAAACTCCCCCTGCTCCAGCGCCTGGCGGATGCGCCCCATCAGCTGGTTGTAGAAGTACAGGTTGTGCAGCACCGCCAGGCGCATGGCCAGCATCTCTCCGGCCACAAACAGGTGGCGCAGGTAGGCCCGGCTGAAGCTCCGGCAGGCCGGGCAGCGGCAGTCCGGGTCGACGGGCCGCTCATCCAGCTTATACGCCTCATTCTTCAGGTTCAGCCAGCCCTTCCAGGTGAACAGCTTGCCGTGGCGGGCGTTGCGGGCGGGCATGACACAGTCGAAGAAGTCGATCCCCCGGGCCACACCCTCGATCAAGTTGGCGGGCGTGCCCACCCCCATGAGATACCGGGGCTTGTCCGCCGGCATATGGGGCTCCACCGCCTCGATGATCTCATACATCACTTCAGTGGGCTCCCCCACCGCCAGCCCCCCGATGGCGTAGCCGTCGCAGGGGATCTTGGCCGTCTCCTGCATATGCCAAACCCGTAGGTCTGGAAAGGTGGCCCCCTGGTTGATGCCAAAGAGCAGCTGGCCCGGGTTGATACAATCCGGCAAGGCATTTAGCCTGTCATGCTCTGCCTTACAGCGCTCCAGCCAGCGCAGGGTGCGCGCGCAGGAGGCCTTGGCATAGTCGTACTGGGCGGGGTTGGCCACGCACTCATCAAAGGCCATGGCGATGTCGCTGCCCAGGTTGGACTGGATGCGCATGGACTCTTCCGGCCCCATAAAGAGCTTGTGCCCGTCGATGTGGGAGGCGAAGGTGACTCCCTCCTCGGTGATGCTGCGAAGGCCCGCCAGGGAGAACACTTGGAACCCACCTGAGTCGGTGAGGATGGGGCCCTCCCAGTCCATGAAGCGGTGCAGCCCACCCATGGCCCGAACCACATCGTCCCCCGGGCGCAGGTGGAGGTGGTAGGTGTTGGACAGCTCCACCTGGCAGCCAATCTCTTTCAGGTCGTGGGCGGACACCGCCCCCTTGATGGCCCCCTGGGTGCCCACGTTCATGAACACCGGGGTGTCCACCCTGCCATGGGCGCAGGTAAACACCCCCAAGCGGGCTTTTCCCTCGGTCTTTCTCACTTCAAACATGGCTCACATCCTCAGATGATTCTAATCTACGGGCTTTAGGAGATGAACATCGCGTCCCCAAAGGAGAAGAACCGGTAACGCGCCTCCACCGCCTCCCGATAGGCGTCCAGCACACGCTCCCGTCCGGCCAGGGCGGACACCAACATGATCAGGGTGGACTCAGGCAGGTGGAAGTTGGTGATCAGCCCATCCAGCACCTTGAACCGGTAGCCGGGGTAGATGAAGATCCCCGTCCAGCCCGCCCGGGCCTCCAACCGGCCATCCTCCCCGGCCCAGCTCTCGATGGTGCGGCAGGAGGTGGTGCCCACACAGATCACCCGCCCCCCCGCAGCCTTGGTCTGGTTGACGGCGTCCGCCGTCTCCTGGGGGATGACGCAGTACTCCCGGTGCATCTCGTGCTGCTCCAACTGCTGGGCCTTCACCGGCCGGAAGGTGCCCAACCCCACGTGGAGGGTCACATAGCACACCCGGACCCCCATGGCCTGCACCCGCTCCAGCAGCTGGGGGGTGAAATGCAGCCCCGCCGTGGGGGCGGCGGCAGATCCGGTCACCCGGGAGTAGACCGTCTGATACCGCTCCCCGTCCTGGAGCTCCTCCCGGATGTAGGGGGGCAGCGGCATACGCCCCAGCCGCTCCAAGATCTCCAGAAAGATCCCCTCATAGTCAAAGCGGATCAGGCGGTTACCCCCCTCCACCTGGCCCACCACCTGGGCGGTGAGCGCCCCGTCCCCAAAGCTGAGCCTGGTGCCGGCCCGCAGCTTTCTGCCCGGTCGCGCCAGGCACTCCCACACCCGGTCCCCCCGGTCAATGAGCAGCAGCACCTCGCAGGCGCCCCCCGTCTCCCGGCGGCCCAGCAGCCGGGCGGGCAGCACGCGGCTGTCATTGAGCACCAGGCAATCCCCCGGGCGCAGCAGGCTGGGCAGGTCGTAAAAGTGCAGATGCCTGGTCTGCCCCGTGGCCCTGTCCAGGGTCAGCAGGCGGGAGGCATCCCGTCGCTCCAGCGGCGTCTGGGCGATGAGCTCCTGGGGAAGGTCAAAGTAAAAGTCTGATGTGTTCAAGCTCTCATCCCACCGTAATGCCTGTATAGTAGAACGTCAAGATCTCCCGGTACGTGCGCCCCTCCAGTGCCTGGGCATAGGCCCCCCACTGGCTCATGCCCACGTTGTGGCCCCAGCCACTGCCGGCGATGACAAAGGCACCGTCTGACCCGGCCCTCCCCGCGGAAACCTGCTGGACGGTTCCGTCTCCGGTGATGAGGTAGGCGCCCTGCCCCACCGCCGCGCTCTGCCCATCCCCGCCGACGGCATACAGCCCCTCCAGGCCATCCACCGGCTGGCCGTTGACCAGCAGCTGGCTGCCGCCCACAAAGTCATAGCGGTAGGAGCGCAGGCCAAAGTAGGTCACCACCCGCCTGGAAGCCACGGTGTAACTGCGCCCATCCTGGTCGGTGAAGGTGACCTGGGCCGGGTTATCCGTCTCGCTGTACTGGCTCACCTGGGCCTCGGCAATCAGGCTGGCCTGGGTATATCCCCAGCTGTGGAGCATCTGTGTCAATTGCTCCCCCGTCAGCGTGCGGGTCCACTCGTAGCTGTCAATCCGGTCGGCCACCAGCGCCTCATAGGGGTCTTCCACTCCCACCAGATAGGGGTATCCGCTCTGGTTGCTACCCCACACCACATTCACCCCCTCGGTAGCCCCTCCGTTGGAGGAGTGGTAGTAGCATTCTGCCAGCTCCCCATTGTAGATGGCCACCTGGCCTGCGGTCTCGTCCACCGCCCGGTCGGAGTTGGTTCCCGCCCCGTACACGCCCAGGTAGACCTGGCAGTGGGTCTCATTGCACAGGTCAAAGTGCCCGCTGCTGTGCCGGTTCAGGTTGGTCAGGGTGTAAGTGCGGGCGCACACCGCCTGGGCCTTGAGGGCCTCCAGCGGCCAGGCGTTGCTCATCTCGTGGGGGACCACCCCCTTCACATAGTCGCCCAAACTGACCAGGTTGGCGATGGTCAGGTCCCCGCCGTCCACCCGCTCAAAGCGGAAGCCCCCCCGCCAGTCGATGTTGTGAAACCGGGTGCGGTAGTCCTCCCCCTGGTCCCCGGCGGCGTTGGGCTCCACCCCAAGGCCGGTTCCCTCCCCCAGATCATCGTACTGGAACAGGATCTCGTTGCTCCCGGTGCGCACCGCGCTCACCCCATAGGTCGAGGTGCCTCGGATCTCGGCGCTCACCCCCTGGGCAGCCAGCTGGGCCTGGGCCTGCTCCGCCCCCGCCCGGTCCGGATAGTTGCCCACCCGGGCGTAGTAAACCCCGTCGATATAGGCGGCAAACCCGCCGGAATGGGCCTGGGCCTCCGCCTGGGCCCGCTCAAAGGAGTCGTAGCTGCCCGGCAGCTGCAAGTGGTAGCAGCCAATGACCACCGGCTGCTCCCCGCCGTCATAGTCATAGTAAGAGGCATATTCCCCGCTGTCCACATAATATACATTCTCTGTCTTGACCACCGACAGGTCGTCCTGGCCGGTGCTGGCCAGCTGCACGAACCGGTTGTCCCCATCGTAATAGCCCAGGCGGAACCCCGATCCTGTGGCGTTGGTCACGTTCACGCCAGGCAGCACGCTGCCGTCAAAGTAGATGCCCACCCGGATGACCTGCTCCTCCGCAACGGCGGCCCGGGCCCGGGGGGCCCCTCCGGGGGCAAGGGACAGGCACAGGCCGGCCGACAGGGCTGTGGCCGCAATTTGCACGAATTTTTTTCGCATACCCTTCTCCATTTCTCCCAGTTCTGGGCCCGCGCTTCATTGACACTTTAGCACGTTGATGTTATGATGGTCAAAATAGGCGTCTGCCCTGCGGGGCAAGGGCCGTTTCCCCTATTATAGTACACAGGCCGCCCCTCTTTCAACTATAATCTTGGGACTTCTGATCGGGCGGTAGGAGGTTATGATGATGAAGCAGTACAAAGTGGGCGTGATTGGCGGCACCGGCATGGTGGGTCAGCGGTTCGTCACCCTGATGGACGGCCACCCCTGGTTCCAGCTGGCCGCCATTGCCGCCAGCCCCCGCTCCGCCGGCAAGCGGTATGAGGACGCGGTGGCCGGCCGCTGGGCCATGGACGTGCCCATCCCAGAGCAGGCCCGGGACATGGTCCTGCTCAGCGCTCAGGACGACGTGGACCAGATCGCATCCATGGTGGACTTTGTCTTTTCCGCCGTGGACATGGGCAAGGAGGAGATCCAGGCGCTGGAGGAGGCTTACGCTCGGCGGGAGTGCCCTGTGGTGTCCAACAACTCTGCCCACCGCTGGACCCCCGACGTGCCCATGGTCATCCCCGAGATCAACCCTGAGCATCTCCAGGTCATCCCGGCCCAGCGCCAGCGCCTGGGCACCCGCCGGGGCTTCATCGCGGTCAAGTCCAACTGCTCCATTCAGAGCTATGTCCCCGCCCTGTCCCCCCTGCGCCCCTTCGGCATCGAGAAGGTGCTGGTGTGCACCTATCAGGCCATCTCCGGCGCGGGCAAGAACTTTGACACCTGGCCCGAGATGGTGGATAACCTTATCCCCTATATCGGGGGCGAGGAGGAGAAGAGCGAACAGGAGCCCCGGAAGGTCTGGGGCCGGATGGAGGAGGGCGTCATCGTCAATGCCGACGCCCCGGACATCACCGCCCAATGCCTGCGGGTGCCTGTGACCAACGGGCACACCGCCGCCGCCTTCGTCACCTTCCGGGAGAAGCCCTCCATGGATCAGATGCGGGCGGCCTGGCAGTCCTTCCAGGGCCTGCCCCAGCAGCTGGGCCTGCCCACCGCCCCCAAGCAGTTCCTGCACTATTTCGACCAGCCCGACCGCCCCCAGGCCAGGCTGGACCGGGATCTGGAGGGAGGCATGGCGGTGTCCATCGGCCGGCTGCGCCCGGACAGCCAGTACGACTACAAGTTCGTCTCCCTGTCCCACAACACCCTGCGGGGCGCCGCCGGGGGCGCGGTGCTGCTGGCCGAGCTGCTGTGCGCCCAGGGGTATATGGACCGCGGGTGAACCCCTCCCGCGCCGGCGAGGGTTCTAAGGCAAATCTGTATGTTCCCGCATGATCATGAGAAAGGGTGGTTTTATGAGAGCTCCTGTGTTCACCGGTTCCTGCCCAGCGCTGGTCACCCCGTTCCACGCCCACGGCGCCATCGACTATGACGCCTTTGGCCGCCAGATTGACAACCAGATCGCCGCCGGCGTGGACGCGGTGTGCGTGTGCGGCACCACCGGGGAATCGTCCACCATGTCTATTCGGGAGCATATCGCCGCCGTGGAGTTTTGCGTCAAGCGGGTGAACCATCGGGTGAAGGTCATCGCCGGGGCGGGCAGCAACGACACCTCCGCCGCCGTCTACCTCTCCCAACACGCCCAGGACTCCGGGGCGGACGCCCTGCTGCACGTCACCCCCTATTACAACAAGGCCAGCCAGACCGGCCTGATCCGCCACTATGAGTACATCGCCGACCGTGTGGACCTGCCCATCATCCTCTATAATGTGCCCAGCCGCACCGGCGTATCCTTTACCGCGGAGACCTACCGCCACCTGTCCCAGAACCCCAAGATCAACGGGGTGAAGGAGGCCTCCGGCAACTTCTCCCTGCTGGCCCACACCCGGTTCCTGTGCGGGGATGACTTCTACATCTGGTCTGGCAACGACGATCAGGTGGTGCCCATGATGGCATTGGGCGCCAAGGGTGTGATCTCGGTGGCCTCCAACATCGTGCCCGAGGTGATGGCCCAGATGACCCACCTGTGCCTGGACAACGACTTTGAGGCCGCCTCCAAGCTCCAGATTCAGTACATGGACCTAATCGACGCGCTGTTCCTGGAGGTCAACCCCATCCCCATCAAGACCGCCATGAACCTGATGGGCATGGACCCGGGTACCCTGCGCCTACCCCTGTGCGAGATGTCCCAGCACAACCTGGACATCCTGCGCCAGGCGATGGCCCGCATGGGTCTGCTGTAAAGGAGCCGGCTATGCGAAAGATAATCCTCTCAGGCTGCAACGGCCACATGGGCCGGGCGGTGGCCGGGCTGTGCGCCCTGGATCCAGAGCTGGAGGTGGCCGCCGGCATCGACGTGCTGGGCCAGCCTGGGGATGGGTTCCCCGTCTTTTCCTCCCCTGCCGCCTGCACCCCTCAGGCCGACGTGTTGGTGGATTTCTCCCACCCCTCCGCCCTGGAGGGTCTGTTGGCCTTCTGCCTGGATCGCTCCCTGCCCGCGGTACTGGCCACCACCGGGTACAGCCAGGAACACCTGGAGCAGATCCACCAGGCCGCCCAGCGCATCCCCATCTTCCGCTCGGCCAACTTCTCCCTGGGAATCAACCTCCTGCTGGACCTGGTCCAGAGGGCGGCCGCTGTACTGGGCGGGGAGTACGACGTGGAGATCGTGGAGCGCCACCACCGCCGCAAGGTGGACGCCCCCAGCGGCACCGCCCTGATGCTGGCTGACGCCGCCGCCGGGGCTCTGCCCTATGAGCCGGAGTACATCTACGACCGGCACGATGTGCGCCGGCCCCGCCAGCCCCAGGAAATCGGCATCTCCTGTGTGCGGGGGGGCACCATCGCGGGGGATCACACGGTGGTGTTTGCCGGACTGGACGAGGTGGTGGAGATCAGCCACCACGCCGCCAGCCGGGACGTCTTTGCCGCCGGCGCGGTGCGGGCGGCAAAGTTTCTGGCCCAGATGGACTGCCCTGGGCTGTATGATATGTCCCATCTGCTGGGCAGCAGCCCCTCCTGAAAACGCCAACGGGGAGGGCCGCCGCATTTGCTTGCGGCGGCCCTCCCCGTTTCCCTATCCCTGGGACAGGCCCAGCAGGGTGTACATCGTGGGCTGAAAGGAGAACTGCTCCATCAGGGCCTGCGCCTCAGCCAGGGCCTTCTCCCGGATCCCCTTGGGGATCATGGGCCGGCGCACCGCCCGGATCAGCAAATTCTTGGGGGTATGGGCCAGGTCGATGAACTCCAGCAGCTGGGTCTTATAGCCGCAGTACTCCAGCAGGTTGGCCCGGATGGCGTCCGTGGCGAGGGCAGAAAAACGCTCCTTGACGATGCCGTACCGGGTGAGGATCTCCAGCTGGTCGGTGTGGATCTGGCCATTGAGCTCGTGCTGGCAGCAGGGCACGGAGAAGATCAGCTTGGCCTTCCAGTTCACTGCGTTGAACAGAGCGTAGTCGGTGGCGGTGTCGCAGGCGTGCAGCGTCAGCACCAGATCCACCTCAAAAGGAGCTCGGTAGCCGTTGATGTCCCCCAGCTCAAAGCGCAGGCCGGTATAGCCGTACCGCGCCGCAGCCTGACGACACTTCTCGATGACGTCCGCCTTCAGGTCCAGACCCACCACGTTGGCCTGGATCCCCCTCAGGCGGGTGAGGTAGTCGTACACCACGAAGGTCAGATAGGACTTCCCACAGCCAAAGTCGATGACGTTCAGCCGCTTGGCGTCCAGCGCTCCCACCGCATCGTCCAGCAGCTCCAGGAAACGGTTGATCTGGCGGAACTTGTCGTACTTAGCCCGCACCACCCGCCCCTCCTTGGTGAGGATCCCCATGTCCACCAGCGGGGCCGCCGCCACGCCCTCCTCCAGCAAATAACGCTTCTCCCGGTTGTGTCCCTCCCGTACCGACCCGCCCGGGGCCTGGCCCTCCACCCGCTTGCGCCGGTAGGTGCACCGCCCCTTCCTGGACAGCAGAAGAATATGTTCCACCCCCTCCCCCCAGCCGTTGAGCTGGAGGTAGCGGCCCTGGGCCAGATCAAAGCAGGCCTGGCCCAGTTGGTCCAACGGGACCTGCCCGTGGAACACCTGGGTCTGGGTATAGCGGGAGAGCTGATAGTACCCCTCCCGCCGCTCCAAAACCAGCTTCCGGTAAGGCTCATCCCGGCGGGCCGGCTTGCTGATAACCACCCGGTCCACCCCCTGCCCCGCCATCTGGGCACAGGCCGCCCAAAGCTGATCCTGCCCCTCCGCCCCGACTGGAGCGGGGGCGCTCATAGGTACTGCACCAGCTCCTCCAGGGGCTTGCGGTCCTCGTGGAGCCGGGAGGGACGGGCCCCCTCCGCCGGATAGCCCAGGGTCAGCACGCCAACGATCTCCAGCCCGGCCATGGCGGGGAAGGCCTCCCGAAGCTTCTCCGGGTCAAACAGGGCCACATAGGTGGTGCCCAGCCCCAGGTCGGCCGCCTGAAGCATCATCTGGGTGGCGACAATGGCGGCGTCCACCTCGCCGAAGTCCGCCCCGTCCTTCTCCCGCTTCCAGGATTGGGATGCGTCATAGGTCACCACCAGCACCACAGGGGGGCGGAAGTGAGACTGGATGCAACTGTCCACCCGTTCCAGCCCCTCCGGAGTGCGGATCACAAAGATCCTCTGGGGCTGGTTGTTGTGGGCGGTGGGGGCATTCCGGCCGGTCTCCAGGATGGCGTCCAGCTTCTCCTGCTCCACGGGGCGGTCACTATACTTGCGAAGGGAATAGCGCTGCGCGGCCAATGTGGCAAAATCCATGGTGATTGCTCCTTTGCATGAAAGATGGAAAAATTTTATCACATTCCCCTTTCCCGCGCAAGCCCCGGTCCGCCCAAATCGAGCCATGGGCTCCCTCCCAGCACACCGAAAATACGCAAGGAGCGCTGCCCGACGAGATCGGACAGCGCTCCTGCTGCTATCATGGACAGTTGCTCCGCCTCTCAGCCCCGTGGCGTCACCCCGTTATGGGGTTATGGGCATGAAGCCCCACTGTTGCTTTGCGCCACCTGTTGGAAGAGACTCCAGGAAGACATGTAGCCTCTCCCTCCAGCAGGAGCTTTGGGATGAAGTTTGGGGCTGCGCTCTCCTTCTGATGGCAATTGGAACCGGGATATCCAAAGATGTTTGTTTATTTTGAGTGTTTGCGCGGGTATGAAAGCAGTAAATCGTTGGATTGTATTAGATTTCATCGAACAGAAGGATAAAAAAATCACCAACCTCGCAGGCTGGCTTTAAGTTCAGGGATTGCATCTGCTCCACAGCGGAGTAGACGCGGTTCAATTGTGAGGCAGGTTGGTCTGATCTCGTCGCGCTACACTGGGTGATTCATAGGTTGGGTTGGTTCACATTGCACTGCATAGACTGACACGGAAAGTCATTGGAATTGCACTCTTTCTGGCTGATTTGGATAAAAGGCAGCCCCCCGCAAGCGTAATGGGGCTAATTTCGATTGGAGCTCGCTGGTCAACGAGAAGCATCCATCCCTGTTTGCATTGGGTTCGCTTGCGGAAGGCTGCGCCTGGGTTCCTTCTCCCATGCCGCCGGGCTGCCAAAAATCCAGAATCCCGTCGCGCCACCTTTGCCTCAGAGCAAGTTGGCCGCGATCCTCCCTTCTGTTTTGATTGCGACAACCCTCCTCCCAATCTGAATTTCGGAGCAAAAGTTCACGCGTTGGCCTGAGAAGCGAGGGGAGAACCCCCCACCTCGCTTCCCTCCACCATACACGGGATCCGCATACATAAGGTACCGCGCCCGGGCTGCACAGCCCTGTGGCCAATGCCGGCCGGAGAATTTGGACACCATGGCATCTGGTCACAACCAGATAGAGCCGGTCCACCTCCGCCACCTGCACCGTTGGAGCCACCTGCTTGCCTGTTCCCGTTCCATCAGCGCTCGCCTAATAATGTTTCTTTTCATTTGTTAATATTAGTTTTGTGATCAGATTTATGGCTATCATAGCATATAAATTCGACCATTTCAACTTATTGCCATGTATTTTTTTGGTGGGTTTATGTAAAAATATATGCTAAATTTATCGTTTCCATTAAAAATTATGATATTATATATTCAATGTAATAAATTCGAATCTCCTCCGCCCTAAAGTTGGGCATATTGACAGCGGAAACATTGGGTCCAGGGCATCAGCTTGGACGCCGCCCAGGAAACCATTTCGGCCATTTCCCCGCTTGCCCAGCCTCTGGCTTACTATACCACCGGTGTAAGCGGGCTGGAGCAACAGATTCATAAAAAATTCAAACATCCTTCAAAGTTTATCCACCATTTTCCGCCCCCATCTGGTATTCTGAATGTGTCATTTGAAATGACACTCCTCCCTCTCTTTTCTCAATTCGCTGAGCAGCCCACCTGATCCCAGGTGGGCTGCTCTCTCCTTTGGTCAAGGCTGAAATTTTTCATTTTCCCCTTGCATTCCATCGGAATCTGTGGTAGTATAGCTACGGTCTAATGTTAAGGTCAGATCCGGGTGTGGCGAAGTTTGGTATCGCGCTTGACTGGGGGTCAAGAGGCCGCAGGTTCAAGTCCTGTCACTCGGACCATCGCCGGAGCAAAGTCCCCTTTGCTCCGGCGATTTTTTATTTTACCCAAGGCGGCGGCACCCTCACCGCCGGAACCAAAAAAGAGGCGCCAGCCATGGGCTGGCGCCTCTTTTTTGGAGCTGGAAACGTGACTTGAACACGCGACCTGCTGATTACGAATCAGCTGCTCTACCAACTGAGCTATTCCAGCGCCCCCTCACCCCTGATCAGGCGGGCAAGCGTTGCTATTTTAACACAGCAAATCCCCTGCGTCAAGAGCAAAAAATGTGCAAAAATCGCTTGATTCAACAGGAGAAACCCGGTATACTAAAGCAGTGAGCGGCCTGTTTTGGAAGGGGCTCCCAGGCGTAACCAGAGCCGGACCCAACAGTGATTTCATCACAGACAAACGATGGCCGGTTGGCTACACTATATGTAAAATCGGAAAAGGAGCTGCTGAGCATGTCAGTCATTCAGATCACGAAGAATAACTTTGAGCAGGAGGTCGTGCAGGCCAAGCAGACCGTTTTGCTGGACTTCTGGGCCGCCTGGTGCGGCCCGTGCCGGATGCTCTCCCCTGTGGTGGATCAGATCGCTGAGGAGCTGGATAACGTGAAGGTGGGCAAGATCAATGTGGACGAGGAACCGGAGCTGGCCCGCCAATTCGGCGTGATGAGCATCCCCACCCTGGTGGTGATGAAGGACGGCAAGAGCGTGGATACGGCGGTGGGCGTGCAGCCCAAGGCCGCCATCCTGGCCATGCTGAGCCAGTAATCCATCAGGATACGGCAAGGGCCCCGAGCTGCGATCTCCTGGATCGCGGCCTGGGGCCTCTTCTTTTTGGCCAAATTTGATTTCCGATTTGGCAACTTCTTAGTGGGTGTGCTGGAACGGCACCACGTCCTTGACCGCCTCCTGGGCGGTGATGACCGCGTCGCCGTGGTCCAGGTCCACCAGGCGGTAACGGTCGTTGCCCATGCCCAACTCCTTCATGTAGGTGAGCTGGCGCAGGCCGTGGCGGGACTCCATGCGCTGGACCAGATCCTTATGGTCCTCCTCCTTCATGGCGTACACCAGGTCTACGCAGGCCTGGTCCACCGCCAGGATGTCCAGGGAGGCCAGGATGCCCACATTGGGGGTCACCACCGGGGCGGCGGCCGTCCCCTCGCAGTCACAGGACACGGACATGTTGCGCATGACGTTGACAAAGCAGATGTTCTTCCCGAAATGGTCCACCACCGCCTTGGCCGACTCCATCATGCGCTCCATGAACTCCTCCTTGGCGATGTCCCACATATCGTCGGATCCGGGGGTGGTGTGGATCATAGCCTTGCCGATCCGACCGTCCGCGCACCCAATCCCGATGTTCTTGGCCGAGCCGCCAAAGCCACCCTGGGCATGGCCCTTGAAGTGGGTGAGCACCACCAGGGAGTCATAGTTGGACAGGTTTTTCCCCATGTGCATCTCGGTGAACCATTTCCCGCCCTTCACCGGGTAGGCAACCGTCCCGTCCTCGTCCAGGATATCCACCGGGCAGAAGGTCCAGCCGTTGACCTTCAGGGTCTCCCGATGCTGCTGGGTGGTGTAACGATCCCCTTCATAGTAGGTGTTGGTCTCCACAATGGTGGCCTGGGGCAGCTGCGCCTTCACCAGGCTCTCCACCCAGGGGCTGGGAATGATGTTGGGGCCGTTGGGCTCGCCGGTGTGCAGCTTGACGGCCACCTTCCCGGTGATGCCCTCCTTCACCCGCTCGTAGATCCGCTGCAGCCCCTGGGCAGACAGATCTCGGGTAAAATAGACCACAGACTCCCCACCGGTGCGCTCGGCATAGGGGAGGTAGCGCTCCCCACCCAGGCCGGGGGTGGGCTTTTGTTCAGACATTGCGATTCCTCCTTTTCAGCTCGGTCCCGGGGAAATCAGGTCCCCGGGGCGGATCGTGTGTTCTCCTCTATTATAAAACCCCTCCCCCGCGGGAAGTCAAGTGAAAAATCAGCAAAACGAAAATTTTCCCCGGCATAGCCCACCAGACGCCCCATCTCATTGCATGGATAACATACCAAGCCGATGAGTCAGGCCAGTGGGCGGACCATACACAGCAGATCATGCCAGCCCTGGGCAGAACGCCTATCCCCCCGAGAGACAGACTTCATGGCCACGACTCTGGACTGTTTGAGCTCAGGACCTAGCGGCCTATAGCACCTATAGCAACTGAATTAACTATACTGATAAGATTTTTCCCTTGCTATGATTAGAGCGTAGTTCTCAAGTTGAAGGGACAAGTGAGGGTCTTCTTAAAGCAGAACATATTTACAAGAAGGAAGAAATGGAACACATAGCGTGCTGGTTTCCAGATGTCCCTCACAGGGAAAAGCAGCCCAACCGAACAGGAAAGCCCCGCCGAAAGGCGGGGCTTTCCTGCGTCTGGCAGTAGGAACGGATAGGTGGAACGCATCAAATATTCCCTTGGGCAAACTGGCTGTGATACAGACTCTCATAGAGGCCCTTTTTTCTCAAAAGCTCCTGATGGGTCCCCTGTTCCAGGATG
Organism: uncultured Oscillospiraceae bacterium; assembly: GCA_944387065.1. Taxonomy (GTDB): domain Bacteria; phylum Bacillota; class Clostridia; order Oscillospirales; family Oscillospiraceae; genus Enterenecus. The sequence goes on from CALXDM010000001.1 coordinate 145,795, forward strand.
GAGCCGTGATTCATAACGAGAATCAGGTCGGCGTCCCGAATGGTGGAAAGCCTGTGGGCGATGATAAAGCTGGTCCTGCCCTTCATCAGGTGGTCCATCGCCTTCTGGATCTCCAGCTCCGTACGGGTATCCACACTGGAGGTCGCCTCATCCAGGATCAGCAAGGCGGGGTCGGCCAGGATCACCCTTGCAATGGTGAGGAGCTGGCGCTGCCCTTGGGAGAGGTTCGTCCCCTCCTCCTCCAGAACGGTGTCGTAGCCCTCCGGCATGGTGCGAATAAAGTGGTCGGTGCGGGCGGCCTTGGACGCTGCTATGATCTCTTCCTCTGTTGCGTCAAATTTGCTGTACGCGATGTTTTCCCGGATCGTCCCCCCGAACAGCCAGGCGTCCTGCAGCACCATACCGAACATTTTGCGCAGATCTGCCCGCCGCATGGAGCGGATATCCACGCCATCAATGGTGATCCTGCCGCCCTGTATGTCATAAAAACGCATGAGTAGGTTTACCAGCGTGGTCTTGCCAGCCCCCGTCGGGCCGACGATTGCCACTTTGTCCCCGGCCTTAAGGCGGATGTTGACATCCTGCATCAAGATGCGGTCATTCCCATACCCAAATCGGACGTGCTCAAAGGCCACATTCCCCTTCAAGTCCTGAATCTTACCCTGGATCCCATCTTCCGACGGCTCCTCCTCCATGTCCATGATCTCGAAGAAACGCTCACCGGAGGCGAGCGCCTGCTGCATCATATTCCAGATAAAGGCACACTCAATCAAAGGCTCCCCCGCCTTGTCTAAGTACTGGATGAAGGCCTGCACGGTACCCACTGTGAGGTTTCCCTGCAAAATGGAAAGCCCGCTCAATACGGCAATGGCCGTGTAACCCAGGCTGTTGATGAGGCGCACCGCCGGGGAAACGATGAACATAGATACCTGGGACTTGTGGCTTGCCTCACACATCTCCTCATTCAGCCGTTCAAATGCCTGGATGGCCATTTTCTCCCGGCTGAATGCTTTGATCACCAGCTGCCCTGTAAAGGCTTCCTCAATATTGGCGTTGACATGGCCCAGCGCCGCCTGATTGTGATAGAAATTTTTCCTGGACCGTTTGGTCACCCACATGGTAATGGCGGTTGAAATGGCAATCGTTGCAATGGACACCAGCGCAAACAGCGGGCTGATATAGATCATCATCACAAGGGAGCCAATCATGGTGATGAGGGCGGTGATAAACTGCCCCACCCCTTCCCGCAACACCTCGCCCACTTTTTCGATGTCGTTGGTGGCCCGGCTCAGAACCTCCCCCTTCTCTGTGGAGTCATAAAAGCGCAGGGGCATACGGCTCATTTTATCGCTTAGGTCCTTGCGCAGATGCAGGCAGACCGTCTCGGCGATAAAGGCCATCAGGTATTGCTCCAAATATTTGAGCGCAAAATTTAAGAGGTACAGCGCCAGCAAGATCGTGATAAACCAGCCCATCGTTTCCAGATTCACCTGAAAGCTGACGCCCTCTGTGATGGCAATGCGGATCCCCTCTGCAATATGGTCGATGGCCGCCGCCAAAACCATGGGCGCGGCCAGCGCCGCCAGGGAGCTCAACACGACTGATATCAGCACAGCGGCCATCTTCCCCCGCTGCCGGTCCAGTAAATAGCCCACAAGCCGCTTCAACGTGGATCTCTTCATGATTCCCCACCTCCTGCAAATTCCGATTCGCTCAGCTGCGACGCTGCAATCTGCTGATAGACCGGGCAGTTTTTCATCAATTCCTGATGGGTCCCAACCCCAACCGCCCGCCCGTTATCCAGTACGATGATCCGATCCGCATCCATGATGGTGCTGACGCGCTGCGCCACAATCACCACCGTAGCGTCTTTTACTTCCTTCCGCAGCGCCGCGCGCAGCATGGCATCCGTCTTGAAATCCAAGGCCGAAAAGCTATCGTCAAACACATAGATCTCCGGTTTTCTCACCAGTGCCCGGGCAATTGCCACCCGCTGCCTCTGCCCGCCGGACAGGTTGGTTCCCCCCTGGGCTACAAAGGACTGATACTGCTCCGGCTTTTCAGAGATAAAGGCATGGGCCTGCGCTACGGTGGCTGCATATTCCACTTCCCCGTCTGTGGCGTCCTCTTTCCCATATCGAATGTTGTCCGCGATGGTCCCCCGGAATAGGAACGCTCTTTGCGGGACAAACCCGATCTTATCCCGCAGTTGCTTTTGCGCATAGTCCTGGATGTTGATCCCGTCGATTAAGATCTCGCCTTCTTGAATCTCAAAGAACCGGGGGATCAGGTTTGCAACGGTCGATTTGCCAGAGCCAGTGCCGCCTATAATCGCCGTTGTCTCCCCTGCTTTTGACGTAAAGGAAAGGTCGCTGAGCACCGCCTCCTCCGCGCCGGGATACCGGAAGGTCACGTGGCGAAACTCCAGGTGGGCCCGCAGATTGGCGGCAGGAAGCGCTGCGCTTGCCCGATCCTGAATTTCGGGCGTATATTCCAGCACTTCGTTGATACGCTGGGCGCAGGAAGAGGCCCGCGGCAGTTCGATGTATACCAGAATGGCCATGATCCCTGTAAACAGGATGACTGCCAGATACTCAATCAACGCGAATATCTGCCCGATTTCCATCGTGCCCCTGGAGGTTTCCACCCCGCCAAACCAGAGGATCACGACGATACCCAGGTTGGTAAGCAGAGTCAGGGTAGGAAGCAGGATGGCGAAAACTTTGCCGGTGCGCACGGAAATATCCCAGTATTCCGTCGCAGCCGTTCCAAAGCGTCTGTTTTCATATTGCTGCCGGTTGAACGCCCGGATGACCCGAACGCCGGTAAATACCTCCCGCAGGATGCGGGTCATGTTGTCCATTTTGACTTGCAGCCGCCTGAACAGGGGCACCGCCCTGCTCCCGATTCCATAGGCAATCAGAAAGACAGCCGCAATGATAACGGCCATCAGCAGGCCCATCATCGGCTCTGTCTGGATGCCCATGGCGATCCCGACGATTGCCATGATGGGCGCCGGGAGCATTTGCAGGATGACCATCAACGCCGAGCGTTGGATAACCGCAATGTCGTTGGTACATCGGATGACCAGAGACGATGTGCCAAACTTCTGCATATCATCCAGGGAGTAGTCTTGTACCTTCACGAAGGCGGCCCGGCGCACATCCCGCGCAAAGCGGGAAATTGCTTTGGATGCAAGCGTGACGGACAGTAAGTAGGCGATACCGCCCACCACCGCCACCAGCAGCATACGCAGGCCCAATCGGTAAATTTGGCCCGCATCTCCAGACAGTGCGCCATCGTCAATCACTTGTGAGACAATGTTTGGCAAATACAGAACCGTAAAGTTGTTGATGACCACACAGAGGATTGCCCCCATCAGCAGCCATCTGTGCGGCCTCATAAATCGCAGTAATTTCTTCATCTGATACCCTCCTTGACAACCGCGATGGTGCACAGTATACTCTGTATAGTTACTATACAGTCAAGGGGATAATTGAAAAAAATGAAAAATAGCGGATACCTGACGATCAGTGAGTTTTCCAAAATAGCCGAGGTCAGCCGGAAAGCCCTGATTTTTTACGACCGCATCGGCCTGTTTTCCCCTGCGTATACCGGGGAAAATGGTTACCGGTACTATTCCCATGAACAGATTTACATCATTACCGTGATCAGTATCTTAAAGGAGCTTGGTACGCCGCTGAATCAAATTAAAACCTATATGAAGACCCCCTCGCCAGAGGATGCCATTCAACTGTTGGCCCATCAGCAGGAGATCCTCTCAGACAAAATCAAAGAACTCCAGGAAATCCAAACGATGCTGAAGGCTAAAAAAGAAAAATTAGAGGCGGGAATTTGCGCGAAGGTCTCAGAGATCAAAATGGTCCGGAGGGAAGAAACCCCCATCTTTGTCAGTGATCCCTTGGACTATCCAAAGTCAGAACTCCCCGATGAGCTGTGGAAGGCGTTTTATATGCAGTGTAAAGAGCACAGCATTGCCCTGGGATACCCGGAAGGCTTTTTGGTGAAGAAAGAGCATGTGCTGGCCGGTAAGACCACAAGGGCCAGCCACATTATCTGCCATGTTGGAAAGCGGACCTATTCCAACGGTTTTATGCCGGAAGGAACCTACCTGACCGCTTACGGACAGGGCGGTTTTGAGGACACGGAACCGGTTTATCAGCGCTTGCTGCAATGCGTGAAAGAGCAGGGCCTCACCATTGTGGGAAACGCCTATGAGGAACGGCTGATCGATGAAATCGGGGCTTTGGACAAGGAGAGGCAGCTCATACAGGTCAGCATTGCGGTGTCCGGATAGGCCACGGGGTGGATGGAGCCTTTGCCCTGGGAAACCCACAAAAAAAGGACACGACTTACGTCGTGTCCTTTTTGGAGCGGGTGAAGGGAATCGAACCCTCGTGTTCAGCTTGGGAAGCTGACATTCTACCATTGAACTACACCCGCGATTGCCTGTTTATTATACCTGATGATCGTGGAAAAAGCAAGCAAAATTTGCGTTACAATTTTGTCCACAATTTGTCATAGAAAGTTTACAAATCAGAGGTGGACATTTCCCAATTTTCTTGCTATAATGACAACTGTAATTTAGTAAGGAGGTGGATAGAAATGAAGATCATGTGTTCCATTCCCACAGACATTGACGAGCTGATCTTCTCTGATGAGCATACCGTCCCCAGCGATCGCTGATGTGAAGCGGAAAGCCAAGTCCAATCAGAGAGACACCTCGTCCCGTTTGGGGCGTTTTTTTATATCGCTGCAGGCCGCCTGGGGACAACCCAACCGGGCAGGCCCAATCCCACAGACAGCTTTATAGAAAACCAGCTTGGGCCCGCCGGCATCCCGGCGGGCCCTAATTGTTCTCCCTCAAGCCAGCCATGAGGCCGGGCGCAGTTCTGTTACCGGTCAGTTCCGGTTCCTGCCCAGGAAGCGCAACAGGTACAGGAACAGGTTGATGAAGTCCAGGTACAGCTCCAGGGCAGCGTAGATGGACGCCCGTTGCAGCATGGCCGCGTCTTGCTGGAAATACTGGTAGTTGGCCTTGATCTTCTGGGTGTCGTATGCGGTGAAGCACAGGAAGATCACGATGCCTGCCATGCAGATCAGCCGCTCCATGGCGCTCATGTCGATGAGCAGACTGAGCAGGGACGCCACCACCAGGAAAATCAACCCGCCGATGAGCAGCGGGCGTAGCCGGGACAGATCGGTCTTGGTGAACCGGCCGTACAGGGCAAAGCCGCCAAAGAACAACGCCGTCAGGCCAAAGATGGCGATCAGGCTGGCCACGTCAAACACCACGAAGTAGACGGAGAACACCACCCCGTTCAGCAGGGAGTAAAACAGGAACAGGACTCGGCTCGTCCCCACGGAGTTCTTGTGGATCCGGGCGGAAAAGATCAATACCACCGCCACCTCTGCAATCAGCAGGATGATCGTGATCTGGGGCACGGTATAGAACAGGTAGAGCACCGCGTTGCTGGCCGCCATGCCCCACGCCACCGCGAAGGTGACCAGCAGCCCCAGAAACATCCAGCCAAAGGTCTTGGACATATACCGGTTCAGGGTCAGGCCCTGGTTAGCATAGCTGCTGTCAAAGCTGTAGGGATTCATCGGGTTATTGGTTTGGTTTTCCATGCATAACCTCCCGCGCCTATGGCGCATTGTTTGGATTTAGCTGTCTCGATCCACCTGTTTCATCGGCTTGAGGTTTCCGATCTTCTCGCTCCTCCGTCCCAGCTCCTCCAACACATCCTCCAGGGGGATGCCCTGCTGGGCCAGCAGCACCATCAAATGGTAGATCAGGTCGGAGATCTCCCCCACCGTTTCGGAGGCGATCCCATTCTTGGCCGCGATGATGGTCTCCGCGCACTCCTCCCCCACCTTCTTCAGGATCTTATCCAGCCCCTTCTCAAACAGGTAGCAGGTATAGGAGCCCTCCTGGGGGTGCGCCCGGCGGTCCAGCACCACCTGGTACAGGCTGTGCAGCACTTGGTCCATGTCATCACACCTCGCTTACAGATTCTATTATATCGCAATCTCCCGGAAAAAACAACTGACAGATCCCGTGTGGCAGGTTGGGCCGTCCGGTTTGCACAGGTAGAGCAGGGTATCCGTGTCGCAATCTGTTTTGATTTCCAACACATGGAGGAAATTTCCGCTGCTCTCCCCCTTGTTCCACAGCTGCCGCCGGCTCCGGCTCCAGAACCAGGCCGTTTTCGTCTGAAGGGTGCGCTCCACCGCCTCCCGGTTGGTGAACCCCAGCATCAGCACCTGGAGAGTGTCCGCGTCCTGGATGATCACCGGAATCAGTTCCGATTTTTGAAACAGTTGCGCTAAGTCGAACATATCCGCCCTCCTCCCTCACCGCACGGGAATGTTCCTGGCCCGCAAATACGCCTTCACCTGGGGGACGGTCAGCTCCCCGAAGTGGAACAGGCTGGCAGCCAGGGCCCCGTCGCATCCGGTCTGCTCAAACACCTGGGCAAAGTGCTCCAGGGAGCCGCAGCCTCCAGAGGCGATCACTGGGATACCTACCGCCTGGGTCACCGCCCGGGTCATGTCCAGGTCAAAGCCCGCCTTGGTGCCGTCGGCGTCCATAGAGGTCAGCAAGATCTCCCCCGCCCCCAGGCGCTGGCCCTCCCGGGCCCACTCCACCGCGTCCAGCCCCGTGGGCGTGCGCCCTCCGGCCACCACCACCTCGTACCAGCCCTCTGGCCGGCGTCGGGCGTCGATGGCCAGCACCACGCACTGGGAGCCAAAGCGCCCCGCCGCCCGGGCGATAAGCTCCGGGTCCCGCACCGCCGCGGAGTTGACCGAGATCTTGTCCGCCCCCGCCCGCAGCAGCCGCTGGAAGTCCTCCAGGGTACGGATGCCGCCCCCCACTGTCAGGGGGACAAACACCTGGGCGGCGGTGCGCTCCACCACGTCGGCCACCGTGTCCCGGGCGTCGCTGGTGGCGGTGATGTCCAGAAAGACGATCTCATCCGCCCCTTGGTCGGAATAGTAAGCTGCCAGCTCCACTGGATCGCCGGCGTCCCGAATGTTGACGAAGTTGACCCCTTTGACCACCCGGCCCTCCCGTACGTCCAGGCAGGGGATGATCCGCTTGGCTAACATTGCGCCCCACCGTCCTTCACCGCCTGGGCCAGATCCAAAGCCCCCGCATAGTAGGCCTTGCCGATGATGGCCCCCCAGGCGCCCAGCGCCTTTAAGTCCCGGATGTCCTGATTGCAGGACACCCCGCCGGAGGCGGTCACCCGGCAGGACACCCCCTCCAGCAAGCGCCGCAGGCTGCCCAGGGCAGGGCCACCCAACATCCCGTCTGTATCAATATCTGTAAAGATAATATACTTAACGCCTATCCGCTCCATTTCCCGGGCAAAGTCCAAGTAATCCAAGCCGGAGTTTTTCACCCAGCCCGCCGTGCGCACCAGGCCGCCCTTGGCATCGATGCCCACTGCGATCCGCTCCGGGCCGTACCGCTCCACCGCCTGGGCCACGAAGTCTGGGCGCTCCACGGCGGCCGAGCCGATCACCGCCCGATCCACCCCATCGGCAAACACCCCCTCCAGGTCCTCCATAGTGCGGATACCGCCCCCCAGCTCCACCCGCAGCCCCAATTGAGCCACCTGGGCCACGATGGCGCCGTTGGCCCGGCGCCCATCCCGGGCTCCGTCCAGGTCCACCATGTGGATGTACCGGGCGCCGGCCGCGTAAAAATCCCGGGCGGTGGCCAGCGGGTCCTGGGCCACCTGGTGGGCGGTGTCAAAGTCCCCGCGGTACAGGCGGACCACCCTTCCGTCCTTTAAGTCAATGGCAGGCAAAATGATCATCAGCGCAACGCTCCAAAATTCTTCAAGATTTGCAGTCCCGCCTCTCCGCTCTTCTCGGGGTGGAACTGGGTTCCGAACACCAGGCCGTTCTGTACCGCCGCGGTCACCGGCAGGCCATAGTCTGTGGTGGCCGCCACCTGCTCAGGCCGGATGGCCACGCCGTGGAAGGAGTGGACAAAGTAGACGTGCGTCCCCTCCTCCAGCCCGTCAAACAGCGGGCAAGGGCCGGACAAGTGCAGGCTGTTCCAGCCGATGTGGGGCAGCTTGAACCGGGTGGAGATGGGTTCTACCCGCCCCTCGATCAGCCCAAGCCCCCGGCAGGGCCGTCCCTCTAACCCTTGCTGAAAGAGCAGCTGCATCCCCAGGCAGATGCCAAGGATGGGCTTTCGCCCCACCTGACGGAGCAGGGGCTGTTCCAAGCCGGCCTGGCGCAGCTTGTCCGCCGCGTCGGGGAAGGCCCCCACGCCGGGCAGGATGATGGCCTCCGCCCGCTCCAGTTCCATCCCATCGCTGGTCACCCGGCTTTGCTGACCCAGATAGGACAGGGCGTTGGACACGCTTTTCAGATTGCCCACACCATAGTCTACAATCGCGGTGTAATCCATTTCCCCTTCACATCCTTTTCACAGCATCCCCTTGGTGGAACTCACCCCATCGCCCTCCTGGCGGACGGCGTCCTTCAGGGCCAGGCCCAGGGATTTGAACAGCGCCTCAGTGATGTGGTGAGCGTTCTCCCCATACAGGCACTTCTGGTGGAGGGTAAGCCCCCCCTGCACTGCGAAGGCTCGCATGAACTCCTTGGTCAGGCAGCTGTCGTAGGCTCCGATCATGGGTTGGGGCATGGGCGCGTCAAAGACCAAAAAGGGCCGGTTGGAGCAGTCGGCCACCGTCAGGCACAGGGCCTCGTCCATGGGCACGAAAGCAGAGCCAAAGCGGCGGATGCCCACCCGGTCGCCCAGGGCCTGGCGGAAGGCCGTGCCCAGCACGATGCCCACGTCCTCCACCGTGTGGTGGCCGTCCACATGGAGGTCCCCATCCGCCTGGAGTTCCAGCCCGAACCCGGCGTAAAAGGCCAGGGCAGTGAGCATGTGGTCAAAGAAGCCGATGCCCGTCGCCACCTGGGCCTCCCCCCCGTCCAGGCAGAGGGTCAGGCGGATCTGGGTCTCCTTGGTTTTGCGCTCTACCGACGCGCGTCTCATCTCGCTCCCTCCTCAAACCGGACCTGGATGGAGTTGGCGTGGGCGGTGAGCCCCTCCGCCTGGGCCAGGGTGACGATCTCCTCCCTCACCCGCTCCAGCTCTGCCCGTTCATAGCGCAGCACGCTGGTCTTCTTTACAAAGGCGTCCACCGACAGGGGGGAGAAAAACCGGGCCGTCCCACTGGTGGGCAGCACGTGGTCCGGCCCCGCCATATAGTCCCCCAAGGGCTCGGGGGTATACGCCCCCAGGAAGACGGCCCCCGCGTTGTGGATGTGCTCCAGCACCGCCTCCGGCTCCCGGGTGACGATCTCCAGGTGCTCCGGGGCGATCTCGTCGGCCAGCTGGGCGCAGCGCGCCAAGCTGTCACACACGATGGCGCAGCCAAAGTCCCGCAGGGAGGCCCGAATGACCTCCCCCCTGCTCAGCCCCTCCACCTGTCGGGCGACCTCCCCGGCCACGGACTGGGCCAGCTCCAGGCTGGTGGTGAGCAGCACCGCCGAGGCCAGGGGATCGTGCTCGGCCTGGCTGAGCAGGTCGGCGGCCACATACCTGGGATTGGCCGTCTCGTCGGCGATGACCAGCACCTCGGAGGGGCCGGCCACCATGTCAATGTCCAGGCTGCCGTACACCATCCGCTTGGCCGCCGCTACAAAGGCATTGCCCGGACCCACCAGCTTGTCCACTCGGGGGATGAACCCCGCCCCATAGGCCAGGGCCGCCACCCCTTGGGCCCCTCCCACGGCGATGCACCGGTCCACCCCGGCCACCCAGGCCGCGGCCAGCACCGCGTCGCTCATATGCTGGGTGGGTGGGGTGACCATCACCACCTCTTCCACCCCAGCCACCTTGGCCGGGATCACGTTCATGAGCACCGAGCTGGGATAGGCCGCCCGGCCCCCTGGCACATAGACCCCCACCCGCTGAAGGGGGCGCACCGTGCGGCCCACCTGACCGCCGGCGGGGCTGTCCCACCACCGGACGCCAAAGGAGATCTCCTCCTTCAGCCGCTCCTGGTAGTGGCCGATCTGCTCCGCACTGCGCCGCAGCGCCGCCAGCAGCGGGGCGGGGATCCGCCCCGCCGCCTGCTCCAGCTCATCCCGGGCCAGCTCCCTGGGTTCGGCCTGGTCAAAGCGCAGGGAGTACTCCCGCACCGCCTCCAGCCCCCGCTCCCGCACCCCGTGCAGGATTTCCGTTACCGCCTGATCGATCTCCGCCCCGGTCTGGGCCGCCCGGGCACGCATAGCGGCCAGCTGGGCCTGTTCCCGGCCCGCTCCGGCCATGACGATCTCCAGCATATCTTATCCCCCCTTCTCCCGCTCTGTTCCCCCGGCCAGCGCCTGCTGGCACCGGCCGATCCAGTCCAGGATCTGAGCTTTGTGCAGCTTCATACTGGCGGTATTGACGATCAGCCGGGCGGACACCTGGGCCACGTCCTCAATGGGCTCCAACCCGTTCTCCCGCAAGGTGGCCCCGGTCTCCACAATGTCCACAATGGCGTCGGCCAGACCCAGGATAGGGGCCAGCTCCACGCTGCCCTCAATGCGGATGATCTCCACATCCATCCCCTTGCGCTCAAAGAAGGCCCGGGTCACCTCCGGGTATTTGGAGGCGATCCGGCGGGTCTTATAGGTGCCGTAGAAGTCGCTGCCCCGCCGGGTGGCCAGAGCGAAGCGGCAGCGGCCAAAGCCCAGGTCCAGCACCTCGTAAAAGGCCCCGCCCTTTTCCAGGATGGTGTCCTTGCCCACCACCCCCAAGTCGCACACCCCGTGCTGCACATAGGTGATCACATCCGGAGCCTTGGCCAGCACCACGTCCAGCGGATAGTTGGCAATCTGATGGATGAGCCGCCGCCCCGGGTCCTTCACCGGGGTGCAGTCCAGCCCCATCCGCTCAAACAGGGCCACCGACCGGTCCTGCAGCCTGCCCTTGGTCAGGGCGATTTTCAGCCGGTCGCTCATACCTCCAGCCACCTCCTCCCCGTCTTTTCCAGCACCAGCACCCGCCCCGCACCCTTTTCCCGGGCCAGGTTCAGGGTGCTGTTCAGAGTGCGGCAGGGGGAGAGCTCACAGGTGCCCGGCGGGCAGCTGTCCAGCTCCTGCAGTGCCTGGTACAGCGCCCCCTGCCCATAGTGGATCACCGTCTCCAGCCGGGGCGGCTCCACCTCCAGGCAGCTGCCCACCGCGTCCACGTCCACCGCGAAACCGGTGGCCTCCGCCCGGCGCCCAAAGCGCTCCACCAGCTTGTCATACCGCCCCCCGGACAGCACCGGCCGGCCCGCGCCCTGAACGTAGCCCCGGAACACCACGCCGGTGTAGTAATCCATCTGGTGGACCAGCCCCAGGTCAAAGCGCACCCAGCGTCCATAGCCCGCCTCGTCCAGCTCCTCGTAGAGCTGGGCCAGGTAGTCCAGGCTCTTACAGGGGCCGGCCAGCTGGGCGGCCTGTTCCAGCACCTCCACCCCGCCAAACAGGTAGGGCAGCCGGGCCAGGGCATCCCGGGCCGAGCCGGGGGCCACGCCCGCCAGCAGGTCGTTGAGGGCGGCATAGTTCTTTCCCTCGATGCACGCGCGCATCTGCTCCACCCCCTCCGCCGACAGCTCCAGCCGGGCGGCCAGGGTGCGGAAAAAGTCCGCATGGCCCACTTCAATGTGGAAGGGCTCCACCCCGCACCGGTGCAGGGCGTCCACCGCCAGGGCCACCATCTCCACGTCCGCCTTGCGTCCCACCGCGCCGATCAGCTCCACCCCGCACTGGGCCGTCTCGGTGCTGCCCCCGTCATGGGCGTCCCCCAACCGGAAGACCGCCTGATCATAGTACAGCCGCTGGGGCAGCGGCAGCCCCTTGAGCTTGGTGGCCGCCACCCGGGCGATGGGGGCGGTGGAGTCCGGCCGCATCACCAGGATCCGGCCCGAGCGGTCGATGACCTTCAGCATGGCCTGCTGGGGCAGCGGGCTGCCCGCGCGCACGAACAGGTCGTAGTACTCCATCTCCGGCGTGATCACCTCGGCATAGCCCCGCCGGCGGAATAGTTCCACCAGGGCAGCCTGCACCTGCCGGCGCTCTAAGCACTCGGCAAACAGCCGGTCCCGGGTCCCCTCCGGAGGCGTGATGTGCAAGTCCATGGTCCCACCCCTCATTTCTTTAGTTCGCTAATGTAGTAAATGATACCACGGCGGGCCCACCCTGTCAAGGGGAAAATGGCCACAATCAGAACAGGGACAGCTGGCTGCTGTCGGGCAGATCGCCAAAGGCCCCTGCCTCCTTGAGCTGGGCCAGGTGGGTGCTGGACACCTTGGTGCACACGGCGGCAAACTCCTCGATGGATAAAAACTGCTGGCCTGCCCGGCGCTCCATGATGTCCCAGCCCACAGTCTCCCCCAGGCCGGCAATGGAGCTGAAGGGGGGGATCAGCGCCCCCCGCCCCTCGTCCACCAGGAAGTTCACCGCGTGGGAGCCCATCACGTCCATGCTGGCAAAGTGGAAGCCCCGCAGGTAGAACTCATAGCACACCTCCAGGGTGACCAGCATGTCCTCCTCCACCTGGGTGGGGCGGTCGGCCCTGTCCTTGGCGTTGCGCTTTTGGTTGATCTCCTCCAGCTTCTGCTTGACCACCTCAATGCCCCGGCACATATACCGCTCGTCAAAGGCTTTGGCCCGGATGGAGAAATAGGCCGCGTAGAAGGCCAGGGGCCGGTGGACCTTGAACCAGGCGATGCGGAAGGCCATCATCACATAGGCCACGGCGTGGGCCTTGGGGAAGAGGTAGGCGATCTTCTTACACGAGTCGATGTACCATTGGGGCACCCCCCGCTGGCGCATCTCCTCCTCCGCCCCATCGGGCAGCCCCCGTCCCTTGCGCACCGACTCCATCACCTTGAAAGCCCGCTTGGGCTCAAAACCCGTGGCGATGAGGTAGAGCATGATGTCGTCCCGGCAGCCGATGGCCTCGTTGACCTTGGCGGTACCCGAGGTGATCAGGTCCTTGGCGTTGCCCAGCCACACGTCGGTGCCGTGGGAAAAACCGGACAGGCGCACCAGGATGTCGAACTGATCCGGATGGGTGTCCTCCAGCATCCCACGCACAAAGGGGGTGCCAAACTCCGGGATGGCCACCGCCCCGGTGGGGCCCAGGACGGGGTCGTCGCAAAACCCCAGCTTCTCCGAGCTGGTGAACAGGCTCATGGTGTCCGGGTCGTCCAGCGGGATGCGCTGGGGGTCCACCCCGGTCAGGTCCTGAAGCATACGGATCATGGACGGGTCGTCGTGGCCCAGCAGGTCCAGCTTGAGCAGGTTGGACTCCATGGAGTGGTATTCAAAGTGGGTGGTGATGATCTCCGAGTCCCGGTCGTCCGCCGGGTGCTGCACCGGGCAGAAGTCATAGACCTCCTTGTCCTGGGGGATGACCACCATGCCCCCGGGGTGCTGCCCGGTGGTACGCTTGACCCCGATACAGCCCTTGGCCAGGCGGAGCACCTCGGCAAAGGGCGCGTTTGCCCGTCCCACCGATTCCAAGTACTTCCTGGCATAACCGATGGCCGTCTTCTCCTTCACCGTGCCGATGGTACCCGCCCGGAACACATGGTCCTGGCCGAACAGGGCAAAGGTGTGGCGGTGGGCGCTGGCCTGGTACTCGCCGGAGAAGTTCAGATCGATGTCGGGCACCTTGTCCCCCCCGAACCCCAGGAAGGTCTCGAAGGGGATGTGGAAGCCGTCCTTCTCGTAGTCCGACCCGCACACCGGGCACTTCTGATCGGGCATATCCGCGCCGCACCCATAGGGGTGGGCTGGATCCTGGGCGTAGTCAAAATCGCAGTGCTTACAGCTGGGACAGCGGTAGTGGGCAGGCAGGGAGTTGACCTCGGTGATGCCCGCCAGGAAGGCCACCAGAGACGAGCCCACCGATCCCCGGGAGCCCACCAGGTAGCCGTGCTCCAGGGAGTTTTGCACCAGTTTCTGGGCGGACATATAGATCACGTCGTAGTGGCAGCCGATGATGTCCTCCAGCTCGGTCCGGATCCGGTCGGCCACGATCTGGGGCGGGTCCTCCCCGTAAAGCTCCTTCGCTTTCCCCCACACCAGATCCCGCAGCTCTCCCTCGGAGTTCTCCAGCTTGGGGGCAAACAGCCCGTCGGGCAGGGGGCGCACGTTGCCGCACCAATCGGCCACCAGTCTGGGGTTGTCAATCACCACCCGGCGGGCGGTCTCCTCCCCCAGGTAGGAAAACTCCTGGAGCATCTCGTCGGTGGTGCGCAGGTAGAGGGGATTGGGATCGTCCGCCCCCTCCATCTCCTTGGCCGCCAGCAGCACATGGCGGTAGATCTCGTCCTGGGGGTCCAGGAAATGGACGTCGCCGGTGGCGCACACCGGCTTGCCCAGCCGCTCCCCCAGGGCCACCACCGTGCGGTTGAAGTCTCGCAGATCCTCCTCGTCCCGGGCGATGCTGCGGCCCTCCCGTCCCGGCCGGAGCATATAGGCGTTGTTGGACAGGGGCTGGATCTCCAGGTAGTCGTACCAGGCCGCGATGCGCTCCAGCTCCCCCTCGTCCTTGCCGTCCACCACCGCCCGGAACAGCTCCCCCCCCTCGCAGGCCGAGCCCAGGATCAGCCCCTCCCGGTTGGCGTTGATCAGGGACTTTGGCATGATGGGATAGCGGTTGAAGTGCTCCAAATGGGACAGGGAGATGAGCTTGTAGAGGTTGCGCAGCCCTGTCTGGTCCTTTGCCAGCAGGATCAGGTGATAGGCCCCCCGGCGCCCACGGCCCCCCCGCTTCATGGTGGCGGTCTTCCCGTTGAGCTGACTGAAGTCCTCCACCCCCAGCTCCTCCAGCAGGGGCAGCAGGCGGTGGAGGATGTCCCCGCACACCTGGGCGTCGTCACAGGCCCGGTGGTGGCGGAAGGGGGGCAGCTGCAAGTGGTTGGCCACCGTGTCCAGCTTGTGGTTGTTCAGATGGGGGCACAGGTACTGGGCCAGCAGCATGGTGTCGATGTACATGGGCTGAAAGGGCCGGCCAGAGCGGCGGCAGTAGGCCCGGAGGAAGCCGGTGTCAAACTCCGCGTTGTGGGCCACCAGGGGGATGTCCCCCGCCCAGTCCAGAAACTCGTCCACCGCCTGCTCCGGCGCAGGGGCCCCTTGGAGCATCTCGTCGGTGATGCCGGTCAGGGAGACGGTTTTGGCGCTCAGGGGATGGCCCGGCCAGGCGAAACGGGAAAAGCGATCCACCACTGCCCCGTCCCGCATCCGCACCCCGCCGATCTCAATGATGGCGTCGCTGCGGGCGTCCAGGCCGGTGGTCTCCAGGTCGAAGGCGATATACTCCCCCCGCAGGGGCAGCGATCCCCCGCCATGGACGGCCACCCGCTCATCCACGTCGTTCTGGTAGTAGGCCTCCACCCCATACAGCACCTTGATCTTCTCCCCCCGGCCGGAGGCGGCGTACGCCTCGGGAAAGGACTGCGCCACCCCATGGTCGGTGATGGCGATGGCCGGGTGGCCCCATTCTATGGCCCGCTGGATGACCGCCCTGGGATCGCACAGTCCATCCATAGTGGACATCTTGGTGTGCAGGTGCAGCTCTACCCGCTTATCGTCGGCTGTGTCCTTCCTCCCCTCGGGCTTTGGCAGCTCATAGATGCCGTGGGGCTCCAGCACCAGATCGCTCTCAAAGCGGCTGAGGTTGAGCCGACCGTAGACCTGCAGATGCTGGCCCTCCCGCACCTTCTGGATAATGGGACGGGCCAGCTCCCCATCCAGGAACTGGGTGACCCGGATGGATCCGGTGTAGTCGGTCACATCAAAGCACACTACCCAGGCCCGCCGCCGGGGCAGCTCCCGGTGGTCCACATGGAACACGTCCCCCTCGATCAGCACGTTGCCCATGTCCAGCTCCAGCCCGCCGATGGGGCTTGGCTTGCGCTTCCCGCTGATCTTCCCGTAGATCTGCCGGGCTCTCTTGCCCCCGCCCGGCCCGGCGGGCGGAGTGTCCCTCATGAGCTTGCGGCGCACGGCCTCCATCTGGGTGGCCAGGTCCGGCTGCGCCCCCTGGGCCGCTGCCGCTGGCGGCCTGTCCGGGGCGGGGGCAGCCTCAGGGGCCGGCGCCTCCGCTGCCCCCTGCCCGTCCTCCGCCGGCGAAAGCACCTGGATCTCCGCCTCTCCCAGGGCGAAGGCGGCCATCAGCGCCTGCCGAGCCCCCTCCAGCGCCTGGGGCGGGACCGACGGACCAAACAGGCGCACCTGCATCCTCCGGCTGGCCTTTTGCACCAACACCTGGGCGGGGTATTCCCCCAGGACGGGCAGCACCCCATCGGGAAAGGCGCAGCGGCGGAAGGTCTGTTGAAATGTCGGCATACCAAGGCTTCCCATGGCTCCATCGCCCCTTGTCACAAGGTATCTATCAGTTTTTTCAGCGCGGGGATCAGCTGATCCTCAGGCACCTTGCCCACGATCTTCCCCCGCTGGAACAGCACTCCTTCCCCCCGGCCGCCGGCGATGCCCACGTCGGCGTGGCTGGCCTCTCCAGGGCCGTTGACCACACAGCCCATCACCGCCACGGTGATGGGCTTGTCCACTTCCTCCAGCAGCCGCTCCACCTGTCGGGCCAGTGGGATCAGGTCGATCTGGGTGCGCCCGCAGGTGGGGCAGGCGATCAGCTCCGGCCCGTCCCGGCGCAGGCCCACAGCCCGGAGGATCTGCTTGGCCGCGTCGATCTCCTCCACCGGGTCGGCAGTGAGGGTCACCCGGAAGGTATCCCCAATGCCCAGGGCCAGCAGTCCCCCGATGCCCACCGCCGACTTGAGCACTCCTGTCGGCGGGGTGCCCGCCTCGGTCACCCCCAGGTGCAGCGGGTAGTCGCACCGCTGGGCCATCAGCTGATAGGCACGCATGGTGACAGGCACACTGGAGGATTTCAGCGAGATGCAGATGTCGTGGAAGCCATACTGCTCCAGCAGCGCGGCGTGGCCCAGGGCGCTGTCCACCAGCGCCTCTGGGGTGGGCCCGCCGTACTTGGCCAACAGCGGCTTTTCCAGCGAGCCGCCGTTGACCCCGATGCGGATGGGGATCCCCCGCTCCCGGCAGGCGTCCGCCACCGCCTTCACCCGTTCCGGCGCGCCGATGTTGCCCGGGTTGATACGGATCTTGTCCACCCCCTGGCGCACCGCCTCCAGGGCCAGGCGGTAGTCAAAGTGGATGTCCGCCACCAGCGGCAGGGGGCTGTGGGCCTTGAGCGGGCCGATGGCCTGGGCCGCCGCCTGGTCTGGCACCGCCACCCGCACGATCTGGCACCCCGCCGTGGCCAGCGCCCGGATCTGGTTCAGGGTGGCGGCTACGTCATGGGTGGGGGTGTTGGTCATGGACTGGATGGACACCGGCGCGCCGCCGCCCACCGCCACCGACCCAACCCGGATCTGTCTGCTCATATCCTCCCCCTCCCTCAGGCAAAGATCTTCCACACATCGTGGAAGGCCACCGCCGCCATCAGCGCCAGCAGCAGCACGAAGGCCGCCCCGTGGACATAGCCCTCATAGCGCTCTGGGATCCTGCGGCGGGAGACCAGGTAGATCAGGCCGTTGAGCAGGATGAAGAAGATCCGTCCCCCGTCCAGGGCGGGGATGGGCAGCAGGTTCATCACCGCCAGGTTCACCGCGATCAGGGCCATGAAGTAGAACACGTTCAGCACCCCGTCCACCCAGCTGGCCGACTGGGCGCCCATCTCGGACACCACGTCCACGATGCCGATGACGCCGGACATCTGGTCCACTCCCACCCGGCCGGTCACCAGGTCGCCCAGGCTGATCCACACCGTGCGCACAAAGTCCACCGTGATCAAAAAGCCCTCCCGGAGCTTGCCCAGCACGCCCAGCTCCTGGACCTGGCCGAAGATCAGGCCAAAGCCCACATTGGTCTGGCCCTCGTACTCATACTCATACCGGCCCATGGGCAGGTCCTCCAGCGACAGCCGCTGCCCGTCTCGCTCCACCACCAGGTCGATGCCCTGGCCATCGTTGCGCGCCAGGTAGGTCAGCACGTCGTTATACACCCAGATGCCGTGGCCGTCCACGCTGACGATCCGGTCCCCTACCATCAGGCCGTCCTCCCCCTCCACGGCAAAGCCAGGGGCAAAGTCGGTGATCACCGGCTCCCGCACCGCGCTCACCCCGGAGTAGAGCAGCAGCACAATGACCAGCCCCATCAGGAAGTTCATGAACGAGCCGGCGCACAGGATGATGATCCGCTTCCAGGCCGCCTGCTGGGAGAAGGCTCGGGGATCCCCCGTGTCCTCATCCTCCCCCTCCATGGCGCAGAAGCCGCCAATGGGGAAGGCCCGCAGGGAGTACTGGGTCTCCCCCCGCTGCCTAGACCACAGCACGGGGCCCATGCCAATGGCAAACTCGTTGACCTTTACCTGAAATAGCTTGGCCGTCAAAAAGTGGCCAAACTCGTGGATGGCGATCATCACGCCGAACAGGAGAATCACCAGCAGGATATACAGGATACGCTCCAACCGTCCGTCACCTCATCCTTTCCTTGACTGCGCACCGGGCCGCCCGGTCCGCCTCGAAAATCTCATCCAGGCCGCAGCCGTCCGCCTTGGCCTCCACCCGGTCCAGCGCCTGGGCCACCAGCCGGGGAATGTCCAGAAACCCGATCCTGCCCTCCAGAAACAGCGCCACGGCCGCCTCGTTTGCCCCGTTGAGCACGGCGGTGGCCGTCCCCCCACGACCGGCACACTCCAGCGCCAGGGCCAGGCAGGGGAAGGCCTCCAGGTCGGGGGGCTGGAAGGTCAGCGGCGGGCAGGCCAGCAAGTCCAGCGCCTGGGCCGGCCCGGGCGTGCGCTCCGGCCAGGTCAGGGCGTACTGGATGGGCAGGCGCATGTCCGCCGTCCCCAGCTGGGCCAGCACCGCCCCATCCACAAACTCCACCAGGGCGTGGACGATGCTCTGCCGGTGGATCACCACCTGGATGCGCTCAGGGGGCATGGCGTACAGGCGCATGGCCTCGATCACCTCCAGGCCCTTGTTCATCAGCGTGGCCGAGTCGACGGTGATCTTCGCCCCCATGGACCAGTTGGGGTGGCGCAGGGCCTGCTCCCGGGTGACCTGGGCCAGCTCTGCCCGGGTCCTGCCGAAAAAGGGCCCGCCGGAGGCGGTGAGGATCAGCCGCTCCACCTGCCCCCGGTCCCGGCAGCCCTGCAAGCATTGGAAGATGGCCGAGTGCTCCGAGTCCACCGGCACGATCTCCGCCCCCGTCTGCACCGCCCGGGCCATCACCAGCTCCCCGGCGCACACCAGCGCCTCCTTGTTGGCCAGGGCCACCCGCTTGCCCGCCTCCACCGCCGCCAAGGTGGGTTTCAACCCTGCCACCCCCACAATGGCGGCCACCACCGTGTCCGCCCCTTCCAGGCTGGCCGCCTCCAGCAGGGCCTGCTCCCCTCCGGCCACCCGGATGGGGGTATCTGCCAGGCGCAGGCGCAGCTGTGCCGCCGCCCCCTCGTCCGCCGCGGCCACCAGCTGGGGCCGGAACCTGCGGGCCTGCTGCTCGGCCAGCTCCACGCTGCCCCGCAGGGCCAGGGCGGCCACCCGATGCCCACAGGCCTCGGCCACCTCCAGGGCCTGCCGGCCGATGGAGCCGGTGCAGCCCAGTACCGAAATCGTTCGCTTCATGTTGGATTCCTCAAAACACGGGCAGGCGCAAGATCAAAAACAACACCACCGGCCCGCAGAATATCATGCTGTCAAATCGGTCCAGCATCCCGCCGTGCCCCGGCAGGAGGTGGCCGTAGTCCTTCACCCCGTACTGCCGTTTGATGAAGGAAAAGGCCAGGTCACCCAGCTCGGTGGCCAGGGCCCCGAACAGGCCGCACAGGGCCAGGGAGAGGTAGTTGACCCCCTGGTCGCTGACCGCGCTGATCACCGCCCCGTACCCCAGGGAAAAGGCCAGCCCGGTGAGGAAGCCCCCCAGGTAGCCCTCCAGGCTCTTGTTGGGGCTGACCCGGGTGACCCCCCGGTGCCGGCCCAGGAACACGCCTGCAAAGTAGGCCCCCGCGTCGGTGACGAAGGCCAGCAGCACCGCCAGCAGCACCAGGTACTCCCCCTGGTCCATGCACTTCAGCGCCACCAGGGCGGACAGACCCATGGGGACCATCACCCCGGCAAACAGGGTGAGCAGCACCTGAAAAAAGCCGATGGGCACCCCGCCCTCATCATAGGCCCGGATGGCGCACCAGAAGGAGACGGCCATCACCCCGAAGGCGCACACCCCCGCCGCCGGCGCCCACACCCCCGCCCAGCAGCACAGGGGCAGGGCGGCGGCGGACAGGATGCTCGCGGCCTGCATGGGGGGGCTCACCCGCCGCTCACCCGCCGCCCGCAGCAGCTCAAAGGCGGCCACGGCGGAGATGAACATCACCACCCCCGTCCACGCAATGGGAGGCAGCAGCAGCATGATGACCAGCAGGATGGGCACAAAGATCACGGCCACCAGGATTCGTTGGCCCACGTCACACACCTCCGTAGCGGCGGGAGCGGCGCTGATAGTCCGCCAGCGCCTTGAGCAGTTCCTGCTTGGTGAAGTCCGGCCAGAGCAGCTCGGTGAAGTACAGCTCGGCATAGGCCGCCTGCCAGAGCAGGAAATTGGACAGGCGCAGCTCCCCGCTGGGCCGGATGATCAGGTCTGGATCCGGCACGCCGGCGGAGTACAGGTAGCCCGCAAAGCCCTCCCCGCTCAGGCTGTCCGGGTCGGCCCTTCCCGCCAGGCAGTCCCGGGCAAAGGCCTGAGCCCCCCGCAGGATCTCGTCCCGCCCGCCGTAGTTCAGGCAGATGTTGACCTGGCAGCCCTCATATCCCTTGGAGATCTCCTGGGTCTGGCGGCATAGCTCCAGCAGGCGGGGGCTCAGGGGGGACAGGTCGCCGAAGAAGGCCATCTTCACCCGGTCCCGGGCCATGCGGTCAATGGCCTCCCGGAGATAGCGCTCCAACAGGGCCATGATGGCCCCCACCTCTTCCTCCGGCCGCTTCCAGTTCTCCGTGGAAAAGGCGTACACCGTCAGGTACGCCAGCCCCAGCTCCTTGGCAAAGGTGGCAATGGTGCGGAAGGTCTCCGCCCCGGCGGCGTGGCCCGCCTGCCGGGGCAGCCCCCGGCGCTTGGCCCACCGCCCGTTCCCGTCCATGATGATCGCCACATGCCGGGGCAGGCGCTCCAGGTCAACCTGGACGGATTTCCCCCTGCCTGCCCGGCCTTTCCACACTCCCATAGCCACCCACCCCAACTCCATTGTAAGTCAAGGACGCCCCAAACAGAACCGGGCCCATCCCCCCTGCCCTACCTGGGCGAGCAAGGGAACACCTGCGGGGCGCGGCCGCTCCGCAGGTGCTGCCCACGCCCAGACCGGGCCCGCCGGCGTCAGACCTCCATCAGCTCCTTCTCCTTCTCCGCCGTCAGCTCGTCGATCTCCTTGCAGTGCTTATCGGTGATCTTCTGCATCTCCTGCTCGTAGTCCTTGAACTGGTCCTCCGTGATCTCCGCCTTCTTCCTGCGCTCCTTCAGCGCCTCCATAGCGTCCCGCCGGATGTTGCGGATGGCCACCTTGCCGTTCTCCCCATACTTGCGCACCTGCTTGGTCAGCTCCATTCGCCGCTCCTGGGTCGGCTGGGGAAAGCTCAGGCGGATGACCCGTCCGTCGTTCTGGGGGTTGATGCCCAGATCCGAGCTCTGAATGGCCCGCTCGATCTCCTTCAGGCTGGAGGCGTCCCAGGGCTGGATGACCAGGGTACGGGGATCAGGAGTGGAGATGCTTGCCACCTGCTGGATGGGGGCGGGCGCGCCGTAGTACTCCACCTGGATCCGGTCCAGCACGCCGGCGTTGGCCCGTCCCGCCCGGACGGTGGCAAACTCCTTCTTGACCACCTCAATGGTCTTTTTCATCTTTTCATCAAACGGTTTGCACAGTTCAGTCATGGTCCTTTCCTCCTCATTCCTTTACAATGGTGCCGATCCGCTCGCCATGTACCACCCGGAGGATATTCTCCGGATCCTTCAGCCCAAAGAGGATCACCGGGATCTTATTGTCCATGGACAGGGAGGTGGCCGTGGAGTCCATCACCTGCAGGTGCTGGGCCAGGATGTCCTCATAGCGGATGGTGTCATACTTCACCGCGCTGGGATCCAGATTGGGGTCGGCGCTGTACACCCCGTCCACATTCTTGGCCAGCAGGATGGCGTCCGCGTCGATCTCTGCGGCCCGGAGCACCGCGGCGGTGTCCGTGGAAAAGAAGGGGTTGCCGGTTCCGCACCCGAAGATGACCACCCTCCCCTTCTCCAAGTGCCGAATGGCCCGGGAGCGGATGTACGGTTCGGCAATGGCGCGCATCTCGATGGCCGTCTGCACCCGCACGTCCACCCCCTTGCGCTCCAGGGTGTCGGCCAGGGCCAGGCAGTTGATCACTGTGGCCAGCATCCCCATGTGGTCGGCCCGGGTGCGCTCCCGCATCCCCTCGCCGTCCTTCAGGCCCCGCCAGAAGTTGCCGCCCCCCACCACGATGCCCACCTGAACGCCCTCCTGGACGCATTGGGCAATCACGTCGCACACGCTCTGGATCACCTGGAAGTCCAGGCCCCGGCCCGCGTCCCCCGCCAGGGCCTCCCCACTGACCTTCAGCAGGATCCGACTGTATCTCAATCCGGACATGGCGCGCATCAGCCTCCTTGTCATTTGATTGTGCCGTTCGGTTCATTCTAATACATTTTCCCCTTCTTGCATAGAGGGCAAAATATTTTTTTGCAAATTCCACCGTCCAGCCGCCCTGTCATAGCCCCCCGCGCCGCCGGCATAGGCTTGTGGTATCAGGCAGAGCGCAAAGGAGGCGGTATGGACATGGTGTGCCGGATCTCGGACTTGCAGTACAAGGAGATCGTAGACATCGCCGACGGCACCCGGTACGGGTTTCTCAGCGATGTGGAGCTGGACGGGGAGCGGGGCACGGTGGCCGCCCTGGTGGTGTCCGGGCGGCGGAGGCTACTGGGGCTGCTGGGGCGGGAGCCGGACGTGGCCTTCCCCTGGGGCAGCGTCAAGCGGATCGGGGCCGACCTCATCCTGGTGGACGGGGGCAGCCGGCGCCCCGCTGCCCGGCGGGGGTGACCGGCCGTCCCACCCGGGCAAAAAATGCTTGCGTTCCGCCAGGGCCCGTGGTAGAATATTCAGGCAATCCGCACGGGAGCGGATCTTCCGCCTTTGTGCCTTCCCGGCTGCAAGCCCCGGAACGGTGGGTGGGAGAGAGGAAGCCCCCGGAGGTAACAACAATATTTTAGGAGGAATTTTTACCATGGCAGTCGTATCGATGAAGCAGCTTTTGGAGGCGGGCGTCCACTTCGGCCATCAGACCCGCCGGTGGAACCCCAAGATGGCCCCCTATATCTACACCGAGCGCAACGGCATCTATATCATCGACCTGCAAAAGACGGTGAAGAAGCTGGAGGAGGCCTACTCCTTCGTGCGGGAGCTGGCGGCCAACGGCCAGTCCCTGCTGTTTGTGGGCACCAAGAAGCAGGCCCAGGAGTCCATCCGGGACGAGGCCGGCCGGTGCGGCATGTTCTACGTCAACGCCCGGTGGCTGGGCGGCATGATGACCAACTTCAAAACCATGCGCACCCGGGTTGACCGGCTCAACCAGCTCAAGAAGATGCAGGAGGACGGCACCTTCGATATGCTTCCCAAGAAGGAAGTGATGAAGCTGCTGGGCGAGATTGAGAAGCTGGAGAAGTACCTGGGCGGCGTGGTGGAGATGCGCAAGCTGCCCGGCGCGCTGTTCGTGGTGGATCCCCGCAAGGAGCGCAACGCCATCAACGAGGCCCGCAAGCTGAACATCCCCATCGTGGCCATCGTGGACACCAACTGCGACCCTGATGAGATCGACTATGTCATCCCCGGCAACGACGACGCCATCCGCGCCATCAAGCTGATCTCCTCCGTCATGGCCAACGCCGTGCAGGAGGGCCGCCAGGGGCAGGATGCCGCCCCGGCCGCCCCGGCCCAGGCGCAGGCTCCGGCCGCCGCAGCCGCCCCCCAGCCGGCCGCCCCGGCCGCCGAGCAGCCTGTGGTGGCCGAGTGAGCCGTCCAGTTCTCTGACATACAGCGCCTGCCTGCGGGATGGGCGGGCGCTTTCCCCTGCCCCTTTCACAACTACTTTTTGGAGGTATGCAAGCAATGGCAGTTACTGCAAAAGACGTACAGAACCTGCGCGAGATGACCGGCTGCGGCATGATGGACTGCAAAAAGGCCCTCACCGAGGCTGGAGGGGACATGGACAAGGCGGTGGAGTTGCTGCGGGAGAAGGGCCTGGCCGCCTCTGCCAAGAAGGCCGGGCGCATCGCCGCCGAGGGCATGGCCTACGCCGCGGTGCTGGATGGCGTGGGCGTGGTGGTGGAGGTCAACGCCGAGACCGACTTTGTGGGCAAGAACGAGAAGTTCGTGGACTTTGTCAAAGGGGTGGCCGCCACCGTGGCCAAGGCCAACCCCGCCGACCTGGACGCGCTGATGGCCTGCCCCTACTGCGACGGCCAGATGACCGTGCTGCAGCAGCAGCAGGAGATGGTGCTGGTCATCGGCGAGAACATCAAGGTGCGCCGCTTCGCCCGCTTTGCCGACGGATTCAACGTGCCTTATGTCCACGCCGGCGGCAAGATCGGCGTGCTGGTCAGCCTGAACGTGGAGGGCGGCGTGGACGCCACCGAGATCGGCAAGGATGTGGCCATGCAGATCGCCGCCCTCAACCCCCGCTTCTGGGACAAGTCCCAGGTCACCCAGGACGTGTTGGACGAGGAGAAGAAGATCATGCTGGCCCAGATGGCCAACGATCCCAAGATGGCCTCCAAGCCCGACCAGGTCAAGGAGAAGATCGTGCTGGGCAAGCTCAACAAGTTCTACTCTGAGAACTGCCTGCTCCAGCAGGACTTCGTCAAGAACGGCGACCAGACCGTGGAGCAGTATATCCAGTCTGCTGCCAAGGCCCTGGGCGGTTCGGTCACCTTCCGGGACGCTGTGCGCTTTGAAAAGGGCGAGGGCATTGAGAAGAAGCAGGAGAACTTCGCCGAGGAGATCGCCAAGCAGCTGGCGAAGTAAACCCCATCCCATATCCTCCGCCCCCAGGGGCCACGGATACGGTGAAAATCATGAACAAACAGAAACAGCCGGGGTAAACCCCGGCTGTTTTGCTTGTCTGATTTGGTTGTTCCGCCGCACCTCACAGCTCCTTGCGGATCTGGTTGAGGGCGTTCTTCTCCAGCCGGGACACCTGGGCCTGGGAAATGCCCACCTCGGCGGACACCTCCGTCTGGGTCTTCCCCTGGAAGAAGCGCAGGGCCAGGATGCGCTGCTCCCGCTCGCTGAGCTTGGAGATGGCGTCCTCCAGGGCAATGTGCTCCAGCCAGGCTTCGTCGGTGTTCTTCTTGTCCCGCACCTGGTCCATGACGCATACCGTGTCCCCCCCGTCAGAATAGATGGGCTCAAACAGGGAGACAGGCTCCACCACCGCCTCCAGCGCCATGACCACGTCCTCCCGCTTGATGCCCAGCACCTGGGCGATCTGGTCCACCGTGGGCTCGCACTGGTGCTCGGCCTGGTAGGCCTCCTTGGCCTGGAGCACCCGGTAGGCTGTGTCCCGGATGGAGCGGGAGACCCGGATGGCGCTGTTGTCCCGCAGGTAGCGGCGGATCTCCCCGATGATCATGGGCACCCCATAGGTAGAAAAGCGCACGTCCATGTTCACGTCAAAGTTATCGATGGCTTTGATCAGGCCAATACAGCCCACCTGGAACAGATCATCCACATTCTCCCCCCGGCCGGAAAAGCGCTGTATGACAGACAACACCAGCCGCAGGTTGCCCGAGATCAGCTCCTCCCGGGCCTGCACGTCCCCCTGCCGGGCCCGCCGGAGCAGCTCCAGACTCTGCTCGCTCTTGAGCACCTTCAGCTTGGCGGTGTTGACCCCGCATATCTCCACTTTGCCCTGCACGCCCTCACCTCGCTCTGAACCGGATAGGTTCAGTATTTCCGGTGAGGGCCCTTTCATACGATGGGCAGGCCGGGTTTATTTTTTATCGTCAGACCGCTTTCGATGGACTTTTCCCAGCCGCTACATCATCTGCAGGATCTCCCGCTTGAGCCGGTGGATGATCCGTTTTTCCAGCCGGGAGATGTAGGATTGAGAGATGCCCAACAGGTCGGCCACCTCCTTCTGGGTGCGCTCTCTCCGGCCGTCCAGGCCGAAGCGCATGGTGATGATAGTCCGCTCCCGCTGGCTCAGCCGAGTGATGGCCTGGAACAGCAGACTGCGGTCCACATCGTCCTCCAAGGGCCGTTCAATCACGTCGCTCTCGGTGCCCAGCACGTCGGAGAGCAGCAGCTCGTTGCCGTCCCAGTCGGTGTTCAGCGGCTCGTCCAGGGACACCTCGCTGCGCCGGTTTGAATTCTTGCGCAGGTACATAAGGATCTCGTTCTCAATGCACCGGGAGGCATAGGTGGCCAGCTTGATGTTCTTGGCCGGCTGGTAGGTCTCCACCGCCTTGATCAAGCCGATGGTGCCGATGGAGATCAGGTCCTCAATGCCCACCCCGGTGTTCTCAAACCGCCGGGCGATGTAGACCACCAGGCGCAGGTTGTGCTCGATCAGCTGGGTGCGCACAGCTCCCTCCCGCTCCCCCAGCTCCAGGCGGTGCAGCAGCTTGGCCTCCTCCTCCCGGGTGAGGGGGGCGGGCAGGGTGTCGCTGCCCCCGATGTAGTGGATCGTCCCCGACAGGTGGATGCCCAGCGTCTCCAGAAGCCTGCCCACCCGAATGTACAACGCTCTGCCGATGTTTCCAATGTTGACCATGCCAGTCCTCCCCTTTCCCGTTGACTCTCCCGCCCCCAGTCATCCCGGCGCGCCAATGAGCGCCTGGTACCCGCTGCCATCCCCCACCGGTGTGGGGGACAGGGCCACCAGCAGGCTCCCCTGGGGCTTGCCCCCCACGCTGACCCAGCTGGCGCGCAGGGCCAGCAGCAGCCCCCGCTCCACCCCCACCGCCCGGTAGGGGATCAGGCGCGCCCCGGACAGGCCCAGCTCCCGGCAGCGCTGGAGGGATTCCACCGGCTCCTCCGCCCGGATCCCCGGCGGCAGCCAGGGGGCCAGGCAGCCCGCGTCGGCCACGATCACCGGCCGGTTTGTCGCCGGGTCGGTGAGGGTGTGGCCCGAGTCGATCAGGGCGGTCAGGTCGATCTCCCGATCCAGCATCCGGAGGCGGACCGCCGTCAGCTCCCGCCGCCTGTGCCTACCCACCCCCCGGAAGAACAGGGAGAGCAGGAAGTAGCACAGGATGAACAGCAGCAGCAAAAGGCGCAGGTCCACATGGCTGTAAAATACCCCGTTGGCCACCGTCAAGCTGGTCCCGCCCAGCAGTTCGACCCCCAGCACCCCGCCGGCCAGGGCCGCCGAAGCCCCGAAAAACAGCACGCAGGCCCGCAGCAGCCCCGGGGCGCCGCCATAGGCGATCAGCACCATGAGCACCGCCGAGCCCACCTTGCACGGCCAGGCCGCCAGCCACATGCCCCCCGGCAGGAACACCGCCGCGGCATATACCGCACCCAACCCCGCCCCCGCCGCGATGCGCGGCCGGCGCAGCACCGATCCCGCCATCCGGCCCGACCCCAGCAAGAGCAGGTAGTTGGCCACGAAATTGAGCAGGAACAGCAGGTCGATGTAGATCGCCGTGACCCCTTCCCCCGCCATGCCCATCCCCCCTTCCGCTCCCGCCCCCGGCGGGAGGGGGAGCCGCGTCCCATTATAGCGCCCCTCCCACCTCAAAAAAGGTCAAAGCAAGTCCGGGGTACAAAAAGCCCCCAGGCGGCCGCTCCCGCCTGGGGGTCATGCTGTATGTACGGTTTTTCCAGCTCGCTATCCCACCAGCTCTGCCATGGCCCGCAGCAGCGCCTGCATCTCCTCGTCCGTCCCCACGGTGACCCGCAGCCAATCGGCGATGGAAGGGTCGCTCCACCAGCGGACCAGGATACCCCGGGAGCGCAGGCCGTCCAGCAGCGCCTTGCCCGTCCAGCCCGGCCGGGAGAGAAACAGGAAGTTGGTCTTGGACTCCAAAACAATAAAGCCCATTTCCCTGAGTGCCCTTGCCGCCCAGTCCCGGGTGGCGGACACCTTCCGGCAAAGCTCCTGGAAGTAGGCCTCGTCCTCCACCGCCGCCTGGGCCCCAGCCTGGGCGATGCGGTCCACAGGGTAGGAGTTGATGGAGTCCCGCACGCAGCGTAGGGCGGCGATGAGGTTCTCGCTGCCCATGGCCCAGCCCACCCGCAGGCCCGCCAGGGCCCTGGATTTAGAGGCGGTCTGCACCACCAACAGGTTGGGGTAGCGTCCGATCAAGGGCACGGCGCTGTCCGCCCCAAAGTCCACATAGGCCTCGTCCAC
Organism: uncultured Oscillospiraceae bacterium; assembly: GCA_944387065.1. GTDB lineage: Bacteria > Bacillota > Clostridia > Oscillospirales > Oscillospiraceae > Enterenecus. Next base: position 174,285 of record CALXDM010000001.1, read on the forward strand.
GATGACCACCACATCCGGGTTGGCCTGGAGCAGCCGCTCCACCACGTCCAGCCCCACGGCGATCCCCGTGGGGGCGTTGGGGTTGCACAGCACCACCCCGCCGTTGTTCCCCAACAGCGCCTCCACCGGGGTGGAGAAGTCCGGGTTCATGGGCACCTGGCGGCAGCGCAAGCCGAAGTACCGGGTATACACCGGATAGAAACTATAGGTGACCCGGGGGAATACCACCTCCCGCTCCGGATCAAAAAAGGCCTGGAAGGCAAAGGCCAGCGCCTCATCCGAGCCGTTGGAGCAGAACACCTGCTCCGGCCGAAGCCCCTCCCGCCAGGCGATGGCCTGGCGCAGGCCCAAGCACTCCGGGTCCGGGTAGCGCCGCAGTCCCTCCCCCGCCGCCTGCCGGATGGCCTCCAGCGCCTTGGGCGAAGGGGGGTAGGGGCACTCGTTGGTATTCAGCTTGATCAGCCCCTCCTCCCGGGGCTGCTCCCCGGGGACATAGGGGGTGGCGGCGCGGATGCGCCCGCTCCAAAACTCCTTCATACCGGTTCTCCTCCCTCCCGCTGCACCTTCTTGATCGACCGCTCCGCCTTACTCCGGGGCAGCATCAGCTCATGGCCGCAGCCGGCGCACCGGAGCTTGAAATCCATCCCCACCCGGAGCACCTGCCACTGCTTGCTGCCGCAGGGGTGCTGCTTCTTCAGCTCCAGCACGTCCCCCACGCGGATGTCCATGGGCATTGACGCCCACCCCCTTTCACTCTCCTTTGATCTTCTCCCAATAGGCCCGGGCCGCCTGCTCGTTCCGGTTGGACCCATATTCATAGTAGACCCGGTCCCGGATGGCGTCGGGCAGGTACTGCTGGGCCACCCAATGGTTGGGATAGTCGTGGGGATACAGATAGCCCTGCTCCCGCTCAAAGCCCGTCCCGTCGGCGTGGACGTTTTGCAGGTGACGGGGATAGTCCCCCGTCCTGCCCGCGCGCACGTCGGCCATGGCCCGGTCGATGGCCAGCACCACGCTGTTGGACTTGGGGGCGGTGGCCAGCAGGATGGCCGCCTGGGCCAGGGGCAGCTTGGCCTCGGGCAGGCCCAGCTGCAGGGCGCTGTCACAGCAGGCCTTGACGATGGCCGCCGCCTGGGGATAGGCCAGGCCGATGTCCTCGCTGGCTGAGCATAGCAGCCGCCGGATGGCGGTGATCAGGTCGCCCGCCTCCAGCAGCCGAGCCAGGTAGTGCAGCGCCCCGTCCGCGTCCGAGCCCCGCAGGGACTTCATCAGAGCCGAGGCGATGTCATAGTGGTCGTCCCCCTCCCGGTCATAGCGCATGGCCGAGCGCTGGGCAACCACCGCCGCGTCCTCCAGAGTCAGGCGCACCACCCCGTCCTCCACCCGCCCGGCATTCATCAAAAGCTCCACCCCGTTGAGGGCCTTGCGCACGTCGCCACCGCTGGCGGCAGCCAGCTTCTCCCGCACCCCCGGCTCGCACCGGGCCTCCACCCCCAGCGCTTCGGCCATGGCCGCAATCCCCCGGTCCACCGCCGGCAGCACGTCCTGGGCGGTGAGGGCCTTGAACTCAAACACCGTACACCGGGACAAGATGGCGTTGAAGATGGTGAAGTAGGGGTTCTCAGTGGTGGCGGCGATGAGGGTGATCTTCCCGTTTTCCAGAAACTCCAGCAGGGACTGCTGCTGCTTCTTATTGAAGTACTGGATCTCGTCCAGGTAGAGCAGCACCCCATTGGGGGCCAGCAGGGTACCCACCTCCTCCATCACCTCCCGGACGTCGGCCAGGGAGGCGGTGGTGGCGTTGAGCCGACGCAGAGTCCGGCCAGCCCGGTTGGCGATGAGGTTGGCCACCGTGGTCTTCCCCGTGCCCGAGGGGCCATAGAACACCATGTTGGGGATCTTCCCGCTCTCGATCACCCGGCGCAGCAGGCCGTCCTCGCCCAGGATGTGCCGCTGCCCCACCACCTCGTCCAGGCTCTTGGGGCGGATGCGGTCGGCCAGGGGCTGGTACATGGCGCAAAACGCCTCCTCTCCATGAAAAACTGGGAGCGTCCGGCTTTGGACGCTCCCAGTATAGCACACCGTCAAAAGCCCTGTAAAGAGGGGCTCAGCGGTAGATGGGGTGGGCGGCGGTGAGGGCGCTCACCCCAGCCAGGATCTTCTCCTTATTGGCGGCAAAGTCGGTGGCGGCCAGGGCGATGAACTCGGCCACCTGGTCCATGTCCGCCTGGGTGAATCCCCGGCTGGTGACCGCAGGACTGCCCACCCGCAGACCGCTGGTCTGGAAGGGAGAGCGGGGGTCGCCGGGCACCTTGTTCTTATTTGCGGTGATGCGCACCTCGTCCAGACGGTGCTCCAGCTCCTTGCCGGTCAGCTCGCCCATGCCCCGCAGGTCCACCAGGGCCAGGTGGTTGTCCGTCCCGCCGGACACCAGCTTCATCCCCCGCTTCACCAGCCCGTCGGCCAGGGCGGCGGCGTTGTCCACCACCTGCTGCTGGTAGACCTTGAACTCGGGCTTGAGCGCCTCGCCCAAGGCCACGGCCTTGGCCGCGATGATGTGCATCAGCGGCCCGCCCTGGGAGCCGGGGAAGATGGCGGAGTTGAGCTTCTTGGCCAGCTCCTCGTCATTGGTCAGCAACAGACCGCCCCGGGGCCCCCGGAGGGTCTTGTGGGTGGTGGTGGACACCACATGGGCATGGGGGATGGGAGAGGGATGCACTCCCGCTACCACCAGCCCGGCGATGTGGGCCATGTCCACCCACAGGTAGGCCCCCACCTCGTCGGCGATGGCCCGGAAGCGGGCAAAGTCAATGACCCTGGGATAGGCGGACGCCCCGGCGATGATCAGCTTGGGCCGGCACTGCTTGGCCACCCGCTCCAGCTCATCATAGTCGATGTAGCCGGTGGACTCGTCCACCCCGTAGGCCTCCATTTTAAAGTATTTGCCGGAAAAGTTCACGGGGCTGCCGTGGGTCAGGTGGCCGCCATGATCCAGGTTCATGCCCAGCACCGTGTCCCCGGGCTCGCACAGGGACATGTACACCGCGTAGTTGGCCTGGGCGCCGGAGTGGGGCTGCACGTTGGCAAACTTGGCTCCGAACAGCTGGCAGGCCCGCTCAATGGCCAGATTCTCCGCCACGTCCACGCACTGGCAGCCGCCGTAGTAGCGCTTGCCGGGGTAGCCCTCGGCATACTTGTTGGTCAGCACGCTGCCCGCCGCGGCCAGCACCGCCTCGGACACGATGTTCTCCGAGGCGATCAGCTCAATGTTGTCGCATTGGCGCTGATACTCCGCCCGGATGGCCGCCCCCACCTGAGGGTCAAACTTTTCCACAAAATCCATGTACTCCAGAACCATTGGAACTCCTCCGCCTTTCTGTTTAGAATCGGTCAGCCTCTATTATACCTTGTTTCTCAGAAGGAAACAACTGTTTATTCCAAAAAAACCTGGTTCCCTTGCGTCGAATTTTGTGTTATCCTGGTCAACGAGGTGAATGCTGCCATGAAAAAAGCCGACGTTTGGTCCATCGTCAACGGGTTGAAGGAGCTCTACCCCGACTCCCTGTGTTCCCTGGAATATGAGAAGGACTATGAACTGCTCTTCGCCGTGCGCCTGTCCGCCCAGTGTACCGATGAGCGGGTCAACCTGGTCACCCCCGCCCTGTTCCAGCGCTTCCCTACCCTGGAAGCCTTTGCCCAGGCCGACCCGGAGGAAGTGGGGCGGTACATCCACTCCTGCGGCTTCTTCCGCACCAAGAGCCGGGACCTGGTGTTGTGCGCCCAGATGCTATTGCGGGACTACGGCGGCAAGGTGCCCGGCTCCATGGAGGAGCTTTTGAAGCTGCCCGGGGTGGGGCGCAAGACCGCCAACCTCATCCTGGGTGACGTCTTCCGCACCCCCGGTGTGGTGGTGGCCGACACCCACTGCATCCGCATCTCCGGTCGGCTGGGCCTGACCGACGGCACCAAGGACCCAGGCAAGGTGGAGCAGCAGCTGCGCCGCGCGCTGCCGCCGGAGGAGTCCAACGACTTCTGCCACCGGCTGGTGCTCCACGGCCGGGCGGTGTGCACCGCCCGCACCGCCAAATGCGGCCAATGCCCCCTGACAGCCTGGTGCAAGTATGCCAAGACGGTCTTTGTAAAGCAAACGGGGAAGGGATGAGCTCTCATCCCTTCCCCGTTTGCTATTTCCTTCTCTCAGCTGCCTCCACCACCTGCCCCAGCGCCTGGGCCCAGGTGGGGGCGGCCGCATTTTTCTCCAGCGGCCAGAGCAACACACCGTCCAGCCCAGGCCGCCGAGCCAACTCGGCCAGCAGTTCCGTCAACCCGCCCTCCCCCATCCCAGGGGGAAGGGCGTACCCCTCGCAGTAGACGCCGCAGACGGCGCAGTCCTGCCTCACCCAGGCGGGCAGCTCCCCCAGGCAGACCACCGCCAGGGCGGGCCGATGGGCCAGCCCGGCCACCCGCGCCCGGAGGGCGGCCCGCTCCTGCGGGCTCAGCGGCCCCTCAGCCATCGCCGTCCTCCGGCTCCCCGCCCTGGGGGCGGTCGGCTTCCGGGCCATCCTCCTGCCCCGGCTCGGACAGCGCGGGGGTGGCCGGGCCGGCGGTCCTGGCCCGGATGATGAGCAGCACCAAGGCGGCTGCGGCGGACAGCACCCCCACCAGCTGAGAGCTGCGCAGGGCGGTGCCGAAGAAGTACAGGCTGTCGGTGCGCAGCCCCTCGATGACCGTCCGGCCCACCCCGTACCAGATTACATAGCACAGGAAGATCTGCCCGCTGAACCGCCGCCCCTTCCGGGCCAGCAGGAGCAGCAGGCCAAACCCCAGCAGGTTCCACAGCGACTCGTACAGAAAGGTGGGGTGAACCCCCAGGGTGCCGTCCAGCACCTGCTGATAGGTCTGCTCATCTACGTAGCCCTGGTTCCACAGGTAGTCGGCGATGGACTGGGCGCTCATCCGCCAGGGCAGATCGGTCACCCCCCCAAAGGCCTCCACATTGACAAAATTGCCCCACCGGCCAATCGTCTGGCCAATGAGCACCCCGTAGCAGCCCACGTCCGCATAGTCCCAGAAGGACTGCCGGCGCACCTTGCAGTACACCGCCACGGTGGCCACCGCCAGGATGATCGCCCCGTAGATGGCCAACCCCCCGTCCCAGATGGCGATGGTCCGGTACAGACTGAAGGAGCCGTCTGGATTGAAGCAGACCGAGGGGTGGAAGATCACATAGTAGGCCCGGGCCCCCACGATGCAGGCAGGCACGGCGAAAAACAGCATATCCATCAGCTTCTCCCGGTCCACGCCGAACCGGTGGGCCAGGCGGAAGCAAAACAGCACCGCCAGTAGAAAACCGCAGGCGATGATAATGCCGTACCAGTAGATCTCCTTGCCAAACAGGGTGAAGGCCACCCGGCTGAGCTCAAACTCCAGGCCGAGGCCGGGAAAGGTCACAAGATTGGTCATACGCTCATCTTCTTTCTCTGGATTGCGCCGCCCCGCCCGCGGGCAGGATCAGCGACAAAGCGGCCCGCTCCCGGGTGCACCAGCGGGCGATCAGCTGGCGCACATGCTCCCGCTCAACGCTCTGAAACCGCTGGGGGAAGCGCAGGTAGTCCTCCCCCTCAAAGTAGGCCTGGGCCAGGTCAATGCAGGTGCTCTCCAGCGAGTTGAGCCGACGGACCATGCCACCGTAGGCCGCCCGCTTCAACCGCTCCCAAAGCCCTTCGTCCACCCCGTCCCGGGCCAGCCGACCGGCCTCTTGCAGCAGCTGCTCCAGCACCTGCTCCGGGTCCCGGCTCTCCCCGCTGACCATCAGGTGGGCGCAGCCCGGCGCGGCGTCATAGTAGCAGTCCAGCGTGGCGTTGACCAACCCCTGCTCGTACAACCGGCGGTACAGCGGCGACGAGGGGCCCAGCAGCACCTCGCAGGCCAGCTGGCCCACCAGCTCCTGGCGCAGCCGCTCCCCCGCCGGCGCGGGCTCCCCCTTGAAGCCCAGGGCGAACAGGGGCATGGACACCGCCATCTCCCGGCGGGCGGTTGGGCGCACCGCCCCAGGGGGCTCCGGCTGACCCAGGTCCACCTGGGCTGCGGCGGAAGCGTCCGGAGGCAGGATCTCCCGGGCCAGGTCGGCCACCCGGTCCGGGTCCACCCGGCCGGCCACGCACAGCACCATGTTCCCAGGCCGGTAGAAGGCCCGGTGGCAGGCGTAGAGCAGCTCTGGGGTCAGCCCCGCGATGGACTCCACCGTCCCCACTACCTGGTTGCGGATGGGATGGTGGGCATACAGGCACTCCAGCAGCTGGTAGTAGGCCACCGTCTCCGGCTCGTCCTGACACATGCGGATCTCCTGGGTGATGATCCCCTGCTCCTTGGCCACGCTCTCCGGGGTGAAGTAGGGCACTGAGACGAAGCTGAGCAGGGTGCGCAGGTTCTCCTCAAATCCCCGGGTGCCCTCGAAGTAGTAGCCGGTGATATGGGCGGCGGTGAAGGCGTTGTCCACCGCGCCGTTGGCCGCCAGGATCTCCAGGGCGTTGCCGTCCTCGGTGTCAAACATCTTGTGCTCCAGAAAGTGGGCGATGCCGGCGGGGGTGTCCACCCAACCGGTTCCGTCCTCCCCCCGGAAGCGCAGGTCCATCCCTCCGTATCGGGTGGCGAAAAAGGCAAACTGCCGGCTGTACTCCGGACGGCGGAGCGCCAGGATCTGTAAACCGTTTGGCAGCTTGCTCGCGTATACCCGCTCCCCCAGGGCGGCGTAGTCGGTATGCTCCATCTTCACCCCTCCTCCTTTTCTGTCAGGCGGTAGACGGTGTCCAGCCCAATCTGTCCGGCCACATGGGCCACTTGCTGGGGGCTCACCCGCTCCACCGCCGCAGCAAGCTCCTCGGGAGCGGTCCACCCGCCCACGGCCAGCAGCTGGGTCACGCAGTCCTGCTCCATCTGGCCCTGGCTGTCCCGGCGGCTGAGCAGGGCATTGACCACCGAGCGCACAGCGGCCTGGTGCTCGGCCTGATCAAAGTCCCCCCGGCGCACCGCCTCCAGCTGCTCCAGAATGGCCTGCTCCGCCCGGTCAAACTGGGCAAACTCCACCCCGGAGGACACCACCATCAGCCCCTTGACAGCGTCCAGCATGGAGGAGACAAAGTAGCACAGGCTCATCCGCTCCCGCACGTTTCGAAACAGCTTGGAGTGGGCGGTGCCCCCATACAGGGCGTTGCACACCAGCAGAGCGGGATAGTCCGGCGTTCCCATGGTCACCCCGCCGGTGCGAAAGCCCATGGCCAGCTTGCCCTGGGTCACATCCATTCCCTCCTCCACCCGGCGCACCCCCTGTCCTGGCCGGGCCACCACCTGGCAGGGCAGGTGGGTGTTCCGATCCCGGATCAGGGAGGCGAAGCTGCGGCGCACCGCCTGCTCCACCCGGTCTGGTTCGGCGCTGCCTCCGTAGTAGAAGATCACCCTGGCCCCCTCCAGCAGACGCTGATAGTGGCCCCACAGCTCCTGCGGCCCCAGGGCCACCGCCTGCTGGGCATCGCCCAGCTTATCCAAGGCATAGGCCTCTCCGGCGCACATCTCTTGGGTCAGCCGAAAGATGGACCACCCCCGCTTGTCGTTCACCCGGGCGTTGATCTCATCGGCCAGGTTGGCCCCTTCCCCGGCCACATAGTCCTTGCAAAACACACCGCCCTCCGTAGCGGGATCCAACAGCACCTCCCCCAGCAGTTGGGCAGCCGGCTCCAACAGAGCCGTGCCGTCCAGGGCATACCGGTCGTCGATGAAGCTGCACAGGAAGCTCACGCATTGGCTCTCTCCCCGCTGGCGCACCCCAGGGCCGATCACCGCCCCGTACAGCTGGTCGGCGGCCGCGGACAGCCGCTCCATGTCCGGGTAGTTCCGGCTGCCCCGGAAGAGCACCTCCGGGGCCAGGGCATAGGCGGTGGCCGTCCGCTGGGCCAGCGGGACGGCCAGGGTGACGCTGAGCAGCCCGGTCTTGAACTGCTCAGACTGGCACACCGCCAGCTCCACCCCCTCGGCCAGCGCCTTGTGACGTATCTGCATCGTTTCCGATCCCCCTATCTAAAATGGGCGCGGCGGGCCTGCGCCCCTCCCATGCTGAAACGGGAAAGCGATTCATTATACCATGAGTTTGCCCCGGATGGACAGCCCTTTTTTCACCCCAATGGAAATCTTAAGATTTGCCCCCTGTCCTGGCACGGCCATGTCAATCTCCGTTGCTTGCCGCAACGGGGATTTTCTGCTAGTATGCCCCCAGCAAAGAAGGAGGTTCACAGCCATGTTTTCTGAAAATCTGAAGGCTCTGCGCAAGGCCAAGGGGCTGACCCAGGAGGAGTTGGCCGCCCGGCTGCACATCGTACGCCAGACCGTTTCCAAGTGGGAGAAGGGCCTGTCGGTACCCGATGCTGAGCTGCTCATCCGGCTGGCCGAGGCACTGGACACCACCGTGAGCCGCCTGCTGGGGGCGGACATCCCGGAGGATGAGGCCAGCCGCGACAGGCTGGCCGAGCAACTCTCCCGGATCAACGAGCAGCTGGCCGTACGCAACCGCAGGGGCCGGTTTGTCCTCCGGCTGGTGCTGGGGATCCTTGGCGCCATCGTGGTGTTCAACCTGCTCCTGGTGGCCTGTGGCATTATCGTGTTCCGAGCGTACACGAACTCTCCCATCATCGTCACCCAGCAGGTACTGGAGCCCTGACCAACAGCGGATTCACTCCTTCCCAGAAACGGCGGGAGAAACACTCCTGCCGTCCCTGCTTTTTCTCAAAGTACGGCATTTTTATCCTTGACAAATGCCAATTCCTGTGGTATAGTAATCCCATTGTAAAGCTCAAAAACTTTACACAATATCTTGTGGGGGAGGCTGAAGATGAAAAATCAGGCATACCGTATGGCCATGCTGTTCGATTTTTACGGCGATCTGCTCACCGACCGCCAGAAGGAATTCTACGACCTCTACTACAACGAAGACCTGTCCCTGGCCGAGATCGCCGAGAACTACGGCATCTCCCGCCAGGGGGTGCGGGACGTCATCGTCCGGGCAGAGGCGGCCATGACCGAGGTGGAGGACAAGACCCACATCATCCGCCGCTTCCACCAGATGCAGGGGCAGATCGCCGCCATCGACCAGGCGGCCGACCGCCTGCTCCAGATGGTCAACGAGCGCAGCTACCAGGACGAGAGCCTGGACGAGATCGGCCGGATCATCAAGGAAAACACCGCCAAGCTCAAACAGGAGTGACCAGATGGCATTTGAGAGTTTAACGGAAAAGCTGTCCGCCACCTTCAAGCGGCTGAGGGGCAAGGGCCGCCTGTCCGAGTCCGATGTGAAGCAGGCCATGCGGGAGATCAAGATGGCCCTGCTGGAGGCGGACGTCAACTTCAAAGTGGTCAAGGGCTTTGTGGACGCGGTCTCCCAGCGGGCAGTAGGGACAGACGTGATGGAGTCGCTCACCCCCGCCCAAATGATCGTCAAGATCGTCAACGAGGAGCTCACCGCCCTCATGGGGGGCGGCGAGAGCAAGCTGGCCCTCTCCCCCGCCCCGCCCACGGTGGTCATGCTGGTGGGTCTGCAGGGAGCGGGCAAGACCACCAACGGCGCCAAGTTGGCCGGCCTGATGAAGCAGCAGGGCAAGCGCCCTCTGCTGTGCGCCTGCGACGTCTATCGCCCCGCCGCCATCCAGCAGCTGGAGGTGGTGGGCGGCCAGCTGGGCCTGCCTGTGTTCCAGATGGGTCAGGCCAACCCCGTGGACATCGCCCAGGCCGCCGTGACCCACGCCAAGGCCCACGGCAACGACATGGTGTTCCTGGACACCGCCGGCCGGCTCCACGTGGACGAGCAGCTCATGGACGAGTTGCGGGCCATCAAATCCGCCGTCCAGCCCACCGAGGTCCTGCTGGTGGTAGACGCCATGATCGGCCAGGACGCGGTCACCGCCGCCAAGGCCTTTGACGACGCGCTGGACCTGGACGGCGTGATGCTCACCAAGCTGGACGGGGACGCCCGGGGCGGCGCGGCCCTGTCCATCCGGGCGGTCACCGGCAAGCCCATCAAATTTGTGGGCACCGGCGAAAAGCTGGACAATATCGAGGTCTTCCATCCCGATCGGATGGCCAGCCGCATCCTGGGCATGGGCGACGTGCTCTCCCTCATCGAGAAGGCCGAGCAGGCCCTGGACGCCAAGCAGGCCGCCCAGCAACTGGAGCGGCTGCGCAAAAACCAGTTCACCCTGTCCGACTTCTACGACCAGCTGACCCAGCTCAAGCGCATGGGCAACCTGCAGGACATCGCCTCCATGCTCCCGGGCATGGGGGGCAAGAAGCTGGACTTGACGGTGGATGAGCGGGGGCTGGCCCGCACCGAGGCCATCATCCAGTCCATGACCCCTTATGAGCGGGAGAACCCCTCGGTGCTCAACTCCAGCCGGAAAAAGCGCATCGCCGCCGGCTCCGGCACCCAGGTGGTGGACGTCAATCGGCTGCTCAAGCAGTTTGAGGGCGTCCAGCAGCTCACCCGGCAGTTCTCCAACCCCAGAAAGTCCAAGGGGCTGCTCAGCCGCTTCAAGGGGATGGGGCTGCCCTTCTGACCCGATGGTCCATGTTCCGGGCACCGGCCCACACGAACATTTACCATAGAAACCTGTGACAACTTTGGAGGTGAATCAGACATGGTGAAAATCCGACTGCGCCGCATGGGCGCCAAGAAGGCTCCCTTCTACCGCGTGGTGGTGGCCGATTCCCGCTACCCTCGGGACGGACGCTTCATCGAGGAGATCGGTACCTATGATCCCCGCCAGGATCCCGCCGCCATCCGCATCGACGTGGAGCGGGCCCAGGCCTGGATCAAGACCGGCGCCCAGCCCACCGAGACCGTGCGCGCCCTGCTGAAGAAGGCCGGCCTATAAGCGCCCGGGAATGGAGGCTGTGATGAAGCAACTGCTCACTTATATCGCCCAAAACCTGGTGGAGCACCCCGAGGCGGTGTCTGTCACCCAGGTGGAGCACAGCGCTGAAACGGTGTTGGAGCTCCGGGTGGCCCCGGAGGACATGGGCAAGGTGATCGGCCGCCAGGGCCGCATCGCCAAGGAGATCCGGGCGCTGATGCGCTCGGTGGCCCAGCGCCAGGGCAAAAAGGTCTCCGTGGAGATCAAGGACTGACCGACAGAGCGAGGGCGGCAAAGCCCTCGCTCTGTCCCTATCATCTGGGTCCGGCCAGGGGCCGGCCAGGCAGGAGGTTTGCCATGTCAGATCAGCTTTTGGAATGCGGCCGGATCGTCAACACCCACGGCATCCGGGGGGAGGTCAAGATCCAGCCCTGGGCGGACAGCCCGCAGGTGCTGTGCGCTCTGCCCGCCCTCTACCTGGACGGGGCCGCTGTGGCCCTGTTGGGCGCCCGGGTGCACAAGGGCAATGTCATCGCCCAGCTGGACGGCGTGGCTAACGTGGAGCAGGCCATGGCGCTAAAGGGCAAGGTAGTCTATCTCCATCGGAAGGACCTGCCCCTGCCTGAGGGCTCCTTTTTCCTAGCCGACCTGCTGGGCCTTCGGGTGGTGGACGAGCAGGGACAGCAGCTGGGGGTGCTGGCCGACGTCCTCTCCCCCTCCCAGCAGAAGGTCTATGTGGTGCGGGGAGAGCGGGAGCTGCTCATCCCAGCCGTCCCCCAATTCATCCTGGAGACCAACGTGTCCGGCGGTTATCTCAAGGTCCGGCTCATCGAAGGGATGTGAGAAGATGTACCGCATCGATCTGATGACCCTGTTCCCCGACGCGGTGGACGGCGTGCTGGGCTCCTCCATCCTGGGCCGTGCCCAGGGCCGGGGGCTGCTGGCCCTCCAGGCCCACCAGATCCGGGACTACACCCTCAGCAAGCAGAAGCAGGTGGACGACTACCCCTATGGCGGGGGCCGGGGGGCGGTGATGCAGGCCGACCCCCTCTACCGGTGCTGGCGGCATATCACCCAGACCTGCGGCCCCGGCCACACCATTTATCTCTCCCCTTGCGGGACCCCCTTTGACCAGGACGCCGCCAAGCGCCTGGCCCGGGAGCACGACCACCTGATCCTGGTGTGCGGCCACTATGAAGGGGTGGACCAACGATTTCTGGACGCCTATGTGGACGAGGAGATCTCTCTGGGGGATTTTGTGCTCACCGGCGGGGAGATCGCGGCCATGGCGGTGGCCGACGCGGTGTGCCGCCTGGTGCCCGGCGTGCTGTCCGACCCGGCCTGCTTTGAGGACGAGAGCCATTGGGACGGCCTGCTGGAGTACCCCCAGTACTCCCGGCCGGAGCTGTGGCAGGGCCGGGCCGTTCCCAAAGAACTGCTCTCCGGTGACCACAGCCAGGTGCGGCGGTGGCGGCGCAAGCAGCAGCTGCTGCGGACCAGGCAGCGCCGGCCCGACCTGTTTGCCAAGCTTCCCCTGTCCAGCCCACAGGACCAGGAGCTGCTGCGAGAGCTGGAGTGGGAGGCTACTCGCCCCGTCCTCACCGCCCCCCTGCTGTGCCGGCCGGCCACAACCGACGACCTGCCCGCCATCCTGGAGCTGGTGGCCCAGGCCCGGGCGCTGCTGAGGCGGCGGGGGGTGGACCAGTGGCAGGACGGCTATCCCGCCGTCCAGGTATTCCAGGCCGACCTGGCCCAGGGCTGCTGCCATGTGCTCACCTATGAGAGGGACCTGGCCGCCGTGTTCTCCCTCACCAGGGGGCCGGAGATGGGCTACGACGCCATCACCGACGGGAAATGGCGGGGCGACGGGCCCTACGCCGTGCTCCATCGCAGTGCCGTAGCCGACCGGTTCCGGGGTGCCGGGGTAGCCGACCGCCTGCTGGAATCGGCCAGGGAACTGGCCCGAAAACTGGGTGTTGGGTGGCTGCGGGCGGACACCCACAGGAAGAATAAAGCGATGCAGAACCTGCTGCGCCGGGGTGGGTTCCAGTACCGGGGCAACGTGCTGGTGGCGGCCGGGGAGGGCCACGACCCCCGCCGCCTGGCCTTTGAGGCCAAGCTGGACGGCCGCCCCCCGGCCAGGGAGGGGAAACCATGAAGCTCACCGACTCCAAGCAGATCCGGGCCCTGCTGGCCCGGCACGGCTTTCGCTTCTCCAAGGCCATGGGGCAGAACTTCCTCATCGCCGGCTGGGTGCCCCGGGACATCGCCGACGCCGCGGGGCTGGACCCAGGCTGCGGGGTGCTGGAGATCGGGCCGGGCATCGGCTCGCTCACTGTGGAGCTGGCCCGGCGGGCGGGCCAGGTGGCCGCCATCGAGCTGGACCGCTCCCTGCTGCCCATCCTGGCCGAGACGCTGTCCGGCTGCCCCAACACCCAAGTGATCCAGGGGGACGTGATGAAGCTGGACCTGGCCGCCCTGGTGGCTGAACAGTTTGGCAGCCTGCCGGTGCGGGTCTGCGCCAACCTGCCCTATAACATCACCACCCCGGTTCTGACCAAGCTGCTGGAGTGCGGTCTGTTCGCCTCCATCACAGTGATGGTCCAGCGGGAGGTGGCCCGGCGGATCTGCGCCCCGCCGGGCAGCCCGGACCGGGGGGCATTCTCCCTGTTCTGTCAGTACCACGCCCAATGCGAGCCCCTGTTTGACGTGGGCCCGGAATGCTTCCTGCCCGCCCCCAAGGTGACCTCTTCCGTGGTGCGCCTGCTCCCCCACCAGGCCCCCCCGGTGGACGTTGCGCCCCAGGCCCTGTTCCCCGTGGTGCGGGCCGCCTTTGCCCAGCGCCGGAAAACCCTGCTCAACGCCCTGTCCGCCGCCTACGCCCCCCGCTTCTCCAAAGATCAACTGCGCCAGATTTTGGCTATCTGCGGGCTGGATGAGTCGGTGCGGGGGGAGCGGCTGGATCTGGAGCGCTTCGCCCTGCTGGCCAAACATCTGGAGCAGGCGTAAATTCCCCTTGCATTTTCCACCTTTTTCCCCTACACTATTGGTAGGAAAACGGCTTCCCGGGGATGGGTCGTGCCCGGGCTGCAATCTGACGCAACAGGAGGCAAGCTACCATGGCACCTACACAAAACCCAGCGGTACTCCACTGGATCGACGAGATGGCGGCCAAGACCCGCCCTTCGTCCATCGTCTGGATCGATGGCAGCCAGGCGCAGCTGGACGCGCTGCGCCGGCAAGCGGTGGAGGAGGGGATCCTGCTGCAGCTCAACCAGGACAAACTGCCCGGCTGCTACCTCCACCGCACCGACCCCATGGACGTGGCCCGGGTGGAGGAGCGCACCTTCATCTGCTGCCGGGACGAACGGGACGCCGGCCCCACCAACCACTGGATGGAGCCCCAGGCGATGTACGATAAGCTGTATGCCCTGTTTGAGGGCTCCATGGCGGGGCGCACCATGTACGTCATTCCCTACTCCATGGGGGTGGTGGGCTCCCCCTTCGCCAAGTACGGCATCGAGCTGACCGACTCGATCTATGTGGTGCTCAACATGGCCATTATGACCCGGGTGGGCCGGCAGGCGCTGGACGCGCTGGGGGACAGCGGCGACTACATCAAGGGGCTGCACTCCTATGCCAGCCTGGACAGCCAGAACAAGTACATCGCCCACTTTCCCGAGGACAACACCATCCTGTCCATCAACTCCAACTACGGCGGCAACGTGCTGCTGGGCAAGAAGTGCTTCGCCCTGCGCATCGCCTCCTACCTGGGCCGGCAGGAGGGCTGGATGGCGGAACATATGCTCATCCTGGGCGTGGAGAGCCCCCAGGGGGAGGTGCGCTACCTCTGCGCCGCCTTCCCCTCCGCCTGCGGCAAGACCAACCTGGCCATGCTCATCCCCCCCGAGGGCTACCGCCGGGCGGGCTGGAAGGTCTGGTGCGTGGGGGACGACATCGCCTGGCTCCGGGTGGGCGCAGACGGACGGCTGTGGGCGGTCAACCCGGAGTACGGCTTCTTCGGCGTAGCCCCCGGCACCAATGCCAAGTCCAACTTCAACGCCCTGGCCTCCACCCAGCGGGACACCATCTTTACCAACGTGGCCTACAACCCGGCCGACGGCACCGTCTGGTGGGAAGGCCTGTCCAAGGGGGAGGACATCCCTGAGGTCCTTATCGACTGGAACGGGCTGGAGTGGCACCGGGGGGATGAGAAAAAGCCCGCCCACCCCAACAGCCGCTTCACCGCCCCGGCCAAAAATTGCCCCTGCCTCTCCCCCGAGTTTGACAACCCCCAGGGCGTGCCCATCTCCGCCATCATCTTCGGCGGCCGCCGGGCCAAGACCGCCCCTCTGGTCTATCAGTCCCGCTCCTGGGAGCATGGGGTGTTCGTGGGCTCCACCATGGCCTCGGAGACCACCGCCGCCGCCGCCGGCGCCGTGGGGGTGGTCCGCCGGGATCCCATGGCCATGCTCCCCTTCTGCGGCTATCACATGGCCGACTATTGGCAGCACTGGCTGGACATGGGCCAGCGGATGGCCCATCCTCCCAAGATCTTTCACGTCAACTGGTTCCGGCTGGACGATGGGGGCAACTTCCTCTGGCCGGGCTTTGGGGACAATCTGCGGGTGCTGGAGTGGATCCTCCAGCGCTGCTCGGGCCAGGCGGACGCCCAGGAGACCGCCATCGGCTATGAGCCCAGCCCGGAGGACCTCAACCTGGACGGCTTGGAGGTCACCTTGGATACCCTCAAGGAACTGCTGCGGGTGGACCCCCAGCTGTGGCGCCAGGAAGTGGCCGACATCCAGGAGTTCTACGCCAAGTTCGGCGACCGGGTCCCTGAGGCGCTGAGGCGTCAGCTGG
This sequence comes from uncultured Oscillospiraceae bacterium, assembly GCA_944387065.1. GTDB lineage: Bacteria > Bacillota > Clostridia > Oscillospirales > Oscillospiraceae > Enterenecus. The sequence goes on from CALXDM010000001.1 coordinate 190,043, forward strand.
AGATCCTGGCGCACAATCTAACCTGACGGGCAAAGGGTTGGGGCCGCGGCCCCAACCCTTTGTCAAATTCACCGGCTCGGCATAGGATAGGGAGAAGGAGGGTCTATCCTATGCCGATCATCTATCTGTCTCCTTCCACTCAGGAGAGCAACCTATACGTCAACGGCGGCAGCGAGGAAGAGTGGATGAACCGCCTGGCTGACGCCATGGTACCCTACCTGGATGCTTCAGGCATCCAATATGTACGCAACACCCCCGACATGACCGCCGCGTCCTCCATCCGGGCCTCCAACGCGGGCAACTACGACCTGCACTTGGCCCTGCACTCCAACGCCTCTGCCCCGGCCAACTACGGTCAGAACCGGGGCATCATCGTCTTTTATTATCCCACCAGCACCCGGGGAAAGCGGGCCTCGGAAATCGTGGCCAACAACCTCAAGGCCATCTATCCCCTGCCCAACAATGTGCGGGCCGAGCCCACCACCTCCATCGGGGAGGTGCGCCAGCCCAGGGCCCCATCGGTGTTTATCGAACTGGGCTATCACGACAACCCGGACGACGCCGCCTGGGTCCAGAACAACCTGGACCGCATCGCCCAGAACATCGTGCTGTCCCTCACCGAGTACTTCAACATCCCCTTCCTCTACCCTCAAGCCCCCAGGCAGGCCGTGGTGGACGTCAGCTGGGGCTATCTCAACATCCGCTCCCGGCCCAGTACCAGCGCTCCGGTCATCGCCCGTGCCTACGATGGGGCGCGTCTGACGGTGATCAACCAGTGGCAGAACTGGTATCTGGTCTCCTTCGACGGGGTGGTGGGCTATGCCAGCAGCGACTTCATCACCCTGCTCTGAGTCCCATCCGCGCCTGGGCCGTGCCACCGCCCCCCTACCGGGCCCGCTCCACCCCTTTTGCCAGGGGCCGGGGCGGGCCTTTTGGCCGCAATCAGCCCAGCGTCCAGTTCTGGCTCTGGGTCTGTAGGCATACCATGCGGGCGTACAGCCCGTCCTGGGCCAGCAGCTGTTCCGGGCTGCCCTGCTCGGCCACCCTGCCCTGGGAGAGCACCACGATCTGATCCGCCCCGGCCACGGTGCGCATCCGGTGGGCGATAACCAGCACCGTCTTGTCCCGGATCAGGCGGGAGAGGGCGGTTTGGATCAGCGTCTCGTTCTCCACATCCAGCGAGGCGGTGGCCTCGTCCAGCAGGATGATAGGGGCGTTTTTCAAGAAGGCACGGGCGATGGAGATGCGCTGGCGCTCTCCCCCGGACAGCTGGCAGCCGTTCTCCCCAATCTGGGTGTTCCAGCCGTCGGGCAAGCGGGTGGCAAACTCATCCACGTTGGCCAGCCGGGCCGCCTCCAGCACCTGCTCGTCGGTGGCGTCCTGGTTGCCGATGCGGATGTTCTCCAGGATGGTGTTGTCAAACAGCGTCACGTCCTGGAACACGATGGAGTACAGATGCAGCAGCGCCTCAGGGTCAATTTGGGACACGTCCATGCCCCCCACGGTGATCCTCCCCTGCCCCACGTCCCAGAAGCGGGCGGCCAGGCGGGACACGGTGGTCTTTCCCCCGCCGGAGGGGCCCACCAGCGCCGTCACCTCCCCCTGCTTGGCGGTGAAGGAGACGTCCCGCAGCACCTGCTCCCCTGTGTTGTAGGCAAAGTCCACATGGTCAAAGCGGATGTCGTAGCCCTGGTTGGTCAGCCGGCTGTCCCCCTGCTGGATAGGGTGCTCCAGGATCTCGTTCATCCGGTTGATGTTGGTGCGGGTGGAGATCACCGCGGCCAGGTTTTGCAGCGCTCCCTGGAGGGGGTCATACAGCCGGGAGACCACCAGCAGGAACAGGAAAAAGGTCAGCACGTCCAGGCTGCCCGCCACCAGCAGGGCTGAACCCACCAGCGCCACGGTGGCAATGCCCAGCTTCAGCAGCAGGGAGGCGGACACCACAAAGGCCGCCAGGCCAAACTCGTTGATGACGCTCCGGCGCTCCACAGCCCGGATCTTCTCCTCCAGCCCCGCCAGGTAGGCCTGCTCGGCGTTGTTGGCCTTCAGGTCCTGCACTGCCTCGATGCACTCCTGGATGCCGTCGGCGCAGTCCATCTTCACGTCCATGGCCTTCTGGTTGAGCCGCTGCTGCACTCGGGCGGAAAGACCCACGATGGCAAAGGACACCGGCAGCACCCACAGCGCCGCCAACGCCAGGCGCCAATCAAAGGCAAACAGGCCGGCCGCCACCATCACCGTGGACAGGATTGCCCCCGCCAGCTCGGGGATAAAGTGGGAGAAGCTCTGCTCCAAGAAGGTGCAGTCGGCCATGATGGTGCTGGTCAGATCGGCCAGGTCCTTCTTGCCAAAGTAGGACAAGGGCAGCTTGCGCAGCCGCTCGGCCAGGGTAATCCGCCGCACCCCGCTCTCGGTATAGGTGGCAAAGTAGGTGGCGTTGTATTGCAGGTAGGTGGTCAGCAGGATCAGCCCCACGCAGGCGATGCAGCCCACCACGTAGAAGGCCAAGCTGTCCCCTGGGACTCCGCCGTCCAGCAGCTGCCCCACCAGCCGGTAGAGCAGCCCTGCCGGGAACAGGAACGAAAGGTTTTGCAGCACACAGGCCAGGCAGCCCTTCACCAGGTCCTTGGCCCCCTGCCGGGATAGGGCATACCGCTTTTGCAGCCATGCAATCATCTCAACGCGCCTCCTTTTCTACCTTCCACTGCACGGAAGTCTGGTACTCGTTCCACATCCGGGCGAACAGGCCGCCCCGCTCCAACAGCTCCCGGCTGGTTCCATGCTCGGTGATCCGCCCATCCTGCATCACATAGATCTGATCCACCTCAGCCACGGTGGTCAGCCGGTGGGCAATGAGCAGCACCGTCTTGCCCTGGGACAGCTTGGACAGGGCGGCCTGCACCCGGGTCTCATTGTCCGGGTCGGCAAAGGCGGTGGCCTCATCCAGGATGAGGATGGGGGTGTTTTTCAGCATGACCCGGGCGATGGCGATGCGCTGCTGCTCCCCCCCGGATAGATAAACCCCCTTGGCACCCACCACCGTGTCCACCCCCTGAGGCAGTTTTTCCAGAATGTCGTCACACTGGGCATTATGCAGGGCCTCCAGCACCTGCTCCCGGGTGGCCCCGGGCCGGCCCAGACGCACATTGTCCAGGATGGAGGTCTTGAGAAGGCGGCTGTTTTGGAACACGAAGGAGACGGTATCCATCAGCTCCTCCTTTGGGATGTCCCGGGCGTCCACCCCGCCGATGCGCACCGTTCCGCACCGGGGATCAAAGAAGCGGGCGATCAGGTTGGCCAGGGTGGTCTTCCCTCCGCCGGAAGGCCCCACAAAGGCCACGGTCTGCCCGGCTGGGATGGACAGGGAGATGTGGTGGAGCACATCGTTGTCCCCGTCATAGCCAAAGCACACGTCCTCCAGCTCCACCGAGGGGTCCTTGGGGTGCTGGGGGGTCTCTGGCTGGGCCAGGGGGGCCAGGTCCAGCACGCTGTCGATGCGCTGGAGGGCATCGTCCACAATCATGGCGTTCTCGCTCTGGAACATGATGCGGGTCAGGGTCACCGAGATGACCGGGGTGAGGATGATGTAGAAGATCAGGTTGAGCACAAAGCCGGTGGTCACCCCCGTCCGGGTCAGCAGCAGCGCACCGGCGATCAGAAAGGCGAACACGCCGTTGATGGCGGCGGTGTAGCACATCATGGGCGTGCGCAACTGCTTGGTGTAGGCGATGACCCAGACCTTATAACGGTCAATGGAATCCTTGAACTTCTTGAAGGAAAAGATGGTCTGGCCAAAGGTCTTGACCACCGGGATACCCCGGACGTACTCCACCGCCTCGTTGGACATATCCCCCAGGGCGTCCTGATATTCCTTCATCTTCTGCTGCATCCGCGATCCGGTCATGGCCATCATGATGAGAAAGCCCAGCACCACCGGGGCCAGGCTCAGTAGGCCCAGCCGCCAGTCAAACACCAACAGCAGCACCAACAACCCGCAGGGAGTGGCGATGGCCCCGGCCCGGTCAGGCAGCTGGTGGGCCAGATAGGTCTCGGTGGCGGCGCTGGACTCGTTGACGATCTTGCGCAGCTTGCCGCTGCCAAAGCGCTCCGCCGCCCCCAGGGGCAGCCGGACGATGTGCGCCATGGCTTGCAAGCGCAAGTTGGTGGCAATCCGAAAGGCGGCCAGGTGGGAGCACATCAGCCCCCCGATGTACACCAGCACCGCCACTACCCCCAGCAGCACCGCCATCCAGCCGTTTTGTACCAGATGCTCAGCCCGGCCAAAGTCGGGCGCCACGGCCAGCACCTCCCCCATGATGCGCCAGATGTAGTAGTAGGGCGCCAGTGCGATCAGGGCGCTAAGGGCGGACAGCACCCAGGACGCCTGGGCCAGGCGTTTGTACCCGCCAGCCATGGCCAGCAGGCGCGACAGGTTAGACTGCTTTTTCAAGTGAATTCCTCCTTTTTAGTTAGCTATTGCTAACCATCGGGCAGAAAGGACGGGGCATTACTGCCCCATGATTTCCATCCACCCGGCGGTATAAAACGCGCGCATCTCCCGAAGGTAGTTCTCCGCCTGAGCCAGCGGCATCTCATGGATGATCAGCTCAAAAAAGGTGTGGAACATCCCTGTGATGAGGATGTGCTCCAGGCGCAGGTCGATGTCCGGAACCGGCCGGCCCAGCTCCTCCAGCACCTGACAGTAGGCGTGGGTCGCCTGGGTCTCAATGCGCACCATCTCGTCCACCAGGCCGGCAAAGCGCGTCCCTTCGGCGGCACACAGCAGGAGCTTGCATTCCTCCAGGTGGGCATAGGCGTAGTGCAGCATATCGAACATGCACTCCCCCGAGACCTTCCCCAGAGCCTCCGGCTGGCGGGCGTGGGGAAGCTGGGCGAAGTCCAGCTGGGCCTTGCTGAATCGGCCGATCAGGTAGTCGTAGGCCTGGCCCACCAGCGCCTCGAACAGTTCCTCTTTGCTCTTATAGTAGCCGTAAAAGGCCCCGGTGGTCATCCCAAGGGATTTGACGATGCTCCGCAAAGAGGCGCCCTGGAAGCCCTTCTCCAAGAACTCTGCCTTGGCCGCCTGATGAATGCGCAGCAGGGTTGACTGGGCAGACATAGCGTCCCCTCCTGGATAGCACTGTTATATAACATGGTTATATTAACAGGCCAGGCTGTGTTTGTCAAGGGGGAAATTCCCCGATTTTGGCCCCTCTTTTGCCCGTTCAGAATGTGTGTCCGCTCTGGGTGGCAGCTCTTCATCTGCCCGCTCCTCTGTATCACCGCGGCTTATCCAGGGAGAATCCTCTCTACATCGTGGAGTGCTGCTGGGTACTAGCAGCCTAGCCGGGCAATTCATCCGTGAAGTTTGCCCCGGAAGCCCTTGCCCCTCTCGGAACGCCCGAATCCCCTCCGTCCCTGCCCTCTTGTTCCTCTCCCATCTATGGAAAGACGAACGCCCTGACGGGATCCTCCTCAGATCCTGCCAGGGCGCGCATCCATCCCACCTCATGCCTTATAAAGGATGACCAGCCCATTCCCCTGGATTGGCCGGGCCTCTTTCAGCTTGAAGTACTGGGGAAAGCCCGTGGTGTCCTCCACCCCGGCAAAGGTCAGCCCCTCCCGGTTGCCGGCCACCGCCGGCCCGATCACCAGACTGATCTCATCCACCAAGCCACGGCGCAGAAATTCCCCGTTGATCTGAGCCCCGCCACACAGCACGAACCGGTCCACATGATAGTCCCGCTTCAGCTTTTGCAGGAACAGCTCCGGATCAAACTCCTGCTTGCCCGCAAATAGATAGGGGATGCCCAGCTCATCCAGATAGGCCAGGAACTCTGGCTTCACCTGCTCGGTGATAGCCTCCAGCAGCAGGTTGTCCACCCCAGCGTAGCTGGTCTGGTTGCTCTCCCAGCGCAGCTTTCCATACCGGTCAAAGGCCACGCACAGGTGCGCCCCCTCCGGCGGCTGGATCACCTTGTCCTGATAGGTCACCGAAACCCCCTGGTACTTGGAAAAGTCCACAGGGATCTCCTCCTGAAAGGTAGCCCGCCCACACCCCCAGGCCGGGCCGTACTCCATAACCAGCCGGTCGTACTCATCCCCAGCCTTCTCATAGTCCTCATTACCGTCAAAGTCGATGACGATCTTCCCGTCAATCGTGGTCATCATATGACAGATGACTTTGGCTCGATCCTGCATTAGAAGGCTCCTTTCTCAAGTGTCCGGGTGAACCATAATCCCCCGGATTTCATACCCTATATCCCGATGCCTTATCCATTCCAGATGGCAGAAGACCCTGTCGCCGCCATCCCCTCTCCTGGCAGCGCCCCTATATACGGGCCGCAGATCCCAACAAGGCGGGCTTAGTGTACCACAAGGGTCCCCAATCGTCAATTCCCTTTCCCCCTGCGATCCGCCCCGACCCCTGGCAGGGAAAAGGACACGGCTGCTCAGCCGTGTCCTTTTCCCTGCCATTACGCCGTCGGGCTCACCCCAGTCCATACCTCTTTCCCATCCACTCGCTCAAAGCTGTGGGAATTGGTGGCCTCCACAATATCATAGTAGACCCAGTTGCCCAGATCATTGTCGATGAAGCGCACTGCCAGGCTGTCCGAATGGGCGGCGATATAGCTCTGATCCGCCACCCGGCCCCTCGGCCAGTGGCCCAGGAATCTCAAAATAGAAACGGGAGCGCGTATACCCATCCCGGCATACGCGCTCCCGGCCATTCCTGCGATTTTTGCCTGCCCTCCCAGGATCCCGGTCAAGTCAGGTTGGTGTACCCCATCAGGTATGCATCCACCTCCCGAGCCACGCCACGGCCCTCGGCAATGCCCCACACCACCAGGGACTGGCCCCGGCGCATATCGCCGGCGGCAAACACCTTCTCCACCCCGGTGGCATATCCCCCAGGGGTGGTGGCCACGTTGGAGCGTCCGTCCCGCTCCAAGCCAAACGCGTCAGGCACATAGTCCTCAGGGCCCAGGAAGCCCGCGGCGATGAGCAGCAGCTGGCAGGGCAGCTCCTGCTCCGAACCGGGCACCTCCACCATGCTCAGCCGGCCACCCTCCCGTTTGGCTTCCAGCTCCACCGCCACCACCGAGCGCAGGTTGCCCGCCTCGTCCGTGCGGCACTCCTTCAGCGTCATCTGGTACCGGCGGGGATCGTGGCCAAACACCGCAATAGCCTCCTCCTGGCCGTAGTCGGTTTTGCTCACCCGGGGCCACTGGGGCCAGGGGTTGTCCTCCCCCCGGCTGTCCGGAGCCTTGGGCATCATCTCAATCTGCACCACCGAGCGGCAGCCATGGCGGATGCAGGTGCCCACGCAGTCGTTGCCCGTGTCCCCACCGCCCACGATGATCACGTCCTTGTCCGCCGCGTCCACGTAGCTGCCCTTGGACAGGCCGCTGTCCAGCAGGGCTCGGGTGGTGGACGCCAGAAAGTCTACCGCAAAGTAAATTCCCTTAACATCCCTTTCCGCTACGGTCAAATCCCGGGCTTTCTTAGCGCCACAGGCCAGGATCACCGCATCATATTCCTCCAGCAGCTGTCGGGCGGGCACGTCCCGGCCCACGTCCTGGCCAGTGCGGAACTCCACCCCCTCCGCCGCCATCAGGTCGGCCCGGCGCTGGACGATCTGCTTCTCCAGCTTCATATTGGGGATGCCATACATCAGCAGGCCCCCGATCCGGTCGTCCCGCTCGTACACGGTAACCAGGTGGCCCCGGCGATTGAGCTGGTCGGCGGCGGCCAGTCCCGCCGGGCCAGAGCCCACCACCGCCACCCGCTTGCCGGTGCGCACCTTGGGGGGATGGGGGTCCATCCCGCCAGAGGCAAAGCCCTCCTCGGCGATGGCCAGCTCATTCTCCTTGATGCTCACCGGATCCCCATTGAGCCCGCAGGTGCAGGCCGCCTCACACAGAGCGGGGCACACCCGGCCGGTAAACTCGGGGAAATTATTGGTCTTTTGCATCCGCTGCAACGCGTGCTCCAGGTTGCCCTGGTACACCAGGTCGTTCCACTCTGGAATCAGGTTGTGCAGCGGACAGCCGGTGTACATCCCAGCCAGCTGCACCCCGGACTGGCAGAAGGGCACGCCGCACTCCATGCACCTGGCCCCCTGGCGCTGGCGCTCCTGTTCGGGCAGCATGGGGTGAAACTCATTCCAATGCCGGATGCGCTCCTGCGGGCTCTGGGCCGGGTTGACCCGGCGCTCATATTCCAAAAATCCTGTAGGCTTTCCCATCAGCGCTTCCCTCCCGTCACCGCGTAAAAGGCCTCCACTTCCGCCTGCTCCCGCTCCAGGCCACGCTGCTCACACTGGGCGATGGCCTTCAGGATCCGGTCGTAGTCTCGGGGCAGGATCTTCTTGAAGTTGGCTGCCGCCCCCTCAAAGTCGGCCAGGATCTCCTTGCCCTTGGCCGAGCCGGTGGCGGCCACGTGCTCCTCAATCATCCGGCGCAGCTCGTCCAGGTCGTGGCGGTCTGTGACCAGCTCGATGCTCACCAGCTCCTTGTTCACCCGCAGGTACAGGTCCCGCCGTGGGTCCCACACATAGGCGATGCCACCCGACATACCTGCGGCGAAGTTCTTGCCGGTGTCCCCCAGCACCGCCACCCGACCGCCGGTCATATACTCGCAGCCGTGGTCGCCCACGCCCTCCACCACCGCCCAGGCACCGGAGTTGCGCACGGCAAATCGCTCCCCAGCCACGCCGGCGATAAACGCCTTACCGGAGGTGGCCCCGTATAGGGCCACGTTGCCGATGATAATGTTCTCATCCGCCTGGAACTTGGCCGTCTTGGGGGGATAGACCACCAGCTTGCCCCCCGACAGGCCCTTGCCGAAGTAGTCGTTGGAGTCCCCCTCCAGCTCCAGGGTCAGCCCCTTGGGGATGAAAGCCCCAAAGGACTGGCCGCCCCCGCCGGTGCAGTGAACCACAAAGGTGTCCTCCTCCAGCCCCGCCTCCCCGTACAGCCGGGTGATATCCGAGCCAAAGATGGTGCCCACAGTGCGGTCGGTGGACGTGACGGCAAGGGACAGGGCCTTCCTCTGCCCCCGCTTCAGGGCGGAACCCAGCTTGGCCTCCAGCACCGACAGGTCCACCGTCCGCTCCAGCTGGAAGTCATATGCGTCCGCCGGGTCGAAATGGGTTTTGTAACCCTCCCCCACATAGGGGTTGCCCAGGATGGCGGACAAATCCACCGTGGCCGCCCGGGCGTTCACCGCCCGCTCCCGGGGGGCCAGCAGATCGGTGCGGCCCACCAGCTCCTCCACCGTGCGCACCCCCAGCTTGGCCATGTGCTCCCGCAGCTCCTGAGCAATGAAGCGCATGAAGTTGACCACATACTCCGGCTTGCCCCGGAAGCGCTTGCGCAGCTCCGGGTTCTGGGTGGCCACCCCCACGGGGCAGGTGTCCAGGTTGCACACCCGCATCATCACGCACCCCATGGCCACCAGGGGCGCGGTGGCAAATCCAAACTCCTCCGCCCCCAGCATACAGGCAATGGCCACATCCCGGCCGCTCATGAGCTTGCCGTCGGTCTCCAGCACCACCCGGGAGCGCAGCCCGTTCTGGATCAGGGTCTGGTGGGTCTCCGCCAGGCCCAGCTCCCAAGGCAGTCCGGCGTTGTGGATGGAGGTGCGGGGAGCCGCGCCGGTGCCCCCGTCGTGCCCCGAGATGAGCACCACCTGGGCCCCCGCCTTGGCCACGCCGGCGGCAATGGTGCCCACCCCCGCCTCGCTGACCAGCTTGACGGAGATGCGGGCCTGCCGGTTGGCATTCTTCAGGTCGTAGATCAGCTGAGCCAGGTCCTCGATGGAGTAGATGTCATGGTGGGGCGGCGGGGAGATGAGAGACACCCCTGGCGTAGAATAGCGGGTCTTGGCGATCCAGGGATAGACCTTCCGGCCAGGCAGATGCCCTCCCTCGCCAGGCTTGGCCCCCTGGGCCATCTTGATCTGGATCTCCTGGGCGGAGACCAGGTACTGGCTGGTCACCCCAAACCGGCCGGAGGCCACCTGCTTGATGGCCGAGCAGCGCTCCGACGCCAGCCGCTCGGGCCGCTCGCCCCCCTCCCCGGAGTTGGACTTGCCCCCCAGCTGGTTCATAGCCAGGGCCATGCACTCGTGGGCCTCCTGGGAGATGGAGCCGTAGCTCATCGCCCCCGTCTTAAAGCGCTTGACGATGGAGTCCACACTCTCCACCTCGTCCAAGGGGATGGGCTGATCCAGGTACTTCATCTCCATCAGCCCCCGCAGGGTGTGGGGCTTGGTCTCGTCGTCCACCAGGGCGGAGTACTGCTTGAAGGTGGCGTAGTCCCCCGTCCGGGTGGCCTGCTGGAGCAGGTGGATGGTCTGGGGGTTGTACATATGATCCTCCTGGCCGCTGCGGGCCTTGTGGGCGCCGGTGGAGTCCAGCGTGGGATCCACCTCCAACCCCAGGGGGTCAAAGGCCCGGGTGTGGTTTTTGTCCACCAGGGTCTCGATCTCCGCCAGGCCCACACCCCCCACCCGGGAGACGGTGCCGGTGAAGTACTGGTCGATGACCGGCTTGGAGATGCCGATGGCCTCGAAGATCCGGGCCGACTGATAGGACTGGAGGGTGGAGATGCCCATCTTGGAGGCGATCTTCACGATGCCGTGGAGGATGGCGTTGTCGTAGTCGTCCACCGCCGCGCCAAAGTCCTTGTCCAGCAGCCCCTCGTCGATCAGCTGCCGGATGGTCTCCTGGGCCAGGTAGGGGTTGATGGCCCGGGCCCCGTAGCCCAGCAGAGTGGCGAAGTGGTGCACGTCCCGTGGCTCGGCCGACTCCAGGATAACGGACACCGCCGTGCGCTTTTTGGTGCGCACCAGGTGCTGTTCCAGGGCGGACACCGCCAACAGGGACGGGATGGCCACGTGGTTTTCATCCACCCCCCGGTCGGACAGGATCAGGATATTGGCCCCGTTGCGGTAGGCCCGGTCGGCGGCCACCATCAGCTGGTCCAGCGCCCGCTTCAGCGGGGTGTTCTTAAAGTAGAGCAGGGACACCGTCTCCACCTGGAAGCCCGGCTGATCCATGTCCCGGATCTTCATCAGGTCCAGCGAGGTGAGGATGGGGTTGTGCACCTGGAGCACCCGGCAGTTGTCCGCCGTCTCCTCCAGCAGGTTGCCGTCGTCCCCCACATAGACGGTGGTGTCGGTGACCACCTCCTCCCGGATGGCGTCGATGGGGGGATTGGTCACCTGGGCAAAGAGCTGCTTGAAGTAGTTGAACAGGGGCTGGTCGTGGTCGGACAGCACCGCCAGGGGGATGTCAATGCCCATGGCGGCGGTGGGCTCCGCCCCGGTGCGGGCCATGGGGAGGATGGAGCCCATCACGTCCTCATAGGTGTAGCCAAAGGCCTTTTGCACCTGGGCCCGGCGCTGGGGCGGGTACAGCTCCACCTTCCGGTTGGGGATGGGCAAGTCCCGCAGGCGGATCAGGTTCCGGTCCAGCCACTCCCCGTAGGGGTTGCGGGCGGCGTAGCCCTGCTTGAGCTGCTCGTCGTCGATCACCCGCCCGGCCACCGTATCCACCAGCAGCATCTTGCCCGGCTCCAACCGGGACTTCTTCACGATGCGGGCCGGGTCGATGTCCAGCACCCCCACCTCGGAGGACAGGATGAGCTGATCCTCATCGGTGATATAGTACCGGGAGGGGCGCAGGCCGTTGCGGTCCAGCACTGCCCCCACCTGATCCCCGTCGGAAAACAGGATGGAGGCCGGCCCGTCCCAGGGTTCCATCATGGCGGCAAAATACTGATACATGTCCCGCTTGTCCCGGGACAGGTTGGCGTTGTTCATCCAGGGCTCCGGGATGCAGATCATCACCGCCAGGGGCAGCTCCATCCCGCTCATCACCAGGAACTCCAAGGTATTGTCCAGCATGGCCGAGTCCGACCCGGCCGCGTTGATCACAGGGAAGACCTTGTCGATGTCCCGGTCCCACACGGGGCTGTGCATGGTCTCCTCCCGAGCCAGCATCCGGTCGGCGTTGCCCCGGATGGTGTTGATCTCCCCATTGTGGAGGATCAGCCGGTTGGGGTGGGCCCGCTCCCAGGAGGGGTTGGTGTTGGTGGAGAAGCGGGAGTGGACCAGGGCAATGGCCGACTGGTAGTCCTCGTCCTGCAGGTCCTGGTAGAACAGCCGCAGCTGCTCCACCAGGAACATCCCCTTGTAGACGATGGTCCGGCTGGACAGGGAGGGCACATAGGTGTTGTCGTTTGACTGCTCAAACTCCCGGCGGGCAATATACAGCTTCCGGTCAAACTCCAGCCCCCGGGCCACCTGCTCGGGCCGGCGCACGAAGGCCTGCTCAATCCGTGGCATCTTGTCCAGCGCCTTCTGGCCCAGCACCTGGGGGCACACCGGCACCTGCCGCCAGCCAATGAACTCCATGCCCTCCTTCTCCACGATCAGCTCGAACATCTTCTTGGCCTGATTGCGGCGCAGGTTTTCCTGGGGGAAGAAGAACATCCCCACCCCGTAGTCTCGCTCCTCCCCCAGCTGGAAGCCGCACTGGGCCGCCGCCTTGGTGAAGAAGCGGTGGGAGATCTGCAGCAGGATGCCCACCCCGTCCCCCGTCTTGCCCTGGGCGTCCTTGCCGGCCCGGTGCTCCAGCTTTTCCACAATCTTCAGCGCGTTGTCCACCGTCTGGTAGCTCTTGCGCCCCTGGATGTCCACCACGGCGCCAATGCCACAGTTGTCGTGCTCAAAGGCGGGGCTGTACAGCGGCCCCGTCACCTGTTGATGCTGCTTCATTGCTTCACCTTCTCCTCCATGTCGACCTGTCCCCCCAAGGGGACGGAAAAACCGGCCCGGGGGAGCCGGCCGGGCGCGCCCGGCCAGCCCTGCCCCCCATTGGGCCGGTTCGCTGTGCAAATGTCATCTCAAAACCGATTGGATCCGCTCCACTGCCTGGGCCGCCTGCTCAGCCTGACCAAAGGCGGTGATACGGATGTAGCCCTCCCCGCTGGGGCCGAACCCCACCCCGGGAGTGGTGACCACATGGGCCTGGCGCAGCAGCAGCTCAAAGAAGTCCCAGGAGCCCATGCCCTCCGGGGCCTTGATCCAGAGGTAGGGGGCGTTCACCCCGCCGGACACCGTCAGCCCCGCCTGGCCCAGCCCCTCCCGGAGCACTTGGGCGTTGCGCTGGTAGTAGGCGATGGTCTGCCGCACCTGGGCCTGCCCCTCGGGGGTGTAGACCGCCTCGGCCCCCCGCTGCACCACATAGGGCACGCCGTTGAACTTGGTGGTCTGGCGCCGGTTCCACAGCCCGTTCAGCCCCACTCCATCCCGCTCCAGCTGGCGGGGCACCACCGTGTAGGCGCACCGGTTGCCGGTGAAGCCCGCCGTCTTGGAGAAGGAGCGGAACTCGATGGCGCAGGTGCGCGCCCCCTCGATCTCAAAGATGCTGTGGGGCAGCTCGGGCTGGCTGATAAAGGCCTCATAGGCCGAGTCATACAGCAGTACACTGCCATTTTCATTGGCCCAGTCCACCCAGGCCTTCAGCTGCGCCCGGGTGGCCATGGCCCCGGTGGGGTTGTTGGGAAAGCACAGATAGACCATGTCCGCCCGGCCCTTTGGCAGCTCTGGGACAAAGCCGGTCTGCTGGGTGCAGGGCAGATAGACCAGCCGGTCCCACCGGCCGGTCTGGGGGTCGTAATGGCCCGCCCGACCCGCCATGGCGTTGGAGTCCACATACACTGGGTAGACCGGGTCGCACACGGCCACGATGTTGTCCGGACCAAAGAGGTCCCCGATGTTGCCACAGTCGCTCTTGGCCCCGTCGGAGACAAAGATCTCCTCCGGGTCCATCTCCACGCCCCGGTCCTGGTAGTCGTGCCGGGCGATGGCCTGGCGCAGGAAGTCATAGCCCTGCTCCGGTCCATAGCCCCGAAAGCCTTCCCGCGTGCCCATCTCGGCCACCGCGCGGGCCATGGCCTGGGTCACCGCCGGGGCCAGGGGCTGCGTCACGTCCCCGATCCCCAGCCGGATCAGCTCGGCCCCCGGGTTTTCCTGGCTGTATGCCTCCACCCGCCGCCCGATCTCGGAGAACAGATAGCTGCCGGGCAGGCGGCAAAAATTTTGGTTGATCTGGGTCATGAATATCCCTCCCGGTGACGCTCCCTCCGCTCGGCAGGTCCGGCCCGCCGGCCAGCCCCCGCTGCGCGTGGAAAAAAGAAAATATGCGCTTCTATTTTACAGGAAAGCCCAGGGCAGGTCAATCGGCAATCTGCCCATCATACACCGTCACCGTAGGCCCAGTCATGTACATATGTCCATCGCTCAGCGACCACTGAATGGACAGCTCCCCACCGGGCAGCCGAACCTGCGCCTGCCGGGCCAATCGGCCGGCCGCCATCATGGCCGCCGCCGCCGCGCAGGCTCCGGTGCCGCAGGCCATAGTCTCCCCGCTGCCCCGCTCCCACACCCGCATCTCCAACAGGTCTGGACGCCTGATCCGGACAAACTCCGCGTTGACGCCCTCCGGGAATCGGGCCAACCCCTCCAGCTCCGGCCCCAGCCGCTCCAGCTCCAGCCCCTCCAGCTCCTCCACCTGGAGCACAAAGTGGGGATTGCCCACGGACACGGGCACGCCGGTCACCGGCCCGCCCGACAGCTCCACCCGGAGGGGGGCGCCCACCCGGGGCGGGCCCATGTCCACCGTCGCCCCCCACACCTGGCCACCCCGCAGGCGCAGGCGCACCGTCCGCATCCCGGACAGGGTCTCCACCCGCAGAAGGGTGCGCCGGGTCAGCCCCTTGTCGTACACGTACTTGCCCAGGCAGCGGATTCCGTTGCCGCACATCGCCCCCTCCGATCCGTCCGCATTGAACATCCGCATTTGGAAATCCCCCTTGGAGGACGGACACACACAGATCAGCCCGTCTCCCCCCACGCCGAAGTGCCGGTGAGACAGCCGCCGGGACAGCCCCTCTGGATCCTCCGGCATTGCGCTCATACAGTTGAGGTAGATGTAATCGTTCCCAGCCCCGTGCATCTTGGTGAATTCCATCCTCATGCCTCCTGTTCCGGCCCGTGGGCCTGTTTTCGCGCAAAGGGGCGGCAGCCAGTCGCTGCCGCCCCTTCTCCTTCGTTCTGTTTCCCCGCTCACTCGTCCCCCGACAACACCAGCCGGGCCGTGTCGGTGAGCTTGGCTCCATGGTCCATGCTCTGCTTTTGCAGGAAGCGGTGGGCCTCCTCCTCCGTCATGCCGTGGCGGTCCATGAGCACCGCCTTGGCCTGCTCCACCAGCGCCTGCTGCTCCTGGCTGCGGGGGACAGATCCCCCCTGATCCGGCCCCCGCCGCTGCCGGAATTGCAGCAGCATCCGCACCGAGGCCAGCAGGTCCCCCCGGCTCACCGGGGCGTACAGCTTGAAGATGCCCTGGGCCTGGCACAGCTCCAGCTGGCTCTGGGGGCCGATCATCAGCATGGAGCAGTAGCCGGGCAAGTCCTGGAAGAGCTGCTCACAGGACTCCTCCCGCAGCTTGAAGCCGCAGATGACGGTATCCAGCCGGTGTTTGTTCACCGCCCGGCGGACCTGAGCAGCGCTGCGGCACACCACGCAGCCGGCCACCCCTGCCCCTTCCACCGCCTCTTGCACCTTGGTGCTGTTCAGTTCGTTTTCAAAGGCTACGATGACCTTGCGCACGTCCCCACCCCTCCCCTGCGCTCCCGCCTGGATTTAAATGGGGCAGCGCGCTTTAGTAGTTGATCATGTATTTGTCCAGCTCCCAGCTGGACACCCGGGTGCGGTACTCGTCGCACTCGGCCTGCTTGCCAGCGATGAACTGGGTTGCCACATGCTCGCCCAGGGTGTTCAGGATCAGCTTATCCTTCTTCAGGCACGCCAGGGCCTCCTCCAGCGAGCCGGGCAGGGCCTCGATGCCGCGGCGCCGGCGGGTGGCCGGGGTCATGGTGAAAATGTTGTCGGTGATCTCGGGGGGCGGGGTCAACTCCCGCTCAATGCCGTCCAGCCCGGCGGCCAGGCAGACAGCCAGGGCCAGGTAGGGATTGCACGACGGGTCTGGGCTGCGCAGCTCCACCCGGGTGGACTGGCCCCGGGCGGCGGGGATGCGGATCAGGGCCGAGCGGTTGGAGGCCGACCAGGCCATGTAGCAGGGCGCCTCATAGCCGGGCACCAGCCGCTTGTAGGAGTTTACCAGCGGGTTGGTGACCGCCGTGATCCCCTTCATGTGCTCCAGGATGCCCGCCAGGAAGGAATAGGCCTGCTTGGACAGCCCCTTCTCCCCGTCCGGGTCATAGAATACGTTCTTGCCGTTGCGGAACAGGGACATATTGGTGTGCATCCCCGAGCCGTTGATGCCGAAGATGGGCTTTGGCATGAAGGTGGCGTGCAGGCCGTTTTTTTGGGCCAGGGTCTTCACCGTCAGCTTGAAGGTCATGATGTTGTCCGCCGCGTGCAGGGCCTCGGCGTACTTGAAGTCGATCTCGTGCTGGCCCTGGGCCACCTCGTGGTGGGAGGCCTCGATCTCAAAGTCCATCTGCTCCAGGGCCAGGCAGATCTCCCGCCGGGTGGACTCCCCGTGGTCCAGCGGGCCCAGGTCGAAGTAGCCCGCCTCGTCATTGGTTCGGGTGGTTGGCTTGCCCTCCTCGTCGGTCTGGAACAGGAAGAACTCGCACTCAGGGCCCACATTGAACCGGTCAAAGCCCATGTCGTTGGCCTTCTGGATCACCCGCTTGAGCACCTGACGGGGGTCGCCCACAAAGGGGCTGCCGTCGGGATTGTGCACATCGCAGATCAGCCGAGCCACCTTGCCGTGGCTGGGCCGCCAGGGGAAGATGCGGAAGCTCTTCAGGTCGGGATAGAGGTACTGGTCGGATTCGTTGATGCGCACAAAGCCCTCGATGGACGAGCCATCGAACATGATCTGGTTGTTCACGGCCTTCTCAATCTGGGAGGCGGTGATGGCCACGTTCTTCAGCTGCCCAAAAATGTCGGTGAACTGCAGGCGGATGAACTTCACGTCCTCCTCCCGGACGATGCGGATCACATCCTCCTTGGTGTAACCGGTGTTGCTTGCCATAATGACTGCCCCTTTCCATAGATACGGACCGCCCCCCGGGGCTATGCCAGTCCCGGCCGGCCCGGCGCTCGGTCTGCACATTTTGATGAACAAGGGCGTTCCACACCCCAGGTCTGGAACGCCCTTGTTCTCCCGCTTATGGGCTTAGTATAGCACAAAGCGGCATTTTGTCAATCATTTTCCGCATCCATGCAAATTTTTATCGCAAAAACCAGCTTTCCTCCCCGCACAAATCCCCATTTTGTGATTTTGCACAGTTTCAAACCTGGTTTCCCCCTGCCTCCTCCACCGGAACGGGATAGCGCTCGGTGAAGCAGCCGGTGCAGAAGCCCCGGCTGCAATGGGGGGCGATCTGGGGCAGGCTGTCTGGGGAGAGGAAGCCCAGGCTATCCGCCCCGATGAGCTCCCGCATTTCCTCCAGGGTGTGGTTGCAGGCCATTAGCTCCCCCTTGGATGGGATGTCGGTGCCGAAGTAGCAGGGGGCGAGGAAGCGGGGCGCGGAGGAGAGCATATGCACCTGCTTGGCCCCCGCCTCCCGCAGCAGCCCCACCAGTTGCCGGGAGGTGGTGCCCCGGACAATGGAGTCGTCGATGACCACCACCCGCTTGCCTTCGATGGTGGAGCGCAGGGGGTTGAGCTTGAGCTTCACCGCCTGCTCCCGGCTGGCCTGGTCCGGCTTGATGAAGGTGCGCCCCACATAGCGGTTCTTGATCAGCCCGTCGTTGTAGGGGATGCCCGACTCCATGGCGTAGCCCTTGGCCGCGTTGAGCCCCGAGTCTGGCACCCCAATGACCACGTCCGCCGCCCGGGGATGCTCCCGGGCCAGGCAGCGACCGGCCAGGATCCGGGCGTCGTGCACCCACTGGCCGTCGATGAGGCTGTCCGGGCGGGCAAAGTAGAGGAACTCAAAGATGCACAGCCCCGTGGGCTGGCTTTTGCAACAGTCCCGGATGGACTGCAGCTGCCCGTCCAGGTCCACATACACCACCTCACCCGGCTCCACGTCCCGAACAAAGCTGGCCCCCACGCTGTCCAGGGCGCAGGACTCGGAGGCGAAGATCCACGCCTGCCCCCGCCGGCCGATGCACAGCGGCCGGAAGCCCCAGGGATCCCTGGCGGCGATGAGTTTGCGGGAGCTCATCACCACCAGGGAGAAGGCCCCGCTGAGCTGGGGCAGGGTGTTGGCCACCGCCCGCTCGATGGAGGGGCAGTGCAGGCGCTGCTGAGCGATGAGATAGGCGATGATCTCCGAGTCGGTGGAGGTGTGAAAGATGGCCCCTTGGTACTCGTAGTGCCGGCGCAGCCCCTCCACGTTCACCAGATTGCCGTTGTGGGCCACCGCGAAGGTCCCCTTCACATAGCTCAAGGTCAGCGGCTGGGCGTTCTCCCGCTGGGACCCCCCGGTGGTGGAGTAGCGCACATGGCCCACCGCCATGGTGCCGTCCAGTCGGTCCAGGATCTCCCGGGAGAACACATCCCCCACCAACCCCACATCCTTGTGGCATTGCAGCTGCATCCCGTTCATGGTGGCGATGCCGCAGGCCTCCTGCCCCCGGTGCTGAAGGGCATACAGGCCGTAGTAGGTACTGTGGGCGCATCCCCCCTCCGGGTCATAGATGCCGAACACGCCGCACGCTTCTCGAATTGCCATGGCTGTCATCTGTCCTTCCCGCCCGCGCCCCTCCCCCCCTTGGGCGGCGCGGAGTGTGGGCCGCCCCCTTTGGCGGCCGCTGCCCCGGCGGCGTCCTGCCTCTCCCGCCCGCCGGGCCACAGCGATACAAGGGACATTATAGGGCTCCCCGGCCCGGAATGCAAGAGACAGCTTCCCCCTGCCCCTCCATCCCCGTCTTTCCAGTGTATTTTCCACCCAACAGCCTACTCCGCCCTTGACTTTTTTGGGCTTTCTATATAAAATTAAGGTATCCAAAGGCAGTCCGGAGCCATCCGTCCAACCCCTTTCAAAACACGCGCTATGGAGGGACAACCATGAGTGAAAAATTCGTCTACCTGTTCTCCGAGGGCAACGGCTCCATGAAGGAGCTGCTGGGGGGTAAGGGCGCCAACCTGGCCGAAATGACCAACCTTGGTATGCCCGTCCCTCAAGGCTTCACCATCACCACCCAGGCCTGCACCCAGTACTACCGGGACGGCCGGCAGATCAACCCGGACATCCAGGCCCAGATCTACGAGTACTTAGGCAAGATGGAGCAGATCTGCGGTAAGCGGTTCGCCGATCCGGAAAACCCCTTGCTGGTCTCGGTGCGTTCCGGCGCCCGGGCCTCCATGCCCGGCATGATGGACACCATCCTGAACCTGGGGCTGAACGACACGGTGGTGGAGGGGCTGGCACGATTTACCGGCAATCCCCGCTTTGCCTATGACTCCTACCGCCGCTTCATCCAGATGTTCTCCGACGTGGTCATGGAGCTGGACAAGGGCCGCTTTGAACAGATCATCGACGCGCTCAAGGCCCAGAAAGGCGTGCGGGACGACATCGAGCTGGACACTGAGGATATGAAGCGCCTGGTGGAGCAATTCAAGGCGTTCTACCGCCAGGAGAAGGGGGAGGACTTCCCCCAGGACCCCAAGGCCCAGCTGCTGGAGGCGGTCAAGGCGGTGTTCCGCTCCTGGGACAATCCCCGGGCCAACGTCTACCGCCGCATGCACGAGATCCCCTACGACTGGGGCACCGCCGTCAACGTGCAGGCCATGGTGTTCGGCAACTCGGGGGACAACTCCGGTACCGGCGTGGCCTTCACCCGCAACCCCGCCACCGGCGAGAAGGCCCTGTTTGGCGAGTACCTTATCAACGCCCAGGGGGAGGACGTGGTGGCCGGCGTGCGCACCCCCTCCCCCATCTCCAAACTCCAGCAGGAGATGCCCCAGGTGTACGAGCAGTTCGCCGCCTTTGCCCAGCGGCTGGAGCAGCACTACAAGGATATGCAGGACATGGAGTTCACCATTGAGAACGGCAAACTGTATATGCTCCAGACCCGCAACGGCAAGCGCACCGCCACCGCCGCCCTGAAGGTGGCCGTGGACCTGGTGGACGAGGGGATGATCGACCAGCGGGAGGCCGTGTGCCGGGTGGACCCCAAGCAGCTGGACTCCCTGCTTCACCCCCAGTTTGACCCCCAGGCCCTGGCGCAGGTCCAGCCCATTGGCAAAGGGCTGGCCGCCTCTCCCGGCGCGGCCTGCGGCCGGGTGGTGTTCACCGCCGACGAGGCCAAGCAGTGGCACGAGCGGGGGGAACAGGTGGTCCTGGTCCGGCTGGAGACCTCCCCAGAGGACATCGAGGGGATGCAGGTGGCTCAGGGTATCCTCACCGTCCGGGGGGGCATGACCTCCCACGCCGCGGTGGTGGCCCGGGGCATGGGCACCTGCTGCGTGTCCGGCTGTGGGGACATCGTGGTGGACTACGGCAAGAAGTGCTTTACGCTGGCCGGCAAGCAGTACCGGGAGGGGGACTGGATCAGCCTGGACGGCTCCACCGGCAACATCTATGGAGAGGCCATCCCCACCGTCCCCGCCGACCCCAGCTCGGGCTACTTTGGCCGCCTGATGGGCTGGGCCGATCAATACCGCCAGCTCCAGGTGTACACCAACGCCGACACCCCCCGGGACGCCCGGCAGGGCCGGGCCTTCGGCGCCCAGGGCATCGGCCTGTGCCGCACCGAGCATATGTTCTTTGAGGAGAGCCGCATCAAGGCCATGCGGGAGATGATCGTGGCCGACAACACCCAGGACCGCAAAAAGGCCCTGGACAAGATCCTGCCCTACCAGCAGGGGGACTTTGAGGGCCTGTACGAGGCCATGGAGGGCCGCCCCGTCATCATCCGCTTCTTGGATCCCCCGCTCCACGAGTTCCTGCCCACCAAGCAGGAGGACATCGAGGAGATCGCCCGGGAGATGGGCATCACCGTGGAGCGGCTGCAGGCGGTCATCGCCTCCCTGCACGAGTTCAATCCCATGATGGGCCACCGGGGCTGCCGCCTGGCCGTCTCCTACCCAGAGATCGCCCAGATGCAGACCGCCGCCGTCCTCAACGCCGCCGTCAACGTCCAGCGCCGGCACCCCGAGTGGACCATCGTGCCCGAGATCATGATCCCCCTGGTGGGCGAGCGCAGGGAGCTGAAGTACGTCAAGGACGTGGTCACCGCCACCGCCGACCAGATCCTACGGGACGCCGGCATGGATATGGCCTATGAGGTGGGCACCATGATCGAGATCCCCCGGGCCGCCCTCACCGCCGACGAGATCGCCGCCGAGGCCCAGTTCTTCTCCTTCGGCACCAACGACCTGACCCAGATGACCTTCGGCTTCTCCCGGGACGACGCGGGCAAGTTCCTGGACTACTACTACGACAAGAAGATCTACGAGTCCGACCCCTTCGCCCATCTGGATCAGAACGGGGTGGGCAAGCTGGTGGAGATGGCCGTCCGCCTGGGCCGGGCCACCCGCCCGGACATCCACCTGGGCATCTGTGGGGAGCACGGGGGCGACCCCACCTCCATCGAGTTCTGCCACAAAGTAGGACTGGACTACGTCTCCTGCTCCCCCTACCGGGTGCCCATCGCCCGGCTGGCCGCCGCCCAGGCCGCCATTAAAGCGCCCCGGGAGGCAAGAACGCAGGCACTATAACAGCGACAAACCATCCGATCCAAAGGGACAGGCACGCCCCCAAGTGCTCGGCCCCTCCTGCCTGTGCTGCCTTTGGCTTGAAAAACCCCCTGGGGGCATCTGCCTCCAGGGGGTTTTCGTCTGTCGAACCTGCGTCAGAATTTTCCGTTGTCGTTCTGCCAGGTGGACGGGTCGGCGATGGTTTCCATCACGTCCCAGTGCTCCGCGATCTTGCCGTTTTCCACCCGCCACAGGTCATAGTAGCTGGTGGGAGCGCCGCCATAGGTGCCTTCGCTGACTGCCAGGACAAAGTTGCCCTGGGCCAGAATCATGTGGGTTTCATCATAAATCATCTGGATGCCCTGCTCGGCCAGGGCCGCCAGCGCCGCATTCAGACCGGAAACGCCATCCGCAATCGCGGTGTTGTGCTGGATATAGGTATCACCATCGAAGTAATCGGCAGTCTTGTCGGGGTTGTTGCCCTGCATCACATCGTAGAGGAAGTTCTCCACCAGTGCCCGGTTCTCCTCGGTCTGATCCAGGTCGGTCACCTCCATAGCGCCGTCGATCTGCGTGCGGCCAGAGGGGTTGGGCTGCCCGGCAAGAGCGGTCAGGTTATCCCAGTGCTCCGCGATTTCTCCATCCTCATCGAAGCGGAAGACGTCGAAGGCCACCTGCTCCCCCGCTCCAGCGAAGTTGTAGACGGTCTGGAGGAACACATAGTCCCCATCCTCAAAGGCACGGATATTCTCCACGGTGGTCTCAGCATCGGCGGACGCCAGGTACTCCACAGAGCTGATGAAGGCATCCTCTCCGGTGCCATAGGCCAGGTTGTGCTGGATGTAGTTCTCATCCAGCAGTTCGCGGGCAACGTCCGTGTCGCCGGAAGCGAAGGTGCCGATCAGGGCCAGGGCCTTGTCAATGTTGCTCTGTGCAACCGGCGCGCCGCTCTCCACCTGGCTGGACGGCGCACCGCTTTCGGGCACAGGGCTGGAATCGGGGCCAGACGTGGTGTTGCTGGAGCATCCAGCCAGCACACAGGCGGTCAGGGTCAGCGAGAGCACGCTGGAAATCAACTTTTTCATGATGACATTCTCCTTTTGATCTGGATGATTATTTTTTGATCGCCGCAGTTCACCCGCGAACCACGGAGATGCGCTGCTGGTTGTGGCCGCCCTTCACGGCCTCGTCCACCATGGCGATGGCGTAGTCGGCATAGCTGATGATACTCTCGCCCCGGCTGTTCAAAGTGAGCTGCTCTCCGCCCAGCAGATAGTGCCCGGTGCGCTCGCCCTCCGCCTGGAAGTCCCCGGCGGGGCTGATATAGGTCCACTGGACATCCTTGCGCTGCCGCAGTTCGGTCAGGGCCTTGCCCATGCTGGCGGCCAGCGGCTTGAACGAGTCCGGGAAGTCCGGGCCGTCCATGACCTGCGCGGTATGCTCGGCGTTGACATACAGGCTTCCGGCACCGCCCACCACCAGCAGGCGGGTATCGGTGCCGCTGAGCATGTCGCACAGATGCTTGAGCGAGGTGCTGTGTAGGGGCAACGTGTCCTCCGTCCAGGCTCCAAAGGCATCAATGACCACATCAAACCCCTTCAGGTCGGCGGCGGTCAGATCGAACAGGTCCTTGCAGATGACCTTCTGGGCCTCCGTCTTGTTCTGTCCTCGAACGACCGCTGTCACATCCAAGCTGCGGCTCAGGGCCTCTTTCACGATCAGCTTGCCAGCTTTTCCATTGGCACAGATCACGGCGATTTTCATGTTTTCCTCTCCTTGTCGCTTATTTGTTCTCTGTCGGCATGGGGCAGCTTTTCAAAGGTGTTCATGGGCAATCCCTCCTGATGCTTGGCGGGATCGGTGTTCCCCCTGCCCTTGCAAATTCATGATAGCGCGGAGAACACCCGTTGAAAAGTACGCACAATATTGTGCTATGGTCACTCCTTGGTAACAATCAGGCCGTTACCCAGGGGATACCTTTTGATGATTGCAAGGTTTTCCCGCCCCTTCAAACAAAACATGACGGCCCCAAAAAGAGGGAAAGATCTCTTGATTTGAATCTGTTTGATCGCTTATAATCAGAAAGAGCAGCCATCCTTGTTCTTCGCTCCCGGTGGATCCGGAACCCCACAGGCTGTCACCCGGTATCCCAGATGGGCGTCCAGCCAACCCTGTCAAATTTTTGGAGGTGATCCCCATGGATCTATGGAGTGCTTTGCGCGCCACCGACCCGGAATTTTCAGAGCGTTTGACCCACTTTGCCTTCCATGAGGTGGTGGATGAGCCCGGCCTGGAGCTGGATCCCGCCACCCGCCATACCGCCATCCTGGCCGCCCTGCTGGGCTGCCAGGGCCTGGAGGTCTTTGAGCGCCTGGCCCTGCCCCAGGCCCTGGACGACGGACTGTCCCCCGTGGCGGTCAAGGAGATCGTCTACCAGGCGGTGGACTACCTGGGCATGGGCCAGGTGCTGCCCTTCCTGGAGGCCGCCAACCGGGTGCTGACCGCCCGGGGGGTTGCCCTGCCCCTGCCCGGCCAGGCCACCACCACCCTGGACAACCGCCTGGAGCGGGGGGCCCAGGCTCAGGCGGACATCTTCGGCCCCCAGATGCTGGAGGCGTGGAAGTCCAGCCCGGTCAACCGTTGGCTGGCCGCCAACTGCTTTGGCGATTACTACACCCGCACCGGGCTGAGCCTGCCCCAGCGGGAGATGATCACCTTCTGCTTCCTGGCCGCCCAGGGCGGGTGCGAGCCCCAGCTCACCGCCCACGCCAAGGGCAACCTAAACCTGGGCAACGATCAGGACTTCCTGATGCGGGTGGTGTGCCAATGCCTGCCCTATATCGGCTACCCCCGCAGCCTGAACGCCATCACCTGCATCCAGAAGGCGGCCCAAGGTTAACCGCCCTGTCCAAAGCCAAAGCAAGCGGCCGCCCACGGGCAAATTGCCCGCGGGCGGCCGCTGCTCTATCTCTCTCCCCTGTTCTGGAAAAAGCCCATTCCATCCCGCATGATCCCCTCCGCCAGGGCGGCCATCTCCTCCGCGCTGGTGGCCATCCCCTCCCCCAGCCACGTCTCCAGCAGGCCCACGCAGCCGCTGCTCACAAAGGCGTAGTAGTAGCCCAGCTGCTTGGGGGTGGCCTGGGGGAAGCTCAGCCGGTAGGCCTCAGTAAAATACTCCCTGCCCAGGCGCACCAGCCGCCGGGCAAACTCCTTGTCCCCGTTGGGACCCAGCACCATGGCGCACAGATCCGCGTTGGCTCCCAGGGTGCGGAACAGCTCGGCAGTCACCTCCAACAGGCTCCGGGCCTCTGGCGGCCCCTCCAGCAGCCGGCTCAGCCCCCGTCGGACCGCCTCCATCAGCTCCTCCTCCAGCTGGCCCAGCAGGTCGTACAGCCCCGTATAGTGGGCATAGAAGGTCCCCCGGCTCACCCCCGCGCTGGCACACAGCTCCTTGACCGAAATGCTCTGGATGGGCTTGCGCCGCAAAAGCCCGGTAAAAGCCCTGCGGATCGTCCGTTTGGTGGCTCTGGTGCGTTGGTCGTTGGTCCCCATGGCCCCGCCCCCCAACTGAAAATTTTTTGTGAACTTCCGCCAATTCTGAACAATCCCTGTGCAGTATGTTCAGGATCTTGCCGATGGTTCCTCTCCCAGCCCCTTGTGCTTCTCTTGTACATCCATTATAATATGGATTAGTAAGAAGCGCAACCGCAGATGTTTGTACATAGGGAGGGCTTGATGTGAAAAAAACCTATCTCATCACCGGGGCCAACGGACATCTGGGCAGCACCATCGCCCGCGCCCTCTCCCGACAGGGGGAGCAGGTGCGGGGACTGATCCTACCTGGTCAGGCGGGGGTGCCCCTGCCCGGCGTGCGCTACCTCCAGGGTGACGTGCGCGATCCGGATACCCTCCTGCCCCTGTTTGAGGGGCTGCGTAGCCGGAAGGTCTTTGTCCTTCACACCGCCGGTGTGGTGGACATCTCCGACCAAGTCTCCCCCCGCACCTATGCGGTCAACGTGGAGGGAACCCGGAACGTGCTGGATCTGTGCCGGCAGTTCCGGATCTCCCGGATGGTGTATGTCAGTTCGGTGCACGCCATCCCCGAGGGGGAGAAGTCCAGCGTGCTCCATGAGGTGTCCCGCTTCTCCCCGGACGCGGTGGTGGGAGGGTATGCCAAGACCAAAGCGGAGGCCACCCAGGCGGTGCTGGACGCGGTGAAAGCGGGGGATCTGGACGCGGTGGTGGTCCATCCCTCCGGCATCCTGGGCCCCTACGACCGGTCGGGCAACCACCTGGTCCAGCTCATCAGCGACTACCTGCGGGGCAAGCTGCCCGCCTGCGTCCGGGGCGGCTATGACTTCGTGGACGTGCGGGACGTGGCCGATGGCTGCCTGCTGGCCCTGGAAAAGGGGGCGCGGGGGCAGTGCTACATCCTCTCCAACCGGCACTATGAGATCCGGGACGTGCTGGCCATGGTACGCAAGCTGGCCGGGGGCCGGCGGCTGGCCGTGCTGCCCCATTGGATGGCCCGGGCCGCTCTGCCCGCTATCCGCCTGCACGCCAAGCGCACCAAAAAGCGCCCCCTGTTCACCCGCTACTCCCTGCACACCCTGCTGAGCAACGATAAGTTCTGCCACGACAAGGCCACCGCCGAGCTGGGCTACCGCCCTCGGGACCTGATCCAGACCCTGCGGGACACCATCTCCTGGAACCGGGGTGAGCTGGAGTCCCCCTCCCTGGCCTGACCCATGGCGACCACGCAATCCGTAGACCGGGGGACAAGCCCATTCACCCAGCGGGGGCATACACCTGCCATGTTGTGCAACAAGCCCGGAGGACGGAACCTGTGTTCCGCCCTCCGGGCTTTCCTCATTCCTCCAGGTCAAAGGGGGGCAGGTCCTCCTCCGGAAGGGTTTTCTCCAGGTCAGGTTGGGGGGCCTCCGCCACCGGGGCGGGGCCGTCCATCTCCTGGCGGTAGCGCATCTCCTGCCACTGCTCCTTGGTGATGAGCAGCTGCCGGGGCTTGGAACCCTCAAAGGGGCCTACCACCCCCTTCTCCTCCATCTGGTCCACCAGCCGGGCCGCCCGGCCGTAGCCCAGTTTCAGCCGCCGCTGAAGCATGGACACCGAGGCCTGTCCCATCTCCAGCACCACCTCAATGGCGGCGGGCAGCAGCTCGTCAAAGTCCTCGCCGCCGGTAGCGGGATCCGCCCCCGCCCCCTTGGCGCCCTTCTCCTTCTCCTGGGCGTGCCGGTCGATCTCGTGCATCACCGACTCGTCGTACTGAGCGGCGGCCCCCTCCTTGATGAAGTCCACCACTTGGGCCACCTCCTCCTCCGAGATAAAGCAGCCCTGCACCCGGCGGGGCTTGCCTTGTCCCAGCGGAGCGTAAAGCATATCCCCTTTCCCCACCAGCTTCTCCGCGCCGGTGGCGTCCAGGATGATGCGCGACTCCATCCCCGAGGCCACCGCGAAGGCGATGCGGCTGGGAATGTTGGCCTTCATCAGGCCGGTGATCACGTCGGCGGAGGGCCGCTGGGTGGCGATGACCAGGTGCATCCCCGAGGCCCGGCCCATCTGGGCCACCCGGCAGATGGACTCCTCCACCTCTTTGGCCGCCACCAGCATCAGGTCGGCCAGCTCGTCGATGACCACCACGATCTGGGGCAGGGCCGGTTTGCCCTCCCGCCGGGCGTGGTTGTTGTAAGAGGCCAGGTCCTTGGCTCCCACCTCGGAGAAGGTCTTGTAGCGCTTCATCATCTCGCTCACCGCCCATTGCAACGCCCCGGCGGCCTTCTTGGGATCGGTCACCACCGGGATGAGCAGGTGGGGGATTCCGTTGTACACCCCCAGCTCCACCATCTTGGGGTCCACCATAATCAGGCGCACCTCATCCGGAGTGGCCTTGTACAGAAGGGAGACGATCAGGCTGTTGGTACACACCGATTTACCCGAGCCGGTGGTACCGGCGATGAGCATATGGGGCAGCCGGGCGATGTCCCCCACCACGCAGTTGCCCCCGATGTCCTTGCCCACGGCAAAGGACACCTTAGAGGGGCTCTCCACAAATTCCTTGGAGGAGATCACGTCCCGGGCAGCCACCGGGGTGACCTGGCGGTTGGGCACCTCGATGCCCACGGTGGAGATCTTGTTGGGGATGGGGGCCACCCGCACCGCCGATACCCCCAGGGACAGGGCGATGTCATCGGACAGCTTGGTCAGCTTATTCAGCTTGACCCCCTGCTCCAGCTCCAGCTCGTAACGGGTGACCGCAGGGCCCCGGGTGACGTTCACCACCCGGGCGTCCACGTCGAAGGACACCAGCGTGTCCTGCAGCCGCTGCTGGTTGGCCTGTAACTCCCCTCCCGCTCCCGAGGCAGGGCCGCCAGCCCCTTCCCGCAGCAGGGAGATGGGGGGATAGCGGTAGGCCTGGGGCTCCTGCTCCAAGCTGTCCTCGATCTCCCGGGCCACCTCCTCCCGGGCCTGCCGGGCCTGCTGGCTGGTGATCTGCTCCGGCTCCTGCTCCCTGGTCACAGCGGGCTCCCGGATCACCGCCGGCCCCTGCTCTGGGGCGGCCAAGTCCGTCATGGGCTCCAGCTCGGGCACATCTTCATATTGGGGGGGCTCGGGCTCGGCATGGGCCGTCTCCCGTCCGGTGAGCACCTCGTCGGGGGCCGCCACCCCCGCCACCCGGTCAAACAGCTTCTTCTTGCGGATGCTGGTCACCGGCCGGGTGGGGGCCTTTGCGGTGACCGGCCCGTCGTCCACCGGGATGTCGATCTCCGCCCTCCTGCCCTGGCCGCCCCAGGCGCGAGGCTGCTCCACCGGCCGGGGTGGGGCCAACTCCTCATCCTCCTGCTGAACATAGTCCGGGCGGTTCTCCCGCCGCTCCCGGGCCGCCCAGTACACGTCCAGGATGGTGCGGTTGAAGGCGTACAGCAGGGCCAGCACCCCGGCCAGGATGAGCACCACCAGCGCGCCGATCCTGCTAAAGGCAAACTGGAAAGCCAGCCCCAGCAACCCGGACACTACCCCGCCGGACTGCCCCGCCTGGCCGGTGGCCCACATCTCCCCGATCAGCCCCGCTCCCTGGGGCAGTTCTGCTCGGCTGATCAGCAGGTGCAGCACCGCGCCAACCAGCACTGGCACCGACAAGGCGCTGACCAGGCGCAGGCGCACCGGGCGGCCACGGTGGAAAATCAGGATGTAGGCCGAGAGCAGCAGGATGGGAGGGGCCAGGTAGTAGCCATAGCCGAACAGCCCCTGGAGCAGCCCCCGGAACAGATCGATGAACAGGGCCTGCACCCCGAAATAGCCGATGGCCCCGAAGAAGGCCAGCAGCAGGCACACCGCTCCCCCCACCTCCCGGCGCACCGGACGGCGGGCGGGCGGATGTTGCGCTTTCTTCCCCCGGGCGCCGGACTGGCCTGCCCGCTTCTTGCCCCCGACCGGCCGTGATGAGCCGCCCCTGGAGCCTGTTTTCTTCTGTACAGAAGCCATGTCCGACCTCCCGTCAACCCATTGTAAAGGATGCCACCAGCGCCACGGCGCCCACGATCCAGCAGTAGTACGCGAACTTCCCAAACTTGCCCTTGTCGGCCAGCATCTTTACCAGTTGGATGGCAAAGTAGCCCACCACCCCGGCCACCACCATGCCCACCAGGTACATGGGCAGCCGGTCCAGGTCCACCTCCACCTCCCCGGTGAACACCTTGACCACCTGGAGTAAGGTGGCCCCCAGCACCGCGGGCAGGGAGAGCAGGAAGGAATAGCGCACGGCGAACTTCCGGTCAAAGCCCAGCATCATCCCCGCCGAGATTGTGGTGCCCGACCGGGACAGGCCGGGAATAGTAGCCACCCCCTGGGCCACCCCCACCAGCAGGGCGTCCTTCACCGTGGCGGTGCGGGCGGTCTTAACCCCCCGGGCCAGCCGGTCGGAGAGGAACAGCACACATCCGGTAACCAGCAGCATCAGCGCCACCGCCGCCGGGCTGTTGCCCAGGCTCTCCACCTGGGCCTCAATGGGCAGCACCACCAGCAGGGGCAGGGTGCCCACGATGACCATCAGCACCAGGCGGCGGGCCTCCGGCGGGCGGGCCGTCTCCCGAGCACCCCGCCGGGTGCACAGCGCGGACGCCCCCCGGAAAAACTCCAGGATCATCTCGGCGATGTCCTTGCGGTAGACCACGCACACCGCGATGAGGGTGGCAAAGTGGAGCAGGATGTTGTAGAGGTTATCCACCTCCTCCATCTGGGAGAAGTGCTGCAGCAAAGTCAGGTGCCCGGAACTGGAAATGGGCAAAAACTCCGCCACTCCCTGGACAAAGCCCAGGAGGACCGCCATGAAATAGGACAACGCGCTCACCTCATATCAGCAGTTTCAGCCCGCCCGCCCGGCCGGCGCGCAAGCTGGTACAACTGATTATATTACCACATTCTCCCCCTAAATGCCAGTTTATTTTTCTCTCCCGGCCATGGAAACGGGACGCCCCAGTGGGGCGTCCCGTTTCCATAGTCCCTATTTCTTTTGCAGCGCCCGCATCCGCCGGTGCAGGCAGTCCAGCGCGTCCCCCAGGCCGCCCAGGTGGTCGATCAGCCCCACCTGCACCGCCTCCTCCCCGTAGACCACGCTGCCCACGTCGGCAGCCATCTCCCCGGTGTTGAGCATCAGCCCCACAAAATCCTTCCGGCTGATGCGGCTGTTGCGGGTGACGAAGTCGCAGATCCGATCCTGGATGCGCTCAAAGTAGTGGAAGGTCTGACTCACCCCGATCACCAGGCCGTTCAGCCGCACCGGGTGGATGGTCATGGCCCCGGAGGGGACGATGAAGGACTCCTGGGCGGCCACCGCCAGGGGCACCCCGATGGAGTGCCCACCCCCCAGCACCAGCGAGACGGTGGGCTTGCGCATCCCGGAGATCATCTCCGCGATGGCCAGCCCCGCCTCAATGTCCCCTCCCACGGTGTTGAGCAGGATCAGCAGCCCATCCACCTCCCCGCTCTCCTCCACCGCGGTGAGCAGGGGCAGCACATGCTCGTACTTGGTGGTCTTGGCCCCCTGGGCCGCCTCTTGATGGCCCTCGATCTGGCCCACGATGGTCAGGGTATGGATGATCCCATCCCCGGTTTCGATGGTGGTGGACCCCATGTCCACCACCTGCTGCTGGCGCTGGCCCAGCCCTTGCTCCTGCTCCTGTCCGTCCTCCCGCCCCTGGTCAGGCTTTGTTGGCTCACACATGAAAACTCCCCCTTTTGCGGTAGTTTCCCGCAAAAGGGGGGTTTTATTCCCATCTGGGATCGGCCTCAGCCCTCGTACACCGCCTTGCAGGCGGCGTAGGTCATGTAGCAGTCCAGCTTGGACACCGTCTCAAAGGGGGAGTGCATGCTCAGCACGGGCACCCCTGCGTCCAGGGTGTCGATGTTCCGGTTGGCCATGTAGCAGGCCACGGTGCCGCCGCCCCCCTGATCCACCTTTCCCAGTTCTGCCATCTGCCACAGGATGTTCCGGTCATCCAGCAGGCGGCGGACATAGGCCACCGCCTCCGCCCCCGCGTCCGATGCCCCCGCCTTGCCCCGGGAGCCGGTGTACTTGCACAGGCCAACCCCCTGGTTGACCATGGCCGAGTTGTTCTTCTCATAGACCTCGGTAAAGTTGGGATCATAGGCGGCAGTGACGTCACAGGACAGGCAGAAGGACTTCTCCAGGCAGGCCCGCACCTTCACGTTCTGGCTGTCACACAGGTCGTTCATAAACGTATCAAAGAAAGCCGACTGCATCCCCGACACCCCCTCCGAGCCGATCTCCTCCTTGTCCGCCAGCACGCACACGGCGGTGCGGCAGGGGGTGCCGCCCAGGTCCAGCAGCGCCTTGAGCCCGGCGTAGGCACACACCCGGTCGTCCTGGCCGTAGGCCCCAATGAGG
Organism: uncultured Oscillospiraceae bacterium; assembly: GCA_944387065.1. Taxonomy (GTDB): domain Bacteria; phylum Bacillota; class Clostridia; order Oscillospirales; family Oscillospiraceae; genus Enterenecus. The sequence goes on from CALXDM010000001.1 coordinate 221,662, forward strand.
GAGCGGTCAAAGCCGATGTCGGTGGCATTGAAAGCGGGCACGGCCTCGATCTCCGCGGAGATAAAGTCCGCCTCAGTGATGCCGTAGCGCTGGTGCAACAGCTGGAGTACCATCAGCTTCACCCGGTTGGTCCCCTCCTCCCCCCGCAGGGGACGGCTGCCCACCAGGATGTTCAAGCTCTCTCCGGGGATGGCCTCCCCCAAGGGCTTCTTGGCATGGTCGGCCCCCAGGTGGGGCAGCAGGTCGTCGATGGTGAACTGGGGGTCCTCCGGAGCGCTCCCCACGGACACGTCCACCAGCGAGCCGTCCTTCAGCGCCACCACCCCCCGCAGCTCCAGGGGGATGGCCACCCACTGATACTTGCGGATGCCACCGTAGTAGTGGGTCTTGAGGAAGGCCAGCTCGCTGTCCTCATACAGGGGCGTGGGTTTCAGGTCCAAGCGGGGACTGTCAATGTGGGCGGCCACGATGGACACCCCCTGGTCCATGGGAGCCGAGCCGATGACGGCCAGGTTTACCGCCCGGCCCCGATTCACCCGGTAGACCTTCATGCCCGGGGTCAGGGTCATCCCCCGCTCCAGCTCCACAAAGCCGGCGGCCTTGGCCAGCTCCATGGCGTAGGCCACGCAGCCCCGCTCGGTCTTGCCCCGGTCCAGAAAACGTTTGTACCCCTCACAATAGCCAAAGATCTCCTGCTCCTTGTCCTGGTCCACCACGTCCCAGCCGTTCTTTTTCTGATACAGCAGCTTATCCCGCAGCTGCCCGGCGGCAGTCCTGTCTTGCATGTTTACACCTCTCCTTTATTGATGATGGGCTCAAACAACGCCCGGGCCTGTGCCTCCAGCTGGGCCTGATCATCCCCGTCGTTGCGCAGCACATAGTCGCACCGCTGGGCGAAGTATTCCTCCCCCTTCTGGGCGGTCGCCCGGAGCCGGGCGTATCCCTCGTCGATGCCCTCCCGGGCCATGATGCGCTTCACCCGCACCTGCTCCGAGGCCACCACGGCCACGGTCACGTCGCAGTCCCGGCCCAGCCCGCTCTCCAGCAGGGCGATGGCGTCCACCGCCGCGGCGGGCCGTCCAGCCCGGGCCGCCCGGGCCAACTGCCGGCGCACCGCCCGGCGGATATACCGGTGGGTGATGGCCTCCAGCCGGGCCAGGGCCTGGGGATCGTCAAAGACGATGGCCCCCAGCTGCTTGCGCCGCAGCGCCCCGTCAGGGCCGAAGATGTCTGGGCCAAAGGCCGTCCGCAGCGCCCGGCGCATGGGCCGGCAGGTTTCGGTCAGCCGGTGGTAGAGCGCGTCGCAGTCCAGAACCAACGCCCCCATTCCCTCCAGCACCCGCAGCACCGTGGTCTTGCCCGCCCCCGTGGGACCGGTGATGCCAATGACGGTCATGGCCCTGCCCCCTCTACCTCTGCTCCCAGCGCCTCTTGGATCGCCTTCCGGCTCAGCCCGCCCTGACGCAGGATGCGGTAGGGGGTGACGGTGAGGTCCAGGATGGTGGACTCCACCCCCACCGCGCACTCCCCCCCGTCCAGCACCGCCCCGATCCGCCCGGCCAGCTGGGCCAGTACCTGGTCCGCTGACTTGGGACTGGGCTGCCCTGAGCGGTTGGCGGAGGGACAGGCCAGCGGCCGGCCAAGCGCCCGGATCACCGCCAAGGTGTCCGGATGATCGGGGCAGCGCACCCCTTGGGTATCTCCCCCCGCCGTCACCTGGGGGGGCAGTTCGCCCCGCCCCCGCAGGATCATGGTCAGCGGCCCAGGCCAGAAGGCCTGTGCCAGCGTATAGGCGTCAGGTGGAATCCCTTCACAGATTTGTTCCACCATAGTCATTCCATCCACCAGCACGTTCAACGCCTTGCCCTCCGGCCGGCGCTTGGCGGTGTAGACCGCTTGCACCGCCTCAGCCTGGGTGGCGTCGGCGGCCAGGCCGTATACTGTCTCTGTAGGCAGGGCCACCAGCCCACCCTCGGACAGCAGCTCCACCGCTGCCTGGACATCCCCCGCCGTCAGCAGGCGGGTGCCGGTGGCCACTTCTACCAATTGGAGGGGATGCTCCAGCAGCAGCTGTGCCCCCGCCCGCTCCAGTTCTTCCCGATCCCGGAAGCCCCACAGCACGCTCCACGCTGCTGTTCCGGCAGCCTGGGCCACCCGCAGGTCCGCCCCGCTGTCGCCCACCATCACCGCATCCTCTGGCGGCGCCCCCAGTCGGTCCAACACCTGGCGCAGCAGAGTTGGGTCAGGCTTCACTGGCAAGCCGGGCAGCGCCCCCTGCACCCAGGCAAAGACCCCGGGAAAGTGGCGCTCCACCAGCTGCACAGTCAGCGGGTGGGCCTTGTTGGACAGCACCGCCAACCCCACCCCGGCAGCCTTGAGCGCTGCCAGAGCCCGGGCAATCCCGGGATAGGGGGTAGTGCACTCGTCCAGATGGGCCTGGTAGTAGGCGATGAACTGCTCCGTGGCGGCCTGCACCCTCTCCCGGCCCGTCCCATCCGGCGCCATTCGGGACACCAGATTGGGAATGCCGCCCCCCACCATGCGCCGGTAAGCCACCGGTGGGAAGGTGGGCCAGCCGTTGGCCTGGCACACATGGTTGCCCGCCGCGGCCAGGTCCTCGATGGTGTTGAGCAGGGTGCCGTCCAGGTCAAAGATCACATGGCCCTTCATCCCTCTCACCCTCCCTGCTGTGCCAGCTGCTGGGCCTGCTGGGCGGCGGCCAGGCCGTCGATGATCTCATCCAGCTCCCCGTCCAGCACCGCCTCCAGCTTGTACAGCGTCAGTCCCACCCGGTGGTCGGTCAGCCGCCCCTGGGGAAAGTTGTAGGTGCGGATGCGCTCGTTGCGCATCCCTGTGCCGATCTGGCTGCGCCTGGCCTGGCCATACTCGGCCTGGAGGCGGGCCTGCTCCTGCTCGTACAGCCGGGAGGCCAGCAGTCGCATGGCCCGCTCCCGGTTCTGGAACTGGCTGCGCTCCTGCTGGCACTCCACCACGGTGCCCGTGGGCCGGTGGATCAGGCGCACCGCAGAGGAGGTCTTATTCACATGCTGGCCCCCCGCGCCCGAGGCCCGGTAGACCTGCATCTCCACCTCCGCCGGATTGAGCTGCACGTCCACCTCCTCCATCTCGGGCAGCACCGCCACCGTGGCCGTGCTGGTGTGCACCCGCCCCCCCGATTCCGTCTCGGGCACCCGCTGCACCCGGTGCACCCCACTCTCAAACTTCAGCCGGGACCAGGCCCCTTCTCCAATCACTGTAAAGGAGATTTCCTTAATTCCTCCAAGTTCCGTTTCGCTGGCCGTGTTCACCTCCACCCGCCAGCCCTTGCCCTCGGCATACATGGTGTACATCCGCACCAGGCTGCGGGCGAACAGGGCTGATTCCTCTCCCCCCACGCCGGCCCGAATCTCCACGATCACGTTGCGGTTGTCGTTGGGATCCCGGGGGAGCAGCAGCAGTTTGATCTCCCCCTCCAGCCGCTCCACCTCCTGCCGGGCCCGCCGCTGTTCCTCCTGAGCCAGCTCCCGCAGCTCCGGATCGGCCAGCAGCCCTTGAGCCTCCGCCAGGGCCGACTGGGCCTTGGCCAGGGCGCGGCAGGCGCTGGCCAGCGGCTCCAGCTCCCGCTGCTCCCGGTTCAGCCGGGAGACCAGCTCGGGATCGGCGTAGGTCTCATTGGCCGCCAGCTGGGCCTCGATCTGGGCGTAGCGCAGCTCGATTTCCTTCAGTTGATCCATCCCGTCCACCTCCTCCCGCCTGGCCCGGCGGGCCGGTCAGGCGGCAAACTCTCGATCCAGCAGGAAGGATTTCACCAGGGCCTGGGGCTCCCGGATATACATTTGCAGCCGGGCAGCCAGATCGCTGGACGGGGCAGCCAGGGTGGACACCGTCCCCATCCCCTGGCGCTGGGCCAGCATCCGCACCCGGGCCAGGTGGAAGCCGTTGGACACCACCAGCAGCTTCCCCTCCCAGTCCACCCCCGCCCGCTCCAGCACATCCCGGGAGTAGGCCAGGTTCTGGTTGGTGTTGTGGGATCGGTCCTCCAGCAGGATCTGGCCCTCTGGCACTCCATGGGCCATCAGGTAGTCCGCCATCCCCCGGGCCTCGGTATCCGGCTCGTTGGGTCCCTGGCCGCCGGATACCACCACGGTCATGTCCGGGTGGTCGTCCAGATAGGCCAGCGCCTCGTCCAGCCGGTCCCGCAGCAGGTCCGACGGCCCATCCTCCTCCAGCTGGCAGCCCAAGATAAGCATTACGGAGGGCTGGCCATAGATCTCGTCATGGCCACCGACCAGTACGATGCCCAGCAGCGTGCCAAAGGCCAGTACTCCCGCCGTCGCCAGCCCCAGCAGGGCAATGAGCAGCTTTTTGCCCCGCCCCATGGGCCGCTTGCCCTGGTAAGGCCGATACCCTTGCCTACTCATCCCCTGGCCTCCTCCAGCTGGGCGGCCAGCTGCTCCCACTGGGTATACAACCGGGCCAGCTCGTCCTCCATCTCCTCCCGCTGCTGGTACAGCTCCTGGAGCTTTAGGTAGTCGCAGGCGGCCTGTTCCATCTCCTGGGACAGCTCATCCAGCCGGACCTCCGCCTTTTCCACCGCCCGCTCCGCCGCCCGAACCTGCTTTTCCAGCTCCTTGGTTCCTCCGGGGCGCCGCGGCTTTTCCTTGGGGGGCTCTGGAGTGGGCGCGGCCTGCCTGGGGGCAGCCTTCCCCTGGACCCGTCGCTCCTGCCAGGCGCGAAATTCCCGATATGTGCCCCGGAAGTCGGTGATGCCCCCGTCCTCCAACATCCATACCCGGTCGGCGAACTTCTCAATGAAGTACCGATCGTGGGAGACAAACAGCAGGTTGCCCCCATATTCGGCCACCGCCTGCTCGATCCATTCCCGGGAGTTGATGTCCAGGTGGTTGGTGGGCTCGTCCAGGATCAGCAGGTTGATCCGGCTGTCCATGAGCATACACAGCCGCAGCCGGGATTGCTCCCCACCGGACAGGGCGGACACAGGCTTGAACACCTCCTCCCCCCGGAAGTGGAAGGCGGCCAGCCGGTCCCGGGCCTGCTGGGTGGAGCAGTTCTGGGCGTACAGCATGGTGTCCACCAGGTTGCGTTCCGGCCGGTCAAAGTGAATGATCTGGGGCAGGTACCCCGCCCGGATGGACGGGCCCAGGTAGACCGTGCCCCCGTCGGCCGGCTCCTCCCCCAGCAGGATCTTCAGAAAGGTGGACTTGCCCGCCCCGTTATCCCCCAGAAGGGCGATGCGCTCTCCCCCCGCCACCTCCAGGTTCACCTCGGAAAACAGCTCCCGTCCCCCAAAGGATTTGGACAGTCCGGTGATCACCACCGCCTCATCCCCGTGAAACTCCCGTTCCCCAAAGCGGGCGGTGAGCTTGCGCTCACGGGTGGGCTTGTCGGTGGTGCGCATGCGCTCAATGCGCCGCTCCATGTGGATGGCCCGGCGATACTGCTTGTCGTTGCCCTGGAAGGCCCACAGGCGCATCTGCTGGGCCGCCTGCTCCAGCTGGGCGATCTTGGCCTGTTCCTTTTCATACTGACGCAGCCGCTCCTGATACCGCCGCTCCTTCTCCTCCACATAGAAGGAGTAATTCCCGGAATACAGCTCCGCCTTGCCGTCGTGGACCTCCACCACCCGTTTGACCACCTTGTCCAGAAACCAGCGGTCATGGGAGATGGCCAGCACCGTGCCCGAAAACTGCTCCAGATACTCCTCCAGCCACTCGGTGGCCTTCAGGTCCAGGTGGTTGGTGGGCTCGTCCAGCAGCAGAATGTCCGTGTCCTCCAAGATCAGCCGGGCCAGGTTGATCCGGGTCTTCTCCCCGCCGGATAGCGCGGAGAAGAGCCGCTGGCGCATCTCTACGTCAATGTTCAGCCCGTTGCACACCTTGTTCAGCCGGGTCTGGGTGTCATACCCCCCACGGGCCTCAAAGGCGGCTGACAGCGCGTCGTACCGCTCCAGCACCTGGGGAGAGCTGTCCTGCCCCATCTGGGCGGCCAGCCGACCCAGCTCCTCCTCCAGCTCTCGCAGGGGGGCGAAGGCCCGCTCCAGCACATCCTGCACCCGGTCCTGGGGCGGGTAGACCGGGATCTGGGAGATTAGCCCCAGCTGCTTGCCCGGGGCGATGGCCACAGTGCCCTCATCGGGCTCTACCTGGCCGGTGAGGATACGGAAGATGGTGGTCTTGCCCGCTCCGTTCCGGCCCAGCAGGCCCACCCGCTCCCCGCTGTCCACCTGGAGGGAGAAGCCGTCCAGCACCCGGCGGCCCACCTCAAATTCCTTGACCAGGCCGGTCAGCTGGATTTCAATCATGCCCGCGCCCCCCTTCTCCAGCGGCCCGGCCCCTACTGGGGCGCGTGGGCCAGCAAGTAGTCTACAATCCGTTCAAAGGCCATGGAGCGGGAGGCCTTGACCAAAATGGTGGATCCGGCGCGCAGCTCCCGCAGCAGGGCCGGCTCAGCCTGCTCCAGATCGGGGTAATAGTCCACCTGCTCCAGCCCCTCCTCCCGGGCCCCCTCGGCGATGAACCGGGCCTGGTCGCCCACGGCGATCAGCCGGTCTGTCCCCGCCTGGGCAAAGTAGCCCCCCACAGCCCGGTGGAAGGTCTGGCTGCTGCTCCCCAGCTCCTTCATATCCCCCACCACGGCCACCTTCCGGCGGCCCTTGGCGTCCCCCAGCACCGCGGCGGCCGCCCGCATGGACTGGGGGCTTGCGTTGTACGCGTCGTTGAGGATCATGATGTCCCCCGGGCAGCGCACCACGTTCATGCGCATCTTGGTGGGCAGGAAAGCCCGCACTCCCTGGGTGATCTCATCCCCCCCCATGCCGAAATGCTCAGCGATGGCGGCGGCCACCAGGGTGGGATAGACCATGTGGGCCCCAAGGGCGGGGATCTCCACGGAGAACTGGGCCGAGGGGGTACGCACGGTGCAGCTCAAGTGGGTGGCCCCGTCACTGTCCACGTCCAAGGCGGTGTAGTCCATCCCCTCCCCCCGGCCCACGAACCGCGTGGGCTGGCGCAGCTTGCCCCGCAGGGTGGCCAGCAGGGGGTCGTCCCCATTGAGGACGGCCAGCCCTCTCGGCTTCAGGTGGCGGAAGATCTCGCACTTGGCCTGGAAGATGGCCTCCCGGCTGCCCAGGTTCTCCATATGGGAATCGCCGATATTGGTCACCACCGCCACGTCAGGTTCCACCAGCTGGCTGAGGTAATCGATCTCACCGGCCCGGTCCATACCCAGCTCCACCACGCAGACCTCATGCCGGCGCTCCAGCCCCAGCAGGGTCAGCGGTACGCCGATGGCGTTGTTGTAGTTGCCCTCGGTCTTGTGCACCTGATGGCCCACGCTGAGCACCGCCGCCACCATATCCTTGGTGGTGGTCTTGCCCACCGAGCCGGTGATGGCCACAAAGGGGATGGGGAAGCGCTGCTTGTAGTACCAGGCCAAGTCCCGCAGCGCCCGCTGGGTGGAGCGCACCTTCACATAGAACTTCCCCGGCAGATACTGCTCCCGCTCCCGGGCGGTCAGGCAGCCCGCCGCCCCAGCCTCCAGCGCGTCCTGGAGGAAGGCGTGGCCGTCAAACCGCTCCCCCTCCAGAGGCAGGAACAGCGAGCCCGGCTCAATTTTCCGGCTGTCGGTGCACACGCCAGTAAAGGCCGTGTCCAGGTCGGTGACCTCGCCCAGCAGTACGCCGTCCACCGCCTCCAGCAGCTGGCCCAAACTCAACGTTTCCATCCCAGCGCCCTCCCCCCTCGGCTCCTTTCCTTCCTCACTGCCCCGCCTCCCGGGCCTTTCGCGAGGCCTCCAGGATGCGCTGGCACAGCGCCCCATACCCCAGGCCGGCCGCCTGGGCCTGCTGTGGCACCAGGCTGGTTGGGGTCATGCCCGGCAGGGTGTTGATCTCCAAAAACCAGGGTGTACCGTCCGGGGTGACGATAAAGTCCGCCCGGGCGTACACCTGTAGCCCCAGCGCCCGGAACACCGTCAGCGCCGCCTCCCCCAGCCTTCGCTCCCACTCCGGCGGGATGGGGGCGGGGCAGATCTCCCGCGCCGCCCCAGGCTGGTACTTGTGCTCGTAGTCGTAAAACCCCTGTTCGGGGATGATCTCAATGGAGGGCAGGGCCCGGTCCTCCAGGATGCCCACCTGGACCTCCCGGCCGGCCACATACTGTTCCACCACGCACTGGCCTCCTTGGGTCAGCCCCAACTCCAGGGCCTGGCGCAGCTCCTCCCGGCTGTGGGCGATGGACACCCCGATGGACGACCCCGAGGCCACCGGCTTAACCACGCAGGGGGTGTCCAGCCGGTCCAGCAGACCGGACAGGTCCGCCGCCCCGTAGTCGATCCGCTCCCACTTGGGGGTTGCCACTCCCAGAGGGGCCACCAGCCGCTTGGTCAGGTCTTTGTCCATAGCCAGGGCGCTGCCCAGATGGCCCGAACCGGTGTAGGGGATGCCCAGCAGGTCAAAGGCCGCCTGCACCCGCCCGTCCTCGCCACAGGCCCCATGCAGGGCCAGAAAGACCATGTCCGCCCCCTGGCAAAGCTCCAACACCCCCGGGCCAAACAGGCTCGTCCCCCCGCCGGGGCGGGCGGCCTTGACCCGCTCCAGATCAGGGGCCTGCCGGTCCACCCGGGTCCCCTGGGCGGGCAAAGGGGCGGCAAATGGGTCTTCCCCTGGAGCGGATATCCCCAGGTACATATCCACCAGCGCCGCCTGGTGCCCCCCCTCCCGCAGGGCCTGGCACACCATGATCCCGCTGGACAGGGACACGTTCCGCTCCGGGCTCAATCCTCCCGCCAGCACCACGATTCTCATCTTCCCGATGCCTCCCCCCGCGCCGTCATCCGGCGCTTTAGCCCCAGGCGGGCGCCGCCCGGGCCTTCCTTCCCAGTATATGCGCCCGTCCCTGCCGCAGTACCCATGTCAAACAGGCTTTATTATACCACGCTTTGCTCCCACCGGCAAGAGTCCGAGCCCACTGGAGCCCAAAAGGAAAGGACAACCTTTCGGTTGTCCTTTCCTTTTGGCAGCGGATGAAGGATTCGAACCCTCACAAACAGAGTCAGAGTCTGGTGTGCTACCATTACACTAATCCGCTATCCCTTCCCCAATCCTTGGGGTAAGCATGGTTATTATAGCAGATTCCTATCGTTTGTCAACCCTCAAATTTTCCGCCCATCCCCTGCGGCAAAGGCCGCCCCGGTTCCCCGGGGCGGCCTTTGCCCATACCGCTTCTATCCGCTTACCCGTAGAAGGCGTGGTTGCCAATGGTGGCCACGTAGGGCCGGGTGCGGGCGGCGTAGCTGTTGAGCCCCGCGGCGTTGAAGAACAGCGCGTCGCTCAGCACCACCGCCCCATCCAGCACCATCTTGGCCGCCTCCACCGAGGCCGCGTTTGGCGTGCGGTGGATGGAGCCCGTCATGGCCGGGGTGAACTGGTTGCGCTGGAAGATCACCTCATAGACCGTGTCGGGGAACAGGGGGCTGGCCACCCGGTTCATCACCACGTTGCCCACCGCGATCTTGCCGTCCATGGGCTGATTGCCACTCTCGGCGTAGATGATGCGGGATAGCCAGTACAGCACGTCGCTGTCATAATACTGATCCCCGCTGGTCAGGTAGGCGCCAGCCCCTTCCTGGCTGGTGAGGGTGACATTGCCTGTGGCCCCGTCATAACCCACGTCCAGGTTGAACACCTCGGCCAGCACCCGGATGGGCGCGGCCACCGAACCGTTCAAGGTCATTACCCCGTCCGCCACATACAGGTAGCGGCCGTTGGCGATCACATATGGAGCGCCCCGGACAGCGCCCAGGGTGAGGGTCTCCTGCACCACATTGGCCTGGGCGTTGGATCCGGCCACGTCCACCACCTGGGTCACCGTGGCGGCCGAGACATACACGCCTCCGTTCCACTCCTCGATCATGGCCTGCTCCTGCATGGTCTCCACGAAGGAGTGCACCGTGATATAGTTCACGCCGTTGTAGAGCCGGTACTCCAGCGCTTCCGCCGGCGCCCCGTCCAGATAGATGTCAGAGGTGGGCACCTCCAGGCTGGACAGGTCATGCGTTGTGCTGGCAAACGCAGGCAGGGCCAGGCTGACGGCCAGCAGCCCCGCCAGGGCCAAACCGGTTACTCGAAGTTTCATGGAATCCTCCTTGCTACAATTTGTTGTCAAATTGTAACCGTATTGTAACCGATTTTATACCGCTTTGCAAGAATATTCCCTCGACAAAATAACCGAACCTTCCCAATGGAAAGGTTCGGTACTCCGTCCATGTGTACAATTTTACCGGTAAAACCAATGTCTGCCGATGGTGACCACGAATTCCCGGTTCTCCATCACCCAGAAGTTTGTGGCGATGTCCGGGGCGATGAAGAACAGGCTGTCGCCGGCCATCCTGGCTCCCTCCAGGCACAGCTTGGCGGCCAGCACGCTCTCCGCCGTGGGCTCGTGATAGATCGTGCCGTTGGCGGCGGGGGTGAACTGTACCCCCCACTTGTCATCAAAGATCACATCGTAGATCGTGTTGGGGAACTCATTGCTGGCCACCCGGTTGAGCACCACCGTTCCCACCGCGATCTTACCCGCCAGCGGCTCCCCCTGGCTCTCAGCGGAGATGATCCGGGACATCCAGTACAGCTCCTCCTGGGCATAGGGGGCGGGCCCAGGCACCCCGCTGCCCACGGTGAGGGTGATCCCCGCCGATGGGCTCCAGTCCACCGATCCGCCCAGGGCCTCGGCCAGCACCCGGATGGGCACCATGACCCGACCGCTTTCCATCTGGACCAGCTTAGGTACGTACAGCGCACGGTCATTCACCGTGACATAGTTCTGGCCGGGCCTTGCCCGGAGGGTCACGCCGGCCCCCCGCACCCAGGCGGTCCCATCCTCCCAGCTCACCTGGGCCTGGGGCGCCAGCACATTGGACACCACCCGCAGAGACACATAGGTGGTGCCATCCTCCAGCCGGGCCATGGACTCGGTCCATAGGTTCTGCCCGTTCACCGTCAGCACAGAGGCGGACCCCGGCAGGATCAGCGCCATCCCCAGGGCCAGCGCCAAGGCTACTGCGGTCAGTCTCTTCCACATAGGGCACATCACTCCTTATTCCGTTTGTTTGCTCCGTGGAGATTGTACCGAAAATCCCATACTCGGGGCAAGGAGTAATGTTTGCCTGCTCTGTCACAGCCTGCCTAAGGGTTTCTTTTCAAAAAAATGAATATGTTATTATTAAGGTTAAGAGTAAAAGAGCTGCTGCCCATGGAACCTGACAAAACATCATAGCTCCCATCCATGAGCGGAAGCATAAGAAACCCCCGCAATCCAGCAATGCAATGGATTGCGGGGGTTGGCGCAGCGGGAGGGATTCGAACCCTATTATATCGTAGACAAATCAATGCCCACGGCCCAAACTGTGTACTTACTGTGTTTAGTTAGGCCCCTTGAACCCGCACACCTTCCAATAGGTGATGATTCTACAAATCTGTTTTGATGCCCGATTTTTTATCCGGCCAGCTATTATTTTTACTCAAATTTTCAACGGTTGCTTTGGCCAAAGCAAAGCCGACCGTGCCCAGTAGCTCCGTAACCACATACCGGCCCAAGGTCTCCGCGATCTGCTCCGCGCCGACCGCCGCCAGGTATAGCACCCCCCATAGCACACAGGTACCGTTTACGATCAGCCAGGAGACTATGACGTGGCTGTAGGTCAGGGCCCCGCAGTCATGGAGCCAGCATAGTAGCCAGCCCAGAAAGGCCCCACTCACCAACGTCACCAAAGCGAACAGCAGCCGGATGCCACCATGGTTGAGCGCGTACAGGATGGCTACGCAGGCTGCTATGTAGGCCACGCACAGGGCCAGCGTAGATGCCCGGATCTTCATTTGTACTGATCCGGGTCCTTTCCGGCGGCTCTGATTGCCTCGTTATACACACCGGCGCGGTAATTAAAGACCAACAGCCGCACCATATCGTGGCTCAGGTCAATACGGTCTTCATTTCCGTCCGGATCAGACCCATCTCCATTGATAATCTTAGCGTCCATCAGATCGTTAATGATGGCCCGGAAGTCGCTCCCCTCCGGAATATCGCTTAGTCTTTCGTACCTAACCATATCGTCTTCATCCTCCTTAGTTTCTTCCGCTTTCCCGGTCTCCTCTGTGATCTCGTAGTCCACCCAGGGAAGCTTCCCGTGGCTGGTCCATTGCCTCTGTCCTACAGTGCCAGATTTTTGCTGTTTTGAGACGTTGGAACAGGTGGACAATTGCACTCCCCAATGCCATTTTGGAGTAGCCTCTGCCACCACTCCGTCTCCCACATAAATGCCAATATGGCCGGGCATATACACCACTTCGCCGGGCTCAATGCTGGAGAAATCCGTAGATACCTCAGCGCAGCTCTTGATCATCATCCCAGCGTCAATGTCCGGCAGACCGTTACAGGCGTATCCAGCGCCGCCATAGGTGCGGCTCATATCACCGTTCCAGCCCCACAGGATGCCCTTGATCAGCCCCACGCAGTCGAAGATAAACCCCTTGTCCTTGATGGCATAGGCGTAGGACAGCCACTGCTTGTTGGTCTGGGCATGACTGCCGTTGGTGGTGGCCCGGGTGATCATCTTATCCGTGCAGGGCCATCCCCATGGGCCTAGCATGTAGGTGGTCTTGTACTGGGTGGCGATTTCTCGGGCCTTTGCCACAAAGGCCCCAGAAGTCATAATCTTAGCCATCCTTGCCACCCCAATTCAGGGCCTCTTTAAGTTTGTCGAACCCAAGCATAGCCGCGTAGGCCACGGCAAACCCTGCCACGATCAGTCCTACCACCAGATACCAGGTGATGGACACCGTCTTGATCTGACAGTAGGCAATTCCGGCCGCCACGGTCAAGACCATTGCCACAATCACCGCCACCAAATTGGTAGGGAGCTTGTCCCAGGTAACTCTCTTTAGAACCTGTGTAATGATGTTAGTCAGGGCTACCAGCAGGCCTATTACCGGCAGCAGCACAGCAAGATTATCCATTTTATACATCCTCCTTACTCACTCATCAGGGCATATACCCCTTGTTTGCTTAAAAACTCTTTCTGATCATGCTTGACACTCGTGGCATATGTCAGTGCCTTCTCCATATCTCCGTTGGTATGCCCCCGCTGCATGGCGTGGGCAGTCGCCTCACCCAGTGCGATGGCCGCCTGGTTCCCTTTCACCAGCAGTACAAGGAATTCTTGTTGCGCCTTGGCCCTGGCATCCTGCTCTGCATCCCGGCGCCCGATCCACACCCGCATCCGCCATGTGATCAATCCCATCAATGCACTCGGGATGCTCATGGCAGCAAAAAACGCAACTACCAACGCACCCACATCAATTTGAACCATTGGACTCATCCTTTCATTTGATCTGGCAATATCATAGTTCAGTGTATCCGGCATCTAAAGCCCAGTAGATCTGTGATGCTATCTGGTGGAGCTTGTCCACACTCATGCCTCACTTACTCTTCAGCAGAGTATTGATGATCTCAGAGTTTGCCGCGTTGTGCTCCTGCAGTTTAGACACCTGATCCTGTAGTGCCCGATTCTCCTTCTCCAGCTCGGCAATCCGTGCCGCTGGTGTCGGTTTCGGCTCTTTTGGTGTAAAGTGCACTCCCATTACTGGAACGCCCCCTTCAAGACCTTCACATATCCGCCCTGGCCGCTCTGACCCCGGCTTGCTGTTAGCTTAAAGTTAAACGCTGGGCCATTCGCCTGTACCTTGTTGGCAAATACAATATTTTGCCCGGCTCTGATGTCCCTGGTGGCATCCTGCCACACCGGCTCGGCATCCTTGGCATTGTTGGTAACCATCACCTGGAAGTTTGCATCCTCTGGGATCTGCCCGAGCACTGAAAGGATGGCTACCGAAATGGATGCCTCTACTTCCAGGGGGTTGATCAGCGTCACGCTCATGCTATGGACTGCCTTGGTAAAGGTCAGCTCATGGGAGGCGATACGCCTGCCTGCGTCTGTGGCCACAATCTGGACAGTCTGAGGCCCATTGAGGAGGCGCATGAAGTAGTCCCCCGTGATCTGGAAACTATTAGGCTGGCCTAAAGTAGCCGTAAAGCGTCGTTTTATCAAGGCCCCAACCCGTTCCACCACCGTCACGTCACCCCCATCTACGTCCGTGACGGTGTACGAAACAGTGAAACCCGCAGTCTTGGTCCCCAGGTCTCCAGACAATTCACAGATGATTGTCGGAGGGGAGTTGTTGATCACCGTCCGAGTGATGATAGGACTGTAATCGCTCTCATCTCCATCCTCATCGTATGCCTTTACTCGATAAGCAACACGCAGCGCCCCCTTGTGGACTACATCCCTATGGGCCGTATATCTCCCGGTATACACAGTCTCCCAAGATCCGTTGTCTAAGCTGCGTTCCAGCTTATAACCGGCCAGATTCCCATCTACATCGCTAGCGCTGCGCCATGTGACGATGAAAGGCTCTCCTCCAAATATGTTCTGCGGCAAGATGAGGCCGGCTGGGGCGGTGGGGGCAGAATTGTTCACGACCGTCGTTTGCGGGCCATAAACCCAGGTGGATGAGGTACATCCCATATCGTCCCGGGCCTGCACCCGGGCACGAAAAGTGCTCGTCCCTTTGGGGATCGTGTAGGATAGGGAAGTTGCCTCGGTAATCTGCAACGTGATCCAGCTGTCGCCCCCATTAAGCTGCACCTCGTACTGATAGCTGACCGTACCGCCATAAGTATTGTTCCGTGGCGTCACTTTCAGCGTCATCTGCTCTCCGCCCTTGAGATACCCCAAAGATGATATGTACTCTACTTTGGATGGATCGATGCTGTCACTGCCCTGATATTTATACCATCGATCGCCAGACGCTCCATCCTGTGGATAAGCACCAGAGGCTGCACTGGAAACGTAGCCCTGGAGTTCTGCAGCCACAGCCTCAACAGTAGAGAGACAGGAGGTTACCGCATATGAACGGACCACCATTCGCCCTCCCTGCGGGGCTGCCTCGATCCTCGAAGTAACCGTTATACTTCCGGCACAGCATAAACCAACCGTGGGATACCTCGTCTTCAAACCAGTACTTACATCCGTAAATACAGCGTAGTAATAATACTCTGACATATCATAAATTTGGCGGCCTCCTGCGGCAGGCGCAGGGACGTGAAGCGCTGTTTGATCGACCAGTTGTAGCTGCCCATCTTCACCTACTGTGCACGATTTCGCTCCGTACCATTGCAGCGTTCCACGCGCATCTCCATACCATTCCGCGGTAAATTGTTTTTCCTGGACTTCTGTGGTATGTATTTGATGCCCGATTGTATGCCTGCTCCACACATAGCGTGTGCTCATAGATAAGTCCTCCTTTGGATGCCAACTGAGCTTAAAACTCGATCCGCGCCTCCGCCTGGTTCCATACGCCCGTGACAGACAACCCTTCAAGATCGATAAAATCCACCTGCCAAGGGTTGCCTGTCACGTCGGTGGCATACTGCAATTCGATCATGGCCAGTCTCCCTGCCAAATCATCCATGTATGTCCGCAAATGCAGATGGGCCGTTGGGTCGGCGTTGTGGGCAGCGATACGGTCCTGCACCTGCTCCAGGAATATCGGCAGTACTGCTGTCATGCAGTAGTCGGTCACATCCTCCGCCGTCATGAACGCCAGGGCTGAATATCCCAACACCACAGGGCACTCCCCACTCACTCCGATAGTCACCGGGAAGCGCTGAATCTCCACACCCTCTCCAGATACATAGGCTTTGACGGGATGCGGGTTGTCAGACAAATCCCCCCGCAACAGTAGGACCTCCTCCCCACTGCCCACCTGTGCCCAGACGCCAAACTCCGTTATATCAAAGCTGGTATCCAGGCCCCCATCCAGATCATTGCGGTATTCGACGACCATGGACACATTATTGCCTTTGTGCAACGGCTTGGTTGATGTGGCCGCTGCCACCGGCTGCACCAAGCCTGTCAGCGCCTTGGCCTCTGAGATAGTACCGATGATCCCACTGCCTACCATACATCGGGTAATGGTCAAAGTCTCTCCGGTACCGAGTCCTGCCAGCAGTTCCTCACCCGCAGAGGTGAAAACAATACCGTACACTATGCCCCTACCTCCTCTGCTATATCCAGGATGGGCAAGGCCGTACTTGTCCAACTGGAAAAACTTCCGCTCACATAGAGCTTGGGTGTTAGGGTAATCAAAAAGTCCCATACCAGGTGCGCCGGCATGATCTGATCCAGCTGATCCCGCAGCGCATCTATCCCGTCTGGCAGCT
Source organism: uncultured Oscillospiraceae bacterium (assembly GCA_944387065.1). Taxonomy (GTDB): domain Bacteria; phylum Bacillota; class Clostridia; order Oscillospirales; family Oscillospiraceae; genus Enterenecus. Next base: position 237,957 of record CALXDM010000001.1, read on the forward strand.
CTCCCTGGGCGTCAAAGCAGATTGCCACCCGGTACCCGCTAAAGATCTCCGACACCGTCACCGGGACTCCCAGGATGGTTTCAGAGACCTCCCGGAGCAGCGCCGGCGTGGTAGTCTCGCGGGCCCGTAGCTTTGCCGCCACATTGGCACGACGCTGGGCCAGGGATAGGCTGTGACTGCTCCGCAAACCCAGACCGCTCTCCCAAAGATTCAGACCCCAAGTGGCCGTCCGGGGGTCTAACTGCAGCAGCAGATCATCCCTGGCCTCCCACAGCCGCGCCACCTCCGGCTGGATTGCCCGCTGGATGGCCACCATCTCTTGGCTGTTCTCATACCATTCCGGGAGATAGGACATCAACTCCTTCATAACAATACCACCTCCCCAGGGACCGGTACCATTGTCTCCATAATGGGGATATTCCCAGTCCCCCCGTTGACCGTCAGTTCCGTATAGTCCTCCACACCTGCTATGCTCATGAGCAGTGCGGCAATCCGTGCATACACCACAGTGTATTCCTCAAAAGCCAACTCCTGCAGGTAGGCCGCCAGGCTATCCTTAAAAGCCTGCTCTACCTCTGGTAAGGATGCTCCATCTTCCAAGAGCAGCTTGGCGCTCACGTTTATGGCAGTCCCCTCAGCTGACATCACCGTCACATCGGCCCCCACCGGGCGCTTAGTCTGTATATGGGCGGCACAGCTGTCCACCACCTCATCATCTATTGGCTGTCGGTCATATCCCACCAGCAGGACCCGCACGGTCCCCGGACCATCCCACAGCCCCGTAACCTTGCAGGCCCCTACACCCTCGCACTCCAGCGCCCACTCCTTATAGTGGGCCTCGTTCCCGCTGGTGCCAGGATCCTTGCGCCTCTGGTCGATGCGCTGGTAGAGGGCCTGGTCGCTCTCCGGGTCCGTGCCACCCTGGGCTGCCTCGTTGACCCAGCTCTCCAGCCCAGGGATGTTACGCAGGATGCGGGTAATCTCGCCGGCATCTGCATTGTAGGCATCCCCTACATCCGCCGCCTGGAGGTATCCGGTGCCCTGCCCGTATCTTAGCGTCACAGGATAGAGCAACGTGTATTCCAAACCAGCATCTGTGAGGAACACCGTGCCCTCTGGTACCATAGTGCCGTCCCGCCCGGCAAACTGGATCTCTGCATAGGCTCGTGTCCCCACCTTACGCGCAAGTCCTAGCAGCGTGGCATGATCATCCAGATAGCGGCCGCTGTTCTCGTCCACGTAAAAGGCAGTGATCAGCTCATCCAGGGTCATCAGTATACGCCATAGCTCAAATGCCACCGGAGCTACTGTATCATTGGTGAAACTGCCTTCTCGGGTCTGCAGCCCCGCCGTCATCCGCCCCAGGATCCTCCCCTTAATGGCTTCCGGGGTCTCCTGCTCAAAGATCGGCATCAAATATCACCTCGCCATAAATCGTCTCCACTCTGCCGCTCACAGCCAGCCTGCTTCCAGCGAAGTCTACTGCGATATTAGTCACTGACGTAATATACGGGTTAGTTGTCAGCGCCTCCCGCAGATACCGGGGGGCCTCGGCCTCCTTCAGCGTTGGCGTGTACGCCTGTCCAATCAGGCTTTCAAACTCGTTCCCATAGGCCCATGAGTATATCTCATAGCGGTACCGGGCGGTATGCAGAGCTTTCCATATCCATACCTTCACCGCCTCCTTGCCAGTCACAACGACAGGCTCCCCTCGCCGAAAGACAGGTAGATTATTCACATAGTCCCAGGCTATCTCCCGGCACAAAGGCAACTGTGGTAGCGTGTCTTCCATCGGCGCGGGCGGCTGGATCATGGGAAAGATACTCATTCTGCGGCCACCACCTTCATAACGATGTAAAATATCTGGTCATCCTCGGTAAGCAGCAACACCTGATCTCCCACGTCCAGGTCGATCTCTAGCTGCTCCGTCTCTGCCTCGGCCCCGGGGCTATCCTTACCAATAGTGGTATCTGTACTATGCAACTGCCCATCGGTGACACTGCTCAACTTGGGGGCTCCATGGCCTCCGGGACAGGTCACATCCCCCTGCAGCTGCCCGGTCAGCCCCCTGTAATCACTATCTGGGCTGGTGATTCTCACCTTCCACTTAGCCCCATCGGTCAGCCGTTCATTGATTTTCAGCGCCTGCGCAGGCTGCTCTACCCCCATTACGCTGACCTGCAGCGGTTTGCGCCTGGTCACCACTCCCAGCCGCATCTTGCAGGGATTGGCCCCCAGCCCAGCCGTCTGAGTCTCCCCGGTGTCCGTTTGCTCACCGCTTTGCCCGCGTATCACTGCAACCATCCGGGCATATGGGTTCCCGTCCATATGGCCTCCTTTCAGTGCTCGGGCAGGCTTCCGGCCTCCTGCTCGTCCATCAGCGCTTCCAGGGATAGCGTCAGTTTGGTCTGGTACAACCCACGCTGCCAGGTATGGGTATCGCTGACAATCCAAAACTTCCCATAGACCCCTGTGACCGGCTCCTGCAGCGCCACCGTATTGCCCGTAATCAGCTTCAGGTTCCCCAGCGCCTGAACCGTAATGTCCGTTTGCAGCCCGTTCTCTGATAGGATCTGTTTGGCATGGCTCACCGGATCGTCATAGGAGCTGGCCTTGATAGCCTCCCGCATCAGACCATAGAGCCCCACCGCTTCGCTGTCTTCCTGGGTCTGGATCAGGTTGTAATTATCATCATAGATTGCTACTGAGTTTGTCATCTTGGAGGCAGATTCCACCGTGGTACATACCAGCAAGTTACTGCCCGGCATCAGCCGGATAGATTCCTCTGAAATTCCCATTTCCACTACTTCTAGCTTGGTGCCTTTAAACCGGATGCGGTATTTTCGCCCCGTCTGATCTGCTGCCAAGGTGTACATGGTCATGATAATCTTGTACAGATTCACGCCCAGAAAATTGCGGGTGATGGGGACGCCCGTGGCAGCCAAGCTGCCCACCTGAATACCATACTCCCCACACAGCGCCGATGTCACCGCCTCTGGGGTCTGCTGTGTCACCCGGAAGATCTTGCTGTTGCGCGTCAAGTAGAGTCCCCGGTCATAGGCCGTCACATCAATGGTATTGGATAGACTGTCCCTGGTGCGCTCCAAGGAGTAGGCGTCCATAAGCAGCTCACTTCCGCACCAGAACTGGGCCGATCCCCCCAGTTCCGTTGGTGCCCGGGGCAGATGCTTATCCACGGCACTCACCGTCGGGGAAAAGGACAGCGTCCTGGCCACATTGCGCCAATCTCCGCTCCAGGTGATGGACTGGCACAGCTGCGTAATGTTGGCCGTAGTACCGTCCGGGTCTGTCGTGCGGATCTTCACATAAGGTTGTTCCACGTCCTCACCTCGTTAGCTAGTAGTGCATTACGCCTCCACCAAGCCCTAGTGTTGCCCTCACTGTCTCTCGTGCCTCCTGCTCTGACTGTCCTTTCACCGCTGCCGTTGGCGCTGGGGTAGCTGTCATCCCAGACAAAGTCGCTTTATCTGGCAGCTCTAGCACTTGTCCAGGATAGATCAGATTGGGATTTTTAATGTTATTGACCGTAGCCAGCTTGTAGGCCAGAGCGCCGTCACCATATACCCGTCGGCAGATGGTCCATAGGCAATCCCCCTTGACCACGGTATATCGATCTGCCGTTTTCGGCTCACTCGCTGGCTCCACCGGTCTGGCACGGTTCCCAGTCTCCTCTACTACCACTTCCTCCAAGTAGCGGTATTCCCGCAGGGGCAAGGTGTAATAGACGTCATTGCTGCCATCCCGCTCCTCATAGGAGAGCGGTCCCAGCAGCACCGGGCTGTTGATCCCAGTGCCGGCCACAATGTATCGGCACACCTGGGCATCCATACTCCACTTGGTCAGCAAGCCGATGTAATACTGCGGATCTGCCATTGCCCCTGGGGCGCAGAAAGGATAGAGCTGGGCAGGCAGCACCCCCTCAATACTGTGGTCAAACAAACTCTTAAGCCCCGGCAGGGAAATTTGCCCCGTTTCTGCCATATCCAGGCTCTCCACAGCTCTCCCCATCGTCATAGGATAGGATGCGGGAGTTACTGGGAGGGTCAGCTCCTGACCTGTCTCGGTATTCTTCAGGATGATGTACCGCTCCATTTGATCCTCCTCACCTAGGCGCCGCCACCACCGCCGCCCGCTCCAGCTCCCGGGCAATTTCCATCGCAATATCCCAAGTTGACACACCACCTAAACCGCCACCGATAGATACTGATCCAATGCTCACATGGACGCCGCCTCCAGCTCTGTCCATCGCCCGGGCTTCACTGGCAGTCAACACCCGCTCTCCCTCGTGGAGCAGGGCAGGATACTCGTCATAGGGGACCCGTTGCAAACCGGCAGCATGGCTGGGAGGTTTCCCCACCGGGTCTGCACCCAATAACCCAAAAGTTACGTTGCCTAACAGCGAGTCAAAGAACCCTCCCTTTTCAAACAATCCAGGGGCTCTGGCAGCTGCCGACAGCCCCTTGCTGTACTCCTGCCCCTTTCGATATCCGGCGTTCCAGTATGCGGCATTGCTAGCGCTATCCTCCCTGATGCTATCCGCCAGCGCCAGCTGGGCCTCCAGCGCTAACTGGGCTCCTTCGCTGGCATTATATTCATTCATGGCGATCACCTGGGCTTCTGCCAGGAGCTGCCCCATCTTGGCACCAGCTTCCTCATTCCCAGCCTCATAGTCTGCTAAGGCACTTTGATACTCTTCAGCCAGTTCTTCCAGCCGATACCGCTGACCACTATTCTCATAGAGATCAGACAGGGTCCCGCTCATCACCGAATCAAGAGCAGCTCGCTCATATTCCTCAGCGAGATTCTCAAGGCTTGCTTTCCATTGGCCGATCATGGAGTAGGCGTCTCCCAGCTCGCTCTCATTCTGATCCAGCCACTCCTGCTGTGCCTGGATGCCCTGCTTGCGCGTCTCATTGTACCCATCCCCTGCCCGGGCCTGCAGGTTGGCTTCCGCATCGGACAGATTGTCCACCATGGCATCATAGGTGCCCATCAACTTTGCGCTTAGCCCGCCGAACTCCTCGTCGATGTAGTCTAGGATAGCTTGAGCGGCCTCTACGCCCCCGATCTGCCCCTTGGTCACCATGCCGGCTATCTGGCTCTCGTCCACGCCCATAGCCTGGCCCAGGGCAGCGTATACATCCACCCCTCGCTCGCTAAAGAAGTTGAGATACTCCTGGGTGGTTTTCCCTGTGGTGCGCATCCGGCTCAGTCCGGCAATCATCTGTTCCACGTCGCCGCTACTCAAATTCAGCGCCGCCGTCGCGTCACTCAAGGACTGGAGCACGCCGAATACCGCATCGGGGTCATAGGAGTTAAGCAAGAGCTTAGAGTATCCTGTGATCTCATCATAGGTGTAGTTGGTCCGAGCCGCCATGGCCTGGACCCGACCCAGGTACTCTGCCGCTGCCTCGTCGCTGCCAAACCGCTGGGCGAAGGCCATCTGGTCCTGCTCACGGCTCCCAGCAATCGTGGAGCCCGAATCCACCTGGCTCTGCTGATCCGACAGAACCGTCTCCATGCTCTCCTGCACATAGTCTTTAAATGCGTCGTCTTGGGCCTCGTAGATCTTAGTACCACCAGAGATCAGTCCGGATATGGCCCCCACACCACCGCCGATCAGGATCCCCGGCAGACCAAACATGGCTCCTGCCGCCGCTCCGGTGATGGCGCTGCTCAGGGTATCGGAGATAAGCGATGCCGTAGGGGTGCCCACCGCACTAGTCAGCAAAGTCTCAGCCGCTCCACCCAACGATGCAGAAAACATCTGCCCGATCTGTCCACTAACAAGACCTTTGGCCAATGTGGAAAAGCCGCCGTCGTTTCCCGTAGCACCTTTCCGCACCGTCTCCATATTGCGTTTGAATATCTTTTCATTCTCCCGTAAGGCCTTGCTGGTGGCAGAGATCTCATTGCGCAGCGCATTCACCTTTTCCTGGGCTTTCTCATAGGCGTCCTGGCTGGCTGCATCGCCTAGCTCCTCAAAGGCTTTCCTTGCGTCCTTAGCCTCATCTTTCGCTGAGGACAACTCCTTACGCAGCGCGGTTTGACGCTGGATCAGACTGGCATTGGCCTTCTGCAGGGCCTGGTAGCTCTGCTCCAGTTGCTGCGTCTCTTTGTCCAGGACGCGGGTCTTATCCGCAATCACCGCCAGCGTCGGGCTGGCCCCATCACGGATAGTGAAATACAGATTTAGGCTATCCTTTGGCATAGTATGTCACCTTGACTTTCTGGCCGGACATGTTATACTGAAAATAAACAAGAGCGTTTCGGGGAGGTGCAGGTGGAATGATCCAAACACTACTGATTGGTATCATCCTAATCGTAGGTGGAGTGCTACTCAGCCTCTCCCATCTGGAGTTTGGTTTGCCCCTCCGGGCTGCCTTCCGTCGCCACCGCATCTGGGCGGGATTGTCTTTCTGCATACTGGGCGCCCTGTTGATCCTCTCCCTTTTTCCCCTCCCTATGCTTTAATCGCCACCTGAAACCGCGACAGTCAATTCCCCTCATGCTCATAGGAGGCCATGGCGTATGCCAGGTCTCGGTATCTCCGGGACCGTCCGTATACCTCCCAGGGCATCACATTTTTATGCTTAAATAGCCACCACAGGAGGGCCAAGTCTGGATCTTGGCCCTCCTTTATCCGTTTTTTATCTCACGGATAGTGTTCCGCCGGTAGCCAGTCAGCTGCTCCACAGCCCGGGACAAGTCCGCGATCTCCCCAGGCAATAGCATGGCCTTCACGGTCTCTACCGGGGTAGCCCCCCCGAACTTGCCCTGTAGTGCCGGATCGCTTAGCTCCTGGCATCCCGCCAGCAGGATGTGGATCTCCGCATCCATGGTCATCTCCTTGATATCCTGCACCTTACCATAGGGCAAGGCTCGCAGCGTCACTGTCACCGGCTCCCCACACAACCGGCTCAACCGCTTGATTTCATATTCCGCTGTGGGCAGGCTGTCCTGTACACTCTGGATCTCTGGACGGAGAATTTGATCCAAAAACTTACTCATGCGCCGTATCCCTCCTAATCGCAAAGCCACTTTCTGATTCCGGGCAGCTTTCTATTGCGGATTGACCCGATCCAGCCACTCCCGTCGGCTGAAGGTGAAAGGATGGGTTGTCTTACCTGGGCTACCCGCTGCAAAGTCCATGATGGTCTCGTCATCAAAGCTGACGTTATACAGGGCCACCCGTTCCGCGCCAAAGGCATCCGGATCGGCCAGCTTCATCACGATGGTTGCCCGCACATCCCGGCCGTTCAGGATCTGGTCGCTACGGTCAATATTCCGGGTGTAGACCTTATGCACCACAATGGACCCGGTGCCCTTCACATTGGTCACCTTACTGCCCACAGTCATCTCCCCACACATGTTGACATCGGACTTATTGTAGGCGTACTTCGCCTGGGCGCTCTCCAGCTCTGCCCACAGCGCGCCGTCCACCCACACCTCTCCCCAGGTCCCGTTCATCACTCTCTGGTCAAGCATATTTTCGGCCCCTCCTTGCTCAAATCTCCACCTGGATATCAATGTCCTCAATGGCATCCAGGATCTTGCACCGGATCAGCAGGAACACATGGGAGCCCGTATCCGCCTCCCGGATCTCCTGCTCTGACATCTCGCTGGTGTCCACACCTTTGGATACCAGCCATTGCTCCTGGGCATCCACATCAATATCCACCGTATAGCCAGACTGCACCAGTTCATCCTGTTCAAGGCCCATAAAATAGCCCCGGATAGCGGTCACCAGCAGCAGCTTGTTGTCGTAGGTGTTGGCGTACTTGCCGATGTAATCGTCCTCCGCCGTGGCGGTGACATCCGTGCGGATCAGATCCATGATCTCCACGATCTTAACCTTTTTGAAGCTATCCAACATCCCCTGGGTTGTGGTCACAAAGGAGTTGATCGCACGGTCTACCTTGACCTTCCGTCCATCCCACTTGAGCACGAGCCTGCCGGCATTCACCGCCGCGTCCAGCTCCTCCTTGGTCAGCCGATCCACATCTGTCAGCTCCGGTAGGGGAGCGTAAGTAGCAGAGATTTTCATGGGTGTGCCTGCAAATAGACCAGCCATCCGGGAGCAGTACGCCGCCGTGGTATACTCCTCTGCCCCATTGGTCATACCCGTCGCTGCAAAATTGATAATCGCGTACTTATCCGATGCCTGGTCGGGTAGCACCGCCTTGTACTTTGCCCCGTTGTTGGCCCGCTGGCTATCCACCCAGGTAGCAATCGCCGCCGCCTCACTGCTGGAACAGTCCGCCGGGCCAACGATATAATCAAAGTCCTGGGTAGCCATATACTCCAGAGCCTCTGTCAAGTTGGAATCCTCCGCATCCGTCGTGTAGACGATCACTTTCTTGGGGGGATTCACGTATCCCAGGAAAGCCCGCTGGAGATATGCCTGGTTGTCCGCCCCCAAAGTCGCCGGGATCTGGCTGGCCTGGGTCAACGCCACCGGATCCACCTCAGCCGAGTCCCGGAGAATCACCGCAACAGTACCCTTACTGCCCCGATTGATGGCGGAAATGCCCAGTTCCGTGAAGGTCACATGGATGCTGGGCGAATTGAGATTAGCCATACGTTGTCGCCTCCTGTCTCAAGTGCAGCTCTCCCATGGAGGGATGCTGCTCCATGTCCAAAAAGTCTTTCCTGGTCAATGTGTAAGAAAATGTGATCGTTACCGTATCACACTCATAGCCACTGGCCAGTTTCAGTTTGACTATCTTAGGCGCTCGATCCTGCACCTTAATGAACCCGGGCAACAACAGCCCGGTCAGCACCATCTGCCTCCGGTGAAGCTCTTCCAAATGGCTGTGATGGTATTCATCCACTGGGACAAAAGTAGTCATTGTAAATACCGGGCGCAGTTCCACGATACCTGTTCCAAACCCTGCATCACCTTCGCACCCATCCAGCTCAATCAGGGTGCAGGGCCTGGTAAAGCCTTGGGGACATAGATTCTCGTACACAGCCTCCCCAGGGAACTTCCCTTTTACAAGCTCTGCCAAAGCCCCCAGGATGTCATTTGGCGTGATCACGTTATAATCCCTCCAGATGTTTGATCAGACTCCTGATCACCTGATCGACGGTCTCCTGCGCGATGCTCTCCACGGTCTTTTGCGCATGATCGTAAAAATACCGCCCGGCCACCCGGCCAGTAGCCAGTCCTCCCGGCCCCAGTCCTTTCCCTTTCCCCCGGACACCTTGGCCCGGGAAGCGGTGGCCGCTATTGATGGCATTGGTGACATAGCCCACGGTGTACTTGGTCTTCTGCCCGCGGGCGTTCTCAGCAAAGGCATCCACCTTTGGCCGGACTGCAGCATATCCGCCTCGGCTACCCACATACAGTCCCTGCCAGCTACGCACCTTACCCCGGCTATCTCTGGTAGTGGACACGATCTGCGCATCCAGCGACCGTTTGAGCTCGGGTGCGGCCACCTCAAACGCCTCACGGCGGGCCTGCGCAAATACCTCCGGGGCCTGCTCCAGCTTTTCAAGCAACTGGTCCAACTCCTTGGCATCCAGCTTCGCCTCCAGCACTACAGATCCACCGTCCTCTCCAACTCATACTCGTTGTGCCAGAGGTCCAGAGTGTGGGCCACCGCGATGGGCCAGGGCATCCCATCTACCTCCACCAGCTGGCCAGGCTTCAGATCAATCACCTTGGGTGTTACCAGCACATGGCGCAGCACGTTGACGGCATAAGGCTCCAGCTGATCGTGCCTCAGGTACTTCTCCGTCATGGAGGCCGGGAATTTCATCCCCGCCACCTTGTCCTCACACTGGGACACGGTGACCAGGGCGGCACTCACTTTCATGTGGTTACGCCCCATTGACTCAATGGTGGTGATAAAGCAGTGCCGCCCCCGCCATTCCAAGGCGTTTCCCAGGCGCAGGGCCTGCTGCCGCATAGTCAGGATCACACCAGTGGCCCCAATACCATGGACGGACCACACATTATGCCGGGTGGACAGCTCCACGCTGGCCCAGGTCGTCCGGACCGGTTCCCAGGCCCAGACGCCTGGGCTCTGCTCTGTAAGTCCCAGCACCTTGACACGCTCATCCAACTTGCCGGTGTCCACATGTTCTGTCGCCATCATGACACCCCCAAATCCGCAAGCGTCTGCGGATTTGTAACCGGCCGGGTCTGCTTAAGTTGGTTGAGCAGTAGCCGAAAGGCTGGGTTGTCCTTCAGCGACTCGGTGATGGTCATACCCCGCTTGTCCCAGTTGTCCAGCACCATGGCATTGACCGCCAGGTCATACCGGGCCCGGCCTGTCTCTCCCGCCGGCTCCACAATCCCGGCGTCCGCCAGGTACTCCACCGCCGACTCATAGAAGGCCGGGATCAGCGTCTTGACTTCAGGGTCGTCCGCCAGCTCGGTGAGCTTGCAGTAGGCCAGCAGGCTGGTCTTTCTATCCTCGCTCAGCGCCATGACCGCCAGCCATTACTTCCCCCCACCAGCGGTGGATTTCGCGCTGGTAGCAGGCAGCGTGGCCACCACCATGCCCTTGTGGACGATCAGGTTACCGCCCACCATGGCATCTCCCAGGATGGTGTACATCCGCTCTACGGCCTTGACAGACTCATCCACCCGGATGGAGTAGGGGCCGAACAGGCCCAAGATGTAGTTCATGGGGCTGCCGTACAGCATGGTCTGGATGGCAGCCGCCCCGGCGGTGGAGGCGGACAGGGCGGTGAGGGCGGACACGATGGTGTAGGGCACGAAGTTGCCCCCGTCCTCGATCATGCCGGTGTTGGGGTTGCCCTCGTCGGGGTGGACCTTGTACACCCGGTTTTTGTCCGCCGTGCCTCGGATCTTGCCCATGGCCTTCAGGTCTGCCTTGTTCAGGAACAGCCGGGCGTTGCCCGCGATTTCCTCGTCCCCGCCGTAGGCATAAAACAGCTCGTCCAGCGTGTTCTCGTCGATGGCAGAGAGGTTCACCGAGGCGAAGATATCGTTGCCCGCCTGGTTCTTGGCGTTCTTCATACCGAACATGTCAGGGGTGGCCTGGCCGTCGCCGTTGACGGTGAGCTTGGCCAGCTCTCGGCGCATGGCCCGCATGGCCATGCCGAAGATCTTGGCGTAGTAGTTGGCCGGAGACAGCCGGCTGATGTTCCGGTCCACATAGTTGGTCACGTTCAGCTCATACGGGCTGATTTTGGCCACCCCGAAGGTGGGGTCGGCAGAAGCGGTCCGGGCCTGCCCCGCGTTGGTGCTCACCTTGCCCCCCTTGGCGTCGCTCTCGGTGATCACGTAGGGTTCCAGCAGGGAGCCCATCCCGGACAGGTCCTGGACCTGCACCTGGTCCACGATGGAGCTCACCGTGGTCTCCAGGTTGTCCCGGATGTTGGCACCCGCCCCGGTGGGCTGCACCAAGGTGCCGGTGGCCAGGGTGATGGACTTGTTCACGCCCCACAGCGCTTTCCGGACCTCGCCCACGCTGAAGGACACCTTCTCTCCCTTCATGAGCTGGCTGCCCAGCTCCTCAACCTTGTCCTTCTCCACCTGGGGATCGTCTGCCTTCTCCAAGAACTTCCGGTCCTGCTCCTCGATCAGGCTCTGGATAGACTTGATCTCGGTGTTCATGTTCCGGACTTGCTCCATGGCAGAGCCATAGTCCTCCTGCTTGCCCGCCTTTAGGGCGGTCTCCGCCGCCTCCAGCTGGGCAGCGCGCTGCTGCTTGAGTTCAATCAGTTTGCGTCTCATCTTCGCTTCCCTCCAAATTAAATCGGTTTTTCTCCAGCTCCAGCAGGGCCTTATCTGCCCAGCTGGTATCATCTCCGGGGCCTCCCCCCGGTGGGTCTGTATTCTCAATCGGATCAGCGCCGCCATACCGTTTGGACTTGATGATCCCCGCCTCCTTCTGGGCGGGCACCGCCACCAGGCTCACCTCGTAAGCGTCCCTGGGGTCGTCCAGGTCAAAGTGGCACAGCTTGCCGTCATACTCCTGGCCGCCGCCGTGCTTGCACAGGGTCTCCAGCTGGTTGACCCCACAGATGGAGCAAGTCACCCGGGCCACCGCCACCCCAACGGAGCACTCCCGGAGCATCCCGCTCTCAATGGCGGCGATGGTCTCCGCCGTGCCCTCCGTCCGGGGCATGTAGCAGCGCAGCACCAGTCGGCTCACGCCACTCTGGGTCTCCACCTGGGCGGCATACACCCGGGCGGTCTGCACCCCGGCGCTCCAGCTGTGGTCCTTGAGCACCGGCTTGCCCACATACAGCTGGGCCAGAGTCTCCAGGCACTCCTTGGTAAACCGCTCATAATCCCGGTCTACCTGGTCGTCACAGGCCGCCAACCGGAAGACAAACACCTCTTCCGCCGCCAGCGGCCGGAGAGCCTGGGCGTTGATCAGCGTCAGATCCCCCTCGTCCACGGTCGCCGACTTCTCAATGCGGGCGGCCTTGCAAAACTCGTTCATATCCTCACTCCCCTCAAAAAGCAAAAAGCGCCTGAGTCAAGGGCGGGTCTCCCCGTTCCCGGCTCAGGCGCTGACCCTTGCGGGCTCTGGCTCAGGCTCACGTTATTCGGTTCCGCCACCTCCGGCCCGGAGTATGCTCAGCTCTGGCCACCTGGACAGCGGCACATAGTTCAGACTGGCCCGATGCTCATCCCCGCCCTCCACATCGGGCAGGTCCTCCAGCGCCCGCACATCGTTGACGGAGAAGGTCCCTCCGTCCAGCATGATCCTATACCATTCCGCCCGGGCAGCGGTGTCTCCTTTGAGCTCGGCCATCATGTTGACCCGGAGCTCCACCCCGTTCCGCAGCTCCCAGTCGGTGAGCAGCTTGTAGCTCAGCTCCTCCTCGTACTGGGTGACGATAGGGTGGAGTGTACCCACCACGTACTCGATGGCGTTCTGCTCGTTGGAGCTGTACGACTGCTCGCCCTCCTGAAGCTTGTAGAGGGGCACCCCGAAGTACCGGGCCAGGTCCTTCACGCTGACCTCCTGGCTCTCGATGAACTGGGCGTCGGCATTGCTCCCCGTCATGGGCTGGTAGGTCAACCCCAGATCCAAGATGGCCACCCGGTGGCTGTTGCTGGGCCCCATGTGGACCCGCTCCCACTCCTGGCGAATGATGTCCCGTCTGGTCACATAGCTGCCGTCAGCGCGCTGGAGGCACTTGCCGTCCGGTCCCTTGGCATAGCCCCCGATGTCGGAGTCCGTCTTGAGCACCCCGGATGGCTGCCCACCGTTTTGATAGTAGCTTAAGCCGTACTGCTGTTGGGCCCGGGCCGCCCGGACAGACTCCCCGGCCCGCTTGAGCACACTCATCCCCACTAGGCCGTCCCAGCTGGCCCCCTTGACGTGGACCATATCCTCGTTGGGCAGGCGCATGGTCTCCCCTGTCACCGGGTGGGTCACGTCATACCACACCCGCCCGGCCAAGTCCCGCCAAGGCTGCACCAGCCGCCAGGGCACCGGGATCAGCTCCTGGGGCCGCCCCGTCCGCGCAGACCGCACGACCCACAGGTAGCCGTTGCCTCCCTCCAGCCGGCAGGTCTCCACCAGCTTCTTGGCCACGCTGGGGCCCATCGCCTCGTTGGGCCTGGTGTTGAGCAGGTAGAGCAGGGGGTGGTCGATCCGTTGCCGGGTCCGATTGTCAAACAAATACATGGGCAGCTTGGCGATGGAGTCGCTGAGGATCTCCACGCACCGGTCCACCACGCTCAGCTTGCGGGCATAGTCCTCCGTCACCTCGGTACCGCCAGCCGGGTACCCAGCGGCGATCAGGTCCGCCGCGGTCAGGAACTTTTCCCGCACCGGCGCACGGGCCAGGGCCCGCAACCCTTTGGAGAGGCTCATCCGTCATCACCTCCGCTCAGACTTGACAGCACCGCCCCGGCCATGGCCAGCACGCCCCCAGTGATGAGGCCCACCGGCAGGTAAATCATCCCGGCCCCCACCGCCACCGCGGCGGCCCCGGCCACCAGCACCAGGTCCACAGTATACCGGGCCAGATTCTTCAGCAATTTTCTCATACCATTCCCCCTACATTCCCCAACCGGGCCGTTCCATAGCCGCCGCAAGGTCCGGCTTCTGGTTCTGGGCCATGATGGCCGTGGCCATGGCGATGATCCAGGCCACCGTAATGTCGATGCGGCCAACGCTGCGGTTTTTCATAGGCTTCATGTTCTCGTTCCCGTCCACAGCGCACCGCACGTTGCCAAAGCACCATCGGGCGCAGGTGTTGTGGATGTGGAGCATCTCGTGGCTCCGGATCAGCCGCTCCAGCTCCTTCATGGCCGGGCTCATGTGCACCATGGTCTGGGGGATTTCCACCACCGCCTGTCCCCGCTCGCTCAGGCGCTGGGTCAGCGTCCGGGACAGGTAGGGGTCCACCCCCAGCAGTTCCAACTGGTAGGTCTCCGCCGCCTGGACGATGGCCTCCTCCACCTGGACAAAGCCGATCATGTCCCCCTCGCACAGGTCGATAAAGCCCGCCCGGGCCCAATCCCGATAGGGCACATGGTCCCGCTGCTCCGCCTCCAGCACCCCCTCCTGGGGCCGCCAGGCCTGGAACAGGGCCACCCAGGTGTCCAACCCACGCTGGGGCGGGAAGATGAGCACAAAGGCCGTCAGGTCGGTGGTGGTGGACAGGTCCAGCCCTCCATAGCATTGCTTTCCCGTCAGGTTTTCCCGGACCCATTCCTCCCGGTCGGCCTTGGCCGATGGGCCCGTCTGGGTCTTGTCGTACAGGGTCAACGGCAGCCAGCCCACGTCCTTGGTGGCGATCCACTGGTTGAGCCGCAGCCAACGGAAATTCCGCTCCGCCGCCTCGCTCTGCCGGGCCGCCCGGGCGTCCGCCCGGAACTGCCGCGGCTTAATGGTCACCCCATAGGAGGGGTTGCACCGCTTCCAAAGGGCCTCGTCGTAGATGTCCAGGGCAGCGATCTTGTCCGGGTCGTCCCCGGTCAGGATGCTGATGCCGTACATGATGGGGCACCACTGGGGATCATCCTCATCCAGGGGCTGCTCCGGTTCTCCCCGGCGCCAGGCCAGCAGCCGCCGGCACTTCTCGTGGATCTCCCAGCCGATGCTCTTTCGGTCCGGGTCGTCTCCAGCGGTGGTCAGCACGATCACCGCCTGCTGCCGCCGGGCGGCGTCCGACCCAGTGGTGAGCACGTCCCACAGCCGCCGGTTGGGCTGGGCGTGGAGCTCGTCGATGATGATGGCCGAAAAGCTGTACCCGTGCTTGGTATCGGCGTCGGAGGAGTAGACCTTCATAACCCCGCCAAACCGGGTGCGGATCTCCCGAACGCTGTCTCGGCACCAGGCCAAAGGCCTGTGGGCCGGCTGGCTCAGGGCGGTGTGCTCCACCATGTACTTGGCACACTGGTAGATGATGTCTGCATTGGTCTTGTCTGCGGCGAAGATGCCCACCTGGGGCCGTGCCTCTCCGTCCGCCAGCAGGTGGTTCAAGCCCAGGCCGGCGGCAAACTCGCTCTTGCCGTTCTTCTTGGCGATCTCGTCATAGAGGAACCGGCGGTAGCGCACCCAGCTGCCATCGTCGTCCAGCACCTGGACGCCGTAAAACTCCCGGATGGCCTGCTCCTCCCAGGGAAGCAGGGTAAAGGACTTGCCCGCCCATTCGTTCTGGCCGAACACCAGCAGGGAGAAAAACCCCAGGACCTGATCCACCGCCTCCTGGCTGTACCGCAGCTGGGCCCCGTCCTCCGGCTTTGGCACATGGACGTATGGGGTCAGCCAGATCATGTCAGGCACGTTTCCGACCTCCCTGGATCAACTCGAGGAATGGATTGTCCTCCTCCCCCGCCTGCTTGCTGTCCGGCACCACCAGCCGGCAACGGCTGGTCACTGTGAGGCCCATATCGTTAGCGCAGTTCCGGGCCTGCTTGAAATGCCGCTCCAGCACCTTACCCCAGGAGTCCGCCCCCTCCTGGTCCTTCCGGCCCAGGGCCTTGTCCGTCTCCTCTGCGGCGACGAGATACTGCCGCTGGGCAATGAGATACCGCCCCAGGGTGTCCCCATCCAGGTCGGTGTACAGCCCCGCCGCCAGCAGCTTCCGCCCCAGGGCCCGGAAGTCCTTTCGCAGATCCTCCGGCACCCACTTGGGCACCTGCACCGTCTTGGGGCGCTCCACCTGCACCTCCCCGGCCCGCCGCTGGGCCTCCTCGGTCTTTGACAGGTGCTTTCGCCCCTTGGCCTTGATCACATCCGTCGGCTGCCTCATTCCCGACATTTCATCACCTCATACACATTTCGGCATCCATTCAGCAACACGTTGGCAAGCCACGTCATAATACTGCTTGTCCATTTCAAACCCAACAAAACGCCGACCGCTGTTCAGACAAGCAATTGCGGTCGCTATTGTGCAGCCTGATGCTGCGAGCCAACTGGCGTTCAGTCAAAGTCATCACCCCCTTGCACAAATTCATGTGGGGAAAAAATCCCACACGAAGGTAGGCTTGCGGTCTTACACCTTCCCGCCGAAACTTTTTTGCCCCGGGGGGGAGGGTGAAGGAAATTTGCAAAAATTTCTCGCCCAGGCGCGCCTGCGCACCCAGGCCGCACGCCCGCGCCCAAAGCTGGCCCACTTACCGTCCTCCGCCGCCGGAAATTTTCCTACGATTTTGCCACAACTCCCGCATGGTCTTGCGGCTGTGGCAGGAGTGGCACAGGCTCTGGAGATTGTCCCGGGCGGTGAACAGCGCCCAGTCTCCTTTGTGATCCTGGATGTGATCCACGTCGGTGGCTGGTGTCCGTATCCCGTGACGGGCGCACTCGCAGCAGAAGGGCTCACGGAGCAGCCGCCCCGGCCGCAGGTCCTCCGTCCAGATGGGCAGCGAGTACCAGCTGTGCCACTGGGCAGACTGGCGGCGATCGGCCTGCCTGGGCTTGTGCTGAGCACAGTATCCATCCCTGGTCAGCACACCGCAGCCAGGGTATCGGCAAGGCCTGGACGGCTTTAGAGCCACGGGCTATCACCTCCGGGCAAGCAAAAAAGCGCCCAAGCCACGACTCCCATTCGGGTGGTCATAGGCTCAGGCGCTTGTCGGATCTCGACGTTGGCTCAGGCTCTGGTCGATATTCACGATGGACTCCTGCCCGCATCGTTTGCAATACACTGGCAGGTCCTTGGCCACTGTCCCCGGCCCAAGCCGGAGCACTTTCTGTCTCCCACAAGCTGGGCACATCAGCCATCCATCCTTCACCGGTAGTTTACCATGCTTCTCGCTTGGTTGCAATACTTTCCACCCTCTTTCTCAATAGTCTTTCCATTTGTTATACATGCTTGCAAGATCTAAATATAAGAGCTATGCAGTTTTGCGCTTCCGCCTCTCCGGTGAGTACCGCCATGGCGTCAGATCCAGATCCGGATCGGTGGAAACCTCCAGAGGCACCTGATAGTCCTCCTGGTCTGGCATGAGATATTTAATAAATTGATAGTTCCCAAATTCATTGACCGTCGTTCCCTCATTTTCCAAGATATAAGAGCCCGGTGGCGCTTGCAGGGTCAGAATGTCGGGCACTGTCTCCGCTGGAGGTGCTACCGCCTTGGCCAGCCCCCTAGACGCAGACCAGTTTCGGGCCCCCACATCCACCCTACCATATTCTCGGGGCTCCTTGGTAAGATACCGGACCAGCGCTGGGAATTCCCGAGGGCGAAGGTTTTGCATCAGCACGATCCCATTCCCCCAGAGGGACCGAACAGGCTCCATGTCCTCACCAGTCCCGTTGACTACCATGTGATGATGGATGCGCCCCTCACCATGCTTATCCTCTGTCACATAGACATAGCGCAGGGGCTGACCCCGTGGGCGCCTATGCTCCCGCAGGGTGCGGATGAATTTTTTTACCTGCTTGACAGCCCCGTCCCGGCCGGCTGGCAGGTGCTCCTCATCATAGGTCAGAGTCACCAGCCAGTCGTTCCGGCCGAAGTTCGCGAACAGCAGACACTCCAGCCGCTGGCAGCTGGTGCGCAGGTTGATAGCCTGTCGGGCGGTGGAACTGGCCCGCTGCTTCTCCGCCCTGGCCCGGGGTGAATCAGTCGGGGCGCATCGGTCATAGAGCACAGCGTAGCGCAGACGGCCAGCCACTACAGTACGAAGCACTTTAGCCATCGGCCTCACCCCGTTTCCCTCGCCGACTGACGTGGCTCCATGATCGCAGAGTAAGCATCTTTTCCCGCGTCAGCTTGTCTACTGCCATACCAATATCCGGGTAGTTGCACATCTTGGACAGGTAAGCCAGACTACCTACAGTCTGGGCGGTGACCACAATGTTGATCCGGCGTAGATTGCGCTTTTGGCTCTGCCTACTCATCCTGCCACCTCCGCTTCAAAAAGTCGCAGAACTCCGTGCCTGAGTAGATCAACACAAACCAAAGGGCCGCATGGAACAGAAGCGTATCTCGATCTATGACCTGCGTCTGCACATACTGAGCGCACGGATAAAAGAGGACAACCACCGCCGCAACCATCCAAGCTACATAAAATACAGGTCTTGAAAAAACTCATGTGGTCTTCCTCCTCCTCGGCTTCCATGTGGAACAGACATCCCCTTTCCGACCGTGGCGCACTCCCGTCTCCAGGAACAGATGACAGGCCTTCACCCTGTGCATAGAATCAACAGACAGACACTTCCACCACCCGCAACCCAAGCAACAAGATGGTGTTGCCTCCTCGCTCATGGTCTCTGCCCTCCCATTTTGATCTGTACCGGGTAGTCCTCCGTGATGGAGACTACTCGGGTATCTCCATATTTCTCTAAAATCATAGCAAGATGTTCCTTGATCCCGATGGCCTGGCCGGATGGAGCGTTGACTTTAATGGTAATGGTCAGCATGGGTGTCCTCCTCTCCCTCCGGCAGGCCCGTCTCTCCCGACGTGTAAATTTGTAACTCTCCGTATATTTTGATCTCGCTATCATCTACAGGCAGGACGCAACAGAACGATCTCATCCAGTGTATGAGTTCGTCTGGGGTCAACCCCCTTATTTTTAAGCCTTTAATTTTCATATCTCTCCCTCCGGCGGGCGGCTTGTAGCTGAGCACATAACACACGGTTTTCCACCAAAGCTTGACGGGGGATTATACATACACAAATCGCACGGCGTCAGCGGCTCGTTCGGCGGGGTGGTGGAGCAGATCGTCTCCATTGCAGCCCTCAGAATTGCACAGCCGTGGGTCCCACAGCTATTCTTATATCCGCAGCCCAGAACTAGGCTGCCGGTTTCCACCGACAGTCTGGCCAAAGACTCCGCCAGATCTTCCCGCGTCATGCCACAACACCTCCGCACTTCTTTTTCGGCAGCTGCGGCGATCCATCCTCATTCCTCGGGCTCCCTTCCCGGAGCCACCGCATCCATGTGTCCAAGAATCCCTTGTGCTTGATCCTGGGAGAGACCCGGCCTATGTCATTGCACAGCCCATGGATCTGCCGGAGCTGATTTCCCTGCATCTCAATGGTCACATAGGGGGTATTGGGCATCTCCATCTTGCGGAGGAACAGAATGGTGAGGACTCCCTCCAGATGCCGTTTTGCGTATCCGCCCACACAGTGGTTCAGCCTCTGCCCCTCCAGGCGGATGGCCGCCGCAGACATGGGGAACTTGATACATAAATCGCCCAACTCAAACTCATATTTCCGAGCCCTCTCTTTGGCCTCTTTGGGCCGTCCTGCCTTTTTATCCGCTTCAGCCTCTCGCAGCTGGATCTGAGCCCACTGATCTGTGGCCTCGTCATGGGCCGTACACAGCAGTTCCGGCCAGAGCACCGCGCTGTGCTCCATGCAACGGCCCAAGTGATACGCCGCATCCAGATAATCACTGTAGACCCCAAAGGCCGCTGCACGGGCTGAGCCTGAACTGTCCTCCCCGGTCACCCGGTCCAGGTAGCGCAGGAGCTTGCCCAGCGGCAGCTGATACCGCCGGCAGAACCGCAGCACCTCCATGGGCCGCAGATCCAACCCCCATATCTGCCAAAAGGTAGCTGCATCCTCCACATCCCAGGATGTGCCCAAATGCCGGTTTGCGTAGGCCCGACACTCCAAGGCTCCGAAATCCGGCCGAATGGCGAGCAGCTGGCTGAGCTCCCCCTTGGACAGGTCCATGGCCTTGCGAATGTCCGGCTCCTCCCAGTCAATGGCGGCGGCGAACTTTTTCCGGGTCCAGATCAGTTCCGCCACCGGCTGGAAGAGCCCGGCCTTCACCAGCAGCTCGATCTGTCGGGGATACATGCTGTATGCGGTGAGGTAGGAGATCAGATCGTCAAACTTATGGGCATGTCCCCTTGGCCCGCCCGGCCGGTATTGCCAACTGTCAAAATACTGGCAGTATCGAAAAAGGGGATGATTCTCCAGCACATCCCGGCCGATGACCGCATAGGGATCATGGGTGTAGGAAGAGAGACTGCCTTTCTTGAAAGGCTCCTGAACCAGCTTTTTCCGGCCCAGCTGGCCCCGCTCCCAGGCGATGCACCCCTCGCCCCCAACTTGGTAGTCTATCTCCATAACCTCGCCAGCGGAAAAGCGGTAGCCGCTGCACAGCCAATACGTCGGCCGGGCAGTCAAGTCAGTCAAGGTCTCATAATCCTTTCGCAGGGAGAGCGCATCCGCATACAAGGCCTGCTTATCCCCATGGAGGAGCACCACCAGGCAGGATGCAGCCAGACTCTTCCGCTTGCCGGCCTTACTCAGATCTTTCATAGTCACCTTTCGGCTGCACCAGGGGCAAGTATGCAGCTGATTGTGATAACTGGCATCCAGCAGGGCATTTCCCCAGGGCAGCTCTGTGCGGCGCACGGGCTTGATCCTCTCGGTCCGGCCGCAGCAGGAGGTGTGATACTCCACGCTGCCGTTCTTCTGACGCCGGAAGAAAATGTAGTGGGGAAACTCGTCGTTCATCAGCTCGATGTCGTCTGCAGTGACCACAGGCCAGTTATTCAGGATGGCCTGCTCCTGTACTGTCCGCTTCATCGTCCCACCCCCTCACAGAAAGTCTGCCAGATCGATGACGATGTCATGGCCTTCGGCCTGAGCGGGCTCCAGCTGGATGGTGAGCGTCATCTTGACCTCAGCCCCATCGAAGTAGAAGGCCGCGGCCCGGCGGTATGCATCCAGGTCCGAGATGGAGGACTTGATATTTTTGGACACCGCCTTCATGCAGTCGGCGAAGCTGCCGCCCTGAACAACGGCCTGGGCAAACTCATCGTTTTCACAGAAGGTGACCAGCGCCTCAAAGACGGCCGACTTCATGACCTCCTGGTAGCGGTCACCCTTGAATTTTCCATACTCTTCGGTGAGCTTCTGCACCGCCAATGCCCGGTAGCTCATTGCGCCACCTCCCTCACCTTTTCCGCCAGGGCCAGCAAGGCTCGCTGGAGCTTCTCCGCCGGCTCCATATCCTTCCGGACGCGGAGCCGGAGCATCAGACCGTGGAGCTTATTGATCGTCTCTTGGGCCTGGGTAAAGAGGAGCTCAAACATAGCCAGATCCTTGTCTGAGGCAAGAGTCTCACGCTTCTCCACCTTGGCCTGCGCCTCCAGCTGGAGCCGGACCTGCTCCAGGGCCTCCTCTGCGTTTTTCCGCTTTGCCTCGGCCTGGGCCTTGGCCTTATGGGCCTTGTCCACCTTGGCCTGCATCTCGGCCACAGCCTCCGCCCTGGCCCGCTGGATGGCCGTCTCATCCACAACCTGCTCCACAACCACTTCCACCGACCGGGCCTTCAGATCGGCCAATTCCTTCACGGCCTCCGCCTCTGCCGCCTTCGCCCGGTCCAGGTCAGCCTGTAGGCCAGCCAGCCGTTCATTGGCAAAGGCCATGTCCTTGGCCATCTTCTCCCGGGCAGTCTCAGCAGATTTCAGTCCCGCCTGGGCCTGCTCCTTTTCCCGGATAGCCTGGGCCAGCTCCCGGGCGGACAGCTCCGCCGTGGTCTTTTCCTCCCCAGCCACCACATGGACGGCAGAGATAAATTCCTCCCGCTCCTCTGCCGGCAGGGCCAGCAGAGCCAAAGCCTTGGACGCGCCCAAATCCGCAAGTGTCTGCGGATTTGAGTACTCCCGGGCAAGTCTCATAAAGTTCTGGGCAGCCCGCTCGGAAAACTCCACCCGCTCCTCCAGCCAGGGCAGCCACTCCCCGTGGGAGAGCATGGACTTGGCCTCCAAGAGAGCCCGTCCGATCCTCAGGATCGCCTCACCCCCATCCCGCTTGGCCTCCAGGATGACGGTGGTGATGGTCTCAATATCCAGCGCCGGGGCAGCCGCGCCGGGCTTGAGGTACTCCGCCAAGTTAAACTTACCGGCCATTGCACAGAGCCTCCTTTGCCACCAGTTCCCGCACCCAAGCCCGAAAATCCCGGGCGGCAGAGCTGCGGGGAGACCAAAGCAGCACCGGCTGGTGAGCCCAGGTGGACTCAAGGACCTTATCGGTGCGGTGGATCACCGTATCAAAGACGGGGACGGGAGCCACCTCCCGCAGGCGCTCCGTCGCATCCAGTACCACATTTGCCCTATGAAATTGGTTGATCAGACAACCTGCGATGCGCACATCTGGCTGAATCTTACGCACCCCATCGATCTGCGCCACCAAATCCTCCATACCCTCAGCTGAAAAGGCATCCGGCAACACTGGGATAATGATGCTGTTGCTGGCTGCGACAGCTGCGGCGCAGGCCCCGGAAAAGCTTGGGGGACAATCGATGACGATCACATCATAGGCATCATCTTCCACAATAGCATCCCGCATATCCCGCAGCGCCCGCAGGGTTCCACGCCCCACTGCTGTCACACAGGACAGGTCAATCTGCCACAGCATATTATTGGCCGGGACCATGTCTAGCCCCTTGATTCCCGTATGCTCCACGATCTCATCATAGCAAATCACACCACCGGACAGCAGTGCCATCAGGCCGTCATACTCTCCCTCCGGCAGCAGGGCCCGGGTGGCGTTGGCTTGGCCGTCAGCATCCACCAGCAGTACCCGCTGCTGGTAAACTTTGGCCAGGATGTACGCCAGGTTGATTGCGGTAGTGGTCTTCCCCACCCCGCCTTTCATGTTGAGGATTGCGAATGTTCTCATGGTGATCTTCCTTTCAGTGATTTTCCCCTGAGGGATCCCCCTTTGAAGTTGGAATAAGTCGAATGTGCCTCCGAATCATGCGCGAGGCAAATCTGAGCGCCGCCGCAGTCTCCCGATGCCCATTTGCAAGGGCCGGAGCCTCGGCCAACTCGGCCAATGCCTCATACCGCTGGGCCTCCTGACGGAGGACGATCATCTGTTTGCCGCTGATGTGTCTCAAGCTCAAATGGATTGTCCTCCTCTCCGATCGGCAACTCTTCAAAGGACATCTGCCCTTTGCTGCGGTTGCGCTGCTTGACCGCCCTACCCTCGGCTATGTAGTGTGCAACTGCGGACCCGAGGGACGGCTCCACCTCCGTCATGCTCTGGGTCGATCCGTCAAAGTCCAGCTCCACCCGGAACTTCCGGCCCTCTTTGTTTTTGGCCAGCTTCAACACCCGGTGCGCCTGATTGTTTTCCTGCTCCGCGCTCCAGAGCAAAAACGCCAGATCCGCGTCTTGCTCGATCTGCCCGGACTCCCGGAAGGAGGCCATGGAGGGCGGCACTGGCTTTTTGTCCTTACCTACCTTGTCCGGCCGGGACAGCTGGGCCAGGGCGACCACAGCTGTACCTGTGCTCTGCGCAAACAGTTTCAGCCCACGGCTGACAGCGGTCACCGTTGCGTAGCGATCCCCTGGACGGATGCCCGGCGCCTCAATGAGCTGGAGGTAGTCCACATAAACGATCTGGTAACCGTGTCCTACTGCATCCGCGGCGATATCATCTACACTGCTACCAGCCGCCCGGATGATGTCAAAGGGGCAATGAACAGCGTAGTCGCTAGCTGCCTGGGCGATCCTGGCCCACTCTCCGGCCCCGAAGTCCCGGGTCTTGATCTTGTCCAAGGGGACCTTGGCCAGATGGGCAAAAATCCGGTCAGCCATTTTCTCCGGCTTGGTCTCCAGGGTGTAGTAGCCCACCCGATACCGCTTGGCCTGGCCCAGGGCCATGAGGATTGACAACAGGGTTTTTCCGGCGGAGGCATAGCCACCCAGCAGGATCATGTCTCCCAGCTCCGCGTAGGCCATCCGGTCCGCTGAGGGGATGCCCCAGGGGACGTACTCCGGCTTCTCCTTACGCTTCATCCGGTCCAAAAAGTCCGCCGCCAGCTCCGCCCCCGTCATCCGAGGCATCCGGGAGACGGCGGAGAGCAAACCGGACATCTTGCGTACCACGGCGGCGGCACTGTCCAGGTCAAAAGTGGCCAGCATCTGATCCGCCAGAGACCTGAGCTGGTACAGCTGGGCAGACCGCTTGGTGATGTCTATGTAGGTCTCCACGTTGGCAGCAGTAGGGGTGAGTTCCATCACTTGCCGCAGCCACTGGACATAGCCGTCCTTGCCGGCCATCTCGTCCACCACGGTCACCGGATCCACCGGCCGTCCGGACAGGGTCAGCTGCTGGATGGCCCGGAATGTGGCCCGGCAGGTGCCGTCCCCGAAGTCCTCCGGCCGCATCCTGGAGAGAACCAAGGGGACACAGCGGTCATCGATGAGCATGGAGCCGATCACGGATTGCTGCGCCTCGGCGCCGGCATCCAGGATTGCCTCGCTCACTCGATCACCTCCGGGTCCGGGGCCCAGCCGCCGTCATCCGGGGGATCCGGAGGGTCCGGGAGCTGAGACTGGTCCACCCCCTGGTCATTCCACCGGCGCTGGTTGATCCAAGTGGAAGCCATGGGGATGAACTCTCCACCGTCCTTGCACCACTGCTTGGAGTGCTTGTCCCGCTCCAGCGCTGCAGCCATCACGCCACACAGGGCCCGGTCCGGCTTGAGTTTGCACCAGGCCCTCAAGGCCGCCTGCTTGTTGTCCTTCCGGGGGTAGATCTTCCAGAACGCCTCAAACCAGTCCAGCCGGTAAGGCTCCGTTTTCTTGGGCTTGGGCTTGCCCTTGGGTCTTGGCTTTGGTGTCTCCGCCTGCGGGTCCCCCGTGGGGGGACTATAGGGGGGTATGTTTGTATTTACATGGTAACTACATGGTAATGGTTGGCCCGTTTGGGCATCTGCATTTGCCTGTTCTGGCATCTGCATTTGCCCATTTGGGCAAATGCAATTTCCCGTTTGGGCATCCTCGGCAGGGATACCGTACAGGGCCAGGGCCTCATCGCTGGGGCTGTACCAGATGGTCCGGTCCCGGCCATTGCTGTTGTAGTTTCCGGTGAGCAGCGCCCCCTGCTCCCGTAGACTGGCCGCGATCCGGCGAATCTGCTTGGCAGACCACCAGGGGAACTGATCCGTATAGGCTGCGATAGAGTTGTAGGTCCACCACCGGCCGTCGTGATAGTTGCGGCCATCCGCTCGGTTCACCCGGTACCAGTGAACGATAGTGTCCAAAAATATGGCCTCCCCCAGGCCGTACCTGGCCGCCACGTGCCCATATCCCTGTATCCTGGTCAACGGCATGCCCTCACCCCCTTGCCAACCTGCAAAAAATCTGCTATACTAAACATGTTCTCATGGTGAGTCCACTCACCTGCCCCGTTGGATGTACCCGCATCCAGCGGGGATTTTTTATGCCCGCCCATAAGGGTCACCCAGCAGCAGGGACAGCCCGCACAGGACCCCACCCACCGCCAAAAACCAGACGGGGCCCAGCTTGTCCAACAGCCCGTCCGCCATGCCGCAGTACAGGAACAAACCAAAGCATGCAATTCCGCCGATTATTTTCATTGTGTATCCCTCCTACGACAGCCAGGAGGCCAGACCCGTCTTGGGCACCAGCCAGAACCGGCCCGCCTTTTTCTTCGGGATATCCCTCATTTTCAGCACCGTGCGCACATCCAGCCCCAGGTAGGTGGCCGCCACCCGTACCGGCAGCAGCTCCTGGCCGGGGAACAGGGCGTCCAGGCGCTGAAGGTTTTCCCGGTACAGTTCCTTCTCTCTGGCCATTACGATCCCTCCGTGCAGCTCACGGCCATAGCCGTGGTGATAATTTCCCGGATCTTATGTACGATCCGCTCAAACTGCGGGCGTTCGTCCTCGGTGATGACCCCATCCCTGGCAATATCAATGAGCTGCCGATCCAGTTTGTCATCAGCGAAGTCATAGATGGCATCCACAAGATTCAGCACCGCCTCTGACAGGCGCATTTCCTGCACATCTGGCAGCAAGTCTCGGGCAAATTGAGCGGAATTGCGCAGGTGCTGGGTAGCTAGAAGTTGGCTGTTGTAGACCATCACCATCAGCTCTACGGTGTCGTTGGGCGGGATGCGCACCCCCGTCTCATAATCCGCCAGGGAGCGTACCGAGATGCCCATCATCTCCGCCGCCTTCTCCTGGGTCAGGCCCGCAACTTTCCGGGCCCTCTGGTAGATGTTTTTGCAGTCTGCCTGCATGGTCAAAACCTCCTCGGGGTAGTATGCTTATGGTATAGGGATCAGCTGGCCGCCTCGGGATCCTGGGCAAACAGCTCGTCGATGGAGCAGCCGAGCACCCGGGCCAGGAGGGGCAGCTGCCGGGCCCGGGGCAGTGCCACTTCGCTCTCCCAGTTGGACACCGCGGACTGCAGTACGCCCATGCTGTCCGCCACCTGCTGCTGGGTCATGCCTGCCAGCTCCCGCAGCTCCCTGATCCGCATGATCATGTGCTTGTCACCTCCCTTCTTGTCCCCCTCCCCCGCCCGTGGTAAAATGTGGGCGGAAGGAGGCAAAACATGTTGAACAACGAACAACTTGAGCTTTTGCAGTGGATCCAAGAGCAGCCAAACGAAGTTTCTATGAATACCATGGAAAAACTGTCCGCGCCGAACTTCACACCTGCCCGTGTTGAGGTACTACACAAGGGGAATTATATAGAGCGGAACATTGGCGTTGAAAACGGCGAACTTGTCAGTGTATATTCAATCAGCGACAAGGGTAGAGCCGCTTTGCAGAACCAAAACAGCATTTCCCGCGAAAAACATATTGAAAATGTCAAATACGTCATCACAACTTCTATTGCAGTGGCTGCGCTGATTACTGCTATCGTGTCAATAGTCCTACAATACCTATAATGTTTAGAATGACTCCAGCAAGCATGATCCCCCACGTGATGCACCATGCCCAGTTAGGGATCCCCCCGCCGACTGGCCTTTCTTTCAGCCACCGACATAGGTTCTTCACTCCATCACCTCCTGCCCTTCAAATGCTCCGGCCCGGCCGGGCTTGTCCCCCTCCGCCGCCCGTGGTAAAATGTGGGCGGAAGGAGTGGTTTCATGGATTTTTCAAAAATCGTATTACTTCCTGAAGAAATGTCCCTGCTCAAGCGCTTGGCAAGGCGCTCTCCGCAAACCATTCGTCCAGAGGACACAGATGCGGCCGCCGCCCTCTCGTCAAAATGGAGGCTCGTCCAGCCAGAACGTAACGGGATGTACTCCGCGAATAAGGATGGTCGCCGCTATTTGGTCTACTGCAAAGCGCAGCGCAGAGACCTCTGGATGCGGAATCTTTGGATCCCCATCATCGTGTCCCTGGTCACCAACCTAATATTAATTGGAATAAGATGGTTGTTACCACTGACACTACGATAGGCTGCCAATACTCCCGGAAAAACTGCTTCACCTCTTTCACCTCCTCGGAACCATCCGTTGTTTTCAAACAACAAAATATCACATTTATCAATGTCTGTCAAGTATAAACAACATTCATTTTTCTATTTCCTCTTGTTTTGCTGTTGTTTCTAAATTACAATTAAATTGAGGTGATGCAAATGGACAACTATTTATTGGGAGATGTTGTTAAAAAATACCGTGCGGAACGCGGCTTATCCCTGCGTGAGTTCGGGACTATATGTGGTATTAGCCATACGACCATTGATTGTATTGAAAAAGGATATGACCCCCGAACAAAGAAACCAGTCAATATTACTAATGCCACTTTTGCAAAGCTGTCTGATGCAATGGGCATTCCCGTAAGCATCTTGGTTGATCTCAGTGTCGGAATTGATGATCTTCATCGTGTTGCTGGCGGATGGATGACAACCTCTGGCATTGCCTCGGTTCTGGCTAAGGACGCATCACCAACGGCACCTCAATCTGCTTGTGTCCGCATCCCCGTCCTGGGCGATGTGGCCGCCGGCATCCCCATTGAGGCCATCACCGACATCGTGGACTACGAGGAGATCGACGCCGCCCTGGCCGCTACCGGGGAGTTCTTCGGCCTGCGCGTCAAGGGGGACAGCATGGAGCCCCGGATGATGGAAGGGGACGTGGTCATTGTCCGCAAGCAGGACAGCGCCGAGACCGGCGACACCGTGGTGGTGCTGGTCAACGGAGACAGCGCCACCGTCAAAAAAATAAAATACGGGCCGGACGGGATCTCCCTGATCCCTACCAACCCGGTCCATGATGTGCAGTTTTTTAGCGCCGCCGATGTGGAGCGGCTGCCCGTCCAAGTCATCGGCCGGGTGGTGGAGCTCCGGGCAAAGTACTAAATTGCCCTACCGGGCAGAATAGGAGGACATTATGGCTCGTTGTAAACAATGCGGGGCTTCTGGCCTTTTCCTCCGTGTCAATGAGCATGGGCTATGCCCTGATTGTGCTCAGAAAGATATGGAAATTAGGTTATCTATATCAGATAAAGGTCTTTACAGAAATGAACACGTTTTGCCCGAGCTTCAGCGCAAAATTGAAAAACTGATCTCTTCGGTGGGGAAAGTACCAGGGATAGATGCTAATTTTGCTGGTACCGTCACTGATATCTTTCAACGTGCCGTCGATGCCGATACAAAACTTGCCTCTATGCTGAAAACGGCATCAATAACAGACCTGCAAGCGCAAAACCAGCTTGCGGATGATTTACTTTCTGAAGCCACAAGGGCAATAACTGCGCTATCAGAAAAAGAAGATGCCGCCACGCTGTCTGCTGGAGCAGGGAACTCATCCGCAGATGAGATTATGAAATACAAGCAGTTGCTGGATGCTGGAGCCATCACCCGGGAGGAGTACGACGCCAAGAAAAAGCAACTTCTTGGGCTCTAACCCAAATCCGCACATGTCTGCGGATTTCCTCCGAAAACACAAAAACCTCCCCTGGATCATTTCCCAGGGGAGGTATAAAAAGGCTTGCTTATCGAACACACGTTCTGTATAATAAAAGAGAGGCCGCCCCGGGGTCGCATCCCGGGACGGCCGGCGCAAAACGCAACCACTCAACATAGCCTCGTCTTGCCCACACAGTGTAACACAGTTTGGGCTGGGGCGCAAGAAAGGAGATTCATCATGCCCCGCAAAAAATCAAAATACTATGTCCGGCCGGACGGCCTCCATGAAGCCATCCGTACCATCCATGGCAAGCGAATTGCCTTCCGCGGCCGCAGTGACGCGGAGGTGGAACGCAAGATGCTGGAATATCAGGCCAAGCTGGCCCAGGGGCGAACGTTCCGGGAGGTGGCGGCAGACTGGGAGGCCGAGCACTTTGAGGAAGTCACCCCCAACACCCTGCGGGCCTATCGGCCGGCGCTGGTCCGGGCGGTCAAGCACTTCGGCGATGACCTGGTGCGGGAGATCACTCCGCCCATGGTCAAGGAGTTCATCGTAGACTTCGCTGGCCACGGCTACGCAAAAAAGACCGTGACCACCCAACTCCAGATCTGCAACATGATTTTCAGCTGGGCCGTGGAGCACGGGGATTGCGACACCAACCCCTGCACCTATGTGTCCATCCCCAAGGGGCTGAAGAAGACCTACCGGGACGCCGCCAGTCCGGAAGATGAGGCCCGGGTGAAAGCCACCCCCCACATCTGGCTGCTGCCCTATTTCATCCTGTATACGGGGCTACGCAAGGGGGAGGCGCTGGCCATCCAGGGCCGGGACATCGACCGCAAGAATATGGTCATCCATGTCACCAAGTCGGTTTACCACCAGTATGGGAAGGCGTGGATCAAGGCGCCCAAAAGCGATGCCGGCAATCGGGACGTGCCCCTGTTGCTCCCCCTCCTTCCTCATTTGCCCAAGGACCTGGACCCGGATGCGTACCTCTTTTCTCTGGACGGCGGCCAGACCCCTTTGACCGAGGCGCAGTATAATACCAAGTGGAAGAAATATGTTGCCTCCACCGGGATCACCTGCTCCGCCCATCAGCTCCGTCACAGCTTCGCGACTTTGCTCTTTGAGTGCGGGGGGCTGGAGACCAAGGACATCCAGGGGATCCTGGGCCACTCCACCGCCGCCATGACCCAGGATGTCTATACCCACCTCCGGGACAGCCGCAGGGAGAAAACCGCACAGATCTTGAACCAGAAATTGGCCGCGAAGTGACTGTGTTCATTTTCCCGTTTTACTGTGTTCAAGCTGTGTTCACCGGGGTGCTATTTTGTGTATTTCCATGTCCTTTGATGTGGTTTAAAAAATGCCCTCAAACCGTTGAAATGCAAGAAAAACCCCGGAACCACAGGGGTTCCGGGGTTGGCGCAGCGGGAGGGATTCGAACCCTCGAGCGGTTTCAGCCGCTACACGATTTCCAATCGTGCTCGTT
The DNA here is from genome assembly GCA_944387065.1 of uncultured Oscillospiraceae bacterium. Taxonomy (GTDB): domain Bacteria; phylum Bacillota; class Clostridia; order Oscillospirales; family Oscillospiraceae; genus Enterenecus. The sequence goes on from CALXDM010000001.1 coordinate 268,516, forward strand.
ATGACCTCTTCGATACCGCTGCATTAGCCGGCAGAGGGATAAGCCTGTGTTATTATAACCAGCTTTCCCCCCTCTGTCAAGCTATTTTTTCCCTCTCGCCCGCCTGCGGCCATCCTGACCACGGTAGCCAGGACGAAGCCGAAAGCCCCGGCGGCGGCTCCCATCCCCAGCCCCTTCTTCCCCCGGCGACACCGCCTGGGCCGGTCGCCGCTCCCTCAGCCACTGACCCAGCAGGTGCAGTGCCTCCGGCGAGAGCAGCAGCAGCGCCAACAGGTTTGGGATGGCCAGCAGCCCGTTGAGCAGGTCCACCAGCTCCCACACCGCCGACAGGTCGGCCACTGCCCCCAGCATCACACAGCCGGGGAAGATCAGCTGGTACGCTCCGGCGGCCAGGCGGGATCCGGTGAGGGCCTCCAGCCCCCGACGGCCGTAATACCCCGCCCCCAGCAAGGAGGTGAAGGCGAACAGAATCAGGCTGACCGAAACGATCCACTCCCCCGCCCCGCCCAGCACCGTGGCAAAGCTCGCCGCAGTGAGGGGGGCGCCCAAGGCGCTGTCGGGCACCGAGCCCTGAGCGATCATCTCCAGCGCCCCCGCGGGGGTGTACACCCCTGAGGTGAGGATCACCAAAGCGGTAACGGTGCAGATGACCAGGGTGGCAAAGAACACCTCAAAGATCCCCCACATCCCCTGCTCCGCCGGCTCCTCCACATCGGCGCAGGCGTGGGCAATGGCTGACATTCCCAGCCCCGCCTCATTGGTGAACACCCCCCGGGCCACCCCGTAGCGCAGGGCCAGCCCCATGCCATAGCCCCCCACCGCCGCCCGGGGCTGGAAGGCATAGCGCACGATGTCCGCCAGCGCGTCTGGCACCGCCTGGACATGGGTGAGGATCACCGCCAGCCCGCCGCCGAGAAACAGCAGGGCCATCAACGGCACCAGCAGCTCGCTCAGCCGCCCCACCCGGCGGATCCCTCCCAGCAGCACCACCGATACCACCACCGCCAGCACCACCCCCACCGCCAGCCGGTCCGTCCCGACCTGGGCGGACAGGGCGGTGGCAATGGAGTTGGACTGGGCCAGATTTCCCCCCACCAAGGTCTCCGCCACGCACAAGAGCGCATACAGCTTCGCCAGCCCCGGCAGATTCAGTCCCCGGCGGATATACTCCATGGGCCCGCCCCGCCATTGGCCGTCCGGCCCCTTCTCCCGGTGTCGAACCGCCAGGATTTTTTCCGCGCACCCGGTCATCATCCCCAGCAGGGCGGACACCCACATCCAGAACACCGTCCCCGGCCCTCCATAGAAGATGGCAGCGGCCACCCCGGCGATGGAGCCGGTGCCGATGGTGGCGGCCAGGGCAGTGGACAGCGCCTGGAGCTGGCTCACCCCCGCCCCTTTCTTCCCCTTCCGCCGCCGCAGCAGCGAGCCCGCCGAGGCCCGCCACCACACCGGGAATCGGAAGAGCTGGAAAAACCCGGTGCGCAGGGAATAGTAGCCCCCCACCAACAGGAAAGCCACCAACAGCGGCCCACCCCAAAGTAGGCCGCTCAGATCCGATAAAAAAGCCATGTCCCCACCCCCTGTCCTATGGGTATGCGGACATGGCTTTGCGGTATGACTGTCCTCCAATCTCAGCCCCTTTCAGGGTCCTTACAACAGGTTTCTCCCGAAGGAAATCCCCAGGAGGTAGTCACTCCACCGTCACGCTCTTGGCCAGGTTCCGGGGCTTGTCGATGTCGCAGCCGCATCCCCACGGGCCAGGCCCCGTGGGGGCCCCATTGTTTAGAATGCTCGGGCGGAGTCAATCCGCCCTACGCAAATCTCCGCTCCGCTCCGATTTTACGCGCCACCCGGCGCGGGGATGCGCGGCTGCCTGCTTCTCTTCCAATCCCCCGTTTATTCCACCGTCACGCTCTTGGCCAGGTTCCGGGGCTTGTCGATGTCGCAGCCGCGCATCAGGGCCACATAGTAGGCAAACAGCTGCAGCGGCACCACCCCCAGGGAGGGCAGCAGCATGGGGTGGGTGTCCGGGATGGTGACCAGCCCGTTGGCCACCTTGCCCATCTCCTCCCGGTAGCCCTCGGTGGTCAGGGCCAGCACATCCGCCCCCCGGCTCTTCACCTCCACCACATTGCTCATGGCCTTCTCAAACAGCCGGCTGTATGTGGCCAGGGCCACCACCAACGTCCCCTGTTCGATCAGCGAGATGGTCCCGTGCTTCAGCTCCCCGGAGGCATAGGCCTCGGAGTGGATGTAGGAGATCTCCTTGAGCTTTAGCGAGCCCTCCAACCCCAGGGCATAGTCCAAGTTGCGCCCAATGTAGAATACCGAGGCATGGTTGAAGTACTGGGAGGCGTAATATTGGATGTCTGCCCGGTTTTCCAGCACCTGCTCCATCTTGGCCGGCAGCAGCAGCAGCTCCTGAACGATGGATTGGTACTCCTCCATGGCGACCGTACCCAGCCGCTGGGCCAGGTACAGCCCCAACAGGTTCAGCACCGCCAGCTGGGTGGAGTAGGCCTTGGTGGTGGCCACGGCGATCTCCGGCCCCGCCCAGGTGTACAGCACCCCGTCCGACTCCCGGGCGATGGAGGAGCCCATTACATTGACGATGGACACCACCTTTCCCCCCAGGCGCTTGGCCTCCCGCAGGGCGGCCATGGTGTCCAGCGTCTCCCCCGACTGGCTGATGACCAGCACCAGGGTGCGGTCATCCACAATGGGCTGCTGATAGCGGAACTCCGAGGCCAACGCCACCTCCACCGGCAGGCGCAACAGCCCCTCCAGGTTGTACTTGCCCACCATGCCCACATGGTAGGACGAGCCGCAGGCCACGATGTAGATCTTGCGTATCCCTTGGATGTCCTCATCGGTGAGAGGGAAATCCTCCAGACAGACCCGCCCGTCCTGTACCCGGGGGAAGATGGCCCGGCGCAGCGCCTCGGGCTGCTCCAGGATCTCCTTGAACATGAAGTGCTCATATCCGCCCTTTTCCGCCGCATCGATCTCCCAGTCCACATGGCTGGTCTGCTTCTCCACCGGCTGGAGGAAATGATTATAGCACCGCACCCCCTCCCGGGTGAGCACCGCCACCTCTCCGTCCTCCAGATAGATGACCTCCCTTGTGTGCTTGAGGATGGCCGTCACGTCGGAGGCAAGGAAGTTCTCCCCCTCCCCCACTCCCAAGATCAGCGGGCTGTCCCGGCGCACGGCCACCAGCTGGTCGGGGGTGTCCGCGCACAGGATGCCCAGGGCGTAGGCCCCCTCGATCCGATGCAGCACCCGCCCCACCGCCTGGAGCAGGTCCCCCTCATAGAAATACTCGATGAGCTGAGCCACCACCTCGGTGTCCGTCTGGGAGGTAAAGGGCACCCCCTGGCGCTCTAGAAACTGCTTCAGGGCCGAGTAGTTCTCAATGATGCCGTTGTGCACCACGGCGATCCGGCCGCTACGGCTGACCTGGGGATGGGAGTTGACGTCGGAAGGAGCCCCGTGGGTAGCCCATCGGGTGTGGCCGATCCCCGTGCATCCCTGGATGGCGCGCCCCCCCTGCAGCATATCCGAGAGCACCTGGAGCCGGCCCTTGGCCTTGGCTACCTCCAGCTCCTGGCCGGTGTAGATGGCCACCCCCGCTGAGTCGTATCCCCGGTACTCCAGCCGGGCCAGCCCGTCCAACAGGATGGGGCCGGCCTGCTCCCCGCCGATATATCCTACGATTCCACACATACGCGCTTGCCTCCAGGCTCTTGATGGTTTGGCCTCACATCGGCCCGGGCCCCAGCTCTCCCGCCTCCCGCTGGATGTGCGCGTCCACCTGATTGGCAAACTCCAGCGCCGCGTTATGGCCCATTTTCTTGTTTCGGTTGTTCATGGCGGCCACCTCGATGATCACCGCCAGGTTCCGCCCCGGCTTGACCGGGATGGTGAGGGTGGGCACTTCCACATCCAGCAGGGTGGTGAAGAACTCATCCGCGCCCAGCCGGTCGTACACCGCCCCGTCCTGCCACACCTCCAGGTTGATCAGCAGGTCCACCGCGCAGTCAAACTTCACCGCGGACATGCCAAACAGCCGGCGCACATCCACCACCCCGATGCCCCGCAGCTCGATGTAGTGGCGGATCAGCTCCGGGGCGGTGCCCGAAAGGCGGTTGTTCAGCCCCCGGCGGATCTCCACCGCGTCGTCGGCGATGAGTCGGTGGCCCCGCTTGACCAGCTCGATGGCCGTCTCGCTCTTGCCCACCCCCGACTCACCCATCAGCAGCACTCCTTCCCCGTACACCTCCACCAGCACCCCGTGGCGGGTGATGGTGGGGGACAGGGCCATGCGCAGGTAGGCGATGAGGGTGCTCATGATGTTGGCGGTGTTCTCCTGGGTGCGCAGCACCACCCGCCCGTGCTTGCGGGCCATCTCTAGCAGCTCGGGAAAGGGCTCCAGCCCCCGGGCCAGGATCACCGCCGGCACCTGGTAGCCCAGCAGCATGTCAAACCGGTCCCGCCGCTGCTCCCCGGTCAGCCGCTCCAGATAGGAGGTCTCCACCAGGCCGATCATCTGGATGCGTTTCTCGTCAAAGTAATCGAAAAAGCCGGTCAGCTGCATCCCGGCCCGGTTGACGTCCTCGGTGGTGATCTCCCCTTCCCGGTATCCTTCGGGGCCGTAGAGCACCTCAAAGTTGAAGTTGTCGATGATGCTGCCCAGGCGGATCGCCGCGCCGGCCATGGGCCATCCCTCCCTTTCCGTGGCTTTAGTATAATCGTCCCTATTCTACCACAGATTGCCCGGGAAAAAAATAGGCGTTTGCGGAAATTTCAGGCTTGATTTTTTGGCGAATATCTGCTAAGATAGCGTAGTTATCGTGTGAACGCAAATCTGAGCAGCAAGGAGGTTTGTCAATATGGCCAAATGTGAGTTTTGCGGCAAGGGCGTCAGGTTCGGCATCCAAGTCTCCCATTCCCACCGTCGCTCCAACCGCCCCTGGAAGCCCAACGTCAAGCGCGTAAAGGCTGTGGTGGACGGCACTCCCAAGCACGTTTCTGTGTGCACCCGCTGCCTGCGCTCCGGCAAGGTCACCCGCGCGGTGTGAGCTTGCATCCCAGAGGTTGAAATGCCCGCTGCGCTGGCCCCGCCAGCCAGGGGGCATTTTCGTTTGCCCCACATTTGCCCCATTGCTTCCCGTTGGCCCTCGGGCCTTCGCGGGATTCGACCGGCGGCCCACGGCCTGGGCCGCCCCGATCTGGAGGTCTCTGCCATGATGCCCATACCTGCCGCCTATCCCTTCCCCACCCCCCTGGGCACGCTGCTGCTGGCCAGCGACGGCCAGGCCATCACCGGAGCCTGGTTCCAGGACCGGCCCCGGCCGCTGCGCATCCCCGCCATAGCTGGGGACAATCCCGCCTTGACCCTGGCCAAGGGTTGGCTGGAGGCCTATTTCCAGGGCCGGGATCCCGGCCCCTTGCCTCCTCTGCGCCTGGTGGGCACCCCCTTCCAGCAGGAAGTCTGGCAGCAGCTGCTGACCATCCCCTACGGCCAGGCCACCACCTATGGGGAGCTAGCCGCCGCCCTGGCCCGGCAGCGGAAGCTGCCTGCCCTGTCCCCCCGGGCGGTGGGCAGCGCCCTGGGGCGCAACCCGGTGGCCATCCTGGTGCCCTGCCACCGGGTGCTGGGCCGGGATGGCTCCCTCACCGGCTATGCCTGGGGTCTGGAGCGCAAGCGTGCCCTGCTGGAGCTGGAGGGCGTGACAGGGCTGCCCCTCCAAGGCGGCCATCCCACCCTGGATCAGGGGGGCCACACGGCCCCCAGGAAGCGGGACAGCACTCCTCCCACAATTGAGTGAAACGGCCGGGGATGTTAACCATCCCCGGCCGCTTTTTGAGCCGGTAATATGTCTCCCGGCATAGACAATCAAAATTAAACAGCGCGGGGGGCTGGGAATCCCCCCTTCCCGGCGCCCCGTTGGATCCGGTTTAGAGCCAGGATTGCTCCGCCTCCGGCTCCTGTTCTGTCCGGGCCTGGCGGGCCATCAGGCTGCCCATCACCTGCTGAGGATCCTTGCCCTGGTAGAGCACTTCATAGGCCCCAAAGGTGATGGGCATCTCCACCCCAGCCTTGTCCGCCAGCTCCTTGGCGCTGGCCGCGGCATAGTAGCCCTCCACCACCGCGCCCCCCAGCTCCTCCATGGCCTGCTGGACGCTCTTGCCCTGGCCCACCAGGATACCCGCCCGGCGGTTTCGGGAGTGCATGGAGGTACATGTGACGATCAGATCGCCCAGTCCCGCCAGCCCCGCGAAGGTCTCCTTCCGCGCCCCCATGGCCACCCCCAGCCGGGCCATCTCCGTCAGCCCTCGGGTCATCAGCATGGCCTTGGTATTGTCCCCATAGCCCATGCCGTCACAACAGCCGGCGCACAGGGCGATCACGTTTTTCATGGCCGCCCCCACCTCCACCCCCACGATGTCCGGGGAGGTATAAATGCGAAAGCGCTGGTTCATGAACATCTCCTGCACCAGTACCGCCGCCTGCCGGTCCTCACAGGCCACCACCACCGCCGTGGGCAGCCGCCGGCCCACCTCTTCGGCGTGGGAGGGGCCGGAGAGCACCACCACCGGCCGCCCTCCGCCCAGCTCCTGTTCCGCCACCTGGTGCAGCAGCAGCGAGCTGCCCCGCTCGATGCCCTTGGAGGCCAGCACCACCGGTGTTCCTGGATCGGCCAGCCCCCCCAGCCGCCTGGCGGTCTCCCGCACAGCGAAGGAGGGAGTGGCAAGTACAATTGCCTGACAGCCTTTCACGCAAGCCAGATCGGTGGTCAGCTCCAGCCCCTCCGGCAGCGACACCCCGGGCAGCATGGGGTTCTCCCGCTCCGCCCGCAGCCGGTCACACTCCTGCCGCGTGTGGCTCCATAGGGCCACCTGGTGACCATTCTCCAGCAGCACCAGGGCCAGGGCGGTGCCCCAGGCCCCGCTGCCAATCACCGCCGCTCTCATGGCTGCACCCCCTGGCCGGCGTCATCCGCCGGGTCTCTGCCATCCTCCGGGGCAGTATCCTCTGAGGCAGAGGATTCCACTGGATGGGTGTCTTGGCCTGCCTCCGTGTCTGCCGGGCCCGCCACCCGTTTGAGGGCGGCGCCCCCCCGGTGGAGGGAGAACTTAGACTCCGTGCCCTGGACCAGGCGCTGGATGTTGCCCCGGTGCTTCCACAGGATGAGTCCGCCGATGGCAATGGCCAGCAGGGTGACCAGGGTGTCCTGATAGACCAGGCCGGAGGCGAAGGGGAAGCTCAGCCCCGCCCAGCACGAGCCCAGGGACACATACCGGGTGAGCCCCGCCAGCAGCGCAAAACCTCCCCACACCACCAGGGCCACCCGCCAGTCCAGCATCAGGGCGATGGCCCCGCCGGACAGGATACCCTTACCCCCCCGAAACTGGAAGGTGCACGGGTACATATGTCCCAGCAGGCAGAACAGCCCTGACCAGTACTTGCTCAGTGGGACCAACGCCGGGGAGAGCAGGCTGGCGATCCAGGCGGAAAACCCCACCGCCAGCACCGCCTTGAGCACATCGGACAGAAGGACCACCGCGGTGAGCTTCCCGCCGAAGGTGCGATGGAAGTTGGTCAGGCCGGCGTTGCCGCTGCCGTGGGCGCGCACGTCGTCCCGAAGGATGTAGCGGGAGACCACCACCGCCCCGTTGAAGCAACCCAGGAAGTAGGCCACCACCGCCATCCCAGCCCCCGCCAGGGCCAGCCATCCCCAGGTGACGCCCGAGTGCTGAATCATGTGTGAGAGCATGGGCTCAATCCTCCTTGTCCCCCTTCTGCCGGATGGTGATGCGCACCGGGGTTCCCATCAGGCCGAAGGTATTGCGAATCTGATTTTCCAGGTAACGCTGGTACGAGAAGTGAAACAGCCGAGCATCGTTGCAGAAGATCACGAAGTGGGGGGGCTTGACGCCGATCTGGGTCATATAGTAGATCTTCAGTCTGCGCCCCTTGTCCGTGGGGGGCTGGACCCGGGCCTGGGCGTCAGCCAGCACGGAATTGAGCACCCCGGTGGGGATGCGCAGGCATGCCTGCTGCACCACCTGCTGGATCATGGGAAACAGCTGGCCCATCCGCTGGCCCGTAAGGGCTGAGAGGAAGAGGATGGGGGCATAGCTCATATAGGCCAGGTCCCGGCGCACCTCCTGCTCCATGCGCTTCATGGTCTTGCCGTCCTTTTCCACCGCGTCCCACTTGTTGACCACGATGATGCAGGCCTTGCCCGCCTCATGGGCCAGGCCGGCCACCTTGGTATCCTGCTCGGTGACCCCCTCGTTGGCGTCGATCAGGATCAGGCACACATCGCTGCGCTCGATGGCCATCACCGCCCGGAGCACCGAGAACTTCTCGATCCGGTCGTCCACCTTGGACTTGCGGCGCATGCCGGCGGTGTCAATGATGAGGTAGCGGCCTGTCTCGTGGGTGAACAGGGTGTCCACCGCATCCCGGGTGGTGCCCGCCCGGTCGGACACGATCACCCGCTCCTGCCCCAGGATGCGGTTGACCAGGGAGGACTTGCCTACGTTGGGCTTGCCGATGATGGCCACTTTGACCACCTCGTCCTCCTCCTCCAGCCCCTCCTCCGGGGGGAAATGGTCCAGGCAGGCGTCCAGCAGGTCGCCGGTTCCGTGGCCATGGACGGCGGACACCGGGTATGGCTGGCCCAGCCCCAGGTTGTAAAACTCATAGACGTCCGGGTCGGTGGGCCCGGTGGAGTCCATCTTGTTCACCGCCAGCACCACCGGCTTGCCCGAGCGCTGGAGCATCCCGGCCACCTCCTGGTCGGCGGCGGTCACCCCCGTGCGGATGTCGCACACGAAGAGGATCACTTGGGCCGCGTCGATGGCGATCTGGGCCTGCTCCCGCATAAAAGACAGGATCTGGTCGTCGCTGCCCGGCTCAATGCCGCCGGTATCCACCAGGTCAAAGACCCGGCCCCCCCACTCCGCCGGGGCGTAGAGCCGGTCCCGGGTCACCCCTGGGGTGTCCTCCACGATGGACAGGCGCCGGCCGGTCAGCTTGTTAAACAGCATGGATTTGCCCACATTGGGACGGCCCACGATGGCCACCAGCGGCCTGGGCATGGCGATCCCTCCAATCGGCTGGGGTTTGCGTCGGCCCCAGTATACCAGATTCCCGGGGAAAAGGGAAGCGGATGGGGGCGGCACATACGGACAAGCCCGCCGCAGAAGCACTCCGCGGCGGGCCGTTTCACAGGGTTCCAGCGCTCAGTTCTCGGCAGGAGCCTCAGCGGTGAGCGCACGACCGTTGTAGCTCATGCAGTGCTTGCACACCCGATGGGGCAGCCGGACCGCACCGCACTTGGGGCAGGTGTTGACGCTTGGGGCGGCCAGCTTCCACACGGCGCTGCGGCGCTTGTCGCGCCGCTGCTTGGACACTTTGCTCTTTGGGACAGCCATCTTGACACCTCCTTGTGCGGCCCGCGCGCCCAGGCGCGGCGCCGGGTCAATCCTCCTCCAACAGCTGGGCCAGTTTGGCCAGCCGAGGGTCCACCTCTTTCTTGCAGCGGCAGGGCGCCTGGTTCAGGTCGGCCCCGCAGCCGGGGCACAGCCCCTTACAGTCTGGGCTGCAGAGATTTTTTGTGTCCAAATGCAGGACAAACACCTCGCCCATCAGCTTCTCCAGGTCCAGCTGTCCGTCCCGGTCGGCCAGGACGATCTCGTCCTGGTCCCCGTCCTCCAGCTCCAGGGCGGCCAAGGTCTCATAGTCCACCGTTTTCTCCCGGGTGAAGGGCTGGGCGCAGCGGTCGCACACCAGGCTGAGCCTCCCCTTCAGTTCGGCCTGCAGCACCAGCGCTCCCGCCCGGTTGCGCACGGCCCCCTCCACCTCAATGGGCCAGGGGGCGGGGCGCGTCCCGTTCCACTCCAGCCCGCTCAGATCCAGGGCGAAGTGGAAGGGCAGGGTCTGACCAGGCTGGGCGGCGATCCGCCTCAAATCCAGTTTCATGGGCACACCTCGCATAATGGCACGAATGGTATTATACTAAAAAGCCCTCTGGTTGTCAAACCCTTTCTTGCATCTTTCTCTCTTTTTTCCCGGGAAAATCTGTGCTATGATGGGCCTGACCCATCTCATCGGACAGGAGGCCCTGCTGTGAAAGAGCGCACCATCGGATCTGACGACGCTGGCCAGCGGCTGGACCGCTATCTGGCCAAAGCCCTGCCCCTGCTCCCCGCCCCCCTGGCCCAGAAGTACATCCGCCTCAAGCGGGTCAAGCTCAACGGCAAGGGCGCCCGGCGGGACACCCGCCTGCAGCCCGGGGACGTGCTCCAGCTGTACATCAACGACGAGTTCTTTGATACCCCCAGCCGGGACAACGCCTTTCTGTCCGTGTTCCGGCCCCAGCTGGACATCGTGTATGAGGACGAGAACCTGCTGCTGATCAACAAGCGCCCCGGGGTGGTGGTCCACCCCGACCAGCATGAGCGGGTACACACCCTCATCACCCACATCCAGGCCTATCTCTATCAAAAAAAGGAGTGGTCCCCCTATTGGGAGCACGCCTTCGCTCCCGCCCTGTGCAACCGCATCGACCGGAACACCGGCGGGCTGGTCATCGCCGCCAAGAACGCCGAGACCCTGCGGGTGATGAACCAGAAGATCCGGGACCGGGAGCTGACCAAGCTGTACCTGTGCGTGGTCCGGGGGGACATGCGTCCACCCGAGGGCCAGCTGAAGGGTTTTATCCTGAAAAATGAGGACAAGGCCCAGGTGAAGGTCTATGACCACCCGGTACCCGGGGGAAAGACCGCCCTCACCTTATATAGAACACTGGCTGCGGGAAACGGCCTTTCCCTGCTGGAGTGCGACCTCATCACCGGGCGCACCCACCAGATCCGGGCCCAGCTGGCCGCCGCGGGGCATCCCCTCTTGGGGGATGGGAAGTATGGCCGGGAGCGGGACAATAAGCAGTATGGCCGGGCTTATCAGGCCCTGTGCTCCTACAAGCTGCGCTTCCAGTTCACCACCGACGCCGGCTGCCTGAACCACCTCAACGGCCGGGAGTGGACGGTGCGGGAGGTGGACTTTGTACAGGAGTACTTCCCCAATTTCAAGCTGTGATTTTTATGCGGTTCTACTATTTATCCGCTTCCGAAGTGGCGCTCCCAACTGCAGTTGCGCTCTACCCAGTGATCTGGTATGATGTCCCCATGAGGGCCTGGAGCGGTTGGAGGGGCTGGATCGCCGGACATCCGGCCGGTAGCCCCCCGCCCTACTCCGGAGGCCCTACCCCAATTCCCCACCCTGCTCCCCCCGCTGCGGCGGGGGGAGTTTTTTTGAAAAAACGATTGACAATTTTCGGCCAACATCTTATAGTGTATCTCGCTATCCGTGAAAACCCGGGCCGGTCAATGCCGGCTGCCCGCTGGAGGGCACAGGGCCGGGCACTATACCAAGGGAGCTGACATTGCTGGGAAACGGCTGTTTTTGACGGCGGTCGGGCCATACAAACGCAGGTGTCCGGGATCCCCCCTTTCCCAAAGGGGCCCGGATGTTCGGCCTGAAACCGTGCAAGGACAGAGAAATGGGGGAGGATACATGTCCAAGGAACTGATCCGCCTGTCGGACTGCGTCATGTCCTATGACGGCGACGTGGTGCTGGACCACATCAACCTGTACATCAACGACCGGGAATTCCTCACACTGCTGGGCCCCAGCGGGTGCGGCAAAACAACCACGCTTCGAATCATCGGCGGGTTTTTGTCGCCCACCGCCGGGGATGTTTTTTTCGACGGCGTGCGGATCAACGATGTCCCTCCCCACAAGCGGGCGGTGAACACCGTGTTCCAGAAGTACGCCCTGTTCCCGCACCTGAACGTGTATGAAAACGTGGCCTTTGGCCTGCGGATCCCCCGGGCGGAAACGGTAGAGCGGGATGGGAAAGCGGCCTCCCGGAAGGTCAAGCTGTCCAAGCAGGAGATCCACAACCGGGTGATGGAGATGCTGGAAGTGGTCAACCTCAAGGGGTTTGAGCGCCGGTCCGTCTCCGCCCTGTCCGGCGGGCAGCAGCAGCGGGTGGCCATCGCCCGGGCCCTGGTCAACCGGCCCAAGGTGCTGCTGCTGGACGAGCCGCTGGGCGCCCTGGATATGCGCCTGCGCAAGGATATGCAAGGGGAACTCAAACGCATCCAGCGGGAGATGGGCATCACCTTTATCTACGTCACCCACGACCAGGAGGAGGCCCTGGCCATGAGCGACACGGTGGTGGTCATGGACCAGGGGAAGATCCAGCAGATCGGCACCCCTGAGGACATCTACAACGAACCCAAGAACGCCTTCGTGGCCGACTTCATCGGCGAGTCCAACATCCTGGACGGCGTCATGCGCGCCGACGGGGTGGTGGAGATCTTCAACCGGCGCTTCCCCTGCTTGGACAAGGGCTTCGCCCCCGACGAGCCGGTGGACGTGGTCATCCGGCCCGAGGATGTGGACATCGTCGACCCGGGCAGCGGCCAGCTGCGGGGTACGGTCACCGCCGTCACCTTCAAAGGCGTCCACTACGACACCATCGTGGACTTCTACGGTTTCAAGTGGTTGATTCAAACCACCGACTTCTGCCCTGCGGGCAGCGACATCGGCATCCAGATCGACCCCGACGGCATCCACGTCATGCGCAAGAGCCAGTACTCTGGCCTGTTCGGGGACTACTCCTCCTACTCCGAGGAGTATGAGGAGATCGGCGACGCGGACTATGTTCCCGACGGGGAGGAGGATGGCCATGAAGCATAAGCGCTCCCTGCTGGCCCTGCCCTACGTGGGCTGGATGGCCCTGTTCGTGGTGGCCCCCATCGTCATGGTGGTGGTCTATGCCTTCACCACCGCCGGCTTTGAGCCTACCGCATCCAACTTCACCGGCATGGGCACCTATGTGTCCATCTTTGCCCGCTCCTTCCAGCTGGCCCTGATCGCCACAGTGATCTGCCTGCTCATCGGCTACCCCATCTCCTATGTGATGGCCAAGGAGGGCCCGGGCTTCCAGCGGGTGGCCACGGTGCTCATCATGCTGCCCATGTGGGTCAACTTCCTGCTGCGCACCTACTCCTGGATGGCCATTTTGGAGAACAACGGCCTGCTCAACCAGCTCTTTGACGCCATCGGCCTGTTCGATCTGATCAACGGCCTGTTTGGCACCGATCTCACCTATTTCCGCATGATCCGCACCCAGGGAGCCGTGGTGCTGGGCATGGTATACAACTACCTGCCCTTCATGATCCTGCCCATCTACTCAGTCATCCTCAAACTGGACCGCTCCCTGCTGGAGGCCGCCCAGGACCTGGGGGCCAACTCCGCCTACGTCTTCCGGCGGGTGATCTTCCCTCTGTCCCTGCCTGGGGTGCTGTCTGGGGTGACCATGGTGTTCGTCCCCTCGGTGTCCACCTTCGCCATCTCCCGTCTGCTGGGCGGGGGCACCCATATGATGCTGGGCGACCTGATCGAACAGCAGTTCCTGGGCGGGGCCTACAACCCCCACCTGGGCTCGGCCATCGCCCTGGTGATGATGCTCATCGTCATCGTGTGCATGTGGGTGATGAACCGCTTCGGCCAGGGTGAGGAACAGGCGGTGGTGCTATGAAAAAGCAGCGACGCGTGGGAAGCCGGCTGTTCATGGCCCTGGTCTTCCTGTTCCTCTACGCCCCCATCCTACTCATGGTGGTCTTCTCCTTCAACGCCGGCAACAGCAACGCGGTGTGGCAGGGCTTCTCCCTGAGGTGGTATGAGGCCCTGTTCCAGGACCGGTCCATCATGGGCAGCGTGTACACCACCCTGCTGGTCTCCCTGCTGGCCACCCTGGTGGCCACCGTGGCGGGCACCTTTGCCGCCGTGGGACTCTACTCCATGCGCCGGCGCCGGCGCAACGCCCTGCTGGCGGTCAACAACATCCCCATGACCAACGCGGACATCGTCACCGGCGTGTCCTTGTGCCTATTGTTCGTGGCGGTGTTCGGCTTCTGGAATCAGTTTGCCGCCAACTACCGCTTCACCCTCAACCTGTTCGGCACGGTCTACCGCATCACCTTCCCTCAGCTGTCCCTGGGCTTTGGCACCATGCTCATCGCCCACATCACCTTTAACATTCCCTATGTCATCCTCTCCGTGGGACCCAAGCTGCGCCAGATGGACGGCAACCTGGTGGACGCCGCCCGGGACCTGGGCTGCACCTGGATGGGAGCCTTCTTCAAGGTGATCCTGCCCGAGATCAAGCCGGGCATCATCTCGGGGGCCCTGATCGCCTTCACCATGAGCGTGGACGACTTTGTCATCTCCTACTTCACTGCCGGTACCTCGGTGTCCACCCTGGCCATGGAGATCTACGGCATGGCCAGAAGGCGCATCTCCCCGGAGATCAACGCCATCTCCACCCTGCTGTTCGTGGTGGTGCTGGCCCTGCTGGCCTTCCACAACATCCGGGAGAGTCGCGCCCAGCGGGCCGCTGCCCGCCGGACCTATTGACGGTCTTTTGGCCCCCGGGCCTGAAGATAACCTTAAATCAAAACTGGAGGAATGATCAATTGAAAAAACGTACTGCCCTTGCCCTGGCCTGCACCCTGTCCGCCAGCCTGGCCCTCTCCGCCTGTTCGGTGGAGCGGGTAGACGGCACATCCAGCCCCGATGCAAACGCCTCTTCCAGCGCCGCTTCCGACGGCCAGCGGGTGCTCAATGTGTGCAGCTGGGGGGAGTACATCGACGAGACGCTCATCGATGAGTTCGAGGCCCAGACCGGCATCCAGGTCAACTACCAGGAGGCCCCCAGCAACGAGGAGCTCTACTCCCGCCTTCAGACCGGCGGGGCCAACTTTGACGTGGTGGTCCCCTCCGACTACATGATCTCCCAGCTCATCGAGGAGGATATGCTCCAGCCCCTGGATTACAGCAAGATCCCCAATTTCGAGAAGATCGCCGACCGGTTCAAGAACCTGCCTTATGACCCGGAGAACCTGTACACCGTGCCCTACACCTGGGGCACCCTGGGCATCATCTACAACACCACCATGGTGGATGAGCCCATCACCAGCTGGAGCGCCCTGTTTGACGACACCGCCGCGGGCAACACGCTGCTCATCGACAACTCCCGGGACGCCTTCGGCATTGCCCTGATGTACCTGGGCTACTCGGTCAACACCACCGACGAGGCCCAGATCCGGGAGGCCTACGAGCTGCTGGCCAACGCCTGGGACCGGGGTGTGTACCAGGGCAAGGTGATGGACGAGATCTTCCAGATCATGGAGGGCGGCAACGCCGCCGTGGCCACCTACTACGCCGGCGACTACCTGTCCATGCTGGAGAACAACGAGGACCTGGCCTATGTCATCCCCGAGGAGGGCTCCAACTGGTTCGTAGACGCCATGTGCATCCTGAAGGACGCCCAGAATGTGGACGAGGCCCACGAGTGGATCAATTTCATGGCTTCCACCGACGCCAACCTGCGCAACATGGACTTCATCTGGTACGCCTCCCCCAACGAGGAGGCCCTGGAGATGTATCCTGAGTGGTACGAGGAAACCTATGGAGAGCCCCTGGATCTGGAGCTGTACGAGATCATGGCCGCCCCCCAGGAAGTGCTGGACCGCTGCGAAGCCTACCTGGTGCTGCCTCAGGACATCCGCACCCTGTACAACGACCTGTGGATCCAGCTGGGCACCTGATCCTCTCCCTATCCCCGGCAGCTTTCGCTGCCCAAGCAGGTAAACCCATCCGACAGGGCGTGGCCGGACTCCCGGCCGCGCCCTGTCCTTTTGCCACAGTCCCTCCAGATTAAAAATTTTTCTTGCCAACCTCCTCCGTTTCGTGTACACTAAGGCCAACTCATTTGCATTGGAGGGATCCCCATGTCCATTGAAGTTGGCCTGAAGGGCCGAGCAGAAACCACCGTCACCCCGGAAAATACCGCTCAGGCGGTGGGCTCCGGCCTGGTGCCCGTGTTCGGCACCCCATTCATGATCGCCCTGATGGAAAACGCCGCTGTCAACGCCCTGCAGTCCTGTTTAGCGGCTGGGGAGGGCTCGGTAGGCACCCAGCTCCAGGTCGCCCATACCTCCGCCACCCCCATCGGCATGAAGGTGTGGGCCAACAGCGTGGTCACCGGGGTGGAGGGCAAGAAGATCACCTTCGAGGTGACCGCTTTTGACGAGGCCGGCGAGATCGGCCACGGCACCCACGAGCGCTTCCTCATCCAGACCGACCGCTTCCTGACCAAGGCCCAGGGCAAGCTGGAGCGCTGACCTCCGGCCCTCCCAATGGGTCTGCTCCCCGCCCCCGAACCATCCAACCGTGGTTCGGGGGCGTTTTTCTCTCCCGGCCGCTGGGGACGGCCTGGGGAAGTAGCGCCCAAGGCCCTCCAAATTTTCCCCGTGGAAAAGTTTGCGTTTCCATGTTGACAAATTCATAGGACTGTGATAGGATAACACTACCCCCCAGGGGGGTGTCTAAACGTGGCGTTCATGGGGCGTCCCCCATCGGGAAGCCACACAACCATGCAGCCTGCTCCGTGATCGGGAGGTGAGAGAATGCAGGCAGATCAAAAAACCGTGCTCCGGCTGCTGAAGACCGCCCGGGGGCAGTTGGATGGCATCCTCAAAATGGTGGAGGAGGATCGCTACTGTATGGACATCTCCCAGCAGGTGCTGGCGGCCGACGCCATGCTGCGCCGGGTGAACAAGGAGATCCTCACCGCCCATCTCAAACACTGCGTGGAGCACGCCAAGGACGACCGGGAGCGCTCGGACAAGATCGACGAGCTGGTCAGTGCCCTGGGCAAGCTCCTGTGAAGGGCGGGCCTCAGCCCCAAACCAACCATCCGTTATTCCCAGTTTCTCATTCCCCAAATGGGGACAGTAAAAAGGGAGGTGTCCCTATGAAACAAAAATTTGTCGTCACCGGCATGACCTGCTCGGCTTGCTCCGCCCACGTGGACAAAGCGGTGCGCAAGCTGGAGGGGGTATCCGATGTCAATGTCAACCTGCTCTCCGGCTCCATGACCGTGGACTGGCAAGGTGACCTCACCGATCAGGACATCATCGCCGCCGTTGTCAAGTCGGGCTACGGAGCCGCCCTGCCTGAATCGAACTCCGCCGCCCCCCAGTCCAAGTCCCAGGCCCGGCCCGCCGCCAACGCCATGGAGGAGGAACTGCGGCATATGCGCCTGCGGCTGATCTGGTCGGTGGTGTTCCTGCTGCCTCTGTTCTACCTGTCCATGGGCCATATGATGGGCTGGCCCATCCCCGACTTCTTCCATGGCACCGGCAACGCCATGACCTACGCCCTGACCTTGTTCCTGATCACCCTGCCCATCCTCATCATCAACCAGAAGTACTTCCGGGTGGGCTTTAAAACCCTGTTCCACCTGGCCCCTAACATGGACTCCCTCATCGCCGTGGGCTCCGCCGCCGCCATGATCTATGGCGTGGCCGCCCTGTACTTCATCGGATGGGGGCTGGGCCATGGGGACGACGCCCTGGTCAGCCGCTACTCCATGGACCTCTACTTCGAGTCAGCCGGCATGATCCTCACCCTGATCACCGTGGGCAAGTATCTGGAGACCCGCTCCAAGGGCAAGACCGGCCAGGCCATCGCCCGGCTGATGGACCTCTCCCCCAAGACCGCCACCGTCCTGCGCGACGGCGCGGAGGTGGAGATCCCCGTGGAGCAGGTCCAGGCCGGCGACCTGGTGCTGGTGCGCCCCGGCGGCTCGGTGCCGGTGGACGGGGTGGTGGTGGAGGGGGCCTCCAGCGTGGATGAGTCCGCCCTGACCGGCGAGTCCATCCCCGTGGACAAGGGCCCGGGAGACACGGTGATCTCCGCCTCCCTCAACAAGTCGGGCGTCCTCACCCTTCGGGCCACCCGGGTGGGGGAGAACACCACCCTGGCCCAGATGATCCGCCTGGTGGACGAGGCCGCCTCCTCCAAGGCCCCCATCGCCAAACTGGCCGACCAGGTGGCCGGCGTGTTCGTCCCCGTGGTCATGGGCATCGCCCTGGTCACTGCCGCAGTCTGGCTGCTCACCGGCCACAGTGTGGAGCAGGCCCTCACCTCCGCCGTGGCGGTGCTTGTCATCTCCTGCCCCTGCGCCTTGGGCCTGGCCACTCCCGTGGCCATCATGGTGGGCACCGGGAAAGGGGCAGAGCGAGGCATCCTCATCAAGTCCGCCCAAGGGCTGGAGGCCCTGCGGGGCGTGACCACCGTGGTGCTGGACAAGACGGGCACCGTCACCCAGGGCAAGCCCCAGCTCACCGACCTCTACCCCCTGGGAGGGGCGGACGAGGGAGAGCTGCTCCAAGTGGCCGCCAGCCTGGAAAAGCCCTCTGAGCACCCCCTGGGGGCCGCCATTGTGGAGGCAGCCCAGCAGCAGGGCATCGCCCTGGAGCCGGTGGCCAACTTCCAGGCTATCCACGGCAAGGGGGTGCAGGGTGAGATCGGTGGCCGGAGCTGTCTGGCGGGCAACGCCGCCCTGTTGACCGAGGCTGGGGTAGACCTGGCCCAGGTCCAGCCCCTGGCCGACCGGCTGGCCGAGCAGGGCAAGACTCCCCTCTTCTTCGTGCGGGACGGCCAGCCGCTGGGGGTCATCGCCGTGGCCGACACCGTCAAACCCACCAGCCGGGCCGCCATCGAGGGCTTCCGGAAGCTGGGGCTGCAGGTGGTGCTGCTCACCGGGGACAACCGGCGCACCGCCGACGCCATCGGTCGGGAGCTGGGCCTCACCCAGGTCATTGCCGAGGTGCTGCCCGCCGACAAGCAGCGGCAGGTGTCCGCCTTGCAGGAGCGGGGGGAGAAAGTGGCCATGGTGGGCGACGGCATCAACGACGCCCCTGCCCTGGCCCAGGCCGACGTGGGGCTGGCCATCGGCGCGGGTACCGACGTGGCCATTGAGTCGGCGGACATCGTGCTGATGAAGAGCGACCTGATGGATGCGGTGAGCGCGGTAGAGCTGTCCCGGGCCACCATCCGCAATGTGAAGCAGAACCTGTTCTGGGCCTTCTTCTACAACATCATCTGCATCCCCATCGCCGCCGGGGTGTTCTATCCCCTGTTCCAGCTCCAGCTCTCCCCCATGTTCGCCGCCGCGGCCATGAGCCTGAGCTCGGTATGCGTGGTGGCCAACGCCCTGCGCCTGCGCTTCTTCCAACCCAGCATCCAGCCCCCCTGCCCCTGTGAATCCGACGGCTGCGCCGTCCCAGAAATGAAAGGAGAAGAATCAACCATGGAAAAGAAAGTCATTGTGGAAGGCATGATGTGCCAAAACTGCGTCAACCACGTCACCAAGGCCTTGAACGGCCTGCCCGGCGTCACCGCCCAGGTGGACCTGGCCTCCAAGACCGCTACCGTCACCGGCGAGGTCTCCGACGAGGCCATCCGCGCCGCCGTGGCCGAGGCCGGCTATCAGGTGACCTCTATCCAGTAAGCAGGCTGCGCCCTGGGCCCGTCCCCGGCGCAAGCAAGCCCGCCCTTGGCAAAGCCAAGGGCGGGCTTTTCCCCCGTTAGAGGATCCCCATTTAACGGCTTTCCCATTGCTTGTTTTAGGCTATCATGAAGCAAGCAACGGTTGACAAGGGCATACACGATAAATCTACAAAAACTGAATGCCAACCTTATGCAAAGTACCGCCCAAACGAGACTACGGGCGGTATTTTTGTATCTTGGCAAGAAAACCTCTGCCCTGTGAGCCGCGGGGTGCACTCCCTGTGAGCAGTTAAAGAGGCCCTCCTGCGGCAAAGTCGCAGGAGGGCCTCTTTCTTCTGTCCGTTATGTCCCCGGATGGATCATCTCGATACCCTGGCGCAGGGTGTCCTCGTCGATGGAGCCCTGGGCCCAGGCGGCCACATAGCCCTCCCCGTCAATAAAGAAAGTCATGGGCAGCGAGTAGGCGCCATAGGCCAGGGATGCTTCAAACTCGGTGTCAAACACCACCGGGAAGGTATACCCCTCCTCCTCCACAAATTCGGTCGCGGTGTCCACCGTCTCCCGGCTGCCGTCGGTGGAATTGATCATCAGGAACTGAACCTCTTCCCCCAGCTCCTGGTAGGCCGCATGGAAGTCAGGCATCTCCTGCTGGCAAGGCGGGCACCAGCTGGCCCAGAAGTTGATCACCACCGGCTTGCCCGCATAGTCGGACAGGCGCACCGGGTTGCCCGCCTGGTCGTAAACGGTGAAGTCGGGGGCAGCCACCGGCTCCTGGGAGGCTTGGGGCTGCGGGCTTTCATCGCCCTGGTCCTGCTGGCCGTCGGAGACCTGGGCGCTCTGGGCCGCTCCGCTCTGGGTGGCCAGCTGATTGGGCTGTGTACCGCCGCTCAGCCCCTGGTACAAGGCATAGGCGCCTCCCAGTACCACCACCAGGATCAGAGCCATGATAATAACCGTTTTCTGTTTCACGTCGCTTCCTCCTTAGCTGAGCAGGGTGAGCAGTCGCCCCAGCGTCCCGGTGGCCATGAGCACACCCACCAAGATCAGGAACACGCCGCACACCAGGTTTATCGCCCGGTAATGGGCCTTGATCCAGTCAAAAGCCGATTTTAGGTAGTCAATGAGCACCGCGCTGAGCAGGAAGGGCACCCCCAACCCCAGAGCGTACACCAACAGCATGGCCATCCCCTCCAGCACGTGCCCCTGCTGGGAGGCCAGCATCAGCGCCGAGCCCAGAAAGGCCCCCACGCAAGGGGTCCAGCCCAGGGAGAAGACCGCCCCAAAGGCCACCGAGGCGGGAAAACCCAGCTCCCCCTCTCCCATCCGGCCCTGGACGCCCCGGAACAGGTTGATCCGGAACACCCCCAGGTAGCTCAGCCCGAACAGGATCACCACCAGCCCACACACCAGGTTCACCCAGGTCTGGTAGCGATGCAACAGCCCCCCCACTGTACCCGCCAACGCACCCATGGCTACAAAGATCAGAGTAAAGCCCAGCACAAAGCCTGCGGCGTTGAGCAAGGTCTTTCTGGGATTGCGGGCCCCGCCCCCGGCAAAGTAGGACAGGTAGATGGGCAACATGGGCAGCAGGCAGGGGGAAAGGAAGGTGATCACCCCCTCCAGGAAAGAGATCAGGTATTGCATGGATCCTTACCCCCCTTCTCCGTGGCCGCTCCCACCAGCCCGCCCACCAGCGCCAGATAGAGCATGGAGCGGATGGGGCTGGAGGAGATGACGCAGCCGCTGGTACAGCCAAAGAACTGATAATAGGCCAGTCCCGCCAGCGCCCCGCCGGCGGCAAACAGGGCCAGGCGGATCCACCGCCGCCAGTTCACCCTCATCTCAGCGCCCTCCCTGGACCAGATAGCCCTCCGCAGTGTGCACCGCAGCCGCCCCGTCGGCCACCGCCGTCACCACCTGGCGCAGGGCTTTGGTGCGCACATCGCCTACCGCGTACACCCCCGGCAGGCTGGTCTGGGTGGTCTCATCGGCCACGATATAGCCCCCCTCGTCCAACTCCAGCTGGCCCTGGGCCAACTGGGAGGCAGGGATGCGCCCCACGCTGACAAACACCCCGTCGCAGGCCACCGTCTGGCTCTGTCCCGTGTGAACGTCCCGCAGCACCACCCCGGTCAGACGCCCCTCCTCCTGGACCAACTGCTCCACCACACTGTTCCAGCAAAAGCTCACATTTTCCGCCCGCATCAAGGGCTCGTGGTAGATCTTGGTGGCCCGCAGGGTGTCCCGGCGATGGATGAGGATAACCTGCTTGGCGATGCGGCTGAGCAGGGCCGCGTCCTGGGCGGCGGTGTTTCCGCCCCCCACCACCGCTACCGTCTTGCCCCGGTAGAACATCCCGTCGCAGTCGGCGCAGTAGTGCACCCCCTTGCCCGTCAGCTCCTGTTCGCCGGCCACCCCCAGCTGCCGTGGGTTTGCCCCGGTGGCCAGCACCACTGTTTTGGCATAAAAGGTCCCCTCGCTGCTCTCCAGCACCTTGGGATTGGCCACCAAGTCGGCCCGGCTCACCTCGGCCAGCTCCGTCTTGGCCCCAAAGGCCTCGGCCTGCTTTTGCATCTTGACGGCCAGAGAGAAGCCGTCAACGCCCTGCTCGGTGCCAGGATAGTTGTCGATCTGGTGGGACAGGGCCATCTGGCCGCCGGCGGCCAGCCGCTCCAGCACCACCGCGTCCAACCCCGCCCGGGCGGCGTACAGCGCGGCGGTATATCCTCCGGGGCCGCCGCCGATGATGATCATGTCATAGATGTGCTCCATCCAGCTTCCTCCTCACTCCGGCAAGGTCTCTTGCAGGAAGGTGTCGATCATGGCTTTGGACTCCGGCGCCACCAGAGAGCCCAACGCCTTGCCCCCCTGGTAGAGCACCAGGGTAGGCACCACTTCGATCTGCTCGTGTTCGGCGATCTGGGGCTGCTCATCGATGTTCAGCCGGGCCACTGCCAGCTCCTCCCCCCGCTGCTGGGCCAGCCGCTCATAGGCTGGACCCAGGCGGCGGCAGTAAGTGCACCAGGGGGCCCAAAACTCCACCAGCACAGGCTGGTCCGCTCCGGTCAGGGCGTCAAACTGCTCTCGGTTCAGGTCTAAAATAGCCATGGGTACAAACCTCTTTCGTTTTTTGATCAGTATACCCATTGCCCTGCCTTTTTTCCGTGACCAGATCACACACCCCGGTCGTGCCCCCACAAGCGAACATGCCGCCCACCAAAGACGGGGCGGCATGGCAAGCCCCCTGGGCTTGGGCTGTAAGATGGCCTCCGAGAGTCCTCACTCCAGGGCTAGCGACGCGGCCAGCAGTTTCTTCGTGTACGGGTGCTGGGGCCGCTCGTACAGCTGCTCCGCCGGCCCCTGCTCCACGATCTGGCCCTGGTACATCACGCACACCCAGCCGCACAGCTGGCGGACCACCGCAAGATCGTGGGAGATCAGCAGGTAGGATAGCCCGTACCGCTCCCGCAGCTGGGCCAGCAGGCGCAGAATCTGGGCCTGGAGGGTCACATCCAGGGCGGACACCGGCTCGTCCAGCACGATGAGCTTGCTGCCCTGGATGAGGGCCGCGGCAATGGACACCCGCTGCCGCTGCCCGCCGGACAGCTGGGCGGGTTTCCGGTCGTAGTGCTCCCGGCCCAGCCCCACCTGGCCCAACATCTCCTCCCCCCGGGCCCGGCGCGCCGCCCGGTCCCCCACGCCGGCCGCCCGCAGCGCCTCCTCCAGGAACCAGCCCACCGTCCGGGCGGGGTTCAGGGCGCCGTGGGGATCCTGGAACACCATCTGGGGCCGGGGGCTGTTCACCAGCAGCTGGCCCTGCCAGTCCCGCACCAGCCCCAGCACACACTTGGCCAGGGTGGTCTTGCCCGAACCCGACTCACCCACCAGGCCCACCGCCTGGCCCGGCTCCACGGTGAGGCAGACCTGGCGCAGCACCTGCCGGCGGGCCCGCCCCCGCCCATACCAGCTGTCCAGTCCCTGGATGTCCAGGATGGGTTCAGCCATGGCCCTGTCCCTCCTTTCCCTTTCCCCAGCTGGGCCGGGCCTCCAACAGCTGCCGGGTGTACGCCTGCTGGGGCCGGTGGAAGATATCCTCCACCCGTCCCTGCTCCACAATGACTCCCTGACGCATCACCACCACCCGGCCGCACAGGGCCCGCACCACCCCCAGGTCGTGGGAGATGAGCAGAATGGCGGTGCCCTCCTGCCGGTTGATCCGGCGCAGGGTGTCCAGGATCTGGGCCTGGATGGTCACATCCAGAGCGGTGGTGGGTTCGTCGGCGATGAGCAGCCGGGGCCGCAGCACCAGGGCTGCGGCGATCATCACCCGCTGGCGCATTCCCCCGGACAGCTGGTGGGGATAGCACCGGTACAGCCCCTCCGGCTCAGGCAGACCGGCCAGGGCCATGGCCTCCAGTGCCCGCTGCCGGCGCGCGCCGGCATCCAAGCCGGTGTGCACCCGCAGCGCGTCCTCCACCTGCCGGCCGATCCGCATGGTGGGGTTCAAGCTGGTCATAGGCTCCTGAAAGACGATGGACAGCTGCCTGCCCTGCACCTGGCGCAGCTGAGCCCGGTCCATGGCGAGCAGATCCGCTCCGTCAAACACCGCCCGGCCCGTCACTTCCGCCCGCTCCCGGGGCAGCAGACCCATCAGGGCGTGGGCCGTCACCGTCTTGCCCGAGCCAGACTCCCCCACCAGGCCCACCGCCTCCCCCTGCTCCAGGGCCAGGCTGAAGTCTTCCACCGCCGTCACGCTGCCCCGGCGGGTATGCAGCTCCACCCGCAGGCGCTCCACCTCCAGCAGCATCAGCCCTCACCCATCCTTTCCCGCACGCCCTCGCCCACCAGCCCCGCGCCCAGGATCATCAGGATCATCACCAGCGCGGGGAAGAGCACCAGCCAAGGGGCGGTGACAAAGTAGCTCTGGGCCTCGCTGACCATCCGGCCCAGGCTGGTGTCCGGCGGGATGACCCCGATGCCCAGATAGCTCATGGACGCCTCGGCCAGCACCGCGTTGTTAAAGCCGATGCTCAGCCCGCTCAGCAGCACCGGCCAGGCATTGGGCAGGATGTGCCGGAAGAGGATCCGGAGCCCGCCCACCCCCATCAGCCGGGCGGCCCGGATAAAATCCCGATCCCGGTACTGGAGGAACTCCCCCCGGGTCAACCGGGCAAAGCTGGGGATGAACAGCACCCCCAGGGCCAGGATGACGTTGTACTTGCCCGGGCCGATCACCGCGATGACCACCAGCCCCAGCAGCACGCTGGGGAAGGCTGCCACCGCGTCACACACCCGCATGACCAACGCATCGACCACCCCGCCGTAGTAGCCGCACAGCGCTCCGATGACCACCCCCACCACAAAGCCGATGGCCAGCACCGCCAGGGCGATGCTCAGCGTGGCCCCCGCCCCGCTCAGGGTACGGGAGAGCACATCCCGCCCCATGTGGTCGCATCCGAAGGGATGGGCCAAGGAGGGGCCGGCCAGCCGGTCAGCGGCGCTGGGCGCCGTGGGGGAGTAGGGCGTCCACACCAGGCCCAGGGCCCCAAACCCCACCGTCAGCCCCGTCAGGACCAGCCCCAGGGTGAGGTACCAGTTTCTCCGCTTTCCCATGGCCCTCACCTCTGCCGCAGCCGGGGATCCATCACCCGGTAGAGGGCATCGGCGGCAAAGTTGCTTGCCACCACTACCACAGCGATGAGGGCCACGATGGCCTGCACCACCGGGTAGTCCCGGCTGTTGATAGACGACACCAACATCTGGCCGATGCCCTGCACCGCGAACACCTGCTCCACCACCAGCGACCCAGCCACCACATCGGCCACCGTCATGGCCAGGAAGGTGATCACTGGGATCATGGCATTGCGCAGGGCAAAACGCCAGAGCACCCTCCCCTTGGAGTTGCCCCGGCTGTAAGCGGTGCGGATATAATCCTGCCCCATCTCTCCCAGGATGGCCCCCCGGAGCAGCTTCACCGTCATGGCCGCCCGGGGCAGGGCGATGGACAGGGCGGGAAAGAACAGGTAGCCCAGGTAGGCGCCCAGCCCCTGCTCCGCCGCGGCGCTGAAGCTGCCCACGGTGAACCAGCGCAGGATCAGGCTGAACAGGCAGGTGAGCAAAAAGCCCAGCAGGAAGTTTGGGATGGACATGGTGACCTGGCCCAGCACGCTCACCACCCGGTCGATCCAGCCCCCCGCGTGCCGGGCGGCCAGGATGCCCAGGGGCAGGGAGATGGCCACGATCAGCCCAAAGGACATGGCCGTCAGGGTGGCCGTCACCGCCACCCGGCTCCCCAGCAGCTGGGACACCGGCATCTCGTACAGGTAGGACTGGCCCAGCTGGCCGGTGAGCAGCCCGCCCAGCCAGTTCAGGTAGCGCTGCCACAGGGGCAGGTCCAGCCCCAGTCGCTCTCGCAGGGCGGCGGTTTGCTCCGGGGTGGCGTTCAGCCCCAGGATGGAGTTGGTGGGGTCGCCGGGCAGGATGGAGAAGGCCACAAAGGCCAGCACGGTCACCAGCAGCAGGGTGGCCGCCAGCAGCCCCAGCCGCTTGAGTATCTGTTTCATTGGTCGCGCGGACCTCCTGGGTAAAAGTTGGCGGGGCGGGCAGTTCCCACCTCGCATGGCAGGCCCCCGCCCCGGCAAAAGGGGGAGAGGGCGGGAGCGGAGCGCTGTCCGCCAGCGCCCCGCTCCCCACAATCAGGCGGAATAGTAGATGGTGCTCATGTCCAGCACATAAGTGCGGTACAGCTCCAACCCGTCCAGCCCGGGCTCCAGCACCGTCAGGTCGCACAGATCCTGCAGCCACACGCTGGCCGCCTGCTCGCTCAGGATGGTCAGCGCCTGCTTATACAGCTGCTCCTGCTCCTGCTCATCCAGCGTGGAGCCCGCCTGGGCCACTGCTTGGTCGTATCCATCATCCTGGAAGTTGATGAAGTTGTCCTCGTAGTCGGATACGTACCGGATGACCATCTCCCGCGCGGTCATGTCGCTGGCGGCCACACCGCACACGGTGGACTGGAACTGCCGGCCCTCATACACCTGGTTGACCCAGGTGGACCAGTCCACCGGAACCAGGTTGGCGGTGATGCCCACCTGGGACAGCTGCTCGGCGATGAGCTCGGCGGTCTGCACGTGCTGGGTGTAGTTACTGGGCACGGTGATTTCCATGGTGAAGCCGTCGGGATAGCCCGCCTCGGCCAGCAGCTGCCTGGCCAGCTCCTGATCGGTGGGGTAGGCCTCGGCCAGCTCCTCCATGTGGTACTTCTCGAAGGCGGGGTACATACTGGTGCCCACCGGCACCCCTGCCCCATCGCCCACAAATTCGATGATCTGCCCCACGTCGATGGCGTAGCACAGCGCCTGGCGCACCCGCACGTCATCAAAGGGGGCCACGTCGTTGTTCAGGTACAGGGCCTGCACCAGCTTCATGGTGTCCTCCACCACCTGGAACTGCCCCTCCAGCTGGGTGATCTGGGTGGTGGGCACATGGATGGCCATGTCCAGCGCGCCGCTTTGCAGGCTCATCACCAGCGTGTCGCTATTGGTGATGATGCGAAAGCGCACCTCATCCAGATAGGGCCGCTGGCCCCAGTAACCCTCGTAACGCTGGATCACCAGGCTGTCCTGGGGGGCGTAGGAGACAAACTGGAAGGGGCCGGTACCCACTGGGGTCTGGGCGATGGTATCCCCCGAGCCGGCGGGGATGATGGCGGCGGTGAGAGCGTAGAGGAACTCCAGGCTGGGCTGAGCCAGGGTGAGCTCCACATGGCGCTCATCGACCGCCCGCACCTGGGTGACATTAGAGAACGCCGTGATCAGAGCAGTTCCATCGTTCTCCGATCCGGCGCAGCGTTCCAGGGAGTAGACCACGTCTTCGACGGTGACCGGATCCCCATTGTGGAACGTGACCCCCTCCCGCAGGGTGAAGGTGTAGGTCAGCCCGTCCTCGGAGATCTGATAGTCGCTGGCGACGGCTTCCCGCACCTCGCCGTCCGAGCTGGCCTTCACCAGCCCCTCAAAGACATTGAACAGCACCTCGCCCACCCCGGCGGAGACCGCCCTGTGGGGATCGAGGCTGTCCAGCTCCTGTGCGATACCTACCGTGACTGAACCTCCATAGGATGGCTCGCCCGATTGTGCAGTTGCCGTGGGGGTGGGGCTGGGTTCCGTGCCTCCTGTACACCCGTATAGTGAGGCCGGCAGCACCGCCGCCGCGACAAGCAGCAAAAGGGCCCGTTTGAACTTCTTGGGCATTTTGCTTCTCCTTTCCACTGCATTTCTCGCAACTGTATTCAGTTGTCGCTCTATTCTATCCGCTTGCCCTGGAAAAGTCAAGGGTATTCTGAGGATTTCACCCAAGTTTCCCCCGCTTTCCATCCCCTCTTCCCGGCACTTTGAATAGCCCGGCGCCTTTGGCGCATACTGAAGACAAACGCGCCCCGCTTTCGGGGCCAGGAGGGATGTCTGCATGAGCAAGCGTGGGACGGAATCCAACAAGCTCTGGTGTGCTGCGGCAGGCGGGGCAGCCGGGCTGGTCAATGGGTTTTTCGGCGGCGGGGGCGGCATGGTGCTGGTGCCGCTGCTGGCGGGAAAGTGCGGGCTGGGCCAGCGCCGGGCCTTTGCCACCTCGGTGGCGGTCATCGCCCCGCTGTGCGCCCTGTCCGCGGGCATCTACTACCTGCGCGGCGGCCTGGATCCCGCCGCCGCCCTGCCCTACCTCATCGGCGGACTGGTGGGCGGGCTGGTGGGGGGCAGGGTGTTCCGGCAGGTGTCCATGGTGATGCTGCGCCGGGTCTTTGCCCTGCTCATCCTATACGGCGCGTACAAGGCCCTGGTATGACCGACTGGCTCATCCCCGTGCTGGCCGGGGCGGCAACCGGGGTGCTGTCCGGCTTCGGGGTAGGGGGCGGCTCGCTGCTGCTGATCTACCTCACCAGCTTTGCCGGCCTGCCCCAGGACCAGGCTCAGGGGGTCAACCTGCTCTACTTCCTGCCCACCGCCGGGGCCGCCCTGCCCGCCCACTTCAAGAACGGCTATGTGGACAAGGCCGCCCTGCTCCCTGCCATCCTGACCGGCCTGGCCGCCACCGCCTTGGCCGCCTGGGCCGCCACCGCCCTGGACACCGGGGTGCTGCGCCGGTGCTTCGGGGCCTTTCTGCTGCTCATCGGCCTGCGGGAGCTGTTTCGCCGGGAGCCTCCAGCCCCAGGCGCTGAGCAATCTCCCCGGTGACCTCCGGCCCTCCAGGCCAGACGGCCATCAGCAGACAAGCCCAAGAAGGGCTACAGAGCGAACGGACTAAAGCTATCCAGCTGTCCCCAACTGCCTGGGGACAGCATTTTTCTTGACAAAAGATGTAAAGTAGACTATACTCATTTTATAAAGCAAGATTGACATCAGGAAGGAGGCGCCGGCCTTGACCAACCGGATCGCCGAGCTGCGGAAAACCCGGCGTATGTCCCAGGCGGAGCTGGCCGACGCGGTGGGGGTCACCCGCCAGACCATCATTTCCCTGGAGAGCGGGCGATACAACGCCTCCCTTTTGCTGGCCCACCGCATCGCCCAGTATTTCGAGCTGACCATTGAGGATATTTTTCTGTTTGAGGAAGGAGAATCAGAATGAAACAAACTGAAACTGTCTCTGAGCAGCGTCTGAACCGCCGGAGTCTGGGCGCCATCGGGTTAATTGTTTTGGGGGCGTTGATCGGCCTGTGCTACATCCTTCTGGGGGCGGACTCTCAGACCTACGAGGCCCTAACCATCTATCCCGCCTTCGCCTGCACCCTCGCCCTTGCCGGGGCAACGGTGCTCATCCGGACCCAGTACCTGCTCTCCCACCCATCGGCCCGCCAACGGGCTCGGATCCAGGAACAAGACGATCTGTTGCAAAAGATTTCATTGCTATGGTGAATTCCTCCCTCACCGTGCGCTACCTCACCCTGCCCATCTCCCCTGAGCTTGCCGGGATAGAAGTGAACACCCTGCTGCGCCGCCACCTGGGCCTGTCTGGCACGGTGCTGCGGCGCGTCAAGTGGCTGGACGACGGCATCACCGTGGATGGGGTGCGGGTAAACGTGCGCTGCCGGGTGGCGGTGGGCCAGACCCTGTCGGTCCGCCTATCCGACCCAGATACCGTCAATCAGCCCTGGCCCACCCCGGGACCGCTGGAGCTGGTCTACGAAGACGAGGATCTGGCCATCGTGGACAAGCCCCCCGGAGTGTTGGTCCACCCCAGCCACGGTCACTTCGCCGACACGGTGGGCAACCATCTCATGTGGCACTACCAAAACAACCGGGAGGCCGCCGGCTTCCACCCCGTCCACCGGCTGGACCAGGGCACCTCCGGCCTACTGGTCACCGCCAAGCACCCCCACGGCCAGCAAAAGCTGGCCGCCCAGCTCCACACCGGGGCCTTCCTGCGCCGCTACCTGGCCGTGTGCCAGGGCGTCCCCCAACCGCCCCAAGGGGTGGTTCAGGCTCCCCTCGGCCCCCGGCCCGGCCACCCCACCGCCCAACGGGTGGATCCCAGCGGCAAACCCGCCCGCACCCGCTACCAGGTGGCCCGGGCCCTGGGGGACCGGGCTTTGGTGGAGCTGGAGCTGGACACCGGGCGCACCCACCAGATCCGGGTCCACATGGCCCACCTGGGCTGTCCCCTTGTAGGGGACGGCCTCTACGGCTCCCCAGCCCCCATTGGCCGGCCCGCCCTCCACTCCGCCCGGGTGGAGCTGGCCCACCCTATCACAGGTCAGCGGCTGGCGTGGGACTGCCCCCTGCCCCCCGACATCCAAACACTGTTGTAAGGAGGTTTCATCCATGGCAAAGAAGGAAAAGCGCTTTGAGATCATCTACGAGCAGGGTAGCGGCCTATCTGTGGCCTACACCGTGTTCCTGGACACCGCCACCGGGGTACAGTACCTCTTCGCCCAATCGGGCTACGGCGGCGGCCTCACCCCCCTTCTGGACCGGGAAGGCAAGCCCATGACCTGGCAGATGTGATCCCTCCCTTCTCCGTCTGAATGGGCCTGTCCCATCCCCCTTGACAAACGCTCTCCCAGGGAGTATACTGGCCCTACAAGTGAACAGGATCTTCAGGGCAGGGTGTAATTCCCGACCGGTGGTACAGCCCACGAGCCGCAAGGCATGATTCGGTGCGATTCCGAAGCCGACCGTATAGTCTGGATGAAAGAAGATCTGGGGACAGGGAGCGTGCCTCCCGCGTCCCGGAGATTGCCCTGGTCTGCGCCCATGCGCATTCCAGGGCTTTGCCGTCGGTGAGCGTACGCGTCCCCGCCCCGGCCCATGCCCTGAACGGTTTCGTTCCGGGCATTTTTTAATTGGGAGGGGATGGACATGACCGATGAGGCATATATGTCTTTGGCCCTGGAGCTGGCCCGCCGGGGAGAGGGCTGGACCGCCCCCAACCCCATGGTGGGAGCGGTGGTGGTGAAGGACGGGCAGATCATCGGCCAGGGCTGGCACCAGCGCTGCGGCCAGCCCCACGCCGAGCGCAACGCCCTGGCCGCCTGCACCGCCTCCCCCCAAGGGGCCACGCTGTACGTCACCCTGGAGCCCTGCTGCCACACCGGGCGGCAGCCCCCCTGCACCAGCGCCATCCTGGAGACGGGCATCCGCCGGGTGGTGGTGGGCTCCTCCGACCCCAACCCTCTGGTCAACGGAAAGGGGACCGCCCTGCTGCGCCAGGCGGGGGTGGAGGTGCGCCAGGGGGTACTCCGGGAGGCGTGCGACGCGCTCAACCAGGTGTTCTTCCACTACATCCGCACCGGCCGGCCCTATGTGGTGATGAAATATGCCATGACCCTGGACGGCAAGATCGCCGCCTGGACCGGGGCCGCCCGGTGGATCACCGGCCCCGCCGCCCGGGACCATGTGCAGCGCCAGCGACACCGGTACACCGGGATCATGGTGGGGGTGGGCACCGTGCTGGCCGACGACCCCTTGCTCACCTGCCGCCTGCCCGGAGGCAAAAACCCCGTGCGGGTGGTGTGTGACTCCGCCCTGCGCACCCCCCTCACCGCCCAGGTGGTGGCCACCGCCTCCCAGATCCCCACCCTCATCGCCGCCGCCCGGGATGTCCCGGACAAACGCCAGGCCCTGGAGGAGGCCGGCTGCCAGGTGCTGCTCCTGCCCGGGGCGGACGGCCGGGTGGACCTGACCGGCCTGATGGACGAGCTGGGCCGCCGGCAGATCGACAGCATCCTGCTGGAGGGGGGCGGCACGCTGAACTGGGCCGCGCTGCAAAGCGGGATCGTCCAGAAAGTGCAGGCCTACCTGGCCTCCAAGCTGCTGGGGGGGGGCCAGGCCAAGACCCCCGTGGAGGGGCAGGGCTTCCCCCACCCCGACCAGGCCGTGGTCCTGGGGGCGCCCACCGTCACCCGGCTGGGGGACGATATCCTGTTGGAGAGCGAGGTGGCAGGCAGTGTTCACCGGACTGGTTGAGGAAGTGGGCACGGTGGAGCGCATCGTCCGGGGCCGGCACTCGGCGGTGCTCACCATCGGGGCGGACAAGGTGCTGGCGGGTACCCGCATCGGGGACAGCATCGCCGTCAACGGGGTGTGTCTGACGGTGGTGGACCTGCCCGCCGGCCGGTTCTCCGCCGACGTGATGCACGAGACGCTGGACCGCTCCGCCCTGGCCCAACTGCGCCCGGGCAGCCCGGTCAACCTGGAGCGGGCCATGCCCGCCGACGGCCGTTTTGGCGGGCACATCGTGGCCGGCCACGTGGACGGGGTGGGCACCATCGCTGAGCTGCGCCGGGACGACAACGCCCTGTGGATCACCATCCAAGCCTCCCCCGCCGTGCTGCGCTACATCGTGGAAAAGGGCTCGGTGGCGGTGGACGGGGTGAGCCTGACGGTGGCCCGGGTGGAGGCCGACCGGTTCTGGGTCAGCGTCATCCCCCACACCGCCGCCCAGACGGTGCTCGCCCGCCGCCGGCAGGGGGACGCGGTCAACCTGGAGGCTGACCTTATCGGCAAGTATGTGGAGAAACTGACCGCCCCGGCCACCACGCCGCCGCGGTCATCCGGGATCACCCGGGAATTTCTAACCCAGAACGGGTTTTAAGGAGAGACTACACCATGCAATCCATGCAGTTTCACACCGTGGAGCAGGCGCTGGACGCCCTGCGCCAGGGCAAGCTCATCTTGGTCACCGATGATCCGGAGCGGGAGAACGAGGGCGACCTGATCTGTGCGGCCCAGTTCGCCACCCCGGAGAACGTCAACTTCATGGCCGCCTATGGACGGGGCCTGATCTGTATGCCCATGTCCCAGGAGTATGTGCAAAAGCTGGCCATCCCCCAGATGGTACGCCACAACACCGACAACCACGAGACCGCCTTCACCGTATCCATCGACCATGTGTCCACCACCACCGGCATCTCCGCCGCCGAGCGCTCGGCCACCGCCCTGGCCTGCGTGGACGATGACGCCCGGCCCGAGGACTTCCGGCGGCCAGGCCATATGTTCCCCCTGCTGGCCCGCCCCAACGGCGTGCTGGAGCGGCCGGGCCACACCGAGGCCACCGTGGATCTGTGCCGGCTGGCCGGATTGAAACCCTGTGGGCTGTGCTGCGAGGTCATGGGGGAGGACGGCCAGATGCTGCGCACCCCCCAGCTCATGGAGCTGGCCCGGCAGCACCAGCTGGTGTTCATCACCATCCGGGACCTGCAGGAGTACCGCAAGTGCCATGAGCAGCTGGTGGACCGGGTGGCCGCCACCCACCTGCCCACCCGGTTTGGCGACTTCACCGCCTGCGGCTACGTCAACCGGCTCAACGGGGAGCACCATGTGGCCCTGGTGAAGGGGGAGATCGGGGACGGGCGGGACATCCTGTGCCGGGTCCACTCCGAGTGCCTGACCGGGGATGCCTTTGGCTCCCTGCGCTGCGACTGCGGCCAACAGCTGGCCGCCGCCCTGTCCCAGATCGAGCGGGAGGGCCGGGGGATCCTGCTGTACATGCGCCAGGAGGGCCGGGGCATCGGCCTGATCAACAAGCTGCGGGCCTATGAGCTGCAGGAGCAGGGGATGGACACCCTGGAGGCCAACCTGGCCTTGGGCTTTCCCGGCGACCAGCGGGAGTACTACATCGGGGCCCAGATCCTCCGGGATCTGGGGGTGGTCAGCATGCGCCTGCTCACCAACAACCCGGACAAGGTCTACCAGCTGTCCGGCTTCGGCCTGGAGATCACCCAGCGCCTGCCCATCCAGATGGCCGCCACCCCCCACGACCTGTTCTACCTCAAGACCAAGCAGGCCCGCATGGGCCACATCCTGAACTATTGAGAAAGGGAGGCATCATCCTATGAAAACCTATTCCGGATCCCTGGTGGCCAACGGCGCCCGCATCGCCATCGTGGCCGCCCGCTTCAACGAGTTTATCACCGCCAAGCTGCTGGACGGGGCCATGGACGGTCTGCTGCGCCACAACGTGCGGGAGGAGGACGTCCACGTGGCCTGGGTGCCCGGCGCCTTTGAAATCCCCTTGGTGGCCGCCAAGCTTGCCCACAGCGGGCGGTACGACGCGGTGCTCTGCCTGGGGGCGGTGATCCGAGGGGCCACCAGCCACTACGACTATGTGTGCAGCGAGGTGTCTAAGGGCATCGCCCAGGCTGCCCTGCAAAGCGGCGTGCCCGTGCTCTTTGGCGTGCTCACCACCGAGAACATCGAGCAGGCCATCGAGCGGGCCGGGACCAAGGCGGGCAACAAGGGCTATGACTGCGCCCTGAGCGCGGTGGAGATGATCAACCTGCTGGGCCAGCTGGAGGGATGAGGGCAGGGGACTTCCCTTTTCCCCTCGGATCTGGTATCATAGCGGGCAGAGTCCCTCAACCCATCCTCCGAGGTGAATGAGCATGAAGCGCCCCACCCTGAAGATCTCCTACAACGCCCCGGTGTCCCTCACCTTTGCCCTGCTGGGTCTGCTGGCCCTGGTGTTGGGCAACCTCACCGACGGCTGGACCACCAGCCACCTGTTCTGCGTCTACCGCTGCTCCCTGGCCGACCCGCTGGCCTGGGTGCGTTTCTTCGGCCATGTGCTGGGCCACAGCGGCTACGCCCACTACCTGTCCAATATGGTGCTCATCCTGGTGCTGGGCCCCAATCTGGAGGACCGGTTCGGCAGCTGGAACGTGCTGTGGGCTATCCTGTTCACCGCCCTGGTCTCGGGGTTGATCCAGTTCCTCTTCTTCCCTGGCACCGCCCTGCTGGGGGCCTCGGGCATCGTGTTCATGATGATCCTGCTGTCCTCCTTCGGAGGGGTGCGCAACGGCGTCATCCCCACCACCCTGATCCTGGTGGCCGTGTTCTACCTGGGCGGTGAGCTATGGGACGCCATCTTCGTGGAGGACAACGTCTCCCAGCTGACCCACATCGTGGGCGGCCTGTGCGGCACCTTCCTGGGCTTCGCCCTGTCAGGCCGGAAGCGGCGATGAGCCGCCCCGCCCTCCATCCAGCCAACCAACCGGTGCGGCCGGCCTCTTTCCGAGGCCGGCCGCACCCATTTCCCCGCCCCCAGAACCCATCGGCGGGGTAAATGATTCGTAAACAATCCCTTCCTACCATTGACAGCCAGCACCACATCCGCTATCATAATAGGGTTATCCATACCAGCACAAGGAGGGCTCACCCAATATGCTCAAGCTGGCACAGATCACCAAGCGCTACACCATGGGGGACAACGTGGTGGAGGCCCTGCGGGGCATCGACCTGGAGTTTCGGGACAGCGAGTTTGTCTCCATTCTGGGCCCCTCTGGCTGTGGCAAGACCACCACGCTGAACATCATCGGCGGGCTGGACCGCTACACCAGCGGGGAGCTGATCATCAACGGCCGGTCCACCAAGCAGTACAAGGACCGGGACTGGGACGCCTACCGCAACCACTCCATCGGCTTTGTCTTTCAAAGTTACAACCTCATCCCCCACCAGTCGGTGCTGGCCAATGTGGAGCTGGCCCTCACCCTATCCGGCGTGCCCAAAGCCGAACGCCGCCGCCGGGCCAAACAGGCCCTGAAGCAGGTGGGGCTGGCCGACCAGATGCACAAAAAGCCCAACCAGATGTCCGGCGGGCAGATGCAGCGGGTGGCCATCGCTCGGGCCCTGATCAACGACCCGGAGATCCTGCTGGCCGACGAGCCCACCGGCGCCCTGGACAGCGAGACCTCCCAGCAGG
This sequence comes from uncultured Oscillospiraceae bacterium, assembly GCA_944387065.1. Taxonomy (GTDB): domain Bacteria; phylum Bacillota; class Clostridia; order Oscillospirales; family Oscillospiraceae; genus Enterenecus. The sequence goes on from CALXDM010000001.1 coordinate 304,154, forward strand.
TCATGCAGCTGCTGCGCCAGGTGGCCCAGGACCGGCTGGTCATCATGGTCACCCACAACCCCGAGCTGGCCCAGGCCTACTCCACCCGTATCATCCAGCTCCGAGACGGGCAGGTCATCTCCGACTCCGACCCCTACCGCGCCGATCCCCAGCCCGTCCCCGCCTCCCCCGCCCGCTCCAGGAGGCGCCGGACGGACAAGGAAGGCAAGACCTCCATGTCCTTCCGCACCGCCCTGTCCCTGTCCCTGCACAACCTGATGACCAAGAAGGGGCGCACGGTGCTCACCAGCTTTGCCGGCTCCATCGGCATCATCGGCATCGCCCTGATCCTGGCCCTGTCCAACGGCATCAACGCCTATATCAACCAGGTGCAGGAAGACACCCTGTCCAGCTACCCAATCACCATCCAGGCCGAGAGCGTGGACATGACCGCCATGCTCTCCTCCCTGATGGGGGCCGGCCGGGACGATCCCCAGGCACTGGAGCAACGGGAGGAGGGCCGGGTATACGCCTCCACCGTGCTCTATGACCTGATGGACTCCATGCTCAACGCCCAGACCGTCACCAACGACCTGGCCGCCTTCAAGCAGTACCTGGACCAGGGGGGCGGCGGCATTGGGGAACTGGCCGACATCCGCTACAGCTACGACCTGCAGTTTGACATCTACAACGAGGACGCCGACGGCAACCTGGTCAAGAGCGACGTGGCCAGCCTGATGCAGCAGGCCATGTCCATCCTGTACGGGGGGGACTACTCGTCCTACTTCGAGTCCACGGACACCATGTATGAGTCCATGGATGTGTGGGAGGAGCTGATGCCTGGGCAGGACGGCGCGCTCATCGACGACCAGCTCACCGGCAGCTATGAGCTGCTCTACGGCCGCTGGCCGGCGGCCCACGACGAGCTCATCCTCTTTGTGGACGAAAACCATGAGATCTCCGACCTGATGCTCTACGCCCTGGGCCTGATGTCCCAGCAGGAGATGAAGCAGTCCCTCACCGCCCTGCAGGCTGGCCAGCCCCTGGAGGACGAGGCCGCCTCCTGGACCTATGAGCAGCTGTGCCAGACCACCTTCCAGCTCATCCTCCCCGCAGAATACTTCCAGTATGACGAGCCTACCGGAACCTATGTGGACCTATCCGCCACCCAGGCGGGGGTGGAGCTGCTGTACAGCAGCCCTGAGGTTGGTCTGGAGCTGAAGGTAGTGGGCGTCGCCCAGCCGGGGCAGGACGCCGCCCTGGCCTCATCCAGGACGGCGGGCAGCGTGGGCTACACCAGCGCCCTCACCGACTACGTCATCCAGACCACCGCCCAGTCCCAGGTGGTGCGCGACCAGCTGGCCAGCCCTGACACCGATGTGCTCACCGCCCTGCCCTTCCCCACCGGGCAGGAGACCGAGCCCACCGACCAGGAGATGCTGGAGGCGTTGACGCAATATGTGTCCACCCTATCCATCCAGCAGCGTGCCCAGCTCTATCTGGCCGGGGCCAGCCAGCCCGACCAGGCCGCCATCCAGCAGCTGGTGGACCGGCAGCTGGACGGCCTGACCCGGGAGAGCATCGTGGCCATGATCACCCAGCAGTACGCCGGGGAGATGGGGGTGGAGGGGGAAACCATCACCTCCTATATCGAGGGGATGAGCGATGAGGAGCTCTTCGCCCAGGTGGAGCAGGCCGTGGCCGCCCAGGCCCGGGAGCAATATGCCCAGACGATGGCCGCCCAGCTGGAGACGCTGAGCGTCCAGCAGCGCTCCGACCTGCTGGAGCTGTCCCTGGCCAATCCCGCCCAGGCCGCCGGTTCCCGGGGGCTGAGCTGGGAGCAGCTGCGCTATCTCCATGACAACCACCTGCCCCCCACCGTGTCCCAGTCCACCTATGCCGAGAACCTGGACCGGCTGGGCTATGTGGATCTGGAGCGCCCGGACACCATCAGCCTGTATGCCGACACCTTTGTGGACAAGGACGCGGTGGCCCAGGCCATCCAAGACTACAACGCCCAGGTGGGTGAAGAGGAGCAAATCACCTACACCGACTATGTGGCCCTGCTGATGAGCTCCATCACCGACATCATCAGCGGCATCAGCTACCTGCTCATCGCCTTTGTGTCCATCTCCCTGGTGGTGTCGTCCATCATGATCGGCATCATCACCTATATCTCGGTGCTGGAGCGTACCAAGGAAATCGGCATCCTCCGGGCGGTGGGGGCCTCCAAGCGAGACGTCTCCCGGGTATTCAACGCCGAGACCCTCATCGTGGGGCTATGCGCGGGCCTGATCGGCATTGGGGTCACCCTGCTGCTCACCCTGCCCATCAACGCGCTGCTGCTGCACCTGACGGGGCTGACCGGACTGCGGGCCGCCCTGCCGGTGGCTGGCGGGGTCATCCTGGTGGCCATCAGCACGGGGCTGACCATCCTGGCCGGGCTCATCCCCGCCAAATTCGCCGCCCGCAAGGACCCGGTGGACGCCCTGCGCAGCGATTGAGGCCAGCCGGGGCAGGGCTGTGCCCCCGGCTACAAAAGGGCAAATCTTAAAACTTTCTTTATGGATTGTTTCCCGTTTTTTTCACCCTGGATGCTATCATAGGGCTGGAAATTCGATCGGAGCGTGATGTCCCATGTCAAAATTCCATTTGGCGGCCCAGGCCCTGCGGGAGGGGCAGCAGACCGCCACCCGGCAGCTCACCCTGTTCCGCCTGTTCTGGCTGTTCGTGCTCTCCAGCTTCCTGGGCGACCTGATCGAAGTGGCCTTCTGGGCCCTCACCCGCGGGGAGCTGGTCAGCCGCAGCAGCCTGCTCTGGGGGCCCTTCAGCTTGGTCTGGGGGCTGGGCGCGGTGGTGCTCACCCTGGCCCTGCATCCCCTGCAAGGGCAAAATAACCTGGTGCTGTTCACCGCGGGGGCCTTGCTGGGCGGCGGGTACGAATACCTATGCGCCTGGTTCCAGGAGTGGGCTTTTGGCGCCTGCTTCTGGGATTACAGCCACCTCCCCTTCAACCTCCACGGCCGGGTCAACCTGGTGTTCTGCCTGTTCTGGGGGCTGGCGGCGGTGGCCTGGATCCGGGTCATCCTCCCCTTGTTCTCCCTGTGGATCCACCGGATCTGGAAGGGACGCACCCGGCTGCTTACCGGCCTGCTGGCCGCCTTCCTGCTGGTCAGCACCACCCTGTCCGCCGCCGCCCTGATCCGGATGGGGCAACGGCAGGACGGCATCCCTGCCTCTAACCCCGTCCAGACCTTCCTGGACGAGCGCTTCCCCGATCAGCGCCTTCAAGAGCGCTATCCCTACATGGGCCTGATCGGGCAGGACTAACCCCGGTCCCGGCATGGAAAAACGCGCCGGGAATCGGGGTGCTCCCCGCCTTCCCGGCGCGCGCTGCCATCATCTATAGGGCGTCCGCCCCCACAGGGCCGGACGCCCTATTCACATTTACTCCTCCTCCAGCGGCTGATCGTCCTGATCGTCGTCAAAGGACAGGGCAAACTTCTGCCCACAGGCGGGACAGTCCACCGCCCCGGCCTCCAGCACCTCGTCGTCGATGACCAGCTGATTGCCGCAGTTGGGGCAGTCCACCTCGAAGAAGTCCTCATCCAGCTCGTCCTCGTCCCCTTCGTCGTCGAATACTGCCTCCTCCACGTCGGACAGATCGTCGGAGAGGGCGTCGATCTCCTCCCCAAACTCGTCCAGGGTGGCGTCCACGCTGTCCAGCTGCTCTCCCACCTGCTTGAGCACCTCCAGCATCTCGGCCAGGATCCGGCTCTCCCCCGACTCGGACTTGTCCAGGCCCATGCCGTCAAACAGGCCCTGGATATAGGCAACCTTCTCGGAAATGGTCATGGCGCTGTCTCCTTTCCTGATGGTACTGCTTTCGATGCGGCCGTTCCATAGGGCCCGTCCCCGCACCGCGCGCTTAACTCTTACACCGCTCCAGGTACTCCCCAGTGCGGGTGTCAATGCGGATCTTGTCCCCGGGGTTGATAAACAGCGGCACCTTGATCTCCGCCCCTGTCTCCAGGGTGGCCGGCTTGGTCACGTTGGTGGCTGTGTCCCCCTTGAAGCCCGGGTCGGTCTGGGTGACCTCCAGCTCCACAAAGTTTGGCGGCTCCACCCCAAACACGTTGCCCTTGTAGGACATGATCTTGCAGGGCATATTCTCCTTGACGAACTTGAAGCTCTCCCCCAGCACTTCCTTGTTGATGGGGGTCATCTCAAAGCTCTCCATATCCATAAAGTAGTACAGGTCGCCGTCGTTATAGCTGTATTCCATCTCCTTGCGGTCCACATAGGCCTGCTCAAACTTGGCCGTGGGGTTGAATGAGGTCTCGGTGACCGCCCCGGTGATGACGTTGCGCATCTTGGTGCGCACAAAGGCCGCCCCCTTGCCCGGCTTGACGTGCTGGAACTCCACCACCTGCATCACTTTCCCATCCATCTCAAAGGTCACGCCGTTGCGGAAGTCGCCCGCTGTGATCATTGCCATTGGTATCTTCCTCCAGTTCTCCGTTGTTTTACGCCCCGCGGGGAAATCGTCTTATTATACCCCATTCCCCCTGGTTCCGCAAGGGGGTTTCCCCACACCCGGTCCCTCACAGCACGATCAGCTCCTTGGGCGACCGGGTGAGGTTCTCACATCCCGTCTCGGTGAGCACGATCACGTCCTCAATGCGCACGCCAAACTTTCCAGGCAGGTAGATCCCCGGCTCGGCGGACAGGCAGGCCCCGGCGGGGACAGGCCGATCCCACAGAGGGGAGAAACGGGGGTTCTCATGCACCTCGATGCCCAGGCTGTGCCCGAAGCCGTGGCCGAAGTAGTCCCCATAGCCCGCCTGGGCAATGACCTGGGCGGCGGCCTGGTGCACCTGGGCCCCCGGCACGCCTCCCCGGGCCGCGGCGATACCTGCCTGCTGGGCCCGCAGCACGGTGTCATACACCAGCTCCATCTCCTGGCTGGGCCGGCCCACCGCCACGGTGCGGGTCATGTCCGAGCAGTAGCCGTCCACCACACAGCCGAAGTCCATGGTGACAAACTGCCCAGTCTGAATGCGATCCTGGCCGGGAATGGCATGGGGTTTGGAACCGTTTGCCCCGCAGGCCACGATGGGGTCAAAGGAGTTGCGCTGGGCCCCCTTGCGGGCCATGAGGTAGCTCAGCCGGGCGGCGATCTCCTGCTCGGCCACCCCGGGCTTGAGATCATTTAAGATCTCGGCAAAGGTCTCGTCAGTGATCCGCTGCGCCTGGCGCATGGCGGCCAACTCCCCCTCGTCCTTGACCATGCGCAGCTGCTCCAGCAGGTCGGAAGCGGGGAGCAGCTGAGCAGGGACGTCCTGCTCCCACCGGCGGTAGTCGGCCACCGACATGGCCCGATCCTCAAAGCCCAACCGTGCAATCCCCTGCTCCTCCACGATGTGCCGGGCCAGCTGGCGGTAGCTCTGCCCTGTGGCAATCTGGCCCACCCGAGCCCCCTTCACCTGCTGGCGGGCCGCCTCGATATATCGGGCGTCGGTATAGTACCAGGCATCCTGGGGGGTGACGAGGGCCATGCCCTCCCCCTGAAAGCCGGCGGCGTAGAACTCCCCTGGCCCAGAGGTGATCACCACGGCGTCCAGCCCGTAGCGGGCCAGCTGTCCAGCGATGTGTGCGAAATGGCTCATAGCGCTTCCTCCTGTTCCCTTCCCCTTGGATTGCTCCAAAATCATGGCGTTCGAGTTGGCCTCCAAACCCCCTGCCAGAGCGCCCTGGGTCAACCGCCCGACAAGTGCCCTTGGTAGCACCGCTTCATCTCCAGCGCGTCCTGGGCCTGGGTCCCTGCGCTCCTCCCATCCGGCCTATCGCCGGATGGGGCCCTTTTTTCATCCTGCTCGGGCGGAATGAATCCGCCCTGCGCCAAGGTTTTGCCCCCAGGCAAAACCTTGCACGGCGCTGACGCGCCGCCCCATCTGCGATGGGGCCCCCTGCCAGAGCGCCCTGGGTCAACCGCCCGACAAGTGCCCTTGGTAGCACCGCTTCATCTCCAGCGCGTCCTGGGCCTGGGTCCCTGCGCTCTCGCAGATGAAGGTAGGGCTCCACCCTCGGGCTGCCACCGCCGCAGCCAGCGGCGCCCAGTCCGGGCCGTATCCCCCGTCGTCGGCAAAGGTCCGGTGGCACTTCTCCCCTCCGTTGGGTGTGAACTCGATGTGGGAGAAATGGCTGTGAAACCGCCCGGCCCGCTCCGCCCCCAGCATCGCTTCCATCCGGTCCAATATGCGCTCCATGGCCTCCGCCCCATCCAGCGCTCCCAGCGTCCTGGCATACAGATGCCCAAAGTCCACGCAGGGAATCAACCGCTCGTCCACCCGGCACAACTCCAGCACCTCGTCCAGGTCCCCCAACTGGTTGATCTTCCCCATCGTCTCTGGGCATAGAGCCAGGTGTCCAAAGCCCGCCTCGTCACAGGCCCGCACCACCTGCTTCAGTGACTCCAGCGCAATCTCCAGGGCCTGGCTGCGGGTTCGGCCCATCAGCGCCCCAGAGTGGATCACCACCCGCCCTGCACCCATCCAGTCAGCCACCTGGCAGGCCCCCACGATGTAGCCAATGGTGCGCTCCAGGGCCGCCGGGTCGGGGTTTGCCAGATTGATGAAATAGGGTGCATGCAAGGACAGGGCAATGCCATGTTCTTGGGCAGCCTGGCCCACTTTCCGGGCAGTCTGCTCCCCCACATGGACCCCCTTGCCACACTGATACTCATAGCAGTCCAGCCCCAGCTCTTCCAGCCAACGGGGGGCGTCCGCCGAGGATTTATAGGGAAAGTCCTCCGCATTCCCCGCCGGCCCAAACTGCGCGCTCATATGCTTTCTCCACCTCCTTTGCCATCCATCCCGGGCCACAGAGGCTCCGGGTTCCGATCCCTCTCCTTACCATCTCTTCCGGCCACTCAGCAGGCGGAAGGGCAGCTCCAGCGCGTAGCGGAGATACCGCCCCGGGTTGCCTGCCAACCGGATGGGCCGCACCAGGATGGTGGTCACCCCCGCCAGGTTGCCCCCCAGCACATCGGTAAACACCTGATCGCCTACGATGGCCGTCTGCCCTGGCTCCACCCCCATGCGCGCCATGGCCTGACGGAAGGCGGCGGGCCTGGGCTTGCCCGCGTGGCCGATGTAGGGCGCCCCCAGCCCCTGGGCAAAGATCTTGGGACGCTGCTCCTGGCGGTTGTTGGACAGCACCAGCAGCGCCACCCCACAGTCGGCCAGCTGCGCCCGCCAGTCCATCAGCCGCCGGTCGGGCAGGGCCTGTCCGTAGGGGGCCAGGGTGTTGTCCAGGTCGGCCAGCAGCAAGCGGATGCCCCGGGCCGCCAGCGCTTCCCCGGTGATCTGATAGATATTGTCGGCCAAAAACCCGGCCCGAAACCATGCCATGACGCACCTTCTATTCTGCCTGGGACGAGCATATGCTGGGATGAGCCCGCCCGTCCCTCACCCGGGCGGCAGGCCCTTGACGAGGGTTATCATACCACAATTGTCCACAACTCACAAGAGGGGGTCATCTCCATGGAAGAACTGCTGCTGGCCCTGCCCGCCGGGCAGAGCCTCCCGTCCGGCCGGCGGGATCTGGTGCCCGCCCACATGGCCTACCGCGTAGGCGCCGGGCCACGGCTGCTGGGCGTCCGGCTGCCCCCTGGCCTGCAGGGCGGGCTGATGATGCTGGACTGCCGGGACTTCGACGGCCAGGGCGATCCCACCCCCTGCTGCCGCCAGATCCTGGGAGAGTGCCGGCGGCGGGGGTTTCGGGGGGTGGTGTGCGACTTTGAGGGACCGCCTGTGGGCTGCCTGCCCAAGCTGGTGGCCCTGCTGGACCGTGGCTGCTCGGGTCAGGGCTGGGCCCTCTACGTCCCGGAGGCCTATGCCCCCCACGCCCCGTCCGCCCGGGTGCTGCTGCCCTCCTGCCTCACCTCCGGCACCCTGGAGCGGCGGCTGCGCGCCGCCCTGGCCCATCGGCCCGCCCAGCAGCTGGCCTTGGCCGTGGAGTGGGTGCGGGAGGACTTCCTCCTCCCCGCCTCCGGCCGAGGCGACCCCCTCACCCAGGCCGCCCTGGACGAGCAACTACGCCGCCTGGAGCCGGCGGTGTTCTTCGACCGGGGGCTGTGCGCCCACTACTACACCTATCTGGCCCCGGGCGGCCAGGCCCACTTCGTGCTCTTTGACACCCCCCGCTCCCTCCGGGAGAAGCTGGCCGTGGCCCGCCGCCTGGACTTGGCCGCCGTCCTATTGCCCGGCCCCGAGGTGGCCGGATGCCTGGAGGACATCCTGTCCCCGGCCTGAGCGGGCCCGCGCCCCCTGCCTAAATCCCTGAGTTGCCCCCTGGAACCACACCCCCTACCTGCCTGAACCTTGTCCAGGACAGAAAAACAGCGTTCCGCCAGAGCGGAACGCTGTTTTGATCCTCAATAGCGCTTCTTACGGTTCTTCCGGGCAGCCTCGCTCTTCTTGCGGCGCTTGACGCTGGGGCTGTCGTAGTACTCACGCTTGCGCACCTCGGCCAGCACCCCGGACTTGGCGCAGCTGCGCTTGAAGCGCTTGAGCGCGTTCTCCAGAGACTCGCCTTCGCGGACGTGGATTTCCGACATCTATCTTCCCTCCCTCCGAGGCATCCGGCCCGTACCCGGACGCTTAAGGGCCATGAGTATGGCATTAACATTTATATTATATGTGAGAAACCGTCGCTTGTCAACCGGAATTTCTCACACTCCTTCCGGACCTTTCCCTCAGCCGTCGCGCCCTCTCCCCAAGGGCGAAGGAAAACGCGCAGCGGACGGTTGTCAGCTGCGCGTCACCCGGGATCACGATTGCCTCACCGGGGCTTCACGATGAGGTTCACCAGCCGGCCCGGTACCACGATGGACTTGACCAGCTCCATGCCGTCTGTAAAGCGGCGCACCTTCTCATCGGCCAGGGCTGCGGCCACAATCGTCTCGTTGTCCGCGTCCGCCGCCACGCTCACGCTGCCCCGCAGCTTGCCCCCCACCTGGACGGCCAGGGTGATCTCGCTGGCCGCCGTCTTGCGCTCATCGTACTCCGGCCAGCCCTGCTGGCAGGCAAAGCCCAGCTGGGCATGGAAGCCCAGGGCCTCCCACAGCTCCTCCGCAATGTGGGGCGCGAAGGGGGAGAGCAGCACCAGCAGCGCCTTCAGATCCCCCTTGGAGCAGCCGTTCTTTTGCAGCTCCCCCACCAGGCTCATCATGGCCGCGATGGCCGTGTTGAACTTCATGGCCTCGATGTCGTCGGCCACTTTCTTGATGCACCGGTGCAGCGCCGCAGCGTTAGCCTGCATCTGCTCCAGACTGTCCGAGCAGGCCTCGGCCAGGTTCCACACCTTGTCCAGGAACCGCTTGCACCCCTTCACCGCGTTGTCCGACCACACCGCGGCCTGCTCAAAGTCCCCAATGAACATGATATACAGCCGCAGGGTGTCCGCCCCGTACCGGGCCACAATGTCGTTGGGGTTGACCACGTTGCCCCGGCTCTTGCTCATCTTCTCCCCGCCCTCGCCCAGGATCATGCCGTGGCTGGTGCGCTTTTGGTAGGGCTCCTTGGTGGGCGCCACCCCAATGTCATACAGGAACTTGTGCCAGAACCGGGAGTAGAGCAGGTGCAGCGTGGTGTGCTCCATCCCCCCGTTGTACCAGTCCACCGGCGACCAGTACTCCAGCGCCTCCCGGCTGGCCAGGGCCTGGTCGTTGTGGGGGTCCATATACCGCAGGAAGTACCAGCTGGAGCCCGCCCACTGGGGCATGGTGTCCGTCTCCCGCCGCGCCGCCCCGCCGCAGCAGGGACAGGTGGTGTTCACCCAGTCGGTCATCTTGGACAAGGGGCTCTCCCCGTCGTCGGTGGGCTCGTAGCTCTCCACGTCGGGCAGCAGCAGCGGCAGCTGCTCCTCCCCCAAAGGCTGCCAGCCGCACTGCTGGCAGTGCACCATGGGGATGGGCTCCCCCCAGTAGCGCTGGCGGGAGAACACCCAGTCCCGCAGCTTGTAGTTGACCTTGGCCTTGCCCAGCCCCTGCTCCTCCAGCCACGCCGTGACCGCGGGGATGGCCTGGCGCACGTTCAGCCCGTTGAGAAAGCCCGAGTTGACCAGCACCCCCGTCTCGTCCTTGGCGGTGAAGGCCGCCTTTTGCACATCCTCCCCGCCGGACACCACCTCCACAATCTCACAGCCGAACTTCTTGGCAAACTCCCAGTCCCGCTCGTCGTGGGCGGGCACGGCCATGATGGCCCCGGTGCCGTAGGTGGCCAGCACATAGTCGGACAGAAAGATGGGGATCTCCTTCCCGTTGACCGGGTTGATTCCCCCCACGCCCTCCAGGCGCACCCCCGTCTTTTCCTTGCTCAGCTCGGTGCGCTCCAGGTCGGACTTGGCCGCCGCCTGCCGCTGGTAGTCCTCCACCGCCCCGGCGTTGGCGATCAGCCCCCCCTCCAGCCACCGGCGCACCAGCGCGTGCTCGGGGGAGAGCACCATATAGGTCGCCCCAAACAGGGTGTCCGGCCGGGTGGTGAACACCACGATGTCCTCCCCCGTGGTGGCCCGGAAGGTGACCTCCGCCCCGGTGGACCGGCCGATCCAGTTGCGCTGCTGCACCTTCACCCGCTCGATGAAGTCCAGCTCCTCCAGGTCGTCCAGCAGCCGCTGGGCATACTGGGTGATCTTCAGCATCCACTGGCTCTTCTCCTTGCGGATCACCGGCGAGCCGCACCGCTCGCACACCCCCTCCACCACCTCCTCGTTGGCCAGCACGCACTTGCAGGAGGTGCACCAGTTCACCGGCATGGTGGCCTTGTAGGCCAGCCCGTGCTTGTAAAGCTGGAGGAAGATCCACTGGGTCCACTTGTAGTACTTGGGATCGGTGGTGTCCACCACCCGGTCCCAGTCAAAGCCAAAGCCCAGCATTTTCAGCTGCCGGGTGAAGTTGCGGATGTTGTCCCGGGTCACCTGGGCGGGGTGGACGTGGTTTTGGATGGCGTAGTTCTCCGTGGGCAGCCCGAAGGCGTCAAACCCGATGGGGAAGAGCACGTTGTACCCGTCCATGCGCTTTTTCCGGGTGACGATGTCCATGGCGGTATAGGGCCGGGGATGGCCCACGTGCAACCCCTGCCCCGAGGGGTAGGGGAACTCCACCAGTCCGTAGAACTTGGGCCGGTCGCTGCCGTTCTGGGCGGCGTACACCTTGGCCTGCTCCCAGCGCGCCTGCCACTTGGGCTCGATGCTGGCAAAGTCGTACTTCAATCCAACCACTTCCTTTGTCTTTCCCCCCTCCCGGGGGCGAGGCTGATCTGGTCCGGACGGCCCGGGGCCGCGTTGATCCATGCCGATCCATTATACTGAAAACCGCCTGGGATTGCAAGGCCCTTCCCCACCAGGGGGCGACTGTTCTCCCCCTCCACCACTCCCGCTGGGGCCAGGGAAGATTTTTTTGCAAAACCCTCTTGCCAAACATTCCAACTCTTGGTATAATCGACACGAAAAGCAAAAATGCGGCAGCTTACGGGTGGGCAAACACCCGTAAGCCTGCGCAGGTGAGAACACCACCTACACAGCGGCCATTCGGCCGCACCGCATGGAACATTATACGACAAACTCTCTCTTCTTTCAAGAGCGTGTTTTGCCTGTGTAGGGGTTCCGTGCCCGTGTCGCATGGAAGCGTTTTGCTTCCCACGCCGTGTAGGGTTTGACCTGCATGGCGTTTTTGTTTTTCACCCGCCGCCCGGGGGCCTTCGCCCCCGGGGCCGGTGCGGTGGAACAACAATGGGAAGCAAGCGTTTCTCCTTGCCACCGGCACACTCCATGGCAACACCCATCCGAACGAGAACAGAGAGAGGGATTTGATTGGATGGGTTGGGCTGCCCCGAACCGCCCACCCATCCGCCGGGGCCGTCCATGGGAAAGGGCGGGAGCTGACCCCCTCGCCCTTTCCCCTCCTCCGGCCCTCTCCCCCCGTCACCGCCCCCCGGACCACCGCATAGGCTGAACTGTAATTCAACCTGTGAGGAGGCCCCGACCATGTCCCAGATTCGCTACTTCCTGGGGGGCAACACGCCCTCCGGATTCTATTCCCTGTACCATGAGCTGTCCCAGCCCGAACAGATCCAGGCCCTGTATATCCTCAAAGGGGGTGCCGGGTGTGGCAAGTCCTCCCTGATGAAGCGGGTGGGCCGCCACGCCCAGGCCATGGAGCTGGAGACGGTGGAGGTGCCCTGCTCGGGTGATCCCGGCTCGCTGGACGCGCTCATTCTGCCCCGGCTGGGCGCGGCCATCGTGGACGGCACCGCCCCCCATGTGGTGGAGGCCAAGTGCCCCGGGGCGGTGGAGCGGTACATAGACCTGAGCCAGTTCTACCGCCGGGAGGAGCTGCAGCCCCTCAAGGCCGACCTGCTCTCCGCCACCCGGGCCTACCAGGGCCATTACAAGCGGGTGTACCGCTGCCTGGGGGCGGCGGGGGCCCTGCGCCAGGACCTGTGCGAGTGGGCCGCCGCCCCCGCCGTGCTGCAAAAGCTGGCCAAGCGGGCCAGGGGCATCATCGGCCGGGAGCTGCGCCGGGACAGCGACGGCTCCGGGCAGCTGTCCCAGCGCTTCCTGTCCGCCGTCACCCATCAGGGCTGTCTCACTCTGTGGGAGACGGTGAGCGCCCAGGCCGGACGGGTCTATGAGCTGGCCGACCGGTATGGCCTGGCCCACCACCTGCTCTCCCCCATCCTCACCGCCGCCCTGGCCGCCGGGCACGACGCGGTGGCCTGCCCTGACCCCATGGCCCCCGACCGGCTGTGCCACCTCGTCCTGCCCGGGCTGGGGCTGGCCTTCGTCACCTCCACCCCCGAGCAGCCCTGGCCCCACCACGCCCACCGCCGGCTCCGGCTGGACGCCATGCTGGATACCGACGCCTGCCAGCTCAGCCGCCCCAAGCTGCGCTTCACCCGCAAGGTGGAGGGGGCCCTGGTGGACGAGGCGGTAGCCGCCCTGGTCCAGGCCAAGCAGGCCCACGACCAGCTGGAGGCCCTCTATAATCCCCATGTGGACTTTGACGGGGTGTACGCCGTGGCCGACGAGCTGGCCCAGGAGATGCTGGCCCTGCCCCCTCTGGACTGAGCCCGCCCCTGAGCGATGAAGAGAGCTCCGGAGTCATCCGCTCCGGAGCTCTTGTTCTCAGCAGGTCTATCCTGCTCCCATGGGAAATCTTAAAGCCAATCGCTGACCACGTCCTGCAGATTCAGGGGTGTGACGCCGCCGCTCAGTACCAGCTCACACAATTCGTCGATCCGGGAAATGCTGCAGGTGATGTTGTGCACTTCGGCCTCCTCCGCCCCATCCCGCCGGGTGATGCGCAGACCGTAGCTCTCACAGGCATAGTCGCCCACCGGCATCTCGTCGATGGTGATGTAGTAGTCGTACTCCCGGGCCGTCCCTGATTCGTCTGTCAGGATCAATGACTTCAAAAACAGATCCCGCATGGTTCCCTCTTCACCTCACTCTCCCTCCCTTATCTCCACAAGTATGGAGCAAAAACTAAGCTGTTGCAAGGCTTTCTGTCCGAAAATTCCGACAGGGCACGACCGGTCTACAAGATGTGGGCGGCCCACCTCATACGCCCACCAATCCTGGAATCTTATGGGGTTCTGCTCCCTGGCGACGGGCCCCTGGGCACGCTTCCAGGGTGGGCGCGTCCCTGCCAGCCAGCGGGGCGGGGAAACAACGGCGGACCGCCGCGGGAGAGGGTGTCCGCGGCGGTCCGCCAGTTCCGGTTTCTGGGTTGTTTTAGAAGCTGCTTTGGAATGCCTTACACCTTGGAGGCCTTGTACTTGGCGATGGCCTCGGTCAGCATGGGGCCCACCTTGAACAGGTCGCCGGTGATGCCGTAGGTGGCCACGTCAAAGATGGGGGCAGAGCCGTTCTTGTTCACGGCGATGATGCACTCCGAATCCTGCATCCCAGCCAGGTGCTGGATGGCCCCCGAGATGCCCAGGGCCACATAGATCTTGGCATGGACGGTCTTGCCCGTCTGGCCCACCTGGTGGTCAGCGGGGATCAGGCCCGCGTCCACCACCGCCCGGGAGGCGCCTACCACGCCGCCCAGCACGTTGGCCATCTCCTCGGCGATCTCCAGGCCCCGCTTGGGGTCGGCGCTGATACCGCGGCCCACGCTCACCACCACGTCGGCCCCCACCAGGTCCACCAGCTTCTTGGCCGACTTCTTGATCTCTACCAGATCCACCTGGATGTCAGCGGCGTCCAGCTTCACCGCCACCGTCTCCAGCACGGTCTTGGCCGCAGTGGCCTCGTTGTAGGGGGCGGTCTGCATCACGCCGGGGCGCACGGTGCACATCTGGGGCCGGTAGTCCGGGCAGATGATGGTGGCCATCAGGTGCCCGCCAAAGGCCGGGCGGGTGGCCTTCAGATTCTGGTTCTCCTCGAACTTGGTGTTGTCCACGTCGATGTTGGAGGTGGTGCGCAGGAAGTCCTTGTACTTGGCCACGTCCACGTCCAGATGGGTGCAGTCGGCGGTCAGGCCGGTGTTCAGCCGGGCGGCCACCCGGGGGCCCAGGTCCCGGCCGATGTTGGTGGCCCCGATCAGGAAGATCTCCGGCTTCTTCTCCTCCACCAGGTCGCAAATAACCTTGGTGTACCCGTCTGTGGTGTAGTCCTTGAGCAAGGGGTGCTCACAGATGTATACCCGGTCGGCGCCATAGCCCCCCAGGGCCTTGGCGTAGTCCTGGTTGATCTTGTCGCCCAGCAGTAGGCCGCACAGCTCCACGCCCAGGTCGTCGGCCAGCTTGCGCCCCTCGCTGAGCAGCTGATAGCCGGTGCCCAGGATGACGCCGTCCCGCTGCTCGCAAAATACCCACACGCCCTTGAAGGCGGCGGTGTCTTTACTGTTAAAAGCCATCTCCAAACGCTCCTTTCCTCAAATGATATGCTTCTCTTCCAGGAGGGACACCAGCTGCTCACAGGTGGCCTTGTCGGCCCCCTCCAGCATGGTACCCGCGCCCTTCACCGGGGGGGAGAAGGACTTGTACACCTGGGTGGGAGAGCCCTTGAGCCCCACGGTCTCCACCGTGATGGTGGGGTCGCCGGACAGAGCGTTAAAGTCCCACACCTCATAGGGCTTGGCGTAGCACCCCACGATGCCGCTCACGCTCATGTAGCGGGGGGTGTTCAGCTCCTTGATGCAGGTGAGCAGGCAGGGGGTCTTGACCTTGATGGTCATATACCCGTCCTCCAGCTCCCGGCGCACGGTGAGCTGGCCGTCCTTGTACTCAATGCCGGTGACATATGTGACCTGGGGGATGCCCAGCTTCTCGGCGATCTGGGGGCCCACCTGGGCGGTGTCCCCGTCGATGGCCTGCCGGCCGCAGAACACGATGTCCCCCTGCTCCAGGCCCAGCTTGCGGATGGCCGCGGTGAGGGTGGAGGAGGTGGCGTAGGTATCCGCGCCGCCAAACTCCCGAGAGGAGACCAGCAGCGCCTCATCGGCGCCCATGGCCAGGCACTCCCGCAGCATGGACTCGGTGGGCGGGGGGCCCATGGACAGCACAATGACCTTCGCGTCGGGGTTGGCGTCCTTGATCTGAAGGGCGGCCTCCAGGGCGTTCATGTCGTCGGGGTTGGATATGGTGGCCATGGCGGCCCGGTCCATGGTGCCGTCCTCCTTCACTGCCACCTTTCCGGAGGTGTCGGGCACCTGCTTGACACAGACAATGATTTTCATTTGCTCACTCCTCCTCTTACTTTACGCCCAAAGCGCCGGCGATGACCATGCGCTGAACCTCGCTGGTGCCCTCGTAGATCTCGGTGATCTTGGCGTCGCGCATCATGCGCTCCACCGGGTAGTCCCGGGTGTAGCCATAGCCGCCGAACAGCTGCACCGCCCTGCGGGTGACATCGCTGGCCGCCTCAGAGGCGAAGAGCTTGGCCATGGCCGCGTCCGCGGAGTAGGGCTCGCCGTTCTGCTTCTTCATGGCCGCGGCGTACACCAGGTACTGGGCCGCCTGCATCTTGGTGTGCATATCCGCCAGCTGGAACTGGGTGTTCTGCTGCTGGCTGATGCGCCGGCCAAACTGGATCCGCTCCTTGGTGTAGGCGATGGCCTCCTCAACAGCCCCCTCGCCGATCCCCAGGGCCTGGGCGCCGATGCCGATGCGCCCGCCGTCCAGCGTCTTCATGGCAATGGCAAAGCCCTTTCCCTGCTTGCCCAGCATCCGGTCCTTGGGGATCACACAGTCCTCCATGATCAGCTCGCAGGTGGACGAGCCGCGAATGCCCATCTTCTTCTCGTGCTTACCCACCGAGAAACCCGGGTCGGTGCGCTCCACGATGAAGGCGGAGATCTCCTTCTGCTTCCGGCCCCGCTTCTCCACGGTGCCGGTGATAGCAATGATGATGAACACATCGGCAAAGCCCGCGTTGGTGATGAAGATCTTGGAGCCGTTGAGGATCCAGTTCTCCCCCTTCTCGTCCAGCACCGCAGTGGTCTGCTGACCCTGAGCATCGGTCCCGGCGCCGGGCTCGGTCAGGCCAAAGGCCCCCAGCCATTCCCCGGTGCACAGCTTGGGCAGGTATTTCTCCTTCTGGGCAGGGGTCCCATTCTCATAGATGGGGGCGCAGCACAGGCTGGTGTGGGCCGAGAGGATCACGCCGGTGGTGGCGCACACCTTGCTCATCTCCTCCACCGCCATGATGTAGGCGAGGTAGTCGGCCCCCGCGCCCCCCAGCTCCTTGGGGAAGTAGATGCCCAGCATCCCCAGCTCGGCCATCTTCTTCACCGTGGACTCGGGGAACATCTCTTCCTCATCCACCATGGCCGCCAGCGGCTTGACCTCGTTTTGCGCAAAGTCCCGGAACATCTTGCGCAGCATCGCCTGCTCTTTGGTCAGTTTGAAATCCATGGAACCGATCCTCCTTACTTAATTGTAGGCAAAGAATCCCTCGCCGCTCTTGCGGCCCAATTTACCAGCCCGCACCATCTTGCGCAGCAGCAGGCTGGGGCGGTACCGGGGGTCGCCGGTTTCACTATACAGGGTCTCCATAATCGCCAGGCACACGTCCAGACCCACCAGGTCGCCCAGGGCCAGCGGGCCCATGGGATGATTGGCCCCCAGCTTCATGGCCGTGTCAATACCCTCGGCGCTGGCCACGCCGGTGTAGAGCAGGTCGGCGGCCTCGTTGATCATGGGGATCAGGATCCGGTTGACCACGAAGCCCGGGGCCTCGTTGACCTCCACCGGCTCCTTGCCGATCTCCTGGGACAGCTTGGTGATGGCCTGGCAGGTCTCATCGGAGGTGTGAGCCCCCCGGATGACCTCCACCAGCTTCATCACTGTGGCGGGGTTGAAGAAGTGCATCCCAATGAAGCGGTCAGGCCGCTTGGTGGCCGCGGCGATGGCGGTGATGGAGATGGAGGAGGTGTTGGAAGCCAGGATGGTCTCCGGCTTGCAGATCTGGTCCAGCTCGGCAAAGATACTCTTCTTGATCTCCAGGTTCTCAATGGCGGCCTCGATCACCAGATCGGCGTCGGCGGCCTGCTTCAGATCGGTGGTGAAGCTCATCTTGCCCACGATGGCAGCCTTGCCCGCCTCGTCCAGCTTACCCTTGGACACCAGTTTGTCCAGGCTCTTATTCAGCCGGGCCTCAGAGGCCTGGATGATCTGGTCATTGATGTCCCGGACCACCACCTCGTAGCCCTTTTTGGCAAAAACCTGGGCGATGTCCAGCCCCATGGTGCCTCCGCCGATCACAACAATTTTCTTCATGTCTGTTTCCTCCTATTCCTGTTCTGTCAGATGTGATGTATGGATGAAAGTTCAAGAAACCACGATGTAAATTGGTGGGCTCCGGTCCCCCCATGGCCAGGGCCGGGGTTGCCTTACCGGTTTTGGAAGTGCTTCTCTCCACGCTTCTCCAAAAACGCGCCCATACCCTCGTTCTTATCCTCAGTTCCACAGGTGACGCCAAAGGCCTCCGCCTCAAAGGCACAGCCGGTGGTGATGTCCGTCTGCATCCCCTTGCGGATGCACCGCTTGCTCTCAGCCACCGCGATGGGGGCGTTGGCGCAGATGGCCTTGGCCAGCTCCATGGCCTTGTCCATCAGCTCCTCGGGCGGGCAAACCTCGCTGACCAGACCGATCTCCTTGGCCTCCTGGGCGCCGATGGTCTTGGCGGTGAGGATCAGCTCCATGGCCTTGGACACCCCCACGATGCGGGGCAGGCGCTGGGTGCCGCCAAAGCCGGGCGTGATGCCCAAGCCCACCTCGGGCTGGCCAAATTTGGCCTTCTCGCTGGCCAGGCGGATATCGCAGGCCATGGCCAGCTCACACCCGCCGCCCAGGGCAAAGCCGTTGACGGCGGCGATCACTGGCACAGCCAGGTTCTCCAGGCGCAGGAACACCTCCCCGCCCCGCACACCGAACCGCTTGCCGTCGATGGCGGAGAAACCCTTCATCTCACCGATGTCCGCTCCCGCCACAAAGGAGCGGCCCGCCCCGGTGAGGATGACCACCTGGGTCTGCTGGGACTGCTCCACCTGGGCGATGGCGTCATCCAGGTCCTGCAACACCTGGGTGTTCAGGGCGTTAAGGGCTTCAGGCCGGTCGATGGTGAGCACGGCCACCGGCCCCTGCTGTTCCAACTTGACAAAAGACATAGACGCTTCCTCCTTTTTCTTTCCCGCTAATCGGGGTTTCCTGCAAGTGCTACTTTCAGCCTATCACATTTTCTCTGCCATGAAAAGTACATTGCCGAAATTTAACCATAATGATTCTACATGGCCCCATTCCCCATGGCTATCGTTCTCCGCCAGAGGTTGATTTCGTCATTTTTTTAACAATTTTTGGCCATAAAAAAACCAAGCCGCCTTGGATGAGTTCAGTATACCGTCCAAACAGACAAATTGCAAGGAGTATTTCAAGGAAATCTTCTGTTCTTCTCCCAAAATTTCCGCACCCATTTTTGTGGATTCTGTTGAGGGAGGATGGAACAAAGAAACATAGGAAGGGCAGCCCGATCCTTTGATCGAGCTGCCCTTCCTATGTTCAACCTGGTCCCCATTCTATCATCCACGATGGACAGTCAATCTGCCCGGGCCATCAGCCCACTCCCCCCAGCCAGTCCGCCAGAGGCAGGTAAATAATCGGCAAAAACATGGCCGGCAGCAGGTTGCCCACTTGGATGCGGGCCTTGCCCAGCTCCAGCATATTCAGGGCGATGGCCACGATGAGCGCACCCCCTGCCGCGCTCATCTCGGTGACCACCTCCTGGGGCAGGTAGGGCCCCACCCAGCCCGCCAGCAGGGTCAGCCCTCCCTGGTAGAGCAGCAGGGGCAGGGCAGAACAGGCCACCCCCACACCCATGGTGGCCGCGAAGGACACCGCGCTCACCCCGTCGATCACCCCTTTGGACAGCAGGATCTCATAGTTGCCCCGCAGCCCCGCCTCCAGCGAACCAGTGATGGCCATGGCGCCCACGCAAAACAGCAGCGAGGCGCTGACAAACCCCTGGGTGAAGCGGCCGTCCCCAGCCCCGCCGCCCAGACGGGCCCGGAGCCGCTCTCCGATCCCCTCCAGCCGCTCCTCCAGCTTAGCCGCAGTGCCCAGCCCCGCCCCCGCTGCCAGGCACACCACCAGGCACAGCGTGTCCTGCCCGCCCAGCAGGTTTCCCAGGCCGATGCCCAGCACACACAGCCCCAGGGCATGGGTCAGCGTGGTCATCAGCCGCTGGGAGATCAGGTTGCGAAACAGCAGCCCCACCCCGCTGCCCACCAGCACCAGGGCCACGTTGATCAACGTCGCCACCATGGGCGCTCCCCCCTCTCAGCCAACCACGCCGGCGAAGTAGGCCCTGGTCTGCCCGGCGTTGCGCAGGATCTCCTGGCGCAGCTGCTCCACCCCGTCAAAGCGCCGCTCCGGGCGCAGACGGGCGTGGAACTCCACCCGGATCTCCTGATCGTACAGGTTCCCGGAGTAGTCCAGCACCCAGGGCTCCACCGTCACCTTGCCGTCTTGGTCCACCGTGGGGCGCACCCCCACGTTGGTCACCGCCAGGTGGGTCTGCCCTCCCGCCGTCACCCGGGTGGCGTACACCCCAAAGGCGGGGGGCAGCACCCCCTCGGGCAGAGCCAGATTGGCCGTGGGGATTCCCAGCGTCCGGCCCAGCTGCTTGCCCCGCACCACCCGACCGGTCAGGATGTGGGGATGGCCCAGAAAGCGGTTGGCCGTCTCCATCTCCCCCGCCTCCAGCAGACCCCGGATGTGGGTGGAGGACACCCGCACCCCATCCAGGTCCACCTGGCCCATCACGTCGCAGCCCAGCCCCAGCGTCCGGCACAGCTGGGCCAGCCGCTCCGGCGTGCCCTCCCCCCGGTAGCCAAAGCGATGGTTGCCTCCCACCACCACGTGGACAGCCCCGAACCGGCCGGCCACCACGTCGGTGACGAAGCGGTCCCAGGGCATCTCCATCATGTCCCGGTCAAAGGGCAACAGCTCCACCCGACGGATGCCGTACTGGGTCCGCATCAGCCAAGCCCGATCGGCCGGCGTATTGAGCAGGGGCACCTGCCGCCCGGTGATCAGCTCCCGGGGATGGCGGGCAAAGCTCAGCGCCGCCGGCTCCGCCCCCAGCTCCTCCGCCCGTTGAGCCACCCGGCGCAGCAGCGCCCCATGGCCCCGATGCACCCCGTCAAAGAAGCCCAGGGCCACTACGCATTTGCTTGTCTGTATGGTATGCAAATCCTTACACCTCGAAAAAGCTCTTGATGGTCGTCAGCCGGCCATGGGCCCCCCGGCACACCGCCAAAAAGGCCCCCGCCGGGTCGTATACCCGCCAGACGCCCTCTTGTGCGAAGGAAAAGGCCCCACCGTTGCGCACCCGCCGGGCCTGGGCCGGGGTGAGGGTCAGGGCAGGCAGATGTGCAAAGCAGCTGTCCACCGGCAGCAGCCGCCCCGCCGGATCCGGCAGGGCCAACAGCTGCTCCAGCCCCACCGCGTCGTCCAGGGTATAGCCCGCCGCCATGGTGCGCCGCAGGCTGCTCATGCAGCCCCCGCAGCCCAGCGCCGCCCCGATGTCATGGCACAGGGTGCGCACATAGGTGCCCTTGGAGCAGCGCACCCGCAGCAGGTAGTCCTCCCCGTCCCGGCCCAGCACCTCCAGGGCGTGGATGGTCACCGATCTGGGGGGGCGCTCCACCTGCCGGCCCTTCCGGGCCAGCTCATACAGTTTCTGGCCCCCCAGCTTCACCGCCGAGTACATGGGTGGAATCTGCTGGATCTCCCCCCGAAAGCGCGGCAGAACCTCCTCCAGCGCCTGGGAGGATACCTGCGCGGGCCGGGTGTCCAGCACCGTGCCGGTGACGTCCTGGGTATCGGTCACCATCCCCAGGCGCAGCCCGGCCACATACTCCTTGTCCCCCCCGGCGGCAAACTCCACCGCCCGGGTGGCCCGGCCCACGAACACCGGCAGCACTCCGGTGGCCATGGGATCCAGGGTGCCGGCATGTCCCACCCGCCGCTCTTGGAACAGGCCCCTCAGCTTGGCGCACACATCCATGGAGGTCCACCCCGCCGGCTTGTCGACAATGACGATCCCGCTGGCCATGACCACCCTCCTTCCCCCATCTTTCCTTCCCGGGAAATGACGCTGGGCCCCTGCGCAGCTTCCACCCCCCCGATGTCCTCCATATCTCTTTTTACCCCTCACTGACCGCCTCGCTCTGGAGCTGGGCGTCAATGGCCTCCAAAATGGCCTGCTGGGCCTGTCCCACGCTGCCGTGTACCGTGCAGCCGGCGGCGGCCCGATGGCCCCCGCCCCCCAGGCGGGCACAGGTGGCGCTGGCGTCCAGCAGATCGGAGGCGGTGCGCAGTGAGATCTTACACTCCCCCGGCCGCAGCTCCCGGATGGTGACCGAGTGGCGCACCCCCTCGATCACCCCCACAAAGGCGGCAATATCCTCCGCATCCTGCTCGCCGGCCTGGGCCTGGGCCATCATCTCCAGCGAGATGGGGGCCACCGCCACCGTCCCGTCATGGTATAGCTCCAAGTGCTGGAGGATCAGCCCCTCCAAGCGCATCCGGGCCATGGTCTTGGTCCGGAAGTGCTTCTTGTTCAGCCGCCGATAGGGCGCCCCCGCCGCCATGAGGTCGGCGGCCACCCGGTGGGTGTTGGGGGAGGTGTTGGAGTAGACAAAGCAGCCGGTGTCGGTGGACACGGCCACATACAGCGGGGTGGCCACCGCCTGGCTCAGCCCACCCAGTTCCACCGCCAGCTCGTAGACCAGCTCGCCGCAGGCGGCCCGATCCGTCTCCAGCCAGCTCTCCCGGGCAAAGAAGGTGTGGGAGGGGTGATGGTCAATGGCCAGGTCGATCCGGTCCAGATAGGGCCCCGCGTTTGGCGGCAGCAGCTCCGCCGTGGCCACGTCCACACACACCACCGTGTCCGGCTGAAAGTCCGCAGGGGCGGACCGACCCTCCAGGTACTCGTGGAACAGGGGGGTGGCGTCCCGGTTTTCCAGCAGCCACGCGGTCTTGCCCATCCCCCGTAGCAGCTCCAGCAGACCCGCGGCGCAGCCGATGGTGTCTCCGTCGGGGCGCTTGTGGGTGAGAATGAGGTAGTTGTCCCGCTCCCGCAGGAAGCGGGCAGTCTGCTGGCAGTTCATGGCTCACTCCTCCTCGTCTTCGTCCAGCACGATGTGGGCGTTGGCCGGGTTGGCCGGCTTGACCACCTCCGGATCCCGGAGCAGCTCCAGAATATGGGCCCCGTGGCGGATGGAGTCGTCCTCCTCAAAGCTCAGCTCTGGGGTGTAGCGCAGCTCCAGCCGCCGGCCCAGCTCCCGGCGCAGGTATCCGGCGGCGGAGCGCAGTCCCTTGACCACCTGGGCCGCGCTGGACTGATCCAGCATGGACACGCGCACCTTGGCATAGCGCAGGTCCGGGGTGGTCTCCACCCCGGTCACCGAGATCAGCCCCTGTACCCGGGGGTCCTTTACCGTGGGGATCAGGGCGGCCAGCTCCCGTTGCAGCTCCTCGTTGATGCGGCCCATTCGGTTGCTTGGCATGAAAGATTCCTCCTTTGGGAGTTGCTTCGTTTCAGTGGTTTGTTCCCTTCTCGATGGTCAGGCAGGTCTGGTACCGCTCCTCCATCTGCTCCAAGGTGTCCAGCTGCAAATCGGGCAACGCGCCGGAAAAATGGTGGGCCCGATAGGGTTCCTCCACCGTCCCTACCCAGAGGTTCCACACCTGCGCCTGCTCCCCAGGGGACAGGTTCTTGTCCAAGTAGTCCCGCAGCAGCTCGGCGTCCTGTTGTGTGGCCTGCAGGTTCAGCTCATACCGGAAGGGTTTTATGGGCAGCTCCAGATCATCCACCGCCGCCCGGTAGTAGCCATGCGCCTGGATGGAGAAGCCGTCCTGGTCCATGGTAAAGGTACGCTGCCCGAACCGAACTGTACGGATACGTCGGGCGCCCGGGTCATACAGGGGCAGCGGGCGGTCTGCGGCCAGCAGGGTCACATGGCTCATGGGGGCTCCTTTCCGCCGCAACACGGGGAACGTTTCTGGCTTCCGTCTTTGGCGGCCTGCTTGCTTGGAAGGGCCAGGTCGCTGGCCCCCGTCCTGGCAGCCTTAACCCTAAAATTCTAAAATCTTTTCTCTCTTTTAATCCGAAAACAATGCCACCGCAGAGCGGACGAAACCGCCCGCCCTGCTGGAAAGC
Organism: uncultured Oscillospiraceae bacterium; assembly: GCA_944387065.1. Taxonomy (GTDB): domain Bacteria; phylum Bacillota; class Clostridia; order Oscillospirales; family Oscillospiraceae; genus Enterenecus. The sequence goes on from CALXDM010000001.1 coordinate 327,866, forward strand.
TCATACCTCAATTTGCTCCATCTGAAACGCCTCGATGACGTCCCCTTCCTTGATGTCCTGGTACTTTTCAATCGTAATGCCGCACTCGTAGCCGTGGGCCACTTCCCGAACGCTGTCCTTGAAGCGCTGCAGGGAGCTCATGACCCCCTCGTGGATCACGACGCCGTCCCGCACCAGGCGGATTTGGGCGTTGCGCACCATCTTGCCGTCGGTGACATAGCAGCCGGCCACGATGCCCACCCCGGTGATCTTGTACACCTGGCGCACCTCGGCCTGACCCAGGGCCACCTCCCGGAACTTGGGGGAGAGCATCCCCTTCATGGCCGCCTCGATCTCGTTGATGGCGTCGTAGATCACCCGGTACATACGCATATCCACCTTGTTGCGCCCGGCCGACTCCGCCGCGTTCTTGTCCGGGCGGACGTTGAAGCCCACAATGATGGCGTTGGAGGTGGCCGCCAGCATCACGTCCGACTCGTTGATGGCCCCCACCGCGCAGTGGATCACCCGCACCCGGACCTCCTCGTTGCTCAGCTTCTCCAGGCTGGCCCGCACCGCCTCGGCAGAGCCCTGCACGTCCGCCTTGACGATCAGGCTCAGCTCCTTCATCTCGCCGGCCTGGATCTGGCTGAACAGCTCCTCCAGCGACACCTTGGTCTTCACCGACCCGGTGGTGGCGTTCTTCACCTCTGCCTTGCGCTGCTCCACCAGCTCCCGGGCCATGCGCTCGTCGGCCACGGCGTGGAAGTCGTCCCCCGCGCCGGGCACCTCGCCCATGCCCATGATCTCCACTGGGACGGAGGGGCCCGCCTGGGTGACCTTGCGCCCGTTGTAGTCGGTCATGGCCCGCACCCGGCCCACGGCGGTGCCCGCGATCAGGATATCCCCCTGGCGCAGGGTACCGTTTTGCACCAGCAGGGTGGCCACCGGCCCCCGGCTCTTGTCCAGCTTGGCCTCGATGACCGTTCCCCGGGCGGCCCGGTTGGGGTTGGCTTTCAGCTCCTGCACCTCGGCGGTGAGGGTGACCATCTCCAGCAGGTGCTCCACCCCCATGCCCGTCTTGGCCGAGATGGGGCACAGGATGGTTTCTCCGCCCCACTCCTCGGCCACCAGCCCGTATTCGGTCAGCTGCTGCTTGATCCGCTCGGGGTTGGCCTCGGGCTTATCCATCTTATTGATGGCCACGATGATGGGGATCTCAGCTGCTTTGGCATGGTTGATGGACTCCACCGTCTGGGGCATGATGCCGTCGTCGGCGGCCACCACCAGGATGGCGATGTCGGTGACCATGGCCCCCCGGGCCCGCATGGCGGTGAAGGCCTCGTGCCCCGGGGTGTCCAGGAAGGTGATGGGCTTGCCCCCCACCTCCACCTGATAGGCCCCGATGTGCTGAGTGATGCCCCCGGCCTCTCCCGAGACCACGTTGGCGTGGCGAATATAGTCCAGCAGGGAGGTCTTGCCGTGGTCCACATGGCCCATGACCACCACCACCGGAGCCCGGGGCTCCAAGTCCTCGGGCTTATCCTCAGCGGTGTCGATCAGCCGCTGCTCGATGGTGACGATGACCTCCTTCTCCACCTTACAGCCCATCTCCATGGCGATCAGGGCGGCGGTGTCGTAGTCGATCAGATCGCCCAGGGAGGCCATCACCCCGTTCTTCATCAGGCACTTGACCACCTCGGCCCCCGTCTTCTTCATCCGGCTGGCCAGCTCACCCACCCCAATCTCGTCCGGGATCTTGACGGTGAGAGGGGTCTTTTTGGCGATCTCCAGCTGGAGCCGGCGCATCTTCTCCGCCTCTTCCTGCCGGCGCTTGTTGCCAAAGCCCTGTCCCCGGCCCCGGCCGCCCCGGCTCTGGAACTTCTGCTTGCCGGTCTGCATCCGGTTTGCCTTGTCCGGGGCCAGGTCTTCCAGGCGCTGGTCATACTTCTCCAGGTTCACCTGCCCGCCCTTGCGGGTGTCCACCACCTTCTTGGCCGGGGCGCGGCCCACGCCGCCCTCCTGTCCGCCGGCCCGGGGCTGCTGGCCCTGGGCTGGCTGCGGCTTGGGCGGAACCTGGCCCTGGGCCGCCGCCTGGCTGTCCTGGGCTGGCTGCCGCTCCTCCGCCTTGGGGGCCGGGGCCGGCTCAGGCTTTTTGGGTTCGTGATACACGTCTGCATAGATGGACTCGATGGACTCCACCTGGTTGCGTTGGGTCAGATGCTCAAAGATGATGCTCAGCTCCCGGTCGGTGAGCGCCTTGGTGGGCGACACCGTCTGCTTGGTGTGCTCGGCCAGGATACCAGTGATGGCTTTGGTCTGCATCCCAAAGTCCTTTGCCACATCCCGGGCGTTGTATTTCGCAAGGCTCAAACAGGCCACCTCCTATGGTTGCACGTCCGGCTGCGCAGGCGGCTTTTCCGCCCCCGCGCGCCTGCTCCGGGCCGGCCCGCGCCGCCCGGCCTTTTCCTCCAGCTGCTGGGCCAGCGCCAGCAGGCCCTCGTCCCGCTGGGCCAGCCCCTTCACCACCGCCGCGGCCAGCCCCAGATCGGTGGGGGCCAGCAGCGCGCAGCTGCTGCGCCCCACGCTGCGCCCCACCTCTTGCTTGGGATAGGGCAGCTCCACCAGGGGCGCCCGACCCATCCGGGCCAGCTTCTCCCCCCGCCGGGCGGTGGCCCCGCCGGCGTCTGCCGCCAACAGCACCAGCTTGGCCCGGCCCGCCTGGCAGGCCGCCGCCACCGGCTGCTCGCCCAGGGCCAGCTTGCCCCCCCGCCGGGCCAGGCCCAGCAGGCCCAACACTCTATCCGTCACCCGGCTCACCCGCTCTCATCTGCTCGTCCAGGGCGGCATACACCTCTGGAGACACCGGGGTGGACAGCGCCCGTTCGATGGCCCGGCTCTTCCGGGCCCGGGCCAGGCAGTCGGCGCTGGGGCACAGGTAGGCCCCCCGGCCCGGCTTCTTACCCCGGAAATCCAGGGACAGCTCCCCCTCTGGGGCGCGCACCACCCGGATCAGCTGGTTTTTGGGCTTGTGCTCCCGGCAGCCCAGACACTGCCGGATGGGTATCTTCTTCGGCATACGCATCTCCCCCCCAAACCGTCCGGAGCCTATTCCTCCAACCCCTGTCCGTCCTCTGCCGCAGTCCCGCCGGGCAGCCTCTGCTCCATCTCGGGCGCCTGCTCCTCATCAGCCAGCAGCTCGGGCTCCTCCGCGTCGGGGGGAGGCTCGGGGGCGCTGGCCGGGCGGATGTCGATCTTGAATCCGGTCAGCCGGGCGGCCAGCCGGGCGTTCTGCCCCTCCTTGCCAATGGCCAGGGACAGCTGGTCGTCGGGTACCACCGCCCGGCAGCTCTTGCCCGGCTCCAGCTCGATGACGCTGAGCACCTCGGCGGGGGCCAGGGCGGCGGCCACATACTGCTCTGGGTCGTCCGACCACTTGATGATGTCCACCTTCTCCCCCCGCAGTTCCTCCACCACCGCGTTCACCCGCTGGCCCCGGGGGCCCACACAGGCGCCGATGGGATCCACGTTGGGATCCTGGGCCCACACGGCCAGCTTGGTGCGGCTGCCCGCCTCCCGGGCGATGGACATGACCTCCACCGTGCCGTCGTAGATCTCGGGCACCTCCAGCTCGAACAGCCGACGCACCAGCCCCGGGTGGGTGCGGGAGATGACCACCTGGGGGCCCCGGGTGGTGCGGCGCACCTCCACCACGTAGACCCGGACCCGGTCCCCCTCCCGGATGTCCTCCCCCCGGACCTGCTCGTTGAGGGAGAGGAAGGCGTCGGTGTACTCCCCGCCGGAGTTGAGCCGTACCACCACCGAGCCGGTGCGCGCGTCCACCCGGGTGGCCACGCCGGTGAGCAGCTCGTGCTGCTTGGTGGAAAACTCGTCAAAGACCATGTTCCGCTCGGCCTCCCGCATCCCCTGGATGATGACCTGGCGGGCAGTCTGGGCGGCGATGCGCCCGAAGTTCTTGGGCTTGATCTCCATGCGCAGCACGTCTCCCAGCTGGGCCCGGGGCAGGGCCTTCTGCGCGTCCTCCAGACTGATCTCGGTGTGGGGATTGTCCACCTCCTCCACCACGTCCTTCTTGACGTACATGCGCACTTCGCCCTTCTCCTCATCGGCGTCCACCACCACGTTGTCGGTGATGCCCTCATGGTCCCGCTTATAGGCGGCCACCAGCGCCTGGGTGATCTTCTCGATCATATACGACTTGGGAATGCCCTTTTCCCGCTCGATGTCCGAGACGGCCGCGAAAAACTCCTTTGCGTCCAGCTCAGTGCTCTTGGGGGCGACTTTCTTCTTAGCCATGACCATTCTCCTTCAAAATGAAACGTGCAGGCGCACCTGCGCCACATCCTGCTTCTCAAAGCGCCGCTCGTCCACCAGCACGGTCCCGTCCTGGTAGCCCCGCAACACGCCGGTGTACACCTTCTCCCCTTCCACCGGGCGGTACAAACGCACGTCCACCTGCTGGCCCACGCACTGCGCAAAGTGCTCCGGCTTCTTCAGCGCCCGATCCAGCCCCGCCGAGGACACCTCAAACAGGTAGCTGGTGGGGATGGGGTCGGTCTGGTCCAGCAGGTCGGACACCGGGCGGGATACCGCCTCACAATCCTGGATGGACACCCCGCCGGCCTTGTCGATATACAGCCGCAGATACCACTCCCCCGCTTCCTTCACATACTCCACATCCCACAGGGTGCACCCGCACCCCTCCACCACCGGCGCGGCCAGAGCGGCCACCACATCGGTCACCTTTGCCATCAAGCACTTCCCTCCTGTCCCCTTGGAGCCCGCGTCCTCTGGGTCCCATCCTTCCCGGCGGCCCTCCATCCTCGAAAAGAAAGAGTGAGGCGGGAGCCTCACTCTTCCATCGTAACCATACTAACAAATGGGATTATAGCACAATGCAACGGGCAATGCAAGCCTCTTTTTCAGCCCTTTCCCTGCCCCTCCCCCAACAGGGAGCCCTCCGCCCGTTCGGCCACGGGCTGGGGACTGGGATAAGCCGTCCCACGGCTCCGGAAAGCGGCGGCGGAATGGTGGCGGATGGGTTTCCACTCCACCCGGCAGAACAGGGCGACCAGGGAGATGGGGATGTAGGTGAACATGAACAGGGGGAAGAGAAAGAGCAGGGTAAGCTTGTGGGCAGCCGGGGCGGCGATCTGCCGCCACTCGGACACCAGGGTCAACCCCCCATAGAGCATCAGCCCGATGTAAAAACCCAGCCCGCTCTGGAGCAGGAACTGTACGCTCTTGACAAGCACCTTGGCCGACACCGCCAACGGCTGGGTCAGCCCTGAGAGGATCAGCAGAATCTGGAAGCCGAAGATGGCCAGGCTGAGCAGCATCCCGGGGGCCACCGTCATGAGCATATCAAAGCAGGCAAACCGCCCGCCCTTGCGCGTCACGCATCCCTTGAGCAGCGCCCACCAGTAGCGTGCCCCCACCTGGTAGAACCCCTTGGACCAGCGCAGGCGCTGCCGCCAGGACTGGCCGAAGCGGGTGGGCTGCTCGTCATAGACCACCGCCTTGTCGCAGTAGCCGATCTTGCGCCCCTTCACCGCGCAGTCCACCGAGAACTCGATGTCCTCGGTGAGCAAGTGGAAGGGCCAGCCCCCTTCCTCCCGGATCACCCGGGAGGAGATCAGGTATCCGGTACCGGATACCGCGCAGCCGGTGCCCAGCAGCATCCGGGGGAAGTTGAGAAAACGCGCCTCCCGGAGAAACCACAGCGAGTAGCCCGCCGAGATCCAGTTGGAGTCGTAGTTCTTGGTGTTGCGGTAGCAGGTGATGGCGTCGTACTTCCCGGTATCGAACACCGCGTTCATCTCCCGGACAAACCCCGGGTCCACCAGGTTATCCGCATCGAAGATGAGGTAGCCCTCATACTGCTGGGCCAGTCCCTCCGCCTTCAGCCGGCCAAACAGCCAGTCCATGGCATATCCCTTGCCCACCTTCTCCGTGTCAAACCGCTCGTACACCAGGGCCCCGTGGCGCCGGGCCACGGCGGCGGTCTCGTCGGTGCAGTTGTCGGCCACCACATAGACGTCCAGTAGATGGGCCGGGTAATCCTGCCTCTTCAGGCAGTCGATCACCTCGGCAATGACCGCCTGTTCGTTGCGGGCGCACACCACCGCGGCAAACCGGTGCTGCCGCTTGGCCGGGCCATAGGCCCGCCGGCGGCGCAGGACCAGGCTGGCTGCCACGTAGAACACCTGGTACAGGTACAGCACCGTCAGCAGCAGCGTCAACAGGCCGCAGAACTTTTGAAGGGTCAACAACATGGCAAACGCACCCCTATGCACGTTTTTATGGCTCCCGCCCCGGGCGGGCCCGCTGGCGTTATGGCAACCTGTCTGATTCTATCGGAAATGGGCGTGGGGCGCAACCGTTTTCCGCAAAGTTTCAGAAATTCTTAATATCTTCCCTAAAATCTCCCGCCAGCCCTCACATCTTCTCCGGGGCGGCCACCCCCAGCAGCCCCAGCCCGTTGGCCAAAACCAGGCGCACCGTGTCGGCCAGCTTCAGCCGGGCCAGCCGCAGCGCCCGCTCCTCCCCCCGGATGTGGCAGGCGTTGTAGAAGCGGTGGAAATCCCCGGCCAGGGCGGTGAGGTAGCGGTTGATCCGGCTGGGGTCATAGTCCCGGGCAGCCAGGCGCAGCTCCTGGGGGTACTGGGCTAGGTTCTTGATCAGCTCCCGCTCCTCCCCCGTGGCCAGCAGGGCCGCGTCCACCCCGTCTGCAGGGGGGACCGCGTCCCCCTCCCCCGCCAGGTTGGCCAGCAGTGAGCAGATGCGGGCATGGGCGTACTGCACATAGTACACCGGGTTGTCTGCGTCCTGGCGCACGGCCAGGTCCAGGTCAAAATCCAAGGGGCTGGTGGCCGCCCGGTTGTTGAAGTAGTAGCGGGCGGCGTCCACGCTGATCTCGTCCAGCAGGTCATGCAGGGCAATGGCCTTGCCCGTTCGCTTGCTCATGCGCACGGGCTTGCCGTCCTGGAGTAGGTTGACCAGCTGCATCAGCACGATCACCAGCCGGCCCGAACCGTCCAGCCCCAGGCCGTCCAGGGCGGCCTGGAGCCGGGCCACATGGCCGTGGTGGTCGGCCCCCCACACGTTGATGACCCGGTCAAAGCCCCGGGCCTCGAACTTGTTGCGGTGGTAGGCGATGTCGGCGGCAAAGTAGGTGTATATCCCGTTGGCCCGGCGCAGCACGTCGTCCTTCAGGTCCAGCTTCTCCACCTGTTCCTGGGTCTTGCCCTCCCGCAGGTACTTCTCTCGCAGCAACCCCTTGGTGTCCAGCCACAGCGCCCCGTCCCGCTCATAGGTCCAGCCCCGCTGGCCCAGCAGCTCCACCGTCTGGGCCACATAGCCGCTCTCATGCAGGGACGACTCAAAGAACCACTCATCATACTCGATGCGGTACCGGCGCAGGTCCTCCCGCATCTTGGGCAGGTTGCGCTCCAGCCCGAAGCGGGCCATGTCCGCCTGCCATTTCTCCTCCGGCGCATCCCGGTAGGACTCGCCATACCGCTCATAGAAGCCCTGGGCCAGCTCCCGGATGTCCTCCCCCTGGTAACCCTCCTCGGGGAAGGGATAGCCTTCTCCCCCTGGCAGCAGCTGCATATACCGGGCGTGGATGGACTGGACAAACTTGTGGATCTGGTTGCCCGCGTCGTTGACGTAGAACTCCTTCCAGGTGTCGTACCCCGCCCGGCGCAGCACGTTGGCCAGGGTATCCCCCAGCACGCCCCCCCGGGCATTGCCCATGTGCATAGGCCCCGTGGGGTTGGCCGAGACAAACTCCACCATCACCCGCGCCCCCCGGCCCTCGTCGCAGCTGCCGTATCCCTGAGGATCTTCCTCCACGACGGAGAGCACCCCGCCGTACCAGCGCGGGTCGTAGAAGAAGTTGAGAAAGCCCGGCCCGGCCAGCTCCGCCCGCTGGAAGTAGGACCCCTCCAGCTCCAGATGGTCCAGGAGGATCTGGGCCACCTGCCGGGGAGGCTTGCCCAGGGCCTTGGCCCCCGCCATGGCGAAGGATGAGGCAAGGTCCCCGTTGCGGCTGTCCTTGGGCACCTCCACGCTGCCTTGGATCGCCTGCCCCGCCGGCAGCAGACCCTCCCCCGCGGCCCGCTCATAGGCGGCCTGGGTCAGCCGGGCCGCCTGTTCCTTTGCGGCTTGGATCATGTTGGACATTGCCCTCGCATCCTTTCTCGTGTGCTTGTCTGGACCCCTGGCCCTCACTGGGGCAGGGCTGGGTCCCGCCGGACGTTCATGCGGAACAGGTTGCGCCCCACCAACAGGTTGTCGATCTCCACGGCGTAGTCGATCTCCAGATCGCCGCCGCCCTCCCCCACGGTGTTCTTCACCCGCCGGGTATTGATGCCCACTGACAGCGAGCCGTAGGGCGTCTCATACATGGACAGGTGCCGCCGCCCCTCCTCAAACACCATCTGAGCGTTCACGCTGCCCGCCCGCAGCAGGGTCACCTTGCCCGGCTCGATGCGCACCACGGTGGTGGTGCCCTCCAGGCCGGTCAGCTCGCTCTCCTCGTAGGAGATGGTATAGCCCCCCCGCCCGTCCCGCACCAGGCGGCCCGGGGTGACCAGCTCCAGCTCCTCCGGAGGCTCTCCCCCCTGGTACTGGCTGCCCTTGATGGACAGGATCACATTGTCTGCCATAGCCGTTTTCCCCTCATGAACCATAGGCTGTGATGTCGATCTCCTCCACCTGCGCCCCCACGTCCTCCCCCAGGAAGGCGGAGGCCAGCGCGGCAAAGTCCCCGGTGTCGTCGCTGACGAAGTACCGGTGCCGGCCCACGCCCTCCCGGTCAGAGCGCAGGCCCCGGCCGGTGAGCTGTCCGGCCACCCATTGTGCGCACTGCTCCCCCACGTCCACCAGCGTCACCTGGGGGCCCATATGCCGGGCGATGAGCGGCTTGAGCAGGGGATAGTGGGTGCAACCCAGCACCAGGGTGTCCACCTCCTGCTCCCGGATGGGGTCCAGGTATTCGGCTACCACCGCCTCCGCCACCGGGTCCCCGGGGCGGTAGCGGCCGTTCTCCACCAGGGGCACCAGCAGCGGGCAGGCCCGGGCCGCCACCTGGGCCCCTGGGCGCAGCACGGCCAGCGCCCGCTCATAGGCCCCTGAGCGGATGGTGGCTCGGGTGCCGATCAGCCCCACCTTCCCGCTGCGGGTGAGCCGGGCGGCCGCCCGGGCCGCCGGCTCCACCACCCCGAACAGGGGCACCGCCCACTCCCCGCGCAGCACCTCCAGCGCCGTGGTGGACACCGTGCCGCAGGCCACCACAATGGCCTTGGGCTGAAAGCTGCTCAGAAAAGCCACGTCCTGCCGGGCGTAGCGGATGATGGTCTCCCGGGAGCGGCCGCCATAGGGCACCCGGCCGGTGTCGCCAAAGTAGACCAGCTCCTCCTCAGGCATCAGCCGGGCCAGCGCCCGCACCGCGGTCAGCCCGCCCAGGCCCGAGTCAAACACCCCAATGGGCCGGTTGTCCATCAGCCCCCTCCCTCCCCGCTTCCAGCACATTGAAACGATGACATTATATGATGAGTTGGCCCCAAAAGCAAGGGCATTCTTTCCGCCCCCGCTTCCCCGCCCTGGCCCAGCCTGCCCACCCGCCGCTGCCGCCAGCCCCTTCTGTCCAAATCCGCCAAAACCCCCACCCCTGGCGCCCCCATCCTTCTCTCTTTTGCCCGGCGGCCCCGCTCTATATGGATATGGCCTGCCGCCCCCTTCCAGACCTGGAGCCCAATCTGCCTGCTCCCTCTTGCCAAAGGGGAAAAATCGTGCTATGCTATTGTTAGCAATTGCTAACCGCGGCGGCGTGTCCCGCCAATCCGGCCGCGCCCGGAGGCGCGGCTGACTCTTTGAGGGTCAGTTAGCCATTGCTAATGCAGTGTTTTTTTAAGGAGGGATTGGGTATGAACCGGGTTCAAGAGGCCAAAACCGTGGCCTGCATGATCCAGATCTACTGCCGGGGTCGCCACCGGGGCGGCAGCCAGCTGTGCCCCGATTGCCAGGAGCTGCTGGACTACGCCATGCTGCGCCTGTCCCATTGCCCCCACGGGGACGAGAAGCCCTTTTGCAGCGGCTGCTCCATCCACTGCTACCACCCCCATCGGCAGGCGCAGATCCGGCAGGTCATGCGCTATGCCGGCCCACGTATGCTGCTGCACCACCCGGTGGTGGCCCTGCGCCATGTGGCCCAGACCTGCCGGCAGAAAGGGGGCTGGGTCCATGCTGGATGAGGGATTGCTGGACCTGGTCCGGGACCGGCGGGGGCTGCTGGCCGGGGTGCTCCTGCTCCAGGTGGGCGGGTTGCTGGCCAACCTGTCGGTCACCGCCGGGGTGTACTGGGCCCTCTACCAGGTCATGGAGGAGCAGGCCGCCCAGCTGTGGCAGCCGCTGCTGCTTCTGGCCGCCGGCACGGCCGCCCGGTTTGGCTTCACGGTGTGGACCGGGGCGGTGCGCACCCGGCTGGGCAGCGGGGTGAAGCGGGCGCTGCGTCGCCGGGCCTATGACAAGCTGCTGCGCCTGGGGGTACGGGATACCCCGGAGGCCTCTATGGCCGGGCTGACCCAGATGACCCTGGAGGGCATCGAGCAGCTGGACCTGTACTACTCCACTTATCTGCCCCAGTTTTTCTACGCCATGCTGGCCCCGGTGATCCTGTTCTGCCTGTGCGTCTGGCTGGACTGGCCCACCGCCCTGGCCCTACTGTGCTGCGTGCCCCTGATCCCGCTGTCCATCGTGGCCGTGTCCCGGTACGCCAAGCGGATCTTCGCCAAGTACTGGGGCAAATACACCTCCATGGGCGACGGCTTTCTGGACAGCATCCAGGGCCTGACCGAGCTGAAGATCTTCCAGGCCGACCAGGCCCGTGGCGTGCAGATGCAGGCCCAGGCGGAGGAGTTTCGCCGGGTGACCATGAAGGTGCTGGTGATGCAGCTGGCCAGCACCACCATCATGGATCTCATCGCCTACGGGGGGGCGGGGGTGGGCGTCTGCCTTTCCCTGCGGGCCGCCCTGTCCGGGACCCATCCGGCCGTCTGCCTGTTCCTGATCCTAGTGGCCGCGGAGTTCTTCCTGCCCCTGCGGGCCCTGGGCAGCGCCTTCCACATCGCCATGAACGGCGCATCCGCCGGCCAGAAGCTGCTGGCCCTGCTGGATCAGCCCGAACCCCAATGGGGCCGGCTGGAACCGGCCGGAGAGGGGCTGGAGTTGGACGGGGTGAGCTTCTCCTATGACGGGCGGCGCCCGGTGCTCCAGGAGGTTTCCATGGCCTTCCCGCCCCGATCCCTGACCGCCATCGTGGGGGAGAGCGGGGCGGGTAAGTCCACGGTGGTGGCCCTGCTCACCGGCGCGCTCCGGGCCGATGGCGGCCAGGTTCTGGCGGGGGGTGTGCCGGTGCAACAGCTCAGCCGGGAGGGGTACTATGCCCGCCTGGCCCAGGTCAGCTACAACACCCACCTCTTTCACGATACCGTCCGGGCCAACTTCCACCTGGCCTGCCCCCAGCTGGCCGACGCGGACATCTGGGCCGCCCTGTCCCGGGTCGGGCTGGACGGGTTCGTGCGCCATTCCGGGGGGCTGGACCGGGTCATCCAGGAGGAGGGGAGCAACCTCTCTGGCGGCCAGCGCCAACGCCTGGCACTGGCCATCGCCCTGGCTGCCGACCGGTCGGTCTACCTGTTTGATGAGGCCACCTCTAACATCGACGTGGACAGCGAGGGGGTCATCCTGGACAACGTGGCCCAGCTGGCCCAAGACAAGGCCGTCATCCTCATCTCTCACCGGCTTGCCAACGTGGCCAGGGCAGACCGCATCTATGTGCTGGACGGCGGGCAGGTGGCCGAGTCAGGCAGCCACGAGGAGCTTTTGCGCGCGGGCGGGGTGTACGCCCGGATGTACCGGGCCCAGCAGGCCCTGGAGGAGGTGGAGCGCCATGGCTAAGGTAAAGCAGCGCCGGCCCGGCGCGCTCATCATGATCCGGCTCATCGCCCTGGTGGGCAGCCTGGCCTGGGTCATCCTGTTGGCGGTGCTGGGCGGGGTGCTGGGATTTCTGGCGGCCATGGCCGTCCCCGTGCTTGGCGCGTTGGGCATCGCCAAAGTCTTGGGAGAGCCGGTGGCCCTGAGCTACCTCCAGATCATGGTCCTGGCCGTAGCCTGCGGGGCGCTGCGGGGCGGGCTGCGCCTTTGGGAGCAGTACAGCAACCACTACATCGCCTTCCGCCTGCTGGCGGCGCTCCGGGACCGGATCTACCAGGCCCTGCGCCTGCTGTGCCCAGCCAAGCTGGAGGGCCGGCAGAAGGGGGCCATCCTGTCCATGCTCACCGCCGATATCGAGACCCTGGAGATCTTTTACGCCCACACCATCTCCCCCATCTGCATCGCCGTGCTCACCTGCCTGGTGGTGCTGCTCTTCGTAGGGCTGTATGCCAGCTGGTACCTGGCCCTGGCCACCCTGCTGGGCTTCCTACTCATCGGCGTGGCCCTGCCCCTGGTCACCAGCGGCCGGCTGCGCCCGTCGGGGGTGGCCTACCGGCGGGAGTTTTCCGCCTTCAACGGCTATTTCCTGGACAGCGTCAAAGGGGTGCGGGAGATCGTGCTGCACAACGCCGGGCCCGCCCGGGCCCAGGAGGTGGACCGCCGCTCCCAGCGCCTGCAGGAACAGACCGCCCGCACCCGCCGGGCCTCTGCCCTGGCCGCCGGGGCCACCGACCTGTGCGTGTGCCTGTCTCTGGCCGCCGCCCTGCTGGCTGGGGTGGGGCTGTACCTGGACGGCCAGCTCTCCCTGGGCCGGACCGTGGTGGGGGTGGCGGCCGTCTTTGGCTCCTTCGGGCCGGTGATCGCCATCTCTGCCCTACCGGGCAACCTGACCCAGACCCTGGCCAGCGGCGACCGGGTACTGGATCTGCTGGAGGAGCGGCCCGCCGTCACCCCGGTGGAGCACGGGGCCGACTTTGCCTTCCAGCGCCTGGACGTGCGTGACCTCACCTTCTCCTATGGGGAGGGGCCGGTGCTCCGGGGACTGTCCCTCACCGCCCGCCGAGGGGAGATCGTGGGGCTGATCGGCCCTTCCGGGTGCGGCAAGTCCACCCTGCTCAAGTTGCTGCTGCGCTTCTGGGAGAAGGGCGGCGGCCAGATCCTGTACAACGGCGTGGATGTGGACCAATGCAGCACCAAGAGCCTGCTGGACAACGCCACCCTGGTCAGCCAGTCCACCTACCTCTTTGACCAGACCGTGGAAGAAAACCTGCGTCTGGCCAAGCCCAGCGCCACCCAGCAGGAGCTGGAGGAGGCCTGCCGCAAGGCCTCCATCCACGACTTCATCCTCACCCTGCCCCATGGCTACCAGACCCGGGTGGGCGCGCTGGGCGACCGACTGTCCGCCGGTGAGCGCCAGCGCCTGGGCCTGGCCCGGGCCTTCCTCCATGACGGGCCCCTGCTGCTGCTGGACGAGCCCACCAGCAATGTGGACAGCCTCAACGAGTCCATCATCCTCCAGGCCATCTCCCAACACCGGCAGGACAAATGCATCCTGCTGGTGTCCCACCGGGCCTCCACCATCGCCATCGCCGACCGGGTGTACGCCATCCAGGACGGGGTGGCCCAGCAAATGAGGTGACAGTATGAACCAGCCTGTATTCCAAGCCTTCACCGTCAAGGACGTGGTGTTTCTGGCCATCCTGTCCGCCGTGGCCACCTGCACCGCGGCGGTGATGGCCCTGGTCTCCCAGATCCACATCTTCGCCCTGGCCCAGGTGGTCACCGCCCTGCAGTTCTCCCTGTTCCCCGCCGTGGCCCTGATGAAGGTGCGCAAGGTGGGCACCATGCTCTTCTTCGCCCTGTTCACCGGCACCGTGGAGCTGTTTATGGCCCCTGTCATGTTCTTCTCCAGCTTGCTGGCCGGCCTGCTGCTGGAGGGGCTGGTGCTGGCCCTCTTCCGGGGCTATGGGCGGGACGGGGCGGTCTTTCTGGCCGCCTGGCTGTTCATCCCCCTCACCCTGCCTCTGAACCTGCTGTACTACGTGTGCTTTGCCGGCGACCTGTTTGAACAGTTTTTCGGCGCCGGGCTGCAGCTGGCTGCGGTGGGATGCGTGCTGGCCGCCGTGGCCCTCAGCGCCCTGGGAGCGGCCCTTGGCGTCAAGATTTCCCGGGAACTGCGCCGGGCAGGGGTACTGAAGGGATGACCGGCCGCTTCCACCCCCGCCGCCCCCTCTACCCCGTGGTGAGCGTGCTGGCCGCCCTGCTCACCCTCATCGGGGCGCTGGCTCTGGCCCGGAGCATCTGGGGCAGCGTGTTTGTGGGGGCGGTGTGGCTGCTGCTGTGCCTGTTTGGCCTGGCCAGGCTCTGCCTGCGCACCCTGCCCTTTCTGCTGGCCTACCTGGCCGGCTTTGGTCTGCTGTTTTACCTGGCCAGCGGCGGCAACGCCGTCTTCACCTGGCAGATGGTCAACCGGTTGGCGGGGGTGGGGGTGGCTGTCCTGCCGGGGCTGGCCATGGCCCCGGTCCGGCTCACCCGGTGCCTCACCGCCCTGGGCTGCCCCCGCCTGCCCGCCCTGGGGATGCTCATCACCACCAGCTTCGTCCCCGTGCTGGCTGGGGAGATCGGCCGGGTGCGCGGGGCCATGCGCACCCGAGGGGTCACCACCCTGTGGGCCCCCGCCGCCTTTTACCGGGCCCTGCTCATCCCCCTGCTGGTGCGCCTGGTCAACCTGTCCGACACCCTGGCCCTGTCGGTGGAGACCCGGTGCTTTGTCCGGGACGGATCCTCCTGCACCGTCTACCGCCCCGTGACCCTGACCGGCCGGGACGTGGGCTTCTCCGCCGCCTTCCTGACCGTGCTGACCGTGGCCCTATGCGCCCCCGCCTTGGGCTGGGCCGCCTCCATCCAGGAGGTCCTGGCATGAGGCGGGCCGTTCAGGTGGAGCTGCGCAGCTTCACCTATGACGGCTGCCCCCAGCCGGTGCTCCAGGCGCTGGACTTCTACCTGGACTACGGCCAGCTCACCCTGCTGTCCGGCCTGTCGGGCAGCGGCAAGTCCACCCTGCTCTCCCTGATCAACGGGGTCATCCCCCGCATGAGCTCCGGGGTGCTGGACGGGCGGGTGCTGGTGGACGGCGAGGATCTGGCCGGGCGCACCCTAAGCCAGATCTCAGGCAAGGTGGGCTGCGTGCTGCAAAACCCCGAGGCCCAGATCATCCATCAGGAGGTGGAGGACGAGATCGCCTTCGGCTGCGAGAACCTGGGGGTGGAGCCCGGGGAGATCGGCCAGCGGATTCAGGCACTTTGCCGCCGGCTGGAGCTGGAGCCGGGCTGGGCCACCCGCGCGCTGTCCGGGGGGCAGAAGCAGAGGCTGGTGGCCGCCGCCACCCTGGCCATGGACCGGGATATCCTCATCTTTGACGAACCTCTGGCCAACCTGGACCGGCAGGGCGCCCAGGATCTGCTGACTCTGCTGCGTGCCCTGGCCGATCAGGGCAAGGCCGTGCTGCTGGTGGAGCACCGGCTGGACGTGGCCCTGCCCCATGCCGACGTGGTCTGGGATCTGCGGGACGGCCAAACTCATCTTGTGCCCGACAAGGCCAACTATCTGGCCAGCCAGATTTCTCTCATCCGGGACCAGCCGGAGGACCGGCTTCCCCCCGGTCCCCCGGCTCTACGGGCGGAGGGGCTGATCAAGCGCTTTGGGGGCCGATCTGTGCTGGATGAGCTCCATCTGGAGCTGCGGGCGGGGGAGCGGGTACTCCTGCTGGGGGAGAACGGCTGCGGTAAGTCCACCCTGCTGGCCATCCTGGCCCGGCTGCTCCGGGCGGATGGGGGGCGGATGGAGCAGTTTCTCCACCCGGCCCTGGGTCGGAGGGCGGGCCGGCGCTGGTTCCAATGTGTGGGGGTGGTCTACCAAAACCCCAACTACCAGCTGTTCATGCCCACCGTGGAGCAGGAGCTGACCTTCGCCGCCGCCGACCGGGACTACGCCCTTGAGCTGGCCCGGCGCTTTGAGCTGACCCCGCTGCTCTCCCGCCACCCCCACTCCCTGTCCGAGGGGCAGAAGCGCCGGGTGACCATCGCGGCCATCCTGGCCCAAAAGCCACGGCTGCTGCTGCTGGACGAACCCACCGTGGGCCAGGACTACCCGGGACTGCAAACCCTGGTGGACACCCTCAATCAGGTCCACCGGGAACAGGGCAGCACCATGCTCACCATCACCCATGACTTCCGATGCGCCGCCGCCCTATGCGACCGGGCGGTCTGGCTGGAGGGGGGCCTGGTCGCCCGCCAGGGCGGCAAGGAGCTGGTCGAGCAGTTCTTCCTCCCGCCCTGCCCCTAAGCCCCGCTTGCAAAATCTTCCCGCCCCCGGTATAATGTCCGGGAGCAATCCATTCACAGGAGGTCTTTTGCCATGGTTTTGGACAGGCAGTGGTTTCAGGACATGGAGGCGCGCATCCCCCAGGGTCAGGTGCGCACCCGCTTCGCCCCCTCCCCCACAGGCTATATGCATGTGGGCAATTTGCGCACCGCCCTCTACACCTATCTCATCGCCCGCCACGCCGGGGGCCGGTTCCTCCTGCGCATCGAGGACACCGACCAGGCCCGCCTGGTGGACGGCGCCGATACCCGCATCTACGCGGCCCTGACCGCCTGCGGCCTGCACTGGGACGAGGGCCCCGACGTGGGCGGCCCCGTGGGCCCCTATGTCCAGACCCAGCGACGGGAGCTGTACGGCAAGTACGCCCAGCTGCTGCTGGACACCGGCCACGCCTACCGCTGCTTCTGTTCCGAGCACCGCCTGGCCCAGCTGCGCCAGGACGACCCAAACGCCAAGTATGACCGGCACTGCCTGTCCCTCACCCCGGAGCAGGTGGAGGAGAAGCTGGCCGCCGGCCAGCCCTTCGTCGTGCGCCAGCGCATTCCAGAGGGGTCCACCACCTTCCAGGACGCGGTATACGGCGAGATCACCGTGGACAACGCCGAGCTGGACGACCAGATCCTGCTCAAGTCCGACGGGCTGCCCACCTACAACTTCGCCAACGTGGTGGACGATCATCTCATGGGCATCACCCATGTGGTGCGGGGGGCGGAGTACCTCTCCTCCACCCCCAAGTACAACCTGCTGTACGCCGCCTTTGGCTGGCAGGTGCCCACCTATATCCACTGTGCCAGCGTGCTCATCACCGACCCCGACACCGGGGCTGCCCGCAAGATGTCCAAGCGCAAGGGGGATCCCTCCTATGAGGACCTGGCCCAGCAGGGCTACCTGCCCCAGGCGGTGGTCAACTATGTGGCCCTGCTGGGCTGGGCCCCCCACGGGGCGCTGGCCGAGCGGGAGCTGTTCACCTTAGATGAGCTGGCCGACGCCTTTGAGGTGTCCGGCATCTCCAAATCCCCCTCCTGCTTCGATCTGGACAAGCTGACCTATTTCAACGCCGCTTACCTCCGGGCCCTGCCCCCGGAGGAGTTTGCCCGCCGGGCTCGGCCCTACCTCCGCCAGGAGGTGCAAAACCCCGCCTATGACCTGGACGCCATCGCCCAGCTGCTTCAGTCCCGGTGCGAAAAGCTGTCCGACATCCCGGAAAAGGTGGACTTTTTCGACGCGCTGCCCGACTACGACCCGGCGCTGTTCACCAACAAGAAGTCCAAGACCGATCCCCAGGTGGCCCAGGCCATGCTCCAGGCCGCCCTCCCTGTCCTGTCCCAGCTGCCTGTGTGGGACCAGCCCGCCATCCACGACGCCCTGGTGGAGTTGGCCCAATCCCTGGGAGTGAAGAACGCCACCCTGCTCTGGCCGGTGCGCATCGCCCTGGCGGGCAAGCCGGTAACCCCAGGCGGGGCGGTGGAGATCTGCCACATCCTGGGCCGGGAGGAAGCCCTCAAGCGCATCCAGGCCGGCTTGGAGAAGCTGGCCTGACCGCTGTCCCAAGTCCGGGCGTATTTCGCCCCGTCCCCCGCTTTTTCCCCTCCCTCGGTGCGGAAAAAGGCGGGATCTGTCCCCCCTTCTCCCGCCCTCGGGGCCTGTCCCCACCCATCCAAAGCCGCCCGCCCCAGGGCGGCTTCTTTCTTCCCTCTAGCCGCTGTTTCCAGCATCCCCACCCCTGTTTGGGGACAGGCTGATCTGAAATTCTTTTCCATCCCCGGTAAACTTTTTCAAGTTTTTTATCGGGAATGTCAAAAACCCCCTTGACCGCCTCATACTTTTTTGATATTGTTAGTAGGAATTCGGCGTTTTTCCATTCATTTCAGCAAGGAGGTTATAACTATGAACCCAGTCAACCCTGAGGCCATTGGCCTGTTCGGCCTATTCGCCACCGTCATCTGCTTCGGCCTGGAGCAGCTCGGCGTGGGCGTGAAGGGGGCCGATCACGCAAAGCTCACCCGCTCCCTGGGGTACATCGCCATCTTCTTTGGCGGCTTTACCCAGCTGTTCACCTCGTTCTCCATGTACATCTTTAACGTGGGTGGCAGCCACAGCGTCTACCTGGGCACCATCTTCGGTTTCTTCGGTCTGTTCTGGATCCTGGTGGGCTTCTTCTTCCTGAAGGGCGGCGACAAGAAGGTTATGGCCCACTTCTTCCTGTGCGCCTTGATCCTGTGCATCGGCTTCACCGTGCGCGCCTTCCAGGATGGCCTGGTCTGGCCCCTGGGCATTGACCTGGTGGTCATCGACCTGCTGCTGCTGGTGCTCATCCCCGGTTGGTATACCGGCAGCGCTGCGCTGACCAAGCTGGCTGGCCTGTGCAACCTGGCCATCGGCGTGATTTCCGCCTTCCTGCTCTTCCCCGCCCTGTTCCTGTAAGGCGAGGGCGCGTAACCATCCCATTCTAACCAGGCCTGTGGGGCCGGCGCGGGTACCTTCCTGACAGCCCGTCGCCGGCCCCCTTTTTCTGCCCAGGACATTCCCCTGCCCTGGGCCCCCTTCTTTTCTCACCCACCGTCTCCAGCGGCAAAGTCGCACAAGACAACACCTGCCCGCCGGCTGCGCCGGCGGGCAGGTGTCTCTGTTTCCCAATTCAGGAGTGGATCAGACCTCGCTCTTCCACAGGCCGTGAAGGTCGCAGTAGGCGTAGACCGCCACCGCCTTCTCCCCCTTCAGGGCGAACTCGGCCACGGGCGCCTCCCCGGGCTTCAGGTCCCGGCGCTGGCCGCCGTGCTCGGTCTCCAGGTACACCCACTGGATGCTGTGATCCTCCTGCATGGGGTGGCTCACAGAGCCCACCTCTACCCGCACGGTGTCCCCGTTGACGCTGACCACCGGCTTGTGCTTCTCGCCGCTGGCGTCCACGGTGTTGGGATCCAGGTACTCCATCTTCTGGCCGCAGCACATCAGGGGCACCCCCTTGTTCTGCACCATCTCCACCAGGTTGCCGCAGTGGCGGCAAATGTAGAACTTCGTATCCATGTTCCGATCTCCTTTTCTTTTGATTTGTGGTTTGCAGCCCTCTGCCAGGCTACTGGAGAGTATGCCCAGTCCCGCCAGCCGCTATGCCAGCTTCCGGCAGGGCGCTCACCCCTTCTCAAACACGCACACCACCATCTTGACAAATCCCTCCTTCACCCCCGGCAGCTTGGCCAAGGGGGCCAGGAACGACCGCAGGGGCACCTCCCGGTAGTAGACCGGCTCCATGCCCGCCTGGGCCCGCAGCCGCCGGAAGCGCCGGATGGTCATGTGGTTGAGGTAGGAAAAGTAATCCTTCCCCTGCTCATTTGTAGAGATGCGGAAGGCAACCCGCTCCTCACCGCCGGGGATGGATTGGCACAACTCCCGATAGGCCTCCACCAAGGTGCCCTCTGAGAAAAAGAGGTGAACCCAGGGAATGCCAATCAGGTCGGACAGGTGGGCCCCGAAAGGGTGGTAGTAGGGCGGGAAGTTCACATACAGCCGGCCCCCAGGCCGGAGGATCCGCCGCACCTCAGCCAGCACCAGCTCGGGCCGGGCCACATGCTCCATGGCGTCGTTCATGATGACGGTGTCAAAGCTGTTCTCCGCAAATCCGGTGTCCGCCGCGTCCCCCGCCACAAAGGTGAAGCGGTCTGCATAGCCCAGCTGCTGGGCCAGCGCCTCCGCCTCGGGCTGATAGCGGGCCACGATGTCCATGCCATAGATGTGCTCCACACCCTGGGCGGCATAGTACATGGTCTTGCCCCCCGCGCCGCAGCCGATGTCCAGCACCCGCTTGCCCTGGAACATCTCCTCCAGGGTATACCGCTGCCGGTAGAAGGCGATGGTATCCGCCCCCCGCCGGTACTGCCACATGGTGTAGCTCTCTTTCCCCTCGTTTTGTAGGTTGAAGGGGTGCACAGGCAGGGGGAACAGCCGGTTGGCCGCCAAGAGGAGTGATTTCATCCCAATCTCCCTTTCCGTTCTGCGTTCCGGCAGCGGAACCCCGGCGCACCGGAGGGCACCCTCCGGGCCGACGCCCCCACCCCACAGAGCGCTGCGTGGGAACACAGCCGCCTCCATTTGGCCAGGCTGTGTCCTACTTGAGTATAGCACAGATCCCAGCCTTGCTCAAGGGGCGTTTCCCAATTTTTCCGCCCCCAAACCATCTTCTCCCTTTTGCCGAGATTTGATTCCCATTACCCCAAACTTCCAGATAAAACGGGCCATATTCCCTTTATTTCGTCCCAATTCATCGCACCCGCAGCGTCCGGGCCAGCTCCTCCCGAGGGGTGACGTACAAGGTGTGATAGGTGTGATAGACCACAAAACCCGGCTTGGCCCCCGACGGCTTGCGCACCGCCCGCACCGGCGTATAGTCCACCGGCACCTGCCCCGACTCCCGTCCCTGAGAGAACCAAGCCGCCAGCATAGCCGCCTCGGTGAGCGACTCCTCGTCAGGCTGCGCCCCCCCGGTCTTGAGGATCACGTGGGAGCCATGGAGTTTCTGGGTGTGCAGCCACAGATCCCCCTTGTCCGCCTCCTTCAGGGTCAGCCGGTCGTTCTGGCTGTTGTTCTTGCCCACCAGGATGGTCAGCCCCCCGGAGGAGCGAAACTCCATGGGCCGGGCCGCAGCCTGCCTCTGCTTCCCCTTGCCCCCCGGCCGCCGGTGCTGCTTGAGGTAGCCGTTGTCCATCAGCTCCTGGCGGATCTCCTGCAGGTCCCGCTCCCCCTCGCACAAAGCCATGGTGTGCAGCACGCTGTCCAGGTAGTCCAGCTCCCCCCGGTTCTTCTCCAGCTGGAGGGTGAGCATCTGCTCGGCCTTCTGGGCCTTCTTGTACTCCTTATAATACCGGGCGGCGTTCTGCTGGGGGGTGAGCAGAGGATCCAGCGGGATATCCACCTCCCCGCCCTCCGGGTCGTAGTAGTTCTGGGCCCGCAGCACGCTCTGCCCCCGCTCCATCCGGTGCAGGTTGGTGGTGAGGATGTCCCCAAACTGCCGCAGCCCCTCCCGGTCGGCCGCCTGACGCAGCTCCTGCTCCTGGTTGGCAATCTTCCGGGCCGTGCGGTTGCGGGCCTGGGTGAGCGCCCGCAGGAAGTCCTGCCCCCATTGGCGCCTGCGCTCCTGGGCCAGCTGCCCAGCGTAGTAGTCCTCCAGCAGCCTGGAAAAGCTCTCCTGCCGGCTCAGCTCCACCCCGGGGCCGTATTGCAGCACGGGCATAAATGTAAAGTCAAATCCCTTGCCATCACCTTCTAATACAATTGGTGTAAAGTCCTTCTCCTGGACATGCTGCATCAGCCCAGCCAGCCGGTCAGCCAGCCCCTCCCGCTCCCCCCCGCCCTGGAAGGCCAGTTCCCGGGCAATGAGGGGGGACAGGCCCTGGAAGGTGCCCAGCAGCCAGTCCGCCTGCCCGTCTCCCTCGGGGGCCTGGGCCAGCACCAGTTCCCGCAGCCCCTCCGGCTCCAGGCCGGTGGGGTCCAGCTTGCCGGTGGGCAGAGGGGGCTGATAGAACAGGCCGGGCATCAGTGGCCGCCGGGCGGACAGGTCCCCATCCACTCGGCGCAGGCAGTCGGTGATCCGCCCTTCCCCGTCCAGCAGAATGAGGTTGGCCCGCCGGCCGATGCACTCCAGCACCAGCCGGCGCTCCACCCGGTCGCCCAGCTCGTTGATCGCCTCAAAGCGCAGCTCCAGCACCCGCTCCATGGAGGGCTGGGCGATCTCCACCAGCCGTCCCCCCTGCAGGTGCTTACGCAGCAGCATACAGAACATGGGCGGGCTGTCCGGGTTCTCCTGGGGCAGGGTGATCAGGTGGGCCCGTGGGTGGGCCGGGTGGGCGCACAGCAGCAGCCGCCCACCCCCCCGCGCCCCCCGCAGGTGAAGCACCACCTCATCCCGGGCGGGCTGATAGATCTTCTCCACCTTGCCGCCGGTCAGCGCCCCTTGCAGCTCAGCAGCTACGGCGGTCAGGCAGATGGCGTCCAAAGGCATGGCCTATCCCTCCATCATCTGGGTAAACAGTTGGTTGAGCCGGTCGGTCTCCCCCCGCAGGTAGAGCCAGCCGAACAGTGCCTCCAGGGCGGTGGAGGTGTGGTACTGGGCCACGCTGGCCCCCTTGGGCACCGTGGCCGTGCGGCTGTTGCGCCCCCGGCGGAACACCTCCTGCTCCTGGGGGGTGAGCATGGGCAGGATCCGCTGGGCTAAGCGGGCCTGGGCCGGAGCGGCCACATAGTCCAGCGCCGCCCGGTGCATCCCTTTATTGGTGGCCTTCCCGTGCAGGCACAGCCAGGCCCGCACCATCAACTCGTACACGCCGTCCCCCAGATAGGCCAGGCCCAGGGAGCTGATTTGGCCGAGGCTGTCCTCCCCGGCCGACAGGTGAAAATAGTCCATCGTCCCTCTCCGTTCCGCTTTTCCGCTTGATGAGCAGGACTATCATACCCCATTCCCCATCCAAAGACAAGGCCCTCTGTCCTTACGTCTCCTGCACCGGGGCAAAAAAAGCCGCCCATCCGGGCGGGCTCGTCCATCCGAAAGGGCCCCGGCCAAATGGCCAGGGCCCGTCCGGTTTTTAAGAGAAGAGAAAGAGGGTAAGGAGGTTATCGTCGTCTGGTTTCCTTCCTGACGCATTCATCATAGCAGCTTCCATTGTGTAAGTGTTTGCCAATTTGCAAACACTTTATGAAGCTTTTGTGAACCCTGCCCTCACTCCAGGATCGTGTACGGCCCCCGCACCAACAGCTGGACCGTATCTGAGGCTGCCTGCACCGTGCAGCCCCCCTCTCCCACCAGGTGCAGGTGGTTGACCGCCAGCTCCTGCCCGGCGCCCAGCTGGGTCCCGGCGCTGGCGTCGATCAGTTCCCCATCCTGGCACCAGGCCGCGCCTACGCGCACCACCAGCTCGCACCCCGCCTGGCCCACCAGGCTCTGTCCCGGGCTCAGGGTGACGGCCTGGAACAGCGCGCTCTCTCCCGCCTCCAGGCCCGCAATGGCCTCCTGCACCTGGGCGTTCCAACCGGAGATGGCCTGCTCCAGCCGCTGCTGCAGCTGCTGGCGTTGGGCCGTGACTGCCTGCTCCACCGTGTCCTCCACCTGGGGCTGGAACACCTGCTCCAGGTAGCTCAGGGTGATCAGCGGGTCCTCCTGGCCGCCCGCGGTGGCCGCATAGGCCACCGTGACCACCAACACCGCCGCGCACGCCATGGCCACGGCCAGTTTCCACTTGCGCTGGATCAGCTTCATCAGTATGCTCCTCCGTTCTCTGTCTCTCCCCGCCCTCTGGGGGGATGGATGGATGCTATGTTCCCCTGCCGTGATTTGGATGCATGCGCCTGGATTTTCCCCGGCCGAGGGGTGATGTAGGGCTCCCGCCCGCCCTGGAGAAACCAGGGCGGGCGGGACGGTTATACCAATCGTTCCGGGTTCAGGCCAAAGCTGACGGCAATGGCGTTATCCACCCGCCGCATGACCTGATCGTCCACCCGACCCATATGTTCCCGCAGCCGCTTCTTATCCAAGGTGCGGATCTGCTCGAGCAGCACGATGGAGTCCTTGGGCAGCCCGTAGGCGTTGGCCGCCAGGTTGATATGGGTGGGCAGCCGAGCCTTCCCCGTCTGGGAGGTGATCGCCGCGGCGATCACCGTGGGGCTGTGTTTGTTGCCGGTGTCGTTTTGCACGATGAGGACAGGACGCACGCCCCCCTGCTCGCTGCCCACCACCGGACTGAGGTCGGCATAGAAGATGTCGCCGCGTTTGACACTACTGTTGTCCACAGGATTTCACACTCCGCCGGATATAGTGCCCGGCCTGCTTTATGTAGACCGGGTACTATCATTCTCCCACGGCTCGGAGGTTTTTATACCGATGAGGCAAAACCTCCTCGGCTCGCCGCCCGGCTCGGCCCGGCTGACCGGGCTGGCCTGGCGGGCTCCCCACCATCCTATGTCAGCACTGTCTCAGCGGTACACCCGGGGCACCCGGGGAGACACGGCGCACAGCAGCTCATACTGGATGGTGCCGGCCAGCTGGGCCAGCTCTTCGGCAGGCAGCCGCTCCCCGAAGATCTCCGCCTCATCCCCCGGCGCCACCTGGGCCTGTTCATCCAGCAATACCATGCACATATCCATGCACACCCGACCCAGGATGGGCCGGCGCTTACCCGCCAGCCAAACGCTGCCCTTTCCCGACAGGGCCCGGTGCAATCCATCGGCATAGCCGATGGGCAGCACCGCCACCCGTCCCCCCTGGGGCCCCATCTTGTGGGTGCAGCCGTAGCTCACCGGGGTGTCCCCCGGCAGCTGGCGCACCGCCGCCACCCGGCTTTTCAGGCTCATCACCGCCCGCAGCTCCAGCCCTTCCGCTCCCCCGCAGCCCTGGTCGGGGAGATGGCCATACAGGGCCACGCCGGGGCGCACCATGTCCAGGTGGGTACAGGGATAGTTTAGCACAGCCGCGCTGTTGGCGCAATGGCGGATTTCAAATTTCCGCCCCCAGCGCCGCTCCAGTTCGTCCAGGGTGTCCAGGAACCGGGTGAACTGCAGCATGGTATACCCCTCGTCCCCGTCGGCGGCGGCAAAGTGGGTGAAGATGCCCTCTGCCTCCAGGTTGGGCAGCGCGCACAGCGCCTGCACCGCCTGGGCCGCCTGCCGGGGGTCGTGGTCCAGCAGGCCCAGCCGGCTCATGCCGGTGTCCACCTTGACGTGCACCCGCGCCCGCCGCCCCCGCTCCAGCGCCGCCTGGGACAGGGCCTGGGCCAGGCCCGGGGTGAACACCGTCTGGGTGAATCCCCCATCCACCACCATCCCCGCCAGCGGCTCCGGCGTGGCCCCCAGGATCAGGATGGGGGCCCGAACGCCCGCCTGGCGCAGCTCCATGGCCTCATTCAGGCAGGCCACCGCCAGGTACTCCGCCCCCAGCTGCTCCAGCTTGCGGGCCACCGGCACCGCCCCGTGGCCATAGGCATTGGCCTTGACCACCCCCAAGAACCGGCTGTTGGGGGCGCAGGCCCGCAGCGCCCGGTAGTTATGTTCCAGATGGTCCAGGCTGATCTCCGCCCAGGTCCGCATCGTCTCCAGCTTCATCATTCGTCAACTCCATGGTAAAATCGGAAAACACCAGACTCAGGCGGGTGGTCCCGTCCACACTCACCTCCGCCTGCTCCAGAGCGTGGGTGTCCGGGTCCAGCCACAGCTCATACTGGGTGCCCTCCCCCTCGGCCCGCTCCGGGTCCCGGCATTGGAGGTAGAGCTGCCGCCCCCCGTCCCCCTCCTGCCAGTCGCACCGGGCGATGTAGCCCTCCCCCAGCTGCTCCATCAGGGCAGGGACGGCGGCGATGGGGGTCAGCCCCTGGTCGTCCAGCGCACCGATGGACAGCCCCGCCCCATCGTACTCCAGCCGTCCCTCCCCGGCCTGGATCCGGGCGGTGACGCCCGCCAGCAGCTCAGGGGCGGTGACGGTGAGCACCGTCTCCCCCTCCCGGCTCCACACCGCGTCCAGGGTGAACTGGTAGACCTGCTGGTCGTAGTGGGCCGTCACCTCCACCTGTCCCGTCCAGCCGGACAGGGACAGGTACTCCCCCCGGATCTGGGCGGCCAGCTGCTCGGGCCTCTCCTCCTGCCCAGCCGAGCAGCCGGCCAGCGCCAAGGTCAACGTCAGAACCCATACCGGAACCCATATCGCTCTCCTCTTCATACCCGCTCCCTCCTACGCTCCAGATGGTTCCCCGCTCCGGGGGAGTCCCCGGCGAAGAAACTGCCACACCCGGCCTTCACAGGCTCCGGCTGTCCGCCTAAAGCCCCAGCTCCAGAATGGCCTCTGGGATCCGCTCCACCAGGTCGGAGGGGAGCATCCCATGCTCCCCCTTGTCCGCCGCGGCCAGATCCCCGGCCCTGCCGTGGAGCCACACCGCGCACACCGCCGCCCGGCCTGGGTCCAGCCCCTGGCCCAGCAGGGACAGGATCATCCCGCCCAGCACGTCTCCGGAGCCCCCCTTGGCCATGCCCGAGTTGCCCGTGGGGTTGAGGAAGCACTGCCCGTCCGGCCAGGCCACAATGGTCCGGTGCCCCTTGCGCACCAGCACGCACCGGTGGGCTGCGGCAAAGGCCTGGGCTCCGGCCAGCCGGTCCTCCGACTGCGCTCCCCCCAGCCGGGCAAACTCCCCCTCGTGGGGGGTGAGGATGGTGGCCCCGGCCGGCCGCCTGTCCAGACTATCCATATGCCTGGCCAGCAGATTTATGCCGTCGGCGTCCACCACCAGGCCACCCTGGGCGCCCTCCAGCAGCAGGGGCACCAGCCCCGCCGCCCGCGCCTCCTGGCCCAGGCCGGGGCCGATCAGCGCCCCGTCGCTGCCCTGTACCAGCTCCAGCACCGCCCCATCCTCCTCGGGCAGAGGACGGGCCATGGCCTCCAAGCAGCCGGCGGCCACAATGGGATAGGCCTCCGGCTGGGTGAGCACCGTCACCAGCCCCGTCCCCGTGCGCAGCGCCCCCCGGGCGGCCAGCACCGGCGCGCCGGTATAGCCCACACTGCCCCCCAGAATGAGCACCTTGCCAAAGGTCCCCTTGTGCCCGTCCGGGGGCCGCCGGGGCATCCAGCCGGCCACCAGCCTTCCGTCCACCACCCGGGCCGGCACCCCCGGCAGATCCCGCTGATCCACCTCCATCCCCCTCTCTCCCGGACCCTCCAGGTTATCTGCTCCATATTATAGGGATTCCCCCCTTGCATTTCAACTGTTTTTATGGTATAAAGGGCGGTAGTGTGAAAGGCGTGGAACGGGAAAATAGGGAGTTTGCCCATCTCAGAGAGAGGCGGCCGTCGGCTGAAAGCCGCCTTGACGGGGGTCCCTTGTTCGCCCGGGAGCGGCCCGTGAGAGCGGGACGGCCGCCCCCCGTTACCGGGGCTTGAGTGCGCGCGTGAGCGCGAATGCGGGTGGTACCGCGGAGGGTTTGCCTTTCGTCCCAGCTTTGGGAGGAAGGGCTTTTTTGCTGCCCGGATCCCGCCGCCACGCCAACCTTGGAAAGGGAGGACCAGCCATGAAAGAGCAACTGGCAGACATCCGGGCCCAGGCCCTGGCCGCCTTGGAGGCCGCCCCGGACAGCGCCCAGCTGGAGCAGCTGCGGGTGCGCTATCTGGGAAAAAAGGGGGAGCTGACCAACCTGCTCAAGCAGATGGGCCAGCTGCCCCCCGACCAGCGCCCGGCCATGGGCCAACTGGCCAACGAGGTGCGGGCCGCCCTGGAGGCGGCCTTGGAGCGCCGGGCCCAGGCCCTGGAGGAGCAGGCCCTGGAGCAGCGCCTGGCCGCCGAGGCGGTGGACGTGACCATCCCCGGCAAGCCCCCTCGCCTGGGGCACCGGCACCCCATGTCCATCGCCCTGGGGGAGATCGAGCAAGTCTTTGTGGGCATGGGCTTCACCGTGCTGGACGGCCCCGAGATCGAGCTGGCCCAGCTCAACTTCGACCGGCTCAACGCCGAGGAGGGGCACCCCTCCCGGGACTGGTCGGACACCTTTTATTTTGACACGGACAGCCGGGTGATGCTCCGCTCCCAAACCTCCCCCATGCAGGTGCGGGCCATGGACTCCATGCCCCTGCCCATCCGCATCATCGCCCCCGGCCGGGTCTACCGCAAGGACGAGGTGGACGCCACCCACTCCCCCATGTTCCACCAGGTGGAGGGGATGGTCATCGACAAGGGGGTGACCATGGCCGACCTGAAGGGCACGCTGAACACCGTGGTGGAGCAGCTGTACGGGGCGGGCACCCGCACCCGCTTCCGCCCCCACCACTTCCCCTTTACCGAGCCCTCCTGCGAGATGGACGTGCAGTGCCACAAGTGCGGCGGCGCGGGCTGCCCCACCTGCAAGGGGGAGGGGTGGATCGAGCTGCTGGGGGCGGGGATGGTCCACCCCCGGGTGCTGGAGATGGCGGGCATCGACCCTCAGGTCTACTCCGGCTGGGCCTTTGGCATCGGGCTGGAGCGCACCGCCATGCGCCGGTTCAAGATCGCCGACCTGCGCCTGATCTTTGAGAACGACGTGCGTTTCCTGGAGCAGTTTTAAGAAGGGGGAGAAGCGAAGATGAAGCTGTCACGCAAGTGGCTGAAGGAATTTGTCCCGGTGGAGGCTGACGACAAGGACTTTGCCCAGGCCATGACCCTGTCCGGCTCCAAGGTGGAGACCACCGCCGACCTGGGGGCTGAGCTGCACAACGTGGTGGTGGGCCGGGTGGCCGGCCTGGAGCGCCACCCTGACTCCGACCATATGTGGATCTGCCAGGTGGACGTGGGCCAGACCCAGCCGGTGCAGATCGTCACCGGGGCCTGGAACGTCCATCCGGGAGATCTGGTCCCCGTGGCCCTGCACAACTCCACCCTTCCCGGCGGCAAGCAGATCCGGCGCGGCAAGCTGCGGGGCCAGCTGTCCGACGGGATGCTGTGCGGCCTGGCCGAGCTGGGTCTGGACGAGCGGGACTTTCCCTACGCCGTCATCCGCCCCGCCGCCCTGCTCAACGACTACAAACCCCTGGATCCGGACAAGCCCTCCATCCCGGCGGGCATTCAGCCCGGGCAGGCGGTGTTTGGCGAGGTGGTGTGCGCCAAAGTGCTGGAGTGCGCTCCCCAGCCTGACGGCAGCTTCCACACCCGCCTGGACCTGGGCGGCTCCACCGCCGCCCCCTCCACCATCTGCTCCAACCTGCACCCGGGGGACCTGGTGGCCTACCACACCCAGGCCGGCACCATCTGCACCCTGGACGACCTGCGCGCCCAGCAGGCGGAGTTCCCCCATTGCATCCCAGACGGCATCTTCCTCCTCCGGGAGGACTGTCGGCCCGGGGATGATATCCGCCCCATCCTCAACGCCGACGACCATGTGGTGGAGTTTGAGATCACCCCCAACCGGCCTGACTGCCTGTCCGTCATCGGCCTGGCCCGGGAGGTGGCGGCCACCTTTGACCTGCCCCTGTCCCTCCACGAGCCGGTGGTGAAAGGGGGCGGGCCGGGGGCGCTGGATCAGCTGCTGACGGTGGACACCCCTGCGGCCGACCTGGTGCCCCGGTACACCGCCCGCATGGTGCGCAACGTGAAGATCGCCCCCTCCCCCAAGTGGATGCGGGAGCGGCTGCGGGCCATGGGAGTGCGCCCCATCAACAACATCGTGGACATCACCAACTATGTCATGTTGGAGTACGGCCAGCCCATGCACGCCTTTGACTACCGGTATGTGCGGGGGGGACGGATCGTGGTGCGCCGGGCCGACCCCGGCGAGGAGCTGACCACCCTGGACGGCCAGGTGCGCAAGCTCACAGCCAGCCACCTGGTCATCGCCGACGACACCCGGGCCGTGGGGCTGGCGGGCATCATGGGCGGGGAGAACTCCGAGATCGTGGCCGACACCGCCGACGTGGTGTTCGAGTCGGCCTGCTTTGACGGGGCCTGCATCCGCAAGGGGGCCCTGGCCCTGGGGATGCGCACCGAGGCCAGCGCCAAGTTTGAGAAGGGGCTGGACCCCATGAACACCCTGCCCGCCGTCAACCGGGCCTGCGAGCTGGTGGAGCTGCTGGGCGCCGGCCAGGTGGTGGACGGGGTCATCGACGTGCTCAACTTCGTGCCCCAGCCCACCCGGCTCACCCTGGAGCCTGACCGGATCAACGCCCTGCTGGGCACCCAGGTACCCGAGGCTGAGATGGCCGCCACCCTGCGCCGTCTGGGCTTCCAGGTGGAGGGAGATCAGGTGTGCGTCCCCTCCTGGCGGGGGGATGTGAAGGCCATGGCCGACCTGGCCGAGGAAGTGGCTCGGTTCCATGGCTACGACCGCATCCCCGCCACCCTCATGCGGGGCCAGACCACCCAGGGAGGCCTCTCTCCCGCCCAGCGGTTGGAGCAGCGGCTGGGCCAGCTGAGCCGGGCCTGCGGCTATGACGAGATCATCACCTACTCCTTCCTCTCCCCCTCCAGCTATGACAAGCTGCTCTGGCCCGCCGATCATCCCGGCCGGGACAGCTTCCGCATCCTCAACCCCCTGGGGGAGGACACCTCCATCATGCGCACCACCACCCTGCCCTCCATGCTGGACATCCTGGCCCGCAACTGGAACAATCGCAATCCCTCCGTCCGGCTGTACGAGGTGGGCCGGGTCTACCTGCCCGGCGGGGACGACGGCCTGGCCGTGGAGTCCAAGACCCTCACCCTGGGGGCCTATGGGGAGGAGATGGACTTCTTCACCCTGAAGGGCGCCGTGGAGGCCGTTCTGCAGGACCTGCGGGTCCCCCAGGTGCGCTTCCAGGCCCCTGACGGGCACCCCGACCAGCCCTCCTACCATCCCGGCCGGTGCGCCTGCGTATATAGCGGAGAGGACTGCCTGGGGCTGTTCGGCCAGATTCATCCCCTGGCCGCCCGCAACTACGGGGTGGACGGGGCGCTGTACTGCGCCCAGCTGTCCGTACAGGCCCTGGAGCGGGCCCAGGGCCCCGACCCGGAGTACCGCCCCCTGCCCAAGTTCCCCTCCGTCACCCGGGACATCGCCGTGGTGTGCGGCCAGGCCGTCACCGTGGGCCAGCTGGAGCAGGTCATCCGGGATGGGGCCGGGAGCCTGCTCCAAGCGGTCTGCCTGTTTGACATCTACCAGGGCCCCGGCATCCCCCAGGGTAAGAAGTCGGTGGCCTTCAACCTGGTGCTGCGCGCCGACGAGCGCTCCCTCACCGGCCAGGAGGCCGACGAGGAGGTGGCCGCCATCCTCCAGGCCCTGGAGCGGGAACTGGGGGCGGTGCGGCGCTGAGCCCCGCCCCATCTGAATCCATCGAGGAGGTGCCCCATGGCGCGGCTGGACGAGAAGCGGCTGTTCCTGCTGGATCTGGACGGGACCATTTATCTGGACGACGTCCTCTTCCCCGGCGCCCCGCCCCTGCTGGAGCAGATCGGGGCCCAGGGGGGCGTGCCCGTCTTCCTGACCAACAACTCCTCCCGCTCCCCCCAGTCCTATGTGGACAAACTGGCCGGCATGGGCCTGTCCATCCCGCTCCAGCAGGTGCTCACCTCCACCCACGCCCTCATCGCCCACCTGAAGGCCCAGCCCTCCTACCGGCTGTGCTATGCCTTTGGAACCCAGAGCTTCCGGGCCCAGCTGGCCCAGGCCGGCATCCCCGTCACCCACCGCTTGGAGAAGGACATCGACTGCCTGCTGGTGGGCTTTGACACCGAGCTGACCTTTGAGAAGCTGGAGCACGCGTGCATCCTGCTGGGCCGAGGGGTGGACTATCTGGCCACCAACCCCGACTGGGTGTGCCCCACCCGGTACGGCGCGGTGCCCGACTGCGGCAGCGTTTGTGAGATGCTCCACCGGGCCACCGGGCGCCGCCCCCAGGTGCTGGGCAAACCCCAGCCCGAACTGGCCCGGCTGGCCATGGCCCGCTTTGGCCGCTCCCCTCGGGAGACCTTGCTGGTGGGCGACCGGCTGTACACCGACATCGCCTGCGGCATCAACGCCGGCGTCGACACCGTCCTGGTCCTGTCCGGGGAGGGGCGGGCCGACCAAGTGGGCCCCGGCACACCCGCCCCCACCTGGATCTTTGACGACGTGGGCGCCCTGGCCGCCGCCCTGGCCGCCGCCCGCCCCTAAACCACTCCTGAACCACACCGCCCTCATCCCAAGGAGATGACCCCATGATTCTGCTTGCCTGCTTCCTGCTGCTGTGCGCCCTGGCCGGGGCCATTGCCCTGCTGCCTTTGTCCCTGCCCCTGCTGGCCCTGGCCTGGGTGGGCCTGGCAGCCGCAGGGCTTCTGCTGGTGTGGACCCTTCTGCTGCGCGGGCGAGGGGGCCATCCCGCCTGGGCGGTGCTGGCCCGGTTCCACTACGCCCACCGGGGCCTGCACGACCGGGCCCGTGGCGTCCCGGAAAACTCTCTGGCCGCCTTCCGGGCGGCTGTGGAGCGGGGGTACGGCGCGGAGCTGGACGTGCGCCTGACCAAGGACGGCCGGCTGGCCGTACTCCACGACGACTCCCTGCTGCGCACCGCCGGGGCGGACGTGAAGCTCTCCCAGCTCACCGCCCGGGAGCTGGAGCGCTACCGGCTGGAGGGCACCCAGGAGCACATCCCCCTGCTGGAGGAGGTGCTGCCCCTGTTCGAGGGCAAGGCCCCCCTCATCGTGGAGCTCAAGGCCGAGCGCAACCCCGGTGCGCTGGCCCGGGCCGCCTGCGATATGCTGGACCGCTTCCAGGTGGACTACTGTGTGGAGTCCTTCCATCCCCTGGCGGTGCGCTGGCTGCGCAAGCACCGGCCCCAGGTCTGCCGGGGCCAGCTCAGCGAGGACTTCCTGCGCACCCGCACCGGCCTAGGCCGTGTGGCCGACTTTGTCATGACCCATCTGCTCACCGGCTTTCTCACCGTGCCCGACTTCATCGCCTACCGGCAGCCTCACCGCCGCCTGGCCCTGAAGCTGGCCCGCCGCCAATGGGGCGTGCGGGAGGTGAGCTGGACCATCCGCACCCCCCAGGCCCTGGCCGCCTGCGAGGCCGACGGCCGCCTGGTCATCTTCGAGGGCTTCCTGCCCTGACCCGATCCGCCCCCTCCAGGCGGGTCGGGTTTGACTATGGGGCGAAAGTATAGTATAATACCCCGCATTATAGCAAGCGGGAAGGGAGGGCCGGCCCATGTGGATCGCCGATCAATGGCGGCAGTATGAACTGCTGGACTGCTCCGGGGGGGAGAAACTGGAGCGGTGGGATCGGTACACCCTGGTCCGGCCCGATCCCCAGGCCATCTGGGCCACCCCCCGCTCCCACCCGGGCTGGGCCCGGCCCGACGCCCGCTACACCCGCTCCCGCAGCGGGGGCGGGGCCTGGAGCAGCCACGGTATCCCCCAGCGTTGGCAGGTGCGCTACCGGGAACTGACCTTCCAGGTGGGGCTGATGAACTTCAAGCACACCGGTCTGTTCCCAGAACAGGCCGTCAACTGGGACTTTGCCCGGGATCAGATCCAGGCCGCCGGCCGGCCGGTTCGGGTGCTCAACCTGTTTGCCTACACCGGCGGGGCCACCCTGGCCTGCGCCGCTGCGGGGGCCAGCGTGTGCCACGTGGACGCGGCCCGGGGCATGGTGCAGTGGGCCCGGGACAACGCTAAGCTCTCAGGGCTGGAGGGGCATCCCATCCGCTGGATCGTGGACGACTGCGCCAAGTTTGTGGAGCGGGAGATCCGCCGGGGCCGGCGGTATGACGCCGTCATCCTGGACCCTCCCTCCTACGGCCGGGGCCCCTCGGGGGAGGTGTGGAAGCTGGAGGACAGCCTCTACCCCTTCCTGGAACTGGTCTGCCAGGTGCTCAGCGACCAGCCCCTGTTCGTCCTGCTCAACTCCTACACCGCGGGGCTGGCCCCCTCGGTGCTGACCTACCTGCTGCAAACGGTCATCGGTGGCAGGTTCGGCGGGCGCGCGGAGTCCGACGAGCTGGGCCTGCCCGTCACCCAGACCGGCCTGGCCCTGCCCTGCGGGGCGGCGGGACGGTGGACGCCCCATTGACCGCCCGCCCCATCTCATCCCATTGGAGTGGTGGTACCCTCATGAATCAGCCCATCCTACAAACCCAACAGCTGGTCTTCCGCTACACCACTGAAGAGGGCGTGGCCCCCACGGTGCTGGACGGCATTGACCTTACCATCCAGCCCGGTTCCTTCGTTGCCGTGCTGGGTCACAACGGCTCGGGCAAATCCACCCTGGCCAAGCACTTTAACGCCATCCTGCTGCCCACCGGGGGCAAGGTGTACGTATCCGGGTTGGACACGGCGGATGAAGCCCGCCTGCTGGACATCCGCTGTCAGGTGGGCATGGTCTTCCAAAATCCCGACAACCAGATCGTGGCCAGCGTGGTGGAGGAGGACGTGGCCTTCGCCCCGGAGAACCTGGGCCTGCCCTCCCCTCAGATCCGCCAGCGGGTGGACGCGGCCCTGCGCACCGTGGGCATGGAGTCCTATGCCCGGCATGCCCCCCATCTGCTCTCCGGGGGGCAGAAACAGCGGGTGGCCATCGCCGGTGTGCTGGCCATGGAACCGGCCTGCGTGGTGCTGGACGAGGCCACCGCCATGCTCGATCCAGTGGGCCGGCGGGAGGTGCTGTCCACCGTCCGGGCCCTCAACCGGGAGAAGGGGATCACCGTGCTGCTCATCACCCACCACATGGACGAGGCCGCCCAGGCCGACCGCCTGATCGTCATGCACGACGGGCGGGTGGTCCGAGACGGCCCCCCCGCCCAGGTTTTTCAAGACGTGGAGGGCCTGCGGGCGCTGGGGCTGGAGGTGCCCGAGCCGGTGGCCCTGATGTACGCGCTGCGCCAGCGCGGCCTGGACCTGCCCTTGGACGCCCTGGACGCGGACAGCTGCGCCGCCGCCCTGGGAAAACTTCTGAGCTGAAAGGGAGCCTGCGCCTATGCCCCCCATCCTCGAGACGCGACAACTGCATCATCTGTACAGCGCCGGCACCCCCTTTGCCCACGCCGCCCTGCGTGGGGTGGACTTTGCCGCCCAGGCGGGGGAATACCTAGCCATCATCGGCCGCACCGGCTCGGGCAAGTCCACCCTGATCCAGCACCTCAACGGACTGTTAAAACCCACCTCCGGCCAGGTCCTCTTTGACGGGGAGGACATCTGGGAGAGCAAGCAGCGCACCCGGGCCGTCCGCTTCCAGGTGGGCCTGGTGTTCCAGTATCCGGAGTACCAGCTGTTTGAAGAGACGGTCTACCGGGACATCGCCTTCGGCCCCAAGAACATGGGGCTTGACGAGGGGGAGGTGGACCGCCGGGTGCGCCAGGCCGCCCGGTTCGTGGGGCTGGACGAGCCGGTGCTGGACAAGTCCCCCTTCGACCTGTCCGGAGGGCAGAAGCGCCGGGTAGCCATCGCCGGCGTCATCGCCATGGAGCCCCAGGTGCTCATCCTGGACGAACCCACCGCCGGGCTGGATCCCGCCGGCTCGGCCCAGATCCTGGACAACATCCGCACCTACCACCGGGAGAAGGGGGCCACCGTCATCCTGGTCTCCCACTCCATGGAGGAGGTGGCCCGGGAGGCCGGCCGCCTGGTGGTCATCTCCCAGGGGTGCATCCCCTTCTCCGGCCCCCCCGCTCAGGTGTTCGCCCGGGGGGAACAACTGGAGGCGCTGGGGCTTGGCGTGCCGGCCATGACCCGGGTGTTCGCCCGGCTGCGGGCCATGGGGCTGGACGTACCTGCGGGGGTATATACCGTAGCGCAGGCCCGGGACGCGGTGCTGGCCGTCCTGGCCAGGAAGGAGGGGTCGCCATGGCCCTGAAGGACATCACCTTGGGCCAGTTCTTCCCGGGCAGCTCCCCCATCCACCGCCTGGACCCCCGGGCCAAGCTCATCGGCCTGGTGCTATACATCGTGGCCCTATTCCTGGCCGGCCGGTGGGTGAGCTACCTGGTGGTCTTTCTGGCCCTGGCCCTGGTGGTGGCCCTGTCCACAGTGCGCCTCCGGGCCCTGGTGCGGGGGATGAAGCCGGTGCTGTTCCTGCTGGCCTTCACCGCCGTGCTCAACCTGTTCTACACCCCGGGCCGCCCCCTGGTCTCCTTCTGGATCTTCACCATCACCGACGAGGGGGTCGTCCGGTCCATCCTCATGGTGGCCCGCATCCTGATGCTCATCTCCTGCACCTTCCTGCTGACCTACACCACCTCTCCCCTGGCCCTCACCGACGGGCTGGAGTCTCTGCTCTCCCCCCTCAAGCGGGTGCGCCTGCCGGTGCATGAGCTGTCCATGATCATGTCCATCGCCCTGCGCTTTGTCCCCACCCTCATCGAGGAGACGGACAAGATCATGTCGGCCCAGCGGGCCCGGGGGGCCGACTTTGACTCCGGCGGCCTGGTGCGCAAGGCCAAGGCCCTCATTCCCCTGCTGGTGCCCCTGTTCATCTCCGCCTTCCGCCGGGCCGACGAGCTGGCCACCGCCATGGAGTGCCGCTGCTACCACGGCGGGGAGGGACGCACCCGGCTGCATCAGCTCCGTTTCGGCCCGGGGGACGGGCTGTTCATGGCCGCCGCCCTATCCCTTGCCGTGGGGGTGGGCGTGCTGGCCCACTTTGGCTGGTGAGGTGGGTGTGAGATGGAACAGCGCAACATCGCCCTGCGCCTGAGCTACACGGGCACCGCCTATCACGGCTGGCAGGTGCAGAAAAATGCCCGCTCAGTGGCCGAGACTCTGGAGCAGGCCCTGGCCACGGTGGTGGGCCACCCGGTGAAGCTCACCGGGGCGGGCCGCACCGATGCGGGGGTGCACGCCCGGGTGTATGTGGCCAACTTCCGCACCAGCTCCGGCATCCCCGTGGACCGGCTGCCCCTGGCGGTGAACACCCGCCTGCCCGACGACATCGTGGTGTCCCGGGCCACAGTGGTGCCCGACGGGTTCAACGCCATCGGCTCCTGCCTGCGCAAGGAGTACACCTACCGCATCTACAACTCCCGCATTCGAGACCCTTTTTATGTCAACCGGGTCTGGTTCTATCCCCGGCCCCTGGATGAGGAGGTTCTGGCGGCCGCCGCCGCCCAGTTCGTGGGCACCCACGACTTTGCCGCCGTGCGCTCGGTGGGCACTGAGACCCGGAGCACGGTGCGCACCGTATACTATTTTGAGGTGGAGCGCCGGGAGCGGGTCATCGACCTTCGAGTGTGCGCCGACGGATTTCTCTACAACATGGTCCGGGCCATGGTGGGCACCTGCGTCTACGCCGCCCAGGGCAAGCTGGAGCCGGCAGACATCCCGGGCATCCTCTCCGCCCGCAACCGCACCCTGGCCGGCCCCACCGCCCCGCCGGATGGGCTATATATGACCAACCTATGGTACAAGGAAGATGTATTGTAAGCTCAGACGGCGGGGCGGTAGGCCTGCCCCTGGCAGGCCCGCCGCGCAGCGGCGGAGCCAGGGCGGAATTCACTTCCGCCCGGCGATTTGCAATCCCGCCGGATGGGTTATATATGACCAACTTATGGTACAAGGAAGATGTATTGTAAACCCTGACGCCCCCCTTGTGGGCCACCCCCCAGGAAAGGAAGCCTCCATGGATCAACAGAGCCTGCGACAATCCAACCCATCCAACGGGAAGCTTCCAAGCAAGCGCCCCCGGTTCCTGCTGCGTCTGGCCCTGTTTCTGCTCAGCGCCGCACTGGTGATCGGGGCGGTGGCCGTGGTGGTGTTCCGGGACCGGCTGAACCTGGACAGCATCAAGCGCTGGATCCACTACCGCACCCTGTCCATCAGCGACAGCGGTCGGGCCGAGTCCTTTCCCTATGACGGCGCACCGGACGACACCTTTACCGTCCTGGACGGGGACCTGCTGGTCTGCTCCCCCAACACCATCTCTCTATACTCCAGCAGCGGAACCCGATATGTCAACCAGGCCGTGCAGATGCAGAACCCGGTGGTGGACTCCAACGGCGCTTTGGCCGTGGTGTACGACGCGGGGGGCAGCACCCTCTACGTGCTGGGCCAGCGGGAGCTGATCTGGCAGGGATCGGACTTTGACTCCATCCTGTCCGCCCGGCTCAATCGGGACGGCTACCTCACCGTGGTCACCCAGTCCAGCGGGTACCGGGGGGTGGTCACCGTCTACGACTCCACCTACGCGCCCCTGATGAGCGTCAATGTCTCCTCTGCCTTCGTGCTGGACGCCGCTTTGTCCGACGACGGGCGTACCCTGGCCATCCTCACCATGGGCCAGCAGAACGGCGTGGTCCAGTCCACCCTGTCCCTGTACAGCCTGAATACCGGCGACAGCGGACAGTTTACCCCCGACGTCACCACCTCCCTGGGCGCGGTGGTTTCGTTGGACGCCAAACACACCCAGGATCAGGTGTGGATGGTTACCGACCAGGGGCTGACCATCGCCGATCACGAGGGGCAGACGGTCACCGCCGACTGGTCCAGCCTGTACCTGAAGCGCTACACTCTGGATGGGGACGGCTTTGCCGCGGCGCTGCTGGGCCGGTACCGGGCGGGCAGCCAGGCCCAGCTCTGGGTGACGGATGAGCAGGGCCAGACCCGCACCTTGGAGATCGACCAGCAGGTGCTCTCCCTGTCCGCCGCCGGCCGGTATATCGCGGTGCTCACCGGGGACCGGCTGGACCTCTACACCGACACCCTGGAGCTCTATGCCTCCCTGGAGGGCACCCAGGGGGCTCGGAGCGCCCTGGCGCTGGAGGATGGATCGGCCATCCTGATCTCCGATGACACCGTCAGCTTCTATATCCCCTGACCTGTATCCAGCCCTCGACTTTTTTTCGGAGGTGGGCCGCCATGCCGCTGTATCTGTTGGATATCCTCATCCTGATCCTGCTGGCCTTCTTCGCCTGGCGGGGCGCAAAAAAGGGCCTGATCCTTTCCCTGTGCGGCCTGGCGGGGCTGGTGGTGGCCTTTCTGGGCGCCCGACTGATCTCGTCGGCCTTTTACATTCCCGCTTCCAATCTTCTGGAGCCTGGCATCTACCAGATGGTGATGGGCGCCCAGCCCGAGGGGGAGCAGGCCGATCCCGCTCCCTCCGGCCAGGAGGAAGGGGTGGCGCAGCCCCAGCCCTCTTACAGCCTGGAGCAGCTGCTGGACTCCATCCGGGAGGCGGGGGTGTTCGCCGGCCTGTCCGATTTCCTGGAGCAGGCTGCGGCCGACGGGGAGATCCAACCCGACCAGGCCCAGACCCCGGCCCAAGCCTTGGCCGGCTATATCGCCCGGCTGCTTGCTCGGGCAGGGCTGTTCGTCCTGTCCTTCCTGCTCATTCTGCTGATCTGGTTCCTGGTCAGCCGGATGCTGGACCTGGCCTTCCACCTGCCCATCCTGTCCGCGCTGAACTGGACGGGAGGGCTGGTCCTGGGCCTGCTCAAGGCCGCCGTGGTGGTGGTCGTGCTGGTCTGGCTGGGCCAGCTGGCCGGTTGGGTCCCCGCCCAGCCAGACAGCCCCGTGACGTCCCTGTTCACCCTGCGCGGCCTGGGCCGGCTGTTGAATGGGCTGCTGCTGTGATCCCACCGGGAAAATTCTTTTTTCTTCGGAAACAAATCCCACGCTAAAATTCATAACCCGTTCATATTTATCTGGTATGGTATGTCTCAAATGACATCTCTCTGAAAGGAGCGCAACCATGCAGCCGACCTTATGCACCCGCTGCCAGAAAAACGTGGCAGTCATCTTTGTGACCAAGATCGAACAGGGCCAGACCAAAAATGAAGGCCTGTGCCTGAAATGCGCCCGGGAACTGGGCATCAAACCGGTGGACGACATGATGAAGAAGATGGGCATCTCCGACGAGGACTTGGAGTCCATCTCCAGCGAGATGCTCACCGCTTTCAGCGCCTCCGAAGGGCAGGACGGCCTGTCCGCCTCCAGCCAGGACGACGGAGAGGATGACGGGCGCACCGCCACCTTCCCCTTCCTCAACAAGCTCTTTGGCGGCCAGGGAAACCAGGGCCAGAATCAGGGCCAGCCCGGCGGCGAGGGGGAGGGCCCCCAGCGCCCCAGCCGGGAGGAGAAGGCCCCCAAGGGTGAGCGGTCCCAGAAGCGCAAGTTCCTGGAAAACTATTGCATTTCCCTGACCCGCAAGGCCGCCGAGGGCAAGCTGGACCGCATCGTGGGCCGGGAGAATGAGATCGAGCGCACCATCCAGATCCTCAACCGCCGGCAGAAGAACAACCCCTGCCTGATCGGAGAGCCCGGCGTGGGCAAGACCGCCATCGCCGAGGGGCTTGCCCTGCGCATCTTTGAGGGCAGCGTGCCCTACAAGCTGGTGGATAAGGAGGTCTACCTGCTGGACCTGACCGCCCTGGTGGCCGGCACCCAGTTCCGGGGCCAGTTTGAGTCCCGGATGAAGGGCCTGATCGAGGAAGTCAAAAAGCTGGGCAACATCATCCTGGTCATCGACGAGGTCCACTCCATCGTGGGCGCGGGGGACGCGGAGGGCTCCATGAACGCGGCCAACATCCTCAAACCCGCCCTGAGCCGGGGGGAGATCCAGGTCATCGGGGCCACCACACTGGCCGAGTACCGCAAGTACATTGAAAAGGACTCTGCCCTGGAGCGGCGCTTCCAGCCCGTGCTGGTGGAGGAGCCCTCCATCGACGATACCGTGGAGATCCTCAAGGGCATCGCCCCCTATTACGAGGCCTTCCACAAGGTGAGCATCAGCCCTGATCTGTGCCGGCTGGCCGCCACCATGAGCGAGCGGTACATCACCGACCGCTATCTCCCCGACAAGGCCATCGATCTCATCGACGAGGCCGCCTCCGACGTCAACCTGCACAACCAGGATCTGGCCCGCCTGGCCCAGATCGAGCGGGAGCTGGCCGACTACGGCAAGGAGATGGAGCTGGTGCTGGCCTCCACCAGCGGGCAGGGCGACCCCCGCATCCAGGAGTTCCAGCGCCAGGAGCAGCGCCTCCAGCGCCAGCGGGACACCCTGGAGATGGCCGTCAGCCGGGACGACGTGGAAGCTCCCAACCGGGAGGATCCCGCCTTCCAGGAGCGCCAGGCCGGCCGCCGCCGCCAGATCGGCGAGCTGCAGCGCCAGCTCTCCCAGGTGGCCGCCCAGCGCCAGGCCGTGCAGAACGAGAACAACGAGCGCGCCTATCAGCGCCTGGCCGAGCTCAAGAGCCGCCAGGCCAAGCTCCAGGGAGAGAAGGAGGCCATCGAGGCCAAGGGCAATCCCCCCCTCACCGCCGCCCACCTGGCCCGGGTCATCGAGCTGTGGACCAAGATTCCCGCCAGCCAGATCCAGGAGCAGGAGTTCGAGCGGCTGGCCAAGCTGGAGGATCGCCTCAAGACCCACATCGTGGGCCAGGACGAGGCGGTGCGCGCCGTAGCCGCCGCCATCCGCCGGGGTCGAGTGGGCATCTCGGCCAAGCACAAGCCGGTGAGCTTCATCTTCGTGGGCTCCACCGGCGTGGGCAAGACCGAGCTGGTCAAGCAGCTGGCCGCCGACCTGTTCTCCTCCCCCGAGTCCCTGATCCGGCTGGATATGTCCGAGTTTATGGAAAAGCACTCGGTCTCCCGCATCATCGGCTCGCCCCCCGGCTACGTGGGCTATGACGACGCCGGGCAGCTCACCGAAAAGATCCGGCGCAAGCCCTACTGCGTCATCCTCTTCGACGAGATCGAGAAGGCCCATCCCGACGTGCTCAACGTCCTGCTCCAGATCCTGGACGACGGGCACATCTCCGACGCCCACGGCAAGGTGGTCAACTTTGAGAACACCGTCATCGTCATGACCTCCAACGCCGGCAGCGAGATCAAGGGCGGCTCCCTGGGCTTTGACCGCTCCCCCGTCCAGCTGGGCAAGGACAAGGCCATGAAGGGCCTGCAGTCCTTCCTGCGCCCGGAGTTCCTCAACCGGGTGGACGAGATCGTCTACTTCAATCAGCTGTCCCAGGACAACTTCCAGGCCATCGCCCGCATCATGCTCTCCGAGCTGGAAGGGGTGCTGCGGGACAAGAACATCACCTTCCAGTACGACCAGAGCCTGCTGGACTACCTGGTGGCCAAGTCCTACTCCTCCACCTATGGCGCCCGCAACCTACGCCGGCAGATCCAGCGGGACCTGGAGGACCCCATCGCCACCCTGCTCATCGAGCGGTACGCCGATCCCGTCCGCTCTATCCAGGTCAAGGCCGAGGGGGATCGGCTGAGCATCCTGGCCGACCCCATGGTGGCCGCCTTCGCCCCCGTGCGCTGACTCCAGCCCATCGGGTGAGCTGAGAACAGCTGTTTTGCAAGGCCCATGCGGCGCGCGCCGCATGGGCCTTGTCCCTTTCCCGGCCTCCCTGCAGGAAGGGGGCGATTTTTTGTCCCGGCGGCTGCAAACACCCCCGTCCGGTGCTATGCTGCCCCAAACAGCCCCCTGTTTTCCCCGCCTCAGGGCAGGCCGGCAGCCATTCGCCATTTTTGTCTTGTCAAACAGCATGAAATTGTGTAGAATACCCGGTAGCATCAATTCCCTGATCTCACCAATGAAAAAGGAGATGGAGTCCCCCATGACAGAAAATCTGTTCTGGCTGGGCCTGGCAGGGGCCATTCTGGCCATCCTGTTCGCCCTGGTGCAAAGCCGCAAAGTCCTGTCCTTTTCCGAGGGCAACGACACGATGAAGAAGATCGCCGCCGCCATCCGGCAGGGCGCGCGGGCCTATCTGCGCCACCAGTACCTCACCGTGCTTAAGGTCTTTCTGGTGGTGTTTGTACTGCTGCTGGCCCTGGCCTTCTTCGGCCAGCTGGACAACTGGTTTATCCCCTTTGCCTTCCTCACCGGCGGCATCTATTCTGCCATCGCCGGCTTTGTGGGCATGAGTATCGCCACCTCTGCCAACGCCCGCACCGCCCAGGCCGCCTCGGAAAGCCTCAACAAGGGGCTGAATGTGGCCTTCTCCTCCGGGGCGGTCATGGGCTTCACGGTGGTGGGCCTGGGCCTGCTGGACATCTCGGTGTGGTTCCACATCCTAAAGTATCTGGCCGGGTTTGACGCCGCCCAGATCGCCCAGACCATGGTCATGTTCGGCATGGGCGCCTCCTTCATGGCCCTGTTCGCCCGGGTGGGCGGCGGCATCTTCACCAAGGCTGCCGACGTGGGCGCCGACCTGGTGGGCAAGGTGGAGGCCGGCATCCCCGAGGACGACCCCCGCAACCCCGCCACCATCGCCGACAA
>CALXDM010000002.1 GCA_944387065.1 uncultured Oscillospiraceae bacterium
AGGCGTAGAACTCCGTGGAGCCGTCCGCCTTGACAATGCCAATGATCCGCCCCCAATCGTCCAGCTGGTAGGTGGTGGAAATAAGCTGTTACACATGGGGCTTTATCAATACTTAATGTCAGCCACTAGCCTCTAACCCTTCGTTTACTAACTCTAATAAGAATTCTCCCAAGTCAGAAGCAATCACCTCATCACATTCATATTCTTCTCCATTATAAGAACCTAATATAATTCTAGGTTCATGTTCCTCATTTAGATTTGCAAAATCTAAATACGCAAGAGTTCCATCATCATAATTGTATATAGGAATCCATTCTTTAGGGAGTCCATATTCCTCCCTATCATTTAGAGCATATGCAACAGAATTGCCTTCCAATTCGCCGGAATCGTCATTAGGATCAATCCCAAAGATTTCGTGTCCGAAAAAGGATAAATAGCCACAATCTCTATAAAATTTACGACATTGTTTTGAGAATTGGATTCCTAGCATCTGTTCGGATTTCTCTATATCCTCACTAGAAACACCTCCATCGGTCGTATAAAATTTGCACTTAGGGGCCAATTCTAACGCTTTCTCCAAATCTTGATAACTCATCTTTAGTCCTCCTCATAAATGTTATTCTGACTTCAAAGTTAAATATAGATTATTTGCGCGCCATTTCCAGTAATTTCTTCTCCAACGCGCAAATTCTCTTCTATTAATTCGAGATGGCGCTTGTCCAGTATTAGGATGTAGCTTACTATAATCCTGCTGATGTTTCGTAGCTGTAATCTCCATTACGTCTCCAGAAGTCGTAGGCATACTCCTGCTAAATAGAGCCTGTGTAACACAATATTAAATGACTTCTCACTTTTACTCCAACTCCATTTTTTCGTAATCAATCATTGAATCAATAACATATTTCAGCCACATCCAAATATCGGCATATATCTCTTTTTGTTCATATCCATCGCTTGCAAAATCATGAATAATAAATACCTCTTCGGAATCTGTACTGAGGCATGCAATATCATCATTGTCGCTTCTCCGCGCAAATGGAATTA
Organism: uncultured Oscillospiraceae bacterium; assembly: GCA_944387065.1. Taxonomy (GTDB): domain Bacteria; phylum Bacillota; class Clostridia; order Oscillospirales; family Oscillospiraceae; genus Enterenecus. The sequence continues at coordinate 1,045 of CALXDM010000002.1, forward strand.
ACACCCTGTTTGGATACCGTTTTCTCAACCCTTCTAATCGCTTCATTCCGTTTTGCTTATCAAATAAATACCAAATATCGAAATTTACTAAGCCTAATTCAATAATTTTCTTTAAAGACCTAGGGTAAGCAAAATTCATTGGCAATACTTCTGAGTCTAATAATTCAATCTTCATCAGTTTCCACTCCATCCTGTATATTGAGAACCATATGGATAAATAGTCCTAAACTCTTTATTTTGATTTCCTATTCTTAGAGTTATGGCATCTCCCCAAGTAACTGGTATCTTTCCTTTAGGTGTAGTAAATCTTTCCACCATCTCGCTTGGTAATATATCATCAAATTTGTGAATAATTGAATGTGTATCGATTCCAGCATATCTAGCTGCAACTACCCGAGTGTTATCAATGGTCGTTATTTTATTATCTGGCATAATTACTACATCTATGGGCGTGCCTTTCCACCCATGTTCTTTCATGATGCTAATAATCTCTTTTGCACCATTTACACTACTTTGACTAAACCTTATCTCCTTCGGATTTATTTTAGTATAAACATCCTTCTCATTCCCGCTTGGATCCACATAGAACACCGGGTTATTCGCACAGTACGCATACAGGTTCAGCCCATCGCCGCGGTAGGTGTCCTCCTGGGTGAACCGGGCAATGACCGGGTTGTAGAACCGGGCCCGCAGATAATACTGCTGGGTCACCGGGTCAAGCTGCTGCCCCGTATACTTGAAGCGGTTGGGGATGGCCTCCTCCTGGGCCGTGAGATTCCCCCATGCGTCATACTCGTAGCGGTTCTGGACGTTGCCATTTTCGTCGACGATGTGGGTGGTTGACCCCATCTCGTCGGAAGCATAGTGGTAGTACGTCCGGGCCGCATCCGTGTTCCGGGCAATGAGCGCACTGCCCCGGATCAGGCGGATAATCCCCGTACTGTCCTCCTCAGTGACAGCCTCCCACGGTTCTAAACCATAAACATCCACAGATACTGCACTTGAAAACTGTCCCTATGCCACCTTCTTTTAAATATTACCACGATGGTACACGCTCCTGCACTTCATCACCATATTGAAATTTATCACACCGACACGGTTCCATTGATCCGCCCATCCCATGTCCTAAGATTGCGAAGATTGACTCTGGCCTTCCTTCCCTGCCTGGTTCTGCGCTCCGCCATATATGTTAGCCGCAGCCGCTTCCAAAAGTTCAATCTGAGGGTGCGGCGCATGAGTAAATTTAGCGTAGTAGAGCGGGGTGTGTTGAGGTGTTCTGCCCAGTGTTGGATCTGCGCCATGCTGCAATAACAACTTAACGATGTCCTCTGTGTTTTTCGTCTGCTTTAAAAACACATAGGATAGTGGAGGAACCCCTAAATTATCTTCAATATTTGGATCTGCGTCATTTTCCAATAGAAGCTTAATAACTTCATATTTATATTGTTGAACCGCTATCGATAGATAGGTCATTCCATTTCTATCCTTATGATTAATATCAGATAGATTTTTAATTAGTTTTTCTAATTCGTTAAGCTGTTGCTGAATACTTCCAACCCCAAGTTTAGTACCATAGACAGCTAATTTATTTAAAAATTGTTCTGCCTCCATAGAATTATTTTTGTGTTTCAGCATAATTCTCATCCTTTATTAATTAGATAGCGTTTGGGATCAACTGGCGTTTTATCCTCGTCTATATGGCTCATATTTCTTATTGGATCCTCATAACGATAAAACTCTGGGTGCGTATTCATATATTCGTTAAACTCTGCTTGGGTCATTCCCTGCTGCTCAGCCAAATTACGTAATCTCCAAAACTCATTGCCCGGAGTATGACCAATGTGAGGATTTTGGCATTTATAAAGTCTGCCATCTATACCGACTACTATTTTATCTGGATTTTGGGCATTTAGGGTATCAATAATATATTTTCTAACCGTAGGTCGATGTAAATAATGCTGGGTTTTATTAGGCCCCACTTGCGTTGCCTTATATTTTTCATATTCCGCACTCATTTCACTTCTAGTCCATTTTCCACGGTTTGCGTGTTGAAATTCATTCCATGACATAGGGGGCTTTGGCGGATTTTGCCCCGTTGCCACTGGATATTCAGAGAGCGTGCTCTCTTTTGCCTCACGACCAAAGCCAACCTCTTGACGCATTTTATCAGAGGCATCCTTGACACATTGCGAAACATTCCCAGTCGGGTCGGAATACAACACCGGGTTATTCACGCAATACGCATACAAGTTCAGCCCATCGCCCCGGTAGGGGTCCTCCTGGGTGAACCTGGCAATCACCGGGTTGTAGAACCGGGCCCGCAGGTAGTACTGCTGAGTAACCGGGTCCAGCTGCTGGCCGGTGTACTTGAAGCGGTTGGGGATGGCCTCCTCCTGGGCCGTGAGATTCCCCCATACGTCGTACTCATAGCGGTTTTGGACATTCCCCGCTTCGTCGACGATGTGGGTGGTAGACCCCATCTCGTCGCTGGCATAGTGGTAGTACGTCCGGGCTGCATCCGTGTTCCGGGCAATGAGCGCACTACCCCGGATTAGGCGGATAATCCCCGTGCTGTCCTCCTCAGTGACAGCCTCCCGCTCCTGATTGAAGATGAACCGCACCAGGTTCCCGTTCTCCTCCATCTCGTACCGCAAGCCCTCCGCGTCGTAGCGGTTGCGCTGCACGTTGCCGTCAAAGGCCTCCACCTGGGTTGTCCGGTTGAAGGCGTCGTAGCTATACCGGGCCTTGTCATCCACCAGCAGGTTACCAGCGTTGTCGTACCGGAAGGGGGTGGTCACGCCGTTTTTCGTGTAGGCCGTCAGCCGGTTCCGGGGGTCGTACTGGTACAGCTCCTCCACGCCACGGGCAATGCGCTTGGTGCGGTTGCCCGCCTTGTCGTAGAACAACTCCTCGGTGTAGCCGGGGTAGTCCACCTTCTTCACTTGGTTCAGCGGGTCATAGTGGTAAAGCGTCTCACCCCCCAGCTGCTTTTTCCGGGTGCGGTTGCCGTTGCCGTCGTACTGGTACTGGTTGTCCGCCAGTACCGCGCCCCCGGTGCGGACGGTCAGCCCCGTCAGGTTCTTGTCCAGGTCGTAGGAATACTCCTGCCGGATGGGGCCGCAGGCCACCCACTTGGGCGTGCCGTCCAGGTTGTAGTCATAGGCCGCCACCTCCTGCCCATCGTCCCACACTTTTTCCACTAAATCAAGGGAAGAATAGGCGTATTGCGTCACCTTCCCCGTCACGTCGGCCTGCCTGATCTTGTTCCCGTTCTTGTCGTAGGCCAGGGCCAGCAGCGTCCGCCCGCTGGCGCTCTTCCGGGTCAGCCGCCCCATCTCGTCGTACTCGTAGGCGTACCGCATCCCCCCGGAAATGGCGCACTTGAGCAAGCCCTCCCGGGTGTATTGGTAAACATCACCCAGAGCGCCGTCTTTCTCGTTTTGGAATAGGGGTGCCCCGTACAGGTTGTACCCAAACTCCACCGTCACCCCGTTGCGGTCGGTCCGGGCGGCCAGGCGCCCCTCCCCGTCGTACCGGTAGCGCTCCTTCTCCCCCGTGGGGTCCACAATGGCCGCCAGCCGCCCCTGGTGGTCGTAGGTAGTCTATAGTAATTGCCATACCTTGAATGGATCGCTTGTCAGTCACCCTATTCTACCACGAGATGAAGGTTACTGTGGAGTCTCTCTCTGGGTGTTAATCTTGATTTTACAATCAACCAAATATACTTTATAACAGTTCTTTTCTTAAATCTTCTCAATAACACTCATATCGATTTTGTGTTGTTTTATCACATCCAATGCTTTTTCGCTTACAATCAGTTGTTTGTATTCGTTATAATAGAAATCATACTTCAAACTATTTAAATTTTTTTCATATGAATTCTCACAAATCATTTCCACAAAATTAGGAAATTTTACATCTCCATAAAGCTCATAAAATTCTTCAGATACTGTCAATAGCATCTTCCTGAATTTCACTCCTGTTAATTTTTGCTTTAGGATATCATTTCTCAAGCTTTCTGTTACAATTAAACATGGGTGTGTGCGTAATAGCTCGTCCCCTTGCCATCCATACATCTTATATTCTAAAAATAAAACTTCCTTAATTCGTCCATTTTCATATCTTAATCTGCTCTTATCGCCCAGTTGCCCTGCTACTTCAGGTTGTATTAAATAATAATCCATACTGTTCTCCTTTTATCCTTGGGGAGGATTAAAAGCCCCTCCATATAAACTATCAATTTCTGCAGCCTTTTTTAAAAACTCTTCCTTTTTCAAGGATATTTTCCCCGCATCAACTGCTCCATAAAAATCATCCCATGCTTTTCTTATCTTTGACAAATGAATATCATTATTCACCTCTTTAGGAATACCTCGCAACATACTGCATTCATTAATTTCTTCAATGGTAAATAGCCCCGGATATCTAGTTATTATCTGTTGCTCAATAGAATGATGGACAACGACCCGTCCTTTTAGATCTGGATACTGCTCAAAAAATACCTTTTGATAATCTATTCTATTCGCATTAGGTACATTTGAATAAAGTTCATAAATAGGTTTCGGTACGAACCTCCCGTCTGTTCCTTTCCATCTATTATGGCCTCCAGTCACCAGCCCTTGCTGACGCAGAATTTCAGATTCTATATTATCTTTAAACTTTGCAAATTCCTCTTGACTCTGAAGTGCCCTTAGAATTTCAATATCATCTGCATCTGGCTGTCCTTTTTTATATCGCTCTATTGCATCTTTAACGCAATCAGGCGTATTCCCACTGGGATCCACATAGAACACCGGATTATTTGCACAGTAGGCATACAGATTGAGCCCATCGCCCCGGTAGGTGTCCTCCTGGGTGAACCGGGCGATCACTGGGTTGTAGAACCGGGCCCGCAGGTAGTACTGCTGGGTCACCGGGTCAAATTGCTGCCCGGTATACTTGAAGCGGTTGGGGACGGCCTCCTCCTGGACCGTTAGGTTGCCCCAGGCGTCATACTCGTAGCGGTTCTGGACTGCTCCAGCTTCATCGACGATGTGGGTGGTAGACCCCATCTCGTCGCTGGCGTAGTGGTAGTACGTCCGGGCTGCGTCGGTGCTCCGGGCAATCAGCTCTGTGCCCCGGATGAGGCGGGCCAGGCCCGTGCTGTCCTCCTCCACCACTGCTTCCCGGTCGGGATTGAAGATGAACCGCACCAGGTTGCCGTTCTCCTCCATCTCATACCGCAGCCCCTCCGCATCGTAGCGGTTCACCTGCACATGGCCGTCAAAGGTCTCCACCCTCACCGTCCGGTTGAAAGCATCATAGGTGTAACGGGCCCTGTCGTCCGCCAGACGGGCCTCGGTCAGCAGCTCACCGTCGTAGGCATACCGCACCGTCCGGCTGCCCGTCCAGCCGCTGGAGCAGAGCAGAATATGATGAATTAATTTTGAGCTTATAGCCACCCATATAAACGAACTATGCTAGGATACAATTTAACCGCCGCTTCACTCAAAAAAGATACTCCATTATCTATAATAAAATTTTCTAAAAATTGCTTTAATTCTTCGCGATATTCCGATGATGTAGTAAAATTGATGCTTCCAAAGAACAAAAAATCTTTATAATACTTATTATCATGTGGCAATCGATTCGCAATATATTTCATAAGATTTTTCGCATCTACTAAATTTTCAAATTCCATATATCCTCCGATATCTATTGACTTTTTGCAATATGTTGTCATCTAATAACACTAAATGCATCTAATTTGACTCCAAAAGCCGGAGTTACAACTTCGATGCCACCACCACGATTTCCGTTTAGTCCTGGGGCTGGTCTTGTAATAAATTCTGTTCCCGGAATCACACTACCCCTTTCAATAAATTCCATTTTGCTAAAATCAACACCATATCTATCTGGATAGCCTGGAGTAGATGGATGTTCCGCTGCCCAAAATTGTCCTTCAGCCGCTGCAGAACGGCCAAGTGTACCTCCACGGTATAGATGGCCTCCATTAACCACATAGTCACGCATCAATAAAGCACTTTCATCAAAGCTCTGTAGCGCATATCCATAATTTGTTTTTACATACCCAAATAGTTCATCAACGCCGTACTCATTAGCCCATTCCTGCAAAATGTCGATTTCTCCCTTAGTATGGGCTCCATCATGTAAATTTAATTCATCAATCAAATCAGAAAGGGCATCAACATCTGTTTTTGTTTTGCCTAATACATCCTTCTCAAACCCGCTCGGATCTACATAGTACACCGGGTTATTCGCACAATACGCATACAAGTTCAGCCCATCGCCCCGGTAGGTGTCCTCCTGGGTGAACCTGGCAATGACCGGGTTGTAGAACCGGGCCCGCAGATAATACTGCTGGGTCACCGGATCCAGCTGCTGACCCGTGTACTTGAAGCGGTTGGGGATGGCCTCCTCCTGGGACGTGAGATTCCCCCATGCGTCGTACTCGTAGCGGTTCTGGACGTTGCCATTTTCGTCGACGATGTGGGTGGTAGACCCCATCTCGTCGGAAGCATAGTGGTAGTACGTCCGGGCCGCATCCGTGTTCCGGGCAATCAGCGCACTACCCCGGATTAGGCGGATAATCCCCGTGCTGTCCTCCTCAGTGACAGCCTCCCGCTCCTGATTGAAGATGAACCGCACCAGGTTCCCGTTCTCCTCCATCTCGTACAAATCGTCGGGGCCCACCACCGTTTTTATAAATTAGTGATACCCCACACAAAATCTAATGCTGTATGTTCTAGTGTTTGCATTTCATAAAATATTTTTTTCTGCATATCCTCATCTCCTTCCTGCATAATTGAAAGCAACTTTATGATAGCATCATAATTTTCTTGCTTTCCAGATGTAGATTCCTCATTCATCTTATTCAGTTGCTCAAGCGATCTTCCATATCCTTGCGCTGCCCTTTCTAATAAAGGGACACTTGCTGATAAGTTGCCAAGCCAAATCTCATTATATGCCATAGTGAGATAACGCAGTGCATCATTTGTTCCTGGCGAAGAACAATATCTTAATGTTCCATCTCCTCTTTTTTGCTTTGATAGTTCAACAAATTTTAGAAAATTAAACTTATCAAAATAATCTATCATACTTTCTTGAACTTGGACAGAAATCGCTTCATTCCAAGCTTTCTCTATTTTTTCAGGAGAATAATACCTTTTTGATGTTATTTTATCCTCTATTGCTAATTTAGAATAAAAATTATGTGGCTGATTTTTATCATTCGTTTTCCATGGTGCAATTCTATTATCAAAATAATAATATTTTGCAAAAGAGCTTGTTGATGCAACTTGCATATGAAACCAGGTTTCCATATATATTACTTCAGGGAAAATGATCTCAACATAATGCTCCTTAATTCTTATAAGTGTTTTACGATGCTTTGGAGTTACTTTAAATCCATGTTTTTTACATAAATCTCTAAGCTGTTTAAATAAATAGTGGTTTGTTTGGGAAGAAGTCCACAATGATTCATGCTCCATACTGTAAATATACCTCCTTACCTAGTTTGTATTGGAGAAACATTCCCTGGGTTAAATTGCCAGTGAGTAACTTTTTGACCATTATTTTGATCGCCAAAAACATTACGCTCATTTTTATCCATTTGTTTTTCACCATATGTACTACCTGACTTAGTTTTTCCAGTTTTAATATCTCCCATATAATAATTATTTTCATTAACCATTGGATTATTGCCTTCAATTTCTTGAATAAGAATGTCTATTCTTGATGAGCCTTTCGACCCATTTCCTATATCTCTATCTTTGTAGCTTACTTCAGTATAAATTATCAAATTTTTAAAATTTTGATTATTAACCCATTCATCCATTTTTTTAGCAACATCTGCATGTACATAAATACCATGAATTCTAGCACTGCTACCACCCGTAGCAGCATCCGATTGATTCACCAATATCTGATACTTTTGCATTGCTCGATGTACTTCTAAGTCAATCTCAGCACGATTTAATGCATCAGCGTCAGACATTCCCTTGTCTTTATTTCTTTGATAGAATAAATCTCTATTTGCTGCATTAAGAGCCTCTTGTGGCGATATGCCTTGTTCACGATGCTTTTTGTAGGCATCTTTCACACATTGTGATACATTCCCGCTTGGATCTACATAGTACACCGGGTTATTCGCACAGTACGCATACAGGTTCAGCCCATCGCCCCGGTAGGGGTCCTCCTGGGTGAACCGGGCAATGACCGGGTTGTAGAACCGGGCCCGCAGATAATACTGCTGGGTCACCGGATCCAACTGCTGCCCGGTGTACTTGAAGCGGTTGGGGATAGCCTCCTCCTGGGCCGTGAGATTCCCCCATGCGTCATACTCGTAGCGGTTTTGGACATTCCCCGCTTCGTCGACGATGTGGGTGGTAGACCCCATCTCGTCGGAAGCATAGTGGTAGTACGTCCGGGCCGCATCCGTGTTCCGGGCAATCAGCTCTGTGCCCCGGATGAGCCAGGCCAGGCCCGTGCCGTCCTCCTCCACCACTGCTTCCCGGTCGGGATTGAAATAGTATCAATGCGGGGTAAAATTGTATGCAAACACTAACAACTCTAATCTCAATACAATGCATGGGTGCGATAGTTTGTCTGTAGAATCATCAATTCTGAATTTGCTCCCATTCCTCTCTCCAAACAGGAATAATTTTGTCATAATCAGTAATTCGAAATCGAGGATCATTTAAATTGAGAACCATATTTTCCCGGTCTCGATATATGGATGGGCTTAAATAAAATGGGCCATAATGTTTTTCCTCTAATCTGCAAAAGTTGTGTTTTATTGCTAATTCAAAGTCAATATAAAGTTGATCTCCAAAGGGATTATCTGATCCAATAGCACTGCTCATATTGATAATTTTTTTTCTGCTATCGTAGAAGTCATCTATAGATAAGTAGATAAACATACGACTGACTTCAGCATACACCCAAATTTGACGGACACCCATGGGCCGACCATCCATATTTTCAAGTGATTTTGCCGAATGAAATATGTTCTGAGTATGAATGATTTTCCCTCGATGAATAGTTTCAACATATTTGATCTTATACTTCGATTCTAACTCTGAGAGAATTTGCACTAAATCAGATACAGAGGTGAAAAATTCAATTTTTAACTTTGACGATTGGTAACACTCCTTATTTTTCCCTTTCCGTAAATACCAAGTGTCAATGTCTATGGGAATATGTTTATTCGAGTCATCAAAGCACCATGCAGGAGACAAAAAGTTATAATCACGCTGAATAAAAAGATATTCATTACGATTAGAGTATACACCTGGGTCAATATAACAATAACCAGATTTAACAAAACATTGCACAAAGAAATGCTTAATATCCTTGTAAAGTGCTCGCGGTAAAACCTCCTTATTCTCTGGCGATAAAAACAACACGCCTTCACAAAGAACATGGTTATCTTTTAAATATACAGGAGGACCGCTAAACCTCAGAGAAATAGGAGTATTGCTTTCAATAGAAGTGTCATCAGGTGTATATATCCAGAAACACGGCGTCCCAGAATAGGCTTTCCCAAAATCATGAAACTCTCGATAAGAATTTAACGGTTTCCGAAGTGGAATATCAATTTCCGCAATACTTGGGGCCTTTCCAAAGAACGGCTGATAGATAAGAGAATATTTTTGTTCAATTTCACAAAATAATTCTTTCAACTTATGTGGTAAACAATAAAAGAAAATCTCCAAATAATATCACCTCAATTCATTATCGGCAACCATCCCGCGGATTTGTATACCCTCTATGGTTCCCTTGCCCTAAAATCAAAAGATCGGAACTTTTCTTGGCTGCAACATAATCAGAGATTTGTTTGGCAGCGTCTTTCCCTGCCTTTTTCTCCGCCGCCATTTTTTGTAGTCCGTTTAAAATATTCATTTTGCTCTCATCAATTTTATCGCTTCCCCACGAAACTGAAAACGGGTCCGGAATATCCACAGTCACCAACTGTTTTGTTGTAGGATCAGTATATGTAAATTTACCACTAACAATTTCATAAGTGACTTTATCAACCAATATAATAGGAGGTTGTACCAAACTATTCTGCTGCGAAATTTGGCTATTTATGCGTGCAGCATTTTGAAGTTCTCGTGCTAATTCGGTAGATGGACTCATACTAATAGTATTAATATTCACTTCAAGTGGCGAACTCATTAAAGTTTTATCACTAATTTGGAATGTAAGATCAGTGTAAGAGCCACCTTTCCGTCCTCCTGTTGAGGAAGGAAAAGACCGTTCCTTACCAACATTACCACCGTATGTTTGCCTTATTGATCCAACACCAGGATCCAACGCTTGACCTTCAGCCCCAAAAACGTTTGCAATTAAAACATTGAGCTCCCTAGTTGGAGTAGTTCCATATCGTCCTCCACTCTTTGAAAGATAATCGGGAGTTACATTGGCATATCCAACTGTATTCGTGGATGCAAACCCACTGGGATCCACATAGAACACCGGATTATTTGCACAGTATGCATACAGGTTCAGCCCATCGCCCCGGTAGGTATCCTCCTGGGTGAACCGGGCGATCACCGGGTTGTAGAACCGGGCCCGCAGGTAATACTGCTGGGTCACCGGGTCAAATTGCTGCCCGGTATACTTGAAGCGGTTGGGGACGGCCTCCTCCTGGACCGTGAGGTTCCCCCATGCGTCATACTCGTAGCGGTTTTGGACTGCTCCAGCTTCATCGACGATATGGGTGATAGACCCCATCTCGTCGCTGGCGTAGTGGTAGTACGTCCGGGCTGCGTCGGTACTCCGGGCAATGAGCTCTGTGCCCCGGATGAGCCGGGTCAGGCCCGTGCCGTCCTCCTCCGTTACTACCTCGCGCTCCTGGTTGAAGATGAACCGCACCAGGTTGCCGTTCTCCTCCATCTCATACCGCAGCCCCTCTGCATCGTAGCGGTTCACCTGCACATGGCCGTCAAAGGTCTCCACCCTCACCGTCCGGTTGAAAGCGTCATAGGTGTAACGGGCCCTGTCGTCCGCCAGCAGGTTGCCCCCATTGTCGTACCGGAAGGGGGTGGTCACCCCGTTCTTGGTGTAGGCCGTCAGCCGGTTCCGGGGGTCGTACTGGTACAGCTCCTCCACACCACGGGCAATGCGCTTGGTGCGGTTGCCCGCCTTGTCGTAGTACAGTTCCTCAGTGTAGCCGGGGTACTCCACCTTCTTCACCTGGTTCAGCCGGTCGTAGTGGTAAAGGGTCTCGCCCCCCAGCTGCTTCTTCCAGGTGCGGTTGCCATTGCCATCGTAGAGGTACTGGTTGTCCGCCAGCAGCTCCTCGCCGCTGTGGATGCGGATACCTGTCAGGTTCTTGTCCAGGTCGTAGGCGTACTCCTGCAGGATGGGGCCGTGAGCCAGCCGCCGAATGGCGCCGTCGGCGTTGTAGTCGTAGGCCGCCACCTCCTGCCCATCGTCCCACACTTTTTCCACTAAATCAAGGGAAGAATAGGCGTATTGCGTCACCTTCCCCGTCACGTCGGCCTGCCTGATCTTGTTCCCGTTCTTGTCGTAGGCCAGGGCCAGCAGCGTCCGCCCGCTGGCACTCTTGCGGATCATACGTCCCATCTCGTCGTACTCGTAGGCGTACCGCATCCCCGCCGAAATGGCGCACTTGAGCAGGCCCTCCCGGGTGTATTCGTAAAAATCACCCAGAGCGCCGTCTTTCGCTTTTTGGAACAGGGGGGCCCCGTACAGGTTGTACCCAAACTCCACCGTCACCCCGTTGCGGTCGGTGCGGGCGGCCAAGCGGCCCTCCCCGTCATATTGGTAGGTCTCCTTCTCCCCGGTGGGGTCCACCATGGCCGCAAGCTGCCCGTCCCGGCCGTACTCGTACCGGGTGGTCCGCCCCTCCCCGTCGGTGGAGCTGGTCAGGTTCCCCGCGCAGTCGTAGGCGTAGAACTCCGTGGAGCCGTCCGCCTTGACAATGCCAATGATCCGCCCCCAATCGTCCAGCTGGTAGGTGGTGCGGTTCTGGTTGCCGTCCTCCACCCCCACGATGTTCCCTCGGGCGTCATAGGCCAGCTTCTGGGTGGCCCCGCCCCTGGTCTGGATCTTCGTGCGGCCGCCCGCCAGGTCGTAGGTATACGCCGCCCCGCCCTGCTGCCCGTCCAGCCGCTGCACCAGTCGCCCGTCCCCGTCGTAGGTGTTGCTCTCCAGCACCCGCCCGTCGGGGCCCACCACCGTGAGCACACGGCCCCCGTGGTCGTAGGTGTACTGGTAGCCCGCCCCGTCGTCTGCCTGGGCGTCGTACTGGTTGGGCCGCACCACTTTGGCCAGCTTCCCGTTGCCGTCGTAGAAGCGCCGGGTTACGCCGCCGTCTTTCTCCATACGCCGGATCTCCCGGTTGAGCAGGTCGTACTCCACCCGGGTCTTGCGGCCCTGATTGTCCGTGATCTCCACCAGATTCCCGGCCTTGTCGTAGGCAAACTCCGTCCGGTTGTGGATGCCCGCCCCCTTGTCGATGTGGGTCTCCGCAATCAGCCGGTCCACCCCGTCGTACTCCCGGAGAATTTGGCCGCCCGTGGGCGTCTGCACCTTCACCACGTTGCCATTCTTGTCATAGCTGTACCGGCTCACCGCAAACCCCCGGCTGCCGTCCGGCCGCTCCACGCTCCGGGCCTGCTCCACCATGCGTCCCGCCAGGTCGTACTTCCAGTGGAACACCTGGTACAGTCCATCCCCAAGCTTCCGCTTCTCCATCGTGCGCTGGTTGCGGCTGTTATAGCCGTACTCCACCGCCGCCCCTGTGGTGTCGCTCACCCTCACCAGACGGTCCGCCTGGTCATAGGCGAAGAAAATGCTCAGCACAGGGCCGGCCCCGCTCTCTTCCCGCTGGAAGTCCCGGTACCGCCGCTCTTCCACCAGGTTCCCCGCTCCGTCGTAGCGGTAGGCGGTCAGACGGTAGAGCACCTCTCCCCCGTCCCCCTGCTTGACTGGTTCCCGCTTCTCTGTCAGCCAGCCCGTCACGTTGTAGCGGTACAGAATGCCCACCCGTGCCTCGTCGCTCTCCCCCGATTGGTACCCTGCGGCGTCTATCACCTTGATGATGTTCCCACGCAGGTCGTACACATACCGCTTCTCCACCGTACCGTTGGGCGCGGTGATCTGCACCAGACGGTTGACCTCATCGTACTCGTAGGTATACCCCGCTCCGTCATCTGCCTGGGCGTCGTAGTCCATGGGCTGCACCTTTTTAACGACGTTGCCTGCCGGGTCGTAGAAGATCCGCTCCACCCCGCCGTCCGGGTAATGGATGCGGATGCGCCGGTCCTCCCCGTCGTAGTCGTAGACGATCCCCGCCCCGTCCTGCGTCGCCCGGTCATAGGTGTTGGGATTGATTTCCTTGTGGACGTTGCCGTAGCTGTCCCGCTGGGTGGCATACACGCTGCCCACCGAGTCTACCCTGGCCACCAGCTTGTCCATGGCGTCGTAGTAGTACCGCGTCCCCATCCCGTCCTCTGCCGCCCCATCGGCTTGGTTGGGCAGCACAAACCGGATCAGGTTGCCCAGTCGGTCGAACTCCCATCGGGTGCACAACCCCATGGGATCCACCGACTGGCACAGAAAGTCCAAGTTGTTGTAGCTGTACCGCCGCTCCTCCCCGCCGCTGCGCACCGATAGGCAGCGTCCCGCCGCGTCATAGGTATACGTAATCTCCCGCCCGTCCGGCAGGGTCACGCTGCTGGGGGAGGAACAGCCGCCGGTGTAGCTGTACCGCAGGCTGTTCCTGTTGGGGTCGGTCAGCTCCACCAGCCGCCCGTGCGTGTCGTAGGCGAACCGGTACACCCCGTACCGCTCCCCCTCCAAACGCACCCGCATCTCCACCCGGTTGCCCTGCCCGTCGTAGCGATAGAACGTCTCCCGGCCACTGTTGTCCCACTGCCGCAGCAGGTTCCCCTCCCCGTCGTACGCATAGGACGTAATCAACCCGTTGGGCAGGCGCTCCTCCAGCAACTGACTCTGCCCATCATACACTCGGACCAGCTCCCCGCCCCTCCGGTCCTTCTGCCACACCACGTTCTGGTTGGCGTCGTACCGCTTCTCCTCTGTGGTACCGTCTGGGTACACCTGCTTCTCCACCAGATTGTCCTTGTTGTAGTGGAACGCAATCTGATCCCCTTTGCCCACCGTCTGGAACGTGTTGGTCCGGTTTGCATCGTCGTAGAGCACCACGAATTCTTCCCCCGTGGCCAGGAACTGCCGAGTTACACGCCCAGTCAGATCGTATTCATTGCGCACATACTCGTGCCCGTTCTGGTCAATGACGCTGGCTAGCCAGCCCTCAGGAGTGTAGGCGTAGTGGATGGCCCCCTCGTCCGCCAGACGGGCCTCGGTCAGCAGCTCACCGTCGTAGGCATACCGCACCGTCCGGCCCAGAATGTCCGTGATGCCGGCTAGCTTATTGTCCTGATATGTAAACTCCAGCACCTGCCCGCAGGAAAACTCCATGCGTTGAATGGCACTACCCAAATAGCGAAACCAAATCCGGTTATCATTCCGGTCGATCATCATAGAGAGGTAGCCCCTGCGGTCATACTGGTAGCGGATTCTTTCCCGCACCAATGCCAGGCAGAACCCAGCGTCCGTCTCCGTCAGACGATATATCCCTGCCCCGGACCTCTCGTTGCTCCACCCATGTTCCGTCCTGATGAAGTGCTCCAGGTGCATATCCGGCAAAATCGCCACCGCTTTTTCGCCTTCCAGCCAAATCCGCGTCTCGATGTTCAGAAACCAGCGGGAGCCCAGCAGTCCGCCCTTGTTTTCGTACCGGGACTCATAGATGCGCACCAGCCGGAAATCTTCCCCAAGCTCCTTGACGATAAAGTCGGTGTTCGCCATGCGCTGGCTTCCGGTAACCATATCAATGGGGTCGCCACATTTTGGCTTGTTTTCGGAGGACTGGCTATCACCCTCTCCCGGCTCTGCGTTGCGGACTTTTTGACCGTCGGATTCCGGCCCTTTTCCCGCGTCTGAGTCATGATCGGGCTTTTTATCGGGCCCTTCTGGCTTTTTTGTGCTGCTCTGCCAGGAATCACGCAAGCGGTGCTTCATATTACTGACTGGCCCAATGTAGTTTTTTATTTGGTTGAAAAAGTCATACGATGCATCCCATTTTTCCTGCCAGGAGGCGTCGCTGAACGCCACCACTAAGAAGTTCCCCAAAGAAGCAATTGCGTCTTTGGAACCAATGACCAGCTGTGTGCTGTCGATGAAGTCGGAGATTTTTCCAAACCACTTCAGCGCGGATGCGGCAACTTTTAATTTGCTGGAGCCGCTCACCGCTTTCTGTGCAATCTTCAGCACGGAGCACCCAGGGATGCACCCAATAAGATTCATGGCAGCACCGGCATAGTCCCCACGCAACAGCGAAATCGTTGCGTTTACTGCTCCAGCCACTATGCCCACCACAGGGCACGCTATCCCAACAATCCCTATAATATCCAGACCCAGCTGGATGCCGTCCAGCAGGTTGTCCATGAAAGTGTTCGTGCTCTCTTCCAGCTGCTCATACGTCCGGCCACGGTAGAAACCCAGCTCATGGAACACAGGACTTTGCCCATAAATATTGAGGCTGTCGATCATCAGGTAAGAGTCCTGCACCTGTAGCTTACAACAATTCAGGCCAAAGACCAAGATCTGCTTGTCCTCCACCTCAGCGATCTTGATGCTGTTGTCTGTGCCCTCGCTACCACCGCCTCCGGCAGCCTTAAGCCAGGAGCCCACTGTGTCAAACGGAGACTTTAATTCATCAAATACGCCGGCAGAAATGTCCAATAGCGCATCCAGGCCAGCCGCCGCCAGGGACGGGTCCTCCGGCACACCTCCGTGGATCACCTGATAGTTTGCCCCCGCTTTCTCGGCGCTCTGGAACTGGGCCGCCTTAGCCGCCTGCCCGTCCAGAATCGCCTGGCTTTTGCTGGGGCTGTTCGCATCCTGCTCCACGCCTTGAATGTAAATATTTTCCTCTGCGTAGAACGTCACATCCTTTGTGGCCGCGATCTCGATGCCCTTCTCATCCGACAGGATGATTTTCAGCTGCATCCCACCCTCGCCGTCCATCTCTCTCCGGTTCCCCGTGATGTCCAGTTCCGCGCCCTTGAATTTGACCATCCGGTTCGTTGAGGTCAAAACCTTTTCCTCCGGATGGCTGAAGTCGCTACGGCTATTGTCCGCGTGTTTGCTGCCCAGGCACACAAAGGTCCCGTCATTCTCAAAGTAACAGAATACCGTGTCTCCAATGTCCGGCATCACATACATGCAATCGCTGAGGGTGCTGGCATAGGGTATCCACCGCGTGCCGCTACCCGAGTCAAAGCGCACCTTGACCTCGCAACCCGATACCTCCAGCACCTGTCCGCTGATGATATTGCTGCTGTACAGCCTGGGTGCCGGCCCGCGCGGTTGATCGGTATTTCCCCAGCTCCCCGCAATATCCGCCGTGGGCCCCTGCGCCGGCTCCGGCAGCGCGCCGGACCGGCTCACACATTTGATATGATTGCGCAAGACGCCCAATGAGGCCACGATCTCACTGTACACGATCATGTACTGTCGTCCATCCTTTTCTAGCCCGTGCCCGACGCCCAGCCCCAGCTCCGCCACAGCTCCCCCATACTGTGCAACCTCAAAGGCCATCAGCTGCGGGTTGGCCGTCTGCTGCTGGACCCGCAGGGCCTGGATGTCCTTCTCCACGCTCTCGTTGGGCAGCGCATCTACAGGATGGACTGTAAACGGGACCGCGCCCACGTTGAGCTGAAACCCAGCCGCTTTCCCATTCACAAACAGGCTCAGCCCAAACTGGTTGGCGATCCGCCTTGCAAACGCCCAGTCCGTCTCGTTCTGCTGGTATATCATCTGGGACACTACAGGATCCCGCTCTAGCGTCATCAAAACCCCGTAGGGGCTGAGCACCTGCTCCAGAATGCTCTGGAGCGTCTTGCTCTCGCTCTGGAACGTGAGGCTCTTGGGCGTGATATCTGCCAGATACGATCCCGTGACAGCCTCCACCCGTAGCTCCTGGTACTGCCCAAACTGCTCTGCGCTGTACCCAACGCACACCCCGCAAAATACCCACTCCCCATCCAGCGTCCGCACGGTGATGGGAGCCTGCTCCAGGCGGCTCATATCTAGTACTGCATCCCCGTCCATCACCAGGTGGAGATGCAACCGGCCATGCTCGTCCTGCCGCTCCGTCACGGTGATGTTTTTTATGGTCCGATAGGGTACCGGCCCCTGCACGATCAACTGGCCAAGGTCGTATATCTCTCCCACGGATCCTCACCTCCGGTTTTTGAGCTTCGATTTTAGCTTCCGTGCTCCGACTACCGCGCCCATAACTATGGCCACTGCCAGCACTAGGCGAAGCCCTTTATCCAGCATCCAGGGGCCTTTCCCATCCCGGTACATGTCCAGCACCAACGTTGGGTCCACGTCGTAGTCTTTTGCCATCTCGTAGAGCATCTGGTACTCGTCGCCTGTACTTCCCCTCACATAGCCGGTGGGCAGTTCCACTTCCCCGCCCATGATGTTCTGGAGCATATGGTAATCGTCAAAGAAGGCACAGAGATAGGAGCCGTCCTCCAGTTGGACCAGATAATATGGATTGTAAGAAGCCGCCCCGGAGAAAAATGTAATCACTTTTTGGAGCGGGGTAATCGGGTAGTCCAGTTCATAATACTCGGTGATCTCGACGCCGCGCTTCGTTCTGGAAATGTGGTTCCAGCTTCTGTGCAGGCCCTCCTCGTCGCTATCCCGAAGCCTCATCAAAGGGCATTGGACAAATACCTCGCCCGTAACAGTGGCGGGAATCTGTCCCGAGAAGAATTCCCGGGCATCCTCTTTACGTTCAATCGCCCGCACCTCCGAACCGGGCCTTTGCCCCTGCTGGGTGCCGGTTCCAACTCCTAAATCGTACAGCCAGCCAGTGGGAAAAGCCCCCATGACCATCCAGAAGGAAAACAACACTCCTACTATTACCGTCATCACTGTGCCAACTGTCACTTTCTTCTTTTCTTCCATATTGACGTCCGTCCTCTCCCGGCACCGATATTACAGGCTCGGAAGCCCAGCCTGCAGAAGCCAGATTTTTAATTTTTTAGCTAGGAAGCCTGTAAACTTAAAGTTCTCCCCGTTCCTACTGTAAATTTTTATTTCAGGAACAAAAAAACTTTTCGACGCCGTGAAGCCTCTAATCTCCGATAGGGGAAGATCCATCATGGAGATCCCCGTCATTGACATGCGGAAGAAAGCCCTTTGGTTTGTAATGTAGATGTTTCCATGCCAGGAGCGGTAGCGAAGCATCCCCTCCGGTTCCTGATACGCCATCATGCCGCTGCCAATAATCGACTCACCCGCATTGAGCTGAAGTTTTGCCATATTGTGCACCCCTTTCTTTCCAACACATGACCACCAAGTTATACTAAATCCACTGCCTGCAACTGAAACCCTGTCGCACTACGTTTTAACATACTCTCCGCAACTGGGAGAGATACCACTGTAATGCGTTCTAATAGACCGGCCACTTGGAATATATGCCGTCCCTGCACCGCCTGAAATTGGAGCACCAGGCGTTTAATTGATCTGTCTGGATACCGTTGCGTCCCCACATCCATACAGGAAATGGAGTCAATCATGGGGCACCAATACATCGGCGCTACATTGATTCTTGTATCATTTGCAAACACCTGGACGCCCTTGTATTTCATGTGCGGTTCATAAAACTGCCACAACTTCTTAATTTCACTTTTCACGAGAAGAACTGGCCGGAATAACACATCGCATATCTCCACCTGGGGAGAATACTCAAAGTAAGCCACCTGATGTTTCGGGACACTTCCCGGATCAATGGGCTTTCCTGCTGTGTAGTCTCCCTCCACCGCGAAATGGAAAATCCTTATGGGCATACTTAAACTGGCATCTTCTTTCAATTGAAAATATTGAAATGAGTTCACGCCCCTACACCTCCTCGGCGGCCTGATCCTGTAAAGAGGCACATAGGTCGCTCTCCAATACATGGAGCTTAATAAATTGGCAATTCTCAATTTTTGCATGTCTAAGCTCTGCATTGCAAAAGCTGACCTTCTCCAACAAACAGTTTGTGAATCTGGTGTGTCCTCCGGACAAGAAGTCCCCCGGTTGCCGGCTTTGTCCAGTTTCTGACCAGACACGCTTGAAGGAAGAATCAGTCAGTCGTGTGGCATAAATTTCAGTCCCCATCAAGCTTAAATCCGAAAATGTGCAGTGCTCAAACGTGCAGTCAACGAATTGTGCATCGCTAAGAGAACACGCCAGAAAATCCACATATTGGAAAATGCAGTGTTGAAAAACGGTATCAGATAGCGTCAAGCCCTCAAATTTCTGATTCCGGAACACTTTGTCCTGAAATTTTGCAAACTGAGCACTGCTGTTGGGCTCTAAGAGCGCCAAATCGACCTCTTCCCGCTCCCCTATCAGAGCGTATTGGCGTTCCATATACTCGCCAAGCGTAATACAAAAAAGCGGTCCCTTGTTTAAGCTGCGCCACACTGGCAACTCCGGGATTCGTCGCAGGTGCGACTTCATGGCAATCCAATAGAGGAAGATAATATCGCGTGCTGCCTGAATTGCCTTGGCCTTGATTTCTGGCCTCCTGATATAGCTTCCAAGCTCCATCTCCCCACATGTTTGGATCAGGGCATCTACAAACTCGCTCCAGCGGTAAAACATCCATGGCGCCGGCACTCGTTCTCCTATCACCGGGTCATGCATGAACGGTTCTCCTGTATAAGCTTCTATCAAAATTGCCGGAGTCCCTTCCAACAGCGAGGTCCATAGGATCGAGCAAGTGATGACGCTTAATGGGACATCAGCCAGACGCTGCAGTTTGGACACAGTGTTGAGGAATTGTTCCACATAAGTTACAAATCGAGTCTCATTCTTTTGAAACTCAGCGCCATATTGTTCTGTAACTTCCTGTATCCAGGCCCGAAAAAGTGGATCATAGCACTTTTCTATAAACGCCTTTTCCGCCTCTGCCCGCTCCATGATTTCACCCTCTCTGTTCACGATTTTATGTCAAAATGATATTTTCGCCTGTCATTGTAATGCCCTCTTTGCGAATGTCCACATAAGCAGATTCCGTGCCGAGAAGAATATGGTTTTCCGCCTGTAAATTAATCGTATTGCCCGCCTGAATATTGACATTGCTGGCAGACGTGATGGTAATGTTTTTGTCAGAAATGATTTCGATCCCTTTTTCATCTGTGAGGCCAATAAACAATTTCCCTTCACGCCCAATGATCATGAGCCCTTCTTCTGTTAGCAGAATTTTCTTTCCATTCGGTCCGCTCCAAATTTTATCTGTTACCTTTGCGCCTGGGGTTTTCTGTACCGAACTGCCTACAAAGGCATCTTTTTCGCTTCCTGATGGGAAAAATACGCGTACTTCATCCCCTACCGCAGGCATACTATACCAGCCGCTTCCATCTTGAGAGGAATACGCAGTGGAATAGGGAAACCACCAGTCCCCACCCCCATCATAGGATTGGTCAATGGAATTAAAGAATACCTGCACCTTATCCCGCTCAACAGCCTGAACAATACCTGTCATCATTTTCCCTGATGCTTGGGTGTTGGAAATTGCCGGTGCAACAAAACCGGTCTTTCGCCCCACCCCATATTCACAAACCAAGTTCCCATCTTTTAGGGAGGCCTTTACAGTTTTGATATAAAGCATTTTCCCATTTAGGTTTAGTTGGTCGCCGATATAGGCATAGTCGAAGGATGTGAGCGAATCGTCGGCAAAGTCGTCTGCCATAGCGCCTGTCTGCATTGCAGAGAAAGTATTGTAAGTGGAGACGCTCTTTTCAGAATGATACTCTACAGTTCTCATTTCCCTTGTTTTGCTAACCGGCGGCGGTCCAACATAGATATATGGTTTTTTGGCTGTAATATTGGCACAGGCTGGCACGCCAAGCGCGGAAGCCATGCGGATCATAAACTGCCAGTCAGTCTCGTTGCACTGGATGATGAAAGCGCCGGTCGGCTTATCTGTGGCAGTCACGGTCACAGTGCCCCTACCCCCAACCAATTTACTTAAAAGTTCGCCATACGTCATAGTGGTCCTTTGAAACGTCTTGTTCATAGGTGCTACGTCCAAAATCACACTGGTCGTTTTTGCCTCTACCGTAACAAGGGCAAAATCATTCTGCTTTTCATGGGATAATTGGGTAATGAGGCCGTAGAACAATTGCCTTGGCTGTCCTTGTGCAGAAGTCGTAATATCAATGGCGAACGCTTCGTCTACCCTCTGCACAAATTCCAGCGCGTCCTGATATGGGATTAATCCGGTCAATTTTACCATGCCATGCTGATTTGGTGCATGGCTGATTTCCAGCTCCCTAAGCTGAGAAAATGGTACGCCAGCAATATTTATGTTTTCGTATGTGATCGTACTCATTTTTGGGTATCCTCCTTCACCACACGAAAGGATTCCACAATTTCTTCTGCAATGGGCAATAATCTATCTTTATATTTTCGATCAAACATAATGGTGCCGATCATCAACCGCCCCTCAAGAATCGTATAGAAGATATCAGAGTAGCTGACTCCCTGTAGCGCGTTTGCTAAAACTTCCATAACGCCGATATCTCCCTCACCTCGTTTTTTTATGTCCGTCTGAATCACACGTGTCTTTGGTCCCATTCGCTCCATCATCTGCTTTGCAAAGGCCAAAAGATCTGGGATATTCCCCTCCGCTATTGGATGCTCCGTCCAATGGAACGCGAGAATAAATGGGGCGTAGCTATTCCCATATAATTCCTGCGGTGGATTCCCGAACGGAAACAGAATCTTAATTTCCTCTTCTGGTCTGGCCTCAAAATCAGTTGGCATATAAATTCGCACTTTACCATGAAGCACCACTTTCTCTTCAAACTTTGTAGGAATTTTGAAAATCTCAACAAAGTCATCATAGATGGATTGCTTTTTTTCATGCTCCACTGTTTTGGGGCAATATCGCGACTTGTCCGCATCCTCTGCTCTCTTGCGGGCTTTCAAAATTTCTTCATCAAAGTGTTCCATTCTGAACCCCCCATTTTTTCGGAATTATCATGAGGGAAAAGGAATTTATACATTGATCCTGCGGTAACGTTCGATAGGACATCACCCCTCGTTCTAAAGAAAGGCCTATCGCCACGCCCTGACCCTCCGGGACGGTTTCGCCTGGGAGAAAAAATTTCACTCCACAGCCCTGTTTGGCAAGGTAGTCCGATAGGCCTGTCGCAAACACCCCATTGGGAGTTTCCACAGCCCCATAGGTCTCCATATCAAACATGACCTGCGGAAAAGATGGGGTGGACTGTGAGTCCAGCTGCTTCATCGCGTTGTAAGCAGCCACTGCACCTCCACCAACTATGCTGGCAGGCCGCTGGAACATTTTGAATTCATCCAATTTGGAGATGTCCGTAATTAAACCTTGTCCATCCAAAGCATCAGCCGGTATATCAACATTCTGATTTTGAGCCAGCGCCTCTGACCGCTGTGCCATATCGCTGTGGATCGGCGTACAACTGTCTGCAGATAACCCTTCCACCCCCAGTGCTGGCATGACATGACTGGAAATACTTGCTGGATAGGTGGCCATGGCAGCCATGGCTACCATTCTTGCTGCCACAGCGGCGCCTGTCCCGGCAGAACCCCCCGCCGCCCCACCGCTACCTCCCCCGGCGACGGTGTCACCCGCTGCCATTTCAGGTAATCCCGCTGATTCAATCTTTTGCATCGCTGCATCAAAAGCCTCTTTGGCCTCAGAGGAAACGACATCCGCTTCTTGACTTTCTGCAGCTTGCCCCTCTTCCTGTTCTGAATTTTTTGAACTTTCCTGATCCTCCATAATCGTAATAATACCGCCGTTGCGGCAATATAGGACACTGTCTTTCGTCAGGATTGGAGCTCCATCTAAAATATGATCCTCGTCCCCCATCTGCCACACCTGCGGCGTATCAGGCTCGCATATACAGCTGATGATCCCCATGCTGGACAGATGCTCTACCACGCCCTTCCCGGAGACCGCTTTCACAATCAGATTTAGGGGGTTTCCGCCAACCAGAAAATTTAAGATCCCTGCTTGGATTTGTAATTTTGGGTTGGCCGCAGACGTGCAGTTTCCAAAACTGAATACTGTATCTTTTGTGTGGTCATTGGTATTGAGGACAGGCTGTTGATCGGCCCCAGCTACCACACCATGGTCTACACGGATGTTTAAATACTGACCTTTTGGCGCAGTACTACAGCTACACTTTGCCTTCATACCCCTGGTAACATAAATGGGTCCATTTGTTATCTCGCTCACCGTAATCCCTCTCAATCCACCAGTATCATCTTACGCGCCGATTTTGTCTTGCTGGGTTCCTGCTCATGCTCGTTTTTCAACTGCTCCAACCGCGCCATCAGTCCTTGGAACAGGGTTCTATTATCCACTTCCTGCCCCGGATCTACGCACGAAAACCGGGCAAGATAACGCTTGATCATTTGTCTTGATACGGCAAATTTTTGGTCCAGCCACTGTATGCAAAGCGCTGCATCGAGATCTGGAATACCTCCAATGGCGAGTGCCTCTTCTGCGTAAGCTGCAACAATATCCGGAGACAAGCTTGTTCCCCCAGGGGCTGACCAGCTCTCGTGGATTGTATTCAGCGTATCATATAGTGTTTCTCGGTCGCGGAAGTCTGTGTACGCACACCGTAAGTATGCTCCTGGCTGGAGTCGAAACCGACATAATTCCAATTCACCGGAACCCAGCCGTTCATGGGCGGACAGCATAAGGGAAAACCTCCGCATATCGCAGGTATCATCCCCTTCATTGCTCCCAATGTACAATTTGAGATACCGAATTTCATCGGTAGGGTAATATTCCACACTTACCGGCTCGCGCACCCCAAACAATTCGCCTTCAAAGCATATGATGCCAGGTCCCATGGTCACCGTGTCCGTGGTAGTAAACAACTTACAGCCTGCCAGAATACCGTTTCCCCATCCCTGAAAAAACAGGTGCGGGAAGTCAAAGCATTGCCATTCCAGGGCTGACATATGCTCTGCTCTGAGCAGTTTCCCTGATGAGAATCGCGGTCTTTTGTAATAGGGACTCACAATATCGCCTCCTTTGGACCCTACCTGGTTCCATCAAAGAAATTAGTTACCCATCCCTCCGTTTCAAAACGGAAAAACTGCTCTGGCCCTAATTGAAGCTGACCGTCCCGGCGCAGGACGGGGACCACTGTAAATCCCCAACGGCTCTCGTCAGCCAGAATAAAAAGCTTTAGCTCCTTGTCCACAATATCGTCCAGATCATCCTGCCTGATCTGGCCTCCAAATTTGGCCACGATATCCTCTGGCTGCTCGTTCTCGAACTGCGTGGGATCACAGATACAATTGTAGACATACCGCTGCCGCCCTTCCGAGTCTTTTAGGAACAGCTTTAGTGTCAGATCAGCCATGTTGCGGGAGATAAAGCCGCGAATTTTAGAACGGTCAAGGCTATGGATCAATATCTTTTCCTCGTTGGTATGTGTGAACGCTGTTACCACATAAGGAAAAGCGGCCTGACTGTGATTGATCTGCACATCAGCATAGCCGAATTTGCAATCTTTCAGGTACTTGATCGCACCATTTAGACAAATTAGTTTTAATTCATGAAGCCGTTCGCCATCCTCCTGGCGTCTGGATGATTCGATGATCTTCCCAGGGATAAACTCCTTTAGCGCCTCACGGAAAATATCAATTCTGCAGGATTGGCCGGTGAGCCGCAGGATTTCATAGTCCTGCAATCCGTCCCTTTCATATGGCCCTTCCAAAAACTGTCGGACAATCCCATAGATATCCGCACGCAGAAGAAGATTCAACTCATAAATGTTGATATACGCTGTGGGAATATCTTTCAGCGTCTGTAAGCATCCGTTCTGCCGGGCGGAAAGTTTCCAGCGGTCCACTATCAGGCATTCTGTTGCCGTTTCATGGAGTGGAACACTGGAAATGGCCATACGTAGGATATTACTGCGGGTATAAAACGTTTTTTTCACACGTTCCGCAGTTTCAAATAGGAAATAGAAATTATTTTTAACGGCGTAATAGTCCGCACGACTGCTGTGCTCATAATCTCGGAAGCGAGTTGGCAGGATCTGTTCTGCCTGCTCATAGGCTCTGTCCAGACCAGAGTACACAGCATCCACACCGTCACGATCCACATGCCGAAACACGTCCACATCAAAATCTCGAATCAGTTCTCCTGGATCTGGGATACCATCGCCACCCAACTGGCGGGCTAGGTTCAGCTTAAGCATCTGCATCACTCGATACGTCAGGTTATTGCCGCCAAAATCAGTATTGCCATTCTCATATGCAGTCGTAATGTCGATTTTATAGGCCACACGCCGGTCAGAGATGCGGAACCGGCACGATGAGAGATCTGTGGTACCGCCTCCACAGTCGATAATGAGCGCCTGGTAAAACTGCCCGTCCGTGTACCGCTTTTCAGCAACCATCTCGGAGATTGTATTGTAAAGGACTGCAACACCTTCGTCTAACATGTTCTCATTTTCAATCTGGTAGTCAGGCAGGATGTCCTGAAAGAAGCGGGCAAAGAGTGGCTTTTGCTTGACAGGTGCCGAGATGTGGATAGATTTGAAGTTACACTTGAATCTCTGTCGGGCGCAGCTAATTACAAACTCTAGGTATGCCTTGATAATATCCCTGCGAGGTGCATAGGCCCGGCGGCCCTGGCGGTCTACCAGTTCTTCGGTTCGGTCAGCGTCACCCACCCATCGCTTTAGATCATAGAACACACAGAAACCCTCGTCAATATAGCTTAAGTGGAACAGGCGGTTGGCCTCATGTCCAAATGCGTAGCGAACTTCACCGTTGTCAATACTGACTACTGCGGCCACCGTTGGCAAAATCAGAGTCTCCGCATCATGATGTTCCACATCTAGGTAAGATACATAATTGATTTGATCCCGTTTTAAAATCTGGGTGATCGGATCGCCATTGAGCCCTTCAAAATAAGTGTTGTCTAAGTAAATGCCAGCAGTAGTATTGGAAGATCCAAAGTCAATGGCCAGTGGCATCCTACTTTCCAGCAGCGGCCGCACCTCAAAATTGAGGACTGGAACCACGTAGAAACGAAGATGTTCCGGGACAATGGGCGCCTCCTCCATATAAATTTTGTAGAGAAGATCCGACTGTGTCCTGTCCATACAATATAGGGTATAGTTGCGGACCTTCGATTCTTTGCAGTCCAGTCCCGCCGCCTTTGTGATAAAGAGTTCCTCGAAACTGTTTCCATAGGCACGCAGGTTAAAGATCGCGCATAGTTCTCCATCACTGATTAACAAAGCGTTGGTATCCGCTAGTTCTGGCATGTATCCAATGGTAAAATGATCAAAGTATTCAATAGATGTCCCGTTATAGGCCGTGATTTTAGCACAACCGCGCAGAGTTCCGGGACTGTTTAGATTCAGCCGCGCAGAGGAAAGTAGGCTCTCTAACCGCTCCCATCCACCCTCTACTGGTTTGGTAATAAAGAGCCGATCCTCCCGGCCGCGGAAGCGTATGATCTGCCGGATCAGCACATCCTTATCCAAAGGGGCATGGATACCGTTAATCAGCCGTTCCTGGCGGCAGATTTCCCGAAGCTGGTAGGTGGTCATCAGCTCCAGCTCCTCGCGGCTATAGTAGTTCAAGGTTTCCTTTTGAATCGCGCCGCGATTGAGTGTATAGCTGTACCTGCTCAAGTAGATCGCCGCCTTTCTAACTAATAGATTTCCATGTTGTCAGCATGCATTGTGATATCAACACCGATGACACCAAAATGGTGCTCCCAAAACACACGCAACCGGTGACTGATGGGGAGAAACAGATCTTCAATCAGGTGTATATAATGCTCCATCCGCTCATCTTTTTTGTGCGCGACAAAGAGAAGGAGCTGCTTGGGATCATAGCGTTCCTGATAAAGCAGTGCGTCCGGAAACAGCAATACGGTTGCTTTTCGGAACAATAGCAGGGAGGAACCAACCTGGATTTGCACCAAAGCCAATGCGGCCAATCGTTCTCGTTTCTCAGGATTGACCGCTTGGAGATGCGCGGCAATGGACGCGCCAAATCCTCCGCCTTCCATCTCCCGCATCAGGCAGCGAACATAAAATTCCCGCTTTGTAAGCCCATGGTGGAGATCTGTATAGACCAGATAGTGGGACACCGCATCAAATAAATATGTTTGGACAGTTGGGAGGTCGGTAAAATCCTCCCGCAGCAGATCATGGAACATGGAGTCAAACCGGTAAAGCGGATTGTACTCGATCTCCGGCCCCTCGGCTTTGGTCTCGTTCAGTATAGGAAAAGCCTGCTCATACCAGGGGCTCCTATCTTTTGCCGGGCGGAAAAATAGGTTTTCTTCACTGGAGCCATTCTGTTTGGCATTCAGCACAATGTCCCAAATAAAATTCATCTCCAGACCTCCCTAAACCAGCTTCCCCTGGCAGACATACTCTGGAAAGAAGCACTGCACCTGTGAAACCAGGAAGCTCACAATATCCAGGGTGAGAAAATCATCAGGACGCTTCGTGGCAAAGAGGAGTGTCATCGCCATACCAGACTTCTGCGTCCGCAGCTCATCCACAATAAAGTCATCCATAGAATAAGTCTGACCTTTTGCACCAGCAAGAGGTTCCAAAATGACATCTTGAAAAATTGCGTAGTCCTCATAGCCATAGGCAGACAAGATCCGGGAAATTTCAGCCCTGGTTTTCACCCCTCTTCGGTAACGGTCAGACAAATTCCCAGCAAAACTCTCCCGGCTCAGGTTAGAGAGGACTGGGTATATCGTATGGGACCGTTTGCTGGGAGGGTCCACTTGGTAGAGCTCCCATTGATGCGGGTTTTCCTGCGGGCAGGTAATAATGAGATCACCATTCACACGGCGGATATTGACAATTTCTACATCTGTATTTACAACTAGGTATTGCCGGCCCTCGTCCAGGCGGTGAGCAAAGATACGGTGGTCATAAATTGTCCGGTCCACGCATGGTTCTGGATAGGTACTGGTTTTTTCAAAGATAGGTTTGAGGTTCCACAGCGGAAAACAATCATAGCGGACGTAAGCCGCATAGTCCTCAAAGTCCACACGGATCTCCTGAATCGTTTCCTTTGGATCAATATCCTCTACGGAAATTAACTCTACCCGCAAAAATTTGTGAAGGTAGGCTTCACATACCGTAGACCATGGACGAAAATTTGTAATAAAAATTTGATAAAGGGCCGCGAGTTGCTTGGTATACGCAGTGTCTGGCCGCACTGTGAACTTGGCGCGATATTGACCGTGCTCCGTGTAGACAACACCATGATAGATATGGCCTGGATCAGAAAATGCCTGAATTGTCTGGTAGTCACTCTCCAGAAAGATCGAATACAGGGGATAGGGGCAATTGTTGCTCAAGCACTCCCACAGATCTTCCACCGAATAAACCGGCTTTTCAGTATCTGAGGCTAGAATCGGATGGAGAAACGGGTCAGTAGCGTCATAGTGTGCTCGATCCACCATCCCAATATAAATTGCATAGTCGCTCTGCACCGACTCCAACTCGCCAAATATCCGAGTCTCCAGCTCAGAAAACTCATGCTGCGTGTATCTGTACAATTCCAGCAGCATTTTCTCTGTAATATCCTTGAATATCTTGCGCTCTCCTAGATCCTGGATTTCCAGCGCCCGTTTTGCTAGATATTCTTCCATGTTTAAGCCCAGTTCAAATACACTTTCCGCCATAATCCCTCCCAGGCGTCTCACGTCGAAGTGCTGCGGCACTCTACAGGAGCACCGTCAGCTGTGCGCAAAGACGGCCGCTTCCCGGTCAGCGGCGACCCGTTTTTATGTGTGAAGAGTGGTAGAAGATCATCACACATCCCTTATTAGTTCCATGCGTGGCTTAGCTATTCTCCAATCCTGCCAGTGCCAGCTCTGGCGGAACCGCTTCCCGCCCATCTTGACTTCTTTGCTCCCCGTTTTGCTCGGTCTGCTCCTACTCTATTCCCGTCTGCTCCTCTTCTACTTTTCCATCAGTCTCTTCAGCCGCCTGAGCCTCCTCCTCTGCACTAATCCCCATTTCCACTAGTTCCATCTTGCGCAAGACTTCGGCGACTTTATCATCATTTTGTATGCTAGCGTATACATCCTTCGCCAACAGATAGTATTTTTTTGCCTGAACATAATTTTTCTCCGCATAAGCAGTCTCGGCCAAACCCATATATTCTTCCGCTTCTGCTGCCCGTTCGCGCTGTGCAGCCAGCTTCTCTTCTGCTGCGGCAATTTTGATCGTCAAGGCAGTGACCTGCGCTTCATCCTCCAGTGCTATATACTTTTGGTGGGCGGTCGTATAGTAGGCTAACGCGGCGGTGTAGTCTCCGCTGGCAAAGGCTGTGTCCCCTGCGGACAATACACTTGCAGCGGCTAACTGATCCTCAGTTGTCTGCTGGGCAGCCGCCTCATTATCCTCCTGCTCTTGCTTCATAGATTGATACAACCGTTCCAAAGCTGTGGTAGCGCTGTCTCTCCCTTCGGTGAAGTGGATATTTCCAGCCAAAAGCTGTGCTGCCGTATACTGCGCCTCCGCCTTATCGTATTGGAGATTATTCGCCAACGTATCACCAAGTGAGATCATGTCATAGACAGTGAGATACTGCCCAGTTTGATCCAGGCGCTCTTGAATGTAGTCTGCACCAAGGTTATCCGCATAGCGTGACCGAATTTGTGCATTGCGATAATTGCGCTGGGCATCCCGATAATCCCCTGAATCAAGGTCGGAATCTCCAGCCATTACGCTTTCAATTAACTTCATATAATTGGATGCGTCATCCTGTATCTCTTGGTTTTTTAGTTTGCCGGCCAGATCAAGCGCATTCTGGCATTCACTCTGGGCCCGTGGGTAATTGTCAGCCTGAATGTACTCTATAGCATTATAAAAGCTCTGCTCCATATCAGCGATATCGTTTTTACGGTTATTGTAGATGACAAACAACGTAACGGTCAGAATAGCTATCACGAGTATTGTAGGAATGGCAATCATAAGGATTCTACGAATTTTCCGCTTTCGGTTTGGGTCAACAAAGACCTTGTTAAAAAAGATTGCCGCGAAGGTGTACTTCTCCAATCCTTTGGGCTGACGCGAGAGGAGCATATCTTCCACAGAGTCCACAACAGACTGCGGTTCATCTGCGGCATCGGCAAATACGTCCTTTAGCTCTCCTTCATCGATATTTTCCCAAATGCCTCGTGTGTAGAGAATAGCGGCATCGGCGTTTATCAGTTTAAATTTTTTAGATATGTAGGGGGAAAAGCCTTTTTCCTGCCCAATATAGCAGAAAAGATTGTGTCGTTCCGCGTGCTGGGCAAGCTTATCTTCCTCCAGCTGCTCCTCATGAACCATGTCCATACTTAGGGAGCTATCCCGGCTTTGCATTCGCAAGAACCCATCACGGTATAGACGGAAGCGGGTGTTGCCGGCCTGCCCATAGCGAAGTTTTACATAATTTGTGACAAGCACAGTCACAGATGCTTTCAGCTTCATTTTGCTTCTGGCACTGAGCAGGGCGCGGTTTGCCGCCCGCAAATACCTCCGAACAGCGCGCTTGCCCATGGATGGAGCTTCCAAAAACGCCGAGACAATGCTATCTACCGCTAGTCTGGCGCTGATGGCATCTACATTATCGTCAATTCCGTCTGCTATGACATAGCAAGCGAATTTATCTAGCTCTACAAACCCGAAAAAATCCGTATTTTTTAACTTCCGACTGGCTTCTGAGGTAAATGCAGTTAAAAATTCGGAATTTTGCTTTCTCATGATCCGCCTCCATTCCAGCGTATCAGGATCACACTGGCATTGTCCTTATGCTCAGCCGAACTGGTATTGACCCGCTCTGTAATCTCAAACGCCATACGCTGGCAGTCCTGGCCATGGGCAAGAATATCCTCAATATCTCGCCAGGGGATCATATCGTACACGCCATCGCTCATCAGCACGATGATATCGCCTTTATGTAGGCATATGGGCCGGTCAATATACTCCACATCCTTAAATCCGTCCTGGCCGATATAGTTATACAGGCGGTGAGTTTCCAACAAGATCAGAGCATCTTCACGGGAAAGCCGCCCAATCCGGAATTTCTCCTCAGCCAGAACGTCCAACGTATGCCCTGCAGACATCGGAACCAAATCCCCATCACGGTAGACGCAAATTTTCACATTGCCAACCACCGCGTAGTACAGCCATCCCTCCCGCACGATAGCAGCGCCTACACTGGCAGATCCCCGCCGCTCATCGCCCAATATCCGTAGAATAGCCCGGTTCGCGGCATTAAACGCTTTCCGGAAATAATATTGGGGGTTGTCAAAGGCGTTGTAGTCTTTGAAGAGATCCAAAAAAACTTCTACTGCTGCCCGGCTGGCAATCCGACCTCCATACTCCTTTCCCATACCATCAGCCAAGACAGCCAGCAACCCGGATCGGGTGAAGAGGGTATCGACCTGATCCTCCTGCACCTCTCGGCTTCCAATTGTCATAGAGGAGCCAACATCTGTCCCACTGGATATCCGATGAGTTCTCAAAGCAATGAACCGAACCAGCAGCAGTATGGATGCCAAACAGCCCAATCCCCACAGAATCATTTCAGGGGTCATGCGGTTTGCTCCCTTCTATTTGATGTCATTCTGTTTTTGCCCCCACATGAAGTGGTCTCCACAGAAAGAAATAAACAAGAATTTGGACTTACCCAGTTCAATTTCATCATACGGATTTAGGGGGGTTGGTGCATAGAGCGCGTTGCCGTTGAGATAGACAATACCGTTTGCATCACCCGGTAGCAGGACAGTTTCCCGCTTTTTGGGGTCAAAGACGATAACGGCGTGATTCCGACGGGATATCTCGTTGTCACCCAGGATCTGAATGTCCATGTCGTCCGCCCGTCCCACAAAATTCTTACCTTGGACAACCTGGTAGTCTTTCCCCTGGCGCGGGCCGTCAATGCACACGATCCAGCCACATACCGGCTTCACATCTTCTCGGAATAGGTCTTCTTCAATCTCAACCTGTGTCCGCTGAACCTCTTTCTTTTCCTTGGTTGACGTCTCAATATTGCAGTAGGGACACACCGTCCCATACCTGCGTTTACTGAACATGTGCCCATTCTGGCAACGGATCAAATTGGATTCCCCCATAGCACAATCTCCTTATATTATCAGATTTGCAAGCGAGACGACGCAGACCTGCGCGACTGCCATGCATTCATCATTCCTAAAAATGCCCGTCATCCTTCCATAGATATAGCACAGTTATGACAAGCTTCTTCGCTTTATTTGAGGTACTCACCGAATCAGCAGCCGCGCCAGCCCAACATGGATCATATCACCAGCATCTAATTTGCAGGGATGAAACGGCGCCAGTTTGTATTTCCGTCCATCTTTTCTGGATTGTATGCTCACACCATTATGAGAGGCCAAATCTTCTATATACCATGTCCCATCGGTATAATTTAGCACAGCATGTTCCGCGTCCACTGTACTGGCGTAGGTGGAGGAACTAAGGCTAATATCAACCTGGTTCTCTCCGGCATCCCTACCGATGACCATACTTGCCTTTCCATACAGAGTCCAGGAAGCAAGCGGCCGATCTTCCTCATTCAATAAAACAGCCTCAGTAACTTTAGCGGCCGGCTGCATGTGGAACATAGGGGCGCTTTCCTGCAATGGGCTGCGAGACTCATCCCAAATCGCGCAGATCAGAAATGTGAGCAACAATATACCGCTGACAATTACTATCACCCAGCGGAGTTGGCCTTCCAAGTAAAAATAGCTAATCAGGATTATGGTGCTTCCAATTAAAACCAGCATGAGATCCATCACTCGTCGTAGCTTCATGTCCGCGACTCCTTTTTACTTTTTCATTATCTCGTATGCTGAGCGGGACTAGTTCCCCAACTGAGAGATAAATGTTTTGCAATACTTTAAAATCTCATCATCGAAATCCCATAAATTTCTCAAACATGTCGGACATATCCAATGGATTCTTTTCCCGATTCTCCCCAGAAATCTTGGTCTCATCGGTTATCAATCCAGTGTCGGGATCAAATCCAAAAAACTGTGCGAATCCGCCAGACACCTGAGCAAAATCCATAGGCCTACCACTTGGAGGGCGGGGAGTTTGCCGTTTGGAGCCTGGTTTGTTTCCCTTCCGTTCTCCCTGAGACGGACGCTGCGACGTATCGTAGGATGCCCGTTTATCTGGGTCACTTAGAATTTCATAGGCCTCGTTGACCGCCTTGAACTTTGCCTCAGCATGAGGATCATTTGGGTGTAAATCCGGGTGCAGTTGCTTCGCCAGCTTCCGGTAAGCCATCTTAATCTCTTCTGCCGTAGCGGACAATGTGACTCCTAGCCGCTGATACAGCTCATTCATTTTGTTGATCCTCCCTATTGCATGGCCCTCGCGCAAGGGCCGCCAAAACGACTGCGACCCTTGCGCGGCGGTCATGGAAGACAATTTTGAGAAGGGCGAGCCCAACCTATGAAGCCGGGCGCGCCCTTTGCCTTGTGCGAATTGCTGCGCCGTGCCATCATCGCCCAAGTGGGAGGGGCCGCCTCAAATTAAGTGGCGGGATACCCTCCCTCAATGGCGATATTGGCAAGCTTGTCCTTTTTCTGCTTAACATTTAAGTGGAACGTACCCACGCCCTCAGTGTCACCGAAATCCTCGGTATAGTTGACTACAAACGCGTTTGGGAAAGTGTACTTTCGCTCCACAATGCCGGCCTGAATAATCTCCACCGTCACCTTGCGGTAGCA
Organism: uncultured Oscillospiraceae bacterium; assembly: GCA_944387065.1. Lineage (GTDB taxonomy): Bacteria > Bacillota > Clostridia > Oscillospirales > Oscillospiraceae > Enterenecus. Next base: position 34,928 of record CALXDM010000002.1, read on the forward strand.
GTTGGAAGTTTCGGCCGGAACCATAGACCACAGGCCTATCTGGCGCGTGGAGTCCTCAGGATCACCGTCCACGGCAGTCAGGATTTTTCCGGAAATGTCCAGTGTGCAGCCCACATCCTTGGTGCGGGCGTTGGAATCCAGAGGGATGTCCGTCTTGTAGACAACCTTTTCCACGCATTCCTTAGCCACCTCAAAGCTGCCCTGGCCCTCAATGGTAACTTTCAAAGACATCGTTCAACCACTCCTTTCTGTTATTCACCGCTGAAACCACCCTCAATGGCGGTGTCCGTTGTCTTGTCCTTTTTCTGCTTGACATGCAGATAAAATTCACCCACACCAGTCTTGTCATCCAAACTCTCAGAGTACTCCATCACAAAGGCATTGGGCAGCGTAATCTGGCGCACCACTTGGGAGGCAGAGATCACATCCACCTTTACCTTTCGATAGCTGTCAGCAGACTCACTGGGCACCACGCTCCACTTGGCCAGGTTGAGCGTGGAATCCTGCTCCTCACCCCCAAGAGAGAAAAGCATTTTTCCCCAGATCTTCAACGAGGCGCCATTATCGGTGGCACGGGCATTGGAGTCCTCCGGAATTTCGCTGCGAAACTCTACGTTTTTGATACAGCGTTCGCTCAGTTTGACAGGTCCGGACCCATCAATTTCCAATCTGAATCCCATTGTTACATTACCTCCTGATCACTTATGATTTTTTAGAAGAAAGGCGGTTGATCTCGACTTCCAGATTGCGCGCGTTGCCATCAAAATAGATGGTCAAATCGCATAAGCCGGTGGACTCGTCAATCGAGTAGTCCAGATCGTCACCTTTATCTAACACTGCATTGATGCAGTCCTGCTTTGCCACCCACTGGCTCTTCTGGCTGGCAGGATTGTTGGAAAAGAACATTTTGATTCGGTCTTCCTTGAAATCTCCAGTGGTATGGCGCAGGATACGCTCGATATAAGTAGTTACCTGCGTCTTATAGGCAGGCTCATAGGTGGCGCGTTCAGGGTCATACAACAAATTACGGGCCTTATAAACGGTAATTTCCGTAATATTTCTACCGTCGATGGCAGCGTTTTCGGATGCAAAAACCCAGCCAAAGTTGCGGCGGTTAATCTGATCCTTGATCGTATTGGTAAACCCGGTAATCTCCTTTGGCATGGTAGTCCGGGTCCGAAGCGCATGATCGCCCGATTCCACATCATAGCGCACACCGGGCAGCTCAGAATCCGCTTGCTTGTTGCGATAGTGGTCATGTAAATAATCGGGGCACTGGCATGCAGCGCGGAAGCCAGCGGCGATATAGGCGGAGCCGATATACACGCCCTCAATCCATAGGCGCATAATATCCTCTTTGGCATCCGACAACTGGGCAATCCGCTCATCGTTAATAGTCATAAGCTTGTCCAATGTCACGCCGGATTTGTTCTTCGGAATCACGGTGAAATTAGGAATACAGGGAATCGCAAACTCGCTATAGGGGCGTCCCACCAGAGGCTCGCACCGGTCCATGTATTTTTGAATCCCTTCAGATGCAACATTGTCAAAGGTGGTGTCGTCCCGCCCTTCAAAGGAGAAAAAGGTCTCCACCTTATAGTCCTTTAACACATCCAGCAAGGTTGCCAATGTTTCCATGCTGTTCACATCTTCGCTCTGCTTGTGGATGTTTCCAGCAAACCGCTCACGGCGGAGCTTAGTTCCCTCCTTTGGGCTGATGGAGACATTTGGGCATATCGCATACCAGACGGTATCTGAAAAATTGTTTTTGCTGTTGGTGCTGTTTAAATAGGCATGAAGGGCAGGGAGGTTCGTGCTCTTCGCTAGCATCTCAGGACGGATATTGGCAACCAACAGGGCGGGAACCATTCCCTTCACCCGGCACTTATACTGGTCAAAGAACATTTTTACGCCCAGCATCTTCTCTACCAACGGCTTGACCACTTTGATAAATGCGTCCTTAGCTTCCTTATAAAACTGGAGATAGGAATTGTAGTTGGCCACCTCTTGCTCCACGTCAATTTCTGTCTGAATGGTGGAGGGGAGCGGGCAAAATGTCCGAACCACAAGGCTCTGAACATAGTCGGAAGGGGCCTCGTTGACCGCCTGATAATCTTCCTCCAAGGCTGACACCAGCCCAGTGTTGATGTGGTCGTCAATGGCAGCCAGAGCGGTAGTTTCCTGCTTAGGGGCCTCCAGCACCTTCAACTCCCCGTTATCTCCCATAGTCAGCATGCCAAGCGCGACTTGGTTTGGGTCAGTACCCTTATCTCCGGCTCCCAAAAGCAAGCGCGTCTTAATGTCCTCGATAGCCAGAGGCAGCATGGCCAGGACATTGTTATAGTTATCGCTGGCCTCCTCGAACAAAACATTCAGCTTGTCACCCACATCCAGGCGAGCGGGGTCACCTTCCTCCAGTTCGGCGTATTTGCTGTAATTATAACGAATTTCTTTGCGGATCTGGCGGATATCATCCATCACCTTCTTGGGCGAGATCATATCCAACAGCTGCTCAAACCCAAAGTCTACATTGAGGACGCCCTGCGACTTTTTGGATTCTATCAGGGAAAACAGCATCTTTAGGAAGTCGTTCTGTTGCGTCAGGGGAATCTCAGTGAGCATATTTTCCGGAACGCTCTCCGGTTTTTTCAGGGTGTAGCGAACGGACTGCGTGTTCGCATCGAAAAAGCTGTAGATACAGGGAGCGAACTTTTGCTGGAATTCCTCATAACTGCGACATAGCAGAGTCTCGTTGATTTCTTTGACTTTGTCATCGCTGAGGCTGTCAATCCCCCGCACATCACCAATCATGGTGATCAGATCAAGCTTTTCCGGATTGAGCTCCTCCAGAAGCATGGTTCGGTTAGTCTGGTTGATAATCTTCAAACAATCACATCCCTTTGTTATAAAAATAGTATTTAGACCATGGCGTGCTGAACCTTAGCGAGGCTCTCCCGCCAGAAGCCTCATATCACTGGGCCTCACATCTCTGTATTGGAGTGCAAGCTCGCTGCGTTCATCCTCAAATGTGATATCAACCTTAGAGTTTGGTCCAATCTGATAACTATGGCCTTTCATCAAAATTTCACGTCTATGTATCAGCGTACAGTCCGATTCATTGGTCAGCAATAGGCAATGTCCGGCCGCTGGCTGAAAAAAAATCTTATCTGCTCCCTCAAACGGCTCATCCACCTCACAACTGTCCAGAATCTCCTGCAGGGACAGCCTTTTCCCATGTGGGATGCGAAATAAATTATAGGTAAGGGGCGAAAAATCACGGCCGGACCGTGTGCTGGTAATATAGAGATTCAGGCGGCCGGAGAAGTGATAGCGGCTGGCCAGTGAAGGCTGTGCAGGGCTGGCATTCGGGAGAGGCACTACTTCCCTGCGGCGGGATGCGAGCAGTATTGCGAAAACCGAGATGAGCGCAAGCCCCCCCAATATAGCAATAATAATTTGCGGCCGAGCATCGACCGCGGGAAGGGATGGCGCGCCTTCCAGAGACAGGGAGACAGGTTGCTCCAGAATCAAATTTGTGTCCAGCCCGCTCAAATCAACGAAGACGGCTTGATTGCCGCTTTCTGCAACAGGGATCTGAAACGAAATTGTCCCATTTTCCAGGGATGCTGGAATGGCCACACTGTCAACTGTCACAGGAGATGACAAACCTTGAAAGGCCGTATCTGTCAAAACCTGTCGCTCCGGGTTCTCCACATCATAAAAAGCGAGGGTGACGTGTGCAATCCGGGCATAGTGCGTGGCGCCTTCTTCTTCAGGCCCTGCATCCTCATAGGTCACTTGCGGAACTACCGCCACATGGTATTCGGTGATTACATCCACTTTGACCTGGCTACCGTCCACCCCTTGAAAGGTAACGTGGACGCGCCCGTCTGTGGGGCGAGGCAGTTCCAATAGTGTATAACGGGTTCCGGAAACCTGTCGGGCATTGCCGGCGTTAAAGTCGGCGTTCAGGTTTCGGATAGGACTGTCGCTGATAAATAGGATCCTGACATTTGAGACGTTTGCACTTGGAATGGTAATATCCAGTTCTTCCGTCCCACCATCTGCGTCTACAACAGCTGCCGTAGTTTTCTTAACATCCAACTGATCAAGTAGAATGGCGGCCAACGCCTGTTGAATACCCTCCGCCCTGGGCGTATGATAATTGGACCCACCGGTCTGCACCGAAGCAGAGAAAATCGTGTTGGCGCTGTTTTCCATGTCAGAACCCAGCCCAATCACATGAATACGGACGCCCTGCTCTCCGGCCTGTGATACCGCGGCTTCAAATTGGCCGAAGGACTCGGCTGTAGCTTCATCACTACCCATAATGATCTCACCATCTGAGAACATGACCACCGTTTTTTCAACTGCTTGCGATGTGCTTAGCAGTTCCATGGCTCTCGCAAGTCCAGCCCCCGCATTGGTATAGCCGGTATAACGGACGGAATTCGCTGCCTCTACAACAAGATCCCGGCCCCTGCTGTCAGCCATTCCAACAGCGGAAACCACATCGGTGTTATAGGCAGTAAAGCCCACCGTGTAGTTGGAAGGGAGGCTGTAAGTCAGCTGTGCGATACTGTCAATCGCAAGCCGGTTGCCATCGTTGCCGTTCATGCTGTTGCTGGCATCCAACAGGAACACAACGGCCTTAGAGGTGGTTTTGCCAAGGTCCATCGCGGCAGCCTGCAGCGGGATATGGAGCACCAGAAAACAGAGTAAACTGACCAAGCATATTTGTTTTTGTAAATGCTTCCATCTCACAGCATATTCCCTCCTGGGCTTACTTTCCTCGTTATAGGGAACGTGGATCGCAATTTCTTCCTCTCTGCAATGTATATGTCACAAATTGTCGATTTGGGGACAAAAATATTTCATAAAATTCCATGGTATTTGTGACATAATTATAGGGGCTGTTACAATATCCACTTTTTTGTATATAAAATAACAATTTTATACAGGCCGAATTTTTATAGCGTGCCACATAGCAAAGATGTGGCACGCTATGTTGGAATGGTTCGGGGCGATAGATAGAGACTTTTGGGGGAGGGACGCATGAGAAACATCGTTCAACTGCATCTGAAGCGCTTGTTCCGGTCAGGATTTTTCCTGGCCGCTGTTTTGCTGACGCTGGGCTGTTTCCTGGGCTTTTCTTTGATTGGGATCGAGAGTGGGGGCGTCACATTTGTCTCATACATCATCAAATTTGATTATTATGCCTATTTTGAAGTCGTGTTGACCGTGATTGCCTTCTGCACCGCCGTATACTTCTTCCGGCAGGAATCCATGCTGGAGGTCATCTGCTTTTACCCCAAGGCAAAGGTCCTGTGGGGGAAAATGCTGGCCACCTTGGGCGGCTCCCTGTCCCTGTGCGTGATCCCGGCGGCCTTTGTCCTGATCCATGCGGCCATGGAACAGACGGAGCTCAGCTTCACGGTGGCGGCCCTCCTGTACGCGGTGATCCGGTGGGCGCTGATCATCCTTACGGCGCAAAGCACCGCCTTTCTCGCCGCGTACCTGATCAGGAGCCCGGCGGTTTACGCCCTGTCCCTGGCCGCCTGCGTCCTGTTTACGTACTTTAATAATACGATCCTCACCTGGTTATTCGATTTTGATGAGACCGGTGAGAAGCTGTCGAACTTTTTCAGCATGCAGCAGCCATTCATGACAGGCACAGACGTGGAGTATGTGGGCGCCAGGCTGGACCTTTTCCTGTGGAGCAAGGTGCTCTATGTGGCCCTGTTTACTGCCGTCGTCTTCGCCCTGATCTGGGTGCTGTGCGGCCGGCACAAGAAACTGCCCGCCGTCCTCCTGGCGGCGCTCCTGCTGGCGCAGGCGGGGAGTATTTCCGCCTGGTTCATGCTCTATCCGCGCCATTACGCCTATGAGGAGAAGCTCTTTCCCACGGCCGCCGCGGAGCAGGCCGCCTCCATCCGCTTCTACCGGGGCAGCCTGGAGCTGTCTGAGTTCAGCCAATTTGCGTGTGAGGTGGAGCTGTTGCCTGCGGGGGCGCAAACCGTCACCTTCCGGCTGGACGCGGGCTTGGATGTCACCGAGATCACCGGAGACGGGCAGGCGCTGCCCTATACCCGGGAGGGGGAGTATGTGACGGTGGAGCTGCCCCAAGGGGCCAGCGACCCGGTGCGCCTCTCCTTCCGGTATGCCGGGCGCATCTACTATGTCAGCAATATTTCTTCGGTGAATATCTATTCCAGCCTCAACGGCGCCGCCCTGCCCCCCCCTCTTGGCGTTCCTGCCGGTGATCGACGGGGACGACACAGAGAAATCCTACCAGCTGGACGTCCAGGCCCACAACACGGTGGTCTCCAATCTGGACGTGCGGGAGACCGGCCGGCACCGGTATGAGCTGACCGGGGAGGCGAGGACCTGCTGCATCTTTTCCGGGTATTTTTCGGAATACGAAGAGAACGGGATCACGTTTTACCGGGCGAAGTACAACCAGATAACGGACTATCCGGGGACCTATGCGCAGTCGCTGACGCGCCGCTACTTTGACGCGTTTTCCCAGGAATATGTAGAAGGCCCCTACCAGCAGCCGGAGAAAATCTTCCTGATCTATTCCAGATATGGGATCTGGGGGCTCCCCATCGTATATGACGACTACGTGTTGGTGAACTACGGGGATCCACCTTCCTAAGGTGAGGTGAGGTTATGGTTACAGTAAAAAATTTGTCCTACGGGTACAGAAAAAACAAACAGGTGCTGCACGACCTTTCCTTTTCCCTCCGCCCCGGCATGACGCTGCTGGTGGGGGAGAATGGGAGCGGGAAGTCCACCCTGATCAAGCTGCTGGTGTCCGCGCTGCCGGCAAAGCAGGATGTTGAAATGGAAGTGGACGGCCAAACGCTGCGCGGCGTGGCCCTCAAACAGAAGATGGCCTACCTGCCCCAGGGGTTTGAGATCTATCCGACCATGAAAGTGCGGGAGATCCTGCGCTTTGTGGCAAAGGCCAAGGGAGCCAAGGCAGATATGGCCCCGGATCGGATCCGGGAAATCGCGTGCAGCGTCCACGTGGAGTCCTTCCTGGACCAAAAGTTCAAGGAATGCTCCATTGGGACGCAGCGGCGGATCGGCATTGCCACCGCCTTGATCGGGAACCCGGAGATCATCATTTTGGATGAGCCCACCGCCGGGGTGGACCCCAAGGAGCGGATTCATTTTTATCAGCTGGTGAAGGAGGCCTTTGCCGGGAAAACGGTGCTGCTGGCCACCCATATCCTGGACGACATGGATGTGCTGGCGGATGATGTGATTATGATCTCTGAGGGGAGGATGGCCTATAGCGGGGCGTACCGTGATTTCCGGCACTCCCTGGACGGCCATGTGTATGAGATCCCTACCGATGCTTTGACCCAGTCTGAGTCGGACTATGTGAAGCGCAGCGTGCTGCTGGGGAATTATGAAGGTGACGGGGGGCGGGTCTATCGGGTAGCAAACCGGGAAACATCCCCCGACGCCGCCGACCGCTTTACCAGCGTCAAGCCCACTTTGGAAGACATTTGGCTATACTATCAGGAGATGGGCAGAAATGGGTAGAGGGAAATGGGATTTCAGGGTAGACGTCAAAGTGGCGTGGCTCCCCTTTTGCTGCTATGTCCTGTTTTTGGTTTGGGTCGTGGCGACGAAAAAAACCGTTTACATAGGCTCCCTGAGGGAAATAGAGGGCGTCATCTTTGTGAGCAGCGACATCCTCTATTATTTCCAATTTATTGTCAGCTTCTTTGTCATCTTCCTGACAACCAGTGTGTTTGCAGAGACCTATCGCCCCATCTCCAACTCTCTGATCCGCACCTTCCCGCTCAGCATTCATCAGATTTGGAGTGTGCGCACCCTCAAGCTGTGCGCGGCGCTCTATGTTGTGATGGTGCCGGTGATCCTCGTGGGTACGGCGCAGGTGAACGACGGCATCCAGGATTTCATCCAAGGCTTTGATTTGTCCCTTGAGCACGTTGTGTTCAGCCCGTATCCCATCCTGCTCAACTGCCTGGGGTCCATCGTGTTTCTAGTCTTTGCCACCCAGGCGCTGTTTGCGCTGACCAGGCACCGGGCCTTGACGACGATGCTACTGTTTGTGTTCTGCGTGCTGGTAGCCGGCCCGCTGTGGAAGCTGTTTGGCCAGTACAATCCGTTCTATGGATGCTTTTCCCCGTTCCCCATAGAGTCTGTCATATTGCCCAACGTTTGGTCTTTGCTTTCCCTCACCTTGGTTTTGGGCGCGGCGCTGTTTTTCTACTTTAAGTCACTGGTAAAATGATCTGTGACATAGAGCAGAATTGGCCAGGGGGGCGCAGTTTTCAATGGACTGCGCCAGAATAAATGATATGATTAAATAAAAACAGATGAAGCGGGAACCCTTGATTTTTCAGGGGTTCCCGCCTTTTTTGTTCCTACCGTGTCAATAGTTCAGCGTTCAGCGGCCTAAAATGTTCACCGCCCTGAGCCCTATTTGATATGTAATTTGTAATTTCATCTGTAATTTTATTTCTAAAAATGAAAAGCGATTATGGTTATAAAAACCATAAAACCGTTGTGATAAAAAGAAAAATCCGCATCTCATTGAAATTCAATGGATGCGGATTTAGTGGAGCGTTGACAAAAAAGATACTCAGCAATAAAGTAAGCTTAAGTCAAGGCTATGGCAAAACATAGACCTTCAGAGCTGAGAGTCAGGTCACATTCAATTCAGAACGGATAGGAGAGACTCGTCATAGATAAAATTCACTCACACCGCTTTGAATTAAGGTGTTTTCTCTCCGAACTTCTCTTATAATTCATCACCAAAGTTGCTTCAACTAAAACGCTGAAACTATTTGAATGCCAGTTATTACCGTATGAAACTTTGAATTTCATAAATGATAATTTGGTTTTCGTTTGCTTGATGCATTTCACCGATCAGAGCACTATCAAACACTATAGCACTCTCCTGGATATCAATTTTAAGGTGACTCCTGTATTTTTTAAGAAGTAATATTGTGGAACTTAGCGACAATCCGTTTTCAGCAAGCAAATGGTAGTGTTTTGCCTTGCTTCCTGAGTGTTGTATATCACCCCATTTCCCGACATGTGCAGTACAGCCTGGTTGTATGGCCAAAACCGCCCGCCTGCGCTGCGAGGGTGCAGTTTACTCCTTCCGGAGAGTAGATGCGCTCCCCCTGTGCACCGGGGCGGATTTTCTTATCTTGTTCTTTCCCAGCTGGTAAGTAATTTGGGGGGAGAGTGTGAGAGGGAGGAAAGCGCAAAAAACTCCCCGGTCTGCCAGCCGGGGAGTTCCTGAAAAAGGGCGCACTACCCCCTTGTATTTTGAGGGTTTGATTTTGAGCCGTTTGGGGCTTTCGCCAACCTGTCATTTAGAGGCGCAAACTTCTACACATCTGACAACGGGGAAAAGGGCCGCAGAACGCAAAAAAGCGGAGCCTCCGGCCTGAAAAATCAGGTGGAAGCCCCGCTTGTGGGGTTTGCTGCAGATTTTTCGTCCAAAGAGGTGTAAATCCGCATGAATACTAAGAAAAAAAGGTTGACATCTTTTTTGTCAACCCTTTATGCGGGGAGATTACGGTGGACAACGCCGGGGTGGTGGCCCACTGCTTTGAGGTCATCGCCAAAGTGACCCGGGGACTGGACATCACCGACTTCCGGGTGGTGTCCAACTGCGGCCCCCAGGCGGGGCAGAGCGTGGGATACCTGCACTTTCACGGACTGGCGGGGCGTGGGTTGGGCTGGCCGCCGGGTTGAAGCCGCCCCATCCAAGACAAAACAGGCTGTCATGCGCCAGTATGACAGCCTGTTTTGTCTTGGATGGTCGGTGGAGAGCAGGGGGAGCCGGCCTGGCCGCTGTCTGCCAGCAGCCGCAGGTCTGGGCAAGCGGACAGGTCCTGCCCATCCAGCCTGGCCCAGCGGCTGTGGGGGCATAGAAGCGCTCGTCAAAGCCGCGCACCAGCGGGGTGGAGGGCGCAGCACCCGGTGCTCGAACACGCCGAACAGCTTTTGGGGCAGATGGACCTTCCGCACGCCGAAATGGTAGTAAAGTCCCGCCAACGCACCCCAGCACAGGTGGAGAGTGGAGTAGACATTGGTCTTGGAGTAATCCATGATGCTGCACAGCTCACCCCAGTAATCCACCCGTTCGTAGGCCATGTCCTCCAGGGGCGCGCCGGTGATAACCATGCCGCCGTACCGCTCGTGGCGCACCGCGTCGAAGGTCTTATAGAAGGCCCGCATATGCTCCTGGGGGGTGGTGGAGGAATAGGTGGCCGTCTGCAAAAACGTGAGATGCATCTGTATGGGGCTGTTGGCAAAAAGCCGGGCCAGCTGGGTCTCGGTGACGACCTTGGTGGGCATCAGGTTCAGGATCAGGATGCGCAGAGGGCGGATTTTCTGACTCTGGGCGCGCTCCCTGCGCATAACAAAGACAGTTTCCTTGGCCAGCGCCTCGTAGGCGGGCAGTTCAGCGGGAATGATGAGCGGCATCGGAATCTCCCTTGAGTGGGAAGGGGTGGGATGGCCTCAGCTTCAAATCTTGTCCAGCGCCTGGGCGATGTCGGCAATCAGGTCTGCCTTGCCCTCCAGGCCGCAGCTCATGCGCACCATTTCCGGCTTGACGCCGGCGGCGGCCGGCTGGTCGTTGTTCATCTGGCGGTGGGTGGTGCTGGCTGGGTGCAGGCAGCAGGTGCGGGCGTCGGCCACATGGGTTTCGATAGCGGCCATCTTCAGGTGGCCCATGAAGGCCTTGGCCTCCTCCCGCCCGTCCTGGACGCCAAAGCCGACCACGCCGCAGCTGCCGTTGGGCAGGTACTTGCTGGCCAGCGCGTGGTAGGGGTCGCCGGGCAGGCTACAGTAGTCCACATAGGCTACCTTGGGATGCCCGGCCAAAAACTCCGTCACCGCCTGGCCGTTTTCGCAGTGGCGGGCCATGCGCATATGCAGGCTCTCCAGGCCCAGATTGATCATATAGGCGCTGATGGGGCTCTGGCTGCAGCCCAAATCGCGCATCAGCTGGGCAGTGGCCTTGGTAATGAAGGCGCTGCCTAGGCCGAAGCGCTCGGTGTAGGTGATGCCGTGGTAGCTCTCGTCGGGGGTGGTCAGGCCGGGGAACTTGTCGGCGTGGGCCATCCAGTCAAACTTGCCGCCGTCCCCGATGGCGTCGCCGACAGTACCGCCGTGGCCGTCGATATATTTGGTGGTGGAGTGGATGACGATGTCTGCCCCTCGATGGATGGGGCGGCAGTTCACCGGGGTGGCAAAGGTGTTATCCACGATCAGGGGTACGCCGTGGCGATGGGCGGCATCGGCAAAGCGGGCAATGCTCAGCACGGTCAGGGCCGGGTTGGCGATGGTCTCGCCGAAAACCGCCTTGGTGTTGGGCTGGAACACGGCGTCCAGCTCCTGGTCGGGGGAGACGAAGGTGGCGGCAATCTCCATCTTGGCCATGGTGACTGATATGAGGTTGTAGGTGCCGTCGTAGATGGAGCTGGGGGAGACGATATGGTCCCCCGCTTGGCAGAGGTTGAACAGGGCAAAGAAGCTGGTGGACTGGCCGCTGGAGGTCAGCATACCGGCGGTGCCGCCCTCCAGCCGTGCGATCTTGGCGGCCACCAAGTCGCAGATAGGGTTTTGCAGACGGGAGTAGAAATGGCCGCTGGACTCCAGGTCAAACAGTTTGGCCATCTCGTCCGAGGTGTCGTATTTGAAGGTGGTACTCTGAATGATGGGGATCTGACGGGGCTGGCCGTTTGTGGGGGTGTAGCCGCCCTGCACGCAGATGGTACCCAGGGACTTTTAGCGGTCTGCCATGGTAGATCCTTCCTTTCCGTTAAATTGTGCCCGGGTGCAGCCCGATGGGGCGGTAGGGCGCTGGGCCAAGGGGGTAGCGGGAAAAAATGTATTGCACCTATTGTATCCGCTGGTAGGACAGATTGCAAGAAAAATCGCAAAAGATCCCCCGGGGAGGGGACGCCCGGCGGGGATGGGAGGACGGCCTGCCCCGCCACGGGCCGCGCGGGGCGAGACGGTTTAGATGAAATGTGTATTGCAACGATGGACATTGGGAAATGGAGTCCGGTTGTGCAATCTGCGGGTACGGTGTCCAGCCCATTAGACCTACAGATATTACAGATATAAAGGGGATCCTACGCGATCCCGTGTACCCGCGCTGTGAGCTGGCCCTTGATAACTTTCCAGTTTAGCTGTATAATTTTCTAGAACATGGCCTAGTATCTTCTTCCAAATGTATGATCGTAATTTTATTTTACCGGAGATCTGCAAACCTTATCTCCCTTTGTTTTGGGTCAGCTTATACTACCTGATGGGGTATTTTGGGGTTTTCATCCAGACCACTAATCTGAAAGCACAACCGAATCCTTCTATAAGCATGAAAAAGCAATGCTTAATGATTATTTCCATTACTTCTCACAGCACCTATAATTACTTCCAAAAAGGCGGATCGTAAAATAGATGGAAAATTTGAGGAAGCAGATCGGAGTCAATCTGAGAAAATACAGGTTGAGAGCGCAATTAACGCAGGAACAAGTTGCGGAAAAGGCTGGGATCTCAGTCCCGTTTTACGGGAATATTGAGAGCGGGAACCGCCTGATGAGTATGGAAACGCTGATTGCTCTGGCCAATGTGCTGGGCGTTAGCACAGATTGTATTCTTTTGGGTGAAAATGAAAACATTCATATTGAAAATATTGGTGCGCTTTTGAGGGACAAACCGGTGCCTTTCATAATAAAAGTTGAAAAGGCCGTTCGATCTATCGTAGAGATCTTCCTCAAGGAGGAAAGTGGCGATATGCCGTAGTAGATTATATTCCATGTTTGGGTGTGAGACAGTGGGTAATGGTATGCCAGATGAGGATTGGGTCTCTGGACTGTATCGGGAAATGTATCGGCGGATGTTCACCTATGCATTCAGCGTGCTGCAAAACAGTGATTTGGCGGAAGAAGCCGTCCAAGATACATTTTGTATTTTGTGCACCAAAGCGGATGAGGCGTTTCAAAAGGAAAATCCAAATGGATGGCTTATGCGCGCGCTTCAAAATGTGATGCGCAATATGAAGCGTCAGCGCGCGGCAATGAACCGCCTCATCATGACATCATTGCAATTGGAAAACCTGGAAGAAATTTTGGTCTACGATAAGGAAGACATCGATATTTTATATGGGGATATTTCGGGGCATTCCGATTTCCAGTTGCTCAAGCTAGTTGTCTTGAGCAATTATAGTATGTTGGAAGCTGCAGAAGAATTTGGGATTTCTGTGGAAGCATGTAAGAAGCGAGTGCAGCGAATAAAAAAACTTCTGAGGAAGAAATTTAAAGTTTAAAAGTAATGTCCCCAAACGGGTTTTTTTCTACATATATAATGGAAGGGGGGGATTCGGTGTCCGAGCGCAAGGATCAGAATAGATGCGACTATTCAAAATATGACGAGATGAGCACGGAAGCGTTGGAACAGATTCTGCGCCTGGACTTTCAGGCATCAGAAGAGGAGCAGTCTGATGTAGATGCTATTTTATACATTACGGAGGTGATCGCAAAAAGAAAGGGGCAGCCTACCGGATCTGACCCAGGTGCCGCTTGGCAGCGGTTTAAAACTAAGTATCGCCCTTATGCGGATGGGCGTTCTCTATACGATTTTGACGATGAGTATGTTGCTTCGGCTCAAAAGTCGGCAGAGGACTTGCCCAACGATCTGGCTGGCGCCCATATGCATCCTCGGTGTCACCGGACATGGCGCCGATTGAGGTTGAGGCGTTTGGTGATGTTGGCTGCTCTTTTAGCTGCCTGTTTATTCGGCGGGCTAATGGTGGCCCAGGCAGCTGGAATCGACGTGCTGGGCGCCATTGGGCGCTGGACAGATGAGACGTTCCGTTTTGTCACCACTGGTTCTGGAGAATCATCCGCTCATAAGGTGGATGAGGGATATGTTGCACAAGTTGAGTCCGTTCTCAGTGAGTGGGGGGCAAATGAGGCCCTTTTCCCGACACGGCACCCCGAGGGGTTTATAGCGCAGGAACCAAGAATGACAAGCAATGGGAACAGTGCTGCACTGAACATGCGCTTCAGAGGGGGCGATAGGACCTATTCTGTGAGGATTATTCATTTCCGTGGTCCGAGTGAGTTAACGGGAACATTTGAAAAGGATGGCAGTCCTGTCGAGGAATACGTCCATAATGATAATCGGTTTTACATTTTTTCGAATATCGACACAGTTACTGCAACTTGCTATACTGGAGAATTTATGATCACAATAGCTGGTACACTTACGATAGATGAAGTAAAAGATATCATTGACTCGATTGGAGGAGAGTAGTTTGAAGCGCGTAGTTTCCGTTTTTATTTCTATGGCATTTTTGGTTACTTGCTGCATGGGAACTGCCTTGGCATATTCTGAAATAGAACCCTATGCTAGTCTCACCCTTTCCTACTATGCTGTCGATATGGTAGGGGGGAATGGGACCGCTTACATTGATTTCTCCGTAGGTGCTAGCAAGTTTGCAGATGAGGTCGGAGTTGATTCGATTAGGATCTATAAGTCAAACGGGGCCTATGTCAGAACCGTGCGTGGATCGGCCTCAAATGGGCTAATTTTTTTTGATTCGGATTGGCATAGCGATAGATATGCGGTATCGCTTTCCTCTGGTCTCTACTATGCGGAAGTGACGGTATTTGCAACGGTAGGCGCAATTACGGACAGCAGAACGATCACCACGTCTACGGTCAGAGTCGCATAGGAGAAGCGCTGGGAAGCCACAGGTAGGTTTCGCTTAGTCCGTATGGGAGCGTGGTGTCCGCTGGAAAAATAACCAGGCGTCTGGGCAAATGGGCGGGCGGATCAGTGTTGGGAGCTGGTCCGTCCGCTTTTGCGTTAAATGTTCCCACAAAAATGTCCCAACAGCATCCAGCAAGTATAATAGCCGCCATCTCAGTGCTGCTGCACTGAGATGGCGGCCTTCTTATTGGAGGGACTTAATGTGTTTTATCCATGGAAAAGGGGATACATACATGGACAGCTTCTATCAAGCCGCTGGCCGGTTGCCATGCCTTAATTTCAAGGACACTATGTTGGGGAAGGCAGAAATATTATTAAAAAGCATTTTATTAATTTATTTATTATAAAACCATGGTAACATCATGTCAAGTGGTGGTGTAGAATGAAATTTGAAAACAGTTGATCCAAATCAAGTCTTATTTATTAATAGTCATAACTTAGTGTCTTCTAGATCCCCTTTATCTTTTTCAGCATTTTTTCATGCACAAATACCATAAGGGCCAAAATCAACAGCAAATACAGCGGCAGTAACCCAGCGCCGATCTGGTTTGCGATCAGGCCAAACACCGGCGGCATGAGGCAGGTTCCAACATAGGCGGACGCCATTTGCACGCCAATCATGGCCTGTGATTTTTCTGCCCCGAAATGTTCTGGTGTGGAATGGATAATGGACGGATAGACCGGAGCACACCCCAATCCAATCAGCACCAATCCGGTCAGCGCACTTCCGCTCCCAACTGGCAGAATCAAAAAGATAATGCCAGATAAGATAATCCCTTGCCCCAGTCGAATCATTTGTGTATCATGAAACCTTAAGGTCAGAAATCCGCTCAGCGCCCTGCCTGTGGTAATGCCTACAAAAAACAGGCTTGCCAAGCCGGCCGCAGTGTCTGCAGACAGCCCGTGGCTCAACACCAGATAACTGCTTGCCCAAAGGCCAGCGGTCTGCTCCAGCGCGCAATAGCAGAAAAACGCCACCATGACCTCTTTTGCCCCGGATATATGAAGGATTTCCCGGAGAGAAAGGGGCTTATCACATCCCACACTGTGGGTAGGCCCGCTTTTTGATTCCCGCCCTCTGCTCCATAGCGGCAAACTGATCAAAAGGATAGCGGTCAAAGCCATTTGCAGAATCGAAATATACCGATATCCCATGTTCCAACCCTGTCCTCCGGACAACGCATATCCCATCACATACGGCCCCAACGAAGCTCCAATCCCCCACATACAGTGAAGCCAGCTCATGTGCCTGCTCTTGTAATGAAGGGCAACATAGTTGTTCAGAGAAGCGTCTACGCTGCCGGCTCCCAATCCATATGGAATTGCCCATAGACACAGCGCCATGTAGGAGTGGCTGATGGAAAATCCAAATAAAGCAGTCGCAGTCATAAGCACGCTGAATGCCGTCACCCTGCCCGTTCCGAATTTTTTGGTAAGCCGGTCGCTCTGCAAGCTGGAAACAACCGTCCCAATCCCAATAATCATGGAGATTCCGCCCACATAGGAAACAGGTACGGAAAGCTCCTGATACATGGCAGGCCACGCAGAACCTAAAAGCGAATCTGGGAGCCCCAAGCTGATAAAGGCCAGGTAAATAATAGCTAACAATAGTTGAAACATTGTATCCTCCTCCTATGTTTTCTTCATCAAAAGAATACCGCCATATGCAACTTGATACAATTCATATTTAGCCATATAATATAATAAAATCGCCATCAAAAACAAGAGAGAGGGAACTAGATTCATGGCACTGCAAGAATGCGGATTAAATTTAAATAGAGTATCCAGGGAACTTCAACCCCATGGAAGCCTTGAATTCCCCTGTGCCGGCTATTCTTCACACCACATCGAAAGGGTGGAAGACGTCATTCCCTGGCACTGGCACAAAGAAATTGAAGTCGTCTATATAGCGCAAGGGCAGATGCACCTAAAAACATCCGAGGTCTCTTTTATGTTAAGCAAAGGTGATTTAGCAGTTATCAATTCCAACATGCTTCATTATGCTGCCGCTGCTCCAGAATGTACCTTGCGTTCCCTCGTTTTCAGCCCAACACTGATTACCGGAAACAATGATTCCGCATTTGCAACAAAATATATTCAGCCGCTCTTATCCTGCACTTCTTTCTCTGGCTATCAGATTGATTCCACTGATCGTAAAATGGTATCAGATTGGTTCACCCGCGCGTTTGAAGCCCTTGCAAATGACAGCTATGGTTTTGAATTCACTGTGCGAGAAAACCTGTCCCGTATCTGTTTCTTTCTTTACGGAAAATTCGAACCGCAGATTGACACCAAATCTTCCTTTTTGAAGCAAGATCATATCCGTATCAGGAAAATGCTGAACTATATTCACAAGCATTTCTCTGACAATATGTCTCTGGTGGAAATCTCCGGTGCGGCAGATATTAGCAAACGGGAATGTCTGCGCTGCTTCCAAAAGACGCTTCAGGTTTCTCCGATTCAATATTTGTTGAAATACCGGGTTATGCGGGGCGCAGAAATGCTGCTTGCAAATCCTACAAGCAGCATTTCTGAAATCGCAACTTATTGTGGTTTTGACAGCCCCAGCAATTTTACAAAAATATTCAAACGTTTTTATCGCTGCACTCCACGGGAGTATAGGAATATCAACGGGGAATAACGGGTTGGTGTTTGTCAAATTCTGAGGTGAACGCCGCAAAAAGCAGGGCGCCGGCGGGGGATTCCTCCCTGCCGGCGCCCTGCTTGCGCTTGACGTTATGATAGGCGTGCTGAATCCTACTGCGTCAACTTGCCCACTACGAAATAGCGGGTGGTCTCCAGGCCTTCATCGGTACACAGCACGAAGGTCACAATGTGATCGTCCGCATGCACCGGCACACCACTGGAGAAATCCGATTGCGCTTTCGCCTGCTCCACATACTGCAAAAACGCTTCGTCACCACTGAAATCCAGCGCCATGTCATAGCCGCCGCCCACATATTGCTCATACGCGGCAAATAGCTCCACCGTGTACTGCCCATCAGGTGTGGCCAAGCTCACTGTGGGATAGGCGTTGTAATAAGCCTGATCCGCATACTGTGCCATGGGCGACAGCATAGTGCCGTCCTTCATGTTGTGGCCATAAATCACCGTGTGCCGGTCGGATAGGTCTCCCGCGCAGCGATAATCCAAAAAGATGGATCCCGCGATGTTGTACGTGCCATCCAGCAGGTGCCGCAGGTAATAGCTGTTGTTATTGCCTTGCACCACTGGGTAGCTTATACCATCTTCCCCGTGCAGCCACATCCGCACGTCGGGATTTGTCCGGAGCAGTGTGTCCCAGTCCACCCTCATCTGCTGAGTTCCCTCCTGCCCAGGTGTGGCCATCTCCACGGCATCCCGCGCCCAGGCCGTGTAGGCGGCGTCCGCCTGACGGTAGCCCGCCAGAGCTTTCGCCAGCCACACGCCTCCTGTCAGCATCACCGCCAATCCCAAGGCGGTTATCACCCACAGAGCACGGGAAATTTGCCTGCTCTGCCGTCTTCTTCGAGCCGGGGCCGGCCTTTTCTGTCCAGGCCTGTTTGCAGCTCCCTCACTTTGCGCTGTGTTCACACTTTCCCCCTCTTTTTTTCAGCCAAACCCACGGCATCCGGTCACGGAAGCACACCGCATTGGCCACCAGCGCCGCAACCGCCAGCGCAAAGCCGCCCAGTACACACCCAATCATCAGGGCCAGGTTTGTATCATCGCTGGTTTGAGGCACGACCACATCGGGATTGCTTGGCGTCTGCGGGGTACCCGGATCCACGACTGGCACACTTGGGTCGCTGGGATCACCCTCATTACCTGGCGTGCCCGGGTTGTTGGGGTCATTCGGGTTCACAGGCACATTCGGATCGCTGGGATCGCCAGGCTCGCCTGGATTGTTGGGATCATTCGACTCCACCGGCGGGCTCGGCTCACTTGGATCGCTGGGCTCTACCGAGGGATCACTAGGCTCCACCGGGGGATCGCTGGGCTCCACCGGAGGGGTGCTGGGCTCCACCGGAGGGGTGCTGGGCTCCACCGAAGGATCGCTGGGCTCCACCGGGGGATCGCTGGGCTCCACCGGGGGATCGCTGGGCTCCACCGGAGGGGTGCTGGGCTCCACCGGAGGGGTGCTGGGCTCCACCGGGGGATCGCTGGGTTCCACCGGGGGGGTGCTGGGCTCCACCGGAGGGGTGCTGGGCTCCACCGAGGGATCGCTGGGCTCCACCGGCGTAGAGGGTATCTCCTCAAAGGAAACGCTCACATCCAGAGAGGTCGGCAGATCGTCCAGGTACACGTCCACCCGAGTCACATTCCCATCGGCATCGTACTGGTATTCCACGCGTCCCGTCACCGTGGTCTCCCCTGCATTGGGGTCCTCAACGGTCATGGTAAACTTACCATCCGCGTCCGGCCAGATTGTCTCATACCTGTGGCTGGAAGGATGCTTAATCCCGATCTCATCGGTGTCCACCCGCCAGCCCTCGTCCGCCTGACCAAAGGCATGGGTCTGCTCATCCTGGCGGCCGTCTTCCACATTGTTCAGCGTGCCGCCCTCCAGCGAGACCTTTCCTCCATCGTCATTGAGTTGGACATTCTCAATCAGCAGCGAGGGCACAAAGTGCACCTCCACCTGGGTTGCAAAATCCATCAAGATTGCCGCCGGAGCCAGCGTCAAAGTAATTCTCTGATCCGCACCGACAGTCACAGTTACGCCCGGCAGCTTATCCTCCAACTCCGCCTTCAGAGCAGCCACGTTCACCCGGCCATTGGGCTGTTTTGGGATATTCACCGTCACGCTCCGCGCCGGGGTATTATCTTTCATCTGCTGATCCGTGTCAAAGTAATTCACCACGAAGGAATCGGCGTGGCTCCAATACTCATCAGGCCACCAGCTCACTTGTCTCTCTTGCTCCTTATAGGGCCGCTCATCCCGATCCTCCACCCCAGCCAACTCCACAAAACCTCCCAAGTCTGTCTTTGTGGTGTCGTTGGGGCGCGGCAACACATTGTCAATCATCAGCCAGTTTGTGTAAAAATTGGTGATGGTCAGTCCACCGTTCGGATTGGCTGTATAGCCGGGAACGTAGCCCTCAATCTCCGTCTCCTCCACGGTGTAGGCGATGCGCGCGCCCGTCGGGTCGTAAGCGGGTAGGCCTGTAAACGCCCCCCGCCATCCGACAGCCTCATCCAGCGTCAAGGTCTGGCTTGTCGGCACGCCGTTTTCCAGCAGCGTCACCGTCACGCTGGTGATCCCGGCAGGCAGATGGGTGGGGCTGGTCACAACTATGCCGCCCTCGACCCACACCTTCTCCACGGGCACCTCGATGGCCACCACGTTCACAAACTCGTTGTCCGCCACGGCCCTGATCGCCCCGGGCTCCGGCATCACGTTGCCGGCCGCGTCCACTGTTACCAGCCCGTTGGCCAACACAGTGCGCCCCGTGATGGGCGCGCTGGGCACGATATACCCCGAGGCTGTCTGTTCCGTCACCCGGTAGTCCGTCTCCTTGGGCAACTGAGTGAACACAACGGTGTCCCCATCCTGCACCCCGGTGATCTCACCGGCGGCAGTCGTGTGGCTGCTCCAGCTCCCGGCACTGGCGCTGTACACCCAGTAGGTGCCGCTGTATGCCGTCCAGGTTCCACCGCCCTGGTCATACTCCAGCAGGAAGCTGAACGTATCACCGTCGTTGCTCGTGTCCCCGCCGTCGTGGACGGTCTTGGTGAAGCCGCCTAGGCTGGCCAGGATGTTGGTGAAGTCGCTTCCGCTGGCCACCGAGATGTACGGGCTGTCCGCAGACAACACTTCCTCCACGCTGTAGGCAATGGGCTGGGAACCGTCGGTGGTGTAAGCCGTCAAGTTGTCGATGGTGTACGTCCACACGTCTGGGTTGGTGATCTTATCCCACTCCAGGTAGTTGTCCCCGGCGGGGTTGGTGGTTTGCAAGGTGATCACTTCCGACGCGCCCACCCCGTCCAGAGCGGGCGTGGCAGTCACCCGCAAGGTAATATCGTCAGGCCGCCGACCGGCAGCGTCGCTATTGTCGTTCCAGGTCTTGGTGCCCGTAATCTCAGACACCCCCGCCAGGATATTGTTGACGGTGAAGCGGTAGCTGTTGCCCCCGTCCATGGTGACACGGCTCACATAGTCGGTAAGCCCGGAGGTCTCCGCCACGGTGTAGACGATGAGCGTGCCCGCCGCGTCGTACTTGTACAGGTTACTCCAAGTGGCTGTCCACGCCCCCGTCTCCCCGTCGGAATCAGCGGTACCGTCCAGGGTGATGGCCGCCCCGGCGGGGGCTGCCTGAGGACCCCGATGGTCGGCGGTGATGGCCGCGCCTCCGGCGGACAAGGTGAAGGTGACGCTGGCGGGCCGGCGGCTGGGGTCTGCACTGTCCGACCAGGTCTTGGTGGCGGTCACGTCCACCAGCTCCCGGTTGCGGAAGGTACTTCCTGCCGTCCCCGTCTCATCTTCATAAGTAGGTGTGCTCACCAGGAGCCGTCCGGTGGTAGGATCCTCGGTCACTTCCACCGTGGCCGTGACTGTGTCCATAGCCATGGCGTAGTCCACCCCATCCACGGTGACCACCCCGCCCGTCCCACCGATCTCGGTGAGGGTGAAGGTATAGGTGCCAGGCTGATACAGCTGGATGGTGGGGAAGGCAATCTCCCCGGTTGGGGTGTTCCGGACAGTGGCCGCCCCCTGGCCCTCGGTTGAATTGAGGTTAACGAAGGTACCCGCCGCCGTCTCAACCTGCACGTCGCTGTCGGTAAGGGCAGCGGTTCCAGTGTAACCAGTTGCCGGATTAAAGCCCAGGCCAAAGGAGAAGGTGGGCAGATCGTTGGCGCGGCCGTCCACTTCCTTCTCCGCCTCCAGATCCACCGTCACTGGCAGCCGCTTGTTGGTCTGGGAGAGCGCGCCAGTCAGGTCAAAGCCTGCCGACACCGTGACGTTGGCATACTCGCTGAAGGCGGTTTCGGCGTAGGTCTCCGCCGCGGCGAGGACCGCGTCCGCATCGGCATAGCCGCTGCCCACGGTAAAGGTCTGGGTTTCATCCCCGGTCAGGGTGATGCTGTTGCCCTGGGTGCGGGTGACGGTGATGGAGACCAGGGAGCCGCTCGTCTGCGCGCCCCCAATGGTCAGCGTGGGCAAGGTGAGGTTCAAATTGACGTCGGCAGAAATTCCGCCTGTTAATGGAGCTCCACTATAATCCACCTGGGCTCCGCCCAAAACGAACGCACCCTCTGTATTGTCCGTATATGATTGCTCGGCCTGTGCGCCTGAGCCATCATTGGGGGTCACGCTCTGTACCACATTGCCGTTGTAGTCCACAGACACCCCGCCAGGGGTCACAGTGAATTCTAGCGGAGTTCCATCCAACTCGTACCCCTCCGGCGCCTTCGTCTCCGTCAATGTAAACGTGCCGCCTTGCAATACCTCAGCCGGCAGTTGAAACGTTCCATCAGGACCGGTTACCAAGGCGCCCCCAATCACCGAGCCGCCTTGCGTCAAGGTGTATTCCGCGCCGGCTAGGGCTTTCTTATCGGTGTCTGAGGTGAATGTATTGGTTTTAGTAAAAATCAACGACCCGGCGATTTTATTGACTTGGTTTAGGGCTAATGTATTGTAAATTTCAACGGAAATGGGGGCCACAAATTTGATGGTTTTGCTCTGTATAGTGACCACCGTTCCACCACCCGATGTCCAATATGAAAACTGATAGGATCCATCCATACCGGTTTCGATAAAACCCCTGCCGTTTCGATTCACTCCAGAGATCAAAAATGCATTTCCGGTCTGCTCCAACTTCCCCCCCATAGCTGGAACATCCTCTCCGTCAAACTCGAACCCAGACGCGCTGTATCTAAGATTATCCGCTCCATCCAAGAAACTACCAGATATCAACTCTACCATGTTGCCATCCAATTGAATGTCGTCCATTGTGTAGGGCACATCAAAAGATGGCACACCGCCCGTCGCCACAAAGGAAAAATCCACTACAGGGTAAATCACCGTACTCATGCCGTTTCCCGCAAAGTCCAAGGCCCCACCCATATCCTCCGGGAAAACGTGAAGCCGGTTCCCTGTCACATCCAAGCGCACATTCCCTCTGCGTCTTGGGTCGTTGGGGGTACTATTATAATAAGAGCTGTAGTCCTCAACCGTGCTGGGGGCCCTGACCGGCGTCAAATCTTCGATTAGGTTATTTGATAAGATAATCTCGCGCGCACTTTTAAGATAATGAATCCCCGTAATATCCGCAATCTTTTCCCCGCCTGGCTTCCCATCACCAGAGGCGTTGATGGTACCGTTGTAGTTGTTCAGCAGCTCTTCATAGCTTCCAAAGTCATCCAGCGAAATGCCATTTAAAAAGATGTTTGGATTGTCCAGCATGGACTGGGCCACCGCCAGAGCAAAGTTTGCATCCTCAAAGGGGCCTTCCGCGTCAGCGAAGTTGGCCGGGTCCAGCAGCTCCTGGGCAAGTTCCGACGCGGTTGTGGGCGCGCTCAACCGTGCCCCCGATGCGCGGGCAACCTGGACAAAGGCGGCGGCCACCACCGATCCACACAAGGCTAGCGCCAGCAGCGCCGCTATCCATCTCCGCTTCATACACGATTCCTCCCCAAGTCATCAAAATTTTCAAACGGGCGATCTGAGCCGCCCAACCCACCTGGCACCGGGGCCAGGAGCGCGCCACGGGCCGGGGTGCAATAGAGTCCACTCACCTTGAGCCGATGATGACGCACACATATATTTCCATCATGCAGTTGTAGCATGATTTCCGACTTTTGTCAACCCCCCCATCTATTGGGCGAACTTCCACCTACTCCCAGATCAGAGGCGCCTGATGATTGGCCAAGCCCGGATGAAAGCGGCGGGCGACAACCCTGGTGGGAAGTCTGGACGGTCGGGGCGCGCGTAAAAAGCCGTCCCTGGCGGGACGGCTGGATGGGACAACGTGTTTATTGATCCTGCGACGGGGAAGGCTTATGGTGGTAGACCTTTGTATCCGGGCCGCTGGTGCCAGGAATGATGGGCTTGGCCTTTTCCTTGCCGTGCTTTGCCTTGCCCTGGAGTTCCGGCACTGGCGGGGCGTCGTTCTTCGGCGCTTTTGTCCAATCAGGCCGGGCCATACCCTGTTTTGCCATACAAATCACCTCTGCCATAGTGTACCCCATGGAGCGGGAAGCATTCTACCCAGAGGGGAGATGTCCACAGGGCATCTACGGGGGCGCGCATCTCAGCAAGGACGCTCTGCCGGGCGCTCCCCGGCTTAGCGATAGCGGGGAGGGGCATCCGCGGATACCCCTCCCCTTTTCGTTTGGCGCCCCTGGGTCACTCCCCTTTCGTCGGTTCCAGACAGCCGTTACCCCTCTTTCCCCGCAGCCGCTGTCGCCAGGTTCAGCCCGATGATACAGCCGGCGGGGCACACCTCCACGCATTTCCCGCAGCCCACGCACTTCTCGTAGGTCACGCTGGCCAGGTTGTCGGTGACGGTGATGGCCTCGGTGGGGCAGTTGCGCTCGCACAGCTTGCAGCCGATGCAGCCAGCGGTGCAGATCTTGCGCACATCTGCGCCCTTTTGGGGGCTGTTGCAGTCCACCACGACCTTGGCATTTGCCGGGCGGATGGCGATGACGTCGTTGGGGCAGGTCTTGGCGCACAGGCCGCAGCCGGTGCACAGCTCAGGCTCCACCCGGGCGATGCCACCCACCAGGTAGATGGCCTGCTCGGGACACACCTGGACGCAGTCGCCCAGGCCGGCGCAGCCGTAAACACAGCTCCCGCTACCGCCAAAGACCAGCTTGGCCGCGGTGCAGCTCTCGATGCCCTCATAGTCCATCTTGGCAGAGGTGGCCGCGCAGGTGCCACCGCAGCGCACCTCAGCCACCATCCGGGCCACGTCGCCCCCCTCCCGGCCCAGCACCTGGCCCAGCTGCTGGGCCGCGCCCGTCCCGCCGGGCACGCACAGGGTGATGGACAGGTCGGGATCCTCCACCAGGGCGGCGGCGTAGCCGTCACAGCCGGCAAAGCCACAGGCGCCGCAGTTGGCCCCGGGCAGGCACTCGCGCACCTGGGGGAAGCGCTCATCCTCCTCCACCGCCATGAACTTGGAGGCCACGGTGAGCATCACCCCGCAGATCAGCGCGATCAGGGCCAGCACCGCCACGGCGATGAGCACCACTTGCATGATTTCCATGATTCACACCCTCCTTAACCCAACAGGTTTTCCACCAGCCCGGCAAAGCCCATGAAGGACACCGACAGGATGGAGGCGGACAGCAGGGTGATGGGCATCCCCTTAAAGCACGCCGGGCAGTTGCACCGCTCCACCCGAGTGCGCACCCCGGCGAAGAGCACCATGGCCAGCAGGAAGCCCAGGCCGCTGCCAAAGGCGTTGAACAGCGCGTGGGCGAAGCTCAGCCCAAAGGCCGCGCCGGGCAGCAGGTAGCTGTCCACGTTGCTGATGCAAACCCCCAGCACCGCGCAGTTGGTGGTGATCAGAGGCAGGTACACGCCCAGGGAGGCGTGCAGGGCGGGAATGTACTTCTTGAGCACGATCTCCACCAGCTGCACCAGGGCGGCGATGACCAGGATGAACACGATGGTCTGGAGATAGCCCAGGCCGTTCTGGTCCAGCACGAAGTACTGGATGGGATAGGTCACGGCGGTGGCCAGCACCATCACGAAGATGACGGCGATGGACATACCAGTGGCCTGGTCCAGCTTCTTAGACACGCCCAGGAAGGGGCAGATGCCTAGGAACTGGCTGAGCACGTAGTTGTTGACCAGGACTGCGGTCATGATAATGGCGATAATTTCCTTCATTTCGCAGCGACCTCCTTCCCATCACCGGCGCAGCTCAGCCCGCCGCCGCAGGCTGCCGCGCTGGGACAGCTGGCGCAGCCGAAGTCCTTTACCCTGGGTGCCTTGCCCTTGGTGGCCTTGTTGATGATGGCGATGAGCACACCGAAGATAGCAAAGCCGCCGGGGGCCATGATCATGATGGAGATGTTATTGTCCACGAGCACCGGCAACTCCATGCCAAACCAGGTGCCGCTGCCTAGGATCTCCCGGATACTGGCCATGACCAGCATGGCCAGGGTGTAGCCCACCCCCATGCCGATGGCGTCCAGGGCGGAGTTGAACACGCCGTTCTTGCCGGCGAACATCTCCGCCCGGCCCAGGATGATACAGTTGACCACGATCAGCGGCAGGTAGATCCCCAACGCGTCGTTCAAGGCGGGGAGGAAGGCCTGCACGATCATCTGCACCAGGGTGACGAAGGAGGCAATGACCACGATGTAGCACGGGATGCGCACCTTCTCCGAGATGACCTTGCGCAGCATAGAGATGAGCACGTTGGAACACAACAGTACGAAGGTGACCGCCGCGCCCATACCGATGGCGTTGGACGCCTGGGTGGTGACAGCCAGGAAGGGACAGGTCCCCAGCACCAGCACTAGGATGGGATTTTCCCGGATGATGCCGTTGGTCAATATTTTGAGCCTGCTACTCATTTCACTCAGCCTCCTTTACCAGGTCATAGGCCGTAAAGGCATCCCGGATGGCGTTGATGTAGTAATTGGACGAGATGGTGGCGCCGCCGATGGTGTCCACGTCTTCCAGGCCGGCGTCCTTACCCACGAACTGGCCCCGGAAGTCGTCCCCGGTGACCCGGGAGCCCAGGCCCACGGTCTCATTGTGGCTGATGACCTGGGTGTCGGTAACCAGCCCGTCCGCGCCGATGCCGCAGATCAGGTTCAGAGTGTCCCGTCCGCCGTAGCCATCGCTGGTGAGCATGAACACATAGCCCACGCCGTTTGCAGCCCGATAGACCTCGGTGACCGTCTCGGGCAGGCCGTCCACCTCCAGCAGCTCGAAGCTGTCCGCCTCGGGCAACACGGCGATGCGGGCCTCCTCCTGGGCACGGGCCTGGGACTGGGCGATGATGGGGGCGGTGACATTGTTGGTCATGGCCAACAGAGCGGAGGCCACGACGCAGATCAGCAGCAGCACGCCGATGGGGAGCACGAAGTCGGAGAACACGGAGCTTTTGGACTTTGTCATGCCTTCACACCTCCCAGGGGTTTGGGCTGCGTCCACGCGCAGATATACGGGTTGAGGATATTCATGAGCAGGATGGAGAAGGACACGCCCTCCGGATAGTTGCCCCACACCCGGATGGCCACGGTGATCAGCCCGCAGCCAAAGCCGAAGATCAGCTTGCCCGCCGGGGTGGGCGGAGAGGTGGTGTAGTCGGTGGCCATGAAGATGGCCCCGAGGAGCAGCCCGCCGGCCATCATCTGATACAGGGGCTGCTGGCCCAGCAGGGCGGAGAGCACGCCCACGGTGGCAATGAAAGCCACGGGGGTGTGCCAGGTGATGACTCTGCGGGCAATGAGGTACAGCCCGCCCACCAGCAGGGCCAGACAGCTGGTCTCACCCAGGCTGCCGCCCCGTGCGCCCAGGAACATCTCTCCCAGGCTGGGCAGCCAGTCGCTGCCCTGCTTGAGCAGGGCCAGGGGGGTGGCGTAGCTCATGGCGTCCACGGTACTGGAGCTGACCGCCTCCACCGCCTGGGCCAGGTTGGGCTCCACCCAGGTGGTCATGGTGCCGGAGAAGGCCACCAGCATGATGACCCGGGCGGTGATGGCGGGGTTGGCAAAGTTAAAGCCGATGCCGCCAAACATCTGCTTGACCATCACGATGGCCACAAAAGAGCCAAAGGCCGCCTGCCACAGGGGGATGCCCACGGGCAAGTTGAGGGCCAGCAGCAGCCCGGTGACAGCGGCGGACAGGTCGGACACGGTGACCGGCCGCTTGCAGATCTTCTCAAAGGCCCACTCGCACACCACGGCCACCGCCACGCATAGGGCCTCCACCAACAGGGCCCTGGGTCCGAAGAACACCACGGAGGCCGCCACCGCCGGCAGCATTGCCAGCAGCACGTCCCGCATGATGGTCTGAGTGGTCACCCCGTCATGGAGGTGAGGGGAGACCGATACGGTTAGATTCTTAGCCATTCACCCTGACCTCCTCTCCCTTTTTCGCCTTGGCTTTCTCCTCCTGAGCCCGCAGCTCGGCATTGTACTGGTTGAGCATGGCCTTGGACAGCTTATGAACCTGCACCAGCGGCCGCTTGGCCGGGCAGACGTAGGAGCAGCAGCCGCACTCCATGCACAGGTTGACCTTCAAGGCCTTGAGCGTCTCGGGCTCATTGTTGCGGTAGGCCGTCTCGAAGGAGGCGGGCTGCAGCTTCAGGGGGCAGGAGGCCGCGCAGCGGCCGCACCGGATGCAGGGGGTGGTGGCGGGGGCGGCTGCCTCCCGCTCGGCAAAGGCCAGCACTGCGTTGGTGTTCTTCATCACCGGGGCGTCCAGGCTGGGCACGGAGATGCCCATCATGGGTCCGCCGTACATCACCTTCCGGGGTTCCGCCTTCAGCCCGCAGAAGTCCAGCACATCCTTCATGCTGGTCCCCACCGGGACAATGACGTTCTGTGGCTTTTCCACGGCCGAGCCGTCCACCGTGACCACCTTTTCCACCAGGGGCATTCCGGTGTTGATGTACTTGGCGATGATCGCCAGGGTGGTGCAGTTGAGCACCAGCACCCCCACGTCGATGGGCAGCTTGCCCTCGGGCACCACCTTGCCGGTGGTGTGGAAGATGACCACCTTCTCCCCGCCCTGGGGGTAGATGGCGGGCAAGGCCGCCACCTCAAAGCCGGGCACATCCTTGCCCGCCTGGCGCATCCGCTGGATACACTGGGGCTTGTTGTCCTCGATGGCCATGATCACCCGCTGGGCAGCATAGTACTTCTGGAGCAGAGCCGCCCCCTGGGCAATGCTCTCGGCGTCGTCCAGCATGGTGCGGGTGTCGGAGGTGATGTAAGGCTCGCACTCCGCGCCATTGATGATGATTTCCTGCACCTGCTCGGGCTTGACCTTCAGCTTGATGGACGTGGGGAAGCCCGCGCCGCCCAATCCAACGGAGCCGCTGGCCCGCACCGCCTCCACAAAGCTGTCCAGGTCGCTCACCTGGGGCGGGGCCAGGTCCTCACACACCCGCTGCTCCCCGTCCGTCTCGATGACAATGGCAGTGTCATACCGGCCGTTGGAGCTCAGCACCTGGTCCAGCTTCTTCACCTTGCCCGACACCCCGGAGTGGATGGGGGCGGACACCGGCCCGCCGGCCTGGGCGATCAACTGGCCCACCTTCACCTCATCCCCCACCTTGACCACGGGCTGGGCCGGCGCGCCGATGTTCATCGACATGGGCACCGTGATCACGGCGGGCACCGGCATACGCACTGGCGCGGCGTCCGCGGTGTTCTTCCTGTGAGGCACGTGTATGCCGTGTAGCTTCACATTGCCTTCCTCCCTCTGCTCAGTTTTTGAACCGTTTGAACCCTTCGAGGAACCGCCCCGCTGCCAGCTTCCCCCGAAAAAACCGGCCGCGGGTGGCAATCCTGTCCGGAATGACGGCCCCTTTTGCGGTCGATCTTGTACACATTATACCATATTCCCAGTCAAACGCAACCACTATTTCGCCTATTTTTTCACAAAGTCTCCCATCCCCCAGCCTCCCACTTGACCATACCGACTATTTTGTTATATGATGAAAAACAAGATTTTTGCCCCTTTCCCGCCAAAAATCCAGGCTTGCGGCCCCTTTGGGCTGCTCTGGACCCTGTTGGGGCATCCTGCCGGAGGGAGGATGTATGATTCTTTTCAATCTATCCCTTCTAAAATTTGAATGATTGGGGGTTCTTTTCCATGAAACATCTCACCCTGGCCGCCCTGGGGCTGGCCCTGCTGCTGGCCTCCTGCGCCCCCGCCGCCCAGGAATACACCGCCACCCTGCTGGCCATGGACACCGTCATGGAACTGACCGCCTATGGCCCGGAGGGGGAGGGCGCTCTGGAGGAGGCCCAGGCCCTGATCCAGGAGCTGGAGGGGCTGATGAGCGCCACCGACCCGGACAGCGAGATCGCCGCGCTCAACCGGGGGCAGACGGTGGCGCTGTCCCCGCCGGTGCGCGAGCTGCTGGACCAGGCCCTGGAGCTTTGCGGGGCCACGGATGGCGCGCTGGATATCACCATCTACCCGGTGGTGCGCGCTTGGGGGTTCCCCAACAAGCAGTACCAGGTTCCCGATCCGGGCGCCCTTGCGCAGCTGCTGGAGCGGGTGGACTATGCCCAGGTGGCCCTTTCCGGAGACACGCTCACCCTGCCCGAAGGGGTGGAACTGGATCTGGGGGCGGTGGCCAAGGGCTATGCCGGCGACCGGATGATGGAGCTGTTCCGCCAGTCTGGCGTCACCTGCGCCTATGTCAACCTGGGCGGCAATGTGCAAGCCCTGGGGGCCAGCCCCGACGGGGACCCCTGGCGCATCGGCATCCAGGATCCAGAGGGAACCAGCTACCTGGCTGTGGTGGAGGTCACCGACCGGGCGGTGGTCACCTCGGGGATGTACCAGCGCTACTTTGAACAGGACGGGGTGCGCTATGGCCACATCTTGGACCCGGACACCGGCTACCCCGCCGACAGCGCCCTGAGCTCGGTCACCATCGTCTCCCCGTCGGGCACCCTGGCCGACGGGCTGTCCACCGCCCTGTTCGTCTTGGGCCGGGAGGGCGCCGAGGCCCTGTGGCGGGCCCGGGACGACTTCGACTTCGTTCTGGTGGGCCAGGACGGCACGGTGACCATCTCGGAGGGAATTGAGGATGGCTTCGCCCTCCAGGGGGCCGGGGAGGACTACAACTTGGAGGTGGTGCGGCGGTGAAGCACACAAAGGTCTGGATCCTGGTGACGGTTTTGCTGCTGGCCGTCTGCCTGGCCGGATGGCTGCTGGTGCTGGGGGGCAGGGCCGGCTCGGCCACCGCCCAGATCTATCAGGGCGGCCAGCTGGTGCGCACCATCGACCTATCCCAGGTGGAGCAGCCCTACTCCTTCTCGGTGGACGGCCCCGCAGGGGGGAACACCATCCAGGTGGAACAGGGCCGGATCCGGGTGTCCCACGCGGGCTGCCCCGATCAGGTGTGCGTCCAGCAGGGTTGGATCGCCAACGGGGTGGTGCCCATCGTGTGCCTGCCCAACGAGCTGGTCATCCAGGTGGGGGGCGATGAGGCAGAGGGCGGATTGGACGGGGTGAGCGGATGAAAAGCTTTTCCACGCGCCGGCTGACCTATCTGGCGGTGCTCACCGCCGTGGCCCTGACCATCTTCGTCATCGAGGCCCAGCTCCCTCCCCTGGCCCCCATCCCAGGCATCAAGCTGGGGCTTGCCAACGTGGTGACGGTATACGCCGTGTTTGCCCTGGGCCCCGGCCAGGCGGGGCTGGTTCTGCTGGCCCGGATCCTGCTGGGCAGCCTGTTTGCCGGCGGCATGACCCTCTTCTACTCCCTGGCCGGCGGGCTGTGCTGCTACCTGGTCACCCTGGCTACCTGGCGTCTGCTGGGTCCCAGGCTGGTCTGGGCCTGCTCCATGCTGGGGGCCATGGCTCACAACGTCGGGCAGATCGCCGTGGCGGTGGCCATCACCCGCACCCCCGCCGTGGCCGCCTATCTCCCCATCCTGCTGGTCTCCGGCATCGTCACCGGCGTGTTCACCGGCCTGTGCGCCCAGTTCCTGCTCTCCCGGCTGCCCAGGCCCGGCCCGCCGGGGCGCGGGGGATCCTAAATAATTTCAGGGCCCGGAGGCAGACGCCTCCGGGCCCTTTGCTCGCCCTGCGGGGGGATCCATAACCCAATCACTCAAACAGCAGCAGGCTGACCGCCATGACCACCATCCCGGAGATCAGCCCGTAGATGGACAGGTGATGATGCCCGTACTCCCGGGCGGCGGGCAGCAGTTCGTCAAAGGAAATAAACACCATGATCCCGGCCACCATTCCAAAGACCGCGCCAAAGACCGCCCCGTTCAGGAACGGGGCCAGCAGCAGCCAGCCCGCCAGCGCCCCCACCGGCTCGGACAGGCCGGACAGCAGGCACAGCCCCAACGCCCGCTGGCGGGACCGGGTGGCCTGGTAGAGGGGGACGGCCACCGCGATGCCCTCCGGGATATTGTGCATGGCGATGGCCGCCACGATTGGGACGGCCACATTGGGCTCCTGCATGGCGGAAAAGAAGGTGGCCATTCCCTCCGGGAAGTTGTGCACCCCGATGGCCAGAGCCGTCAGCATCCCCATACGGGCCAGATTGCCCTGGCCGGCCTGCCCCGCCCCCTCCAGAGCCTTGGGCTCGTGGGGGTTCTCCTCAGAGGGAATCAGCCAGTCGATCAGGGCGATGAGCAGCATCCCGCCGAAAAAACAGCCCGCCGTGGCCCACGCCCCCGGCTTGGCCCCCAGATGGGCCCCCAGGGCGGCTTGGGCGGTGTCCAGCAGCTCCACCATGGACACGTAGATCATCACCCCGGCGGAGAACCCCAGGCTCACCGACAGGAAGGTTCGGTTGGTGTGCCCCGCGATCAGGGCGATCCCCCCGCCGATACCGGTGCTCAGCCCCGCCAAGAGGGTCAGGGCAAGGGGGAGAAGGAGATTGGACATCCCAGCCCTCCTAACCGTTTGGACTTTGCCCCGCCCGTCTGACGCATAGCCGGGGACGGGGCGCATATACTGTATCCAGGTGATTGTCAATGCGAAACCATCGCTGGAAAACGTATCTGTTCTGGATCCTGCTGTCTGAGATGGTGGGAGCGCTGTCCGGCTGGCTGACCCGGGAGAGCACCCAGCTGTATATCCGGGAGATCCGGCAGCCCCCCTTGTCGCCCCCTCCCCTTGTCTTTCCCATTGTCTGGGCCATTCTATTCGCCCTGATGGGGATCGGTGCGGCCCGGGTGGCCCTCACCTCCGACAGCCTAGCCCGCTCCCGGGGCCTGGGGCTGTTTCTGGTGCAGCTGGGCTTCAACTTCTTCTGGAGCATCCTGTTCTTCAACGCCCGGCAGTTCGGCTTTGCCCTAATCTGGCTGGCGGTACTGTGGGCGCTGATCCTGGGGATGATCCTCACCTTCCGAAAGGTAGACCGGCCGGCGGCCTGGCTCCAGCTGCCCTATCTGCTGTGGGTCACCTTCGCCCTCTACCTGAACTTTGGGGTGTGGCGCTTGAACTGATGGAAAGGCCCCCGTCCGGCACAGCCCGCCGGGCGGGGGCCTTTCACGCCTATGTCTGCCCTGGCGGCAGGGGGGCCAAGGTGACGGCGCAGTCAAAGCGCTCCACCCTGTCCTCCCCCATCCCCCGGGCGTACAGGCCGTCCCCCTGGGCGGCGGTGTCCACCCACAGGGTCTCCCCCGCCCGGCACTCGCTGAGGTAGCCAATCTGGAACGAACGCACGAACTTGCCCTGGCACAGCCGCTCCAGGTGGAGCGCGTCGCAGGCGAAGTCGGCGTAGTGGATGTTGTTCACATGGCCGTTGATGTCGGTGTCCGAGTAGCCCATGTCCCGGCGGTGGCGGCCCTCAAAGGCCGGGGGCATGGCCAGCCGGCGCAGCCGGATGTTCTTGCAGGCCTCTCCCCCGTCGGTGCCGGCAAACTCCCCCACGTCCCGCATCCGGTACAGCCTGTGGCTATCCGCCTCTACCAGCACCCATAGGGCCACCCCCTGGCCGATGCGCGCCCCGTCCCGGAACAGGTCGAAGTCCCGGTAGCTGGACGCGCCCGACGCCCCCCGGTGCCAGGTGCGGATGACCACCCGGTCGTTCCAGCGCAGGGGGACCTCCAGCTCCACCCAGTTGCGGGTCACCATCCACATACAGCCATATTTTTCATACACCTCTGGGCCGGACAGCCCCAGCTCCAAAGCCGCCTGAGTGGCCGACTCCTGAAGCATCCCCAGCACCGCCGAGGGGCGGCATTGGTTGAACAGGTCCACATCCCGGGAGTCCACCCGGAACTGCATCTCATGGCACACGCTCATGGCGTCTCCGTCCCCTCCCTTCCACCCGGGATGGTCAGCGATCCCTGGGCGCACAGCCGGTCCAGATCGTCCGGTGTGGCCGCCCCCAGGCGCAGGGTCGCCCCGCACCGGGCGCACACCAGCTCCACGGCGGCATAGCTCACCTTCAGGCCATACTGGTCGCAGCCGCAGCCGCACCGGACCGCCCCCCGGCCGGCCAGCTCCTTCAGCTCGGAGAGCACCTCGCCCATGACCACCTCATTGAGAAAGGCGCCCCGAGTCTGCATGGCGTCGTCCAGGCGGAGCTTGTCCACGGCGGCCTCCAGCTCCTGCATGGCGTGGAACACCGCCCCCTCCTCCCCAATGTAGCAGCAGTCCAGCCCCGAGGCCGAGCAGGACAGGGCCAGCAGCCGCTGGCCCAGCAGGGCCTGGTTGGAGCAGGCCGTCCGGTGGTCCCGGGCGCACAGCAAGCAGGGCGCGGTGATTTCACACCGGTCCCCCCGCTGGGCGATGGTCAGCTCCGACTTGCCGCAGGGGCAGGGCAGGGCGCTGTCCGCCGCCGCCAGCTGAAAGGCGGTGCGCCGGGCGATCACTGCCTTGCCGCACTCCGGGCAGATGTATCCGATGGTCCGTTCTGGCTCTCCCATGGCCGGTCCTCCCCATCCCGAAAATGCCCCCGCCCGCCGCCGGGACAGCCGGGGAATATAGAAAAAGCTATTTTATTATACCACCTGTCCACCTCTTTTTCCACGGTCAAATTCCCGATTCCGGCCCCAGCCAGTCATAAAACGACCGCCGAGGGGACAAGCTAAGGAAAATCCTTCGGAAAGGCGGCCATCCCATGGGAAACACAAAGCTGGGCAGCCAGAGCTTTTGCCCGGACAGCCCGCCGGTCATCGTCGGCTATGGCTGCGCGGCGGGCGGCAAAGAGGCGGAAGGCCCTCTGGGCGCCCAATTCGATCACATCAGCCAGGACGACACCTTCGGGGAGTCCAGCTGGGAGAAGGCGGAGAGCCGGATGCAGGACCTGGCCCTGAAGGCGGCCCTGGGCCGGGCGGGGCTGGCAAGCGACGGGCTGGACCTGCTGCTGGCGGGGGACCTGCTCAACCAATGCATCGGCTCTTCCTTCGCCGCCCGCACCGCCGCGGTGCCCTATCTGGGCCTGTACGGGGCCTGCTCCACCATGGGGGAGAGCCTGGCCCTGGCCTCCCTGCTGCTGGGGGCAGGCTATGGGCGGCACGCCGCGGCGGTCACCTCCTCCCACTTCTGCTCGGCAGAACGGCAGTACCGCACCCCGTTGGAGTACGGCTGCCAGCGCACCCCCACCGCCCAATGGACCGCCACCGCCGCCGGGGCCGTGGTGCTGGGCCGGGAGGGGCATGGCCCCCGGGTCACCTGCGTCACCATCGGGATCGTGCGGGACAAGGGCATCCAGGACGCCAACAACATGGGGGCGGCCATGGCCCCCGCCGCCTACGACACCCTGCGGGCCCACTTCGCGGACACCGGGCGCAGCCCAGACTACTACGACCTCATCATCACCGGGGATCTGGGTTACCTGGGCCACCGGATCGTCACCGACTTCTTCGCCCGGGACGGCGTCCGGATGGATCACTACGACGACTGCGGCCTGATCCTGTTTGACCGGGAGCGTCAGGACGTGCACTGCGGAGCCTCGGGCTGCGGCTGCTCGGCCTCGGTGCTGACCTCCCACCTGCTGCCCGGGATGGAGAAGGGGCTGTGGCGGCGCATCCTCTTCTGCCCCACCGGGGCCCTGCTCTCCCCCACCTCCACCATGCAGGGGGAGTCCATCCCGGGCATCTGCCACGCCGTGGCTTTGGAAGGAGGAAGCTGATATGGAATATCTCCAGGCATTCCTGTGCGGCGGGCTTTTGTGCGTCATTGGCCAGCTGCTCATCGACAAAACCTCCCTCACCCCCGCCCGCATCCTCACCACCTATGTGGTGGCCGGCGTCCTGCTCAGCGCCCTGGGGCTGTACCAGCCCCTGGTGGACTGGGCCGGGTCAGGGGCCAGCGTCCCGCTGACCGGGTTCGGCCACACCCTGGCCAAGGGGGTGCGGGAGGCGGTGGAGCAGCGTGGGCTGCTGGGGGCGCTCACCGGGGGGCTCACCTCCACCGCCGGCGGCATCGCCGCGGCCATCTTCCTGGGTATCCTGGTGGCCCTGCTGTTCCGGGCCAAACGGAAGGGATAGCTAACCACAGCGCCGGGGATGGAAATGCCCCGGCGCTGTGGTTTTCCTCGCAGGCAAAAACCGCCCAAATTTTCAGCTTGATTTCCAGAAAATTCTGGACATTTTCCCTGCCATCTGGTATGCTGAGATTGTCAGAAGCAGAACCCGGACGTCTAAGATGGAGAGGGGGAGGAAACCCGCCCCATGGGGCTTGGCGCGCCCGGCAAAGAGGAGTCCCTGTCCCTATTTGTCGTTCAAGCCTTTGCCAAGAGGAGGTTATGTGCCATGAAAAGAGTTTCCAAATTA
Organism: uncultured Oscillospiraceae bacterium; assembly: GCA_944387065.1. GTDB lineage: Bacteria > Bacillota > Clostridia > Oscillospirales > Oscillospiraceae > Enterenecus. The sequence continues at coordinate 71,095 of CALXDM010000002.1, forward strand.
ACCGTTAGTATCCCTACAATGTACAAGACTCTTTAATCCTAGTTTGACTCAATATTTCCATATGAATACTATGAACAAAATTCTTCTGACCCTGGCCGCCGCCATCTGCTTCCTGCTGCTCAGCATGATGTGGAACGGCGTGGGGCTGATGCTCCTGCTTTGCCTGATGTGGGGCATCGTGGGATATAAGCTGGCCATGCGGTACAGAAAGCCCAATCCCCAGACGGAGCCGGGCCGGGTCATGATAGAAACGGCGCTAATCGGACTGGGGTGCGCCGTGCTGCCCTTTCTCCTCATCGCCCTGACCCATGGGGCGGGGGTCTTTCTGGCCCTGGGGCTGCTGTGCGCGGTGGTGGCCATCCTGCTGTGAGCCATTCGGGGCTGCCCGCGGCGGAGCGGCAGCCTCCGGCGGTATCGCCGCGGCCATCTTCCTGGGTATCCTGGTGGCCCTGCTGTTCCCGGCCAAGCGGGAGGGCTCGTGAAGCGGGGGCAAAAATTGATTGAGCAGGCAGGAAAAGAAACTTGAAGATTTGAGGCAGGTTACCTGAGGAAAACCCAAAAGCGTTAGCAGGCATCTTGACAGAATACTATTCGTTACATGCTTAATCAGAGAGGGATGCGCCCAGCTTTCTACAGAATGGCAAAAAGCCAGTCGAGCCAGTCAAAAACGGGTGATTCGGGCTGGCGCAGGCCCGTTCCCCTCCGCCTGGACGGTCTCCCCGCTCCCATTTGGAGACCGTTCGGCCTTGCTTGCATCCATGCCCCGCACCCCCATTTGTCCGATGATCCACCCTTGACAGGCACCCGCCCCCAGGCTATAATCATTTGCGTACAAGTGCATACCACCTTATCCAGAGTGGCTGAGGGAACGGCCCGATGACGCCACGGCAACCTGCTGCGCAAGGTGCCAATTCCGGCGGAAACGCGAGATGAGGAAGCCTCTGAACCCACTGCCCCGCCGCCCGGCGGGGCTTTTTTTCCGCTTTTACACACAGAAAGGAAATGACAATGGCAAAGCGACTGTTTACCTCTGAATCGGTGACGGAAGGTCACCCCGATAAACTCTGCGACCAGATCTCCGACGCGGTGCTGGACGCCATCCTGGCCAAGGACCCCGGGGCTCGGGTGGCCTGTGAGACCACCGTGTCCACCGGGCTGATCCATATCATGGGGGAGATCACCACCCAATGCTACGTGGACATCCCCAAGATCGCCCGGGACGTGGTGCGGGACATCGGCTATGACCGGGCCAAGTACGGCTTTGACTGCGACACCTGCGGCGTCATCACCAACATCGACGAGCAGTCCCCCGACATCGCCATGGGGGTCAACAAGTCCCTGGAGGCCCGGCTGGGAGAGATGGACGACGCGCTGGACGGCGGGGCGGGTGACCAGGGCATGATGTTTGGTTACGCCTGCCGGGAGACTGACGAGCTCATGCCCCTGCCCATCTCGCTGGCCCACAGGCTGGCCCAGCGGCTGGCTCAGGCGCGCAAGCAGGGCCTGGCCGAGTACCTGCGCCCGGACGGCAAGACCCAGGTCACCGTGGAGTACGACGACGCGGGCCGCCCCGCCCGGGTGGACACGGTGGTGGTGTCCACCCAGCACAACCCGGAGGTCACCCTGGACCGCATCCGGGAAGACATGGTGGGGCTGATCATCCAGCCCACCATCCCCGTCCAGCTGCTGGATGGGGACACCAAAATTTATGTAAATCCAACCGGCCGCTTCGTGGTGGGCGGCCCCCAGGGGGACTCGGGGCTGACCGGGCGCAAGATCATCGTGGATACATACGGCGGCGCCGCCCCCCATGGTGGCGGTGCCTTCTCCGGCAAGGATCCCACCAAAGTGGACCGTTCCGCCGCCTATGCCGCCCGCTGGGTGGCCAAGAACCTGGTGGCCGCCGGCCTGGCCCAGCGCTGCCAGGTGCAGCTGGCCTACGCCATCGGGGTGGCCCGTCCCGTCTGCGTCCGGGTGGACACCTTTGGCACGGGCACGGCGGCCGACCCCGTGCTGGAGCAGGTGGTGGAGCGGCTGTTTGACCTGCGGCCCAGCGCCATCATCCGCCGGTTAGACCTGCGCCGGCCCATCTACCGCCAGGTGGCGGCCTACGGGCACTTCGGCCGCCCCGAGCTGGATCTTCCCTGGGAGCGCACCGACATGGTAGAGGCGCTGAAAGCCGCCCTGTGAAGCTGTTCCCATCCGTCCACAACATCGTTAGAAAAAATCCCTGGCGGCAGCTTTTCTCAAGCTGCTCGCCAGGGATCTCCCTTTACAGCCCTACCAATCGTCCAGCACTGGCCACCAGGAAGCACAGCACCAAGCCCAGCGCTGTGGGCAGGGCAGCGGCCAGGGCCGTCCACCGCAGGCTGCCCGTCTCCTTCCAGATGGTCAGGCAGGTGGTGGAGCAGGGCCAATGGAACAGGGAAAACAGGAGGACGCACACCGCCGTCAGCCAGCTCCAGCCCTGGCCGATCAGAAGCTGGGCCAGGGCGGACAGGTCGCCGTACTCCACCAGGGTGCCAGCGGACAGGTAGGCCATGAGCATCACCGGGATGACGATCTCGTTGGCGGGCCAGCCCAGCAGGAAGGCCATGAGGATCACCCCGTCCAGCCCGAACAGCTGGGCAAAGGGATCCAGAAAGCCGGTGCACCAGCCCAGCAGGGACTGTCCCCCCGCCTCCACATTGGCCAGCAGCCAGATCACCAGCCCCGCCGGCGCCGCCACCGCCAGGGCACGGCCCAGGACAAATACCGTCCGGTCCAGCAAGGAACGCACCACCACCTGCCCCACTCGGGGCCGCCGGAAGGGGGGCAGCTCCAGGGTGAAGGAGGAGGGCGTGCCCCGCAACACTGTGGCCGACAGCAGCCGGGAGCAGCCCAAGGTGGCCGCCGCCCCCAGCAGCAGCGTGCCCAGCAGCAGCGCCGCCCCCTTCAGCGATCCCAGCCAGCCCCCCTGGGCCCCCACGAAGAAGATGGCGATCAGAGCCATCAGGGTGGGGAACTTCCCGTTGCAGGGCACCAGGGAGGAGGTGAGGATGGCGATCAGCCGCTCCCGGGGGCTGTCGATGATGCGGCAGCCGGTGACCCCGCAGGCGTTGCACCCCAGGCACATGGTCATGGTAAGGGCCTGCTTGCCGCAGGCCCTGGCCCGCTGGAAGGCATGGTCCATGAGAAAGGCCACCCGGGGCAGGTATCCCAGATCCTCCAGCAGGGTGAACAGGGGGAAAAAGATGGCCATGGGGGGCAGCATCACCGACACCACCCAGGCCGTCACCCGGTACACCCCGTCCAGCAGCAGGGAGGACAGCCAGCCCGGCGCACCGGACAGCCAGCCCTCCAGCACCTGCCCCAGCCAGTCAAAGCCCTGGGACAGCCATTGGGAGGGCAGGTTGGCCCCCGCCACCGTCAGCCACAGCACCATCCCCAAAAGCAGCAGCATCAGGGGAATGCCGGTCAACCGGCTGGCCAGCAAGCGGTCCAGCCGGCGCTGACGCTCCAGCGCATCCGGCCGGCTGCTGGCCACTGTCTGCTCGGCGTACTGCTGGGCCAGCAGCGCCCGCTCCTGGGGGGAACGGGGGGCGGCCCGCTTCTCCGGCCCCTCCCCCCGCTGCGCCAGGCGGGCCATGGCCTGCTTGAGCTGATCCAGCCCCCGCTGCCGTCCGGCGGAAATGCCCACCACCGGCACCCCCAGGCGGCTGGACAGCCCCTCCAGGTCAATCTGGAGCCCCAGACGCTGGGCCTCGTCCAGCAGGTTGACGCACACCAACACCCGGTCGGTGAGCTCCAGCACCTGCAAAACCAGGATCAGGTTGCGCTCCAGGCAGGTGGCGTCGCACACCACCACCACCCCGTCGGCCTGACCGCTGGCGATGTAATCCCAGGCCACCCGCTCCTCCGGCGTCTTGGCCGTCAGGGAGTAGATCCCCGGCAGGTCGGTGATCCGGTACTCCACCCCCTGGTGGACAAAGCGGCCCTGGGCGGTGTCCACCGTCTTCCCCGCCCAATTTCCGGTATGCTGCCGCAGCTTTGTCAGGGCGTTGAACAGGGTGGATTTGCCCACGTTGGGGTTGCCCACCAGGGCCAGGCAGGGCCCAGGCCCGCTCATGGCGCCGCCCCGCCCGCCGGCGGGCACTCCCGCTCCAACTGGACCCCGGCCGCGTCCGCCCGGCGCAGGGCGATCAGCGCCCCCCGGATCAGATAGGCCCGCAGATCCCCCGCGGGGCTCTTCACCATGCAGGTCACCCGGGTGCCCCGCACCAGGCCCAGATCCATCAGCCGGCGCTCCATGGCGGGCCGGGCAGACAGCTGGGTCACATAACCGCTCTGCCCCACATCCAGGGCGGCCATGTCTATGATCTCACGCATTTAACTCGCTCCTCTTACACATCTGGGCGACCGCGCGGGCGGCCGCACCCTATCCTATGCCGCCGCCTGCCCAGCTGACCGCCGTAAGAGGAGAGGAGAAAGGGCCGCCGGATGATACCGGCGACCCTTTGCTTAGCGAATGAAGTTGGTTCTCTGGAAGGGCTCCCGCTCAGGCAGCCCGTACTGCGCCCGGCCCAGGGCGATGCTCTTGATGAGGAAAGCCATATTCCGGGCCAGGGTACGCATGGTTTGCAGCCCCTCCGCGTCCTGGGCTGCCTCCCCCTTCTCCCGGCCATGGACGATGTTCCAGTACTGGCTGGAGGCCACCGGCATCCCCGTGATGGTGAAGTATTTGTTCAGCTCATCAAAGGTGGCCGTGGCCCCACCCCGGCGGGCCACCACCACGCTGGCCCCCACCTTCATGGACTTGTCAAAATGGGTGCTGTAAAACAGCCGGTCCAGGAAGGAGATTAGCGTACCGTTGGCCGAGCCGTAATAGACGGGACTGGCAATCACCAGGCCGTCGCAGGCCTCGAACTTGGGCGCGACCTGGTTGACCAGATCGTCAAAGACACATCTCCCGTTGTGCATGCAAAAGCCGCAGGCGATGCAGCCCCGCAGGTCCTGGCCGCCGATCTGGATCGTCTCCGTCTCCATCCCTTCCCCCTGGAAGACCCGTTCCATCTCCCCCAGGGCCAGGGCCGTGTTCCCGCCCTTGCGGGGGCTGCCGTTGATCATGAGTACGTTCAATTCCATGCACCTCCATGTTTTGTCCCAACTGGGTTTGCCTCTGCCTCAGCGGGGCCATGGCCGCTGGAGCAGAGGGAAGCCCAGTTGGCGCCAGCATCTCCTGTGAAGTCCGCATACCCCCTCCCTCACCTCCCATCCAGAGAGAAGGCGTACCGGGTGATCTGTTCGTACCGCTCCCCTGCCCGCAGCACGCAGGAGGGAAACTGGGGCTGGTTGGGAGAGTCGGGGTAAAACTGGGTCTCCAGGCAGAAGCCGTGGCGGGGGCCGTACACCGCGCCCGCCTTGCCCGACCGGCCCGCCGCCAGGAAGTTGGCGGTGTAGAACTGCACCCCAGGCAGGGTGGTCTGAACCTCCAGAGCAATACCGCTGGCCGCCGACCTGGCCCAGGCGGCAGGGCGCAGCCGGCCCGGCGGCCCGTCCACCACGTAGTTGTGATCATACCCACCGGACTGGCTCAGCTGGAGGAAGGGGGCGTCGATGCCAGCGCCGATGAGGACCGGCCGGCGCAGGTCCATGGGCGTGCCCGCCACGGGCTCCACCCTCCCCAGGGGGATGCCCGTGGGATCGGTGGGCGTATAGCCGCCGGCATGGATGCAGATCTCCTGATCCAGCACCGGCCCCCCACCCTGTCCGGCCAGGTTGAAGTAGCTGTGGTTGGTCAGGTTGCAGATCGTGTCCCGGTCGCACCATCCCTCGTAGTGCAGCTCCAGGGCGGAGCCGTCCAGCCGGTAGGTCGCCCGGACCTCCAGGTTGCCGGGGTATCCCTCCTCCCCGTGGGGGCTGGACAGGCTCAGCTGGGCCAGATCCCCCTCCAGCCGTTCCACCCGCCACACCCGGTGGGAGAAGCCCACCCGGCCCCCGTGCAGATGATTTGGCCCGCTGTTCACCGCCAGGGTATACGCCCGGCCGCCCAACGTAAAACGCCCGCCGGCGATGCGGTTGGCACACCGGCCCACCACCGCCCCCAGGTAGCCGTCCCAGCGCAGGTAGTCCTCCAGCTCCTCATAGCCCAGCACCACGTCCACCCGCCGGCCCCTCCGGCCCGGCGCCTCCAAGGCCCGCAGGGTGGCGCCAAAGGTGAGCAGCTCACAGCGCAGCGTGCCGTTGTCCAGGCAGAGCAGCTCCACAGGCTCTCCTGCCGGGGTACGTCCAAAAGGGCGGCGGGACGGTGGCGACATGGCGGACTCTCCCTTCCAATTTATCCTTCTTTAGTTTACCCAACTTTGGGGAAAAAGGCAAGGGGGGCGGCCCCCTTGCCAAACAGGTCGGTTCATGCTATGCTGGTCTCAGCAATCCCTTGGCCCGCCCTGCCCAGGGCGGCCCAACCGCCGGGGCCGCCAGGCCCCAGCAATCTGCTTGGGATGAGGTGATCTTCCATGGGCTGCTGCACATCTTTGCCCCACGCGCTGCGCGCCGGCGCTTACGACCGGGCGCTGACCGCCCTGTACGCCCTGGACGGACGGCCGGACAGCCTGGCCCGGGCCCGGGATCGGGCCTTGAGGGTGGTGGAGGCATTCACCCGCGCCTTTGGCCCGAAGCTGGAGCCGGGCGCGGCCCTGTTCAGCGGCCCCGGCCGCACCGAGATCGGCGGCAACCACACCGACCACCAGCACGGCCATGTGCTGTGCGCCAGCGTGGATCTGGATATGCTGGCCTGTGCCGCCCCCAACGGGCGAGACGTCATCCGCATCCACTCCGAGGGCTACCCGCCCCTGGAGGTCGATCTGGATCAGCTGGAGCCCCGGCCCGAGGAGGTCAACACCTCCGCCGCCCTGGTACGGGGGGTGGCCGCCCGGATTCGGGCGCTGGGATATGCCCTGGCTGGCTTTGACGCGGCCATCACCTCCCAGGTGCTCTCCGGCTCTGGCCTGTCCTCCTCCGCCGCCTATGAGGTGCTGGTGGGCAACATCCTCAACCACTTCTGCTGCGGCGGCCGCCTGTCCCCCATGGACATCGCCCAGATCGGCCAGTACGCAGAGAACGTCTACTTTGGCAAGCCCTGCGGGCTGATGGATCAGATGGGCTCGGCGGTGGGTGGGGCCGTGGCCATTGACTTTGCCGACCCCGCCGCCCCGGCGGTGCGCCGGGTGGGTTACGATTTCTCCCGCTCCGGCCATGGGCTGTGCATCGTGGACACCGGCTCCTGCCACGCCGACCTCACCGACGATTATGCCGACATCACCCGGGAAATGGGGGCGGTGGCCGCCCACTTTGGCAAGCGGGTGCTGCGGGAGGTGCCGGAGGCAGACTTTCGCGCCGCCAGGCCGGAGCTGCGCCGGGTCTGCGGGGAGCGGGCGGTGCTGCGGGCCATGCACTTCTACGACGACGACCGCCGGGCCGCCCAGGAGGCGGACGCGCTGGAGCAGGGGGACTTTGCCCGCTTTCTGGCACTGGTCAACGCCTCGGGGCTGTCCTCCAGCCTGCATCTGCAAAACACCTGGTCGGTGGCAGCCCCCACCCAACAGGCCATCCCCCTGGCCCTGGCCGTGGGACGGGAGCTGCTGGAGGGCACGGGGGCCATCCGGGTTCACGGCGGCGGCTTTGCCGGCACCATCCAGGCCTTTGTCCCCCATGAGAAGCTGCCCGCCTTTCAGGCGGGGATGGAGGCCCTGCTGGGCCCGGACCGATGCCATGTGCTGCACATCCGCCCCCAGGGCGGATGCGTGGTGACGGCCTGAAAAGCCCAGCGGAGGGGCAAATCCCACGGATCAAAGGAGGTTGCGGGGTATGGTGGAGCAAGCGATATCCAAACTGGTGTCCTACGCCCTGGCCAAGGGGCTGATCCAGCCCTGTGAGCGCGCCTGGGCAGTCAATGCCATCCTGGAGGTGCTCCGGCTGGATGGCTGGGCCGACCCCGGCCAGGAGTGGGGGGAGGTGAAGCTGGCCCCGGTGCTGGACCAGCTGCTGGACGACGCCCACCGGCGGGGCGTCCTGCCGGAGGACACCGTGGTCTACCGGGATCTGCTGGACAGCGCCCTCATGGGCCGTCTCACCCCCCGCCCCGCCCAGGTGATCGAGCGCTTCCAGGCCCTATACCGGGACAGCCCCCAGGCGGCCACCGACTGGTACTATACCTTCAGCCAGGACACCAACTATATCCGCCGAGACCGCATCGCCCGGGACGTGCGCTGGAAGACGGACACCCCATACGGCCCACTGGACATCACCATCAACCTATCCAAGCCGGAAAAGGACCCCAAGGCCATCGCCGCGGCCCGGGATCTGCCCGCCTCCGACTATCCCCGCTGCCAGCTGTGCCGGGAGAACGAGGGCTACGCCGGCCGAGTCAACCACCCCGCCCGGCAAAACCACCGCGTCATCCCCCTCACCATCCACGGCTCCCCCTGGTTCCTTCAGTACTCCCCATACGTCTACTACAACGAGCACTGCATCTGCCTGAGCGGCGTCCACACCCCCATGCGCATCGACCGGGACTGCTTTGCCAAGCTGCTGGACTTCGCCGCCCAGTTCCCCCACTACTTCGTGGGCTCCAACGCCGACCTGCCCATCGTGGGAGGGTCCATCCTGGCCCACGACCACTTCCAGGGCGGGCGCTATACCTTTGCCATGGAGCGTGCCCCGGTGGAGCGCCCCTTCCCCTTCCCCGGTTATGAGGACATCCAGGCGGGCATCGTGAAATGGCCCATGTCGGTGGTGCGCCTGTCCTGCCCCCGTCCGGAGCGGCTGGTGGAGCTTGCCGACCGGATCTTGACAGCCTGGCGGGGCTACACCGACCAGTCCGTCGCCCTCTACGCCCAGACCGATGGCGTGCCCCACAACACCATCACCCCCATCGCCCGGATGCGCCAGGGCAGCTTTGAGCTGGACCTGGTGCTGCGCAACAACCTGACCACGCCAGAGCATCCCCTGGGCCTGTACCACCCCCACGCCGAGCTGCACCACATCAAGAAGGAGAACATCGGGCTGATCGAGGTCATGGGGCTGGCCGTCCTGCCCGCCCGGCTGAAGCAGGAGCTGTCCGCCGTGGCCCAGGCGCTGGCCTCCGGCAGCGACCTGCGGGAAGATCCCCGCACCGCCCTCCACGCCGACTGGGCGGAGGGGTTCCGGGACCGGTACGCCATCACCCCGGATAACGCCCTTGGCATCGTCCGGCGGGAGACCGGCCTGGTCTTTGCCCAGGCGCTGGAGCACGCCGGCGTGTTCAAGCGGGATGCGGAGGGGCAGGCCGCCTTCCTGCGTTTCTTAAGCAGCGTGTGAGACCTGCCGGGTGTGCGCCGGCCCCTGTCCAGGGACAAAGCGGCTCCCCCGCTGTAATCATCCCTGTGCAAGGTAGCCCCAATCCCCCATGCGGTGCAAACAGCCGCCGGGCCTTTTGGCCCGGCGGCTGTTTCCCATCGGGAGCGTCTCAACGCAGGCGGCGCCGGCCCCCTCCGCGGCGCAGCCGCCGGGTGACCAGCAGGACAACCAGCACCACCAAGCCCAACACCACCAGCCCCACGGCCAGTGCGATGAGGGTGAACCGGTTGGGATTTTTGAGCAGTTCCACCGGATTCCAGCTGCTGTACACGCTCTTGCGCCCCTCCGGCTGGGCGTAGCGCTCGTCCACCTCCCCGCCCAGAGCCTCCTGGAGATAGGAGGCCACGGCATACCACTCCTTGAGCTCGTTGCCCTGCTCGTCGCGGAGGATGTAGTCCCCGATCTCCTCCATGGGGATGGGGGTGCCGTCCGCCGTGCGGGGGGTGACGGAGAGCAGGCCGAAGGAGGTGTCCTCCACCGCCCCCAGCATCTGCACGCAGTACAGCCCCGTCACCACCCGGTACAGCCGGTCGTCCTCAATCTCCTCCAGCGTGCCGTCCGGCCGGATCAGGTGGGCCTGGGTCACCTTGTTGAAGAGCATCCGGTTGGTGTTGAAAGTGTACGCCGCCCCGGACACGCACATCCGGGCCGCCGGCATCATGGGGGCCACAGAGGCGTCAATCTCCAGCACCGTGCGCAGCTCCGCCCCGGTGAGGTAGGCCTCCACCAGGGGGTAGCCGGGCACCCCGTCCGCCCCGATGCCCAGGGAGGCCATGTTGAACACGTCGGACACAGTGATCTCTCCCTGGGGCAGGGAGGCCCGAATCACCCCCGCCGCCGTCACCGCCAGGTCCACCGGCTCCCCGGTGGCCCGCTGCGCCGCCCAGCGGTAGGCGTCGGTGATCAGGTTGCCCAGGGTCTGCTCCCGGGGGTCGGCGTAGAGCTGGTCCACACTGCCAAAGCGGTAGGGATTGCGGGCCAGCACCTGGTCAAAGCCCAGCCCGAATCCGCTGAGGTAGTTCTCCTCCACCTCGCCCTTGGCCCCCTCGATCCAGGCCGCCACCTCCCCGTCCTCCGCCAGGCCGGCGTGGATGGGGATCAGCTCGTAGGAGTCCAGCCTCACCCCGCTGCCGTCCCAGTCCAGGGTGATCCGGCCCAGGTTCCTGCCATACTCCCCCGCCGAAACGATATAGGTCTCCCCCACCTGGATGGGCCGGTCCAACACGGTGTGGGTGTGTCCCGAGACGATCAGGTCGATGCCCTCCACCGCCCGGGCCAGCTCATAGTCTTCCCCCCGTCCGCCGTCGGTGCCCGAGTGGGACAGGCAGACCACCACCGGCTCCACCCCGTTTTGGGCCAGGCAGTCGGCAGTGGCCTGCTCCACCACCCGCCGGGCGGTGTCCTGCGCGTCGTGTAGCACCATGCCCGACATGGGGGCGGAGGCGTGGGCGTCCGTCCCCATCAGGCCGAACACGGCAAACCACACGCCCCCCCGCTCCAGCAGCACGTAGTCGGCCACGCCATAGTCGGCAAAGGCGTCCCACACTCCCTGGGCGGTTTCGTCATAGCCCGCCTCCCCCTGGGCGGGGGGCAGGTAGTTGGCCTCCACAATGGCGGGCAGGGGATCCCCGCTGTCCAGGGCGGCCCGGAGCATATCGGTCAGGCCGGAGGCCCGATAGTCATAGTCGTGATTGCCAAAGGTGGCCACGTCATAGCCCATGGCCCCCATGGCCCGCAGCTCCAGGGCAGAGGTGGCATAGGCGGTCTGGAAGAGGGTGCCCATGGAGAAGTCCCCCCCGTCCAGCAGCAGCGCGTCCGGATACGTCTGGCGCTGGGCCCGGATGGCGCTCATCAGCCGAGCATAGCCGCCGTACGGCTCCCCATCCTCCCCGGCGGCGGGCAGCAGGTGGGAGTGCAGGTCGTGGGTGAACAGCACCGTGACCTGGCTGCCGGACGACTGCCCGGCGGCCAGGGGCGCCACGGCCAGCGCCAGTAGCATGGACAGCAGCAGCACCGACAAACGACGATACAGCTTCATCAGACTCCTCCTTGTTGACCGTTCGGTTTTTCGCCCCTATTTTGACACAAAGCATGCCAAATGGCAAGGGCGGAACGCCCCGCCGGGAACCCGGCGGGGCGGCGTCAGGCGCTATTCCTCCTGATGGATGTGGACATGGCGGTTGATGTGCTCGGCGCAGTAGCAGTGGTAGCCGTCGCACCGGGAGCAGTAGCGAAACTCCATATCCGGGTCGTCCAGATCGGTCAGGCCGCACACCGCGCACTTGTGCCGGTAGTGCTGGCCGGCCCGCTCTTGCTGCTTCTGAGCCTTCTTGAACTGGACCACCTTGGGACTGTGCCGCCGGCGGGCAAGGCCCAGCTTGGTCGACCAGAAGGGCCAGGTGAAGATGAAGTAGTTGACAAAGCTGGCCAGAGGAAGCAGGGCGTACACCCAGATTCCGTCCCTGGCAAAGTTGATCACGTCCACCAGGATCAGCCCCACGTCAATCAGAGCCAGCCACTTCATCTTGATGGGCACCACGAAGAACAGCAGCACCTGCATCTCCCCGTACAAGGTGGCAATGACCAGGAAGATGGACAGGTTGACATAGTAGATGCTGCTGTACCCCAGGAGCAGCCCCGAAAGGATGGACAGCACCACGCCGGAAAGATAGAACAGGCTGAACTTAGCCGTGCCCCACTCCCGCTCCAGCATGGAGCCGATCCAATAGTAGAAGTAGCAGCTGAGCAGCAAGAAGAAGGGGTTGGTCCTGTTGCTGGGTATGAAGAGGAAGGTGACCAGCCGCCACAGCTGCCCCTGAAACAGAGGCGTCCGATACAGGGGCAGCCAATAAAGGGACAGCAGCCCGCTGAAAAACAGGTCCAGCAGGAACACCGCCGCCTGGCCCACCACCAGGTAGAGCATCAGGTTGGGGATGCCAAACCTGGGGTGTTTGGCACAGAACCGGTCGATAAGACCGTAGCTGTTGTTTGGATAGATCACTGGGGCCCTCCTCCTTGCCGTTTACGCGTGTGGGGTATTGTACCGCAGACCGGCGCCAAAGTTGTCAACAAACTGTAAATCCTGCCCTCCATGGGACAGGCCGTCAGTGGGCCTGGGCCCAGGTCCTGCCCGCCTTGGCCTGGGCCACCAGGGGAACGGCCAACTGGACCACCGCCTCCATCTCCCCCTCCAGCAGGGCCTTGACCTGCTCGGCCTCCTCCTGGGGGCACTCCACGATGAGCTCGTCGTGGACCTGGAGCACCAGCCGGGCCTCCAGCCCCGCCGCCGCCAGGGCTGCGTCCACCCGGAGCATGGCCAGCTTGATGATGTCCGCCGCGGTGCCCTGGATGGGCATATTCAGCGCCACCCGCTCCCCAAAGGACCGGGTGTTGAAGTTGGAGCTTTTCAACTCGGGCAGCCAGCGCCGCCGGCCATACAAGGTGGACACATAGCCGTCGGCCCGCCCCTGCTCCACCACCCGATCCATATAGGCCCGCACCCCGGCGTAATGGGCAAAGTACTTGTCCATATACTCCTTGGCCTGGGCCATGGTGACGTGCAGGTCGTCGGCCAGGGCAAAGGCGGAGATGCCGTAGACGATGCCGAAGTTCACCGCCTTGGCCGCCCGGCGCATCTGCCCCGTCACCTGGTCAGGGGCCACTCCGAACACCTGGCTGGCGGTGACGGTGTGCACGTCCACCCCCTGGTTGAAAGCGGCGATAAGGGCCTGGTCCCCCGAGATATGGGCCAACAGGCGCAGCTCGATCTGGGCGTAGTCCGCGTCCACCAGCACTCGCCCCTCTGGGGCCACGAACATGGTACGCATCTCCGCCCCCAGGGGGGTGCGCACGGGGATGTTTTGCAGGTTGGGCTCGGTGGAGGACAGCCGCCCGGTGGCGGTGACGGTATTCTGAAAGCTGGTGTGGATGCGCCCGTCCGGGCCGATGAGCTTGCCCAGCCCCTCCACATAGGTGGAGTTAAGCTTGGTCAGCTGCCGGTACTCCAACACATGGGCCACGATCTCGTGGCGGGGGGCCAGCTTCTCCAGCACCTCGGCGCTGGTGGAGTAGCCCGTCTTGGTCCTCTTCACCGGGGGCAGACCCAGCTTGTCAAACAGAATGTGCCCCAGCTGCTTGGTGGACAGGATGTTGAACTGCTCCCCCGCCAGGTCGTAGATGGCCGCCTGCTCCCGCCCGATGCCGTCGGTGAGCAGCTCCCCAAACCGGGCCAGCGCCCCCCGGTCCACCTGGAAGCCCGCTCGCTCCATCCGGGCCAGCACCGGGCACAGGGGCAGGTCGATCTCATAGCAGGCCCGCTCCAGCCCCAGCGCTTGGATATTCCCCTTCTGCTTCTGATACAGCGCCTCCACCAAGGCCGTGTGGCTCATCAGCGCCCCCAGGGACTGCGTCATGTCCGTCAGGGGGGAGAACGCGTCCGGCTCCTGGTAGAGCTGGGCCTTCGGCAGCTCCGCGTTGAACTGGCTCACCGCAAGCTTTTCCAGCTCATAGCTGCCGTCGGTGGGGGCGAGCAGGTAGGCCCCGATTGCAGTGTCGAACACAAAGCCCTCCAGACCCAGCCCCGCCTGGAGCAGCTGCCCCATCAGGCCCTTGCAGTCGTGGGTCACCTTCTTGATCTGGGGGGAGAAGAAGCCCTGGAGAAAGGCCTGGTAGCCGTCCAGCCTGTCCTCCAGCAGCACCGCGGCCCGGCCGCTCTGCTCATCCCCCCACTCCACGCACATCCCCCGCAGCTCAGGCAGGGCCAGGAAGGACACATGGTCCCGCCCCCGCCAGAGCTCCAGCAGCTGCCTGGCCCGGTCGGCGCTCTCCACCAGCTCGCTTTCACAAACGCCCCCATAGCCGCCCTGCTCCCCCTTGACCTCTCCCTGGCCGCTCAGGCCCAGCCGGTCAATGAGCTTGGCAAACTCCAGGCGCAGCAGCAACTGATACAGGGCGGGCTCGTCAAAGGGCCTTCTGGCCGTGTCCTCCAGGCGGAAGTCCAACGGGGCGTCCCGGTGGATGGTGGCCAGCTCATAGCTCATCTGGGCCGCTTCCCGCCCCTCCTCCAGCTTCTTGCGCACCGCCGGCTTGGCCTCCACCTGGTCCAGGCCGGCATACAGCCGCTTGACGTCGGGGCACTGGGCCAGCAGGGCCATGGCGGTCTTCTCCCCGATGCCCTTCACCCCGGGGATGTTGTCGCTGGCGTCCCCCATGAGGGCCTTGAGGTCGATCATGTGGATGGGGTCAAAGCCATACTGTTCCCGGAAGGCCTGGGGGGTCATGTCCCGGGTGGTGGTCTGCCCCATGCGGGTGGACACCAGCTTGACGGTGACATGCTCGTCGATGAGCTGCAGCGCATCCTTGTCCCCGGTGACCACCACCGTGTCCCATCCCTGCGCCGCGGCGGCGGCGGACATGGTTCCCAGCAGGTCGTCCGCCTCCCAGCCCGCCAGCTCGTAGCGGCGGATGTTCATGGCGTCCAGCACCTGCTTGAGCACCGGCATCTGGGCGGCCAACTCCTCGGGCATCCCCTTGCGCTGGGCCTTGTATCCCTCGTAGGCCAGGTGGCGGAAGGTGGGCGCGCGCATATCAAAGGTCACCGCCAGGCCATCCGGCTTCTCCTCGTCCAGCAGCTTGAGCAGGATGTTTAAAAAGCCGAAAATGGCGTTGGTTGGCAGCCCGTCCCGGGTGGACAGGTTCTGACTGACCCCGTAGAAGGCCCGGTTGACGATGGAGTTGCCGTCGATGGCCATCAGCTTCATGGAACCCCTCCTGCCTGTGATCCGGGAGCCGGATGACCAGGCCCGCCGGCTCGGCCCGCTCCCATGGGATATTCAATTTGAAAGTATACCATCTCCCGCCCCGTTCGGCAAGCCCCATTCCCCCACGGCAAAGGGCCCGGAGGCTTACGCCTCCGGGCCCTTTGGCTGACCGCTCAGGCATCCGCCTGCCGCCCCTGCTCCAGCCGATCCAGGATGGTCACCAGCTCCTCCCGAGTGCAGAAGCTTTGATAGGCGAAGTCGGACACGCCGTCCCCGTCCAGATCGCCCATTCCCTGAAGGATGCCCTTCTGCTCCGCCCAGGCCCGGCTGTCCGCCGACCAGTCGGAGGGCGCCCGCAGCGCCCGGCGGCTGAGGTAGTCCTCCAGCATGGCGTCAAACTGTTCCTGTGTCATCTCCTCGTCCTCCATTTCCCGGGCCACGTCGGCCCTGAAGTCGTCCATGCTCTTCCCAAACTTTGGGAACCAATGCTCCACGTCGGCGTGGTTGGACGCCATGCCCAGCCGGCAGCCCTCGCTGTGGCAGAGCACCACCTGGGGGTCCCGGGGATCCAACCCGTACAGCCGGCACAGATGGGCAGTCAGCTCCACCGCCTCTTGATAGGCCTGGGCAAAGTATCCCTCGTCGTCCAGCCCATCCTCGCAGATCTCAAAGGAGATGTGGGTGTTGTTGGCCGAGGGCCGGGTGGTCCCGTTGCCCGCGTGCCAGCCCCGCATATTCCACGGCAGGGTCTGGACGGAGGCGATGGAGCCGTCGGCCAGCTTGCCGATGAAGGCATGGACGCAGGCGTTGGTGCCCGGCCGGTTCCAGTCGTTACCGTTTCGGTTGTACCCCAGCGCGGCGATGAGCCCGTCGTAGTCCGCCGTCCCCTCCAGAGGCTGGACATACCGTCCCAGGGCGGGGTTGTTGGCCCCGGTGGAGTGGACCATCACCCCCTGGGGGGTGATGGTCTGTCCCGCCTGATAGCAGTCGTTCCCCGTCAGCAGGCACCGGAGCAGCTTCATTCCGCCTTCCCTCCCGAAGCCCCCGATGTTCCCGAAGTCCCCGAGGCCGCCTGGATCTGCCGCTCCGACTGAGTGCCGAAATAGAAGGCAATGATCACCGTGTACACCGTCATGAAGTCCTGGTCCACCCCTCTGGTGAAGGCCAGCACCGCAAAGACCGCCGTCAGGGCCAGGGTCACCAGGCTCTTCACCGACAGCAGACGGGCCAACCTCTGCTTCCAATCCATCTGTTCCATCTCAACGCTCCCTTCTTTCTCCCGATCCTGTCGGGTCTCTGTCATGGGTTTCTCTCCGCGCGCAACCGGTCCAGGTCGTCCTGCTGCTCCGACAGCTTCACCTCAACCACAGCTATGCGCTCGATGACGCTGTTGTGCTTGTCCACCTTCTTCTCCAGCTGCTCAATGCGGTAGTTGGTCAGCCGGTTGGCCGCCAAGATCCCACCCAAGCTACCCACCCCGGTCCCAATCAGGGCAATGGCCGCCACAATGATCTCCGTCACACCGTTCCCTCCCCCTATCCGGCAAGCCCAAAGCAATAGTTGCCCATCGCCGTGCAAAGTGTTATAATCTTTGCCAACATCGCCATCATCTTGGAGGTCGTTTCTCTTGCCAAACTATGAAGCTGAAATCCAGCGCCGCCGCACCTTCGCCATCATCTCCCATCCCGACGCGGGCAAGACCACGCTGACGGAGAAGTTCCTGCTCTATGGGGGCGCCATCGCCCAGGCCGGGGTGGTCAAGGGGAAGAAGAACGCCCGGGCCGCCACCTCTGACTGGATGGAGATCGAGCGGCAGCGGGGCATCTCGGTCACCTCCTCGGTCCTGCAGTTCCAGTATGAGGGCTTCTGCGTCAACATCCTGGACACTCCCGGCCACCAGGACTTCTCCGAGGACACCTACCGCACCCTCATGGCCGCCGACTCAGCCGTCATGGTCATCGACGGGGCCAAGGGGGTGGAGGTCCAGACCCGAAAGCTCTTCCATGTGTGCGCCCGGCGGGGCATCCCCATCTTCACCTTCATCAACAAGATGGACCGGGATACCCGGGACCCCTTCGAGCTGTGCCAGGAGCTGGAGCAGGAGCTGGGCATCGACACCTACCCCGTCAACTGGCCCATTGGCTGCGGTCAGGAGTTTCAAGGCGTCTACGACCGCCAGCGGGGCAAGATCCTCCACTTTACCTCCAACACCAACGCCCGGGCGGCCATCGCCACCGAGGTGGAGCTGGGCGACCCGGAGCTGGCCAACCTCATCGGCCAGGCCCGGCGGGACCAGCTGGCCGACGAGATCGAGCTGTTGGACGGCGCGGCCTGCCAGTTCGATCTGGACCGAGTGCGCCAGGGCAAGCTGTCCCCCGTGTTCTTCGGCTCGGCCCTGACCAACTTCGGGGTGGAGCCCTTCTTGGAGGACTTTTTGGCTATGGCCACGCCCCCCCTGCCCCGTCGGGCGGGGGAGGAACTCATCGACTCCTTTGACGAGCGCTTCTCCGCTTTTGTCTTCAAGATCCAGGCCAACATGAACAAGGCCCACCGGGACCGGGTGGCCTTCCTGCGGGTGGTGTCCGGCCGGTTTGACGCCGACCGGGAGGTCTATCACGTCCAGGGGGGCAAGAAGCTGCGCCTGTCCCGGCCCCAGCAGCTCATGGCCGCCGAGCGGGAGATCATCGAGGAGGCCTATGCCGGGGACATCATCGGCGTGTTCGACCCGGGCATCTTCTCCATCGGGGACACCCTGTGTGCCCCGGGCTGGCAGTTCCAATTCGACCCCATCCCCACCTTCGCCCCCGAGCACTTCCGCCGGGTGCGCCCGGTGGACACCATGAAGCGCAAGCAGTTTCTCAAGGGCATGGAGCAGATCGCCCAGGAGGGGGCCATCCAGATCTTCAAGACCCCCTACTCGGGCATGGAAGAGGTCATCGTCGGGGTGGTGGGCACCTTGCAGTTTGACGTGTTGGACTACCGGCTGCTGCACGAGTACGGGGTGGAGCTGCACGCTGAATCCCTGCCCTACGAGTACCTGCGCTGGGTGGAGTACGAGGGGGACGCCCCTCTGCGCCCCGACCAGCTCACCCTGCCCAACGACGCGCTGCTGGTGGAGGACTACAAGGGCAACCAGTTGCTGCTGTTTGCCTCCCTGTGGTCCATCAACTGGACGGCGCAGCGCAATGATCAGCTCACCCTGTCCGAGTTTGGCGGGGCCCGCTTCTGAGCCGGCCGCCCCCACGAGAAGGAGGCGTTCGCGCCATGACCAAACTGTCCATCATCGTGCCCTGCTGTAACGAGCAGGCCGCCCTGCCCGTCTTCTACCAGGCAGTCACCGCCGTGGTGGCCGCCCTGCCGGAGGTGGAGGCGGAGTACCTGTTTGTGGACGATGGCTCCACCGACCAGACCCTGCCCCTGCTGCGGTCGTTGGCCGGCCAGGACGCCCGGGTGCGCTACCTGTCCTTCTCCCGCAATTTTGGCAAGGAGGCGGCCATGTACGCCGGGCTCCAGGCTGCCCGGGGCGACCTGGTGGCCATCCTGGACGCCGACCTGCAAGACCCGCCCGGGCTGCTGCCCGAAATGCTCTCCCGCATCCAATCCGGGGACTATGACTGCGTGGCGGTGCGCCGGGTCGACCGGAAGGGGGAGCCGCCCATCCGCTCCCTCTTTGCCCGGGGGTTCTACCGGCTGGTCAACCGGCTCAGCCGCACCCAAATTGTGGACGGGGCCCGGGATTTCCGCCTCATGACCCGGCAGATGGTGGACTCCATTTTACAGCTGCCAGAGTATAACCGATTCTCCAAGGGCATCTTCGCCTGGGTGGGCTACCGCACCTGCTGGCTGGAGGTGGAGAACGTGGAGCGGGCCCAAGGGCACAGCAAGTGGTCGTTCTTTAAGCTTTGGCTGTACGCCCTGGACGGCATCATCGCCTTCTCCACCGCGCCGCTGGCCATCGCCTCCATCCTGGGGCTGCTGTTCTGCCTGGTGGCCTTCATCGCCATCGTGTTTGTCATCGTCCGTCAGCTGCTCTGGGGGGGCAGCGCCTTCGGCTGGCCCTCGCTGGTGTGCATCCTGCTGTTTGTGACCGGCATCCAGCTGTTTTGCATCGGCATTTTGGGCCAGTACCTGGCCAAGACCTACCTGGAGGTCAAAAAGCGCCCCATCTATCTCATCCGGGAGACGGGAGGAGGTGGGCAGGATGACCCAGCATAACCGCTACCGGCTCTACTGGCCGCTGGCCTTCCTACTCCCAGCGCTACTGCTCACCCTCGCTTACGCCGCCCAGGGCTTCGCCCCCTTCGGGGACAAGAGCATCCTCACCTACGATATGTCCAGCCAGTATGTGGAGTTCTTCTGCGCGCTGAAGAACGGGGACCTGTTCTTCTCCTGGTCCAAGGCCCTGGGCTCGTCCTACATCGGGGTGTTCAGCTACTATGTGTCCAGCCCCCTGTCCCTGCTCACCCTGCTGGTGCCCAACGAGGCCATGCCGGTGGGCCTGCTGTGGCTGACGGTGCTGAAGTTCGGCCTTGCGGGGCTGGCCTGCTTCCTCTTCCTCTCACGCCAGTTCCCCGGCCGGGGCTTCACCGCTCTGCTGGGGGCGGTGTGCTACGCCATGTGCGCCTACAACGTGGCCTACTCCTTGTGCATCATGTGGCTGGACGGGGTGATCTGGCTGCCGGTGGTGCTGCTGGGGGTGGAGCGGGTGCTGGACGGGCGGGGCCGGTGGCTGCTCTCCCTCAGCCTGGCCGCCTGCTTTCTGTCCACCTGGTATATCTCCTATATGGTGGGCGGGTTCTGCCTGCTGTGGCTGGTGGCCCGGGCGGTCGCCCGGGGCATGGGCCTGCGGGAGGGCCTGCTTCGCCTGCGGGACCTGATCGGCTGTGCCCTCTGGGCCCTGGGGGTGACCGCCTGGCTTTGGCTGCCCACCCTGCTGAGCATGTTCGGCGGCAAGTTCTCCGTCCCCCTCACCGACTACGACGGGCTGGTCAACTTCCATCCTCTGGAGCTGCTGGGCCAGTTCCTGCCTGGCCAGGTGCAGCCGTACTACGGCAGCCTACCCCTGCTCTACTGCGGCACCCTGACCGCCCTGGCCGCCCTGGGCTCCTTCTTCCTGCGCGCCATCCCGGCCCGGGCCAGGGCGGCCTATGGGGCGCTGGTGCTGGTGCTGGCGCTGTCCCTGTGGCTGTCCCCCCTGGACCGGGTGTGGCACCTGTTCCAGTACCCCAATTCCTTCCCCTACCGGTACAGCTTCCTGATGTCCTTCCTGCTGGTCTTTCTGGCCTGCCACACCCTGAACCAGGCTCAGGACGCCCTGGCCGCCCCCGGGTGCCGGGCGGCGCGGGGATGGGCCGCCCTGCTGCTGGCCGCCACGGTGTGCGGGGAGATGGGCTACAACGCCGCTGCCACCTTCCGCGGTCTGGAGCAGACCCACCGCTATGAGTCCTATGACTCCTATCAGGACTACTATGGGGCCAACGCCGCGCTGGCCGACCGGGCACAGGCCCTGGCCGGCGCGGGGCGCTTCTACCGCATGGGGGCCACCCAAGACCGGGGACTGAATGCGCCGCTGTCCTTCGGCTATCCCGGCGTCACCCATTACAGCAGCTTCTTCAACAGCCGGCTCAACACCCTGCTCCATTCCCTGGGCTTTGCCCAGTCCTGGTACTGGACAGCCTACTACGGCTCCACCCCCCTCACCGACGCGCTGCTGTCTATCCGCTACGTGCTCAGCGCCAACCCCATGCCCAGCGGCTACACCGCCCTGGACGCCCGGGGGGAGCTGACCCTGTATGAGAACCCCACCGTCCTCCCCCTGGCCTTTTCCGCCCCAGAGGGGCTGCTGGAGCTGGAGCTGGACAACCAGGATCCCTTCCAGAACCAAAACCGCCTGTTTGCCGCCCTCACCGGCTGGGAGGAGCCGCTGTACACCCCCGTCGCCCCGGACGCCCTGGTGGAGGAGGCTGACGGGACGGTCACCCTCACCTTTCAGGGCAGCGGTCTGCCCCTCTATGCCAACCTGTCCTCGGTGGGGATGACCGACCTATGGGTGGACGGAGCCTACCGCACCGCCCTGAACACCGACGAGACCCGGTGCGTCCACTACCTGGGCTCCCCCGCCCAGGGGGAGGCCCTCACCGCCGTCCTCCGCTGCACCTCCCTCCAGGACTGGTCGGGCCGCTTCTACGCCCTGAACCCAGATGCCCTGACCCAGGGGCTATCCGCTCTGGCCGACGGGCCGGAGCCCCAAGTGGAGGGCGGAACGGTATACCTGTCCGTCACAGCCCAGGCGGGGCAGGCCATCGTCACCACCATTCCCGATGAGCCGGGCTGGCACGCCTATGTGGACGGGCAGGAGGTCCCCCTGTGCTCCTTCCTGGACGCCTTTCTCGCCCTGGAGGTGGGGCCTGGCAACCACACCATCCTGCTGCGCTACACCCCGCCCGGCCTGCTCCCCGGCCTGGCCCTGACCGGTGGGGCCCTGCTGCTGGCCGCCGCCCTCATCCTGATCCGCCTGCGGCGGCGCGCCCGCCCATAACGCGGGAAAGGTTGCCCGGGAAATGGGCCGGGAGCCCTCCCCAAAATCCCCCTTTCTTCTCCTTGCAAGTTCCGCCCAAATGGGGTAGAATGCTCCCAGCTTCGCCCCCCGTGCCCGGATGGGCCCCGCCTGTTGGCATCCTTTCCCGGGGGGCGGGTCTGAATCGGAGGAATGACACATGAAACAGGAACCCAAGCCCCGGCAAGTGGCTGCCCAGGACAAGCCGTCCGCCGCACCGGCCAGAAAGCCCGCCGCTCCCCGTAAGCGGACGGCCAAGCCTGTCCAGGAGATCTATCTCCAATTTGGCGGCTGCCAATGGAGCTGCGCCGAGCTGGCCGAGCTGGCCAAGGCCGCCTGCGCCGCCCAGGGGCACAACCTGGCTGGCGCCAAAAAGCTGGCGGTGTACGTCAAGCCCGAGGATCGCATGGTCTACTATGTGGTGGACGACGACCGCACCGGCAGCGTGGCTCTGTAAGCCCGTCTGCCCCATTGCGAAAGGCCGGGGAGCCTCGCCCGATGGCGAGGCTCCCCGGCCTGATCCTATCTCCGCCTGCTCCCAAGGGGGCAGGGTATCCCATTCAGTTCAAGAAGTCCTTCAGCTTTTTAGAGCGGGAGGGATGGCGCAGCTTCCGCAGGGCCTTGGCCTCGATCTGACGGATGCGCTCCCGGGTGACGTTGAACTCCTTGCCCACCTCTTCCAGGGTACGGGTGCGGCCATCCTCAATGCCAAAGCGCAGCTTGAGCACCTTTTCCTCCCGAGGGGTCAGGGTGGAGAGCACCTCCACCAGCTGCTCCTTGAGCAGGGTGAAGGAGGCCGCTTCCGACGGTTCAGAGGCGGTGTCGTCCTCGATGAAGTCTCCCAGGTGGCTGTCCTCTTCCTCCCCGATGGGGGTCTCCAGGGAGACAGGCTCCTGGGCAATCTTCAGGATCTCCCGCACCTTTTCCACCGGCATACCCATCTCGGCGGCGGTCTCGTCGGGGGTGGGGTCATGGCCTAACTCCTGCAGCAGCTGCCGATTGACCCGGATGACCTTGTTGATGGTCTCCACCATGTGCACCGGGATACGGATGGTCCTGGCCTGGTCGGCGATGGCCCGGGTGATGGCCTGGCGGATCCACCAGGTGGCGTAGGTGGAAAACTTATAGCCCTTGGTGTAGTCAAACTTCTCCACCGCCTTGATCAGCCCCAGGTTCCCCTCCTGGATCAGGTCCAGGAACAGCATCCCCCGGCCCACATAGCGCTTGGCGATGGACACCACCAGGCGCAGGTTGGCCTCGGCCAGCTCCTGCTCGGCCTGCTTCCCCTGCCGGATCAGCGTCTCCAGCTCGTCTCGCACCGGCTGGGGGGGCGCCTCATCAGCCTGTTCCATCTCCTCCAGCTGTGCCCGGGCCTCGTTGCCCCGGCCCATGGCCTGGGCCAGCTCCACCTCCTTCTCCGGGGTGAGCAGGTCCACCTTGCCGATCTCCTTGAGGTACATACGCACCGGGTCGTCCACGGCAAAGGCGTCCACCAGGGCGTTGGGGTCCACCAGCTCCTCCTCAGGCAGCTCCTCCAGCTCGGCGCCGGGGGGGACCAGTGCGTCGTCAATCTCGGCCAGCTCATCCTCCTCCCCCGAGGTGTCCACCCCCAGATTCTCCAGCACGTCGTAGATCTTATCCAGCTGCTCGCTCTCCAGGCTCAGCGACTCCAGCACCTCCATCAGCTCCCCGGAGGACAGCTTCCCCTTCTGGTAGCCGGTGTCCACCAGCTCCAGCAGCCGCTCGCCCCCCTGGATCCCCTCCACCATCTTGGCCAGATCGGACTTGGCCGCCTCAAACTTCTCCTTGCTCACCAGGGTGGACAGGGGCGCTTCACTCTTCCTGGCACTCTTTTTCCTATCTGCCATCGGTCCTCATCCTCCATAGCGTTTTTTCTGTCTCAGCGCGTCCCGGAACTGTGCCAGGTCCTCGCCAGTGTGGATTCCCGCCCTGCCCCGCTGGCCCAGGATGACCCGCTTGTAGTCCTCTAGGGCCTGCCGGGCCGTGTGGGCGCTCTGGGGCCGCTGTGCGATGGCGGCCAGGTGGTCGGCCTCCTGGGGGGTGAAGTCCCCGTCCAGGGCGGCCAGGCTGGGGGTTTGCCCGGCCTGCCACTGCCGCTTCAGCAGGGCGTAGGCCCGGCCCAGCAGCGGGGAGGAAAAATCCTCCTCCCCAAGCCCCTCCAGGGCCTGGAAGTACTCCCCGTCCAACAGCACCACCCGCAACAGCCCCTCCTCCGCCCTGGCCGAGTGCAGGTCCTGATAGCGCAGGGCCCGTTCCCGGGGCTGGAGCTTCTGGGCCGGGGCCAGGGCCTGACGCTCCTGCCGGCGGCGCTGCTCCCAGCCCTTGCGCCGGCGCAGCCGCTCCACCTCCTGCTCCATGGCCTGGTGGGAGATGCCCGCTGCATCCGCCGCCCGGTTGCCGTAGATCTCCCGCTCCACCGGGCTGGACAGGCCGGCCACCAGCTCAGCCGCGGCCAGCAGATACTTGGTTTTCTGATCGTCCCGCTCCAGGTCAAACTCCTCCCGTAGCAGCTCCAGGCGGTACTCCGCCGGGGTGGCGCTGCCCTCCATCAGCCCCTCAAACGCCTGGGGCCCATAGCGCTTGATGTAGTCGTCCGGGTCCTGCTTCACCAGCTCCCCCTCCGGCGTCTTCCGCCGGGGCAGCGGGAGCACCCGCACCTCGATCCCCGAATCCCGCAGCGCCGTGATGGCCCGCTGGGTGGCCTCCAGGCCGGCCGCGTCGTTGTCCAGGCAGAGCACCAGCTGCTTGCCGTAGCGGGCCAGCTGACGCACATGGTCCTCGGTTAGGGCGGTGCCCATGGTGGCCACCGTGTTGTCAAAGCCCGCCTGGTGCATGGTGATCACGTCGATGTTGCCCTCCACCAGGATCAGGTTGGGCCGCTTGGTCTTTTTGGCGTAGTTGATTCCGTAGAGGATGCTGCGCTTTTTGAAGATGGCGGTCTCCGGCGTGTTCAGGTACTTGGGCTGTGTGTCGTCCATCACTCGGCTGGTGAAGCCGATCACATCTCCCCGGGCGTCGATCACCGGCAGCATGAGCCGATTGCGGAACTTGTCGTAGATCCCGCCGTTCTTACCCGCCACAGCCAGCCCCGCTTGCAGCAGCTCGGCCTTGTCGTACCCCTGCTCGACCATGGCCCGGGTCAGCGCATCCCAGCTGTCCGGCGCGGCCCCCAGACCGAAGCGGGCGGAGAATTTGGGGCTGATGCGCCGCTGCTGCCGGATGTAGGCCGCCACCCGCGCCCCCTCGGGCCGGGCCAGCATCTCCCGGTAGAAGCGGGCCGCCTGCCGGTTCAACTCCAGGATGCGCCGGCGCTGGGCCTGCCGCCCCTGATCCGCCCGGCCCTCCTCGGGCACGGTCATCCCCTCCCGTTGGGCCAGCTTCTCCACCGCCTCAGGGAAGGTGAGGCTCTCCATCTCCATCAGGAAGCGATAGGGCCCACCCCCCTTGCCGCAGCCAAAGCAGTGGAAGATCTGTTTGGGCTCGTTGACGGAGAAGGAGGGGGTCTTTTCATGGTGGAAGGGGCACAGGCCCCAGTAGTTGGCCCCCCGCTTGGTCAGCGGGACATAGGCGGACACCACGTCCACGATGTTGACCCGGCCGCTCAGCTCCTCCAGGAACCGCTCGGGTATGGCCATAGCCTCACCCCCTGATGATAGCCAAATTCCGCTGTTTTTATGACCCCCCGCCCTGGCAAAGGGCGCGAAACGATCCCAACCCTCACTTCACCACCCAGCGCATGGGGATGAACAGCCGCCCAAAAGTCTCCACGGCATAGCTGTCGGTCATCCCGGCGATGTAGTCCACCACCGCCCGCTGCGTCCCCTCCCGGGCCAGGATGTCCTGATACTCCCCAGGCAGCTTGTCCGTATGCTTGCAGTAGTAGTCGAAGAGCAGACAGACCATGTCCTCCGCCTTGCCCTCCTCCCCCTTGGCGGCAGGGTTGAGGTAGACCGACTGGAACATGAACTGCTTAAGCTCGGCCATAGCCTTGCCCACCGGTTCGGACTGGGTGATCCGATCCCCCTGCTGGCTGTTGCGGATCAGGTCCAGGGTCAGCGTCTGGATGCGCTCCCCGTTGGTGAAACCCAGCACCTCAGACAGGTGCACCGGGATATCGGTGGGGTAGATGATGCCCCCCCGCATGGCGTCGTCAATGTCGTGGTTGATGTAGGCGATCTTGTCGGCAAAGCGCACCAGCTGGCCCTCCAGCGTCTCGGCCAGGTCCCCTGCCGTGTGGCATAGGATGCCCCGGCGCACCTCGTAGCACAGGTTGAGCCCTTCGCCCCCCCGCTCCAACCGGTCCACCACCCGCAGGGACTGCTCATAGTGGCGAAAACCTCCCTCCACCACCCGGTTCAAGGCCCGCTCCCCGGCATGGCCGAAGGGGGTGTGCCCCAGGTCATGGCCCAGAGCGGCCGCCTCGGTCAGGTCCTCGTTGAGCCCCAGGGCCCGGGCCATGGTACGGGCAATCCGGGACACCTCCAGGGTGTGGGTCATGCGGGTGCGGTAGTGGTCCCCCTCGGGCTGGAGGAACACCTGGGTCTTGTGCTTGAGGCGCCGGAACGCCTTGCTGTGCACCACCCGGTCCACGTCCCGCTGGAAGCAGGTGCGCACGGGGCAGGGCGGGACGTCCACCATCCGCCCCCGGCTCTGGCTGGACAGGCAGGCCCGGGGGGAAAGGGTCTGCCGCTCCAGCTGCTCGGTATGCTCCCGAAGGTTCATGGCGCCCACGCCCCTTTCCATCTGATTCTTTCATCTTAGTATACTGCTTTGCCCCTCCCGAACCCTTTTTTTCTTCCGGATTTTTTTCCTCCTCCCCCATTTTCGTCGCTTTGGCCATCATAAACGGGACAAGTCCTCCATATATCTGTACGGAATCCACCAAGGAGGGCCCGCTATGAACGTCACCGTATTCCTGATCCGCCTACTGGTCCTGGCCGTCATCTTCGTCAACGGCTGGACTGACGCCCCCAACGCCATCGCCACGGCGGTGGGCTCGGGGGCGATGAGCTTTCGACGAGCGGCCGCCCTGGCCGCGGTGTGTAACTTTGTGGGCGCGGCCCTGGCCTGCCTGCTCTTCCCCGCCGTGGCCGCCACCGTGGGCAGCCTGGTGTCTTTTTCAGACCCCCAGGCCGCCCTCACCGCCCTGTGCGCCACCCTGCTGTCCATCGTGGCCTGGGCGGCAGCCGCCTGGCGCTTTGGTCTGCCCACCAGCGAGAGCCACGCCCTGCTGGCGGGGCTATCCGGAGCGGCCCTGGCTCTGGGGGGCGGCAGCGCCGCGCTCAACGGGGCGGCCTGGCTGCGCACCCTGGCCGCCCTGGCCCTGTCCCTGCCCGCTGGGGCGCTTGCCGCCCGGATCTGCCGGGGGTGGCTGGCGAACCGGCCCTGCAACCCCATCGCCTGGCAGCGCCTGGCCGCCGGAGGGACGGCCCTGCTCCACGGGGTGCAGGACGGCCAGAAGTTCCTGGCCCTGATGCTGTTGGCCGACGACTTGGGGGGCGCGCAGCCCTCCCCCCTGCTGCCCCTGCTGATCCTCACCGCGTCCATAATGGCTGCGGGCACCGCCTTGGGCGGCCGGCCCATTGTGGAAAAGGTAGGCCGGCAGCTGGCCGCCCTCACCCCCCGGGAAGGGCTGGCCGCCGACCTGGGGGCGGGGCTGGTGCTGGCTGGATGCTCGGCGCTGGGCCTGCCCGTGTCCACTACCCACGCCAAGGTGGCGGCGGTGTGCGGGGCAGGCCGTCACCCCGACCTGCGGGCGGCGGGACAGATCGCGGGGGCCTGGCTGCTCACCTTCCCTGGCTGCGGGCTGCTCTCCTTCGCCCTCACCCGGATGATGCTGGCTGGATAGGGGGCCGTCTCCGGAGTGGGGTTCGGTGCGCCGCGTCAGGGGTGCGCCGGCCCCTCCTTCCTCAGCGGTTTCCCCCGGTCCCGCCGCCGCTGGCGCTCCTCCGCCTGGCTGTGCTCATAGGCTTGCTTGAGCTTCTCCAGCGCTTTTTTCTCAATGCGGGATACATAGGAGCGGGAGATGCCGCACAGCGTGGCGATCTCCCGCTGGGTCAGCGGCTGGCGCCCCCCCAACCCATACCGCAGCCGGATGATGTGAGCCTCCCGTTTGCTCAGACAGGTGTCCACACAGCGGCTCACCCGGGCGCAGGAGTCCCGCAGGTCCAACTCCTCCATCATGTTGTCATCCACCTTTACCACGTCCAGGAGGGATAAGGAGTTCCCGTCCCCCTCCGCGTCCAGGCTGTCGGACAGGGACACCTCTCCCTGGGTCTTCCGCTTGGAACGAAAATACATCAGGATCTCGTTCTCAATACACCTGGAGGCATAGGTGGCCAGGCGCACCTTTTTCGTGGGGTCAAAGGTGGACACCCCCTTGATCAGCCCGATGGTTCCAATGGAGATCAGGTCATCCTGATCCCCGTCCTGGGTGTAATACTTCTTGATGATGTGAGCCACCAGCCTCAAGTTGTGCTCAATGAGCTTATCCCGGGCGTCGGAATCCCCCTGGGCCATCCGTTCCAGGCAGTCCGCCTCCTCCTCCCGGCTCAGGGCCTTGGGGAAGGAACCGGTGCTTCCCGTCAGGCGCAGGGTGACGAACAGCCCGTTGAGCATCAGCAGCAGCCATGCCGTCCACATGGCGATCACCTCCTGCCAGCAGTGTATGCCCTCGGTGCGTGTCCCTATTATCCCCCTCTCCCGCCCCTTTTTCGCCCCCGACCCGCTGGTTTTTCTGGCCGGGCTACAATCCCCCCTTCCCTTTTGCGATGTTTTCTGCTATACTGGTACCCATCCTCGCTTTATCCCTTTACAGCAATGGAGGCATACGCATGGACTTTCTACTCCCCTTCTTCAACTCCCTGCCCAACGCGGCGGGTCAGGGCCTGATCTGGGGCATCATGGCCATCGGCGTGTACATCACCTACCGCATCCTGGACGTCGCCGATCTGACGGTGGACGGATCGCTGGCCACTGGCGGGGCGGTGTGCGCACTGTGCATCACCATGGGGTGGAACCCCTGGCTGGCCCTGCTCACGGCGGTACTGGCCGGGATGCTGGCCGGCCTGATCACCGGCCTGCTCCACACCGCCTGCGGCATCCCCGCTATCCTGGCCGGCATCCTCACCCAGCTGGCCCTGTACTCCATCAACCTGCGGGTGATGGCCATCGGCGACCCCAACGCCGTGACCAAGGTCACCCTGGCCGTGAGCGTGAATAACCACGACCTGCTGGTCTCCTCCCGCTTTGTGCGCTCCATCGGCCTGGACAATCCCCTGATCCTGCTGGCCATTGTCACCCTGGCCGTCATCCTGCTGCTGTACTGGTTCTTCGGCACCGAGTCGGGCAGCGCCCTGCGGGCCACCGGCGCCAACCAGGCCATGGCCCGGGCCCAGGGCATCAGCACCAACTTTAGCAAGGTGCTGGGCCTGGTGATCTCCAACGGGCTGGTTGCCCTGTCCGGCGCTCTGCTGGCCCAGTATCAGGGCAGCTCCACCGTGGACATGGGCCGGGGAGCTATCGTCATCGGCCTGGCTGCGGTCATCATCGGCGAGGTGCTACTGGGCAAGGCCTTCCGCAACTTCGCCCTGCGGCTGCTGTCGGCGGTGATCGGCGCCATCCTCTACTACGCGGTCATCACCCTGGTGCTCCGGCTGGGCCTGGAGACCAATGACCTGAAACTGCTCACCGCGCTGGTGGTGGCCATCTTCCTGACCATCCCCTACTGGAAGGGCAAGTACTTCTCCAAGCGCGCGGGGAAAGGAGGGGCTGTCCATGCTTGACATCCAACAGGTCAGCAAGACCTTCCACCCCGGCACCGTCAACGAGAAAACCGCCCTGCGCAACCTCACCCTTCACCTGAACGACGGGGACTTTGTCACCGTGATCGGCGGCAACGGCGCCGGCAAGTCCACCCTGCTCAACGTGGTGGCGGGCACCCTGTTCCCCGACGCGGGCACCATCACCATTGATGGGGTGGACGTGACCCGCCTGCCCGAGCACAAGCGCGCCAAGTACATTGGCCGGGTGTTCCAGGACCCTATGACGGGCACCGCCGCTACCATGCAGATTGAGGAAAACCTGGCCCTGGCCCGGCGGCGGGGAGCTTCCCGGACGCTGCGCCCCGGGATTACCCGGGCTGAGCGCAAGGAATATCAGCAGCTGCTCCAGATCCTGGACCTGGGCCTGGAAAGCCGGCTGACCACCAAGGTGGGACTGCTGTCCGGCGGCCAGCGCCAGGCCCTCACCCTGCTCATGGCCAGCCTGGTCAAGCCCAAACTGCTGCTGCTGGACGAGCACACCGCCGCCCTGGATCCCAAAACCGCCGCCAAAGTGCTGGAGGCCACGGAGAAGATCGTCTCCCAGGCCCGGCTGACCACCCTGATGATCACCCACAATATGCGCGACGCCATCGCCCATGGCAACCGGCTGATCATGATGTATGAGGGGCGGATCGTCCTGGACATCTCCGGCGAGGAGAAGCGCCAGCTCACCGTGGAGCACCTGCTGGAGCAGTTTGGCCGGGTCACCGGCTCGGACGAGGCGGACGACACGCTGCTGCTGGGATGAGGTGGGCTCTGGCATTTCACCCACCCTTGGAATCCCCATTTCATTCGCGCCGGGCAAAGGCGGGGGACGCTCCACTCCCCCGCCCGGTGGACTCCAGAAAGAACCGTGCGGCTGCCGGCAGATACCGGCAGCCGCACTGCTTTTTCACGGGGAATGGCGCACGCTCTGTTTATCTTGGCCGTTGCCTGGCTTGGGTGGCTTTGCTAACGCGGCCTGTTGTGTTCCTGCTCCTGCCTTCGTCTTTCCTTCGCTTTCTCGACAGTTTCCCCATCTTTGGTCAGATAGCGCTCCACAAATTTGATTTTATAATTCAGGCCCCTTCCTAGTGGATTTTATCATCATGGATATGCCCAATGTCAGCACAAACAAGCATACCACCGCCCCTGTCATACCGTTCATGAAATGGATCCGCTCACTGTCCATCGATCCAAAAGACACCAGCATGGAACGCTGCAAGGTCAATATGGAAGCGGCCACTTCCGCATAACTGATCGCTCGGATGGTCTTTAACAGCAGGGAGGGGTTTTTGCGTTGCTTGATGGCCCGAATGCTTGCCATTGTCACTTTATAAAATGTGTAAGTGGCAATGGTTATCATCATGATTTCTTCATGCTGTGTGGCAATATTTTGTGATAGGCTGATATAGCTGACGGCCGCCAGCACAAAGCTCAATACAGCCAATAGTATACCGGATAATTTCATCACAATTTTTTCCGTGTCCTCAGAGGGCAACTCGTTGTTTTTCCGCCCGCACAATACGGCAGAAAAGCGCATCGTGGCTAAAATCCCATAAAAAGCACACATTGCAATCAACCAAAGTGAAAGGTTCACAATGCCGACTACACAATGATACAGGGCATAAAGCAAATTGAGCGCAAATGCAGCAGCGGCGGACAAAGTGATGCGATAACGCTGGTTGGATATCATCTTTTCTCCTGTTTTCGTCTTTGAAAACAGCAGCACGGCCATCTGCTTCAGCTTCAAGCTTTGATCCCTTTCGTCAAGGGAATCAGACACAGCAACATAACAATGCCCACAAGGCCGATCGCCACCCCCACAAGCATTTTGCCCCAGACCATGCTAAAGCACATACCTACCCCCAGGGCCAAGGCCCCAACCACTCCGACGAGCACGGTAAGCATGGTTTTTCCTGAAAGTTGGATCGGCGCTTTATGTTCCATTTTTCTCCACACAATCCACGTGATCAGGCCGAGCAGCAGCCCAACACAGCCGAAAATAATCCCCGGCCTAAACGCTTCCCACTCTGGGATCAGGACCATACACATACCCAGCGCGAACAGGACAACGCTGACCGTTCCCAAGCCCATTGCAACAAAACTGCTTTTTTTCATGTGAATGCGCACCTCCAAATATTAAAACAACAGTTGTTGTTTTCTTATAAATCAAATATAATAGCCTTACAAGCCGGAAGCAATCGTCAATTGATCAACAAGTGTTGAGATAAAGAGGTTTCTATGAATACACCCAACAACAAACGCAGAAGGCAGTCCATGGATCGCATGGAACGGGTCTTTATTGAACTGCTCCAAACAAAGGAACTCAAGGAAATTCGTGTATCCGATATTTGTAAGCGCGCCGGGTTAAATCGCACCACCTTCTACGCGAATTATACAGATATTTATGGATTAGCCGATGCCATACGGGATAAGCTGGAACACGAAGTGTCAGATTTATACCAAGATGAAATTACACAGGGATTTAACAGCAATGACTATTTGAAATTGTTCCGCCATATCAAGGAGAATCAAATATTTTATCAAACTTATTTCAAGCTTGGATTTGACAGCAGCCACCAAATGGTCCGGTATGACACTGCCCTTGCCCGCGAACATTTTCAAAACAGATTCATTGCGTATCACATGGAATTTTTCAAGGCAGGCATTACGCAAATCATAAAGCTATGGCTGAAAAATGGCTGCGAGGAGAGTCCGGAAGCCATGTTTGAAATCATCAAAAGTGAATACCATGGACGAGATAAATCCTCTGCTGATCAAAGCGCGCAATAGCGGGCTGGTGCCAATCAAATTCTTGTGTGCTGCTTTGCGGCACATGAGCGT
Source organism: uncultured Oscillospiraceae bacterium (assembly GCA_944387065.1). GTDB lineage: Bacteria > Bacillota > Clostridia > Oscillospirales > Oscillospiraceae > Enterenecus. The sequence goes on from CALXDM010000002.1 coordinate 103,455, forward strand.
TCGGAGCTTGGTTCATGGTTTCCCCCTCGCCCGGTAGGCAGCTCTTGGGTCCCCAGGGCAAGCCCAGCCGCCTCCCGGGCCGGCTGCAAAAAAGCCAGGACGGCTGCCAGCAAGTGCTGGCAGCCGTCCTGGCTTTATCAAGGGTGGAAGTTTCACGCGATGGGCTCATACCCAGCGGGAATGGTGAGGTTCAGCGCCTGGCAGTTGGTCTCGTTGTACATCTTGGTCACCTCGGAGGAGTACTGCACCGGCAGCTGGGCAATGTCCGTCTCCCCGGTGAGGATCTGGGCAGCCATCTCACCGGTGGCATAGCCCAGATCGTAGTAATCGATAGACAGGGTGGCCACGCCGCACCCGGCGCAGATGCCCGACTCGCCAGCCACCACGGGCACCCCGGCGGGGATCACCACGTTGGCAATCACCTCGGTGTTATTGGCCGCAGTGTTGTCGGTGGGGATGTAGATGACGTCAGAGCCGTCACAGGCGGTCTGGGCCACAGCGGGCAGGTCATTGGCGTCGGAGAAGGCGTACTGCTGGCAGGTATAGCCCATCTCCTCCAGATACCCCTGGATGGTGTTCACCTGATAGGAGGAGTTGGGCTCGGCCGAGCAGTAGAGCAGGCCCACGTTCTGCGCGTCGGGAAACAGCTCCTGGATCATGTCCGCCTGCTGATCCAGCGGGGCCAGATCGGAGGTGCCCGAGACGTTGCCGCCCACGGTGCCCGTCCAGTCCTCAATGCTCAGGGCAGTGGCGTAGTCGGTGACGGAGGTGCCCAGCACGGGGACGGTATCAGTGGCCTGGGCCGCCGCCTGGAGGGGATAGGTGCCGTTGGCCAGGATCAGGTCCACTCCCGTGGCCAGAAATCCATCCACAATGGTGCCGCAGTTGGCGAACTCGCCGGCGGCGTTGCGCTCCTCAAAGCGCACGCCGTCCTGGCCAAAGGCTTCGATCAGCGCGTCCTTGAAGCCCTGGGTGGCCGCGTCCAGCGCGTCGTGGGTGGCCTGCTGAGCAATGCCCACCACATAGGCCGTCTCGCTGCCCCCCTGGCTGGCGGGGGCGTCGCTTGTGGCAGCCGAGCCGCTGGGCTCCTCCGACTGGTTGGAGCAGGCCGCCATGGCCAGCGCCAGGGTCAGCGCCAGCAGCGCGGCCAGCAAACGCTTCGTCTTTTTCATTCCAATTTCCTCCAAACACTTTGATCTGTCACTTTATCGCTTTCATGCAACAAAGCATCCGGCGATAAGAGAGGAGCCCTGTGGGCCCTTGCCGCAAGTATAATGCTTTTCTCCCCCGCTGTCAAGTGTTTTCTCCCAATGGGCGCATGGCTTGGCCCCTCCGGAGGGGCCAAGCCGGTGGCCTGTCAGAGGGCGGGCTGGGCCTGGACAGCCCCCCAGAAAGCGGGGGCCAAGGGCCAGATCCGTCGATGGGACAGCACCTGGATCAGGGCGGCCAGATTGTCCTCCAGGTGCTCCACCTCCCGGCCAAAGGCGGTCCAGAAGGTCTGCTCCCCTGCCCTGTCCACCTTCCCCTGCTCCAGCCACTCCCCCAGCATGAGCTGATAGACGGCCAGACATCCCGCCCCCGCCAGGGCCGCACGGCCATACAGCAGTCCGTCGTTCACCGCCTTGGGCCAATGGCGGAAAATCAAGTAACAGGCCAGGTTGGTCAGGTGCCGGTCCCAATCCTGCCAATCCCGCTCCAGCCCCGCCCGGGCCCACCGGACAGCCTGCTCCCCCAGCGCCGAGAGCCGGGCGGCGGTCTGCCCCAGCAGCGCCGGCCATTGCGGGCGCAGGGGTTCCAGCCTCCCCAAAGTCTCCAGCAGCCGGACGCCCAGGGCCTGGAAGCCGCCGGACCCACGCCCAGTCCCCCGCCCGGGCCGGCAGCGGGCCAGCGGCCCATACTGCCCCCGCTCCAACCTTGCCTGACACCGGGCGGCCAGCTCCAGCAATCGGGCCAGCCGATGCCACAGGGGCGATTCCCCCTCTCCCATCAGGGCCAGCGCCCGGGCCCGGGTGGCCTCCAGAGCAGCCAGCAGCGCCCCGTCCACCCCGTCAAAGGGGGGCTCCCCCCCGCCATCGTCCCATTGCTCTAGCGCGAAGGGTTCGGCTTCCATCAGCAGCCGGGCCGCCTCGGGACAGGACAGGGCCAGGGCGGTTTCCGCCAGGCAGCCGTACTCCTCAGTGAAGCGAGGGTAAGCTGCGCAGTGGCCGCACAGGTGGGCCTCCCCCCAGTCCCGCTGGATCAGGCACAGCCCCTCCGGGGAGAGCAGGGCGCAGCGGCCGTCCTCCACCAGGCGAAAGCACACCGTCCCGTCCTCTCCCGTCGTCAGCGCCCCCGCGATCCGCTCCCGCAGGCCGGCGGGGGCCGCCTGGTAGTCCCGCAGCGCTTCCCTGTCTACCTCAATCTCCCAATCCCGGCAGCAGGTGTCCGGGCAACTTCCTCCTATACAACGGAACCGATGGTTGTAGCCAGGCTGTCGATGGCGCATCTTTCTCCCCCTCTCCCCAGCTTGTCCGTCCTCCATTATACCGGTTTTCTCCGCCTTGGCAAGCCCGATTGGCCTTTGCATTTCCCGCCAAACGTGGTATAATGTCCCCAAATCAAATCTTCCGGGCCCCGCCCGGGAAAGCGAGGTATCCTCACAACCATGACCAAGATTGACATCATTTCCGGCTTCCTGGGGGCGGGCAAGACCACCCTCATCCAGAAGCTGCTGGCCGACGCCTACCCCGGCGAAAAGCTGGTGCTCATTGAGAACGAGTTTGGTGAGATCAGCATTGACGGCGGTTTCCTCAAAGGCTCGGGCGTACAGATCTCCGAGATGTCCTCCGGGTGCATCTGCTGCTCCCTGGTGGGCGACTTCACCCAGGCCCTCCAGGATGTATACGCCCAGTTCCAGCCTGACCGCATCCTTATCGAGCCCTCCGGCGTGGGCAAGCTGTCCGACGTGGTGGCCGCCGTGGAGCAGACCGCGGCCCAGGTCCCCGGGCTGGCACTGAACTGCGCGGTGACGGTGGCCGACGCGGGCAAGGTGCGGGCCTACCTGCAAAACTTCGGGGAGTTCTATGCCGACCAGGTGCGCACCGCCGGGGCCATCCTGCTCTCCCGCACCCAGAGCCTATCCCAGCAGGCGCTGGACCAGGCGGTGGCCCTGCTCCGGGCAGAGAACTCCAGCGCGGCCATCCTCACCACCCCATGGGATCAGTTGGACAGCGCCACCATCCGCAAGGCCATGGAGGGGGCCGCTCCCCTGGAGCGGGAGCTGCTGGACGAACTGCACGACCAGGGGGCCAGCTGCTGCCAGGGCCACGCGCACCATGAGCACGGCCACGGCCATGGATGCTGCGGCCACCACGGCCACGAACACCATGAGCATGACCACGGCCATGGGTGCTGCGGCCACCACGGCCACGAACACCATGGGCACGACCACGGCCATGGATGCTGCGGCCACCACGAGCATGGGCACGGCCATGGGGGGCACCACCACGCCGACGAGGTGTTCGCCAGCTGGGGGCGGGAGACCACCCATCCCTTCACTGCCCAGCGGCTGGAGGAGATCCTCACCGCCCTGGACAGCGGTGACTACGGCACGGTGCTCCGGGCCAAGGGCATCCTGCCCGGGGCGGAGGGGGCATGGCTCCATTTCGACTACGTCCCCGGAGAGCACAACATCCGCTCGGGCAGCCCGGACTTCACCGGCCGGCTGTGCGTCATCGGCGCGCAGCTGAAGGAGGACGCCCTGGCCCAGCTGTTCGGCCTATGAGGGGCGGGGAAGCTATGAAGGAGATCCCAGTCTACCTCTTTACCGGCTTTTTGGACGCGGGCAAGAGCACCTTTCTCAACGGCATCCTGTCCGACGGCTTTGCCCGGCAGTCCCCCACCCTGCTGCTGCGCTGTGAGCAGGGGGAGGTGGACTATACCCCCCAGCCGCCGGGCCAGGTGACGGTGGTCACGGTGGGCAGTCAGGCGGAGCTGACGGTTGCCCGGCTCAAGCAGCTGGAGCGGCAACACCACCCGGAACAGGTGCTCATCGAGTACAACGGAATGTGGCCCCTGTCCCTGGTGGAGCAGGATGCGCTGCCCGCCAACTGGGTCTTGTACCAGGTGGTGGCCATCGTGGAGGCGGCCACCTTTGAGATGTACGCCAAGAATATGGGCCAACTCATGATGGAAAAGCTGGTGGCTGCGAACATGATCGTCTTCAACCGGTGCACCCCCCAGCTGCGCGACGCCCTGCGGGCCCGGAACCTACGCATGGTCAACCGACGGGCGGACATCTTCCTGGAATACCCGGACGGCTCTGCCGAGCCCTACCTCACCGGCGATGAGTGCCCCTTTGACCTGAGCCAGCCGGTGCTGCAAATCCCCGACGAGGACTTCGGCCTGTGGTATGTGGACGCCATGGAGCATCCCCGCCGGTACGCGGGCAAGACGGTGCAGGCCAAGCTGGTCATGTGCCATGTGCCCCAGTACACCGGCGTGGCCATCCCCGGCCGGTTTGCCATGGTGTGCTGTGAGAACGACGTGACCTTCCTGGGCTTGGTGGCCACTGGAAAAGGGCTGGATCAGTTCCCCAACCGTGCCTGGGTGGAGGTCACCGCCCAGGTGGAGGCCGGTCGCCACCCCGCCTACGGCGACGAGGAGGGGCCCATCCTGGCCGTCACCTCCATCGCCCCGTGCGAGAGGGCCCGGCAGGAGGTGCTCACCTTCTAATCCACCAGGCCTTGCCGCTGTCTCCCGTCCCAAGCAAAAAGCCTTCCCCAGTGGGGAAGGCTTTTTCTCATCTTGCATGGCTTGCCGACCGCTGGTCAATGGGCGGTGCGGGCCTTGCGGTCCTTGCCCACAGCGAAGGGGTCGCCGTGGATCAGGTAGCGGGACACCGTTTTATACACCAGGAACGTGACCGCGCAGTTGATGCCCGCGGTGATCAGGTTGAAGGGCAGGATGCCGGGCAGCAGCAGGGCGTCCACCTGATCCACCGGCCAGCCGGTAAAGGCAGGGGTGATGAAGTGGTTGGCGGGCAGCATCACCGCCGGGCGCACCAGCACCCCCAGGACCAGCCCCAGCACGCCCCCCCGCTTGGTGTGGACAAACTTGTAGACCAGGCTGGCCGCCAGCACCATGCTGCCAGTGCCCACGATGTGCATCAGGATGCCGTACACCCCGCTGGAGGCGCTGACGGTGAGGCCCTGGACCAGGCTAACCACCACAGTGAGCACCACCCCTGTCACCGGCCCGTAGGCCAGCGCGCCGATGAGGATGGGGATGTCCGCCGGATCGTACTCCAGGAAAGATACCATGGGGATCAGCGGAATGCGGACGGCCCACACCAGCACCACCGACAGGGCGGCCAGCATGGCTGTGACCGCCAGCTTCTTCACGCGTGCGTTCTTCAAAACAAAACCCTCCTATGCAATGTGAAACACCTGAAAGAAGTCTTCCAGGCGCGACAACAAAACATGGGAGGTGCTGTGCGCATCTTCTTCCATCCGGACTGTAACCGTTGGTCCCGGAGTCTCACCGGGTCAGCCGCGCGGGTGCGCGCGGGTCGCGGACTGTACCGCCAGTGGGGAATCTCACCCCGCCCTGAAGACGTTCTATTGGGTTGTTTCCATTTCTCATTATAGCAGGTACACCGGAAAATGCAAGCAAAATTTTGTGAAATTTTTATCCAATCTTCTTTCCCAGACCTTCCATTGGGCGAGATGATCTGGATCAAAGACGGCGTATGATTGTTCAAAAAAACGAATCGGCGGACACGGCCCCGCTTGCGTTGCAAGCGGGGCCGCTGGCGGGACCAGAGACGATGGATTTTTCCTTTCACATGTTACATGCATGGATTCCCGTTGTGCTGCCAGTCATTGAATGACGCAAGCCTTTTTATTTTTCCTCTTCTTTTTATGATCGTGCGCTTCATCCGGATCCGCGGGCTGCAGCCCAAAGGAGGAAAGTAGTCTGTGCTTTTTCATGTAGTGCTCGAGGAAGGAGTTCGCATGTGAAATGCGCTTAGCTGCTTCCCCATCATCGTCCATTGCATCCTCTATAATCTCCCAAGTATCACCTGGGTTTTGGGCCAGTTCATACTGTGCATAAGCGACCATATCAACGAGCTTTTGAATTTTTTTATCCGTCATTTTCTCTCCGCCCTTCTTCAGCAACGCACCGCGGGATCGGTGGACAAGACCTTCTCCGTCATCATCGTCATCATAGTCATCATCGTCCACTTTGCCCCTCAAATATTCCACAAGGAACGTCTGATAGCCATCTTGCATATTGCAGCGGAAAACTTTATCGGAAAACTCCAACCTGGGCCCCAGCCAGTGCAGGAAACGCAACCGACCACCTTCTGTTCCAGTCTCGATCTCACGTTCCGTTGCCCCCTCTCGGGAGGGCTCATAGTGATTGCTCCCTCCAAAGTAGAGACTCCCCATCATCAGTTCAGACGTTGAGGCGCGCTGAAGCTCGTCAAACACGGATCTGCCCCTAACCACAGCAGACGCCAACCGATCGACAAGAGACTCAGTGTAGGAAAAGGATCCTCCCGCATAGTTTTCTTGCGTGAACAATCTCCTGGCTCTCATGACATCTTCCACTTGCTGATGCATATTCCCATGGTCATCCCATAATTTTTGTGCGGAATCCTTCTCTCCTTGTGAGATACCGCTGTCGTCCAGCCGCGTTTTCGCCGCGATCAATTCATCGATCTTCGACTTCCAATGCTTAAAGTTTTCCTCATCTTCCCGATGCTTTTTGTCACACTGCACCACCGGCCCAGCCGCCATCCCCATGGTCTGGGGCACAACCCCCATCTCGGCGCTATGCTCCAAGGCCGGAGCGTCATTGACCGCCATCCCATTCTCCATGCCCGTGGGCCGCACCAGCCCCATCATCTGCTGGACCACATGGGTGACCTCATGCTCCAAAGAGTCCTCATATCCTGGCCCCAGGAAGATATCGCTGCCGTAAGCATAGGCTTTCGCGTCAAACTTGGCAGGCTCATCAGAATTGCGATGCACCCGGACCTGATCCATGGGCAGGCCGAACTGCCGCTCAAATTTGGCCCGCATGGCGTCTCCCAGGGGCTGTCCCCCGGACGCGGCCCGGGCAGGCTGCTCTCTCTGGCCCACCAGCATGGACAGCATGGCCTGGTTGCCCGCCCCAGTGGGCTGGGCCATATGCTCCGGCCCCACCCCCTGGCCCTGGGCCGCCGTCCGTTGTTTCTGCAGATACTCCAACATGACGTCACCTCCCAGCTATGGTTGACCACATTTTGTCCTGTGGCTGTCCATCGCCTCGCTTATAATGAGTAGATTATACATCATTTAGAAAAAAACGGCAAGTATTTTTCCAATGAGACACTCAGACAGGCGTATCGACTTCCATTTTCCCCCATTTCATATGTCCAGAAGAGCAGGCCAGGCTGAAAGGGCAAACAAGCTATTTGAAACTTTTGTTCGATTTTCTCTTGACGGAGGGGCTGTCTTCCGGTACACTATGGGGGTGAAAGGAGGGGCCACCATGACGGAGGAACGCACCTGCTGCTTCACCGGCCACCGCCCTGGCAAACTGCCCTGGGGCTGGCAGGAGGACGACCCCCGCTGCCAAGCCCTGAAGGGGAGCATCGCCCGGGAACTGGAGGGGCTGTACCGCCGGGGCTACCGCCACTTCCTATCCGGAATGGCCCAGGGGTGCGACCTGTACTTTGCCGAGGCGGTACTGGCCCTGCGCCAGGCCCGGCCGGACGTCACCCTGGAAGGGGCGGTGCCCTTCCCCGGCCAGGCCGACCGCTGGCCCCCGCAGGACCGGCTGCGCTGGCGGGCGGTGCTGGACGCCTGCGATGTGGAGACGGTGGTCCAGCGGCACTACGACCGATTTTGTATGCTGCGCCGGGACCGATACCTGGTGAACCGCTCCGGCTGCATCCTGGCCGTGTTTGACGGCTCCCCCGGCGGCACCCGCTATACCCTAAATTATGCCATGGAACGGCAGCTGGAGATCCTCCTGCTGGACTTAAACCGCACCCAGGCCCCCGCTGTGCGCCTGACCCTGTGACTCCGCCAGGAGGGCGGAAAACTTTTGGTTGACAGGGACGCTTCCCTCTGGTATACTATCCCACGCAAAACAAAGCAGGAATGGTGCCGCCATCCTCACCTCCAGCCGCTGGCAAAGAGGTCAACAGGGAGAAATCCGCGCGGGTCGCGGGTATTTTGCTGTGGATGCGGGCGTTTCTGCGCCCGCGTTTTTCTTTCTTCAGGAGGTGCTTTGCCATAGCTAACGCGACCCATCAGATCAACGAGCAGATCCGTGACCGGGAGGTCCGCCTGATCGGTTCGGACGGCGGCCAGTTGGGCATCATGTCCGCGGCCGAGGCCCAGCGCCGCGCCGACGAGGAGGGGCTGGACCTGGTGAAGATCTCCCCCGGCGCCACCCCGCCGGTGTGCAAGCTCATGGACTACGGCAAGTTCAAGTTCGAGCAGTCCAAGCGGGAGAAAGAGGCCAGGAAGAACCAGCATGTGGTGGAGGTCAAGGAGATTCGCATGTCCCCCGGCATCGACATCGGCGACTTCAACACCAAGCTGCGCAACGCCCAAAAGTTCCTGGCCGAAGGCAACCGGGTGAAGGTTACCGTGCGCTTCCGGGGGCGGGAGATGGCCCATACCAACATCGGCCGGGAGCTGCTGCTGGACTTTGCCGGCCAGTGCGCCGCGCTGGCCTCCCTGGAGAAGGACCCCAAATTGGAGGGCCGTCATATGAGTATCTTCCTGTCCGCCAAAGCGGGCAAGACAAAGGCATAATCCCTGCGGCGCACGCCGCCGCCATCACACAGAAAAGGAGCCAACCACCATGCCGAAGATCAAAACCCACAGCGGCGCGAAAAAGCGCTTTTCGCTGACCAAAAACGGCCGCGTCAAGCGGGCCCACGCCAACCGGCGCCACCTGCTCAACGGCCACGGCAAGACCACCAAGCTCAAGCGCGGCCTCCGCAAGGGCGCCTATGCCGACGTCACAAACGAGGCGACCCTCAAGCGTTTGATCCCTTACAAATAAGCGACTTTTACGCAGCGATAGGAGGCTGAGACACCATGGCAAGAGTGAAGGGCGCGATGATGACGCGCAAGAGAAGGAAAAAGATCCTCAAGCTGGCCAAGGGCTACTGGGGTGCCAAGAGCAAGCATTTCCGTATGGCCAACGAGCAGGTGATGAAGTCCCTGCAGTACGCCTACACCGGCCGGCGGCTGAAGAAGCGGGATTTTCGCCAGCTGTGGATCGCCCGCATCAACGCCGCCTGCAAGTGCAACGGCATGAATTACTCCACCTTCATGCACGGGCTGAAGCTGGCCAATGTGGAGATCAACCGCAAAATGCTGGCCGAGCTGGCCGTCAACGATGCGGCCGCCTTCACCCAGCTGGCCGAATTGGCCAAGGGCAAGCTGGCCTGACCGTTCTATATCCAATATTCAGCATTATCCAATATTCAACATTACCCCGGCCCGGTTCTCTTGGGAGAACCGGGCCGGGTTTTTATCCAGCAGTCTATGAATCGGCACTCAAAACAGATCCTTCTTCTTCAAGATCAGCGCCGCAATGGCCACCACGACCCCTGTCACCAGCAGAGGGAACCACCAAAAGTGATCCAGCGGCAGCCCCATCACATTCATCCCGTAAAAGCCAAAAATGATGTTGGGGATGGCCAGCAGGATGGTCAGCGAGCTGAGCACCTTCATGGTGACGTTCAGGTTATTGGAGATGACCGAGGCAAAGGCGTCCATCATCCCCGAGATGATGGAGGAATAGATCTGGGCCATCTCAATGGCCTGGCGCACCTCGATGAGCACGTCCTCCAGCAGGTCGTGGTCCTCCTCATACAAGGTGACGATGCGCCCCCGGAGGATCTTCTCCAGTGTGACTTCGTTGGCCTTCAGGGAGGTATTGAAGTAGACCAGGGATTTCTCCAGGTCCAACAGTTGGATCAGCTCTTTGTTGCGCTGGGACTTGTACAACTGCCGCTCCATGTGATTATAGGTTTTGTCAATCTGTTTGAGGTATTGCAGATAGCGCTTGGCCACCAGCAGCAGGATGTTGAGGATGAACCGAGTGCGCTGCTGGGTGCGCACATCCCGCACCAGCCCATCCTGCAGATCCCGCACCACCGAGGTCTCCTTCAGGCAGACGGTGATGATATGCTTGCCCGTGACGATGATGCCCAGGGGGAGGGTAGAATAGACCCGCCCGGTCTCGTCCTGCTCCATGGCGGGGGTGTCCACGATGATCAAAGTCTGCCCATCCTCGCTGTCAATGCGGGAGGTCTCCTCCTCGTCCAGAGCAGCCCGCAGAAAGGTGGGCTCCACCCCCAGGCCGGAGGACACCCGATTCAGTTCCTCCTCACTGGGACAAACCAGGTTGACCCAGCAGCCATCCTCCACCGCGTCCAGCCGGGCGATCTGCCCGTCCACGGTCTTGTAAATATCCAGCATTGCCTTCACACCTTTCCCGAAACCGGCGAAAGGCCAGAAAAAGCCCGTGCGGTTCCGCATTCTCTCGGCTCCATGAGCCCATGGAGCGGCGGACGCACGGGAGGGCAGGCTGTCTGCTCAGCAGGTGCGCCGCGCTGGGGATGTCCATCTTCGGCCTATGGGATCGCCTGTCACGACGCACTCCACTTCCTTTCCTGTCAGGCTTGGGGCTGATACAGCCATCGCCCCAGCCTTTTCATCCCTTATTATATGCCGGTGGGCGCCGCTTTGCAAGAGCAAAGCGGCGAAACCTCCCCCCTCCCCATTCCCGGCGGCTTCGAAGGCGCACGAAAAGCAGCGGCCCGCCGGCGCGCGCCGGCGGGCCGCTGCTCCTACCTCCTCTCGATCAGCAACGGCTGGAGCTGCTGCCCCCGCCGGGCCGCCTCCAGGGTCTGGATCACCTGGGTGAAGTCGGCCACCAGAGAGGTGGGCTTGCCCTGGCAGTCATCCTGCCCAAAGGGGACGAAGTAGACGTTCTTTCGGGCCAGCAGCGTACCCAGATTGGGCGCGGCGGCGCTCAGCCCATCGTTGGTGGACAGGGCGATCACCAAGGGCCTGCCGTTGCGCAGGTGGGCCTTGGCCGCCATGGTCACGCTGCTGTCGGTGATGCCATGGGCCAGCTTGGCCAGGGTATTTCCCGTACAGGGGCAGATCACCAGGACGTCCAGCAAGGCCTTGGGCCCGATGGGCTCGGCCTGCTCCACCGTGGAGATGACCCGGCGGCCGCAGATGCGCTCCATTTCCCGCATGAAGTCGTGGGCGTTGCCAAAGCGGGTGTCGGTGGCGGCCACCCGCTCGGAGACGATGGGCACGATGGGGGTGTACCGGGCCGCCGCCTGCTCCAAAACATCCAGCCCCTGGCTCAGGGTGCAAAAGGATCCGCAAAAGGCGAATCCGAGCTTGAGCTGCTCCATACTCACACTCCTAACTCTTCCATGATATGATAGACGGTATTCTTAATGTATCGGCCTGAGGTGACAGGGGCCACCTTGCCCGGCAGGGACAGAGCCCAGATCACCCGCACCCCCAGGGCGGCGGCCACGGACATATCCACCCCTCCAGGGCGGGAGGCCAGGTCGATGACCAGCGCCCCTTGCTTCATGGCCGCCAGCTCCTCCACCCCCAGCACCGGGGCAGGGACGGTGTTCACCACCAGGTCAAAGCTGCACAGCCACTCCCCCAGCCGGTCCAGCCCCTCTGTCTCCAGCCCCATCCCCTCGGCGATGGCCCGCTGGGCATAGCTGCGGGCGGCCACCCACGTCCGGGCCCCCAGGGCCCGCAGCCGGGGGGCCAGCGCCCGGCCCAGGCGGCCAAACCCCACCACCAGCACTCGGGCGTCATGCAGGGTGATGGGCAGCTCCTCCAGGGCGATCTGGATGGCCCCCTCCGCCGTGGGCACCGCGTTGAGCTGGGCCAGCTCCTCCCGGGCAAAATAGTCCTTCAAGATCAGCTGGCGCTGTCCGGCCAGCTCCGCCAGCCCATTGCCGGCCATTCCGGCACACAGAAGCTGGCCGGGTCGCATAGCCCCTACGATCTCTTCCAGCGTGTGGGATCCAGCGGACAGGGGCGCGTTCAGCCGCCCCTCCCCGTCGGCAGCGGGCAGGGGCAGCACGACGCAGTCGGCCAGCTCCAGCCCCTCCAAGGTTGACTCGCACCGCACCCCTTCCCCCTGCTCCAGGGCAAAGGCGTGCACCCCATGTCCGTCATCGGCCAGCAGGCCCGCCAAAGCCGCCTGGCGGGGATCCCCTCCGATGACCCAAAAATTTTTTGTCCGCAGCATAGCAACCTCCCTGTCAGCCCGCAGGGCGGGCGGTGTCTGTATCCTCAATGCAGTGTATTCCCAGGGCCGGCGAAGGGTTCCCCCAGCCGGCCCGGCCCCGCGCCCACCCGAGATCCCGCCGGGCAGGGAACAGAAGAAGGGGGCCGCGCTTGGCGCAGTCCCCTTGGAATCCCACCCGCCCCGAGCTCCATTCCCCGGCCTTTCCCCTTGCTTTTCCCCCCACAACGGCATATAATATTACAATCTTGTCCACCCTGCGGCAGGGGCCGCACACCCGGCGCGCTCGCTCCCACTGCTATGGTCAGCCCGTGCCGGGCCCGCTTGAAAGGATGTGCGTTTTTCGTGAGACACGACGTCAACTATACCATGCTGGCTGATTTCTACGAGCTGACCATGGGCAACGGCTATTTCCAGACGGGATTAAAGGATCGGGTATGCTATTTCGACGTGTTCTTCCGCAGCGTGCCTGACGGCGGCGGCTTTGCCATCGCCGCGGGTCTGGAACAGGTCATTCAGTATATCCAAAACCTGCGCTTTGATCAGGAGGATGTGGAGTTCCTGCGCTCCAAGGGGCTGTTTGGGGAGGACTTCCTCCAGTTCCTGCTGGACTTTCGCTTCACCGGGGACATCTGGGCCGTGCCGGAGGGCACCCCCATCTTCCCCCGGGAGCCCATTCTCATCGTGCGGGCCCCCGCTATCCAGGCCCAGTTTATCGAGACCTACCTGCTGCTGGCCCTCAACCACCAGTCCCTCATCGCCACCAAGTCCAACCGCATTGTCCGGGCCGCCGAGGGCAGGGCGGTGTCTGAGTTCGGCTCCCGCCGGGCCCAGGGGGCGGACGGGGCTCTGCTGGGGGCCCGGGCCAGCTATATCGCCGGGGCGGGAGGCACCGCCTGCGCCATGGCCGACCAGATGTTCCACACTCCCGCCACGGGCACCATGGCCCACTCCTGGGTGCAGATGTTCCCTGACGAGTACACCGCCTTTCGCACCTACTGCCAGGTCTATCCCGAAGCCCCCACCCTGCTGGTGGACACATACAGCGTGCTCAAATCGGGCGTGCCCAACGCCATCCGTGCCTTCCAAGAGAGCGGGCTGACCCGGGGGGCCATCCGCATCGACTCGGGAGACTTGGCCTACCTGTCCCGGCGGGCCCGGAAGATGCTGGACGAGGCGGGATTAGAGGGAATCAAGATCATCGCCTCCAACTCCCTGGACGAGTATCTCATCCGGGACCTCATCACCCAGGGCGCGCGCATCGACGGCTTTGGCGTGGGCGAACGGCTGATCACCTCCAAAAGCGAGCCGGTGTTCGGCGGGGTGTACAAGCTGGCCGCCATCGAGGATGAGCAGGGCCGCGTCATCCCCAAGATCAAGATCAGCGAAAACCCCGCCAAAGTGACCCTGCCCCACTTCAAAAAGGTCTACCGCCTGTTTGAAAACGCCACCGGGAAGGCCATGGCCGACTACGTCTGCCTGTACCAGGAGCAGCCCGACTTCTCCCAATCCCTGGAGCTGTTTGACCCAGACGCCACCTGGAAGCGCAAGACGGTGCGCGACTTCACCCCCGTGCCCTTGCTCTGCCCCATCTTCCAGGGCGGGCGCCTGGTGTACCAGCAGCCCAGCATTCAGGAGATCCGGGCCTACTGCGTGCGCCAGGTGGACAGCCTCTGGGACGAGGTCAAGCGCTTTGAAAACCCTCACAACTACTATGTGGACCTGTCCCAGGCCCTATGGGATGTGCGCGACCAGCTGCTCACTCCCCGCCGATGAGTCTGCCCATGCGCGCGCTGCTGCTGGCCATGGACAAGGAGGCCGCGCCCCCCTTCACCGGCGGGCGGCCCATCCCCAACCAGGCAGGGCTGTCCCTGCGCCAGCTGGGGGAGGAACTGCTGGTGTGCGTCAGCGGCGTGGGTAAGGTCAACGCCGCCCTGGCCGCCCAGTTCCTGCTGGACCGCTTCCCCGTCACCGAGCTGTGGAACGCCGGGGTGGCCGGCTGTTTTGCCCCCCTGCCGCCGGGAACACTGGTGGCTGTCAGCGCCTGTGTCCAGCACGATCTGGACGTGTTTGGCGACCCGCCCGGCCAGGTGCCCGTGCTGGAACGGGTGCTGCTGCCCTGTGCCCAGCCCCACCGCACCGCCCGGCAGCTGGCCGACGCCGGGCTGCCCTGCCGCATCGGGGTGGTCGCCACCGGAGACTGGTTTGGCCGGGATCCGGCCAGGGCCCAGGCCATCCAGGCCCGGTTTGACCCGCTGGTGTGCGATATGGAAGCGGGCGCTGCCGCCCAGGTGTGCCTACGCAGCGGCGTGCCTTTCCGGTGCCTTAAAGTGGTGTCCGACCACCTTTCCAACCCTGCCCAGTACCGACAGTACCAGCACAATCTCCCCGATGCGGTGGAGCGGCTGAACCGGGCGCTGGCCGTCCTGCTATCCCCGGGCTGACCAGCTCGGTCAGTGCGCTGCCAGCCCGAACGGGCAAAGCCCCCAGGCGGCGGTGCCGTCTGGGGGCTTTTTGTGCCTTCTCAGCCCGCCTTCCTGCTGCGCTCCAGCGAAATGCGGTCGGCAATCATGGCAATGAACTCACTGTTGGTCGGTTTCCCTTTGGCGTTGGAAACAGTATAGCCGAAATACTTCTGCAGGGTCTCCAGATCCCCTCGGTCCCAGGCCACCTCGATGGCGTGGCGGATGGCCCGCTCCACCCGGCTGGCGGTGGTGCCGTATTTCTTGGCTACCGCCGGATACAATACCTTTGTCACCG
This sequence comes from uncultured Oscillospiraceae bacterium, assembly GCA_944387065.1. GTDB lineage: Bacteria > Bacillota > Clostridia > Oscillospirales > Oscillospiraceae > Enterenecus. The sequence goes on from CALXDM010000002.1 coordinate 118,506, forward strand.
CGTTGATCACGTCCATATCCGCCACCGCCAGGCCGATGGCCTCCCGGAGGTACTGGTAGCCCTTGATGTGGGCGGGCACGCCGATGTCATGGATGATGGCCGTCACCCGGCGCTCCAGCTCCCGGTCGTCCCCGCTCTCCGGCCCCTCCTGGGCCGCCTGGCCGTGGGCCAGCTGACGGATCCGCTCAACCACCGCCGACAGCCGGCAGGGCTTGAGCATACAGTAGTCGCCCCCTCGCGCGGCCACCTGCTCGGCCAAGGCGGGAGCGGCAAAGGCGGAGAGCACCAGCATCCGGGGCCGCTCCTTCCCGAGGTGCTCCAGCACTTCCAGCCCATCCATGCCGGTGAGCATCAGGTCCATCACCACCACGTCTGGCCTGAACTGGTGCACCAGGCGCAGCAGCTCTTCCCCATCCCCGGTCTGTCCCACCAGCTCCAGGCCCGTCTCCCCATCCAGCATCTCCCGGAACAGCCCTCGAAACTCCTCCGACGCGTCCGCCAGCAGAATCCTAATTTGCTCGTCCATTGCCACAACCCTTTCCGGTCCCTGACCTGTGATGTTTTCCAGTTTTTTACTGTATCTCTAAAATACCACAGGATGTTCCACCTGACAAGGGCGTTTTACCAATTTCTTGTAATTATTTTTCGACAGCCCTGTCGCAATCTGGCGACAGCCCAGGGGGCTGAACCGTTGCTTACTGGCTGTTACTGGCTGTCACAGGACTGAAGCATCCGGCCGGCGTAGATGCCGTAGCCGCTGGTGGGGTCGTCTACCATCACGTGGGTCACTGCCCCCACCAGTCTCCCATTTTGCAGGATGGGGCTGCCGCTCATCCCCTGCACGATGCCGCCGGTGGTGTCCAGCAGACGCTGGTCGGTCACCTGGATGAGAAAGTCCCGGCAGTCGCTCTCGCTCTCAGGGTAGACCTTGACGATCCGAATGGTGTACTCCTCTACCTCTTGGCCGGAGATGTTGCTCAGGATGGTGGCCTCCCCTGCCTTGACCTCGTTGCGGGGGGCGATCTCCACCTCCTGGCCGCTCCAGCCGCCCCCTTCCGCCAGGGTGCCGAACACACCGCTGTCGGTGTTGGCGGACAGCTGGCCCAGGGTGACCTGGGTGTCAAAGGTCCCCTTGAGCTGCCCTGGCACGCCCCGCTTGCCCTGCTCCACGCCGCTGACGCTGGCAGGCAGGATGGAGCCGTGCTCCAGGGGCATGAGCAGGGCGGTGTCCACGTCGCTGATGCCGTGGCCTAAGGCGCCGAAGGCCCCCGTGTCGGGACAGTAGAAGGTCACCGTCCCGATGCCCGCCATGGAGTCCCGGATCCAGGCCCCCAGCTTATAGGCCCCGTCGGAGGCGCACAGCGCCGCCTGAGCGGTCAGCTGCACCTGCTTATCGTCCCGGATGGCCTGGATGCTCATGGACTGCCCTTCCAGCTGCTGGAGCAGGGCGGACACCTCCTCAATGGTATCCACCTCGGTGGAGTTGATATGGGTGATGACGTCCCCCTCCTTCAGCCCGCAGTCCTTGGCCGGGTTGACCATGCCGGTTTGGGTGTCGATCTCCGAAGTGCCCACCACCACAACGCCATCGGAGAACAGCTTGATACCCACGGCACGGCCCACCGGAACCACCGTGCGCGCGCTGGCCCGGGCGCTCAGAGGCCACAAGAGCGCCAGAGCCAGCAGGACCAGCAATCCCACCCGCAGCAGCGCCGTGCCCGTCCCTGCGGGCCTTGCTTCCTCGTTCAATCAAGCTCACCGCCTTTCCAAAAATAGTACGGGGCACGCCCCGCACTGTTAATATGGCGGGCCGGCCGCCCTTCCACCGTGGGAAAGTCAGGCGGGGCTGGCAGGGGGATGCTGCCTGTCTCCCCGGCCGGGCCGGATGCAGCGTTCATACTGGGAAAATCCCCTTGCCTTTCCATATTTTCCCCGCACCTGCCCGAGGGCGCTCCCCCTCAGTTTGCCCGCCCGCCCAGCGGGACAGCCGGGGGCGCGCCTGACAAGTTTTTCGTCGAATGGAAAAAATGCCCGGCCGGGAAACTCCCGACCGGGCTGATCCACCATCAAGCGGGCAAACGCCCCTTCACGGTTAGATGGATGATTATGCCTGGCGCGATTGCTGCAACAGGTCCAACACCTGGCGCACGTTCTTTTTTCCAAAGCTCACCTGTTCTCCCTCGTTGACCACCAGGCAGGGCACGCTCATCACCTGGTATTGGTCCCGCAGCTGAGGGAAGTGGTTCAGATCATAAACCTCGGCGGTGACCGCCTGGTTCTCCACCGCCACCCGCTGCACCGCCGTGACAAGCTCAGGGCACATGGTGCAGGACAGGGAGACCATCACCTGCAAACGAACCGGGCCGGCCAGTTCCCTGGCCCGGTCCAGCAGCTCAGGCTCCAGGGCCTGCCCGGGGCCGGCGGCGTTGTACAGGCCCAGCACGAAGCTGGTAAACTCGTGCCCGCCGGGCACGCCGTGGAAGGCCAAGCCCGTCCAGCTGCCGTCCGCCCGGTACACCCGGACGCAGGGACGCTGGTCCACCGCCTCCTCCCCCTCCCGCAGAGCGAGCTTGTCCGTCAGGGCGCACAGCTGCTCCACATAGCCCCTCAGCTCCCCGGAAAGTTCGCTCTCATCCAGGTACAGCCGCAGCTCCAGCGGGGCGGCCATGCGGGCGAACACCTCGTCCAGCTGCTGGCGCATCTCCGGGGTGAACAGGCCCGCCGTCTCCCCTTCCTCCGGTCGCTCATCGGCGGGGGCGGCGGGGATGCTGCTGGGCGGGGTTGGGATCAGGCCGGTGCGCTTTTGCATATCCGCGGCGTAGCGCTCCAGCTCGGTGGCCGCCAGCGCCCCATCCCCTACCGCCGTCACCACCTGGCGCAGGGGCTTGACGCACACGTCGCCGGCGGCGTATAGCCCCTCACAGCTGGTCTTCTGACCCTTGTCGGTGAGGATATACCCCTGCTCGTCACACTGGGCCAGCTCCCGCACCAGCTCGGTGGCGGGGGCGTAGCCAGCAAAGACGAACACACCGATGTTCTCCCCCTCCGGGGCCCGGTACTCGGTCACCTGGCCGGTCTTGTCATTGCGGTAGCGGATGAAGTTCAGGCTGTCCCCGCCGCCCACCTCCTCCACCTGGGTGTCAGTGAGCACGGTGATTTTCTCATGCTTCCGGGCGGGCTCGGCCACGGCGGGGGCGCAGGTGAAGTCCTCCTCTCGGATGAGGATGGTCACATGGCGGGCGTACTTGGTGAGAAAGACGCTCTCCTCCGCGGCGGCAAAGCCGCCCCCCACCACGAATACCTCCTTGCCGGTGAAAAACTCCCCGTCACAGGTGGCGCAGTAGGCCACGCCTCGGCCCCGGAACTCCTCTTCCCCCTGGAAGCCGATCATCCTGGGATGGGCGCCGGTGGCCAGCAGCACGCCAAAGCAGCGCAGCGGCCCCCGGGTTGTCTGCACCGTTTTCACCGCTTCGGACAGCTCCAGCCCGGTGACCTCCCCCAGCAGGAACTGCGCGCCAAAGCTCTGGGCCTGGGCCCGCATGGTGTCGGTGAGCTGGACCCCGCTGGCCCGCCCCACGCCGGGATAGTTGACCACCTCGTGGGTGATGGTGATCTGGCCGCCGAAGCGCTCCTTTTCCACCACCACCACCCGGTAGCGGGCCCGGGCCAGATAGAGCGCGGCCGTCAACCCCGCAGGACCGCCCCCCACCACCACCACATCGTAGAGGTCCTGGTCCACTCGGTCCATTACAGCTGACCCACCAGATCCAGGCTGGGCTTGAGGGTGGCCGCGCCGGGCTGCCACTTGGCCGGGCACACCTCGTCCCCGTGCTCGTGGACGAACTGGCAGGCCTGCAGCTTGCGCAGCAGCTCCTCAGCGTTGCGCCCCACGTTGCCCGCGTTCACCTCATAGGCCACGATCTTCCCCTCGGGATTGACGATGAAGGTGCCCCGCTCGGCCAGGCCGTCGGCCTCGATGAGCACCTCAAAGTCCTTGGCCAGGGTGTGGGTGGGGTCGGCCAGCATGGGGTAGTTGATCTTCTTGATGCGCTCGGAGGCGTCGTGCCACGCCTTGTGGACATAGTGGGTGTCGCAGGACACGGAGTACACCTCACAGCCGGCGCCCTGGAACTTGTCATACAGGTTGGCCAGATCCTCCAGCTCAGTGGGGCAGACGAAGGTGAAGTCCGCAGGGTAGAAGAAGAACACGTTCCACTTGCCCAGCACGTCCTTCTTGGACACGGATTTGAAGGCCCCCTGGTGATAGGCCTGCACGGTAAACTCGCCGATTTCCTTGTTGATCAGAGACATCTGTCATCCTCCTAAATGTGAGTTAATTTGGCGCCCTTTGGGGCGCACTTTAATTAGCAAAAGCTAACTCATATTCATTATATAGGATTTCCATCCCGCTGTCAAGGAAATTTTTGGCCATCAAACCCCCGTTAGGTCAAAGGCCGGGATGCACTCCCGCCCTGTGGCGGACAGCTCCTGGACATACCCTGGCAGGCCCAGGTTTTCCAGGTAGGCCCGGGCGGAGCGCAGCTCGGAGGGGCGCAGGGTGCGGTTCAATTCCGGGCGGCCGGGCAGCGTCCCCATAGGGGTGTACTGGGCCATCAGGGAGAACAGCACGCTGCCCCGGGGGAACTGCTCGGCCACCCAGTCCATCACCCGCTTGGCCTCCGCCACCCCGCCGGGCAGCAGCAAGTGGCGGATGAGCACCCCGCTCTTGAGTAGGCCGCCCTCCAGCCGGGCCGGCCCCCGCTGCCGGAACATCTCCCGGATGGCCGCCGTGGCCGCCTGGGGATAGTCCGCCGCCCCGGAGTAGCGCTGGGCCCGCTCCGGCGTGAGGTACTTCAGGTCGGGCAGGTAGACGTCCACCTTCCCGGTCAGCGCCCGAAGGGTGTCCACCCGCTCGTAGCCGCCGCTGTTCCACACCACCGGCAGCCCGCCAGGGACCGGCCGGGACAGCACCCGGGCCAGGATGTGACTGTACTGGGTGGGGGTGACCAGCTCCAGGTTGTGGGCTCCCTGGCCGGCCAGGTCCTGGAAGATGGCCCGGAGGCCGTCCTCGCTCACCGGCTTGCCAAAATTGCCGTGGCTGATGGGGCCGTTCTGGCAAAACACGCAGCCCAGGGTGCAGCCGGAGAAAAACACCGTGCCCGCCCCCCGCTCTCCCGAGATGCAGGGCTCTTCCCAGCGGTGGAGGGCGGCCCGGGCCACCCGCAGGTCCTCAGGCATCCGGCACCAGCCCGCCCCGTGGCCCTCTTGGCGCACCGCAGCGCACCGCCGGGGACATAGCGAGCAGATCATGTCCGATCCACCGGCCCGTCCGGCCCCAGGTCCCCCGCCTTCCAGTGCCTGCGGCACAGGCCGATATAGCAGTCGTTGGCCCCCAGCACCACCTGGGCCCCCTGCTTGAGCACCACGCCCTGGGCGTCAAACCGGGCGTTGCACACCGCCTTCCGGCCGCACCAGCAGATGGTCTTGACCTCCTCAATCACGTCCGACCAGGCCAGCAGCGCCTCTGAGCCGGGGAACAGGTCCCCCTTAAAGTCCGCCCGCAGCCCATAGCAGATGACGGGCACGTCCAGCTCGTCCACCAGGTCGGTGAGAAAACGCACCTGGTCCCGGGTGAGAAACTGCGCCTCGTCTACGATGACGCATTGGTAAGCACGGATCTCCTCCCGGCCCATCTCCTCCAGCTGCTCAAACCAAACGCAGGGATGGCGCAGGCCAATGCGGGAATTGACCACCTGTTCCCCCTCCCGCTGGTCCAGCATGGGCTTGACCATCAGGGCCCGTTGGCCCCGCTCCTCATAGTTATAGCGCACCATCAGGGCGTTGGCCGACTTGCTGGAACCCATCACCCCATAACGGAAATACAGCTTTGCCACAGCCTATCCTCTCCCTTCCGATCCTTCGCTCAGCCGCCCCTCCACCACCCGCCGGGCCCCCTGAAAGGCATTGGGGATGGGGTAACGGCCCTTCCAATCGGCCAGGTCGGCCCACACCCAGCCCTCTGGCAGACGGTCGTCCAGGGCGTTCACCGCCTGGAAGTCCAGATGCCACTCCACATGGGTGAAGATGTGCTTGCCCCGGCCGGCGGGCTCCTGCCCCTCCGCCCGGATGCCCCAATCCACCGGGAGCGGCCCCGCCCCCGGCTCGTTGGGGTACTCCCACAGCCCCGCCAGCAGCCCCTGGTCCGGCCGGCGGCGCAGGGCCACCGCCCCCCGGTGGAAGATCAGCCACACGGTGCGCCCCTCCACCCGGCGCGCCTTTTTGGCCGCCTTCACCGGCAGCTCCCCCGTCCTTCCATCCCGCCGGGCCACGCAGAAGTCCTGGGCTGGGCAGCGCTGGCACAAGGGCGCCCCGTTGGGCAGGCATACCGTGGCCCCCAGGTCCATCATGGCCTGGGTGAACCGCCCCGGGGCCTGCAGGGGGATAACCTGCTCCAGCGCCTGGGCGATCCGCCGCTTGGTGGCCTGGGCGGCGATGTCCCCCTCGTCCCCCGTCAGGCGGGTGACCACCCGCAGCACATTGCCGTCCACCGCCGCCCGGGGCTGGCCAAAGGCGATGGAGCAGATGGCCCCCGCGGTATAGTCCCCCACCCCCTTCAGCGCCCGCACGCTGGCATAGTCGGAGGGAAAGACCCCCCCGTGCTCGTCCAGGATCTGCCGGGCTGCGGCCTGGAGGTTCCGGGCCCGGTTATAGTACCCCAGCCCCTGCCACAGCTTCATCAGCCGGTCCTGGGGCAGGGCGGCCAGGGCGGCCACGTCCGGGGCGGCCTCCAGAAAGCGCTGGTAGTAGCCCAGCACGGCAGCCACCCGGGTCTGTTGCAGCATGATCTCGGACACCCACACATGATAGGCGGTGGGATCCTCCCGCCAGGGCAGGGTGCGGGCGTTGTCCCGGTACCACTCCAGCAGCGGGATGGGCAGTTGTTCCAGCGGCGTCATAGGCCACCTCCCCACAGGGTTCCGGCGCGGGGCAGCGCGCCGAGTCTTTCGCCATGGTACCACAATTCCCCTCCTTTTTCAACGCTCCACCACCCGATCTCCTCCAGTCCCGGCCTGTTTTTTCCTCCCCGCCGTTTCGGCAAGTTTCTCCGCCCCCGGGCGGTATAATCTCGTCAAATCCCTTCAGGAGGACAAGCCATGCCCATTACAGTCAGTCGCCAGCCGGAGGGCGCCACCATCGCCCTGGCCGGTGAGATCGACCACCACGGCGCCCGGGCCATGATGGCCCAGCTGGAGGACGCCATCGCCAGCACCCTTCCCCTGCGCCTGACCCTGGACCTGTCGGGCGTCACGTTCATGGACAGCTCGGGCATCGCAGTGCTGATGCGGGCCCTGCGGCAGATGCAGCAGCTGGGGGGCTCCCTGCGGGTGACCGCCATCCCCCTTCAGGCCCGGCGGGTGCTGGACGCGGCCGGCGTGGGCCGGCTCATCACTTTGGAATAAGGAGGGCTACATAGTGAAAGCCATCGACCAGACCACCATCGTCTTCTCCTCCCGCTCAGCCAACGAGGGGTTTGCCCGGGCCTGCGCCGCCTGCTTCGCCGCCCAGCTGGACCCCACCCTGGACGAGGTGGCCGACATCAAGACCGCCGTGAGCGAGGCGGTGACCAACGCCATCGTCCATGCCTACCCAGACCGGCTGGGCCGGGTCACCCTGCGCCTGCGCCTGCTGGAGGGAAACCAGCTGGAGATGCAGGTCAAGGACGCCGGTGTGGGCATCCCAGACATCGAGCAGGCCCGCACCCCCCTGTTCACCACCGGCAGTGAGGAGCGCTCGGGCATGGGCTTTACCATCATGGAGAGCTTCATGGATGCGCTGAAGGTGCGCTCTGAGCCGGGCAAGGGCACCACCGTCACCATGCGTAAGCGGATCGCCCGCCGGGCGGGCGGGGCGCGGTGAGGGGGCTGGACACCCCCTCCCTGCTGGAGGCCGCCCGGCAGGGCGACAACGACGCCTGCGAGCGGCTGCTGCTGGACAACAGTGGACTGATCTGGTCGGTGGCCCGGCGGTACTATGGCCGGGGGGTGGATCCAGAGGACCTGTACCAGCTGGGCTGCCTGGGTTTCCTCAAGGCCGTGCGGGGTTTTGACCCGGACTACGGCACCCAGTTCTCCACCTACGCCGTGCCCAAGATCGCCGGGGAGATCCGGCGCTTCCTCCGGGACGACGGGGTGGTGAAGGTCAGCCGGGGGATGAAGGAGCGGGCGGCCGCCCTGCGCCAGAGCCGGCAGGAACTGGGCCACCAGCTGGGCCGGGAGCCCACCCTCTCCGAGCTGAGTGTCGCTACCGGGCTGGAGCCGGAGGAGATCGCCGCGGCGGACACCGCCGTTCTCAGCGTGGCCTCCCTGCAAAGCGAGAGCGGCGAGGACGGGTTCACCCTGGAGTCGGTGCTGGGCTCGGACGGCATGGAGGAAGAAGTGGTGGAGCGGCTCACCCTGCGCCAGGCCATCGACGCGCTGCCTGAGCGGGAGCGCAAGGTCATCCTGCTGCGCTTTTACAAGAACCTCACCCAGGACCGGGTGTCCCGGGTGCTGGGGGTGAGCCAGGTACAGGTCTCCCGCATCGAGCGGCGGGCCATCGGGCACCTGCGCCAGGCCCTGTCGGAACACGAGGGGGAGGGATAGCCGGGCGGTCGGGTAGGGTGTGAGCCCTGCCTGCCGCCCGCTTTCCGTTTCCGGCCAGCCGGAGCGGAAGAATTTTCTTGCAAATTGCCCTGCTCCGTACTATGATAGAAGTACTGGCGGAGCGGGCCGTCCTTCCGGCCCCCTGCGCGATTTTGTGCTTTTCCGGAGAGGTCGACATGAATCACACCCTTTACATCGTGGTGCCCTGCTACAACGAGGAGGAGGTCCTGCCCGAGACCGCCGGGCGGCTGAAGGCCAAGTTGGAGCAGCTCATGGCCGCGGGCAAAGCCGGGCCCAAGAGCCGAGTGCTGTTTGTCAACGACGGCTCAAAGGACCGCACCTGGGAGATCATCTGCCGGCTGCACGCCCAGTCCCCCCTGCTGTGCGGGGTGGACCTGTCCCGGAACCGGGGGCACCAGAACGCCCTGCTGGCCGGGCTGATGACCGCCCGGGACAAGGCGGACGCGGTCATCTCCATGGACGCCGACCTCCAGGACGACGTGGAGGCGGTGGACGCCATGGTGGACAAGTTCCTCCAGGGGGTGGACATCGTCTACGGAGTGCGCAGCAGCCGGAATCGGGACAGCTTTTTCAAGCGCACCACCGCCGAGGCCTTCTACCGCCTCATGGACGCCATGGGGGCCGAGACGGTGTTCAACCACGCCGACTACCGCCTGATGTCCCGGCGGGCGCTGGACGGGCTGGCCCAGTTCCAGGAGGTTAACCTGTTCCTGCGGGGCATCGTGCCCATGATCGGCTACCGCACCGACGTGGTGGAGTATCAGCGGGGGGAGCGCTTTGCCGGGCAGAGCAAGTACCCCTTGAGAAAAATGCTGGCCTTTGCCCTGGAAGGGATCACCTCCCTGTCGGTGCGCCCCCTGCGGCTGATCACCGCCCTGGGTTTCCTGGTCTTTCTGGCCTCGCTGGTGATGATCGCCTACAACGTGGCCCGCTGGATCGGCGGCAACACCATCACCGGCTGGGCCAGCCTGGCCTGCTCCATCTGGCTCATCGGCGGGCTGATCCTGCTGGCCCTGGGGGTAATCGGCGAATATGTGGGCAAACTCTACCTGGAGAGCAAGCACCGGCCCCGGTTCCTCATCCGGCAGGTGCTGGGAGATGCGCGGGATGAAGAAGAGACTGCTTGACCCCACGGTCTGGAAGTTTTTGCTGGTGGGGGCCCTCAACACCCTGGTGGGCTCTGGGGTCATGTTCCTGCTGTACAACCTGGCCCACGCGGGCTACTGGCTGTCGGTGGGCGCCAACTACCTGGCCGGTGGGGTGGTGAGCTTCCTGCTCAACAAGTACTTCACCTTCCAAAACCGGGATCGCTCCGCCGCCCAAGTGGCTCGCTTTGCCCTCACGGTGGCCGTGTGCGCCCTGATCGCCTATGGCCTGGCCCGTCCCCTGGTGGGCTGGGCGCTGGCGGGGTATGGGCCCGCCGTCCGGGAGAACGGGGCGATGCTGGCCGGTATGTTCCTGTACACCGCCCTGAACTATTTCGGCCAGCGCTACTTCGCCTTCCGCCCCATCCCAGAGGGCTAACTGCCCTATTTCCCCCTTCCCTCTTGCATTTTTCGCCCCTCCGTCATAGAATAAAGACGAACATCCCCCCATCCCCCCGTGAGGTATGTGAAAAGGAGGTTTTTTCATGAGCATTGATTTTGACCGTCTGAAGGAGCGCGCCGGCGAGCTGGCCCAGGCCGGGGTATCCAAGGCCAAGGAGCTGACCGACGCGGGCATGGCCAAGGCCAAGCAGCTAACCGAGATCGGCAAGCTGAAGGTGCGCAACTCCAGCGAGCGGGACGCCATCCGCCGGGCCTATACAGAGTTGGGCAAGCTGTACTACGCCGAGCGGGGCTCCGCCCCCGAGCCCGGCTATGCCGACCTGTGCCAGAAGGTGAGCCAGGCCCGGGCCAGGATCGACTACAACAACGAGCGGATCGCCGACATCAAGGCCGCCGGCCAGCTCACCGACCAGGAGGTGGAGGGCGCCTGCTATGAGGAGGACAGCAGCGCCAGCCCATCGGAGGATGACGGCCAGGCGTAAGGCCCAAGCCCAGACTTGGACCGCGGCATCAAGGCAAGAAGGCGCCCTGCCCCCCTGGGGGGCAGGGCGCCTTCTTGCCTCAAATAGCCGAATGGAAACCAGCTTCCCTTTCCAAACGCTTCACATCTCCCGCCGGCCCTCCAGGGCCCGGGTCAGAGTGGCCTCATCGGCAAACTCCAGGTGGCTGCCCACCGGGATGCCGTAGGCCAGCCGGGTCACCTTCACCCCAAAGGGCTTGACCAGCCGGGACAGGTACATGGCGGTGGTCTCCCCCTCCGTGTCCGGGTTGGTGGCCATGATGACCTCCCGCACCTGCCCGTCGGCCAGGCGCTGGGTGAGCTGGGTGACCCGCAGATCGTCTGGGCCCACGTGGCTCATAGGGGAGATCACCCCGTGGAGCACGTGGTACACCCCCTGGTACTCCCGGGCCCGCTCCATGGCCACCACATCCTTGGGATCGGCCACCACACAGATCAGCCCTTGGTCCCGCCGGGGGGAGGCACAGATGGGACAGGGCCCCTCTCCCTGGGTCAGGTTCTGGCACACCGGGCAGCAGGAGATGCCCGCCTTGGCCTGCACGATGGCGTCGGCAAATTCCTGGGCAGCCTGATCAGGCTGGTTGAGCAGATAGAAGGCCAGGCGCTGGGCGCTCTTGCGCCCCACGCCGGGCAGCTTGGCAAACTGCTCCACCAGCCGCTCCAGGGCGGGGGGGAAATAGTCCATAGGTTTCACCTCCACATCCGCAGGGTGCGGACAGTTGTCTGCTCAGCCCGCCGCTCCCTCCCGCAGGGCGGCGATGGCCAGCTCAATATCAGGCGCACCGTACACCGAGGAGCCGGCTACCAGCACGTTGGCCCCCGCCTGGACCACCTTCCGGGCTGTGACGGGGTTGATGCCCCCGTCCACCTCCAGCTGGCAGGCGGGGTTGTATTGGTCGATGAGCCGGCGCACCTGGCTGATGGTATCCAGCTGCCGCTCCAGAAAGGGCTGGCCGCCAAAGCCGGGCTCTACCGTCATCACCAGCACCATGTCCAACCGCTCCAGGTAGGGCAGCACCGCCTGGGCCGCGGTGATGGGCCGCAGGGCCACCGCCTTGCGCACCCCGCACTCCTCCATCAGCTCCAGCGCCCGGGTGATGCCAGTGGGGTGGTCGGCCTCCAGGTGGACGCTGAGCAGGTCCGCCCCCGCCTGGGCAAAGGCCTTGATATAGCGCGCCGGCTTGTCGATCATCAGGTGGACGTCCAGCACCATGTCGGTGTGGCTCCGGATAGACTTCACCACCGGCACTCCCACGGTGAGGTTGGGCACAAAGGCCCCGTCCATCACATCCACATGGACCCAGTCGGCGGTGCGGATCCTGCTCAACTCCTGGGCCAGATTGCAAAAATCGGCCGACAGGATAGAGGGGGCGATCTTTACCATTGGTTTCCTTCCTTTCCGCCCCATCCGGGGGCTCTCCCAGGGCCCGGCGGACCGGCCTGGCGCGCACCGGGCGGCCGGCGCCCTCATAGGATACAGCACGCGGAAGTCGCCGCCGGCAGGCCGGGGGGCTTCCCGCCTCTCCCGCTCGCCCCCGGCGCTGGCCGCCGCGGCGTGCCGCACCTGAATAGCCGTCCGGCGGGGCTTGCGCCCCGCCGGGCGGCACTGTGCTGCCCGCCCGCTCCCATCCCAGACCCGGCCCGCTATCCGTACAGGTTGCCGGGCATGACCTCCTGGGCGTCATATCCCGCCCGGCGCAGGCTGGCCAGGATCTCCTCCTTGTGGGCCTTTCCAAAGGCCTCCAAGGTCACCTTCAGCTCCACGCCGGACTGACGGTTGATGTTGACAAACTGGTTGTGGTCCAGCCGAATGATATTGCCGCTCTCCCGGGCCACCAGGTCGGCCACCCGCAGCAGCTCTCCAGGCCGGTCGGGCAGCTGCACCGAAAAGGTGAAGATCCGGCTGCGGTTGATCAGCCCGTGCTGCACCAGAGAGGAGACGGTGATCACATCCATGTTGCCCCCGGACAGGATGGGCACCACGTTGCGGCCCTTGCAGTCCAGATGGTGCAGCGCCGCGATGGTCAGCAGCCCGGCGTTCTCCACCACCATCTTGTGCCGCTCCATCACGTCCAGGAACGCGTCCACCAGTTCCCCGTCCTCGATGGTGAGGATCTCATCCACATTTTTCTGGATATAAGGAAACACTTGCTCCCCTGGGGTCTTAACCGCCACGCCGTCGGCGATGGTCTCCACCTGGGGCAGGGTGACCACATGGCCCGCCTCCAGGCTGGCCTTCATGGAGGCCGCCCCCGCCGGCTCCACCCCGATGACCTTCACCTGGGGATTGAGCAGCTTGGCCAGGGTGGACACCCCGGCCGCCAGCCCGCCCCCTCCCACAGGTACCAGGATCATATCCACGTCAGGCAAGTCCTTGAAGATCTCGTAGGCAACGGTGCCCTGCCCTGTGGCCACAGTGAGGTCGTCAAAGGGATGTACATAGGTCAGCCCCTCCTCCTGGCTGAGCTGGGCGGCCAGGGCGGCCGCGTCGTCAAAGGTCTCCCCCTGGAGAATGACCCGGGCGCCGTAATCCTTGGTGTTATTCACCTTCACCAGGGGGGTGGTGGTGGGCATGACCACGGTGGCGGGAATGCCTGCGGACTGGGCCGCGTAGGCCACCCCCTGGGCATGGTTACCCGCCGAGGCGGTGACCAACCCCCGCTCCTTCTCCTGCTGGGTCAGGGTGGAGCACTTGAAATAGGCCCCCCGGATCTTGTAGGCCCCGGTGACCTGCATATTTTCCGGCTTGATGTACACCTGGTTGCCCGTGGCTTTGGAGAAAAAGGGGCTGTGGATCAGGTCGGTGGGGTGGAGCACCCCGTCCAGCACCCGGCGGGCAGCTTTGAAATCTTCCAACGTCATCACGATAGCTGGGCCTCCTCACCCATCGGCGGCACAGCTGCCTGCCCGCGGATGGAAGAAATCACGATTATTTTTACATTCTACCCCAAGGCAGCCGGGAAGTCAATGCCGGCCCCTGCCCCCTTTCCCTTGACAGCACTTACCAGCCTAAGGTACAATAGCGTTAAAGTGGGCGGCCGCACCGGCGAGCCGCACCATCTCCACGGGAAGGGGGGCTGTCCGATGGCCCATGTGCGGAAGAAGAGTGTGCTGCCCATTTATCTGATCGGCGTGGTCTGGCTGGCCTGGGCCGTCTTTGGCTCCCTGTCCCGGCCCGTGGATTACCTGCTGGCCGCCCTGGTCTCCGCCGCGGCCTACTTCCTGGGCAAGATGATCTTCCCCGACCGGGGCTATGACCTGCCCGGCTCGGAGCCGGATGCCCCCCAGGAAACGTCGGATGCGCCCCGGCAGCAGGCCCCCGCCCAGCCCACGTCCACCGGCAACCCGGAGATCGACCAGCTCGTCGCCGAGCGGGACCGGGCCTTGAGCGAGATGCGCAGGCTCAACGACACCATCGAGGATCCCCTCATCTCCGACCAGATCGACCACCTGGAGTTGGTAACGGAGAAGATCATCGGCGCGGTGGTGGAAAAGCCGGCCAAGCTGCCCCAACTGCGGCGGTTCCTCCACTACTACCTGCCCACTACCCTGAAGCTGCTCAACGCCTACGACCGGATGGACGCCGCCGGGGTGTCGGGAACCAACATCGACGGGGCCAAGGGCAAGATCGAGCAGATCATGGGCGCCATCTGCCAGGCCTTTGACAAGCAGCTGGACGCGCTGTACGGCGCGGAGGCGCTGGACATCTCCACCGACATTGCCGTGCTGGAAAACCTGCTGGCCCAGGAGGGGCTGGCAGGGCCCACTCTGCCTCCCCAGGAATGAGCCCTTCCAGGCCGGCACACCCCACCACCCAGATACGAACAGGAGGACCTATCATGGATGAAAAGACGGATCTGACCCCGGAGCTGACCCTGACTCCCGATCTGGGCGCCGCCGCCCAAGCCCAGGCCACCGCTCCCGAGGCGCCCGCACCGTCCACCCAGCCCGGGCCGGCCGCCGATCCCGCCCGGGACACCGTGGCCGCGCAGCTGGACGAGAGCCAGCTGAGCGAGGCCGAGCGGAAGATGGTGGACGAGTTTGCCCAGAAGATCGACATCACCGACTCCACCGTCGTGCTCCAGTACGGCGCGGCCGCCCAGAAGAACATCGCCACCTTCTCGGAAAACGCGCTGAACAATGTGCGCACCAAGGACCTGGGGGAGGTGGGCCAGGCCCTGTCCTCCCTGGTGGTGGAGCTGAAGACCTTCGGCCAGGAGGAGCGGGGGGGCATCTTCGGATTCTTCCAGCGCAAGAAGAACGAGGCCATGGCCCTGAAGGCCAGCTATGACAAGGCCGAGGTCAATGTGGATAAGATCGCCGCCATCCTGGAAAACCACCAGGTGACCCTGATGAAGGACATCGCCATGCTGGACCAGATGTACGATCTGAACACCAAGTACTTCAAGGAGCTGACCATGTATATCCTGGCCGGGCGCAAGGCGCTGGACAGGGCCCGCAGCGAGACGCTGGAGCAGTTGCGCCAGAAGGCTGCCCAGACCAACGCCCAAGAGGACGCCCAGGCCTATAACGACTACGCCAACCTGTGCAACCGCTTTGAGAAGAAGCTCCACGACCTGGAGCTGACCCGGATGATCTCCATCCAGATGGGGCCCCAGACCCGGATGATCCAGAACAACGACACCCTTATGCTGGAGAAGATCCAGTCCTCCCTGGTCAACACCATCCCCCTGTGGAAGAGCCAGATGGTGTTGGCCCTCGGTTTGGAGCACTCCCGCCAGGCCACCGCCGCCCAGTCGGCGGTCACCGATATGACCAACCAGCTGCTGCAAAAGAACGCGGATATGCTCAAGATGGGCACCTTGGAGACCGCTAAGGAGGCCGAGCGGGCCGTGGTGGACATCCAGACCCTCCAGCACACCAATCAGCAGCTCATCTCCACCCTGGACGAGGTCATGCAGATCCAGCAGGACGGCGCGCAAAAGCGCAAGGAGGCCGAGCTAGAGCTGGGGCGGATCGAGGGTGAGCTGAAGCAGAAACTGCTGGAGCTGCGGGGCTGATCCCGCTGCGTGGGAAAGGAGCCGCCTATGCGCTTTTTCAGAAAGCAGGGTGTGGCCTGGATCATGACCATCCTGATGGTCCTGTTTGCCATTGGTTTTGGCCTGGCCAAGGCCCGTGTCTCCCCCAGCGGGCAGCAACCCGGGCAGGCGGGCAGCTACTCTTATTATGTCTACGACGACGCCGGTGTGCTGGACGCGGGAACGGAGGAGTCCTTGCGGGCGCGCAACCGCCAGCTTGATGCCCGCATGGGAGTGGTCATCGCCTGCGTCACCACCAACTATGGCCGGGACGACCTAGGTTCCTTTGCCATGGACTATGCCCAGGACATCGGCCTGGGCTCCCACGATTTCATCGTGGTACTGGACATCTCCGGAGAAAACTACTGGCTGATTCAGGGCAGCGGCCTGGTGGGGCTGTTCTCCGATGACGACTGCCAGTCCTATGCCTGGGACTACATGGAGGAGCCCTTTGCCCAGGGCGATTACGACGCCGCCCTGCTCAACCTCACCCAGGCCCTGGCCGGCTGGTACGCTGATCACGACCTGAATTGACACGCCCAGATAAGGAGAATGCTATGGAACTGCTGATCGGGATCATTGTCCTGGTGATCGTGGTGCTGGCGCTGATGGAGGGCGCCCACCGCCGCCGCTACCACAGCGGCTACTACGGGCCCAACTATATCTATCGACCCTTCTTTATCTTCCGGCCCCGTCCTCCCCGTCCCCCACGACCCCACGGCCGGCCCTTCGGAGGCCCCCGTCCCGGACCTGGGCCTCGCCCCGGTCCTCGCCCCGGCCCCAGGCCGGGCGGGTTTGGCGGCGGGCGTCCCTTTGGCGGGGGCGGCCGGCCCGGCGGGTTCGGTGGCGGGCGCTCCTTTGGGGGCGGCGGTCGCCGGGGCGGCTTTGGCGGGGGCCGGTCCTTCGGCGGGGGCGGCCGAGGCGGCTTTGGCGGCGGTAGGGGCGGCGGGCGGCGGTAAGTTTCCCTTGCGCCGGTCCCCTCTCCCAGCCTGATGGGGCGCTTTCTCCCTCAACTTCTGCCCCCCTTTGGGGCTGGGAAACATGAAACGTTCTGCACCTGAACGCAAAAAAGCTGCGGAGCCGCTCTCCCCATTAGGAGAGCGGCTCCGTTTTTGATGTCTCCTTCCCTGTCCGGCTTCCTTTCCCCTCCTCCTCACTGAGGGGGCGGCGGCGGTGCGTCCGGGGAGCCCAAGCGGGCAAAGGCAGACGCTGCATCCCCCCAAACACCGCGTCCTTCAGCCTGGGGTAGGTCTTGGACAGCTGGGCCACCAGCTCCTTCACCTCCTGCCGTCGGGTGCTGCCGTCGGCGGGGCATGGGTTGTGGACGATGGGCAGGGCGTGTCGCCGGGCTGCATTGCGGATCATCCCCTCCCCACAGTACAGCAGGGGCCGGATCTGGATGACGCCCGTCCGATCCAGGTCAGTCACCGGCTGGAAGCAGGACAGGCGTCCCTCATAGAACAGGGAGAGGAAAAAGGTCTCCACCGCATCGTCGAAGTGATGGCCCAGGGCGATCTTATTCAGCCCCAACTCCCCCATGGCGTTGTGGATGGCCCCCCGGCGCATCTTGGCGCACAGGGAGCAGGGGTTCTTCTCCTTCCGAACCTCGAAGAGAATGGGGAAGATCTCCGTCTGAACCAGGTGATAGGGCACCTCCAGCTCCCAGCACAGCTGGGCCACTGGGGCAAAGTCCATCTCAGGCGCGCCGGGATGGACGGTGATGGCGTGCAGCTCGAAGGGCAGCGGGTAAAACCGGCGCAGCTTGGCCAGGGCACACAGCAGGGTGAGGGAATCCTTCCCCCCGGACACCCCCACGGCGATCCGATCCCCAGCCTGAATCATCTCATAGTCCTCCACACATCGGCGCAGACGGGACAGAATCGCTTCCATGGGCAGCCCTCCCAAGTAAAAATCAAAATGAGTATTCAAGCAATTACACGAGATAACCAGGGTATTTTGAAGCATATTTCAGAACAGCGCAAAAAAGCTGCTTTGACGGTTGACAGGGTGGAACGATGGCATTATAATACAAGACGCTTCGTTTTGTAAAGCAGGGCCCTGCCCCCTGCCGATTCGGAACCCATCACATCAATCAATGGAGGAACCCATTATGTCTACCTTTATGGCAAACAAGGGCAACATCCAGCGCAAATGGTATGTGCTGGACGCTGCCGGCAAGCCGCTGGGCAAGACTGCCGCCACCGCTGCGGTGCTGCTGCGGGGTAAGCACAAACCCGAGTATACCCCCCATGCCGACTGCGGCGATTTCGTGATCGTCATCAACGCGGACAAGGCGGTGCTGACCGGCAAGAAACTGGATCAGAAGTACTACCGCACCCACTCCGGCTGGGTGGGCGGGCTGAAGGAGACCAAGTACCGCACGCTGATGCTCACCAAGCCCGAGCTGGCCATGAAGGTGGCCGTGCGGGGCATGATGCCCCGCAACATCATCACCAAGGATTCCCTCACCCGCCTGAAGGTCTACCGCGGCGGCGAGCACAAGCACGCCGCCCAGAAGCCCGAGGCCTGGAGCGCGGAATAAGGAGGTAAGCGACCATGTATAAGAGCAAGAGGCCCTATCACTATGGCACCGGCCGTCGGAAGTCCTCCGTGGCCCGGGTGCATCTGATCCCCAACGGCACCGGCGCCATCACCATCAATGGCCGGGACATCGAGGAGTACTTCGGCCTGGAGACCTTGAAGATGGTGGTGCGCCAGCCGCTGAACACCACCAGCACCCTCGGCCGAGTGGACGTGGAGGCCACCGTAGCCGGCGGCGGCGTCACCGGCCAGGCCGGCGCGCTGCGCCACGGCATCGCCCGGGCTCTCCTGGAGATGGACCCTGAGTTTCGCGCCGCGCTGAAGTCCGCCGGCTTCCTCACCCGCGATCCTCGCATGAAAGAACGTAAGAAGTATGGCCTCAAGGCCGCCCGTCGCGCACCCCAGTTCAGCAAGCGCTAACCCGATTGATCCACCCCCCCGGAACCATGTGGTTCCGGGGGGGTGCTTACCCTCTCAAGGGGTAAAAGGAGACGGCCAGCGCCATTCCCCAGGAATGACGCACATGGCTGGGCGGCAGGCCGTCCCCGCACCAACGAAAGGAGCCGTTGATATGAAAAACGTCATGATCTTGACCGGAGCCGGCCAGATCGGAATGGCCATTGCCCGCCGGATGGGCCACGGCATGAAGATCGTCATCGGGGACAAAAATCCGGCCAACGCTCAGGCCATCGCCCGGACGATGCATGAGGCGGGCTTTGACGCGCTGGCCCTGGAAATGGATCTGGCCAGCCGGGCTTCCATCCAGGCCCTGCTGGCCCAGGCCAGGGAATACGGCCCGGTCACCATGCTGGTCAACGCCGCCGGCGTCTCCCCCAGCCAGGCCCCCGTGGAAACCATCCTGCAGGTGGACCTGTACGGCACCGCCGCTCTGCTGGAGGAGGTGGGTCAGATCATCGCCCCCGGCGGCGTTGGGGTGACCATCTCCAGCCAGTCCGGCCATCGCCTGCCCGCCCTCACCCCCCAGGAGGACGCCCTGCTGGCCTGCACCCCGGCCGAGCAGCTGCTGGATCTCCCCCTCCTCCAGCCCGGGCGCATCCGCGACACCCTGCACGCCTATCAGCTGGCCAAGCGCTGCAATGAGAAGCGGGTGATGGCCGAGGCGGTGAAATGGGGGCGACGGGGCGCCCGCATCAACTCCATCTCACCGGGCATCATCGTCACCCCCCTTGCCCTAGACGAGTTCAACGGCCCCCGGGGGGACTTCTACAAGAAGATGTTTGCCCAATCCCCCGCCGGCCGGCCGGGCACCGCCGATGAGGTGGCCAACGTGGCCGAACTGCTGATGAGCCAGAAGGGCGCGTTCATCACCGGGGCAGACTTCCTCATCGACGGCGGCGCCACCGCCTCCTACTTCTACGGCCCCCTCAAGCCTGAGGCATAATCCCCAGGTGGAGCGGCTGTCCCATTGATGGGGCTCTCCCATGCGTAAAACACATGGAATGGTATGAAAAGAAGGTATTTGACATGGAGGGCAGATCCGCTCTATCATACAGACAGAGCCCTGCCTCCCCGCCGTAAAAACCGTGGCGGAAAGGCCCGCTGTTCCATCCCACCAGCCTGCCCGCCATCATCACAGAAGGAGTGTGTTCCATGCGCATCCATGACCAAGCCGCCTTCCAGCAGCAAAACCACTTTGGCCTGGGCCAGCCCAACACCGCCTATGCCCAGTATTTCATCGGCAACTCCTACCTCAATCCGCTGACCCAACCGGGTCAGTGCCCGGTATTCCTGGCCAACGTCACCTTTGAGCCGGGCTGCCGCAACAACTGGCACATCCACCGCGCTCGTCAGGGGGGCGGCCAGGTCCTCCTGTGCACTGCCGGGGAGGGTTGGTACCAGGAAGAGGGCAAGCCCGCCGTCAGTCTCACCCCGGGCACCGTGATCACCATCCCAGCCAACGTCAAGCATTGGCACGGGGCCAAGAAGGATAGCTGGTTCTCCCACATCGCCCTGGAGGTGCCTGGAGAGGAGACTGCCAGCGAGTGGCTGGAGCCGGTGGATGACGCCGCCTACGCCGCCCTGGAGTAAAAGGAGGCATCATGCAGTACGCCGTATTGGGCACGTCTGATTTGAAAGTCTCCCGCATCTGCATGGGCTGCATGGGTTTTGGGGACGCCGGAAACGGCCAGCACAGCTGGACGCTGGACGAGGAACACTCCCGCCAGGTCATCCGGCGGGGGCTGGAGCTGGGGGTCAACTTTTTTTGACACCGCCATCGGCTACCAGAGCGGCACCAGCGAGCAGTTTTTGGGCCGGGCCATCCGTGACTTTGCCCAGCGGGACCAGGTGGTGGTGGCCACCAAGTTCCTGCCCCGCACCCCAGAGGAGATCGCCCGAGGCATCTCCGGCCAGCAGCACATCCAGCAGATGCTGGACACCAGCCTGAAAAACCTGGGGATGGACTATGTAGATCTCTACCTCTACCATATGTGGGACTACCAGACCCCCCTGTACGACATCCTGGAGGGACTGAACCGGGTCGTCCGGGCGGGCAAGGCCCGGTATGTGGGCATCTCCAACTGCTTTGCCTACCAGCTGGCCAAGGCCAATGCCCTGGCCGAGCGGGAGGGCTTCCCCAAGTTTATCAGCGTCCAGGGGCACTACAACCTGATCTTCCGGGAGGAGGAGCGGGAGATGGCCAAGCTGTGCGCCGAGGATCGCATCGCCATGACCCCGTACAGCGCCCTGGCGGGCGGACGGCTGGCCAAGCGGCCGGGGGAGCGCTCCAAGCGCCTGGAGGAGGACCACTACGCCAAGCTGAAGTACGACGCCACCGCCCAGCAGGACAGTGTGATCATCCAGCGGGTGGCGGAGCTGGCTGACCGGCGGGGGGTGTCCATGACGGAGATCGCCCTGGCCTGGCTGCTGGGCAAGGTGACCGCGCCCGTGGTAGGGGCCACCAAGCCCAGCCATATTGAAGGAGCGACCCGGGCGGCGGATCTGGCCCTGAGCCCTGAGGAAACCGCCTATCTGGAGCAGGCCTACGTCCCCCATGACCTGGTGGGCGTCATGGCCCAGAACACCCCGGCCAGGGCCGGGCAGGCCCAGGTCTGGTCCACCGGCAATCAAGCCATCCAGGGCCAATGAGGGCAGTTGCCCCCGACCTTTCCCTTTGGAAAGGTCGGGGGCGCTTTGCATCTCTGGGGCAAGGCTGTCTCAGGACGCGCGCAGGAACAGCCCGTCCAGCAACTCCCGGAAGATGGAGCCCACCGTGAGCCGCTCCACAGCAGCGGGGGCCACCAGGTCCACCACATCGGCCTCCACCCCATCCACATAGACGGTCATCTGGCCCAGCTTCTGTCCAGCCTCCACCGGGGCCTCCACCTGGTCGGCCAGGGTCACCTCGGTGGTGACCGTCCCGGCGCCCGCCTTGCCCAGCAGCAGCACGCAGTCCCGAGCCAGCATGGGCTGGACGGTGTCGGCCTGACCCAGCAGCACGGGCACCGGGGGAAGGGCCTGGTCAGGATAGACGGGGGTGAGGGCGTAGTTGGCAAAGCCGTAGTTGAGCAGGGTGCGGGCACTATCGAACCGGTCGTCGGAGGTGGGCGCGTGCATCACCACGGCGATCAGCTCCATGCCGTCCCGCTCGGCGGTGGCCGACAGGCAGTACAGGGCGGTGTCGGTGGAACCGGTCTTGAGGCCGGTGGCCCCCTCATAGTAGAAGATGAGCCGGTTGGTGTTGGTCAGCTGGAACTGGCCGTCCCGCAGGGAGTCCATCCAAATGGTGGTAAAGGCCCGGATGGCGGGGTGATGGAGGATGAGCTGCCGGCTCATCAGGGCGATGTCATAGGCGCAGGACACATGGCCCTGGGCAGGCAGGCCGGTGCAGTTGAGAAAGCTGGTATGTTCCATGCCCAGCTCCTGGGCCCGCTGGTTCATGCGCTGGACAAAGGCATCCTCACTGCCGGCGATGTGCTCGGCCAGGGCCACGGCGCAGTCGTTGGCAGAGGCCACGGCCACCGCCTTGACCATGTCGGCCACGCTCATCTGCTCGTTCTCCTTTAGCCAGATCTGGGAGCCGCCCATAGAGCAGGCGTGGGCGGAGGCGGTGACCATCTCATCCCAGCTGAGCGAGCCGGCTTCGATGGCCTCCATGACCAGCAGCAGGGTCATCACCTTGGTCACCGAGGCGGGCTCGTACTGGGTGTGGGCGTCCTGCTCATAGAGCACGGTGCCGGTGGATTTCTCCATCAGCACGGCGCTGGGGGCGGTGAGGGCCAGGGCGCCTGCGTCCGCCCGGGCGGGCGCGGGGGCCGCGGCCAGGAAGGCCAGACAGGCCAGGGCCAGGGCGATGGATCGTTTCATGGCGTGAACCTCATTTCCTCGTGGTTTTGGTTCCATCTTGTGAAAAATTCCCCCATTCTATGCGTATCATTTCCTGGCGAGGCTGGGAAAGAATAGAATGCGCCCCGCCGCCGGCGGAGCCAGCTGACTGGAACGGGCGCTGGACAAGCGCCCGGGCGAGAAGGAGGGAACGGAAGCATGAAATATGTGTGCGTATGCGGCTATGAGTACGACTCCGCCGCAGGGGATCCCGGCGGCCATGTGGCACCCGGCACCCCTGTGGACCAGCTGCCCGACGACTGGGTATGCCCCGGCTGCGGCCTGGGCAAGGACGCGCTCAGCCCCGCTTGAGGGCAGAGCCGCCAGCCCCATCTGAGTGGAAAACGCCGCCTCCGGGCGGCGTTTTCCACTGCCCTCGGCCAGCTTGGTAACCGGGGCGTAACTATCCTACTTGATGGTACCTACTTTACAGCGGGGGAAAAGCAGGGTACAATATCGAAAACGGTAACCAAGCCCCTGCTCTCCCGGGGGCTGGAACAGGGAGGGATTTCCATGACCGCACAGGAATGCCTGGGGCTGTTGCGCCAGGTGAAGGACGTGGCCTTTGCCACAGTGGACGCATCCGGCCTGCCCCAGGTGCGCATCATCGACGTCATGTTGGTGGAGCAGGGGGCGCTCTATTTCTGCACCGCCCGGGGAAAGGCTTTTTATCAGCAGCTGCTCTCCACCGGCCAGGTGGCCGTCGCCGCCCTCACCCCCGCCTACCAGATGATCCGCCTGTCCGGGCGGGTCCGGCATTTGGACGGGCAGCGGGACTGGATTGACCGGATCTTTGTGGAAAACCCCGCTATGGAGACGGTTTATCCGGGCCAGAGCCGGTACATTTTGGAGCCCTTCTGCCTGGACAACGGGCAGATGGAGGTGTTCGACCTGGGCCAACAGCCCATCCATCGGGAGAGCTTTGCCCTGGGCGGGGGTGACGTCCAGGAGAAGGGGTTTGTCATCACCTCTGCCTGCATCGGCTGCGGGAAGTGCCAGCGGGGCTGCCCTCAGAACTGCATTGAGTCCGGCGCCCCCTTTTCCATCGTCCAGGCGCACTGCCTGCACTGCGGCCTGTGTCAGGAGCTGTGCCCGGTCCAGGCCATCCAGACAAGGGGGGCGGGGACATGAACATGATTCGGGACATGGGCAGCCTGCTGCTCAGCCGGTGGGACTTCTTTGCCGGGCTGCTTTGGGAGCATCTGGAGATCTCCCTGCTGGCCATCGCCATTGCCATTTTAGCCGGCGGGCTGGCAGGCATCCTCATCAGCGAGATCCGGCCGGCGGCAAAGCCCGCGCTGGGGCTGGTCAGTCTGCTGTACACCATCCCCTCCATCTCCATGCTGGGCTTTCTCATCCCCTTCTCCGGGGTGGGCAACGCCACGGCGGTGATCGCCCTGACCATCTATGCCCTGCTGCCCATGGTGCGGGGCACCTACACCGGGATGTCCCACATTGAGCCCGCCCTGTTGGAGGCAGCCAAGGGGATGGGGAGCACCCGGTTACAGATCCTCTTCCGGGTCCGTCTGCCGCTGGCCCTGCCGGTGATCATGTCCGGCATCCGCAGCATGGCCACCATGACCATCGCCCTGGCCGGCATCGCCTCCTTCATCGGCGCGGGCGGGCTGGGGGTGGCCATCTACCGGGGTATCACCACCAATAACGGGGCCATGACCATGGCCGGCAGCCTGCTGATCGCCCTGCTGGCCCTGGGGGTGGACCTGGTGCTGGGCTTTGTGGAACGGCGCATGAAACAGCGCAGCGCCCGGGCCAAGCGGGCCAATCGGGTCATGGCAGGGGTGGCCCTTGCCGCCTGCCTGGCCGCTGTCGTCCTGGCCCTGCTGCCCACCCCGCGGGGGAACACCATCCGCATCGCCACCAAACCCATGACCGAGCAGTATATCCTGGGGGAAATGCTGGATCTTCTCATCGAGCAGGACACCGAGTTAACCGTGGAGCTGACCCAGGGCGTGGGCGGGGGCACATCCAACATCCAGCCGGCCATGGAGAGCGGGGAGTTTGACCTCTACCCGGAGTACACGGGGACCGGATGGAACATGGTACTGGGCCATGGCGAGGTGTACACCGAGGCGCTGTTTGACCAGTTACAGGAGGAGTATGCCCAGAACTATGGGATGCAATGGGCGGGCATGTATGGCTTTAACAATACCTACGGCATGGTGGTCCGGCGGGAGATTGCCCAGCAGTATGACCTGCGCACCTATTCCGACCTGGCCGCCGTGGCCAATCATCTGGTGTTTGGCGCGGAGTATGACTTCTTCGAGCGGGCCGATGGCTATGAGGCCCTGTGCCAGACCTATGGGCTGCGCTTCCGGGAAACCATGGACCTGGACATCGGCTTGAAATATCAGGCCCTCAACCAGGGGCAGATCGACGTGATGGTGATCTTCACCACCGACGGGCAGCTGGCCGCCTCCGATGCGGTGGTGCTGGAGGACGACAGGCAGTTCTACCCATCCTACCTGTGCGGCAATGTGATCCGCAGCGAAGTGCTGGAGGCCCATCCGGAGCTGAACGGAATCTTTGAGAAGCTCACAGGGCTGATCTCCGACACGGACATGGCCCAGATGAACTACCAGGTGGAGTCCCAGGGCGAGGAGCCCCGGGCCGTGGCCCAGGAATACTTACAGGCCCACGACCTGCTGCAATAAGGGGAGGGAGCGCAGATGCAAACAGCCATTTCCTTTCAAAATGTGGGCAAGGCGTACGGCGGCCAGACCGTCCTGAATGGATTCAATCTGGAGGTGGCCCAAGGGGAGTTTGTCACCATCATCGGCTCCTCCGGCTGCGGGAAGACCACCGTGCTCAAGCTGGTCAACGGTCTGCTGTCGCCGGATGCGGGGGAAATCTGGGTGCAGGGCCGGAACATCCGGGATCAGAACCAGGCCCAGCTGCGCCGAAACATCGGCTACGCCATCCAGGGCAGCGTCCTGTTCCCCCACATGACGGTGGAGCAGAACATCTCCTATGTGCCCAACCTGCTCAATAAGAAGGATAAGCAGAGAACCCGGGCCGCCGTGGACAAATGGATGGGGATTGTTGGCCTGGACCCGGCCTTGAAGGGACGCTATCCCGCAGAACTGTCCGGCGGGCAGCAGCAGCGGGTGGGCATCGCTCGGGCGCTGGCCGCCTCCCCGGAGATCCTGCTGATGGACGAACCCTTCGGGGCGGTGGACGAGATCACCCGCTCCCAGCTGCAAACCGAACTGCAGCGCATCTACCGCCAGACGGGGATTACCATCCTGTTCGTCACCCACGACATCTCTGAGGCGCTGAAGCTGGGCACCAAGGTGCTGGTGATGGACCAGGGCAAGATCCATCAATACGACGCGCCGGAGGCTCTTTTGAGCCATCCTGCCACCACCCTGGTCCGCCAACTGACTGAGCAGCAGCGCCGGGCCTGCCACCTGCCTGACAGCCAGCTGGATAGCTGCCCGTACAGCGGAATGGGCGCTCAGCCCTCGGAATAGGCCCCCCCACCCCTCCCCCTGCCTCGCCGGGCAGAGGGAGGGGTTCTTGCATGGGCCCCTCTTCCGCCCCGATCCATTCTCCTTCTTGCCTAATTTTCCATGATATGCTACACTTCTCTCATGTATCATCAGATAATTTCCGACAAAATACGAGGTTGGAAGGATGAATGACATGAAACGAGTTCTGATCGGATTGCTGGCCCTCACCCTATCCATGGCTGCCCTCGTCTGGTCGGGGCGGGCGGCGGGGGCAGACCACGATGTGGTAGATCCTGTCCTGGGCAGCGGCCTTCCTGTAACCGAGTTGGCCAGCGGCACATCCCACCCTTTCGATTACCAGATCCCGCCGGGTGGGGCTGCCGTGCTGGTCTTTTTTCATGGCTCGGCCAGCAGCCCGTGCGCCGATTCCTATGGGCTGCTGCGGGACATTCTGGACAGCGGCTGGCTGGACAACGACAAGCTGCGGGTGCTGGCCGTGGAGCGCGGCGGCACCAGCCGGGCGGAGGTGCTGGAATTCTTCCAAACCTACGTCGCCCCGGCGCAGGCGCTACCCCCCTCCCTGGCGGTATACACCGACGGGGCTCTGGTCTACAACGCTTACCAGATGGCCCTAGGCCTGGCCACGGAGATCGCCCCCACCGTGCTCATGCTCACCTCGGCCACGGATGGTCAGCCAGTCATCCGCCGCTCCTGGACGGGGGACAACCCGTTCCCGGTCTACCACAACGCCCTCGCCCAACTCACCGACGGGGTGGAACCCCTGCCCATCCCGCTGACCATCCAGGCCGCCCAGGTGGAACCCCGTCCCTATGACGGCACTACCGACGCCACCATCTCCCAGGTCCGCTTTGCCCGGCCGGACGGGGCGCCGGTGGAGCTCACCCTGGGGGAGGACTACACCGCTACAGCCCGCTTTCAGAGCCCAGAGGCGGGCCAGGACAAACCAGTGGAGGTCACCGTCACCCTGAACCACCCGGACTACACCCTTGCAACCCCAACCTATACTGGCCGGGGCGAAATCCAGCGGGCGGACCTGGAGCCCATACAGCTGGAGGTGGAGCTGGAGATCTACGCCGGCTCCAGCACCACCATTGACCTGGCCAATCTGGAAGGCCTTCCAGACGGGGAAGCGTTCACCTTTGAGGTCTATCCGGCCTCCCTCTTCCATGGGCTGTGTCCCCCGCAGATCGGCCAGGACGGCCCGGATATCCTCACCCTGCGCCTGGATCCCAATGGCAGCTACACCCAGGAGGATCGGGTGATGGTACTCCTGTACGGCTCGGGCAACTACGGCGACACCCACCTCCTGGTCACCGTCACCTATGTGCCCCGGTCCAGCGTGCCCATCACCGGGGTGGAGCCGGCCTCAGACCTGGTCTACAACGGCCGGCCCCAGGCCGGCTATACCGGAACACCCATCAGCGACTATGAAGGGGAATATGAGATCACCTATTCCGGCACCGGGGACACGATCTATGCCGGCGACACCCCACCCACCGACGCGGGCAGCTACATGGTGACCATTCGGATCCCAGAGGGCGGGGATCATCGGGGCGAGGTGCGCCTGCCCTTCACCATCCAGCCGGCCGCCATCGTCATCAAGGCCAATGATCAGCGCATCACGGCGGGCCAACCTGCCCCGGAGTACAGCTACCAGGTCTTTGGCCTGGGGGAAGGGGATGGGCTGTCCCAGGCCCCCACCCTCACCTGTGACGCTGATCTGGAGGTGCCCGGCGCCTACCCCATCATCCCCAGCGGCGGGGCGGTCCCGGCAGGAGGGAACTACCGGACGGCCATCCAATACGAACCGGGGACGCTGACGGTCACCCCCGGCGGCGAAGGGGATGGCGACGGTGGGCAGGGTGGATTCGGTGGGGGTTCCCCCACCGAAGAGGAAACGACGTACCACGTCGTTTCCCTGGCCCAGCCCGAGCACGGCGCGGTGCAGGTGGACAACGCAGCCCAGGCAGGGAGCGCCGTCACCATCACCGTCACCCCCAACGAGGGCTATGAGGTGGAGGCGCTCACCGTCACAGATTCCAACGGCACGCAGTTGGAGGTCACCTTGCAGGAGGACGACACCTATACCTTCACCATGCCCGCCGGGGATGTGCGCATCCACCTCACCTTCCGGCAGGCTGAGCCGGAGGAACCTCCCATCGTTCCCTTCACCGACGTGAAAGCCAGCGACTGGTATGCCGGGGCGGTGGAATATGTGTATGCCAACGGGTTGATGCGCGGCACCGGCGACACCACCTTCGGCCCTGACCTGCCCACCACCCGGGCCCAGCTGGTGACCATCCTGTACCGGCTGGAAGGGGAGCCGGAGGTGGCCGGGGAGAGCCCCTTTGCCGACGTGCCCGAAAATTGGTGGTACGGCAAGGCGGTGGTCTGGGCCACCAGCCAAGGCATCGTCAGCGGATACAGCGGACAGAGCTTCGGGCCGGACGACAATATCACCCGGGAGCAGCTCACCGCCATCCTATACCGTTACGCCCAGCGCAAGGGCTATGACCTGACCGCTTCAGGCAGCCTGTTCGCCTATGCCGATGGGAACCAGGTATCCGGCTGGGCAGCCTCAGCCATGTCCTGGGCCAGCGGGGCGGGATTGATCCAGGGCTCAGACAACCAGCTCAACCCCCAGGGCTTTGCCGTCCGGTCCCAGATGGCCGCCCTGCTCATGCGTTTCCTGGAGCAAGTGTCCGGGTAAACAGCTCGGCCCGGCCCGGTAGAACAAACGCCCCGGCTTCGCCGCCGGGGCGTTTTCCCATCCAATCAAACGGGGGGCCACACCCGCTGGGGGCACAGCACACTGCCTAGCGCCGTGGCAAACTCCGCCCGGGCCGGGATATGGAAGCGCAGGCCGAACATCTCCCCCATGAAGGCAAACATCTCCCCGCTCTGGCCCAGCAAGGTGAGTGCCCCTGTGAGCACAATGTCCTGGATAGGGATCCCCCGGGCGGCAAACGCCGCCTGGCAGCCCACACTTTGCAGGATCATCGTAACCAGGCCCAGGGCCAGGTCGGCCCGGCTGGCCTCCGGGTCCAGCTTGCCGAAGTTGGCCGCCGTCAGCTCAGGCTGGAGGGTGGGGATGTCCGCCCGGCAGATGTCCCGCATCAGCAGATCCACCTTCTCCGGGCGGCCCTGGGCAGCCAGCTGCCCGATCCGCTCCCCGTCCCGCTCTCCGAGCAGGAGCTGGCCCAGCCCGCACAGGGTACCGCCGCCGATGCCGCTGCCCCCCAGATGGGTACAGCCCTCCGGCCCGGCCAGCACCAGGGCCGTGCCGGTACCCATGCTCGCCACCAGGGCCCGCTTCAGCCCCGAAGCAGCCAGCCCGCCCCAGCCAATGGCCCCAAACTCAGGCACCGTATAGGTGGGCAGGCCCAGCAAGGGCTGGGTGAGGAAGGAGGTGCGCACCCCGGTGAGCACTATGCACTCCACCTCTTCCCGGCCGATGCCCTGTCCAGCCAGGAAGTCTGACGCCGCCTGGGCGGCAAAACCGGGCTCCGGCCGGGTGGACAGCTTACCCCACGCGACCGGGCTGCCACCGGCGGCACAGGCCACCAGCTTGGTGGCAGTCCCGCCCAGGTCGATCCCGATGGTATAGGCCACGATCCTTCCCCCTTCTCTCTATCCGCTATCCGGGGCTGTCTTGCGCCACCAACGCCTCACCCGCCAGGTAGATGTCCCCCGCCCCCACGGTGAGGATCAGGTCCCCAGGCCGGGCGATGTCCCGGAGGGCGGCCGTCACATCCTCCAGGGTGGGGCAGTAAATGCTGCCCGGGATGTGGTCGGCCAGGTCCTTGGAGGAGATGCCCACGGTGTTATCCTCCCGGGCCGCGAAGATCTCCGCCAGCAGGGTGACGTCTGCCTTTTGCAGCACCCGGACAAAGTCGTCAAACAGTTCATGGGTTCGGGAATAGGTATGGGGCTGAAAGGCCAGCACCACCCGCTGGTAGGGAAGCTGCCGGGCGGTGTCCAGCAGGGCCTCCACCTCGCTGGGGTGGTGGGCGTAGTCATCGCACACCTGCGCGCCGTGGTAGCGCCCCTTGTCCTCAAAGCGCCGTCCGGGCAGACGGAAGGTGCGCATCCCCTGTTCCACCGCCGGGCCAGGCACCCCCAACACGATGGCCGCGGCGGCGGTGGCCATGGCGTTTTGCACGTTGTGCATCCCCGGCACCGACAGCTCCAGATGGGCATACCGCTCCCCCCGGTAGACCACGTCGAAGCTGGCAAAGCCGCCGCGCACGGTGAGGTTGGCTGCGTGCACGTCCCCCCGCTCCACCCCAAAGGTGAGCATGGGCCGCCGCTCCCCCTCCAGGGCCTTCATGGTGTTGGCGTCCTCACAGTTGGCCACGATCATGCCGCTATCCGGCACCAGGTCCGCAAAGGCCCGGAAGGAGCGCTCCACGTCGTCCAGATCCTGAAAGAAGTCCAGGTGATCAGCCTCGATATTCAGAATAACCGCCACTGTGGGATAGAAGGACAGGAAGGAGTTGCAGTACTCGCAGGACTCCAGGATGATGGTCTCCCCCTGGCCCACCCGGTGGCCCGCCTCCAGCAGGGGCAGGGTACCCCCGATCATCACGGTGGGGTCCATCCCGGCGGCCATGAACACATGGGTGCACATGGAGGTAGTGGTGGTCTTGCCATGGGTGCCTGAGATGCAAAGGGCGTGCTTGTACCCCCGCATGATGGCGCCCCAGGCCTGGGCCCGCTCAAAGACCGGGATGCCGGCGGCCCGGGCCGCGGCAATCTCCGGGTTCTCGTCATGGACGGCGGCGGTGCGCACCACGCAGTCCGCCCCCAGCACGCTCTCGGGCCGATGGCCGATGGTCACCGGGATGCCCAGCCCCCGCAGATGGCCTACGGTGGCCCCTTCCCGCTGGTCCGAGCCAGTGATGATCACCCCAGCCCCCAGCAGCACCTCTGCCAGCGAGGCCATGGACACTCCGCCGATGCCCACCAGGTGGGCCCGCTTCCCCGGCTGTATATAGTCATGGATGGGCTGCTCTGACACTTGCCAACACCTCAATCTCCAAAAAGCCCGCAGCCGGGCCAAGTGCCCCGGCAAATCAGTTTATTATACTACAAAGCGCCGCCCATGGCAACCTCTCCCTGCCGGCGGCTCTGTGTCCAGTATAGTCACCCAGACCGGATTTTAGACGGGCGCGCCTGGAGCGGGCTGCCCATCCTCTGAACAAAAGGCCGGGCAGCGCCGCTTGGAGCGCTGCCCGGCCCTTCCAACCCCTTCCCGTCAGAGCATCTGACGGCTGCGGGAGATATTCATGGTACCGTCCTGCATCTCGCCGATCCAATCCAGGCTCTTGCCCGTGCCGTGGGCCACGCAGGAGATGGCGTCGTCGGCCACAAAGGTCTCGATGCCGGTATGGGACTCGATGAGCTTGTCAAAGCCCCAAACCAGGCTGCCCCCGCCGGTCATCACGATGCCGTTGGTGGAGATGTCTGCCACCAGTTCGGGGGGCGTGCGTTCCAATACGCCGTGGATGGCCTCCAGAATGCGGGCGCAAGGCTCTTCAAAGGCCTCAATCATCTCGCTGGAACTGACGGAGAACACCCGGGGCAGACCCGTCATCAGACAGCGGCCCTTGATCTCCATGGTGATCTCCTCCGGTCGGGGAAAGACGCAGCCGATGGTGATCTTCAGCTCCTCGGCGGTACGGTCGCCAATGAGCACGTTGTGCCGTTTGCGGATGTATTTCACCACCGCTTCGCTAAAGGCGTCGCCGGCCACCTTGATGGAGGCCGATTCCACGATGCCCGACAGGGAGATGACGGCGATGTCCGCCGTGCCGCCGCCAATATCCACCACCATGTGGCCGTCTGGCTGATTGATGTCGATGCCCGCGCCGATGGCGGCGGCCAGGGGCTCCTCAATGAGATAGACCCGCCGGGCGCCGGCTTGAATCCCCGCGTCAATGACCGCCCGCTCCTCCACCTCGGTGATGCCGGAGGGGACGCAGATGACCACCCTGGGCTTGAACAGGCGGATGGGCGCCACCTTGCGGATGAACTCCCGGAGCATCCGCTCGGTCATGTCATAGTCGGAGATCACTCCCTCCCGCAGGGGGCGGATGGCCACAATGTTACCGGGGGTGCGTCCCAGCATCTGCTGGGCCTCGGTCCCCACCTTGAGCAGCTTGCCCGTGTTCTTATCCAGCGCCACCACCGATGGCTCCCGCAGCACGATGCCCTTGTCCTTCAGGTACACCAGTACGCTGGCCGTGCCCAGGTCAATCCCAATATCTTTCGCGAACATAGTTTTCACCCCATGAAATATGACTGCCCCACGCCTGCAAGTTTATCCCAAACGCGGAAGAAATAGACATCATCGCCAGGATATTACCCATTATACTGGACAGCCTCCCGTTTTGCAATGGGGTTTCGCAATTTCTTTGCCCGCCCAACCGGGCCAGGCCACCCCCCGGCTGGAGAAACAGCCCTGGAAAAAACACCAGGCCCCCAGCTGTCCCACACGCAGCTGGGGGCCTACTTCTGATCTGGCTTTTCCAATGGACGCTTCCCTCTTTTCCTGAGACTACGCTGGGCTTGCACCGGACTCCGTCTCCCGTTTCCTCAAACCATGGGGCCTTCCCACCTCCGCCCACCCTTTCGGGCCAGGGCCAGGTCAAGGCGCCCGTCGCTTACGCAAGCCGGTTTGGAACGAATCAGATCTGGTTTCCCGCCGCCGTCCCAGCGCCAAAAGTTGGGGCTGGTTTCCTTTCGTACTTCCAAACGATCAGGTCTGACTGTACATGGGACTCACCCTTTCCTTTCTGTCTGTATTATACGATAGTCCCTCTGGTTTGTCAACTATTTTTTAGAGATTTTCTCTAATTTTTTAGGATGCCCCGCCGTGGGTTTGGACGCTCCCACGGCGGGGCGGAGCCGCTCACTCCTGCCAGACGGCCAGCCCATACCAGCTCTTCCCGGCAGCCTGAGTCTCTCCCCAGGTGGAGACCCGCTGGGCCACCTGCGCCCAGCTGTTGTACCAGAACCGGTAGGAGATCTCTAAGTGGCAGGGCAAGATCTCCTCCATGATCCGACGCAACTGTGCAAAGTCCTCCGGGATGCCGATCACATCGGGGAAGAACACCTCCACGCAGCCCGGCCGGCCTGTCTCCTCTGCCTGGGCGTTGATGCCGCAGCCGGCCAGGGTGTCGTTGACCGCCCGGAGGGTAAAGCTGTCCCCTCCGATGCGCAGCAGAGCGGCCAGCGCCTGCCGGCGCTCAGCCAGAGTGGTACTTACCGGCCGATAGGGCAGCAGCGCCTCCACCAGTTCCAGGCCAAAGCTCTCCGCCGTGACCAGCGACATCTCCCTGGCCGTCTCCTCCAGCTCACCCAGCCCCTGGTCCAGCTGCCGTCCATATGCCTCCAGCTCCTCCCGGTTGCGCTTGCCGCCGCTCAGGTCATACACCCCCAGGGGGCGCAATAGGTCGATCAGATGGTCGATATGTGTCACCGCGCGCTCCCTCCCATCAAGTCGCCTGGGTCACCGTGACCTGTCCCAGCCGGGGCAGGGTGACACTGTCCGCGGCCAGGTCGGCCCCAGGCTGGGTGAGCACGCAGTTGTCCACCCCTTCCAGCTGGAACAGCAGGGCGGTGAGCTGGGCCCGCAGCACTGGCTGGCCTAGCCGTTCGCCGGTAAACCATCCCTGCAAGGCCTCCCGCGCCGCCTGGGCCACCGCTTCAAAGCTGTAACCCTCCCCCACCGTCAGGGCCACAGACACATCCACCTGAACCTGCTGGGGCGCCAGCACCTGCACATCCACGGCGATCTCCCGCACCTGGTCAAAGTGCGCCTGTACCGCATCCACCAGCGCCTCGTCGGGCATTCCCCCCTGGGCCGCGATGACCACATCTACCGTCCCCACGCCCCGACTGCGGGGCAGCACCGTCACCGCCGCCACCCCGTCAAAGGCCATGGCCTGCTGCTCATAAAACACCTTGTTGGCCCCGTTGGCCAAGCGCCGGAAGGTCTCCATCACCCGGGTCCGCAGCGCCTCGTCATCCTCAGTGTCCTGGCCGTTGGAAAAGGGAGCCAGGTTGGCGCAGGCAGTCACCCCCACCGGCGGCACGGCCAGGAACACCACGCTGCCCGCCGGCACGTTGCCCGCCGCTCCCGGCTCCACCGCCTCCACCGGCAGGTCGATCTGGCTGCCCCCGGCGGCCACGCTGCCCGCCCGGGTGGTGGCAAAGCGGATCCCGTCGGCGCTCATGCACACGGTGCCCTCCGGCACCTGGGTCTCAAAGGTGCGCTGCTCGTCCACATAGAAGCGCACCGTCCCGGTGGCCTTGGCCGCCTGCCGCCGGGACAGGCCCCGCAGCTGGGCGTGGTGATCCAGCTGTTCCCCCTGCGCACTCTGAGGGAAGCACTGCCTGCGGGTCCAATCGGCCTGGATCGATAGGCTGTAAAGCTGGGCGGCCACCGCGTAGAATCTGGCCGCCAGGTCGCCGCTGCCGCCGGCGGCCACTCCAGTGCGGGTCAGAAAGTCTGCCGCCAGCTCCCGATAGATTTCCTCAACCGTCCTCATCCTCAACCCTCACATTCCACGCTCAGCGGCAGTCCCTGCCACTCCAGTTCCACCAAAATCCGGAGCCGGTCCCCCTCCTGGGCCACCCGCGCCCCGGTTACCGCCACCTCCAGCTCGCTCAGGGCCTCGGCGGCATACCGCAGGGCCAGGCTGGCCCACTGATCGGGCTTCTCCCGGCGCAGCAGGCTCAGCCGGCTGCCCAGCTGGGGCAGAAAGGGAAAGCTGCCCCGCCGGGCGGTCAGTCGGAAGAGCACCTCTCCCAGCAGCGCCTGGGCCCCGCTGGCCCCAGCCAGTTCCCCGGCCTGGTTCAGGGCGTAGTCCCGATCCTTCAAGACAAGGGCCATGCTCATCCACCCCCCACGCCCGCCGCAACCCCGGCAATATAGTCCTCCAGGGGCACCCCGTTGAGCCGCACCTGTCCCTTCAGCTCCACGACCTCCCCCTCCAGCGTGACCTGGGCTGGGATCTGCTCCCCCTGCCGCGCCCCGATCACACAGGGGTCCTCCCCCTGGTTTTTCAGCACCAACACCCGCTGGCCCACCCGGGGAGTCCACCGATATCCGCCGGGGGCGTACAGCTCCAGGTTCCTCCGCTCACTGTCCAGCTGGACGGCCAGGCCGTCCCCGCTGATGGTCACCGTCCCCGTCTGTGCCTCCCCGGCGGGGACGGGCCGCTTCTGTTGTCCGCTCAGCCACATGGCCGGCACCTCCCTCTATATCATACTGTCTGGCTGCCCCAGCACCAGGGTGGTGCTCAGCCCCTCCGGGCCGCAGGCAGTCTCGGTCTGGGCCACTCGGTACAGGCCGTTGGCCCCACAGCCGGACAGCTCCACCCGCACCAGCTGCCCGGGCCAGGCCAGGAAAGCTCCTGCCGCCGTCACCGTCAGCCGTACCCGACTGCTGCGGGAGGCCCGCAGCTGATAGTCCCCGGAATAGCGCATGGCGGCCGATCCGGTGGTGTTTGGTACCGTGACCACCCGCCGGGCGCTGCCCCCTTCGGCCAGGAATTGGGGGTCTGACACCCATTGGGTGTCCCAGGAGGAGCGCCTGCGCACCGCCACCTGGCTGAGCACCCCATGTCTCTCTTCCCGGTACTCCCATCCCGTCACCGCCAGCCCATCGGACAGCCGCAGGGAGCCGCCGTCGTCCCCATGGCCGTCTAGTATCAACCGGCCCAGCCGGTCAAACCTGGGCACCACCCCGCCGTGGTAGCAGGCAAACTCATGCACTACGCTCCACTCGCTCACCCCGCTGGCCACAGTAAATCCGCTCACCGCGGGCAGGGCCCAGCCCCCCACCGTCTCAATCCCGTAGGGCGCCACATGGTCTGCCACGATGTCCGCCCGAGTGGCCAGCTGATACTGGGCTGGCATGGCCTCGTTGTCCAGCAGCAGCGCGGCCATCCCCCGGCCGGACACCTCCAGATACAGCCCTTCCCCGCCGCACACGCAGGCAAACTCGTCCACCACCCCGGTGAACACCTGCTCCCCCTCCCACCTGGCATAGAACCGGCAGGCCTGGGACATCAGTCGCTCCTGTCCGCTCTCCCAAAGGCAGCGTACAAAGAAGCTGTCGCAGGGCACGCCGGTGCCGTAGCAAAACTCCCAGCGTACCGTCTCGGGCAGCGTCACCCTGCCCCCGTCCCCCAGTACTACCCAGCACTCCATCATGAGATCCTCACCCTCTGTCCCGGATAGATGAGGTTGGGGTTGCGGATGGACGGGTTGAGGGCCACGATGCCCTCCAGCGTCACCCCATATCGCACCGCCAGCCCCCATAGGGTCTCCCCCCTGGCCACCGTGTGCCAGATCTGTTGCGCCTCCGGCCCCACCTGCTGGGCCGTCCCGCCGGCGCCTTGCCCCCCGGCGATCTGCTCCAGCCGGGCGGTCACATCCGCCACCACATCCCAAAAGGCAAAGCGGTAGCGCACATAGTCCGCCCTGGGCTCCTCCAGTGCCTCCAGGTGGACAAACCAGGCGGTGCTGGTCATCCACACCGGATGGATCAGCACCCCTGGCGTCTCCTCGTAGAAGAGGTTGGCCAGCTGCTTGAAGGTGTCGTAGGCGTCCTCCCCTACGAACTCCCCCTCCCCCTCCAGCACCCTGCGGCTCTGTCCCAAGCTCTGAAGGTAGTGCCGGCCAAAGGGGATCTTGTGCGCCGCCATCTCCCGGGCAAAGGTAATGGCGTAGGTGCGGGGGTTATGGGGCCAGACAAAACTCTTAAAGCGCATGGGCGAAAGCCTCATGCCCTCCCCCTCCTCTCGGTCTGTGTCAGTAAATGCTCATACCGCCGTCATACCGCCGGCTGTCCCGACGCATGGCCCGGTCCAGCTGACCCATGGTCAGCCCGGACTGCTGGGGCATAGCCGTCTCCCGACGTACCGCCACCCCCGCAGTCTGGGTGGCGCTCTGCTCCCAACTGGCCGCCCGCACCTGGCGGTACAGCCGCCGCAGGCCGCCGTCTCCTCCGGCGGATGGGGGACCGGCGGCAGCTTCCCAGCCCGCCGGGGCGGGGACAGGCAGGAGGGGATGGGCCGCCGCCAACCCAGGCCCCAATACCGCCTGGCCCGGAACACCCTGATCCAGAGCACCTTGACCCGGCGCTCCCTGAGCCGGCCTCCCTTCCTCCCCCAGCCCTGTGGATGGCAGGGTCAACCGTCGCTCCATCTGGGCCAGCAGCCGCTCCGGCACGCCGCTTCGCTCCGACGGCGGGCGGCTTGTAGACGAACCAGACCAGTTCCAGCTCTGTCTCTTGGGGCCCGTCTGTACAGAGGGAGCGGCGGTTTGCCCCTCATCTCCTCCATCCTGGGAGGATCTGTCGGTGGCAGAGGGACGCTGCCCGTTGAGCAGAGGCACACGGGGGATCATCCCCGACAGTCGTTCCTCCAGCAGCCCTGGTTCCTCCTGCTCCTCATCCTGTCCCTGGTCCTGATCCAGCAGTCGCTCCAGATAGTCCACCACCGGCCATCCCTCCCTTTATCCGCTCAAACCGTCTCAGATCAAATCCGGGGTTGTCCCCCCAGTCCTCCCGCCGGGCCGCGCACACCGGGCAGGGCTCCTCCAACACCTGGCTGCGGCAGTCTGGGCATAGCCGGGCCAGCTCCTCCTGCTGATCCAGCAGGAGGTTTAACGCACACCAGAGGTAGTCCCGGTCGGTCATCCGCCGGGCGCGTTCCTCCGTGGGAAGAGCGCCGAACAGGCGGAGCACACGCCATTGAAGGCGCTCGTAAGGCGCGTGCTCCAACCTTTTTTTGCCTCGTCCAGCGCCTCCTCGCTCTGCCAAGGGGCGGGGTTGCGCGCCCGGTTGAACTGATCCCACACCT
Organism: uncultured Oscillospiraceae bacterium; assembly: GCA_944387065.1. Classification (GTDB taxonomy): domain Bacteria; phylum Bacillota; class Clostridia; order Oscillospirales; family Oscillospiraceae; genus Enterenecus. The sequence continues at coordinate 156,527 of CALXDM010000002.1, forward strand.
GGGCCAGCCGGTCCACGTCCTCCACCCGCAGGCTGCTGAGCACCTGCTGGCCGTCCTCATAGACCGGCCTGCCCCGGCGCTCCAGCGCCCTGGCCAGCAGGCAGGCGTTGTCGCACAGCGCCCGCTCCCGCCCGTCTTGGGCCAGCAGCGCCCCCTCCCGGCGGGCCTGGAGCACCTCCCAGGCCGACAGCAGGCGCAGCTCGCCCTCGGCCACCGGCCACCGGTCCGCCCCGCCGGCCCGGAGCCGCTTGCCCGTCCTGTTTCCTCTCATCTCATGCCCCGCTTTCCATCCGGTGCCGGGCCACCAGGGACAGCTTCTCCACCACCATCTCCCGGAGCTTGCCCTCCTCCTGGATCCCGCTCCACTGGCAGCCGGAATAGATCACCCTCCGGTCCGGCTTGCAGATCACCAGGGAGAAGTCCCTCAGGTCATGGAAGCTCAGGTTGTCAGCGATGGCCTCGTCGGTGGCGTACAGCCGAGTCAGCTCGATCTCATGGCGCTGGGGCCCCTGCACGGCGGCCACCGGCTCGTCCTCCCCGAAGGCCTCCACCGTGGCTGACTCCCGGGTGGTGACACACCGGTAGCTCTGCACCACCGCCACCTTCTTCCCGTTCAGCTCCAGCCAGATGTCACTGCTGGTGGGAAATCCTGTGATATGCACGCTCATCCATCATTCCTCCTCACACCGTGATATGGGCCGACAGCCAGATCTGGTTGAGTCCGTGGGCCACAGTGAAGGCAAACTCCACCAGGCAAACCGTGGGGTCGGCGGGCAGGGGCTGGGCGGTCACGTCCTCATAGCCGTCGATGAGCTCCCGGCTCACCCGGTCCTCCAGCTCCATCACCACCTGGCTGCGGATGGCCCCCCAGGTCTGCTGGGTGTTCTTGGCCCGGGCAAAGCGGGCGCGCAGGGCGTCTCGGATGCCGGGGATCACTTCGTCCACCACCAGGATGGTGGTCAGCTCCCGCCAGGTGGCGTCCGCCGCTCCTCCGGTGGTGGTGCGGGTGGTCACCGCCCGCACCACATAGCAGCTCCCCGCCAGCGCCTCCAGAGGGGTCACTCCGCCGCGCACCAGGGTGTCGATGTCGCTGTCGTCATAGGCGCTCTCCAGCCCCTCCATGCCATACAGCTGGGCCCCATTCAAGGGCAGGGCCGGGTCGGTGGACCCCGCGATGGCCCCCGCCAGGGCGGCGGCGCACTGGGTGCCCCCCTGGGCCGTGCCTTCGGCGTCTACGCAGCCGGGCGCCACCAGCACCACCCGCTCGTGGTTGAGCCCCTGAGCCCGCTCCACCAGGTCGGCCACGCTCTCATTGGCCGCCCCGGCCACCACGGCGATCCGCTCCTTCCGGGCCTGGGCACACTCCTCCACCATATCCCGCAGACCCTGCTGAACGGTGAGCTGGGTGCTGTCACATACCACTACCGCAATCCCCTCCAAGGCTGCGGCCACGGCAAAGGCTGCGGTGTAGTCCCCCTCCGCCACCGGCACGCCGTACACCGTGCCCGCCCCGTTGCGCAGGGCCAGCTGGGCCAGGTTGCTCAGGACGCATTCCCCCACATCCGCCACCGCTCTGCTGTAACTGTTCCAGCTGTAATGCTCCGCCAGTCCGCTTCCGGTGGCGGCGGCCACCACCGCCACCCCGCCGCCCCGGCGGGAGCCCACGGTGAGGGCGGACGCCTCATAGGAGGCGTACACCCCTGGCCGCTCATGTGCTGTGATCGTACTCATGCCATCCTTCCTTTCACCTCAAAATCATCAAAGGTTTCACCGGCGGCGTCCCGTCGGGCCACCAGCCAGGCGGCACACCGGCAGCGCACCCCCATGCGGTATAGCCCTTCCCGCTCCAGGAACTCCACCCGGTCTGACGTGAGCTCCACCACGTCCAGTCCGGCCGCCCCTCCAGTCAGCAGCACCTGGGCAGCCAGGGCCATGGCATTCTGGCAGGCGCTCTCCCCGCCGCTTCTGGGGGCGTAGAGGTCCAGGGCCAGGGTCAGCTCGGCAGCCCGGCCGTAACGCTCCCGCTGCGCCCCGGTCTGAGCGTCCATCTCCACTCCCAGGTAGTCCTGAAAGCCCCCTGGCGCGCACCGGATCTGCGCCAGGGAGACGGCTGCCACCGGCCCGTCCCACCGCCGGCGCGCCTCAGGTTCCAGGGCGGCCACCGCGGGCAGCCCTCCCTCGTTCAGCGCCGTCACCACCGCCCGGCGCAGGCGTTCCAGTCCCCCGCTCATGCCCGCTCCCGCGCCGGCCGCAGGGCCATCCACAGGTGGGTGGTCCGGCCGGCCACCCGCACCGGGCGCACCGTCATCACCTCGTAATCCTCATTGCTCCAGCGCACCCAGCCGCCCTCCCCCATCCCATCCAGGGGCAGCTGGGCCTGGGCCAGGCATCGGAAGCGGTCCGTGCGGTCGCTGCCCAGCGCCCCAGCAGTGTGCTGCCATTGGGCCTCGGTCATGGGCTGGACGATGGCCATGGCCTGTCCCAGCTCCTGACCCGTCCCGTCATAGCAGGTCATCTCCTGTCCATAGCTCCGGATGACCCAGTCAAACGCCTCCGTCATCCCCTCACCCCCCGGAATACAAAGCCCTCATCCCGCAGGTAGGGCGACAGAAGCTCCAGGGCCCGGTGGGACAGCCGGCCTTCCTCCCGCTGGCCCCGCCGCACCGACAGATCACCGGCGGCCAGGGCCACGATGTCCCCCTCCCCCTGGGTCTGCTCCAGCCAGTCCAGCACCATCCAGGCCGCAGCCAGGGGATAGCGCTCCCCGCAGTCACCTGGGGCCACTCCGTCGGCCAGCAGCCCATCCAGCCGGTCGCAGGCGCACCGGCACAGCAGCTTTAATACCTCCTGCTCCTGATCTGGCTTTCCCAGGCTGTAAACCAGTTCCAATACCTGCTGTTCCATCGTCCACCTCCTCAGATCAGGAAGGGAGCGTCGCTCTGGCCGTCGGTCTGCTGGGCGTCGTATCCCAGCTGGACCTCCGGCGTTAGCATCCGATCCACCTTACCTCGGTAGAGCTTGGCCAATCCCAGCAGCTCTTGTTCCTCCAGCCGGTCAGCCACCCGGACGAGCAGATCACGCTCCGCCTCTGGCTCGGCCAGCCCTGCCAGGCGCACCAGCTCCCGGCGCAGCCCCTTCAGGTAACGCCGGCCCAGCCGAGCCTCCTCTTCCAGCCGTCTGGCGCTCTTCATCACCCCGGCTTTCCGCTGGGCGGGCACCGCCACAAAGGACCACTCATAGGCGTCGGTGGCCCCGGTAAGGATTCCGTGGCAGAGCTGGCCCTCATAATGCTCCCCCTTCTGGTGGGGGCAGTCGGCCAGATCCTGTCCGCAGACGGAGCACACCACCCGCTCCACGCTGCACCCTACGCTGACCTCCCGCTTGATGCCCCCGTCAATCTCGGCAATCAACCCCTCGTTTTCCCGGGTGCGCACCATGTAGGCCCATCCCTTCAAGTAGCAGTAGGGCCGTCCGTCCTGGGTGCGCACCCCGTCCTCCCGCACCACCTGGGTGCGGTAGATGCGAGCGGCCTGTCCTCGGGCCGACCACTGGTGGTCAAACACCCCGGACACCCCCACAAACAGCGGGGCAAGCTGTTCCAGGGCGGTCTCGTCAAAGCGCTCGTAATCCCGGTCGATGTCGTTGTCGCACAGGCGCACGGCGAAGGTGTACACCTCGTCCGCCCCCAGCTCCCGGCGGGCCAGGGCATGGATCAGGGCCAGGTCCTCCTGCCCCGCCTCCCCGATGGCCTTCACCGCAGCCGCCTTGCAAATCTCCGTCATGCCTCCCCTTCCCTTCCGTCCAATTTCCTGGCCTGGGCGCGGTAGAGTTCCGCCCTGGCCGCCATATCCGCGTCCTGCAGGTTGACCTCATCCCACAGCACCTCCACCCGGCTGTCGTAGCCGTGCAGACGCAGCCACAACTCGCACACCCGCTCCACCACCGGCTCCACGCTGCGGCGGATGGCGGCGATCTCACTGGTGAGGATGTCTGCCTGCTGGCTGCTCATCCGTTCGGTGGTGGACCAGCTCAGCCCCAGCAAGAAGGGGGGGATCCCCGTCCTCGCCACCAGCTGTTCCAGGATCTGCCGCACGGGGATCTCGCTGTCCAGGATCTGCCCGTCCGCGCCGATGACCCGGATGTCCACATCCCCTGCCACCACAAAGTCCCGCAAGCTGCCGTCCCGGCTTGCCTGCATGGCGCTGGACCACTCCTGGGCCACCCGGGCACAACGCTCCTGGGCGGTGGCGCCGTTCTCTCCCTTGCACACCACGGCAAAGCGCACGTTGCCCGCCCGTTCCCAGTTGGTCCCTACGGTCTGGAAGATCTTCAAGAGGATCTCAGCCAGAAAGGGCATGGAGCGTAGCAGGGACACCCCGTAGGGCGCCTGTGTCTCGGGCTGGAAAGGGGTGAACAGCAGCAGATCCTGCCGGGGCAGGCGGCGGACCACACCGTCCGTCCCCCGCAGACACAGGGTGAAATCCAGCGGGGTTTCCCCCTCCTGGATCTCCAGCTGGCCCACATTGCCGCACAGCAGGGCGGCCACCTCCTGCCCTGACCGGTCGCACACCACCTCGCCCACCGCCCGTCCGCAGGTGAAGAGCGCGTCCAGATAGCAGTCCAGGAAGGACTGTATCCCCCGCTGTCCCCGTCCAGTGGGCACCGTGCGCAGGAATCGGTCCATCCCCTCCTGGGCCGCCGGATCCCTGCATTGGACGCTCACCCCCCCGCACAGCCGCACCAGCTTGCAGATGGCCGCATCCACCACCGGGATCCCCTCCCGGATGGCCCGGTAAACGGCCAACTCTCCCTGGCCGAGGGGCACATAGCGATCCAGGGCGGAGAAGGGGTGGCGCCCGGTGTCCCGCAGTTGGGCGCAGGCCGCCCCCGGCTGCACCGCCGCGTCCCGCCGCTTCCGCTTTCGAAAACCCACGCGCTTCTCCTCCCCGCCGCTCAGATCGCCAGCACCTGGCTGGCGTCGGCAAAGATCTTGGCGTAGCCGGAGATGGTGGTGATGGCCGCCCGCTCCAGCTGCCGGTCAATGAGCTTGTCATACTCCACCGACACATCCCCCGCCTTGACCATCTCCAGGGCATAGTGCTTGTCCAGGCCGATGATCTTTCCGGCGGGCACCGCCTCGGTGCGCAGCACCTTGGCCCCCATGGGGGTGATGAGCTTGCCCGTACCGTGGAAGGACAGTCCTGCCGCCGCGTCCTGCATCTGGCTCAGGGAGAGCAGCTTGACCATGGTGTCGCTGCCCACCAGCAGGGTGTTGAGCTGGTAGGGGTCAAAGCCGTTCCAGAAGTTGAGCAGGTCGTCGTATTTCAGCGTGCCGCTGGTGGCCGCGTTGACGGTGGCCGCTGGGTTATCGTTGCCATCCCCGTTGAGGATGACATTCACCGCATCCTCCAGGTGCATCCGGCCGATCTGGGCGCCGATCTGCCGCAGGGTGACGGAGAACAGGTCCAGCTTCTGGAACCGGATGGCCTCATAGGACGCCACCAGCATCCGTCCCCGCTTGTGCAGGCGGACCAGGCTGCTCTGGGTCTTGACGGTGGTCTGGGGGATACTGGCCCCCTCGGCCACCCGCTTGAGCTTCTTCTCATCCTCGGGCACCGAGGTGATGGAGCGGTAGTCCATCCCTTCGATGTGGGTTTCGGTGGCGGTGATCTCGGGCAGGACGTTGCTCTCCTCAATGCCCACCTTCACCGCCCGGGCGATGTACTCGGGGAAGAGTACGGCGGACTGGGAGGTGGAGAAGAACTTGTCCACCAGGTCGGAGCCCGCCCCTTTCACCCGGATGTCGAAGCGCTTGAGCTGGCGCTGGAATGCGTCCAGCCCCTCCAGGGCAGTGCCCCTATACTGCTCGCTGGGATCCAGCTGCTCCAGCACCTGGCTGAAGGTGCGCCCAGCCTCCCGATACATCCCCTTTTCCAGTCTCACATGGTCGCAATGATATGCCATATCTGTCTGCCTCCTCACAGTTTGATCACGGCGGTCTGCGCGCTGGTGTCCACCTGGACCACCAGGCAGCTGCGCCCTCCGGTGCTGGCCACCTGCACCTTGCCGGCGCCGTCCACAGCCAGGTTGACCCACCCTACGGCGGGGGCGCTGGCGCCGCTGTATCCCACCTGGGCAAAACCGTCCACCTGTACGGTGGCCTTCCCGTCCTTCTCCAAGGCCAGGATCACCCCGCAGGGACTGTTGCCGGATGCCCCCAGCCCCACGGTGTTGGCCTCCGTCAGGGCCACCGCCATGCCGATCTCCAGCCTCTCCAGGCTCCCGCCGGTGGGTTCCTGCGCTTCAAAGGTGGCCGCCACCTGGCCGATCCCCGCAAAAGAAATATCCATCTCTCTGCTCCTTTCACCGATTGATCTTATAGAAATCCCCTCTCGGGGTATTTCCCCTATCTTCTGCTCCCGCGCTCCACGCTCACCGCAGCCACACCGGCGCTCTCCTCCAAGCTCATCACAAAGTACCGGATGTCATCCATAGCGTGATCGTGCTCCTTTTTCACCCGGTCAGCCCCGGCCCGGGTGTCCCAGCAGTACAGCGAGAACTCCCGGATGGACGCGTCGCAGCCCCGGCAAATGACCACCCGGCCGTCCCGCAGGGCCTGGGCAGTGCGCCGCACCCCTTCCAGCACCCGGTTGTCCGCCGGGCACACCGGCCAACCCGCCTGGCGCAGCTGGGTCATGAAGCTGGCCGCCGACGGATCCACCACCACCGCGCTCACCCTTCTGTCCCCGGCCAGCCGGCGCAGGTCAGCCTCGTACTCGCCATCCGTTTTCTGCCGTCCCTCCGCCCGGGCGTCGTAGTAGTACTCCTCCACCCGGTACCACACCTGGCCGATCCGCCCCCACAGGCCAAAGGAGGCAGGGTTGCGGGTGCCATAATCACAGGAGATCCTCCACTCCTCATATCCGTCCGCCGGGGCATCGGGCAATGCGGTGGGGTCAAAAAAGTCGTACACCAGCCCTTGGGCCGCCACCCACTCCCCCAGCACATACCGCCGGTAAAACACCCCCTGGAACATCCGCTCATACCGCCTGCGCACCCGTGGGGACAAGCTAGGGTTATCCTCCATGGTAAAGTGCAGGTAGAGCGCCCCCTTTTCCCGGGCCTGGCAAATCCACTCCTTGTAGAACCAGTGCTCCGGCCCCGCCGGGTTGCAGGAGAACCAGACCTTGCCCCCCTCCACCGAGCAGCGGGCGCAGGCCTGCTCCACAAAGGAGCGGGGCATGAGGGCCACCTCGTCCAGCAGCACCCCCGCCAGGGTCACCCCCTGGATCAGAGCTGGGCTTCCCTCATTGCGCCCACCGTATAGGTAGAAGGTGTTCTCCCTCCCCCCCAGCCGGATGGTAATCTGGTTGCGGCTCACCTTTTCCCGCACCTCAAAGCCCAGCCACCGCAGCAGGGGCAACACCGGGGCCAGCAGGTTGCGGCGCACGCTGTTCAGGGTGGCCGCGCACAGGCCGAACCGCCTGTCCTGATAGCAGCTCATGGCCCACAGGAAAAAGGCCGTCCCCATGGCAAAGGTCTTGCCCGAGCGCACCGCCCCGTCGCAAATGACCGCGTCATAGGGCTCCCGCCACCACCGGAACAGCTGGCGCTGACGGGGGGAAAACCCGGCGGCCTTCACGGCTCCTCCTCCCGCAGCCCGTTCAGAAAGGCGTCCAGTTCCGGACTCTCCTCCTTCTGGCTCAGCCGATCCAGCAGCTCCAGAGCCCGCAGCCGGTCGATGAGCTTGATCTCCACCGTCCCGCTCCCGCTGCGCCGCAGCTCCACCAGCCCCCTCAGATCCAGCGCGTCGATGCGGTCCGCGTCCTCCTGGGTGAAGTAGGCCAGCTTCACCGCGTCATTGTTCTTGCTGTTGGCCAGCCGGCGCAGGTCACTTAGGATTTTCTGCCGATCCATGCTCCACTCTCCCTCCATCCCGCCCCTGTCCAGCCCGGTTTGTTGTCCGTTTGCGTGCAAAGGGGATTTTCTTTTCTTTCCCCACTGGTGTCCCGCCCCTCCCGTCCTTTGGCGCCTGGGGCCCAAACGGCAAAGGCAAAGCCCTCCCCCAGTTGGGGAGGGCTTTGCCTTCCGCTATATTCCTTATTTGTGATAGCTGGATCCCGCCTGGATCTGGAAGGCTCGGTAGAGCTGTTCCAGCACCATCACCCGGGCCAGGTGGTGAGGAAAGGTCATGGAGGACATGGACAGCCGGAGCTGGGCCGCCCCCTTGACGGCGGGGTGCAGCCCGTAGGAGCCGCCGATCACAAGGGCCAATCCCTTGCCCCCGCTCTGGGCCCAGCGGCCCAGCTCGTCCGCCAGTTCCTGGCTGGAGCGGGCCTGCCCCTCCACGCACAAGGCCACCACAGTGAAGCCCGATGGGATCCTGTCCCGGATGGCCGCCCCTTCCCGCTCCAGCGCCCCGGCGATGTCCCCGGGGCTGGGCAGGCGGGGCAGGCGCTGCTCCGGGATCTCCACCACCTCTAACTTGCAGTAGGCCCCCAGCCGTTTGGCGTACTCTTCGGCGGCCTCCACATAGAAGCGCTCCTTCAGCCGGCCCACGCAGATCAGGCGCACGCGCACCATGCCCTATACCTCCATCCACCCGGAGCTCTCGCTCCTGGGAGCCACGCTCACCGCCACGTCTTGCCCGATCCGGGCCCCGACCGCCTCAATGGCCTGGCAGGCCGCTTGCCGGGCCCGCTCCGGCCGGTTGTTGTCCTGGGACAGGTGGGCCAGCACCACCCTCCGTGTCCCCTGTTCCACCGCCCAGGCCGCCAGCCGGCCCCCCATCTCATTGGATAGGTGCCCCCAGTCCCCTGCGATCCGCTCCTTCAAGGCGGGGGGATAGGACCCGTCCCGCAGCTGGGCCGGGTCATAGTTAAACTCCCCGATCAGTGTGTCTGCCCCCCGGATAGCCCGGGCGGCCTCCCGAGTCACCTTCCCGGTGTCTGTGCAGAGGGCCAGCCGGCGGCGCCCCTTGGACACGGTGTAACCCACAGGGCAGGCGCAGTCGTGGCTGATGGGAAAGCTGCCCACAATGAGCTCTCCTAGGGCAAAGCCCTCCCCCGGGTCAAACACCCGGAACCGTCCCTCAATCCCTGGGATGCGCCGGCAGATCTGCAGGGCCGTCCCCTGGGTGGCGTACAGCTCCACATCCAGCTGCCGGCACAGCACTGGCAGGGCGCTGATGTGGTCGCTGTGCTCGTGGGTGATTAGCACCGCCGCCAGCTCTCGAGCCTCCAGGCCCAGCTCCCGCAGCCCCTGGGCGATCCGGCGGGCGGAGGTGCCCGCGTCCAACAGGATATGTAGCTTGCCGTCGGACACCACAGCGCAGTTTCCCGACGAGCCGCTGGCCAGTGTGGCCACCTTCAGCATATCCCATCCCTCCATGCAAAAAGGGCGGCCGGAGCCGCCCCTTTCCGGTTTCTCTCTTGCATCGCCCTGACCCGTGTCCGCCGGGGCAGGCACTCATCCCGCCGCGCTCACCTGTCCGGCGGGGTCTGGCACCTCTACGGCGCTGATGTCCGCACCCAGCCCGGACAGCTTGGCGATAATGTCCTCATAGCCCCGCTCGATATGCTGGACATTGGACACCTCGCTGGTGCCCTGGGCGGCCAGCCCGGCGATGATCATGGCGGCCCCTGCCCGCAGGTCACAGGCCTCCATGGGCGCGCCGGTCAGCCGCTCCACCCCCTCCACAATGGCGATCTTCCCATCCACCTGGATCTTGGCCCCCAGGCGGCGGAACTCCTCAGTGTAGCGGTAGCGGTTGTCCCACACCCCTTCGGTGAGCACGCTGGTGCCCTGGGCCAAGCAGAGCACCGCGGCGATCTGGGGCTGCATATCGGTGGGAAACCCTGGATAAGGCATGGTCTTAATATTGGTGCGCTGCAAGGGGCCGTGGCGGGTGACGATGAGGCTGTCCCCCTCCTCCTCCACTTCCACCCCCATCTCCACCAGCTTTGCGGTGATGCACTCCATGTGCTTGGGGATAATATTGTTGACCCGCACCTGCCCGCCGGCGGCGGCGACAGCAGCCATATAGGTGCCCGCCTCAATCTGGTCGGGTATGATGGAGTACTCCCCGCCACACAGCCGATCCACCCCGCGGATCTTAATCACGTCGGTGCCCGCCCCCGCGATGTCCGCCCCCATGGAGTTGAGGAAATTGGCCAGGTCCACAATGTGGGGCTCCTTGGCCGCGTTCTCGATCACCGTCATCCCCTGGGCCAGTGCGGCGGCCAGCATCAGGTTCATAGTAGCCCCCACGGTGACCACGTCCAGGTAGATCTGGGCTCCCTTCAAGCGGCCGTTCTTGGCCCTGGCGCACATGAAGCCGTTCTTCACTTCCACGTCGGCCCCCAAGGCAGTCAATCCCTTGATGTGCTGGTCAATGGGCCGCCCGCCAAAGTCGCACCCGCCCGGCAGGGGCACCTCTGCCTGGCCAAACCGGCCCAGCAGCGCGCCCAGTAGGTAGTAGCTGGCCCGGATCTTCCGCCCCGCCTGATAGGAGATGGCCCGGTTATAGATGGCCCGGGCGTCCACCTCCACCGTGCTGCAGTTGAGCGCGCGCACATTGGCGCCCAGCTCCTGCAAGATGTTCAGCATCAGCGTCACATCGCTGATCTGAGGAATATTCTCAATGCGGCAAATACCCTGTACCAGCAGGGCGGCGGGGATGATGCCCACCGCGGCGTTCTTCGCCCCGCTGATCTCCACACTCCCATAGAGCGGCTTGCCGCCGTGAATCACATATTTCTTCAACCTCTGCACCTCAACTCCCGGCCTGGCGCCGGTTTGGTATCATCCGTCGGATGAGGCATGGGCCCTTTCGTATGCCGGCCCTTCCGCCCAGGGCAGATGGGGCCGCTCGGGTGGGCGCCCTTTGGGCGCACCTCCGCCTGGCTGTGTGACAAATCGCCCCTGGCTTCAGGGGCGGGTGGTGTCTGGAGGTATGTCAACCGCAGATATTATAGCATCCTGCCCTGCGGAACGCAACCAGAATTTTTCTCAGCGCCTGTTTTGTGCCCTTGCCCGTTCATCATCCCCACCTTTGCCCTCTTTTATCCCCCTTTGAAATTGTGAATTTTCTGAAAACCCCCTTGCAAAACCCTGTGTTTCGTATTATAGTTAATTTAGCACTCAATAGTCCGGAGTGCTAACCCCGGTGGTTTCCAATCTTCTCGCCGTCCGGGGCTGGCGCCGGCTCTTTTTGCCAATGTTCTCAGCCAATTTCAACTGATTTATAATTAAGAGGTGTGTTCCCATGGCAAAAAAACAGTTCAAAGCGGAATCCAAGCGCTTGATGGAGCTGATGATCCACTCCATCTACACCCACCGGGAGATCTTCCTGCGCGAGCTCATCTCCAACGCCAGCGACGCCATCGACAAGCTGGCCTACCTGGCCCTCACCGACGACTCGGTGCAGCTCAAGCGCAGCCAGATGAAGATCACCCTCACCCCCGACCGGGCCGCCCGCACCCTGACGGTGTCCGACAACGGCATCGGCATGACCCAGGAAGAGCTGGAGCGCAACCTGGGCACCATCGCCAAGAGCGGCTCGCTCCAGTTCAAGCAGGAGATGGACCAAAAGCAGGCTGCGGACATCATCGGCCAGTTCGGCGTGGGCTTCTACTCGGCCTTCATGGTGGCCGACCAGGTCACCGTCCTCACCCGCCGCCAAGGGGAGCAGAGCGCCTGGCGCTGGCAGTCGGAAGGGGCGGACGGCTATACCATCGCCCCCGCCCAGCGGGACGAGGTGGGCACCGACGTCATCCTGCACCTGAAGGAGGACACCGAAGAGGAGTCATACAGCCAGTATCTGGACACTGATCACCTGCAGGAGCTGGTGAAGAAGTACTCCGACTATATCCGCCACCCCATCCGCATGGTGGTGGAGCAACGTCGGATGAAGGAGAAGCCGGCCGACGCCGGGGAGGACTACCAGCCCGAGTGGGAGAGCGTGGCCGAGGAGCAGACCATCAACTCCATGGTTCCCCTGTGGCAGCGCCCCCGCTCCAAGGTCAAGCAGGAGGAGTACGACCGGTTCTATCAGGACAAATTTCTGGATTGGCAGGCCCCACTGGCCACCATCACCACCTCTTCTGAGGGTACCGTCACCTTCAAAGCGCTGCTGTTCGTCCCCGCCGCCACTCCCTTTGACTTCTACACCCGGGAGTATGAGAAAGGCCTTCAGCTGTATTCCTCCGGGGTGCTCATCATGGACAAATGTGCCGACCTGCTGCCCGACTGCTTCCGGTTTGTCAAGGGGGTGGTGGACTCCCCCGACTTCTCTCTGAACATCTCCCGGGAGATGCTCCAGCACACCCGCCAGCTGCAGATCATCGCTGCCGCCCTGGAGAAAAAGATCAAGGCCGAGCTGCTCAAACTGCTCCAGGACAACCGGGAGCGGTATGAAAAGTTCTGGGATTCCTTTGGTCTGCAGCTGAAGTACGGCGTGGTGGAGCAGTATGGGGCCAAGAAGGAACTGCTGCGGGACCTGCTGCTGTTCCACACCTCCAAGGGGGACAAGCTGGTCACCCTGAAGGAGTATGTCCAGCGCATGGCCGAGGGCCAGCCCTTCCTGTACTACGTCAGCGCTCAGAGCGTGGAGCAGGCTGCCCGGCTGCCCCAAGTGGAGCGCATTGCCGACCAGGGTTACGAGATCCTCTACCTCACCCAGGAGGTGGACGAATTTGTGATCCAGGCCCTGGGCGAAGTGGAGGGCAAGCAGCTCAAGTCGGTGGCCGACCCCGACGCCCTGCCCGAGACGGATGGGGAAAAGGCCGCCCAGGAGGAGCAGGAGGCTCAGGCCAAGCCGGTGCTGGACTTTGTCAAGGAAACGCTGGGGGACAAAATCCACGCCGCCCGGCTCTCCCGCATCCTCAAGTCCGCCCCGGTGTGCATGAGCGCCGACGGTCCCATGAGCCTGGAGATGGAGAAGTACTTCAGCAAGCTGGAGCACGGCGGGGGCATGAAGGCCCAGCGGGTGCTGGAGCTCAACGCCCAGTCCGCGCCCTATGCCGCGCTGAAGGCCGCCCTGGAGGCTGGGGACCGGGACAAGGCGTCCAAGTACGTCCAGATCCTGTACCATCAGGCGCTGCTGCTGGCCGGCCTGCCCATCGACGACCCCGCGGCCTACACCGAGCTGGTGTGCGCGCTGATGGTCTGATCCCCCCTTGACAGCCGGGCCGCTTTTGCGTATACTGTCGGGGTAAACAGCTTGGATGGGAAGGAGTACGCGCCCCCTCCGATGCAGAGAGACGCCGGGTGGTGCAAGGCGTTGCGGAGGGCGCGTGGAAGGTGGTCCCGGAGCTTTGTCCCCGAACCGGCAACGGTAGGGGACGACGGTCCTCCCGTTACAGAGGCAATGAGCGCGCGCCCCATGGAGCGCGAATTCAGGTGGTACCGCGGTTTTTCCAATCGCCCTGAACCAAACATTGGTTCGGGGCGATTTTTACTGCACCATCGTAGGGCCCCCGGACGCTTCCCAAAGGAGTGGATCACATGAAGAAAGAGCTGCCCAAAGTCTACGAGCCCCAGGAGGTGGAGGGGCGCATCTACCGGATGTGGGAGCAGGCCGGCTGCTTTGCCGGCCGCCGGTCCCCCGTGCAAAAGCCCTTCACCATCGTCATGCCCCCGCCCAACGTCACCGGCCAGCTCCACATGGGCCATGCCATGGACTGCACCCTTCAGGACATCCTCATCCGCTTTAAGCGGATGCAGGGTTATGCCGCCCTGTGGGTGCCCGGCACCGACCACGCGGGCATCGCCACCCAGATCAAGGTGGAGGAAGAACTGCGGGTGAACGAGGGGGTGAGCCGCCACGACCTGGGCCGGGAGAAATTCCTGGAGCGGGTGTGGGAGTGGAAGAACAAGTTTGGCGACCGCATCGTCCAGCAGCAGAAGAAGCTGGGCGCCTCCTGCGACTGGAACCGGGCCCGCTTCACCATGGACGAGGGCTGCTCCAAGGCTGTCCGGGAGGTGTTTGTCTCTCTGTATGAGAAGGGCCTGATCTACAAGGGCAGCCGCATCGTCAACTGGTGCCCGCACTGCGTCACCGCCCTGTCCGACGCGGAGGTGGAGTACAAGGACAAGCCCGGCCACCTCTGGCACATCAAATATCCCATTGTGGGCCAGCCGGGCCGGTATGTCATCGTGGCCACCACCCGGCCGGAGACCATGCTGGGGGACACCGGCGTGGCAGTCCATCCCGACGACAAGCGCTACCAAGACATTGTGGGCAAGCGCTGCCTGCTGCCCCTGATGGAGCGGGAGATCCCCATCGTAGCCGACGATTATGTGGACATGGAATTTGGCACCGGCTGCGTGAAGATGACCCCCGCCCACGACCCCAACGACTTTGAGGTGGGCCTGCGCCACAACCTGGAGTCCATCCGGGTGCTGGACGACCACGGGGTGGTCAACGAGCTGGGGGGCAAATACCAGGGCATGGACCGGTACGAGGCCCGCCGGGCGGTGGTGGCCGACCTGGAAGCGCTGGGCCTGCTGGATCGGGTGGAGGACCACCAGCACAACGTGGGCACCTGCTACCGCTGCGGCACCGACGTGGAGCCCATCATCTCCGCCCAGTGGTTTGTCAAGATGGCCCCCCTGGCGGAAGAGGCCCTGGGGGTGGTGCGGGACGGATCGGTCCGCTTTGTCCCCGATCGCTTTGCCAAGACCTATACCAACTGGATGGAGAACGTCCATGACTGGTGCATCTCCCGGCAGCTGTGGTGGGGCCACCAGATCCCGGTGTGGTACTGCGACGACTGCGGCCACATGACCGTCACCCGGGAGGATCCCACCCAGTGCGCCCACTGCCACAGCCCCCGGATCACCCGGGACCCCGACGTGCTGGACACCTGGTTCTCCTCCGCCCTGTGGCCCTTCTCCACCCTGGGCTGGCCGGAGGACACCGAGGATCTGCGGAATTTCTATCCCACCGACGTGCTGGTCACCGGGTACGACATCATCTTCTTCTGGGTGGCCCGGATGATCTTCTCCGGCTGCGCCCACACGGGCAAGCCCCCCTTCCACACCGTGCTCATCCACGGCCTGGTGCGGGATGACAAGGGCCGCAAGATGTCCAAGAGTCTGGGCAACGGCATCGACCCGCTGGAGATGGCCGAGCGATACGGTGCGGACGCGCTGCGCTTCAACCTTATCACCGGCAACAGCCCAGGCAACGATATGCGTTTCTATGTGGAGAAGTGCGAGGCCATGCGCAACTTCGCCAACAAGATCTGGAACGCCAGCCGCTTCGTCCAAATGAACCTGACTGTCGAGGACGCCCATCTGCCGGACCATCTGGAGCTGGAGGACCGGTGGATCCTGTGTCGGCTGGGGGAGGTCATCGGCGAGGTGACCGAGAACATGGAGTCCTTTGAGCTGGGGGTGGCCTCGGCCAAGGTGTACGACTTTCTCTGGAGCGATTTCTGTGACTGGTATATTGAGCTGACCAAGGCCCGCCTCCAGGGGGAGCAGGCCCAGGCCAAAGAGGACGCCCAGCGGGTGCTGGTGTTCGTGCTCACACAGACCCTCAAGCTTCTCCACCCCTTCATGCCCTTTCTCACCGAGGAGATCTGGCAGGCGCTGCCCCATGAAGGGGACTTCCTGATGCTCCAACCCTGGCCCCAGGCCGACCCCACCTGGGCCGACCGGGCGGCCAAGCAAGCCATGGAAGCCGTCATGGACGTGATCCGGGCCGTGCGGGCCCGCCGGGCCGAGATGCGGGTGCCCCCCTCCCGGAAGGCAGCCCTCACCATCGTCACCGGACAGCAGGAGGTGTTTACCGCTGGCCAAGCCCACCTGCAACGGCTGGCCGGCGCCTCCAGCGTGGAGGTGCGGGGCGAGGATCTGGCTGACGCCGCCGGTATGGTGTGCCAGGTCACACCCGTGGCCAAGGTGTACCTGCCCCTGGCCCAGCTGGTGGACGTGGCCCAAGAGCGCGCCCGACTGCAAAAGGAGCTGGAGCGCACCCGGGGAGAGCGGCGTGGGCTGGAGGGCAAGCTGTCCAACCCAGGCTTCCTGAGTAAAGCCCCCCAGGCCGTGGTGGAGGGGGAGCGGGAGCGGGCGGCCAAGCTGGACGCTGTGATCGCCAAGCTGGAAGAGCAGCTGGCGGCCATGGGCTGATTGCACTTTGATTGTTGCTCCCTCAAAGATCAAAAGCCCGCCGGCTTACGCCGGCGGGCTTTTCTCACGCAGTCCCCAACTGATTCAGCCCACGCTTTCTCCGGCTAACCGACCGGATGAACCACAGGGTCAGCTTCCAACATCCCCATCCCGCCAGGAACAGGAGCACCCCCACCAGGATGCACGCAAAGAAGGTGGGCACCGCCCCCAGGGAATAGCGTCCGATGCTCACGCCGATCTGGGGGATATCCCGGCCCAGTAGGAAAAGCATCAGCCGCAGCGTCCCCGCAATCGGGCAGAGCACCCCGCTGATCATGAAGGCCACCGCTATCACACTGGTGGTGGGCAGCAGGATCATCCCGCCCAGCCCAGCGTAGCCGTAGAAGGAGATCACCGCGCCCAGCTTCCGCCAGCTGAACTGGGCGCTTTCCGTGATGGCCACCCCCAGATAGGCCTTTGCCAGCTTCCTGGGGTCGCCCAGCCGCTCCAGCACCTGCTCCGGGCTCAGTCCATGCTCCACCAACTCCAACATCTCGCTCTTGATCTCCCGCACGATGTCCACCCGTTCGGCAGCCGGCAGTTGCTTCAAGATTTTTTCCACCTTGTCCAGATAGTCATTCAATCGCTTGTCCATCATCCTCATCTCCTCCCTGCTCCATGGCCGCAATGGCCTGGGACAGTTCCCGCCACTGCGCGGACATCTCTTCCAAATAGGCCATTCCCTGCTGGGTTATGGAGTAGTATTTTCTGGGGGGCAGCCCCTGGGTGGTCTCCTGCCAAAACGAATCCAGGCACCCCTCCTTCAGCAGCCGCCGCAGCAGGGGATAGATGGTGCTCTCCTTGGTGGCCACCATGGGCCAGCGCTCCAGCTGGCTGATCAACTCATAGCCATAGCGGGGCTTGCGCTGGATCAGCAGCAGGATGCAAAACTCCAAGGTGCCCCGCTTGATCTGGGACTTCCACTCTTCCAAGTTCATCTCCCTCACCTCCCGTATATACGATGCACCGCATAGTACTATTGTGCCAATGGTATATCGAAACAGTTTTCGGTGGGAAACGTCAGCGCGGCGCGCCCAGCCACACAGGCTGGACGCGCCGCGTCACATTCCTTCATCCGCCACCGCACCGCCGCAGGAAATGCCGGAACAGGGCTCCCCCGTCCACCCCGTCCGGCCGGGCCCAGGCTCCGGTCAAGCGCTCCGGGTGGAACTGCACGCAGATCAGAGGCAGACAGACGTGCTCCATTGCCTCTACTACGCCAGCCTCAGACCAAGCTGTGACATCCAGCCCGGCCCCCACCCGGCCCACCCCCTGGTGATGGTTGCTGTTGACCGGGAAGCGGTTCCCATACAGCCCCTCCATCAAGCTGTCCGGCTTCGCCCGGACCGGGTGCATCACGTCCTGCTCCTCCTGGTGGAAGGGGACGAGGGCGGACCCCAAGTCCTGGATCAGGTCGCCTCCCGCCCAGACGTTGGCCAGCTGATGGCCCCGGCAAATGGCCAGCACCGGCCTGCCCGACCCCAAAAAGGCGTCCAGCAGGGCCAGCTCCGCCCGATCCCGGGCCCGGTCGATCCCCCGGGAGCCCCGGTTCTGCTGGCCCATCAGGGCTGGATCCAGGTCGCCCCCGCCGGCCAGGATCAGCCCCGCCCATCCCGCCGGCCCGCCGGGGGGCAGGTAGGCGGGGCAGGGCTGCCCCCCCGCCTGGGCCACAGCCTGGACGTAGTTGGCCGGGTCGCCCCCGCCGGTGGAGATCAGGATCCGCATCGGCCGTCCCCCTCCCGTCCAGCCCGTCCCCGCCGGGTCAAAAGGTCGCCGGGAGACAGCCCCTGGGCCAGCAGGGCGGCGCTGTACAGCACCAACCCCATCAGCACACACAGGGCGCAGGCCCACCCCTCCGGGCAGCCCGCCCGGAGCAGGATCCGGAAAAAGAGCTGACACCACGCTCCCATAAACAGGGCCGCCAGCAGGGGACGGGCGAACCAGGCCCCTGGTCTTGCCCGGAGCTTTGCCGCCCGCAGCACGCATACCAGGTTGAGCCCCGCCCCCACCAGGGCGGACAGCACGAAGCCCAGCACAAATCCTTCCAACCCCCACTGCGGCACCAGCACCCAGGTACAGGCTAACTGGGCAACGTCGCTGAGGATGGCGTTGCGGGCCCCCCGCCCCTGGAGCCCCAATCCGTTGAGCGCCCCGGACAGCACCCCCTGATAGCAGCCCAACAGGGTACCCACAGCCAGGGGAATCAGGAAGGCTCCCGCCCGCTCCTCCCGGAACAGCAGCTCCCCCAGGGTGGGTCCCACCACCGTGAGCAGGGCCAGGGCGGGTGCCATCAGCAGAGAGGTGGCCGACACCGCCCGGTCCAAAAAGCGGGCGGCGGCCTGCCGGTTGCCCTGGGCGGTGCGCCGGGCCAGGTCAGGCACCATCACCAGCCCCAGCGCCCCCACAAAGCCCGTGGGCAAGGCCAACATAGGCAGCGTCATGCCGCACACCACGCCGAACTGGGCCATCGCCTGGCTGGCCTGGGCGCCCCCCGCCACCAGCCGGGCGGGGATGAGCACCGCGTTGGCCGATCCCAGCAGGGTGCCCAGCAGAGAGGTAAGCCCCACTGGAATGGCGGTGGTGGCCAAGCGCCTGTATCGGACCTGTCCCTGGGCTGGGGCTGGAGGATTGCGCTGCCAATACCGCCACAGCAAAAGGGCCAGCACGGTGGCCGAGCACACCTCGCACAGCACCATGCCCAGCACAATCAGCCCTACCGTCCCCTCCTCAGATCGGGCTGGCAGCAGCACCAGCAGGGCGATCACCGCCCCAGCCCGGATCAGCTGCTCAACGGTCTCCGACGCGGCCGGCGGTCCCACCCGACCCATGCCGTAAAAGCAGTGTTTGTGGAGGTTTTCCACCCCGGTCAGCAGCACGCAGGGGGCCAGCAGCGCGATGCCCAGCCTGGTGCGGGCGTCTCCCATGAGGTAGACCGAGATAGGGTCTGATGCCAGCACCACCACCGCTCCCAGCGGGATGGCCACCAACAGGAAGCATCCCAGGGCCCGGCGCAAGGTCAGGCGTACCGCCCCGGTGTCCCCCAGGGCGTGGTAGCGGGCGGTCAGGGTAGACACCGCCACCGTCAACCCCACCGCCGTCAGGGACATCAGCACGGAGTAAACAGGCATCACCAGCTGATAGAGCCCCATGGCCTCCGCTCCGATGAGCCTGGACAGGGCAATGCGATACAAAAAACCCACCGCCTGGGAAAACAGGCCGGTGGCAGTCAGCAGCAACGTGCCGGCAACGATGGAACCCATAGCCAGCCCCTCCCTCCATCCTTGGTCTGATAGAGCATCCTATGTGGAGGGGCCTGTCTTTCATGCGCACCATCCTTGCCAGCGCGGCATATTCTGTGGGAAAGGGGGGACTGGGTATGGAGGGGCAGGATCAGGCACAGTTGGAGCAGGCACTGGGAGAATTGGATCAATCAGGCCAGTTCCTGGTGGCCATCCTGGCCGGGCTGCTGCTGTCCCTGCGGGCCCTGCTGGCGCAACGGGAGCAGCTCTGCCTCACCCTGGCCGGGGAGCAGCCTCCACCTCTCTGCCTATATCCCCTGCGCCACACCGCCGGGTCGCTCACCCTGGGCGGGCTGGGCTTCTTCCTGTGCCAAGCCCTCCGCACCCGGGCCCGGGCGGATCCCGCCGACCCGGTGGCCGTCTCGTCGGCCTGCTCCGGGCTGACCGCCGCTGTGCTGGTCTTTCTGGCCGCCGCCATCCGTCTGGCCGACACCAACTTCCTCCATCGGGCAGGGCGACTTTGAGGGGACTACCTCACCCGGGTCACTTCCCCGGTCACCGCGTCCAGATAGTAGTCGGCGGTATCACTGCCGATCCGCCAAGCGGGGGCGAGGGAGACCGAGCCGGAAAAGGACTGGGCTGTCAGATAGCCGGGCTGCATGGCAGTGATCTGGGAGCAGACCTCTCCCCCGCGCACCACGGCGTCCAGAAACCGGAGCAGGGCGGTGGGCAGGGTAATGGTCTGCCCCTGTTCTGTCCCCTGTCCGGAGTTGGCCGCCAGCAGGGTGCCCTCCAGCCCGGTTAGCCGCCCCTGCTCATAGGTAAAGACCACCTGGCAGGAGAAGAGAGGCTGTCCCTGCCACAGCTGGAAAAAGCGCACCATCCCCGTCCCCCGGTCCAGCTGGGCGTCTATCTGCCGGGCCTCCACGCCCATATCCTCCAACAGGGCCGCGGCCTGGGCCTGGGGATCCTGAGTGTGCCAGGACGCATCCGGGTTCAGCTGGGCGGAGAGCTCCCCGCCCGCCCGGATGCTCACCTGCCCCCGACTGCCCAGATAGCGGTACAACCCGCCTCCCTGGTTCTCCGGCTCCACCTCTTCCCCCAGCAAAGCCGCGGCCAGCGCTCTCTCCCGTACCAGGTCCCGCTCCATCAACTGGGGATAGAGCCCCTGGGCGCTGCCCAGGGACTGGGCCTCCACCTGGATGCCGTTTTGCTCCAGCACCCCGATGGCCTGGGTGAGGGCAGCGTCCTGATAGCGGTGGCTCTCCCCCTGGCGCATCCCCACCAGCACCAGCAGAAAGGCATTGACCAGCAGGAGCAGCAGAATCATGATGTTTTTCACCTTGCCCCAAGCCATATCCGTCCCTCCCCCGCGCCATAACCGGCGCCTTGCTTTCCATTTCCAGCCCTACTGGGCCACCCACAGGGGCGCGAGCGTCTCCCCCCCCTGATCCCGGTACTGCACCACCAGTTCCCGGCTCTGCTGGGTCAGGGCAGGCAGCAGCGCCGCCGCCCGCTCCACAGGCAGCAGGAGCGCCTGTTCCCCCGTGGCGGTGTAGCTGCGCAGGCGCAGGGTGAACTGAGTCACATAGTCCTCCCGGATCAGGAACTGGGCCGCCCAGCCCTCGTCGTGGAGCCACACCGGGCTGCCGTTGATCTGGTAGCCAAACTGGATCAGCCAGCCCTCCCCCGTCTCCCGGGCGGAGATGAGGTGGAGCCTGGCCTCGCCGCAGTAGGCCCCCAGGGTGGCCTGGGCCATCTGGCGCACCGTCTCGATCCGTTCAGCCAAAGTGGGCTGCTCCCCGCTGTGAGCCACATGGTACTTCCCCTCCTGACCCGCCCGATAGAGCACTGTGCCGTCCTCCTGCACCTCCAGCCGGCTCTCCCCCTCCAGGAAGGCTTGGCCGCCGCTGATGGCGGTGTGGTTCTGCCCGCTGAAGGACAGCGCCTCCAGCAGCCGCGGCAGCTCCCCGCTGGTGGCCAGAGGGTTGGCCGCACGGTACACCGCCCCTCCCGTGTGCTCGGTGAGCAAGGTGTAAGGGTCCAGCAGCTGGGCCAGCTGCTCGGACTCAAAGGCAAAGCGGGCCTCGTTCTCCTGCACCCCCTCCACCACCGGCTCTAGGTGCAGGGAGGCGGACAGCTGGGTCAAGCACCGGAAGAACCCCCCCGATGACTCCTGGTAGCTCAGGTACACCCGGTTGTCCTCCCCCTGGACCAGCGCGATCCTTCGGGCCGCGCCGGGCAGGGCGCACTGTCCCTCATCCTGCAGCCAGCCGCCCAGGGCGGACAGAGGGATCTGGCCGGAAAAATCGAAGTAGATCCCCACCTGCTGTAAGTCATCCTGCCAATGCTGCCAGCTTATCTCCTCGGGCTGTCCCGCGGAATTGAGCGCCTCCCCCAGAAGGGGGCCGGTCTGGGCGAACAGCCGATCCACCTCCACCTGGTCATACTGTACCCCATAGCGGCCCTGTCCGGTGTTGACCGCCATCCGGGAGGGGTAGGCCGCTGCCGTCAGGGTTACGTCCCCACGCTCCTCCCACACCCTGGCGCTGCTCTGGGCCAGCAGGCCGCTATCCTGGACCAGGGGGGTCATGGTCAACAGGTAGAGCGCGGACAGGCTCAGGGCCACAATGGCCGCGTCCTTACCCCACTCCAGCCACCGCCGCCTATCCCCCATGGCTGTCCCCCTCCTTCCGGGGGCCGTCCACAGGCAGCTCCAGCCGGATGGTCAATCCCGGCCCTTTCTTGTCCACCAGGTACAGGGCTCCCTCATGCAGCTGGGCGATCTCCTTGGCGATGGACAGCCCCAGCCCCGTCCCTCCCGACTGGCGGGAGCGGGCCTTGTCCACCCGGTAAAATCGCTCGAAGATCCGCTCCCGGTCAGCGGGCGGGATGCCGATCCCGTTGTCATCCACCTCCATCCACACCCGCCCTTCCCGGACGCCGGCGGACAGGGTGATGGTCCCCCCATCTGGGGTGTACTTGATGGCGTTGGAGACGATATTCATCATCACCTGCATCACCCGCTCCTGGTCAGCCAACACTTCGGGCAGTTTGTCCGGCAGCTCCAGGCGGACGGTGTGGGCGTGCTTCTGCGCGTCCAGGATCACCGCCTGGTAGGTGTCCTGTACCGCCTTGGCAAAGGGGAAGCGGGCCAGGTGCAGCTCGCTGCGCCCGGAGTCAAACCGGGACAGGGTGAGCAGGTCCTGGACGATGTGGGTCATCCGATCCGTCTCGTTGAGGATCACCGCCAGGAAGTTTTTCGCCGTCTCCGCCGGCATATCCTCCAACCCCTCCTCCAGGGTTTCGGCATAGCTGCGGATGTTGGTCAGCGGGGTGCGCAGCTCATGGGAGACGTTGGCCACAAAATCCTTGCGGGTCTGCTCGGCGGCCCGCTGCTCGGTGACGTCGTGGATGAGCACCAGCACCCCCCCCTGATCCCCCCGGGCGAAGGGTGCCATCAGCAGCTCCAAGCAGCGTCCGGCCACCGCCCGCTCTGCGGACAGGTGCCCATCCACCTGCTCCACTTCTTCCAGGGGGAACAGATCGCCAAACAGCTGCCCATAGCTGTCCTGCTGGGTAAAGGTCCGCCGGAGCATCCGGCTGGCAGCCGGATTGGCGTGGATGACCTTGCCCTCCCGGTCGAAGGCCACCACCCCGTCGGCCATATGTAGGAAGAGGGTGTCCAGCTTGTTGCGCTCGTTGCGCACGGCGGCGATGGTGTTCTGGAGTTGTCCGGCCATGGAGTTGAAGCTCTCGGTAAGCTGCCCGATCTCGTCTCGGGAGGTCACCTCCAACTTTTTGGAAAAGTCGCCGGCGGCCACCTCCTGCAGCCCATCGGTCAGCCTCTGCAGGGGGGTAACCATGGTCTTGGACAGCAGGAAGGAGAGCAGGATGGAGATGACCAGCCCCAGGGCCAGCGCCTCCAGGATGAGGGGAAACATCTCCCCGTTTAGGCTGCGCACCGTCTCCCGGTTGTCCAGGATGTAGATCACATAGGGCTGTTCCCCCCGGCGGATGGGCACGGCTGCGTCCATGTAGCTTGCGGCCGCGTCGCTCTCCAGCCCCACCTCTCCCAGCAAAGCGGCGGAGATATTGGGCGTGATCTGCAAGCCCCCCTCCGGCTCCTGGGCGGAGCCGGCCAGGAAGCGGCCGGTCACCCCGTCCAGCACATAGTAGTTCCGGTTGCGCCCGTCCACGCCCAGCACGCCCACATAGGCGGCCAGCACCTCATCCAGCATGGCCGCGCCGTCTGTCTCGCCCTGGGTGGGAATCTGCAGGTCCTGGAGAAAGTCGACGTTGTCCTCCCCGAAGGCGGAGGCAATCTGGCCGTAGAAATCGTTGATATAGTAGCCAGTCACCGAGTTCATCAGAAAAGCTCCCACCACCGTCATCAGAGACACGATGAGCAGCACCATGATGAGCACCAGCTTTAGATGCAGGCTGCGGCGCATGGGCCACCTCCTCTCTCTTCCGTTCCCCCCAGGGGCAAAATCCGGCTCAGGATTCTCTCATAGGCCCGCCGTCCGGGCCCAGCTCCCAATCCTGATGCTCCGCCGCCAGCTTCCCTCAAGCCCCAAACGCGTATCCCAACCCTCGCCGAGTCAGGATGAATTTCGGATCGGCGGGATCCCTCCCCATGGACAACGTCCATGGGGGCCCCTTTTTCTCCCTGCTCGGGGCAAATGAATTGCCCCTGCGCCCAGCGCCTATGGCGCTGACGGCGGCACCCGCCGCCGTCCGGCTTCGCCGTCTGGACGATCCCGACCGATACCTGCTTTCACTACGCCCCAAATGCGTATCCCAACCCTCGCCGAGTCAGGATGAATTTCGGATCGGCGGGATCGTCCTCAATCTTCTCCCTCAGACGGCGCACCGCCACATCCACCGCCCGCACATCGCCCACATACCCCTCGTAGTTCCACACCTGCTCCATCAGCGCCTCCCGGGAGAGCACCTGCCCCCGGTGGGCAGCCAGGGTGCGCACCAGTTCATACTCCCGCTGGGACAGCTCCAGGGGGCTGCCGTCCTTGCTGACGGTCATGGCCTGCTCGTCCACTGTGATGCGCCCCAGCTCCAACCGGTGGGCAGCAGGGGCGTGGGCCATGCCACTGCGCCGGATGTTGGCCTTCACCCGGGCCAACAGCTCCCGCATGGAGAAAGGCTTGGTGATGTAGTCGTCCGCCCCCAGCTCCAGCCCCAGCACCTTGTCCGTCTCCTCCTCCCGGGCGGTGAGCATGATCACAGGGGTAGCCCGTCCCTCTGCCCGCAGCCGGCGGCACACCTCAAAACCGTCCAGCTTGGGCAGCATCAAGTCCAGCAGCACCAGGTCCGGATCCCGCTCCAGGGCCAATTGCAACCCCGCCGCCCCGTCCCGGGCCTCCAGCGTCTCATACCCCTCCCGGCGCAGGTTGAACACCAGGATGTCCACGATGTTCCCCTCGTCCTCCACCACCAAAATACGCTTATCCATCTTCCTCACGCTCCAGCACCCGGCAGGCCCGCAGAATGGCCGCCACCGTTTTGCAGTCCTCCAGGCGGCCGTCCACCGCCATATCCACCGCCTGTTCCAGCGGCAGCTTGACCACTTCTAAAAACTCGTCCTCATCGGGGTGGCTCTGCCCCAGCTCCAGCCCCCGGGCCAGGTAGACATACTGGCGCTCGTCGCAAAAGCCGGGGGTGGGCAGCAACTGCCCCATTTCCGTCCACCGCCCGGCCCGGGCCCCAACCTCTTCCTCCAGCTCCCGCTTGGCGGCGCTCAGAGGCGGTTCCCCGGGCTCCAGCTTGCCCGCAGGCACCTCCAGCAAAGCCTTGCCATAGGGGTAGCGGTACTGGCGCACCAGGTAGACGTTCCCCTGGCCGTCCACCGGCACCACCACCACTGCTCCCGGATGCCGGACCACCTCCCGCCAGGCTGGGGCGCCATTTGCCAGCTCCACCGTGTCGTAGTATACCTTCAGCAGCTTCCCGTCGTAGACCAGCCGGCTGCTCCGGGTCCGCTCCGTCAGTTCCATGGTGGGATCCACCTCCATGCGGTATTTTTTCTAGTATACCACACCATCTGGAAAATAGAAAGACGGGAATTGCCTGCCCTCCCAGCTTCTTCAGAAAATGGGAATTGTCATTCCTTTGCTGGAGGGTTATAATGGGAAAAATGCTGCCACGAGGTGACCTGGAATGAACTTCAAGCATATGCTGGCCGCCCTGCAGGGCATCACCGCCTACCAAGACCTGCTGGAGCAGCCGGTGCTCTCCCGGGCTTTGCGCCTGGCCGCCTGCGCCGCCCACGGGGATGGGCTGGGCGGGCTGGAGGCCTACACCAGCCTGTTCTATCAGCTGCGGCAGGCCGGCCACGAGGGGCTGGGCAGCTGGCTGGCCCAGGCCCTGCGCTGGTCGGAGGGACCCTATCCCCTCCTGTGCCAGGCCGGCGGGCGGGACCCCGCCCTGGAGCAGGCCGCCCGGATGGACGTCTCCGCCTTTGCCCTGCTGGCCAGCGTGGACTGTGACAAGTGGCTGGCCAGGCTGGCCCAGCTGCTTGGCAGCGACTACCAGGGAGTGCTCACCGGTCTGCCCCGCTGGCACGCCGGGGTGCCCTTTTCTTTCGAAGCCCTCACCCAGGCCTATCGCCAGGAGGGAGCCGGCCTGTTGGCCCGGTACCGGGCCTTCTGCTGGCAGGGGGGTGAGCTCATCCCGGTGTCCCATCCGGACTGCCCCAGCCAGGACGAACTGCTGGGCTATCACCACCAGCGGGAGCTGGTGGCGCGCAACACCCAGGCCCTGCTGGCCGGCAAGGCGGTGAACGACGTGCTGCTCTATGGAGAGAGCGGCACCGGCAAGTCCGCCACGGTGAAGAGCCTGCTCACCCTGCCCGGTTCGGAGCAGCTGCGCCTCATCCAGGCCGACAAGCAGGAGTTGGACGGGCTGCCCGCGCTGATCCGCACCCTGGAAGGCCGGCGGCAGAAGTTCATCCTGTTCATTGACGACCTGGCCTTTGACCAGGACTCCATGGCCTACTCCGTGCTCAAGACCATCCTGGAGGGCGGGGTGGCCCGCCGGCCGGACAACGTGGCCATCTACGCCACCTCCAACCGCCGTCACCTGGTACGCCAGAGCCTGGCCCAGCGGGCCGGGGACGAGGTGGACCGGGCAGAGGCCATCCGGGAGACCACCTCCCTGGCCGACCGATTTGGCCTGCGGGTGCTGTTCCAGGGTCTGGATAAAGGGGCATACCTGGCCCTGGTGGAGGAGCTTGCCGCCCGGCATCAGGTGGGCCTGCCCACCGAGGAACTGCACCGGCAGGCCATCGCCTGGGAGCGGCTTCACGGCGGGCAGACCCCCCGCTCCGCCCTGCAGTTTGTGCGCTCCCTTACATGAGACGGCAGAAAGGCCGCCGCCCAACTGGGCGGCGGCCTTTCGATCCCCCGGAGCCGGGGCCATGGTGTCTGACTCCATCAAGCTCCCGGTCATTTCCCGCCTAACGCCCCTCCCCGATGGCCTGGCGGATATCCGCCTCCGCCGCCGTCAGCTCCCGCTCCAGCTCTCCCGCGGAGATGCGCGTGGCCCCGTGCCCCAGGATGATCAGCTGCTCCAACCCGTCCGACGTGGCCACCCGCACCCGGTGCTTCCCCTTGAGCTCATAGGTGGTCTTTTCAATATACATATCGGCGGTCTCCGCCTCCTGAGTGTACACCACCCACACATCCCCCTCCCGCTCCACCGAGCCCGCGCCCCCCTTCACCTTGTAGGCATCGAACACCACGATGACCCGGCACTTCTTCCATCCCTGGTAGTTGCGCAGCCGGTGCACCAGCCGTTGTCTCGCCCCCTCCAGATCATCCTGGGCCAGCCGGCGCAGCTCATCCCAGGCGTGGATGACGTTGTATCCGTCCACCAGCAGATAGTCCTCTCCCAGCGGGATCTGAAGCCCCTTCCAGGGGCGCTCCCGCCGCTGCGGCGCCTTTGGGGCAGGGCGGAAAGCCCGGGGTCTCACCGGGCCGTAGGTACGCTCGAAGATGGCCTGTAGCTCCTGCTCCAGCGCCGCCCGGTCGGCATAGCCCATGGGGGCGGGGGTTGGGGCGGCCCGCTCCTGTAAGGGTTCCTCCCCCGGTGGCCGCCAGCCGCTGTCCACGTGCATATGCTCCCGCACCTGGTCCCACTTCACCACCACCCCGGATCCGTGGTCGCAGAACACCGAGTCGGCGGGGTTGTCCACATCCCGCTCCGGCTGGTAGCCAACACGCTCTATGACCTGCTGGGCATTGTGGCAGGGGCGGTAGCCCTCCACCCGGCAGCTCAGTCGGCCCCGTCCCTGGCTGTAAGCGGCCAGCTGGCTCCAGTACCCCTCCAGCTCGGACACCGGCGCCGCCCCGGTGAGCACACAGCGCTCCCCCGCCGTCTCAGGCGGGTCCACCTGCCCGCCCATGCGCTGCAAATCGGTCATGGCCCGGCCCACGCACCCCTGGGGCGCCTCCAGGCGAAAGGAGTACCAGGGCTCCAGCAGCACGCTTTGCGCCCCCATCAATCCCTGGCGCACCGCCCGGTAGGTGGCCTGGCGGAAATCGCCCCCCTCGGTGTGCTTGGTGTGGGCACGGCCGGTGAGCAGGGTGATCTTCACATCGGTGAGGGGCGCGCCGGTGAGCACCCCCAGGTGGGTCTTTTCCGCCAAGTGGGTGAGAATGAGCCGCTGCCAGCTGCCTGCCAACGCGTCCTCGGGACAGGCGGTATCCAGCACGATGCCGCCGTCCCGCTCCAGCGGTTCCAGCAGCAGGTGCACCTCGGCATAGTGGCGCAGAGGCTCGAAGTGGCCCACCCCCTCCACCGGGGCGGCGATGGTCTCCCGATAGACGATGGCCCCCGGACCGAAGGCCGTCTCCACCCCGAACCGCCGCTCCAACAGCCGGGCCAATATCTCTCTGTGCACCTCCCCCATCAGGTGCACCTGGGCCGCCCCCGCCCTCTCGTCCCACTCCACCCGCAGCTGGGGATCCTCCTCTTCCAGCTGTCGTAGGTATCCCAGCAGAGTGTGCCCATCGCATCCGTCGGGGGGCAGCACCTGGTAGCGCAGCACCGGCTCCAGCTCGGGCCCCAGCCAGCTGCGCTCCACTCCCAGGCCCTGTCCCACCCGGGTCTGGGTCAGACCCGTGGCGGCGCACACCGTGCCGGCGGGGGCCTCATCCAATGGGCTAAACCGGGCCCCGGAGTACAGGCGCAGCTGGCTGACCTTCTCCTCCCGACCCCCGCATCCCACCGTGTCCCGCACCCGCAGGGAGCCCCCCGTCACCTTCAGCCAGGTCAGCCGCTCTCCCCGCTCGTCCCGACTGATCTTGAACACCCGGGCGGCAAACGCCTCCCCCCAGTCCGGTTCCAGGGTGTACCGCTCCAGTCCATCCAACAGCTGCTCCACCCCGTCCAAGCGCAGGGCGGAGCCGAAGTAGCAGGGGAAGAGTTCCCGCCTAGCGATCAGCCCGGCCAGCTCCTGCTCCGACGGCTCCTCCCCCTCCAGGTAGCGCTCCAGCAGCCCCTCGTCACACAAGGCCGCCTGCTCCAGCAGGGCCTGGCGGGGCCCGGAGCAGTCCACGCACCCCTCTCCCAGCCGTTGGCGCAGCTGCTCCAGCAGGGCCGCCCGGTCCGCCCCCGGCTGATCCATCTTGTTGAGAAACAGAAAGGTGGGCACGCCGTGGCTCTCCAGCAGCCGCCACAGGGTTTCGGTGTGCCCCTGCACCCCGTCTGGGCCGCTGATCAGCAGAATGGCATAGTCCAGCACCTGCACCGTCCGCTCCATCTCGGCGGCAAAGTCCACATGCCCCGGGGTGTCCAGCAGGGTCAGCTCCAGCTCCCCCCGGCGCAGTACCGCCTGCTTGGAAAAGATGGTGATGCCCCGCTCCCGCTCCAGCCCGTCGGTGTCCAGGAACGCGTCCTGATGGTCTACCCGGCCCAGCTTCCGCAGGGTCCCGGCGCGGTAGAGCATGGCCTCGCTCAGGGTGGTCTTGCCCGCGTCCACATGGGCCAGGATGCCAATGGTCAGCCGCTTCATCGTCCGGGCCGGCCTCCTTTGTCACGCAGTTTGCCTTTTATTGTATCACACCAAAGGCTTCAGGACAAGGCAAGACCCCGCCCCCGCAGTGGGGACGGGGCCCATCGTTTCAGACAGGATTTAGATATCCAGTTCTTCAATCGTGGATGCAATCCGGCAGGCGGCGACCCCTTTCAGGTCGGCCTTCCCGCTGGTAAAATTGGCATAGTAGGTGGCAGCAGGGAACCGATTTGTGCTGTATACACTGATTGCCGTGCCAGCCGGGATGGAAAGGTTGCTTCCAGAGACAACCGCGCCAAACGGCGAGTCCTTCGTTATGGTAAATCGGATGCTGCTCTCTCCCTGGTTGCTGATCCAGACTTTCACATAAGGGATTGCCGCTGTCATCCGAAACGATTCACTTGTGGAGCTTCCCCACAGATTCCGTGTCCAGAGCTTGAGGCTGGCCCTACTTTGGTTTGCGGATTGGGCCTGGTTCACCTCCTCTTGCGAGACAATTTCAAAGATCAGGTCCCCGGAGACAAAGCGCTCTCCAATCTCTCCATCCAGAACAAATTCCTCAAAAGCGGTCTCATTCTCCTGCCCAAGCGAGGACTGCTCTACAAAGCTTACCTCTCTCCCATTCCCCAGGATGATTTCAACCCGTGGAGTTTCATCGGTCTCTCCCACCCCGGGGGCCGCAGCCTGCTCCACCGGGACAGTGGCAAAGGCGGTGGCCGTACCCGCCACCAGCACCAGGGCCAGGATCATTGCTGCAACAGATGTTTTCTTGTATTTCATAATCGCTTCAATCCTTTCTTTCATGATGTGTTTCCCAAAGTGATTGTAGAACGAAGCGGAGCCAGCTCTGCTCTCCTCCATCTGGAGCAGGGCCCGGGCGTAGCCCCCCCGCCGTTCCCTGCCCAGGATGCGCAGCACCTGCTGATCGCAGGATAGCTCCACATCCCGGTTGGCCAGCACGAACAGGACCCAGGCCAGGGGGTTGAACCAATGCACGCACACCGCGGCGGCGAACAGCAGCTTGGCCGCCCCGTCAAAGCGCCGGATATGGACCCACTCATGGGTGAGCACATCGTCCAGCAACCCCGTCTCCCCACAGGCTAACCCTTGGGGCAGCAGGATCATCGGGCGCAGGACGCCGCAGGTCAGCGGCCCCTCGATCCACGGCGCGGCACGCACCTCCACCCTTCGGCGCAGCCGGTGGCCGTCCAGCCAGGCCCGGACGGCAGGGGCGTCCTCCTCCGGACAGGCGCGAAACAGCCGCATCCCCCGCCAGTAAGCCAGCAGGAAGTAGAGGGCCAGCACCACAGCGCCCGCCATCCAGATCGTCCGCAGCGGGTCGATCCGCCACCCGCCCCCCAGGGCGGGCGCATCGGAATAGCCGGTCGGCCCCTCACTGTCCGGAGCTGCCATGCTGTCCGGCGCCTGCTCCACCTCAAGCCCCGCCTCCCAAGCCAGCAGGTCGGGCCGGGTCTGGGCCGTGCTGGCCCCACCCCCGGCCCCCACCGCCGCAGGCTGGGGCGCTGGGAGGATGGGCAGGGGTATGGCCAACGGCAGCAGTAGCCGCAGGGCGGCCAGGATCCACAGCACCTGGAACGCCAGCCGGGGCAGGCGGCGGGCGGTCAACGCCCGAACCACGAGGATGACCAGCACCATCCCACTGCCCGCCAAGCTCATCTGCAGCAGGCTCATATCCCCTCTTCCACCTCCAGCTGGTCCACCATCCGGCGCAGGGCCTCCACCTGCTCCTGGGGCAGCTTCCTGCCCCCCAGCAGGGCGGCGAACAGCTTGTCGGGCGCGCCGCCAAACAGCTTGCCTACCAGCGCATCCGCCTCCGCCCGCTGCACATCCTGCTTGCTCACCAGGGCGTGGCACAGGAAGTGGGGTTCCAGGCGCTGGATCGCCCCCTTGTCCACGCACTTCTTAATCACGGTGTAGGTGGTGTTCACATTCCAACCGATCTCCCGCTTGAGCATCTCGGAGATCTGCTTGGCCGTCTGGTCACCTCCCCTCCACAGCACGTCCATGACCTTCAGCTCTGAGTCAAAGAGCTTACCTGTCATCCCATCACACCCTTTCTCTAAACTACTGCAATAGTTTGTGCCGCTATACTATCACAATAGTTTTCCTCTGTCAACCCTTTTCCCCTTCTGGACAACAAAAAGCCAGGGGGGTGAAACGCCTGGCGTCCCGCCCTCCTGGCCTCTATTCCCTACCCACGGCGCTATGCCGGGCTACATCTGTTGGATGATCCACAGAATAATCCCATACACCACACTAGCCGACACCCCGTAAGCCAGCACCGGACCGGCGACGGTGAAGAGCTTGGCTCCAGTGCCGGTGACAAACCCCTCGTGCTTGAACTCCAGAGCAGGGGACACCATGGCGTTGGCAAAGCCGGTGATGGGCACCAGCGTCCCCGCCCCCGCCCGGCTGGCGATGTCGTCAAACACCCCCAGGCCGGTAAGCAGGGCAGCCAGAAACACCAGGGTGATGGACACCCAAGCCCCGGCGTCCTCCTGCGTCATGCCCAGGTACTGGTACAGGTTAGACAGCCCCTGTCCCCCCGCGCAGATGCCGCCCCCTACGCAGAAGGCCCACACCATATCCCGCCACAGCGGGGAGGGGTCGGCCAGTTCACTGACATATTTCTGATATTCCTGATTGCTCATATCCACGATCGCTTCACCTCTCGGTTATCCTGTCCGAGCTGGCAAAAAATATGCGCCGGATGCCTTGGCATCCGGCGCGTCGCGACCTGGTGTGCTCCCTCATCCTCACCTGGTGGGCGCCGGGCTGTCTCCCTCATCAGGCTGCTCAGGAAGCCCGCCCTCCCGGATCTTCTCCAGCGTGCTGGCCAGGGTGGCCGTCTCCTGCAACTCCAGCAGCTCCCCGATCAGGCGGTTGGACAGTAGGAACCCCTCCGGAGTGAGGTGCCACCGCCGGCCCGTCCGGGCCGCCCAGCCCCGCTGCTCGTACTGGAACAGCCTGGTCTCGATGGGGTCAAAGTTCATATAGTACTCCCGGCGGTACTCCCACTCCTCAATGCCGTGGACGGTGCGCAGGCGCAGCATCAGGTACTCGCCCCCCCGCTCCCGGGCCGGCACCCGCTCAGACTCGGCCAGCACCTCGCCCCCCTCCAGCATCCCCTGGATATAGCCCTCCAGATCCCGGATGTAGGCGTAGCGGCAGCCGCCAAAGTCGGAGTGGGCGGCCACCCCCAGCCCCAGGTAGGGCTGTCCCATCCAGTACTTCAGGTTGTGCCGGGACTGGAAACCCGGCTTGGCGAAGTTGGAGATCTCATACTGGTCGTATCCCGCCTGGGCCAGGCGTTGCACCGTCCACAGATAGCGCTCGGCCTGGGCGTCGTCGTCGGGCAGCTGTTCCCCCTGGGCTACCCGGTTTGCCAGGGGGGTGCCCGCCTCCACCGTCAGCCCGTAGCAGGACAGGTGCTCAGGCTGCAGTGCTATGGCCCGCTCCACCGTCTCCCGCCAGCTCTCCTCCGTCTGGCCGGGCAGGCCGTAGATCAGGTCCAGGTTCAGGTTGTGGATCCTGGCCTGGCGCACGATGCCCACCCCGTCGGCCACCTGCTGGAAGTCGTGGGGCCGGTGGACCCGGCGCAGCTCCTCGTCACAGGCCGACTGCATCCCCATGGAGATCCGGTTTACCCCCAGCCGATGCAGGTGGCGCAGCAGCTTCAGGTCCACGCTGTCTGGGTTGACCTCCAGGGTGACCTCCACTCCCTTTGCCACGTGAAAGCGCTTGCGCACGGCGGTGAGCAGCTCGGCCAGCCGCCGCTGGCCATACCAGCTGGGGGTGCCGCCGCCGATGTAGATGCTGTTGACCTCGCTCTTTTTGGCCAGCAAGGCACACTCGTCGATGTTGCGCAGCAACGCCCGCTGGTAGTCGTCCATCCGATCGTCCTGACCAGCCAGGGAATAGAAGTCACAGTAGTCACACTTGCTCCGGCAGAACGGAATGTGCAGATATAGGCCCAAACTCTCCCCCATGGTGTCCCTCCCATCGCCCGGCTCGGACCATCCCCGCCCCTGAAGGGCGAGCATCCGGCCACTTCCCGGTTAGTATACCTCATTTCGCCCGGTTTTTCAATCCTTCCTTCCCCTTCGCCCTCTTAATCTAATTTTAATAATTATATTTCGTGGTTTTTCTCTTGATATGCTGCCCATCCTATGCTATACTATGCCCACCAAAATCGGAAAGGAAGGTGCCAGCCGTGGAACAGATCCTCCCCTCTTCCCTTGACGGCGTGCCCGCGCCCCGCCGGCGGGGCCGTCCCCAGGAGCGGGGGCGCAGCCCCTATGACGGTTTACGTCCCTGGTCGGCCATCACCCACGGCGTGGGGGCGGCGCTGTCGGTGCTGGCCACGGCGCTGTTGGTGGTAAAGACTGCCATTACGGGCGGGGATGTGTGGAAGCTGGTCTCCTTCTCCATCTATGGGCTCAGCATGGCCGCGCTGTACACCGCTTCCACCCTGTACCACTGCGTCAACACCTCGGTGCGGGGGCGGGTTGCCCTGCGGAAATATGACCACAGCGCCATCTACTTCCTCATCGCCGGCACCTATACCCCCGTGTGCCTGGTGGCCCTGCGGGGGCCCTGGGGCTGGTCCCTGTTCGGGGTCATCTGGGCCCTGGCCATCGCGGGGCTGGTGATGAGCCTGACCTGGATCAACTGCCCCCGAGTGGTGACCTCCACGGTGTATATCGCCATGGGCTGGATTGCCCTCATCGCCATCTATCCCCTGGCCATGGCCCTGGGAGCACAAGGCGTCCTGTGGCTGCTGCTGGGCGGGGTGCTGTACACCGTCGGTGGGGTGCTGTACGCCCTGAAATGGCCAGGGCGGAACAACCCCCGGTTTGGCTGCCACGAGGTGTTCCACCTGTTCATCCTGCTGGGTTCCATTGCCCACTTCCTCATGGTCTATCAAGTGCTGCTGCCCCTGTGATCAGCGCCCTCGCCCCGCTGGGTGAGGGCGCTTTCCCTATGCCCCCAGACCCGGGCCAGCGCAGCGGCAGCCCCGGCCAACTCGTCCTGACTCAGCCCCGCAAAGCCCAGCACCACGGTGGAAGGGTTTGGGACAGCCTGGTGGCAGTACCGGCTGAGGGGGTGCACCCGCACCGAGGCCGACGCCGCCCGGGCCACCAGCTCCCCCTCTGAAAGGCGGGGCAGGGTGAGCAGAAAATGCAGCCCCGCCTCCTGGCCGGCCAGCCGGACGCCGTGGATAGACTCCAGGGCTTGGGTGAAGACGGCGCACTTGCGCCGGTACAGGTTGCCCACCCGGCGCAAGTGCCGTCCGTACAGACCCTGGACTAAGAAGCGGCGCAGCGCCTCCTGCTCAAAGCGGGAGACGGTGCAGCCGGTGTGGGAGAACATCTGCCGGTGGCGCGCCAGCAGGGCGGGAGGCAGGATGAGGTAAGCCACCCGGATGGAGGGGGCGATGGAGCGGGAGAAGGTGCCCAGGTAGACCACCCGCCCCACCCGGTCCATCCCCTGCATGGCGGGGATCGGCCGAGTGGCGTAGCGAAACTCGCTGTCGTAGTCGTCTTCAATGAGGTAGCGGTCCGGCCTGTCATAGGCCCAGCGCAGCAGCCGGGTGCGCCGGGCCGCCGGCATGGTCACCCCAGTGGGGAACTGGTGGGAAGGGGTCACATAGGCCAGTCTGGCCCCGCTTTGGGCCAGGGCCTCCGGATCCATCCCCCCGCCGTCCACCGGAATGGGGACGGCCTGCCTGCCGTTGCGCTCCACCACGGCGTAGCCCGCAGGGTAGCCCGGATCCTCCAGGGCCACGCGGCCATGTTCGGGCAACAGCTGCAACAGGGTGGACAGCAGGTACTCCACCCCCGCCCCCACCACCACCTGCTCCGGCCCGCAGTGCACCCCCCGGTACTGGGCCAGCAGATCGGCCAGGGCACACCGCAGGGGCAGGTCCCCTTGGGGGTGGCCCCGCTGGAGCAGTTCCGGGTTTTGGTACACCGCCTCCTTGGTGATCCGGGCCCAGGAGGAAAAGGGAAACAGGGAGGTGTCCACCGCCGAGGTGGAGCAATCGTACCGCCAGCGGGGGGGCTCCGGAGCGGGGGGCGTCACGTCCACCGCGGGGCGGGGGGTGAGGGGAAGCAGGTCTGCCACCACATAGCCGCTGCGGGGTCGGGCAATGAGGTAGCCCTCGGCTGTGAGCAGGCTGTAAGCGGTCTCCACCGTACTCATGCTCACCCCCAGAAGGGCACACAGCTGCCGTTTGGAGGGCAGGCGCGCTCCGGGGGCGGGCCTGCCCTGGCGGATCTCCTCCACCAGGTGGCGGTAGAGCTGCTCATACAGGGGCAGGCCGGGCTGAAAGACCGGCAGAGCGCGAAAGCCTTCCATGTCAACGCCTCCAAACTGACCACATAAAAAATATGAAAACTGGGTCTTTCTATCATGCCAGTTGTGGGTATAATAGCAGGTAACACCCCAGCCGTCAAGCCCGGCGGCCGGGAGGGGAGGCATGATGATGACACACACAAACAACCGCAACCGGGTGCTGAAGCTATGCGCGGCGGCGCTGCTGGCCGCCCTGGTGGCGCTGAGCGCCAAGCTGCAGATCCAGATCCCGGCCGGCCTGGGGGTGGAACGCTTCCACCTGGGCAACGCCTTTTGCGCCCTGTCCGGCATCCTGCTGGGGCCCTGGTGGGGGGGGCTGGCCTCTGGGATTGGCTCCATCGTCTTTGACCTGACCGATCCGATGTATGTGGCGGAAAGCCCCATCACCTTTGTCACCAAGGGTCTGTATGGGGTGATCGCCGGACTGGTGTTCCACAAGCTGTGTAAGGGCAGGAGCAACTACCGCTCAGAGTTGGCGGCCACGCTGTGCGCGGCGGTGGGATACATTGTGCTCTACCTGGCCAAGAACTACTTTTACAACGGCCTACTACTCTCGGGGCTGGACAGCGTGACGGCCTGGGCGGCGGTGGTGCAGAAGGTCCCCTCCTCCCTGTTCAACGGAGCGGTGGCGGTGCTGATCGCCCCCGCCCTGGGGGTGGCCATCCGCCGCGCTCTGCGGGCGGCCCGGCTGGACGGGATGCTGGCATAGCGGGGATAAGGAAAGCCTGGGCGGGCTTTCAACGACTGGAGAGACAAAAACGGCGTGGCGGCTTTTTCCAGACCGCCACGCCGTTTCCCGTCCCGGGCGAGAGGAACCCACTTGCCATTTCCTCTGTGCTTGTGTATAATTTTCAATAAAAGGGTTCTGCGGGATCCTTTTGGCGCAGCAAGACGAAGAGCATCTGATCCACAGCGTTTGGGGGTGGCTTCATGCTGGAATATCTTTGGAAAAAGCAGTTGGGCGCTCAAGACCAAGAAGCCAGGCCGGCCCATGCTCCCCTGTCCGAAGGTGCGGGCAATCAGGCCATGCTATCTATGCTGGGGAGCCAGGGAGGGCGGCGGTCTGCCAAACCCGCGTCTGGAGGCAAACCCCTTGCCGACGCCATGCAGGCAAAGTTTGAGCGGCAGTTTGGGGTCCCGATGGATGATGTGCAGGTATATCGCAACTCCCCGGAACCGGCGAAATTGGGCGCACTGGCCTACACAAAGGGGACCGATGTATTCCTCGCCCCCGGGCAAGAGCAGCATTTGGAGCACGAACTGGGGCACGTGGTGCAGCAGAAGTTTGGCCTGGTCAAGCCCACCGCCATGATTGCCGGCCTCCCAGTCAATCTGGATCTGGGGTTAGAGCAGCGCGCAGATATGCTTTCCATCCAAGGCAGCCAAGCGCCCCAAGGGGACAGTGTTATACAGATGAAATTGCCCTATATGTATCATCAGCTGGCCCTGAATTGTGGTTTCAGCGCTTTGGCCAGGGCAATATCAAAACTCATTCCAGAGGACGGAAACGACCTGGCGTCCAGAGAAGACTTGGAAGAACGGCTGTCCAGCCACGCGGTTCAAAGTAATTATTCCGTCATCGGCGAGGCCTTTGACCCTGAAACGATTGTGAGAACTTGTGACGATATTTACGGCATGGAACTTTCCGCCACAATCGTCGACATGGATGAAGAAAACACTTTGCAAGCCATTTTGGAGTCCGCTAAGGGCAAAAATCAGGTTGTGCTGCTTCCATATTTTGCAGCCCCCGACGCCTCTACACCCAAAGTGAATACAGCCGGGACCTCAAACGCCCACTGGGCGGCCCTTGACCCTAACGATTTAACCGCAAAGGGAAAGATTTTACTGTATGAGGGGAACAAGCAAGGCGTCGTGAGGACAGACGGCGCCGTAGCCCCAAAGAAGTGGGCAACAAAGGATTTGCAAAAATCCAATGAATCAATCACAGACACCTTTGATTGGGAGCGCTTCATTGATAATCCAAGAGTCTCAAGCGAGGTGAAGAAAAAGAATTTCAATATGTTTTTGGAAACACCCCAAAAGTATTATACCCACAATTACTTTTTGAATTGGCGGATGAAAACCCACGTTAAGCACTCACTTTTATATAAAAAAAGAATGTTGGAGAAAACAGGAAGATTGAACGCTGAGGACTTTAAAGAGAGCGTCAATCTAAAGGGAAAGGCGATTGTTATCTCTTTGAAATCACCGCCATACAATTCATTGGATGATGAAGTTGATTGAGCAAAACCCGAAAGGCGAAGGAACGGTTATCAAGGCGCGGTTCCTCCAGCCCATGGTGTCCCGCCATATGCCCATGAGGCCGTCACGGAGAAAACCGCTTGTTCCGCCTACTGCTTTGGCACGCCTGGGCTTCCCCTGCCTGTGCACGGGCGGGCGGATCCCGTCAAAACGCCCCCACTCTGGATACTCCACAATCCAGGGTGGGGGCTGTTATTTTCCAATCCCCTCAGGCGGTCTGCCGCAGGGCAGGCTTGAGGGCAGGGACGATGGGCAGCACCTTGAGCAGGATGGTGCCCAATACATAGCAGGCGATGGCCTCCCCCACGGCAAAGGTGACGGCGTTCCACCCCAACGCGGCCCAGAAAGCGCCGTTGAGCGCACCCACCTCTGCCCAGGCCCACATGGGGGTCAGGATCACCAGGTTGACCAGGATGGGGGGGATACCAGCTAGGTACCACCGGGGCATCCTCCTGGTGAGCCAGGCAGCGATGGCGGTGGCCAGGGTGCCGAAGATGATGTCCACCGGCCCGTAGGGGGAGAGCAGGTTGGTGATCAGGCAGCCCACCGCCAGGCCGGGCGCGGTGGCGGGAAAGAGGAAGGGCAGCACGGTGAGGGCCTCGGAAAAGCGGCAGTTGATGGGGCCAAAGGCCAGTCCAAAGATGCCGCTGAAGTGGCTCATGGCTACATACAGCGCGGCCACCACTGCGGCCAAGGTCAGGTTGCGGACGGGAAATTTGCGCATAAAAAAACCTCCAATCAATCTTTAGAGTGCCTGCGTGGGGCACAGCGGCGGGCGTTCCTTCCAGGCAGCTTCACGCCTTAGCTGCCTGCGGCTGTCTGCCCGCCGGTTGGACCGGAGTGGAGACCGGTCAGGAGGTATTGTAGCATAGGCAGGACGGCTTGTAAAGGATCCATCGCCGGGAGGGGCGCTGCCCCCCTCCCGGCGATGGGTTCACTTCCTCACATCCAATTTCAGCACCATCACCGTCCGGTCATCCCCGGCGCCCGTGCGCGCCCCGCTCTCCTGGAGGATGCGCCCGGCCAGTTCCTGGGGAGACAGCCCGTCAAAGTCGGCCAGATCCCGGCGCAGCCATCCGTCATCCCGCCCGGTGGCCACCCCGTCGCTGACCAGCACCACGCAGTCCCCCGCGTCCAGGGTGAGGGGAAACACATCCGCCCCGTCATGGCTCAGCCCTGCCGGTAGGGAGCTGCCCTCCACCCGCTCCACTTCGCCCCCCCGGCGCAGATAGGTAGGGGCCGCCCCCAGCTTGTAGATGGCGCTCTTGCCGCTGAACAGATCCACCTGCAGAAGGTCCACCGTGGTAAACCCCCCCTGCTCCTCGCCCCGCAGGGCCAGGGCCTCCCCCACGGTGCGCAGCGCCCCCTCCGGGCTCAGCCCTGCCCGCAGGAACTTCTCCAGCAGGCGCAGGGCGCAGTCGCTGTCGGCCCGGGCGGCGGCGCCGCTGCCCATCCCATCGCACAGGATCACGTTGAGCCGTCCGCCCTCATCCTTGAACCAGGCCCCTGTGTCCCCGCTCACCGCCTGGCCCGCCCGGTCCGCGCTGGCCACCCCGGCCACAGCCACCAGCGGTTCGCGCTGGCTCAGCCGGGCCTGGTCCCGCTCCCCGCTCTGCTCCGGGCGCAAGGGGCAGCCCAGCAGGTTGGACAGCCGGGCCACCTCCCCACCTTGGGTCAGCCGCTCCACTCCGCTGCCCTCCACCTCCAGGTGCAGGTGGCCATATTCGTCCTCATAGACGGTGCACCGCCCCTCCAGCCCCAAGGAGGCCAGGTACTGCTTGACCAGCCGCTGGCGGCGCACATCCACCGCCGGCTCCCGGGCAGCCTCCATGGCCGCCTGATCCAACACCTGGGCCAGCTGGCCGTATTGGGCGCACACCGCCGCCCGGCTCTCCCGTACCCGGCTGTCGTATCGCCGGCGGTGGAGCAGGGCAGCCAGCTCCCGGTTGGCCTGGGCCAGAAAGGCGTCAAACCGGGCGCATCGGCTGACAAAGTAGGCGGGGAAGTCCTCCCGGACCCCCTCCCCCCGGTCCAGCATGGGGGTCAGCGCGTCAGACAGGGCGGTGCGGGTGGATTGATACTCCTTCTGCCAGCAGCGCTCCCGCTGGCGGCACTTGGCGCACACCTGCTCCGCCGCCCGGTCGAAGATGCGGGCCCTGTCCCCGTCGTTGTCCGCCACCGGAGCCTGAAACGCCCCCCGCAGCCCACCGGCCACCGCCCGGAAGGCGGTGGCCGCCTGGCGCAGGCGGCGCACGGCCAGCTGCCTGGCCCGATCAGGCTCTCCCTCCGGCCGCTCCTGCCGGGCCAGGGCGGACAGCCGGCCCAGCAGCCGGTCTGGCAGCAACAGGAAAACCACCGTGCCACCCACGATCTCATAGATGCGGGCCGCTGCCTGGGATGCCTCTCCCCAGGTCCACAGGGCGGCCACACCCCCCGTCAGCACATA
The DNA here is from genome assembly GCA_944387065.1 of uncultured Oscillospiraceae bacterium. GTDB lineage: Bacteria > Bacillota > Clostridia > Oscillospirales > Oscillospiraceae > Enterenecus. The sequence continues at coordinate 197,061 of CALXDM010000002.1, forward strand.
GGCCAGGGCCGCCTGCAGCCGCCCCTGTCCGGAGAAGATGCCGGTGGCCAGGCCGGGCAGGGCATAGAGGATGGTGTGGCCGGTGGGCATCCCGCCGGCCAGGTCCATGGCCAGCCCCGCCGCCACCCCGGCGGCCGCCCCTGTCCCAGCGCCCCCTTTCCAGCCTGCAATGAGCACCACCACCACGCACAACACCCGCCCCAGGGAGTAGTGCTCCAGCACCGTCACCCGGGCCAGGGTCATCAGCAGGGTGGCCCCCAGCACCATCACCCCCACCATCTGCTCCATACTCAGCCGGCCCTTGGGCCGCTGGCCCTCCCACAGCTCGAAGGCCAGCCGGTAGCAGTACACCACACCAGCTGTAAGTAGCACCTCGACGGCAAAGCCCACTGCGGCCGAACCGTCCCAGCCGATGGCGGACTGGTAGACAAAGCCCACCATCCCGTTCAGGGTGGCGGCGGCTACCGGCATGAACCAGCGTCGGCGATAGATCTGGAACTCGCCCAGGGCCAGCGCTACAGCATATACCATCATGGACGCGGCCAGATAGCGCAGCCCGCCCACAAACCCCCGAAAGGAGAGGTAGCCCAGGGCCGTGCCCAGCAGGGCGGTCAGCCCCTCCGCCCCCGGTCGGCACACCCCCACCAACGCCAGCCCAAACAGGGCATGTCCCCCCTGAAGCTCCGCCCCAGCCAGCACCGCCCCCAGCAGGAAGCGCACCGTGCAGTCGGACAGCCGGGCCGCCAGGGGGACGGGCAGCTTCCACATGGGCTTGTCCCGCCTGCCCCTTCGGGCTCTTTCCTTTTCAGCCATGTATGTTCCCTCCGCTTCGGTTCCGTTTGCGGCCTATTATAACGACCCGGGCAGAAAAAGGCCGTCGGAACCTGTCTTGCCCCGGCGGAAGAAATATGATATGATGGCAACATGAAGCGTCCCGCTCTCCTCGGTGGGATCCCCATGGGATTGGAGCGGGCGAAAAGGGGTTATCGCGTGAAAATTGGAACTGTCAATATCCCCTCCCAGGTGGTGCTTGGTCCCATGGCGGGGGTGACCGACCTGGCCTTCCGCACTGTGTGCCGGGAGCTGTCCGGGTGCTATACCATCACCGAGATGGTCAGCGCTAAGGCCCTGTGCTATGGCGACCGCAAGACCCGCACCCTGTTAAAGCTGGGGGATGGGGAGCACCCGGCGGGGGTGCAGATCTTCGGCTCGGACGAGGCGTGCATGGAACGGGGGGCCGCCCTGGCGCTGGAGCAGTCGGGCGCGGACATCCTGGATGTGAACATGGGCTGCCCGGTGCCCAAAATCGTCCACGCCGGAGACGGCTCGGCCCTGATGCGGGACCCGGACAAGGCCGTGCGGGTCATCCGGGCCGTCATCCGGGGGGCGGCAGGGGTGCCGGTGACGGTGAAGTTCCGCCTGGGCTGGGACAAGGGATCCATCAACTGCGTGGACTTTGCCCTGCGGATGCAGGACGCGGGGGTGGCGGCGGTGGCCGTCCACGGCCGCACCCGGGCCCAGATGTATGCCGGTCCCGCCAACTGGGACTACCTGCGCCAGATCAAGCAAGCGGTGTCCATCCCCGTGATCGCCAACGGCGACGTGTTCCAGGGCCGGGACGCCGTGCGCATCCTGCGCTACACCGGGGCGGACATGGTGATGGTGGCCCGGGGGGCCTTTGGCAACCCCTGGCTGCTGGCCCAATGCGCCGCCGCCTTAGACGGGCGGGACATCCCGCCCCTGCCCCCCCTGGCTGAGCGATGCGATACCGCCGCCCGGCAGTTTGAGCTGGCCATGGCCCAAAAGGGGGAGAAGATCGCCTGCCTGGAGATGCGCAAACACTATGCCTGGTATCTGAAGGGAGTCCCCCACGCCGCCTACTGGAAGGAACAGATCTGCCAGATGCAGACCGCCCAGGACTTCTACACCGTCACCCGGGGCATCCAGCGGGAGCTGTGCTGAGGGGGCGGGCCGATCGTCCGCTGGGCGCAGACTCCTCCATGCAGGAGGAGGAGCAGGCGCTGCTCCAGCGGGCAAAGCAGGGTGACCAGGCCGCCTTTGGCCAGCTGGTAGCCCGGTATGAAAAGCAGGTCTATCACCAGGCGCTGCGCCTGCTGGGGCAGGCAGAGGACGCCGGTGACGTCACCCAGGAGGTGTTTTTCAAGGCATGGCGGGGCCTGCCCTCCTTCCAGGGGGACAGCACCCTGTCCACCTGGCTGTACCGCCTGACGGGCAACGCCGCCATCGACCTGCTGCGCCGGGAGGGCAAGCGCCGGGGAGAGGTCTCCCTGGACGACGAAGCCGGGGGCTGGGACAACCGGCTGGCCAGCCCAGATGATCCTCCGGAGCGGGCCCTGGAGCGGGAGGATCTGAAGCGGGTCGTGGCCTGGGGGCTGTCCCGGCTCTCTGTGGAGCACCGGCGGGTGCTGGTGCTGCGGGAGGTCAATGGCGCCTCCTATGAGCAGATCGGGCAGGTGCTGGGCCTGCCTCCAGGCACGGTGAAATCCCGGGTGGCCCGGGCTCGGCTGGCCTTGGCCCGCCTGCTACGGGAGGCGGGATACGGCCCCTAAACCACCCTGCCCGGCCCCTGGGCCAATCGGACAAAAAACTTTTTTCAGGGGGGAACTTTTTCTTCCCCCCTGCGTCTATTCCTAATAGGAAAGCAAGATCCCAACGGGAAGGGGGCTCGGCCATGGACTGTTCCGATTATCTGGAATTGATGAGCGAGGGGCTGGACGCCCCCCTGACCCCCGCCCGCCAGGCCGAGCTGGAGGCCCATCTGGCCGCCTGCCCCTCCTGCGCCCGCCTGGCCCAGGCTATGGCCCAGCAATCCCGGGCCCTTCGGGAGCTGGACTGCTCTGTCCCCGGCGGACTGCGCCAGGAGATCCTGGCCCATCTGCCCCCCCAGCGGCCGGCCAGGAAGGTCTGGATGCTCCACCATCCCCGCCGGTGGGCCGCGCTGGCCGCCTGTGCGGCGCTGGCCGTCGCCCTGGGGGTAGCTAAGCCCTGGCGGGATTCAGGCGAGGGCGCTGTCCCCGCCCCCGCCAGCGCGGAAGGAGCCAGCCCCTACCGTCTAATCCCTGACGAGCACCTGTTCACCGCAAATCCCAGGATAAACCTCTCCCCTGACCTGGGCCAGCCCAGCCAGGCCGCACCGGCAGCGGACGCCATCCTCACCATCCCCCGCCTGCCCGATGGCTGGGAAGCGGCGGTGGACGGCGCCGTCTCCCATGGGACAGTGCTCACCGGGGAACAGGCCAGCGCCCTCATCGCGCTGCTGAAGGCCCAGGGCATCCCTTACCAACTGGAGGGGGATGAGACCCTCTCCGGCTCCTGTCAGTTGATCTTAGAGGGAGAGGATTGACCTCCCCTCATCCCTACCCCGCCGGGACGATCTGTCCAGGCGGGGATTTCGTTTGCCCAAAGAAATTGGGCAAAATCATCAAATCACCATTGCCAGCCGGCGCTTTTTATTGTATAATTGCCGACAAAGGGTGCCCTCTCCGGGCCTCCGTACCCGGTCAGGGCCGACCGGATCATCGTGAAGGAGTGGAAGCAAACCATGAGCTATTCTGTGCAAAACATCCGAAATGTCTGCCTGCTGGGCCATGGGGGGAGCGGGAAGACCGCCCTGGCGGAAAGCTTGCTGTATCGGACCGGGGCCATCGACCGGATGGGCCGGTCCGCGGACGGCAATACCACCTGCGACTATGATCCTGAAGAGGTCAAGCGCCAGATCTCCATCTCCCTGGCGGTGGCCCCCTTAGAGTACAAGGGGTGCAAGGTCAACGTGCTGGATACGCCGGGCAGCTTTGACTTTTCCGGCGAGGTGATGGAAGCCCTGCGGGCGGCGGACGCGGCCATCATCGTCTGCTCGGCCAAAGACGGGGTGTCGGTAGGCCTGGAGAAGGCCTGGCAGTACTGCCAGGAGCGCAATATGCCCCGCTTTGTCTATATCTCCAAAATCGACGAGGAGCACGCCGACTACAACGCCACCTTTGACGCGCTGCGCGCCCGGTACGGCAACAAGATCGCCCCCGTGGTGGTCCCCATCTGGGACGAGGGCAAGCGGGTTACCGGCCTCATCGACGTGCTCAACAAGCGGGCCTATGAGATCCAAGCGGGCAAGCGGACGGAGATCGACATCCCCGAGGGCAAGGCCGAAGTGGTCACCCAGTTCAACGACGCGCTGAAGGAATCGGTGGCGGAGACCAGCGAGGCGTTCATGGACAAATTCTTCTCCGGTGAGGACTTCACCTACGCCGAGATGATCCAGGGCCTGCGCCAGGGTGTGCGGGAGCTGTCCCTGTTCCCGGTGCTGTGCGGCTCTGCCATCCAGAGCATGGGCTCGGGAATGCTCCTGGATTTCATCGCCGACCTGCTGCCCAACCCCATGGAGGGCAACTACCACAAGGCCACCCGCCAGGATGGGGAGACGGAGGAGTTCGTGGTATCCTCCGGCGGGGTGCCCACCGCTTTCGTGTTCAAGACAGTGGCCGACCAGTATGGCAAGTACTCCCTGGTCAAGGTGCTCTCCGGCACCCTCACCCCCGATCTCACCCCGGTCAACGCCCGCACTGGGGACAGCGAGAAGCTGGGTCGGCTGTATATCATGCGGGGCAAAAAGGCCGAGGAGGTCAAGGAGCTGGCCTGCGGCGACATCGGGGCCATCGGCAAGCTGGAGCGGGTCAAGACCGGGGACACCCTGTGCGACCCCCGCAAGGTGGTGTCCCTCAAGCAGATCCCCTTTGCCGAACCCAACTACGCCAAGGCCATCGCGCCCAAGGCCCGGGGGCAGGAGGACAAGGTGGCCGCCGGCCTGGCCCGGCTCAACGAGGAGGACCCCAGCTTCACCGTAACCCACAACGCCGAGACCCGGCAGATGGTGGTCACCGCCGCCGGCGACATCCAGATGGACGTACTGGTAGCCAAGCTGAAAAACCGCTTTGGGGTGGACGCGGAGCTGTCCGAGCCCCGGGTCCCCTATCGAGAGAAGATCCGCAAAATCGTGTCCAAGCAGGGCCGGCACAAGAAGCAGACGGGCGGCTCCGGCCAGTTTGGCAACGTGTGGATCCGCTTTGAGCCCAATCCCGACAGCGAAGAGCCCGTCTTTGCCGAGGAGGTCTTTGGCGGCTCGGTGCCCAAGAACTTCTTCCCGGCAGTGGAAAAGGGCATCCGGGAGGCCTGCCTCCACGGGGTGCTGGCCGGCTACCCGGTGGTCAACCTGAAGGCGGTGCTGTACGACGGCAGCTATCATCCGGTAGACTCCTCCGAGATCGCCTTCAAGACCGCCGCCCAGTTGGCCTACAAAGCCGCCCTGCCCGAGGCCAGCCCCGTGCTGCTGGAGCCGGTGGGTGAGCTGAAGGTCACCGTCCCCGATCAGTATATGGGCGACGTGATCGGCGACCTGAACAAGCGCCGGGGCCGGGTGATGGGGATGGAGCCCCTTCCCGACGGCGGGCAGATCATCACCGCCGAAGTGCCCATGGCCGAGATGTCCAGCTATGCCATCGACCTGCGGGCCATGACCCAGTCCCGGGGCAGCTTCACCTTCCACTTTGTCCGCTACGAGGACTGCCCTCCAGGGGCGCAGGAGAAAGCCATCGCCGCGGCCAAAGCCATGCAGGAGGAATAAGCTAAGCCAGACAGAGGAACTGCCGCCCCAGCCGGGGCGGCAGTTCCTCTGTCTCTTCCATAGGTCGCCTGTTGGAAGGCTTAGTTCTTTACCTTGATGGTCATCAGCAGCTCCCCGGCCTTGACGGAAGTGCCCTCTTTGATGAGCACCTGGTCCACGATCCCGTCCATCCGGGCCACCACCGAGGTCTCCATCTTCATGGCCTCGATGACCGCCAATACCTGGTTCTCCGTCACCACGTCCCCCGGCTTCACGTTCACCTTGGACACCATGCCCGGGATGGAGGAACCCACCTGGCTCTTGTCCTCCGGGTCGGCCAGCACCACATTCTTGCCCTTGACCTGGGCTCGCTTGTCGGGCACAGCCACCTCCCGGCGCATCCCGTTGAGCTCGAAGTTGACGGTGCGGGTGCCGTCCTCGTTCTGGTCACCCAGGCCCAGGTAGCGGATGACCAGGGTCTTGCCATCCTCGATGTTGATCTTGTTGGTCTCGCCCAGAGCCATGCCGTTGAAAAAGACGTGGCTGCCCATGCGCATGATGTAGCCGTACTCCTGGCGGTGGCGGCAGTAGTCCTCATACACCTTGGGAAACAGGCAGTAGGACAGCATCCCCCGCATATTGATGCGCCCCTCGTCCACGAAGCGGAGCATCTCCTGCCGGGTCTGGTCGAAGTCCACGGGGGGTAGCAGCTCACCGGGCCGGCAGGTGATGGGCTGCTCCCCTTTGAGCACCACCTCCTGCAGCCCCTCGGGCTGGAAGCCCCAGGCGGGCTGGCCCATCATGCCCTTGAAGTAGCTGACCACCGAGTCGGGGAAGGCCAGGCTCTTACCCCGCTCCACGATGTTCTCCGGGGTGAGGTCGTTTTGCACCATGAAGATGGCCAGGTCGCCCACCATCTTGGAGGAGGGCGTCACCTTGACGATGTCGCCCAGCATCTCGTTGACGGTGCGATACATCTCCTTGACTTCCTCAAACCGGTTGCCCAGCCCCAGGGACACCACCTGAGGATACAGGTTGGTGTACTGCCCGCCGGGGATCTCGTAGCGGTAGATATCGGTGGTGGGGCTGCGCAGCCCTTCGTCAAAGCTCTGGTAGCGCAGGCGCACGTCCGCCCAGTAGTTGTCCAGCCGCTGGATCTCCCGCAGATCCAAGCCGGTGTCCCGCTCCTGGCCCTCCAGGGCGGCCACCACCGCCGACAGGGAGGGCTGGCTGGTCAGGGAGGACAGGGAGGCGGTGGCGCAGTCCACGATGTCCACCCCCGCCTCGGCGGCCATCAGGTAGGCGGCCACCTGGTTGGCGGTGGTGTCGTGGGTATGCAGGTGGATGGGCAGGCCCACCTCCTGCTTCAGGGTGGATACCAGCTTCCGGGCCGCGTAGGGCTTGAGCAAGCCGGACATGTCCTTGATGCACAGGGTGTGGGCCCCCCGGCGCTCCAGCTCCTTGGCCATGTCCACATAGTACTTCAGGGTGTACTTGTCCCGCTTGGGATCCAGGATGTCGCCGGTGTAGCACATGGTGGCCTCCAGCAGCTTGTTCTGCTTGAGCACCTCGTCCATGGCCACCTCCATGCCGGGCAGCCAGTTGAGCGAGTCGAACACCCGGAACACGTCGATGCCCGACCGGGCCGCCTCCTTGACAAACTCCCGCACCAGATTGTCCGGGAAGTTGGCGTAGCCCACCATGTTGGACCCCCGCAGCAGCATCTGGAAGGGGATGTTGGGGATCTTCTCCCGGAGCATATCCAGCCGCTCCCAGGGCGACTCGTGGAGGAAGCGGTAGGCGGTGTCAAAAGTGGCTCCGCCCCACATCTCCAGGGAGAAGCAGTCGTTGAGGATCTCCGCCACCCCGTCGGCCCCCTTGACCATATCCCGGGTGCGCATCCGGGTGGACAGCAGGGACTGGTGGGCGTCGCGCATGGTGGTGTCGGTGATGAGCAGCTTCTTCTGCTCCAGCACCCATTGCTTGACCGCCTCGGGCCCCTTGGTGTCCAGCAGCTGCTTGAGCCCGCACAGCGGCCGGTCCCCCTTGGGGGTGGGGAAGCGGGGGGTGTCGTACTGGTGGCGCTCGGTGTCCGGGTTGTCCACCTGGATCTGGGCGATGTACTTGAGCACCTTGGTGGCCCGATCCCGGCTGTTCTCGATGTCGAACAGCTCGGGGGTGTCGTCGATAAACTTGGTGTGGCACTTGCCCGCGTGGAAATCCGGATGGGTCAGAATATTGGTGATGAAGGGGATGTTGGTCTTGACCCCACGCACATGCTCCTCGCTCACGGCCCGGGTCGCCCGGCGGCAGGCCCCCTCAAAGGTGTTGTCCCAGGAGGTGACCTTCACCAGCAGGGAGTCATAGTAGGGGGAGATGACGGTACCCGCCGCGGCGTTGCCCCCGTCCAGACGCACCCCGAAGCCGCCGCCGGAGCGGTAGGCGGTGATCTTGCCGGTGTCGGGGGCGAAGTGGTTGGCCGGATCCTCGGTGGTCACCCGGCACTGGATGGCATAGCCGTTCATGCGCAGGTCCTCCTGCCGAGCCAGGCCGATAGCCGGGTGGGACAGGGGATGTCCCTCGGCGATGAGGATCTGGGCCCGCACCAGGTCCACCCCGGTGACCATCTCGGTGACGGTGTGCTCCACCTGGATGCGGGGGTTCATCTCGATGAAGTAGTGCTGACCGGTCTTTCCATCCACCAGGAATTCCACGGTGCCGGCATTGACATAGTTGACGTGCTTGGCGATCTTCACCGCGTCGGCCCGCAACGCCTCGATGGCGTCCTTGGGCACCGACCAGGCGGGGGCGTACTCCACCACCTTCTGATAGCGCCGCTGGAGGGAGCAGTCCCGCTCTCCCAGGTGCATCACGTTGCCGTGCTCATCGGCCAAGATCTGCACCTCAATGTGCTTGGGCTGTACCAGGAACTTCTCGATGAAGATGTCCTCGTTGCCAAAGGCTTTCCGGGCCTCGTTCTTCACCAGCTGGAACTCCCGGCGCACATCCTCCTCGTTGTCACACCGGCGCATTCCCCGGCCGCCGCCGCCGGCCGCCGCCTTTAGGATGATGGGGAAGCCGTAGCTCACCGCCATCTCCACCGCCTCATCCGCGTCCCGCAGCGGCTGGGTGGAGCCGGGGATGATGGGCACGCCGCAGGCGATGGCCGTAGCCTTGGCCGCCAGCTTGTCCCCCATCTGGGCCAGGATGTGGGAGGGAGGGCCGATGAACTTGATGCCATTCTGCTCACAGGCCTTGGCAAACTCCGCGTTCTCGCTGAGAAAACCGTAGCCGGGGTGGATGGCGTCCACCCCCCGGCGCCGGGCCAGGTCAATGATCCCCGGGATGTCCAGGTAGGCCCCCAGGGGGGACTGGTTCTCCCCGATGAGATAGGCCTCGTCCGCCTTGATGCGGAACATGGAGTTGATGTCCTCATTGGAATACATGGCTACGGTGTGCACTCCCAGGTCGTAGCAGGCGCGGAAAATGCGGATGGCGATCTCGCCGCGGTTTGCCGCCAATACCTTAGAAAACTGTGCTGCGGGCACGAAAACCCCCTCCTTCTATGGTGACGCTGCATGCTGCGTATCATCTGTTTCCATTATAGCGCTGAACCGACTACCACGCAATGCGTGAAATGCAGCCGATGGAAAAAATCAGCGTTACTGCTATGAAAACCGCGCACGGTGTGTGCGGTTTATGCGAAAAAGACGAAAGTCCGCCAGCGGCGGACAGTCTGTCTCCCCGCCCTCACCCAAACAGCAGGCGCACCGCCCAGCCTGCGGCCAGAAAGCCTACAAGGTCGGCGCACAGGGCGGCGGGGATGGCATAGCGGGTCCGGGCGATCTTAGCCGCGCCAAAGTAGACCGCCACCGTATAGAAGGTGGTCTCGGTGGAGCCCAGCATCACCGCCGCCGTGCGCCCCACCGGGGAATCGGGGCCGTAGGCGGCCATCAGTTCCGCCCCCACCCCCAGGGCGGCCGAGCCGCTCACCGGACGCACCAGCAGCAGCCCGACCGTCTCGGGCGGGATGCCCACTGCCGTCAGGGCGGGCTCCAGCACCTCCCCCAGCAGCTCCAGGGCCCCGGAGGCCCGGAGCATATACACTGCCGTGAGCAGGCAGATCAGGGCCGGGGCGATGCCCACGCACACCTTCAGCCCCTCCCCTGCTCCGTCGGTCAGGGCGCCCCACAGATCCACCTTCCGGGCCAGCCCCCAAAGGGACACGCCCAGCATCAGCCCCGGGACCACCATGGCCATGGCCAGCTCCATCCCCCTCACCTCCACACGCGGGCCAGCAGCTTGGCTGCCAGGATACCAGCCGTCACCGACAGCGCCGAGGTCAGCCATACCGCCGGCAGGATATCAAAGGGAGTCTGACAGCCAGCCGCCGCGCGCAGGCTGGCCACCGTTGCGGGGATGAGCTGGATGGAGGCGGTGTTGCACACCACCAGCATACAAAGGCTGTCCGAGGCAACCCCCGGCGAGCGCCGGGCCATGCGCCGGGCCGCCTCCAGCCCCAGGGGGGTGGCTGCATTCCCTAAGCCCAGCAGGTTGGCCGATACATTGGCGCTCACCGCGTCCATGACCTCCCCCTCCCGGGCGAAGTCTGGGTAGAGCCGGCCCAGCACCGGGCGCAGCAGCCGGGACAGCCCCCGGGCCAGGCCGCCCCGGCGCATCACCTCCATCACCCCCATCCACAGGCACAGCGCCCCGGCCATACTCAGGCACAGCTCCACACCGGCCCCCGCCCCCTCCAGGGCGGCGGCCGCCACCGCATCTGCCCGGCCGGTGGCCAGCCCGCACAGGATAGCCGCCCCCACCATCACCGTCCAGATCACCGCCATGGCCATATCCCTTCCCCCTTTCCCGCAAGTCCTCTCCCACTATACGTCCCGACCCTGGGGATCATGTCCCCGCCAGCACACCTTCCTTTCCTTCGCCGCAGACCGGCAGGAAATTCTATTTTTCCCCATTTTGTGATTGACAAAATTATACGATATGTTATAATAATCTTGGTCGACGAGAGACAATCTATCTACTGTTCCATGCCAAGGAGGGAACCCACATGAAATCTACTGGAATTGTACGAAAAGTCGACGAGTTGGGCCGAATTGTGCTGCCCATCGAGCTGCGCCGCACCCTGGACATTGCAGAGCGTGATCCCTTGGAGATCTACGTTGAGGGCACCTCTGTCGTACTCAGAAAGTATCTTCCCGCCTGTGTTTTTTGCGGGGAATCCCGGGATGTCATCAATTTCAAGGACAAAAACGTTTGTGCAAACTGCCTAAAGGAGCTGTCCCAAAATCCAGCGTGAGCCCCCTATAAGCAGAGAGACCGCGGATCTCCTCCGCGGTCTCTTTCGTTTTTATGCCTGGAAATTTTGGATGCAAAAATATACGTATTGTTATCTTTTGCCCAGCGCCCGCTCATACAGGGTCCTTCGGCTGCATCCCATTTCCCGGGCGGCTTGGGCAGCGGCCTGCTTCAGGGACAGCCCCTCCCCCCGCAGCTGCTCTACCCGGGCCAGGGCGGCGCCTAGGTCCACTTCCTCCGGCGCCGGAGCAGCCCCCTCCACCACCAGTACGAACTCTCCCCTTGGCTGCTGCTGGCTGTACCGCTCCGCCAGCTCTCCCAGGGGCAGGCGCAGAGTCTCCTCATGGAGCTTGGTCAGCTCCCGGCACAGCACCGCCCGGCGGTCCGCCCCCAGAACGTGGGCCAGCTCAGCCAGGGTGGCAGCCAGCTTGTGGGGCGCCTCGTAGAACACCATGGTCCGTTCCTCCTTCCGCAGGTTGTCCAACCGGCCCCTGCGGTTTTTCCTGTTCTGGGGGAGGAAGCCCTCAAAGGTGAAGCGGGCGGTGGGCAACCCCGCCACGGACAGCGCGGTGGTCAGGGCACAGGGCCCGGGGATGGCGCAAACCGGCACCCCCGCCGCAGCGCACAGGGCCACCAGCTCCTGGCCAGGATCGGAGATGGCCGGGGTGCCCGCGTCGGTGACCAGGGCGCAGCTCTCCCCCGCCAGCAGCCGGTTCAGGATGGCGGCCCCCGACGTGTCCAGGTTGTGTCGGTGATAGGCCGCCATGGGCTTTTTGATCCCCAGGTGGTTGAGCAGCTTCACCGTCACCCGGGTGTCCTCTGCGGCAATGAAGTCCACCTGGGCCAGGGTGTCCGCCATCCGCCGGGAGATGTCCCCCAGGTTCCCGATGGGGGTCGGGACCAGGTATAAGGTTCCACACATATCCTCTCCTCCAAACCCGTGCATTGTGCCGGGGGCATATTCCCCGTTGGGATGGCTGGCGCCATTCCTCTGGATGGGGCCTTATCCCCCCACGCCTGCGTTTTCGCCGTCCTGGCGCATGGTCAGGGAGATGCGCTTGCGCTGCTCATCCACCTCCTTGACCCATACGGTGACCACATCCCCCACCGAGAGCACCTGAGAAGGGTGCTTGAGATACCGCTCACAGATCTGGCTGATGTGAACCAGCCCGTCCTGATGCACACCGATGTCCACGAAGGCGCCAAAGTCCACCACATTGCGCACCGTCCCCTTCAGCTCCATGCCCGGCTTCAGATCCTTGAGCTCCAGCACGTCGTCCCGCAGCAAGGGGGCGGGCAGCTTGTCCCGGGGATCCCGGCCGGGCCGCATGAGCTCACCGGCCACGTCCAGCAGGGTGGGTACCCCCACGCCGCATTCCCGGGCCGCCTGCTCCAGGCCATAGGTTTCCAGGCGCTGTTTCAGGTCGGGCAGCCGCCCCGCTTCCACGTCCGCCATGGCGCAGCCGCACAGGGCCAGCAGCTTTTCCGCTGCGGCGTAGCTCTCGGGGTGGACGCCGGTGTGGTCCAAGGGGGACTGGCTGTCCGGCACCCGCAGGAAGCCCGCGCACTGCTCAAAAGCCTTAGGCCCCAGCTTAGGCACCTTTAAGATCTGCTTCCGGGTGGCGAAGGGGCCGTTGTCCTCCCGGAACTTCACGATGTTTTTGGCCGTGGTTGCGTTCAGTCCCGCCACCCGGGCCAACAGGGGGGCGGAGGCAGTATTCACGTCCACCCCCACCGCGTTGACGCAGTCCTCCACCATCCCGTCCAAAGCCTGGCCCAGACGGGCCTGGGGCATATCGTGCTGGTACTGCCCAACGCCGATGGACTTAGGGTCGATCTTCACCAGCTCGGCCAAGGGGTCTTGCAGCCGCCGGGCGATGGACACCGCCGAGCGCAGGTTGACGTCCAGATCGGGCAGCTCTTCCGCCGCCAGCTGGGAGGCGGAGTAGACCGACGCCCCCGCCTCATTGACCATCACATAGCGCACTCCGCCCCCGATCCGGCCGATCAGCTCCGCCGTCATCCCCTCAGTCTCCCGGCTGGCGGTGCCGTTGCCAATGGCGATGTGGGCCACCCGGTGCCGGGCGATGAGCTGGGCCAGCTGGTCCATTGCCTCCTGCCTGCCCCGCTGGCCATGGGTGGGATAGACCACCGCAGTGTCCAGCACCTTGCCGGTGGGGTCCACCACCGCCACCTTGCAGCCCATGCGATAGCCGGGATCCAGCCCCATGGTGACAAAGCCCTTCACCGGCGGCTGCATCAGCAGCGGCCGCAGGTTCAGGGCAAACTGGGCGATGGCCCCCTCGTCCGCCCGCTGGGTGAGGCCGCTGCGGGTCTCCCGCTCCAGGGAGGGGGCGATGAGCCGGTCATAGGCGTCCTCCGCCGCCCCCTGGACAAACCCAGCCGCGGCGCTGCCAGAGCGTACCGCCGCCCGGCAGAGGACCGCCAGGGCATCCGCCCGCTCCAGCGCCACGGACACCTTCAGCACCCCTTCCCGCTCCCCCCGATTGATGGCCAGCACCTGGTGGCCCTGCACCCGTCCCACGGGGCTGGAGAACTGGTAGTAGAGACGGTAGACCGTGTCCTCCGGCTCCCTGTCCGCAGCGGCGGACACCAACTGGGCTTTGCGCTGGTACAGCGCCCGGAGGGCGGCGCGCACCCCCGCGTCGTCGGACAGCTGCTCGGCCACGATGTCCGACGCGCCCTGCAGGGCCTGCTCCGCCGTCTCCACTCCCCGTTCCGGATTCACATACCCCTGCGCCGCCCGCAATGGGTCCGGGCAATCCCGCTCCTGGGCAAACAGCAGCAGGGCCAGGGGCTCCAGCCCCTTCTCCCGAGCCATGGACGCACGGGTGCGCCGCTTCTGCTTGTAGGGGCGGTACAGATCCTCCACCTCTGCCAGGGTGGCGGCCTGGTCGATGGCGGCAGACAGTTCTCGGGTCAGCTTGCCCTGGTTCTCAATGGACTGCTTGACCTCGTCCCGCCGGGCCTGAAGGTTGCGCAGGTATTGCAGCCGGTCGGCCAACCGCCGCAGGCGCTGGTCGTCCATGGCCCCGTGCAGTTCCTTGCGGTAGCGGGCGATGAAGGGAAGGGTATTCCCCTCGTCCAGCAACTGGATCACGTTGGCCGCGTGCCGCTCCGGACAGTCCAGCTCCCGGGCCAAAATTTGTGCGATGGTCTCCATAGGTCCCTCCTAAACTATTGCGTCCCGCTATCCTGCCCCAGGGACAGCTCCATGCGCAAGTATACCAGGTCTGTCAACCGCCGCCCCCCCTCCCAAATGGGGTGGTCGTAGTGCTCCAAAAAGAAGTTTTGCACCCGATGGGACTCCTGGAAGCCGCAGGCCATGTAAAAGGGGAGGGTGAGCGGACTGTCCCCCGTTCCCACCAGCAGTGTGTGGCAGCGGGCCCGATAGGTCTGCCGGACAAACTCCACCAGCCGCCTGCCGTGCCCCTTCCTCTGGTGGCACGGCTCTACCGCCAGGTTCTTGATCTCCGCCACCCCAGTTGCCAGGCAAGTCACCACGCACACCGCCAGGGCCTTTCCGCCGTCTTGCAGGACATACAGGTCGCCCTGTTCCAGATAGCGATCGATCATGGACTCCTGCTCGTCCCCCAGGAAAAGCAGAGGCAGAAAGCGTTTCTTCTCTTCCCATATCTGGATTATCTCCACGCCTGTCCCACCGCTTTCCTCTCTCTTCCTTAACATTCTAAAACGCTCCGGCTCCCGTCAGTTGAAGATCTCCGACTCCTGCTCAAACATCGTGCGCACCCGCCGGCGCAGGGGCGCGTGCTCCGGCCTGTCCAGCCCCGGGTCGGAGGCAACCAGCGCCTCGGCCGCCTGCTTGGCCTGTTGGAGCAGGGCCACATCCGCGGCGAAATCCGCCACCTTCAACTGGGGCAGCCCGTGCTGGCGCTTGCCAAAGAAGTCCCCTGGCCCCCGCAGCCGCAGGTCCTCCTCCGCGATCTGGAACCCGTCGTTGGTGGCGCACAGTGCCCGCAACCGCTCCCGGGCGGCCTCGCTCTTGCTGGAGGTGACCAGCACGCAGTAGCTCTGGTGTTTTCCCCGGCCCACCCGGCCCCGGAGCTGGTGCAGCTGGCTCAAACCAAAGCGCTCAGCGTTCTCGATGATCATCAGCGCGGCGTTTGGCACATCCACCCCCACCTCCACAACGGTGGTGGCCACCAGTACGTCCACCTCCCCGGCGGCAAAGGCGGCCATCACCGACTCCTTTTCCCGGGCCTTCATCCGACCGTGGACCAGGCCCACCCGCAGCTCTGGAAACACCCGCTCCTGGAGATCCCTGGCATAGGTGGTCACCGCCTTCAGATCCAGGGCCGGGCCATCCTCCTGGCCCCACCGGGCTCCGCCCTCCCCCTCCTCCACTGCGGGGCAGACGATGTACACCTGCCGGCCCTGGGCCACCTGGGCGCGCACAAAGCCATACAGGCGCTGGCGCTTATCCTCCCCCACCAGGTAGGTGGCCACCGGGGAGCGGCCGGGGGGCAGCTCGTCCAGGATGGACACATCCAGGTCCCCGTAGATGATCAGGGCCAGCGTCCGGGGAATGGGGGTGGCGGACATCACCAACACGTGGGTCTGGCCGTCCTGCTCTGCCGCATTGCCTTCGCCGCTTTCGCGGCGCCCCATCTCCGATGGGGCCCCCGGCGTGGCCCCCTTCGCGGCTAAGGCCGCTCGTTGGCCCCCCCCGTCCCGGCAGGCCGTGACGGGCTCCCCAGGGTCGATCCCATTTGCGGCGGTGGGAATAAAATCCCCTCCGCCTTCGCCGCTTTCGCGGCGCCCCATCTTCGATGGGGCCCCCGGCGTGGCCCCCTTCGCGGCTAAGGCCGCTCGTTGGGCCACGCCGAAGCGATGCTGCTCGTCAGCGATGACCAGCCCCAGATTGGCGTACGCCACATCCGAGGAAAACAGGGCATGGGTGCCCACCAGCAGGTCGATCTCCCCCGCCGCCAAAGCGGCCAACAGCGCCTTACGTCCGCTGGACCTCCCCCCACCGGTGAGCAGTCCCACCCGGATACCCGCCGGCCCCAGCATGGCGTCCAGCGTCCTGGCGTGCTGCTCCGCCAGCAGCTCGGTGGGGGCCATCAGGGCACATTGGCAGCCGCTGCGCGCGCACAGCCAGGCCCCAAAGGCGGCCACCGCCGTCTTGCCTGACCCCACGTCCCCTTGCACCAGCCGGTTCATGGCCCGGCCCGAGGCCAGATCCCCAGCAATGTCCGCCATGGCCCGTTGCTGGGCTCCCGTGGGCACAAAGGGGAGCAGGGCGGCAAATTCCTCCGGCGCGCCGCCCCGCAGCACCCGGCCCGCCCCATCCCCTCGGCGCCCCTTGAGCAGGGCCATACCGCAGGTGAGCGCCAACAGCTCCTCAAAGATCATCCGCCGCCGGGCTGCCTCCAGCGCCTGGAAGTCCCCGGGAAAGTGGATGTTCTGATAGGCAAACTCCACTTGGCACAGCCCGTGCTCCATCCGCACCCGCTGGGGGATGGTCTCCTCCCGCCTGGGGGCATACAGCGTCACCGCCCGTTGGGCCAGCTCTACCATCAACCGGTTGGTGATGCCAGCCGTCAGCGGGTAGACGGGCAGAATGCGCCCGGTGACCTGTCCCGCTCCCTCCCGCTCAAAGACCGGGTTGGTCATGGACCTGCGCCGGCCCATCACCTCCATGCGCCCGTAAAAGACATAGCGCTCCCCTGGGCGCAGCGCGTCCTTCAGATAGGCCTGGTTAAAGAACGTCAAGTGCAGCGCCCCGGTGTCATCCACCACCTGGGCCTTTACCAGCTCCAGCCCCTTGCGCACCCGGGACAGCTCCGGCCGCCGGGCCACCATGGCCACCACGCAGCACATCTGGCCATCCTGGGCCTCCCCAATGGCCTGCACACTCCGGCGGTCCTCATAGCGAAAGGGGAAGTAGTCCAGCACGTCCTCCAGCCGCTCCAGCCCCAGCCGGGCCAGCTTAGCCGCCCGCGCCGGCCCGATCCCCGGCAGCCCCGTCAGCCCGATCCCCTGCCGATCCGACATGCCCCTCCCCCTCTCCCCTTCGTCCCGGCCATTATAACACCTCTCTTGAAAAAAACCAAGCCTTCCCACCCTTTCCCCCGGGAAATCAGGCAAATTTTCACCCCTCCAAACTCCCACAACATTTTGCGCTTCTTTGCTTTTTCTCTCTTGCCAAGTCCTATATATAGTGTTATAATGATGCCTGTCCCATCTCATGCCAGCCCCTGCTCTCCAGGGCGCAAGGCCTCTGAAACAGGGAGAACTTCAACAAAAAGAGAGCAGGTGCGGCGATGGAAGTGATCAAGCGCAGCGGCGCTGTGCAGGTCTATGACCCACAAAAGATTGTAGCGGCCATGCAAAAGGCCTTTGAAAGCGTTCCCCAGCCCTGTGAGGAGTCCACCTTGCAGGGGCTGCTGGGCCAGGTGGAACAGGCCATGGGGGCGGGCCCCCACACGGTGGAGTCCATTCAGGACCAGGTGGAGCAGGTGCTGATGGCCAACGGCTTTTACACCGTGGCCAAGCGTTATATCCTGTACCGGCAGAAGCGCTCGGAGCTGCGGGCGGCCCGGCAGGCGCTGGCCGAGGGGGTGCAGGCCCCCGGGCTGGAGGCGTGTCTGCTGTCCATCCAGCGGGACTTCCCGGAGGAGGAGTATGCCCTGACAGTCCTGGGCGGCAAGTTTTCCAGCTTTTTAAAAAGCGGTATGTCCCGGCAGGAGGCCCTGAACGCCCTGGTGAAGGCCGCCGTAGAGCTGACCACCCAGCAGGCTCCCCGGTGGGAGTACATCGCCGCCCGGCTGCTCAACTTCCGCTTCGAGCTGGAGCTGGCCGAGGAGCTGGAGCGGCGGGGCATCCACAGCTTCTACGACAAGCTGCGCTATCTCACCGACGAGGGGCTGTACGGCCCTTATATCCTGGAGCGTTACTCCCGCCAGGAGATCGAGCAGGCCGCCGGCTTCCTCCAGCCCAAGCGCAACGACCTACTCACCTACGCCGGGCTGGACCTGCTGCTCAAGCGCTATGTCATCCGCACTCATCACCGCGTGCCGCTGGAAACCCCTCAGGAGATGTACCTGGGCATCGCCCTGCATCTTGCCATGGAGGAGAGGAGTGACCGGATGGGCTGGGTGCAGCGGTTTTACGATATGCTCAGCAAGATGGAGGTGACCATGGCCACCCCCACCCTGTCCAATGCCCGCAAGCCCTATCACCAGCTGTCCAGCTGCTTCATCGACACCGTGCCCGACAGCTTGGAGGGCATCTACCGCTCCATCGACAACTTTGCCCAGGTGAGCAAGTTCGGCGGCGGCATGGGGCTGTACTTTGGCAAGGTGCGGGCCACCGGCGGCAGCATCCGGGGCTTTGAGGGGGCGGCGGGGGGCGTGATCCGCTGGATCAAGCTGGTCAACGACACCGCCGTGGCGGTGGACCAGCTGGGTATGCGCCAGGGGGCGGCTGCGGTCTACCTGGACGCCTGGCACAAGGATCTGCCCGAGTTTCTCCAGCTGCGCACCAACAACGGCGACGACCGGATGAAGGCCCATGACGTGTTCCCCGCGGTGTGCTACCCCGACCTGTTCTGGCGCCTGGCCGAGCAGGATCTGAACCACGACTGGCACCTGCTGTGCCCCCATGAGGTGCTGGCCGTCAAGGGCTACGCCCTGGAGGACTACTATGGCGAGCAGTGGGAGCGACGCTACCTGGAGTGCGTGAACGATCCGCGCATCTCCAAGCGCACCGTCACCATCAAGGAGATCATCCGCCTGGTGCTCAAGTCCGCCGTGGAGACGGGCACCCCCTTCACCTTCAACCGGGACGCGGTGAACCGGGCCAACCCCAACGGCCACCAGGGCATCATCTACTGCTCCAACCTGTGCACTGAGATCGCCCAGAACATGGCCCCCATCCAGAGCGTCTCCACCCAGGTACAGACCCAGGACGGGGACACGGTGGTGGTCACCACCACCCGGCCGGGGGACTTTGTGGTGTGCAACCTGGCCTCGCTGGTGCTGGGCAACATCCCCGTGGAGGACGACGCCTACCTGCACCAGCTGGTGGCCACCGTGGTGCGGGCGCTGGACAACGTCATCGACCTGAACTTCTATCCCCTGGCCTATGCCAAGCTCACCAACCGCAGCTACCGCAGCATCGGCCTGGGGGTGAGCGGCTACCACCACATGCTGGCCAAGCGGGGCATCCAGTGGGAGAGCGGGGAGCACCTGGACTTTGCCGACCGGGTCTTTGAGCGCATCAACCACGCCGCCATCGCCGCCAGCTCCGCCATCGCCGCGGAGAAGGGCAGCTACGCCCTGTTTGAGGGCAGCGACTGGCAGACAGGGGCCTACTTTGAAAAGCGGGGCTACACCTCCCCGGAGTGGAAGGCCCTGGCCCAGGCGGTGGCCGCCCAGGGGATGCGCAACGCCTACCTGCTGGCCATCGCCCCCACCTCCAGCACCAGCATCCTGGCGGGCACCACCGCCGGGCTGGACCCGGTGATGAACCGCTTCTTCCTGGAGGAGAAGAAGGGCAGTATGCTGCCCCGGGTGGCCCCCGAGCTGAGCGCCAAAACCTATTGGTACTATAAGAACGCCCACCTCATCGACCAGAGCTGGAGCGTGCGGGCCTGCGGGGTGCGCCAGCGCCATGTGGACCAAGCCCAAAGCATGAACCTGTACATCACCAACGACTTCACCATGCGTCAGGTGCTGGATCTGTATCTGCTGGCCTGGCGCAGCGGGGTCAAGACCATCTACTATGTGCGCTCCAAGTCCCTGGAGGTGGAGGAGTGCGAGAGCTGCGCGTCCTAAGGCGCGAAAGGAGGAGCAACCCACCATGGCAGAGCTGAAAAAGAAGCCCCTGTTCAACCCCACCGGGGACACCGAGGTGCGTCTGCGCCGGATGATCGGGGGCAACACCACCAATCTGAACGACTTCAACAATATGCGCTACCCCTGGGTGAGCGACTGGTACCGCCAGGCCATGAACAACTTCTGGATCCCCGAGGAGATCAACCTGGCCCAGGATGTGAAGGACTATCCCAATCTGTCCGCCCCCGAGCGCACCGCCTATGACAAGATCCTCAGCTTCCTGGTCTTTCTAGACTCCATCCAGACGGCCAACCTGCCCGCCATCGGCGAGTATGTCACCGCCAACGAGGTCAACCTGTGCCTGTCCATTCAGACCTTCCAGGAGTGCGTGCACAGCCAGAGCTACAGCTATATGCTGGACACCATCTGCAGCCCCACCCAGCGGGACGATATCCTCTACCAATGGAAGACGGATGAGCACCTGCTGCGCCGCAACACCTTCATCGGCGATCTGTACAACGAGTTTCAAACCCGCAAGGATCCCTTCACCCTGCTGAAGGTGATGATGGCCAACTATATCCTGGAGGGTATCTACTTCTACTCCGGCTTCATGTTCTTCTACAACCTGGCCCGGGTGGGCAAGATGCCCGGCTCCGCCCAGGAGATCCGCTACATCAACCGGGATGAGAACACCCATCTGTGGCTGTTTCGCAACATCATCCACGAGCTGCAAAAGGAGAACCCTGAGCTGTTCACCCCTGAGAACGTGCAGGTGCTTCGGGAGATGCTGGAGGAAGGGGTCCGCCAGGAGATCGCCTGGGGCCACTATGTCATCGGCGACGACATCCCCGGCCTCACCCGGGACATGGTCACCGACTACATCCGCTACCTGGGCAACCTGCGCTGGTCCGGCTTAGGCTACGGCAGCCTGTTTGAGGGCTGTGACGAGGAACCGGAGAATATGGCCTGGGTCAGCCAGTACGCCAACGCCAACCTGGTCAAGACCGACTTTTTCGAGGCCAAGAGCACCGCCTACGCCAAGAGCACCGCCCTGGTGGACGACCTGTGAGCGCTCCCCTGGCCCGCTTCCAGCCCCTTTCCCCTGTGCCCGGTTTGGATGGAAACGGTGACAAAATGTGAGCGGCCCAGCCGCCCATTCTGTGCTATACTGGGTCAAGCGGGGCAGGGCATCCCCCTCCCCTATATCTTCCACAGCGCCCAAAGTGGGCGCAGGAAAGGAGTTTTAACCATGAATAAGCTTCCATCCCGCCTCCGGCTGACCGCCGGCCTGCTGACCCTGTCCCTGGCGCTTTCCCCGGTTCTGGCCGGCTGCTCCAGTAACCCGGCCCAGTCCCAGTCCCCCACCCCGGCGGCCTCGGACAGCCCGTCCTCCTCCCCCAGCGTTGTACCTAGCATCTCTCCCAGCCCTTCCCCCTCTCCCGCCGCCCCCGCCTCCCCCTCAGGGGCCCAGCCCTATACGGAGCAGGAGCTGTGTAACTTGGCCCTGGATTACTACCAGGCCAACAGCGGCACTTCCTCGGAGCAGGCCCAGGAGCTCAGCGCCGCGGCCCAGACCAACGACGACGGCACCGTGACCATCCAGGTCTATCAAAACCTGGGGGATCACAACTCCACCGCCGCCTGGTACACCGTAGATCCCGTCACCGCCCAGGGCACGGATGGGAATGGCCAGTCGGTGGATCTGGACGGCTGAACCCTTTCTTCCGCAAAAACATCCGCCCCGCCCGGTATGTCCGGGCGGGGCGGATGCGTTGTTATCTCCTACTGGCTCAAAAGGGGTGGGCCAGCTCTATGACCCAGCCGCGGATGAAGTTCCCCACCGGGGCCTTCGCCCCCACACTGGAGCGAGGGTACTCCTCGCTCCTTTCCGTCGCCTACTTCAGCGCCGCCCCATCTTGGAAGGCGCTGCCCACCCGCTCGCCCAGGACATGGTACCCGTTGTGGACCGGATCAAAGGCAATGGGCCGGAACTTGTCCAGATCCAGCTGCCCCGCCCCGTCCAGCACCGACTGGTCGATGCTGACGTTGACGATCTGGCCGATGACGTTGCCCTCCTCGTTGAACCCGATGAAGTTACACTCCAGGGCCACGGGCAACTCGTCAATCAGCGGGGCGTTCACAAAACTACTCTTGGTGGCGTGGAAACCGGACCGCTCCCACTTGTTTGGCTCCCGGTTGCCCGAAACCATCCCCACATAGTCCGATGGGATCACATGGTCGGCGTCGGCAAAGCTGACGGTGAAAGCCCCTGTGGCCTGGATGTTCTTCGTGGTCTTGTGCCCGGCGCTCAGGCAGAGCATCACCTTGTCCGCATCGCAGAGTCCGCCCCAGGCGGCGTTCATGGCGTCCGGCACGCCGGCCTGGTCGTAGGTGGCCACGATGAGCACCGGCAGCGGGTAGAGCCAGGGCTTTGCCCCAAAATTCTTGCGCATGGCCGTCCTCCTCACTTCTGCCCGTCCACGTCGGGCACCATCTCCACATAGCGGCGCAGCATCTCGGGGGTGCTGGTGTAGTAGCGGGTATGCTTATCCAGGGCGGCGATCTGGGCCATCTCCTCATCGGTCAGGGCAAAGTCAAACAGGGCGAAGTTGTCCCGGATGTGGTCGGGGTTCTTGGAGCCGGGGATGACGATGTTGCCCGCCTGGATGTGCCAGCGCAGGATGATCTGGGCGTTGGATTTGCCGTACTTCTTGCCCAGCTGAGCAAACACCGGCTCCTCCAGCAAGGCCCGGTCCCCATGGCCTAGGGGATACCACGACTGAATGACCATGCCCTCCCGGGTCAGGAACTGCTTGAGCTGGGTCTCCTGATAGTAGGGGTGCACCTCGGTCTGGAGCACAGCGGGCTTCACCTCACACAGCCCCAGGATCTCCTGGATCTGCTCCTGGTTGAAGTTGGACAGGCCGATGGCCTTCACCTTGCCCTGCTGGAAGGCCCGCTCCATCTGCCGGTATCCGGCCACATAATTGCCCGCGGGCTGATGGATCAGCAACAGGTCGATATAGTCGGTGCCCAAGCGCTGCAAGGTCTTGTCCACCGCGTCCTCCTGCTCGTAGAAGCTGGGCCACAGCTTGGTTTCCAGGAAGATCTCCTCCCGGGGCAGGCCGGAGCCCCGCATCGCCCGGCCTACGGCCCGCTCGTTGACATAGGCGTTGGCGGTGTCGATCAGCCGGTAACCGCACTCCAGGGCGCTGCGCACGGAGGCCTCCGCCTCATCCGGGGTGAGCAGGAAGGTGCCGATGCCCGCCATAGGCATCTGGAGTCCATTGTACAAGGTTGCAAATTCCATGTTTGTCTCTTCCTTTCAGATTGAAGTTTTTATGTCACAGGCGTGCCGCCGAACACCGCAGACAGCTCCATGCCGTCCAGGGCCTGGTCCAGGACGCGCACCTGATCGTGAGAGAGAACCACCTGCGCCGCGCCGGCGTTTTCCGCCATCCGGTCCACCTTCCGAGTGCCTGGGATGGGTACGATCCAGGGGCGTTTGCACAGCATCCAGGCCAAGCTGATCTGCGCCGGGGTGGCCCGATGCTCCACCGCCAGGTGGGCCAGCAGCTCCAGCAGCTTCCGGTTCTGATCCATGGCCTCGTCGGTAAATTGGGGCATGAAGGCCCGGTAATCAGTCTTGGGATCAAAGCCCGCGCCCTTGCCATACCGGCCGGTGAGAAGGCCGTTGGCCATGGGGGAGAAAGCCACCAGACCCACCCCCAGCTCTTCCAGGACGGGGAAGAGCGACTCATAGTGCCGGGCCAGCATGGAGTAGCGGTTTTGCACCGCTGTCACCGGGCACACGGCATGGGCCCGGCGCAGATAGTCCTCATTGGCCTCTGAGATGCCCCAATGGGTGATCTTGCCCGCCTGAATGAGCTGGGCCATCACCTGGGCCACCGTCTCCGGTTCCACCCTGGGGTCAATCCGGTGCTGGAAGTACAGGTCGATGTGGTCCACCCCCAGTCTCTGCAAGGAGCCCTCCACCGAGCGCACAATGCTCTCCGGACGGGAGTCCGGGATCAGCGGCAGAGGGGTCTGGCCGCTGTCAAAGTCAAAGCGCAGGCCGAACTTGGTGGAGATGACCACCCGGTCCCGCACCGGGGCCAGCGCCCTGCCCACCAGCCGTTCGTTCACATGGGGGTCCTCTGGCGTGCCGTACACCTCAGCGGTGTCAAAGAAGGTGTAGCCCAGCTCCACCGCCTGGCGCAGGCGCTCCACCGTCTCCCCCTCACCTGTGGGCGCTCCATAGGCATGGGAGAACCCCATGCACCCCAGCCCCACGGCGGACACCTCCAGGTCCTTGCCCAGCCGCCTGATCTCCATTGCGGCCGCCTCCTTTCCTTCCTGCCTGTCCCAACCGGCCCGATCACCCCTCCCGGATGGAGCGGATCACCAGGTCGGACACATCCACCTCCGGGGGCTGGGACAGGGCGTATACCACCGCGTTGGCGATTCCCTCCGGATCCAGGCCGGCCTGCTCATAGAACTGCTCCACTGCGTCCTTCTCCGGGGACGGAGCAATGGAGTGGAGCAGCTCGGTCTTGACCGCGCCGGGGTAGAGAGTCGTGGTACGGATCCCGCTGCCCTCCGCCACCGCCTCCATGCGGAAGGAGTCCAGCATAGCCCGGACAAAGTGCTTGGTCCCGCAGTACACCGCGTTGCCCGGGACTGACCGGAGCCCTGCGGCGGAGGAGGTCACCAGGATATGCCCGCGCTGCTGGGCGATCATGTCCGGCAATACCGCCGCCATGGCGTTGAGCACGCCCTTGATGTTGACCTCCACCATGTCCATCCAGTCCTCCACCCGGATCTGGGACATCTGGCTGCCGGGCATGATGCCCGCGTTGGCAAACAGCGCGTCTACCCGCCCAAAGCGGGCCTTAGCCAGCTGTACCAAGGCCTGCATATCCTCCAGGCTGGCCACGTCGGAGGGCAGGTAGGCCGCCCGCTCCCCCAGCTGCTGGGCCAGCTCCTGCAGCCGCCCCTCTCTCCGGGCGCTCAGCACCACCCTTGCGCCCTGGGCCGCCAAGGCCCGGGCCGTGGCCGCTCCAATGCCGGAGGAGGCCCCGGTGATGAGTACCACCTGATCCTTTAGGTTCCCCATTTCATTCCCTCCTTATCATGTTCCCCAACGGCGGCCCCGCCTGGGGCAAGCGCCATTTCCCCTCCCCTCATGCGTAGCACGCCTGGAAGATCTCCAGCATCTCCTCTGAGGTCATGGGTCGGTAGCTGCCCTGGGAGATGGGGCAGGAGGCGGCGATCTGCTGGAGCTGCTCCCATTTGGCCCCCAGCTGCTTCAGGGTGGTGGGCAGGCCGATCTCCCGGATGAAGGCGGCCAGCGCGTCGATACCCGCCTGGGCCAGGGCCAAGTCATCCCGCCCCGACCGGTGGATGCCCCACACCCGCTGAGCAAAGCGCACGAACTTGGGCAGCCCTGCCTGACAGATGTGCCGGTAATACACCGGGTGGAGCACCGCCAGGCCGCAGCCATGGTTGCAGTCGGTATACGCCCCCAGCTGGTGCTCCATGTTGTGGACCTGGAAGTCGCACTGCTTGCCCATCTTGATCACCCGGTTTTCCGCCAGGGTGGCCGCCCACATCAGGTTAGAGCGGGCGGTGTAGTCCTCTGGGTTCTGGATGTCGGCGCGCAGGTTGCGGATCACGCTGCCCATCAGCGCCTCCATGAGGTCGTCGGAGACATTGTCCTCATCGGGCGGGCTGAAGTAGATCTCCAGGATGTGGGAGAGGGTATCAAACCCGCCGGACACCATCTGGCCCTTGGGCACGCTGTACGTGTAAGTGGGGTCCATCAGGGCGAAGCGGGGGTTGAGCTGGGGATAGTCTCGGCCGGTCTTGACCTTCTTTCCCTCATGGGTGATCACCGCGCCGCCGTTGCACTCGCTTCCGGTGCCCGCCACGGTGACCACTACCCCCAGCGGCAGCGGCTCCACCTCAATCACCCCCAGCCGGGCCCAAAAGTCCTCCCACACATCCCCCTCGTACCGAGCGGCCAGGGACACCGCCTTGCAGCAGTCCATGACGCTGCCCCCGCCCACGGCCAGGATCAGGTCGGCCCCGCAGTCCCGGGCCAGCCGGGCCCCCTCCTGCACCTTGGCATAGGTGGGGTTTGACATGATGCCGGAAAATTCCACCACGGTTTTCCCCTCCGCCCGGAGGATGCCGGCGATCTCGTCGTACACACCGTTTCCCTTGATGGAACCACCGCCATAGGCCAGCAGGACGGTGGACGCCCCCCGGACCAGGCAGGCCAGGTATTCCCGCACGCAGCCCGCTCCAAAGTAAACCTTGGTGGCATTTTGAAAGATGAAGTTGTTCATCTGCGCGCTCCCGCCTTTCTTCCTTTGCTGAGCCCAGGATAAAACAATCGAGACCTCCTGAGAAGTCTCGATTCGTGATGCACTATTTACCTCAAGGTTATCACTCGTCCCCTAGCCGCTCTCCCACCGCCCGTTCCACCGCCCGCAGAAAGCGCTCCACCACCGGGGTGGGCTGGGGGGCGTGGAGCAGGCCGAAGGGGATGGCGTACCCCCAGTCCACCGGCAGGATCTTCAGCATGGGGTGGACGTACCGCCAGTTTTCCACCGCCAGCAGCACGCAGTTGTTGTGCTCGCACTGGTTAAAGACGTTGACGTCATAAAAGTCGAAGTCTACAATCTGGATCTGGGTGTGGTTCTTCCACAGCTCATCCCGTAGCAGGTCCACATAGTGGCTCCAGCCCCGGCGCATCAGCATGAGCCGCTCTCCGTACAGATCGGACACGCTCAGCCGGTCCTTCCCCGCCAGTCGGTGGTGGACGGACACCGCGCAGCACAGCGGCTCCCGGGAGATTTCCAACCCGATGCACTGGCGCAGGTTGAGCATGGTCTCGTCAAAGATCCCCGCCACCACGTCGATGTTCCGGCCCAGGTTGGCCAGGATCTCCCTGGCGTTTTCCGGGGTGTTTTCAAAGGGAACCAGCTGGAACCTAAGGTCAGGGCAGTACTCCTGCAGCTTGGGCCAGAGCTCCACCAACACCTGAGCCGGGGTCATGGGGGAAGAGCCGATGCGGATGAGCTCCCCCGTCTCCCGCATGGCGTTCCTGGCCCGGGTGAGGGAGTCCTTACAATACTGGATGATATACTTGGTGTCCTGGTAGAATGACTGGCCCGCCGGGGTCAGCCGCAGACCCCGGTGGGTGCGCTCAAACAGGCGCAGACCCAGCCGGCCCTCCAGCAGGTTGATCTGTTTGATCACCGCCGGCGGCGAGATATACAGCTGCTCCGCTGCCCGGGTGAAGCTGCCCGCCTCGGCCACGCACAGGAAGGTATCCAACTGCGGATGATACATCGCCCTCTCCCCTTTCCCCCCTGTCCCCTCCATGATAACACCCTGGCCCTGGGCTTGCAAGCCTCGCTTCCCCCGGCGCCCTGCCGGTTTGGGCAGCGGAGGCTCACCCGGCCCTGTCCGGCCCCAGCAGTCGCCGGTAGAACTCCAGATCCCGCTCCTGGAACACGTTGAAGATCACCCGCTCCGGCCCCGGATGGGCCCCCAGGAAGTCCTTCACCGTCTCCACCGCGATCTGCACTGCCCGCGCTGGCGGAAAACGGAACTCTCCGGTGGAAATGCAGCAGAAGGCGATGCTCCCTCATCTGTGCTCCGCCGCCAACTCCAAGCAGGCGCGGTAGCAGGCGGCCAACTGCTCCCCCTCCCGCCGGGTCAGCTCGCCAAAGACGATGGGCTCCACCGTGTGTAGCACATAACGGCAGGGGTTGTAAGCGGGGGCGAGCTTGGCCCGCCCAGAGGGCTCGTCATTCCCCTGTGCCGCCATGAGCGCCTGGCATTTCAGCCGCAGCTGCACCCCTGCCACGCTGTGGATCATGTTCCCTATTCCCATCGCAAGCACACACTGGGGCCGGCAGCGAAAATACTGCGCATACACCTATGTAATCGGCTGGATCGAGGAGGTCTGCATACTCCTCGGCTGCACAGTCTTTCACGAAAACGTGGCACTTGGCTATTTCGTGGTCGTATATCTGCCCGTCCACTTTAACTTCCGGACAAATTATGATACCATGAGGTATACTGGTATGGAATTGGACTATCTGGAGATTGGTCAGAATATCAGGAAGCTGTGAATAAGGGGGGCCTGAAGCACAGAGAATTGGCAGGGAGCAAATATTTCCTCGCAGCATATCAGCCATATTGTGACGGGACGCACACGCCTCCCGAACATTGATTGCGATCTCCAATGCGTTGCAGCCAGACTGCAATACCTTATTAGGAGAGACTTTGAAGGCAGCTCAAAATACTCTTTACCGCCAAAGTTTGAAGAAATTTTCGCGGCAATGGATGCAAAGAAATTTCAGCTTCCCCATGAAATTTGCAGATTGATTGTGGAATCAGATTCCTAAAAGAGAGACCATGCTAAAGCAGAGAGGTGTTCCAATTTGGACCGGAATACATTTATTTCTGACTTGTTTCAACGGGAATACCCCACGTTGATTCGTTTGGCATATCGTTTGTCTGGCGGCAGAGAGCTTGCGGAAGATTTGTGCCAGGATGCCTTTTTTCTTGCAACCCTTCGTTATGAAGAATTGCTCCATCACCCATCCCCTGGAGGCTGGTTGACCTTGTCCCTGTTCAACTTGGTGCGAAATGAACGTCGGAAAGCTGAAAATCGCCTGACACAGGTTTCTGTGGACGAGGTTGCGGATCAACTCATTTCAAACGATCAGACAGCTTCCATTGAAACGCTATTACCGGTGCAGTTGTCCAGCGATGAACGCAAAATCTTGGTTTGGAAGTTTGAATACAAAATGGACTATCGGGACATCGCGAATGCACTGGGCATTACAGAGGGAGCTGCCAGAATGAGGGTATCCCGAGCGTTGAAACGGTGTAAAGAATTGCTGGATGACCATACATAAATTTTTTCAAAAACCCTGTGACAAATTACCCTTCTGAACACATGCATTAATTGAGGGGAAATGAGGTGAGAACATGGAAAGCAATATAGAGCGCCGCACCAATCAGCCAAAACTACCGAATGGTCGCCTGGATTTTTCCGAAGAGCTGGACTCTATGTCCGCGTCCCAGCTTGCCCAGGCCATGGAGGACGGGCTGGAGGACATGACGGAAGAAACCTATGATGAGGCCCTGATTTCCGCGTATTTGGATGCCTTGGATCAAAAGGCGCCTATGCCGGACATGCTGGACACGGATGAGGCCTGGAGGGCGTTTCAAAAGAAGGTTGAGGACGCCTCCCTTGCGATTGGGGCCTCCTCGCCCAAGCGTCCGGCCCGGTTCCGCCGGGTTGTTCGTACCGGCCTGGTCGCCGCTATCATGGTCGCAGTGCTGTTCGGCATGATGGTAGCGGCCCAGGCCGCCGGCGTGGACGTGTTTGGCGCCGTGGCCCGCTGGACGGAGGAGACGTTCCGGTTCAACGTATCGGAGGAGGATGGGAACACCGCATGGTTCGCGGACTATCAGGAGGAGTTGGACGCGGCGGGACTGTCGGAGGAATATCTGCCCACCTGGATCCCGGAGGGATACGAAGTCACAGATTTGCAGATTCAGGAGTTAAATCGGGGGATCGATATCTATATCCTATACAGCGGGGAGAATGGCTCCGCCTTTGATCTTCTCATTTCAATCTATAATGAACCGGATGCTATGGAACAACATATTTTTGAGAAGGATGGCACTCCGGTACAAACGGTCCAAGCCGGTGGCAAAACGATTTACCTGTTGGGGAATCTGGGGGTTCAGACTGCCGTATGCCAGGATCGGAATGTAATCTATTCTTTGGTGGGAGAACTTTCCCAAAATTTGATTGAGGACATTTTTACTTCAATAATAGGAGATGAGTGAACAGATGAAGAAGATCTCATTGATACTCTCCATGGTGCTGATCAGCCTGTTGATTTGCCCAATCGCCGCTCAGGCCAGGGCCAGTGAAAACATAGCCAACCATGAGGTTAATGCATTACAGGGGGATGGCCGGGGAGAAATCAGCATAGATTTTGTGGTGCGTGCTACGGCGTCTTTGCCTAAGATCGGGGCCTTGAAAATAACGATTTACAAAGCGAATGGGGACTACGTGAAAACTATTTGGGGAAACACCTCTAACGGACTGCTTTCTCCAAAAAGCGGGCGCTATTATAGTAATACATATACATACGAAGGGACGCCTGGAGTATCGTATTACGCGGTTGTTACGGTCTGCGCCGGCACTGCCACAGACTACGATACGAGAGAAGTTACCACGGCAACCGTGCGCGCGCCGTACTGATATTACGAACCTTCTCCTGGACAGAAGCAAGACCCGAGGGATCAATGCCTCGGGTCCTGCTTTTTTCGCCTGAAAAAATTTTTTGAAAAATTTTTAGATTTTGTGTGACAATTTGGCGCTGTGAATACATGTATTTAATAGAGGCGTCTATTGATGCCGATCAAAAGAGAACTGAGGTGAGTCCCATGGGCCCCGCAAAGGCATCCTGACGGGCAGGTGTGCATCATTTCCTGTTTGCCGTTTGAGCATAGATGATTATTACCCCGCGTAACGATTATTCACTATAGGTATGTTCAGGTTTTATGAAAAATAGCCATAGCAAACATTTGTTCTGGAGTCCGTAAACTTCACGCATAGGAGTTTGTTGTTCCTGACCGACAGCACGAATCTCAATCGACCATGTAAACTCTCTTGGAAGGAGCGCCCATGAAAAACTACTGGCTTTATTATGTTGGAATTATAGGCATTGTGGTTACATTTCTAACTGCAGTTACATCTTTTTCGCACAATACGATGGACTTTCAAATTCCTTTTTTGTTAATCGGGGTACTTCTCTCTTTATGCATTACTGGGTTGGGGAAAATTATCACTATTTTAGAAAGTGGAGATTCAAAATGAAAAAACATATTTTTAATATGAAATTGTGTATTTTTTCATGCATTGTAACGCTCTCTATTATTTCTACGCTTATTCCCGCATTTGCCGCTTCCTTTGATTCTCAAACGAAGAAAATCCTTTTTATTACTGATGTTGCTGAGTCCAAAAGCATGAATTCTTTTAATGCGCAACAATATGATAGCGCGCTTGCAGATTTAGTTGAGATAAATAACATTGATATGAATGCATTTTCCGACTATGAAGCTATTGCGCTACCTTTTGAAGAAGAAGCATATGAATTGGCTAAATCAGCTTATGAAATTGGAAGTACTGTATATTTATACGGTCAGCTGACTATTCAGGATTACAAAGAAATCGTTGGCATAGAAAATTATGCTCTGGCTGTACCCATCTATAAGAATGATGGCACTACTGAGAAAGTTGAACAGTTTTTTGATGCAACTTACGAGGAAAACGAACTCTTTAATGTAATAAGCTATAGCGATTACGCTTTGCTCTGCAAAATTTCTCCAGAGATATCCAATGGTTCAGCTACTACGTATATGCAGCGAGAGAGTTACATCGAAATGCCCAATAGCATTTATTTATCAGCAATAGAAAATAACTTTTTAGAATTGAAGAGTAAAACAATGACTAAGGGAATTATTGACAGCGAATTTGATTTTGTCCATTATTTTGGCCCTAACGCCGATTTTAGTGTGCATTTAGATTATACATTATACAAAAATGATTCTGAGAGGGACACCGCTTATGACTATTTGGGGATCAAAACGAATGTCTGGGTGGATAATGATTATGGCGAGGTTACTCGTCTGCAAACCAAATATGACTTGACATTTTCTGCTGATAATCTTTTGGAAACAGGACCTGAACCGCAAACAAATGCTGGTGAATTAAGTGTGTCTATTGGATATGGAAATTCTGGCCCCAGCGGGAACATATCTTATTCTGTGGACTTGTCTAATATTAAGCCTAATATTTCAAGAGATGAAGATTATACAAATGATATTGTTGAATGGGCAATGACGCCTAGAACTTGGTTTCCCATTTACTTAGGTGGTACTAGTTTTCATTGTTGCGCTACTTGGGCCTCTAAAGAGACTCGTAGCGCCGCTGCAATTGATATTTTTTATGCTGGAAGAGTTAATACTGGCCCCAGCGGAATCCATCCTGTTGATTCTACCTATGTCAAGGTACCAGTTCGCTTTTTTTATTCATAATTATGCATTACAAATTAAATGTTTGTGGCTTATGCTCATACAATGTTTACACTTGATTTTTCGTGGGAAGTTTCTCTTGGATTTGATATTACGAATACAGCAATATCTTTTAGTGTAAGTCCAGATGTAACACAAGAGATGATGGTACAAGATCATCATACATTCCACTATAATGACGATGATGTAATAGTGGCTTAAGAAACTAGTGGAGAACGTCACCAATTAAAATAGTTGGCGTTCTCCACATTTTATTTTGAGGAGGATTATATGATTTTTATAGTTAAATTATCAGGAATACTTTTAGGATTTGCATTTCCTGTCCTTTTAATAAAAGCTATAGAGATAAGGCCTGAAGAAAGCGACAGAAAGCTAAAATATGTTATATTATCGAGCTTATGCTGCGGAATAATAATGTTTATAATTATGGGTCTACTTCCAAATACATGATTTTTTGAAAATGAAATGTCTTTCGAAAATACAGCGAAGGCAATCATGGGTTTTTCCATTGAGAAAATATTTAGTTATACCGGCAAGACGCTGTCAGCTATTTTTGGTTCGGGAGTCACGTTGCTTGATGCTATTTTAAGCGACGCAAAGGCAATGAATGTCTATGGAACATCGGAAAATGACGTGCAATTAAAGATACGATATACCCAGATGATGAAGCACACCTATGCAGAACGAACTCCGAATTCTGGAGACTGGGCGATTGGTTGTGTATCATTTGCCGCAACAATAAAACAGTGCCTTTTTACTTACGATTTTTACGATAATTATAAGAGAGAAAAATATGGTGATTTTAGTATTTCAATGAATTCCACCATATATTCTGCAAACTATCGCGGGGAAAATAACCTTAGAACTGCATGGCTGAATATAGGGCATCCATTTAATGATCCTCAAATTAGTATAAAAATGGGAAATAAGTGGTTTCATTTATAATGTACCGATAACAGTACACAAAACGTTTTAGTTCCCCCTGTTTTAGGCACATACCCTCGTCCTGATTCAGACTATCCTTCTTCCTAGACACAGGGCATGTTCTTGACAAGGAGTGCAATTTAATATTTATGTATAGACATTTCTGGCATAAAAGAGTTGCTATCTATTTTGGCGTCATTGTTATCGCGATTACAGTAACAGTTGCTATTCTATTTTTCAAACACAGGCCAATGATAAATCCCATGAATTACCCTTATATTTCCTCTCTTAGCATAACGATTAAGGAAGATGGGGAAATTCGTACGCTTGATATCCCCGGGAGCGAAATATCTGACGAGTTGGCTGATAATCTCGTGTCTGTATTTCTAAATACAGAAATAAGAAACAGACTATTTCCACCTCCGCAAACATATGAAATTTTAGATGGGTCGACACATATTACAGTTAAAGTTGGGTTGAAAAATGCTAAAGCATTATCAATATTTGTAAATCTGTGTAGCAGGCCGCAGTACAATTCTGCACAATTCGGTGATACTCATTACCATATAGTCGATTATCAAAAGGTATATGAAAATGTTTATTGCCTACTATCTGATGAAATATTATGATGAATGGGGCAAATATTTCTTCGGTAAAGGCATCATCATCGACTGGGATGAATTGTTTTGATAATGCAGCAATGGCAATTGTATTCCAGACCGGTTGTAGTCCAAGCGCAGTAAGTGGCTATACAAATTTCAGAGCAACTACAAATATTACCTATAAAATAATGACTTCCTATTTTGGCGGTGATGCAATGTGGTACTATTTGACTGCGCAAACCGTCACCGATTCGTTTGGGAAAAATTTAAAATAGCTTTGTCAGGAAAATCATTGGAAAGGAGAGATCAAAATGATTCAAACGGATGTAGCAGAGCCGAGCCGGATGAAGCGGCGGCGTATCATTTTGGGGATTATATTGGTTCTGCTTACAGCTGCCCTGATCATCGGAGGATATCTCCTGTTATCGCGGCCTAGCTCGGACACTTTGCTGACCTGGACCGGCACCCTCACGGTGGAGGATGTGGAGCGGGCTTGGATGTCTTGTAAGGACTACAGCGAGCATATCCCAACTGGAGAGGATCGTAATTTGCAAGGGGAAGAACTGGCCGATATTGTGGCATGGATCAACGAAATCGGCACAGAAAATTTGTACTATGATGTTACTGGAGAGATCGGGGACGGCTATGCTGACAGGTTTATTTCGCAATTTCTGTGGGTGGAAACAGCGGAGATTCGATGCCTGTTCAAGCATAGCCCAGCTGACCCTGGTTATCTGCAGATCACATTGGAGTGGGTGAATGGGACTGACCAGCAGGATCATGCTGCGCTGAATCCGCAAAGAGGGAACTTCTGCCTGGTGGACAGCCCCTTGGTGGACTTGGTGGAGGACTGGACAGAGTGCGTGCAAACATAGGACTGTCCTTGATTGATACAGACATACTTGGCCTGGGGATTCCGGGCAGTCATCTGCCAAAAGGGATACTTAATGATACCGGGGGTGTTCATCCCCACCTCCAGCTCCAGGTAAAGAATGGGGCCCTTCCAGTTCCGCCGGACAAAGTCATCATACCGCCAGGCGGCGGCGTACCACCCGTCGTCCTGGGCAAACCCGCCCCGGCGCCGATGAGGCCCGAGTCCGCCTGACGCAGCGCCTCCCGAAGCTCAGCCTGCTTTTGCTCTATTCCAGTTGCCGTGTTCAACATCTGGATACCCCCAGGAGTTTCTGATAGATAAGAAGATCCACATCCTTGAACACATTGAAAATCACTCGGATGCTCGTGTGCTGCGTATTCAAGAAATCTGTCACCGTTTGGACTGCGATTTCCGCAGCCTTTTCATTGGGGAATCGGAACTCTCCGGTGGAAATACAGCAAAACGCGATGCTCTGGCAGTCGTTCTCCACGGCAAGCTCCAAGCAGGAGCGATAGCAGGAGGCGAGGGCGTCGCAATCCTGTTTCCGGACAGCGCCACGGATGATCGGCCCTACAGTATGCAGAATATATTTGCTGGGCAGATTGAACGCAGGGGTAATCTTTGCCTGTCCCGTAGGTTCCTCGTGCCCCTGCTTGCGCATGATGTCGTAGCAATAGAGCCGCAACTGAATGCCGCTCATTGTGCCGATGATGTTGTCGATGCAGCCGTGGAGGGGATGGAAGCAGCCCAACAGCTTGGCGTTGGCCGCGTTGACGATGGCGTCCACTCCCAGGGTGGTGATGTCCCCCTGCCACAGGACGATCCGACCGTCAGCCTGGGTGGCGGGCAGCGCCTGCCCGTCCACCACCCCCCGCCGCCGCACCCGCTCCGACAGATAGGCGTCCTGCACCCGCAAGAAGTCTTCCGAGGCGGGCTGGGGCGGCCGGAGGCTGCAAAGCGCCCGGAACAGCCGCCATTGCCCCTCTTCATCCGCCGGCAGCTGGGGCAGCGTCACCTGGGGCAGCTCCCGGCATAGCGCCCGGATCAGGTACTCCCCCCGTTCCCGCTGGTTCATGCCGCCCCGCCTCCTTCCCTCCAGCGCTCCAGCTGGGTCAAGATCTCCTCGATGTCCCCCTGGAGCCGGATGGCCCGCCCCTCCAGCGCCTGGGGCAGCGGCTGTGACTGGGCATTGACGCAGGCGTAGGCCGCCTGGGGATTGGCCTCTGCCATGCGCCAAAAGGGGTACTTGATGATACCCGGGGTGTTGTACCCCACCCCCAGCTCCCAAAACAGCACCGCCCGGCCCTGGTTCCGGCGCAGGAAGCGGCTGTACCGCTCCGCAGCCTGGCGCCAGCCCCGGTCCTCCACGAAGGAGCCGTCCACCCGCAGGTTCATGGCCATGGGCCCACCGCACTTGGGGCAGCGGGGGAGCAGCTCTTTGGGCACCGTCATGGACGGAGCCCTCCCCACAGGCAGGGCGAGCCCCCCGTCCGGGCCGATGGAGAAACCCTGGGCCTCCACCATGGCCCGCACCTGGGTCTGGTTGTCATAGGTGCCGGGGTGGCAGGGCCGGGCACACTGGAACAGCCCGTAATCCCCTTGGGTGTAGAACAGCCTGGCCCGATCCACCCCCGCCCGCTGGAAGCAGTGATCCACGTTGGTGGTCAGAACGAAGTAGTCCTTGCCCTCCACCAGCTCCATCAGCTGCCGGTAGACCGGCCGGGGGGGCGCCTGGTAGCGGTTGAGCCAGATCATCCGGCTCCAGTAGGCCCAGTAGGTCTGGGGATCTGGAAAGGGATAGAACCCCCCGGTATACATATCCTGAAAGCCATACGACTGGCCAAAGTCCTGGAAGTAGCGGTCAAAGCGCGCCCCGGCGTAGGCAAAGCCAGCCGCGGCGGACAGCCCTGCCCCCGCGCCGATCACCACGGCCTGCGCCTCCTGAAGGGCGTGGCCCAGCCGCTCCACCCCTTCCGCCCCTGTTGGGGCCGTCCTCTTGATCTGCATGGGATCCCTCCTATCCGGGGGGCTTGCCCCCTCTCCTGTATGATAGCGCAGCCTTCCCCCTTTGGCCAGTACGCACTTTTTGGTGCCTAACCCGCCCAACAGGTGCCTGTTGACGGTCCCCAGCCCTTCCGATGGCAATTCCCCCCGCCTGCCCCTTCCACCTCTACCCCACCCTTGACACCAATAAGGATTGTATGATAATATTGGCATGTAAGATTCTATTGGAAACTATAGGGGAGGAACAGGTCATGCCAAATCCACAAGTCAAGCTGCCCGCCTGCCCGGTGGAGACCACCCTGTCGCTGATCGGGGACAAGTGGAAGGTGCTCATCCTGCGGGATCTGCGCCCGGGGACCAAGCGGTTTGGGCAGCTGCGGTCGTCTTTGGGCACGGTATCCCAAAAGGTGCTCACCGCCCAGCTGCGGGCCATGGAGGCCAGCGGTCTGGTGGTGCGGAAGGTCTATCCTGAGGTGCCCCCTCGGGTGGAGTACTCCCTGAGTGAGCTGGGGCGCTCCATGGAGCCCATCCTGGACGCGCTGGAGCAGTGGGGCCGGGCCTACAAGGCCCGAATAGAGCCCTCCTGACTCCCTTGACAAAGGACAAAAAATGCGCCCGTCCCAACGGGGACGGGCGCATTTTTTGATCGTCGCTATTCCTCCAGCTGGGGGTCTGCAGGCCGGCGGGCCGCCTCTGCCAGGGTAGCCTCCAGGGCATCCAGGTTCAGCCCGCCGCTCCCGGCGTTGCGCACGAAGCGGGAGACCAGAAGGGCTGCGGCTTCGCCGTCCGTACCCGCCACCTCAAAGCGGTAGCCATACCCATCGGTGAGAAAGGACGCCCGCAGGGTCTGGCTATCCTCTCCCACATACCGGTCGGCGGTCACCTCCAGCTCACCGATCTGGTTGACCACCGACTCCTCGTAGACCAGACAGGTGGGGGGCAGCTGGCCCAGCGCGAGGTTGACGGTCACATAGTCCTGCGGCCCCCTATAGCCGCTGAGCACCAGCATCCACAGCCTGCCGTCGGGGTAGACCATGGCATGGCCGGTCAAGGGGTACCCCTCCCAATCCAGGTGGACGGCGATGGCTGCCTCCCCCCCCAGCAAAGTCTCCACCTCCGCCTCGGTCAGGTACCGATACGTTACCCCTGCCGGGGGGGCGATGGCCAGGTCCGCCTGCATCTCCACCGTGCCGTATTCCAGGTAGGGCAGGGCATAGTAGGACGTCACCTCGCCGTTTTCCACCTCATAGCCTCCCATGGTGGACGGTTGGGCGCCAGGGGCCGCTGACTCCAACACGGCAATGTCGGGCTGGGCGCCCTGAACCGCCGTCTCCCCCAGGGCAGTCTGGCTCTCCCCCGCCCCGGCCATCCGGCTCACCCCAAAGACTCCCAGCCCCACCACCAGCGCCAGGGCGGCGGCCAGGGGGGCATATCCCCTCCGGGCCAGCCTGACCTGCCCGGGCGCTTCCAGCCGGGTCAGCTTCTCGTGTAGGGAAAGGGGCACGGTGACACGGTCCATGTAGTCCAGATAGCGTTTCATGCTTCTTCTCCTTTCAGATACTGGCGCAGGGCCTCCCTGGCCCGGCTGAGATGGGAGCGCACCGTCCCCGGCCGCTGGCCCAAAATCTGGGCGATCTCCCCGGTGGAGTATCCCTCGTAGTAGTGCAGGTGCACCGCCGCGCGCTGGTTGGCGCTCAGGGTGAAGATGGCCTCCACCAACTCCCGGCTGTCCGGCTCGGCGGCTGGGTAGACGTCCAGCAGCTCCACCGTGGGATGGCGCTTCTTGGCCCGCAGCCGGCTTTTGCAGCCATTGGCGGTCACCCGGAGCAGCCAGGCCTTGGCGTGCTCCCCGTCCCGGAACTGGGGGCGCTTTTCCAGATAGCGCAGGTAGGCGTCCTGCACCGCGTCCTGAGCCTCATGGGGCTCTTTGAGTATGGCCAGCGCGGCGCGGAACAGGGTGTTTTCATATCTGCTCACAAGCGTTTCCAACCGGTTGGTCTGTTCCACACTTCGCCCTCCTCTCCACCCCATACACGCCCCAGCAGGGCAAATGGTTGCACCGGAACTGCTCCGAACCAAAAAACCGCCCCGCTGGGATCCCAGCGGGGCGGGAGCATATTCCAGGGAGGAGGTCAGCCCTCGTCCTCAATCAGGCCGAAGCCGCCGTCGTTGCGCCGGTATACCACGCAAAAACGCCCGCCCGCCTCGTTCTTAAAGGCAAAGAAGGTGTGGCCCAGCAGCTCCATCTGGAGGACGGCCTCGTCCACCGTCATGGGCTTGAGGGGGAAGCGCTTGGCCCGCACCACCTCAAACTCCCGCTCCTCCCCGTCGGGCACGAAGCTGGACAGCTCCTCCTCAGGGACGCTGCGGGCAAAGGCGTCCTGGCGCAGCCGCTTTTCCAGCCGGGTCTTGTGCTTGCGCAGCTGCCGCTCCAGGGCGGTCACCGCCCCGTCAATGGACGCGAACATATCCGAGGTGCTCTCCGCCACCCGCAGGATCGTTCCCCCTGCCCGGACGGTCAGCTCCACCTTGTTGCGATCCTTCTCCACGCTGAACACCAGGTTGACCTCCGGCTCTGTCCGGAAGTAGCGCTCCAGCTTGCCCACCTTCTTCTCCGCGTAGCGGTGCACCGACTTGGGCAGGTCAACCTTCTTCTCTGTAAACGTAAACTTCATCTGCTCAGCTCCTTCCGCCCTCCAGGAGGGCGCAGCGTTGGGAACGGCCCCGTTCCCTGTCATTAGGATAACACAACTTTCCAGATTGCGCCACAAGTTTATGGGTCTTTCCCAAAAATTTTCACACCTTGGCCCCTCACAGCTGCCGGTGAGCGTGCCGGGTGACGTGACAGCCCAGGTTGACCGCGCAGGGCAGGCCCGCGATGTGGGTGGGCCAGGGCAGGATGGCCACCGACAGGGCGGTGGCCACGCCCCCCATCCCCTGGGGGCCGATGCCCAGGGCGTTGATGCGCTCCAGCAGGCGCTGCTCCATCTCCCGGTAGAGCGGGTCCTCGCTCCACGTCCCCGCCGGACGCAGCAGGGCCCGCTTGGCCAACTGGGCGGCCAGTTCAGAGGTGCCTCCCAGCCCCACCCCCACCACGATGGGCGGGCAGGGATTGGATCCGGCCTGGGAGACGCACTCCACGATGAAGTCCTCCACCTCACGCTGGCCCACCGAGGGATTGAACATCTTCAGCTTGGTCATGTTCTCACTGCCAAAGCCCTTGGGCGCCACGGTGATGTCCACCCGGTCCCCGGGCACCATGCGTAAGTGCAGCACGGCAGGGGCGTTGTTCTGGGTGTTCACCCGGCGCAGGGGGTCATCTACCACCGACAGGCGCAGGCAGCCCTCCACATAGCCCCGGGCCACCCCGTCGTTCACCGCCTGCTCCAGGCTGCCCCCGGTCAAGTGGCAGTCCTGCCCCCAGTCCAGGAAGACCACCGCCATGCCGGTGTCCTGGCAGATGGGCAGCCCCTGCTCCTGGGCAAAAGTATAGTTGGCCTGGATGTCTGCTAAGACGGCCTGCCCCACCGGAGAGGACTCCCGGGCCCGGGCCGCGCCGATGGCCTGGCGCAGGTCCTGGGGCAGGATGGTGTTGGCCGTGATGCACAGCTCCCGCACCGCGTCGGACAGGGCCGCCGCCTGGATCTCTCGGATCATATCCGCTCCACCTCCCGTCCGTCGATGAGCACATGGGTCACCTGGCTGCGCCAGTCCAGGGGATGTCCGTCCATCACCACCACGTCCCCGTCCTTGCCGGGAGTCAGGGATCCCAGACGGTCCCCCACTCCGGCGATGCACGCAGCGTTGATGGTCACCGCCGCCAGGGCCTCCTCCTCGTCCATGCCCGCCTTGGCGGCCAGAGCTGCGCACAGCAGCAGGTGCTGGATGGGGGTCTCCGGATGGTCGGTGCAAATGGCCACCTGCACCCCGGCCCGGGCCAGGATGGCGGTGTTCTCCATGGTCAAATTGGCCAGCTCCGGCTTGGAGCGGTCGGTGAGGATGGGTCCGGTGATCACCGGCACCCCCTCCTTAGCAAGGTAGTCGGCGATCAGGTGGCCCTCGGTGCCGTGGACCAGCACGCACTCCAGCCCAAACTCCCGGGCCAGGCGGATGGCCGTCACCATATCGTCGGCCCGGTGGGCGTGGAAGTGGGCGGCCAGCTTGCCCGCCATCACCGGTCGCAGGGCGTCCAGCTTGGCGTCAAACTCCGGCCCGTCCTCCTCCTGGCTGGCCTGGGCCCGCTCCCAGCGCAGGTGGTAGTCCAGGGCCCGGGTCAGGCTCTCCCGGATGAGGGCGGCGGTGGCCATGCGGGTCATGGGCCTGTCCCCCCGCTTGCCGTAGGCCCGCTTGGGGTTCTCCCCCAGGGCGAACTTCATGGCCGC
The DNA here is from genome assembly GCA_944387065.1 of uncultured Oscillospiraceae bacterium. GTDB lineage: Bacteria > Bacillota > Clostridia > Oscillospirales > Oscillospiraceae > Enterenecus. Next base: position 237,737 of record CALXDM010000002.1, read on the forward strand.
CGGGGCGCGTACCACCATGCGGTCCGCCACCCGCCCTGCGGTCTTGAGCAGGACGGACTGGCCGCCGATGGGGTTGGTAGACCCCGGCCCGGTGAGCAGGCACGTCACCCCGGCCTGGCGGGCCTCCCGGAAGTAGTCGTCCAGGGGATTGACCCCGTCCAGGGCCCGCAGATGGGGGGTGCAAGGGTCCGAGGTCTCGTTCAAATCGTCCCCCTCCGCCCCCACACCGGCCCCGTACAGGCCCACATGGCAGTGAATGTCCAGCAGGCCGGGCAGCACATGGCCCCCCCTGGCATCCAGGATCTGATCCTGCTCGGCGCCGGCAGGCAGCTGGCTCATGTGGCCCACGGCCTGGATCCGCTCCCCCTGGAGCTGGACGAAGCCGCTGTCGACGGCCTCGCCGTCCATGGTGTGGATGATGCCGTTGAGAATCAGCATCCGCCTTCCCCCTTTCGACAAAGCTCCCGTCTGGAGCTATGCTATACTGGCCGTGCGGTGAACGCCGCGGCATGGGCCACGCCCATGCGGTCATTCCATTCTCCCGCGCGACAAGACCTTTGGGCGCTTTCCCGGCCTGACCGGGGAGGCGCCGCTTTTTTCTCCCCCGAGAAGGCCCCCAGGGCAGAAAAACAGGGCGGGCTTACGCCCGCCCCGTCAGAGCGCTCACCTGCGGCCCCTGCGGCTGCCCCGCTTCTCGGTCATATGCAGTTCAGACAGCTTGCTATCCGAGCTGGCCATGAACTGTTTGAGCCGGTCCTCGAAGCTGGCCGGGCCCTTGGGCTGGACCGGGTCGCCCTGGAAGCCGGGGCCCGGCCTACGCCCGGGCCCCCGGCGCTCTCCCCCCGGTGGGCCGCCGCCCGGCCGGCGGGCACCGCCCCGCTCCTGGCGGGGGGGCGGCGGCAGCGCCTGCTTGATCGACAGGTTGATCCGATTACTCTGGTCGATGCCAATCACCTTGACGGTCACCGTCTGCCCCTCGGCCAGATGGTCGTGGACATCGTTGACGTAGGAGTAGGCAATCTCCGAGATATGTACCAGCCCGGAGCGGTTATCCGGCAGCGACACGAAGGCGCCGAACTTGGTGATCCCGCTCACCTTCCCCTCCAAAACAGACCCAACTTCAAACCCCATAAACCGTTTTGTTCCCTCTCCCTGTGCGTTTTTGTTTAGTAGGACGTGTCGATAAACTCGATCTCATCCGGCGCCAGCAGCCCCAGCATGACCCGGGCGATGTTGGCCAGGTACTCTGGGTCATCGCTGTTTGCGATGCTGTCTGCCAAAGCGGCGTTTTCCTCCTGCTGCTCCTGCACCTGCACGCCCAGCGCGTCCCGCTCCTCCTGGGCCTGGCGCAGTTGGCCTTGCAGGGACAGCAGGGCCGTGGCGCACGCGGCCAGCAGGATCAAGATCAGCACCTTGGTGCCAATGCCCGCTCGTTTGAGCTTCATCTTCCCTCGCTCCCTTCCCCGCAGCGGCCGCAAAATGATGTATCACGTTTATTCTATACCAATCCAGCCAATTTTGAAAGTGTTTTTTTCGCTTTTTCAAAAATTTTTTTGTCTGCCGGCCCGCCTGTCTGGCCGGAGCGGTGGCCAGGCGGCCCAGGGCGGCCAGCCCTCCCGCCGCCCACAGCAGCAGCGGCAGCGTCAGCCGGCTCAAGGTGAGCAGGTAGACCGTACCGCCCAGAAGCAGGGCGGCCACGTGGAACACCTGGATCTGCCCGTCCCCCCGGGTCAGGGCGAAGGCGAACAGCAGCACGGTGGTCCCCAGCCAGAACAGCAAGTCCAGGCCAAAGGCCAGCCAGCGCCTGCCAAACTGCCGGCGCAGCGCCCGCAGCCCGTCGTACACAAGCCCCAATGCGCCGCCCGCCAGCATCGCCTGGCCGAAGGCCGCCGCCTGGGCCAGGATGTCCACCCCCATGGCTTCAGCGCAGCAGCCGGGAGAAAAAGCCGCCCCGGCCCCCGGCCTGGTCGTCCTCATAGGTGATGGCGTCGATCTCCCCCTCCACCTTCAGGTCCCCGCCGTCCAGGGACAGCTTCTCAATGTGCAGGTTCTCCCCCGACACCACCATGGTGCCCCGGGAGGTGGACAGTACGATGGTGCTCTCGTCAAAGCGCTCCACGTCCTCCACGCCGGACACCGTCAGGCTGCGCCGCTCCTCCAGCGTCATGTGGTGAGGGGCGCCCCCTCCGTTCTCATATCCCATTTTGGGCCAACTCCTTTCCGTGGATGGTCTGCCCTACCATCCTATGGAGTTTGTCCCGGGGATATGTCCGCCCGCGGCTATTTCTCCTCCGCCTCTCCGGCCCGGGCGCGCAGATCCTGCCGGAGCAGGGTGTAGAGCACCGCGGTGATGGGCACGCTGATCACCAAGCCCACAAAGCCCAGCAGGCTGCTGCCCACCGTCACCGCCGCCAGCACCCAGATCCCGGGCAGCCCCAAGGAGGTGCCCACCACCTTGGGATAGATGAGGTTGCCCTCCAGCTGCTGGAGCACCACCAGGAAGATCAGGAACCACACCGCCTGCATGGGGTCGATCATCACCAGCAGCACCACCGCCACGACGGCCCCGATATAGGCCCCCGCCACCGGGATAAGGGCGGACACGCCGATGATCACCGAGATCAGCGGGGCATAGTCAAACTGGAACACGCACATGCCCACAAAACACAGGCAGCCCAGGATGCCCGCCTCGGTCACCTGGCCGGTGACATAGCGGGTGAAGGTCTGGGCAGTCAGCCGGGCCACGGCCAGGAAGGGCTCTACCATCTTCCGGGGCAGATAGGTCACCACCACCCGCCGGCACTGGGCCAACAGCCGAGGCGCGCCGGAGAGCATATACACCGAGAACACCACCGCCAGCACCCCGGTGACCACCGCCGACACCACCACGCCGGTGGCGGAGATGAGGTGGGGCATGGTCTCCGTCAGCAGCTCCAGGGCCCGGGAGAGCACGCTGTTCAGGTCGTCGAAGGCCCCCATCACATCCAGGTCAGCCAGGCTGTCCAGTTCCAGCCGCTCCACCACCATGTCAAACAGCTGCTGGAAGTTGGCCCCATAGGTGCCCAGGTTGTTCACCAGCCGCTCCAGGCTCTTGATGAGCTCTGGCACCACCAGGGACACCACCACCCCCAAAAAGGCCAGCAGGATCACATAGGAGGTGGCCACCGCCAGCGGCCGGGCCGCCCGGGTCACCCGGGCGGGCAGACGCTGGGCATACAGCCGGGCAAAGAAGTTGCACGGCTGGTGGAGCACAAAGGCGATGGCAAAGCCGATGAACAGCGGCTCAAAGGCGGCCAACACACCGCCCACCCAGCCCCACACCGCGTCCAGCTTGACCAGGAAGGCCACCAGCACCACGGCAAAGGTAATCAGCAGGATCAACTGGCGAAACAGCTTCCGATCCATGTCGCCCCTCCCCATGGCCCGCCGCCATCCCGGCGGGGGCCTGTTTTTATCCCTTTCAGTCTAACATCCCGCCGGCCAGCCGTCAAATGAAGATTCCTTGAAGATTCGACCCGGTTCCCCCGGTCAGAAGGGCGCGCGCACATCGTCCCCCCGGGCCTGCTCAAAGTTGCGCTGCTTCTTGCGCTCCGAGGCCCGGGCCAGCATGGCCGCCAGCCCCTCCCGGCCTCCCGCCTGGATGGCCAGACGGTAGGCCCGCAGGCGCTGCTCCAGCTGATCCACTACCCGGCACAAAGCGGGGGCATTGAGGGTGAACAGCTGGGTCCACAAGGGCACGTCCAGGGCGGCTACCCGGGTGCAGTCCCGGAAGGAGCCCCCCTCAAACCCCATGCAGGAGAACAGCTCCTCATTGTCGCATACCGACAGGGCGATGACGTGCATGAGTTGGCTGGTGTATGCGATTATCTCGTCATGGCGCTGGCAGGTGGTGCGCACCACGTCCCGGAACTGGCAGTGGGCCGCCATGCGCTCCAACAGCGCCAGGTGTTCCGGAGTGCTGTCCTGGCCGGGGGTGATGATGAAGTGGGTGTTGCGAAACAGAGTGGCCTCGGCGTTGTCGATGCCGGACACCTCTTTGCCCGCCATGGGATGGCAGCCGATGAAGTCCACCGTCGGCGGCAGACACCGGGCCGCCTGCTGGATGGCGGTCTTGACCCCGCACACGTCCAACACCAGGCTACCCGGGCGGAACCGGTCCCGGTTGTCCCGCAAAAAATCCATGATGCCCTGGGGATCCTGGGCCAGGATGACCACGTCCGACTGGGGCAGCTCCCCGGCCGGGTCAAAGCTCAGCCGCTGGGCCACGGCCCGGGCCGCCGCCTTGTCATAGGTGGCCTGGGAGCGCACCGCCCCCACCACCAGGTAGTCCTCAAACCCCTGCAAGGCCAAGGCCAGGGAGCCGCCGATCAGGCCCAAGCCCACGATCAGGATCTGTTTTTGCCGCCGTGGTCCGTCCATGCTCACACCTCCCGCCCCACGCAGGCGGCCAGGGCCCGCAGCTTGCCCATCAGGGCCTCAAACTGCTGGGGGGTGACGGACTGGGCCCCGTCGCACAAGGCGTTGGCCGGGTCGTTGTGCACCTCGATGAGCAGGCCGTCCGCCCCGGCGGCCACCGCTGCCAGGGCCATGCCCTCCACCATCCACGCCCGACCGCAGGCGTGGGAGGGGTCCACCACAACGGGCAGGTGGCTGAGCCGCTTGACCGCCAGCACCGCCGACAGGTCCAAGGTGTTGCGGGTGTAGGTCTCAAAGGTGCGGATGCCCCGCTCGCACAGGATCACGTTGGGGTTCCCCTCGTTGAGCACATACTCCGCGCTCATCAGCCACTCCTCCACCGTGGCCGACAGCCCCCGCTTGAGCAGGATGGGCTTGCGGGTGCGCCCCACCTTTTTGAGCAGGTCAAAGTTCTGCATGTTCCGGGCCCCGATCTGGATCACGTCCACCGTCTCCAGAAACAGGGGCAGCTGGTCGGCGCTCATCAGCTCGGTGACGATGGGCATCCCGGTGGCCCGCTGGGCCTCTTGCAGCAAGGTGATCCCCTCTTCCCCCTTGCCCTGGAAGGCGTAGGGAGAAGTGCGGGGCTTATACGCACCCCCCCGCATGGCCACCGCCCCCGCCCACTGCACCGCCTGGGCCACCCCGGTCATCTGTTCCCGGCTCTCCACCGAACAGGGCCCGGCGATCACCGCCAGCTTCCGACCGCCCACCTGTACCCCCCGGCCCAGGTCAATCACCGAATCGTCGGGATGGAATTTCCGGTTGGCCTTCTTATAGGGCTCGCTGACCCGCATCACCTGCTCCACCCCGGGCAGCTGGCCCAGCAGCCCCTGGTCCAGGCCGCTGATGTCCCCCTCCGCGCCCAGGATGGTGGTCTGCGCCCCCCGGGACACCATCACCCGCACTCCGCCGGCCTGCATGGCCCGCATCACCTGTTCCATCTGCTCCGGGGTGAACCCCGGCTTCATTACCACAACCATGTTCATCTCGCTCCTTTCCAATCTCCCGCCCGCCCCCGGCAGGCAGCGGCTGCCCGTCCAAAAAAGGGGCGCGGCCGCCCCATCAGGCAGCCGCGCGCATCCGCTTTCCCGGCAAACCGTTTCAGGGCGTCACAAGAGGCCGCTATCCCAATAGCGGCAGTTCCCATATCCAGTTCCAAAGCGGCAATGGGCCATGGCGGATCCCCTCCTGCGGCGGTTTTTGATAGTTTAACGCTTTTAAGCATAAAAGTCAAGGGCTTTTTTCTCCCTGGGCGATCGGGGGGCCCCAGCCCCCCACCCTTGACGAACCTTCCAATTCATGGTATCCTTTTGTCGGGATTTCCCCACATTTCCCCCATTTTAGACAAAAAAGGAGTTACCCCATGCACAAGGATCTCACCCCGCAGAAGCTGCGCCAGCTGGCGGAGACTGCCCTGGCCACCTATCTTCTGCGCATCTCCGACGCCACCCAGTTCAGCGCTGACCTGGCCCCCAGGCTGGTGGGCTGCTCATGCGACCCGGTCCAGCTGGAGATGGCCTTTGATACCAAACCCTGGATGACCAACCCCACGGGGGTGCTCCACGGCGGCGTGGTGGCCACCTTTCTGGACAACGCCATGGGGCTGTCCTGTTCCTGCCTGTGTGACTGCCGCCACACCCCCACCATCAGCATGACGGTGCATTATGCCCGCCCCACTCCCCTGAACACCACCATCCACATCAAGACCCAGATGGTGATGTTTGGCCGCACCTCCAGCCAGCTGTCCGCCCAGCTCTACCTGCCCCAGGAGCCGGATCGGGTGCTGGCCTTTGCCAGCGGCGTATACAGCACCAAGCCCACTCCCTCTCAGCCATGACCTGCCCCCATCGAAGACCCCCCGGCCCAAACGGCCGGGGGGTCTGTCAGGTCAGCTGATAGGGACAGGGCTGGGGGCCAGGCACAACTGCTGCTCCCGCGCCAGGGGCCAGGCCAGCGGCGTCCGCCCCTCCAGATCGGCTTGATCCAACCCCATCCGGGTGATCTGCCGGTTCTCATAGGTGACGTAGTAGTACCAGCCCCGGCTGGTATTGCAGCAGCAGGCGTACACCGTGCGCTCAAAGCCATCCCGCCCCGCCCTGGCCAGGCCCTGGGTCTGGGCCACGGTGTCCAGCAGGTGGAAGAACTGGGTGACCCGCTCCTGCTCCGTCCGCCCGGGCGTGGCGTTGAAACGGGCGAAGGCGGCACGCACGAATCGGGCCGGGGAGGACAGGTCCCCAGGCAAGCCCACCGCCCCCATGCCCAAGCAGTCCGGCGCCAGTTCCAGGGCGGGGGCAAAGCGATTGTCCGGCTCTTCCCGGGTCAGGTTTAGATAGCGGTTCAGGTTCCACATCTGGGTGGGAAAGATCGGGTTGTTGGTCAGCACCATGGCCGGGTTTGGATAGACCCGCAGCCCCTCCCGGGTCTGCTCCACCACCAGGGCCTGTTCCCGGTCGGCCACCAGCCAGTGCAGGGGCGCGGGGGGCAGATCGACCTGGAAGGGGGTGTCGGTCAGGCAGAGGCGGTTCAGCAGGGCCTGGGCCTGATGGGCGCTGGCGCATTGGCCCAGCACCCAGGGGATGAGTTCAAAACTGGCCACATTGTCCCGGCCTGGAGCCGGGGCTGTGTAATGGGCGTTGCCGGGGAAGTTCAGCCCCGCCATGGCCAGCCCCGCCTCGTTAGCCGCCTCGTAATAGAGGGGGCAGCCCTCCCGCACCAGGGCCATGCCGATCAGGGCGTGGTGGCGCTCCAGCGCCCCGGCCATGCGGAAGCGGAAGGGGTAGTTGCGTGGGGTGAGCACTACCTGCTCCCCCAGGGAGCGGTCCAGGTCCAGCGTGCGCCCAAAGTAGTGATCCCCCTGGGGGAAGGAAACTGCGGTACACATGAAACGGCCCTCCTGTTCTGCCGGAGAAAAAAAGCACCCCAGGCCGGGGAGATCCGGCCTGGGGAGTTTTTCCGGTTTGGCGGGTTTTATACCTTGGAGCAGCCCTACTGCCCCGCCGGACGGACGGCCGCCTGGTGGTCCTCCACAATGGCGCCGCTGCGGTAGGCCGCCAGCAGGTCCATCAGGTCGCTGATCTGCTCTTGGAGCTGGCGGCCCACATCCGTCTCGGCGATCTTCATCCGGTGCTCCAGCCGCTCGAAGATCACCGAGCTGGAGGCGATATCTTGGTCGCCCCGGATGGCCCTCTCCCGGCCGGCAAAGGGCTCGTGGGACACCAGGCGGAAGCAGGCGGAGTTGTAGATCAGCGTGTAGCCGGCGATGCCGGTGGTCTCCTGGTAGGCCCGGGAGAAGCCCCCGTCGATGACCAGCAGCCGCCCACCCCCCTTGATGGGGCTCTCCCCTTTCTTGGACTTCACCGGCACATGGCCGTTGATGATGTGGCAGTGGGGCCCCTCCAGGCCGAACTGCCGCAACAGGTCCTGGCACACCGCCGGGTCGTTGCACAGGCGGTAGTAAGCATTTTTAGGCTCGGCCCAGGTGCGTTCGTCCCGGATCAGCCGGCGCTCAAAGGTGGTCATCCGGTCCCGGCCGAACACGGGGCTGTTGCGCCCGGCCCAGAGAAACCACAGAAAATCCATCCCGAACTCCCGCTCCGCCGAACCCGGCTTGCTATAATAGGCCCGGCGGGCGGTCAGGTCCGCATAATCCAAAAACTCCTTACCCGCCAGGTCCTTGCAGCCGATGGAAAAGCGCATGAGCTGCCCGTCCTCCGTCATGGGAATGCAGCCGTGGAAGATCAGGTTGCCGTTGTACACCCGGTAGATGCTGCCCTTGGAATAGAGGAAGCGCACATGGCGCTGGAGCTTTTCGCTGTGCAGGAAGGAGCGGGTGAGCTGGCTGATGAGCCGCTCCTCCTCGGCAGTCAGCGCGTAAGGGTTTTGGGGGTCCACGGTGGGGAAGTCAGTGTCTGCCAGGGGGTAGTCCACTCCATCGATGCACACCTGCTTGTTCGCATAGTCAATCTTGTCCAGCAGCAGCCGGTCCTGCATCCCAAAGCTGGGGTTGCGCAGGATCTTCTGCCCCTCCAGCTTGAACAGAAGGATGGTGATGGCCTTGTACATCCGGGCGGCCTGGAGCCTGCTTTTCTCGGTGTGGTGGGGTTCGTCCTGGCTGTCGATCTTGACGGCAAACTGCCCCACATCGCTGTCCCGGTACACCTCGTCGGCAAACACCGACAGGGGCCGCAGGGAGATGCCATAGCCGGTCTCGATCACATCCAGGTTATCATAGCGCAGGGAGTTTGCCAGCACCGTGGCCACCAGGGTGCGGGAACCGGAGGCCGCCCCCATCCAGAGGATGTCGTGGTTGCCCCATTGGATGTCCACGCTGTGGTAGTCCATCAGAGAGTCCATGATGATGTCCGCTCCCGGCCCACGATCGAAGATGTCTCCCACCAGGTGGAGGTGGTCCACCGCCATGCGCTTGATCAGGCCGCACAGCTCTACCAAGAAGTCGGCGGCCCGGTCGATTCGGATGATGGTGTGAATGATGTTCTCATAATAGTCCCGCTTGGCGCTGTCCTCATAGTGGGTGTGGAGCATCTCGTCGATGATGTAGGCGTACTCCTGGGGCATGGCCTTGCGCACCTTGGAGCGGGTGTATTTTGAACTGACCAGGCGGCACACCTCAATGAGCCGGTGGAAGGTGATCCGGTACCACTCCCCCATGTCCGCCGTCTCCCGGGCGATCTCCTCCAGCTTCTCCTTGGGGTAATAGATCAGGGTGGCCAGCTGGTCCCGGTCGGCCTGGGACAGGCTGGCGCCAAATAGATCGTCCAGCTTTTCCCGCACCACACCGGAGGCGGAGTTCAGGATGTGCTGGAATGCCTCGTACTCCCCGTGGACGTCGGAGAGGAAGTGCTCGGTGCCCTTGGGCAGGTCCAGGATGGCCTGCAGGTTGATGATCTCGGTACTGGCCGCCTGCACGGTGGGGTATTGCTTGGCCAGCATCTTCAGATAGTGCAAGTTTTCCAGGCTGAATCCCTTGGATTGCTCCACACAAACGCCCTCCATTCCCTTTGTTTCCCCACGGGCCTTGCCCGTGGGGGCCCCGTTTCATCCTGCTCGGGCGGAATCAATCCGCCCCGCGTCGGCGATTACCCCCTCGCCACCCCGCTCTCCCGCGCCGCCTGGGCCACCGCCTGGGCCACCGCAGGGCACACCCGAGGGTCAAAGGGGGCAGGGATAATATATTCCGGCCGCAGCTCCCCCTCGTCCACCAGCTCCGCCAGAGCCCGGGCGGCAGCTATCTTCATGGGCTCGTTGATGTCGCTGGCCCGCACGTCGAAGGCCCCCCGGAATACCCCGGGAAAGGCCAGCACGTTATTGATCTGGTTGGGGAAGTCGCTGCGGCCGGTGCCCACCACCGCCGCCCCCGCCCCCAGGGCCAGGTCAGGCATGATCTCGGGCACCGGGTTGGCCATGGGGAACAGGATGGGCCGGGGGGCCATGGAGCGCACCATCTCCGGCGTCACCACCCCCGGGGAGGACACCCCGATGAACACGTCCGCCCCCGCCAGCACCTGAGCCAGCGAGCCGCTCCGGTCCTCCCGGTTGGAGATGGCCAGCAGGGCCCGCTTCTCCTCGTTCAGATCCTCCCGCCCCGACCAGATGGCCCCCTTGCGATCACAGATCACCCCGTCCCTCAGCCCCATGGACCGAAGCAGCTTGAAGATGGCGGTACCCGCCGCCCCCGCGCCGGAGAATACCGCAGTGACCTCCTGCATCTCCTTGCCCACCAGCTTCAGGGCGTTGATCAGGGCCGCCGCCACGATGATGGCCGTGCCGTGCTGGTCGTCGTGGAAAATGGGAATGTCGCAGCGCTGCTTCAGCTTGCGCTCGATCTCAAAGCACCGAGGGGCGGCGATGTCCTCCAGGTTCACCCCGCCAAAAGAGCCCGCCAGCAGCGCCACGGTATTGACGATCTCGTCCACGTCCTTAGACCGGATACATAGCGGAACCGCGTCCACCCCGCCAAAGGACTTGAACAGCACGCACTTGCCCTCCATCACCGGCATGCCCGCTTCGGGCCCGATATCCCCCAGCCCCAATACCGCCGTGCCGTCGGTGACCACCGCCACCGTGTTCCACCGTCCAGTGAGCTCATAGCTTTTACTCACGTCCTTTTGGATCTCCAGGCAGGGCTGGGCCACCCCGGGAGTGTAAGCCAGGGACAGGGCCTGCCGATCCCGCACCTCCATCTTGGGCACGGTCTCCAGCTTCCCCCGCCACTGATAGTGCAGCTTCAACGATTCCGCCGCGTAATCCATCCCGTCGCGCTCCTTTCCAGATCAGTTTCCCCCAGTATAGCACAACAACGCCCCAGGGGAAAGTCCTTTCCCCCTTGTATTTTCCCCTCCAGTCCGATATAATGGAGAACTTAGAAGCCTGTTTGACGAAAGGACGTCTTTGCCATGAAATTAGGAATCGTGGGCCTGCCCAACGTGGGCAAATCCACCCTGTTCAACGCCATCACCAACGCCGGCGCGGACAGCGCCAACTACCCTTTCTGCACCATCGATCCCAACGTGGGGGTGGTGGCCGTTCCGGACGAACGGCTGGACTGGCTGTCCCAGTTCTACCAGCCAAAAAAGACCACCCCCGCCGTGGTGGAGTTTGTGGACATCGCCGGCCTGGTGAAGGGCGCCTCCAAGGGGGAGGGACTGGGCAACCAGTTCCTGGGCAACATCCGGGCCTGCGCCGCGATTGTCCATGTGGTGCGCTGCTTTGACGATGAAAACATCATCCATGTGGAGGGCTCCACCGACCCCATCCGGGACATGGACATCATCAACCTGGAGCTGATCCTGGCCGATGCGGAGATGGTGGAGCGGCGCATTGACAAGGCCCGGAAAGCGGCCAAGGCGGACAAGAAATTCCTCCACGAGGCTCAGGTCTTTGAGGGCCTGCGGGACTGGCTCAACGACGGCCAGCCCGCCCGCACCTATCTGGAGCGGGTGGACGAGGAGGACAAGGCCCTCATCGCCACCAGCGAGCTGCTGTCCCTCAAGCCGGTGATCTACGCGGCCAACCTGGACGAGGACGGCTTTTCCCATCCTTCCCACGTGCCCTACTACAACCAGGTGGCCGACCGGGCCCAGGCCGAGGGGGCCCAGGTCCTGCCGGTGTGCGCCAAGCTGGAGGCAGAGATCGCCCAGCTGCCCGCCGATGAGAAGTCTCTCTTCCTGGAGGAGCTGGGCGTGGCCCAATCCGGGCTGGATCGGCTGATCCAGTCCAGCTATACCCTGCTGGGCCTGATCTCCTTCCTCACCGCCGGCGAGGATGAGTGCCGGGCCTGGACCATCCCACAGGGCACCAAGGCCCCCCAGGCGGCCGGCAAGATCCACTCCGACTTTGAACGGGGCTTTATCCGGGCCGAGACGGTCTCCTTCCAGGATCTGAAGGTCTGCGGTTCCATGGCCGCTGCCCGGGAGAAGGGGCTGATCCGCTCCGAGGGCAAGGACTATATCGTCCGGGATGGAGACATCATCCTCTTCCGCTTCAATGTATAACCCCCACCCTGCCAGTCTCCAGAAGCGCATACAACGCATACAGGGCGCCAGAACCCTCCGGTTCTGGCGCCCTGCATTTGCCCGTCACCGTCGGCCGGTGGAGCCAAAGCCCCCCGTCCCCCGGGCGGTATCGTCCAGCTGGTCCACCTCCTGGAAGCGGGCGGCCAGGTAAGGCACCAGGATCAGCTGGGCCACCCGATCCCCGCACTCCACCACCCGCCGCTCTCCGCTGTGGTTGTGCAGGGAGACCAACAGCTCCCCCCGATAGTCCGCGTCGATCACCCCCACCTTGTTGGCCGGGGCCAGCCCCTGCTTGGTGGCCAGCCCGGACCGGGCGCACACCAGCCCCACATACCCTTGGGGAATGGCCAGGGCCAGTCCCGTGGGGATGAGCACCGTCTGCCCCGGGGCCACCTCCACCGGCCCGTCCGTCAGCGCGTATAGGTCGGCCCCCGCCGCGTCTGCAGAGCCATAGACGGGCAGCTGGGCCCGGGGATCCAGGCGGCGGATGGGCACCGTTTGGTTCAACATTCCAATTCCTCCCAAGGCGGGGTCTGGCCCCGCCGTTTTTTCTGCCCCCCATGATACCACAGCCAGCCCGACCTGTCCATGGCCCGCCCGCCAGGGAACGGGGAGCGCCGACCAGACCAACCCCAAAACCAGTGAATGGGCAGCCCAGGTCGGAGGCGGGACGCCACACCGCCAGCTGGCATAGACTGGAATGCACCACGGCGGCCCTCGGCCGGCCTTCGGCCCCGGGCCGCACTATGAAAGGAGTGTGCTTATGAACTACGCCAACTGGGACTGCCCCGGCTGTGGGCCCATTTCCGCGGAGGAGTTCACCGCCCTGTGCGGGGCGGATCCCGCTTCCTCCCTTAACGCTGCCCAGTCCAGCGGCTGCGAGAACTCCTCCTGCCCCTCGGACTCCGGCATGGTCTGCTGGTGCTGCCGTCCCGCCTGTCCCCAGCCCACCCCCGAGCCGGTGGAGGAGGGCGGCTGCTGCTGCAAGGCCAGTATGCGCGCGGCCTTCCAGCTGCTGTGCGACAGCCAGATCGCCAACCTGATCGACTTTGACGGCGCGGTTTTTGTCACCGACAATTACAGCGCCGGCTCCACCCTGAGCGCCACCATCCCATCCACCACCCCGGCGGACAATCTGACCACCCCCAGCGGCCGCTTCCTGCGTCTGTCCAGCTGTAACTGCGACCTGCTGGAGATCTCCGCGGCCCTGTATACCCCTCCCACCACCGCCACCGGGGTGACCACCACCCAGGTCTCGCTGTGTGAGCTGGCCGGAGTGGCCCTGCAGGTGGCCCAAGGCACCGCCGAAGGGGACCTCACCGTCCCGGAGGCCACCACCCGGAACTACCGTCTGCTCAAGCAGCTGCTCAGCCGGCGCCTCACCCCCTGCGGCTGCCACAGCGGGGAGTGCACCTGCAAGTGCGACTGCGGCAACTGCTGCTGCGCGGCCGGCATCCTGAATCTGCTGGCCGACAAAAACCTCAGCCGGAGGGTCACCCTGGCCGCCGGCCTGCTGGTCCTTCAGGGCGTCACCCTGCTGGGCACCCTGGGCAATGTGCTGGTGCTGGCCAACGACGCCGATCAGCGCATCTACTTTGTGTGCGCCAGCAAGGTACAGTTCCTGGGCTGACCGGCCCAATAAGCTGTCCCCTCACCCCATCTGGAAAGGCCCGGCTTTCGCCGGGCCTTTCTCCTTTTATATGTAGAACATTTGTTTGACTTCTCTCTGTCTATGGAGTATACTGATCCCAAAGGGGGAAGGAACATGAAGCGGGTGATCCTGCACTGCGACTGCAACAGCTTCTACGCCTCGGTGGAGCTGCTCTCCCGGCCGGAGCTGTGGAGCCGGCCGGTGGCGGTATGCGGCGACCCGGACAGCCGCCACGGGGTCATCCTGGCCAAGAACGAACCGGCCAAGGCCCGGGGGGTGCGCACGGCGGAAACCATCTGGCAGGCCCGTCAGAAATGTCCTGAGCTGGTGCTGCTGCCCGCCCACCACGGCCTGTATCGGGACTACTCCCGGCGGGTCAACGCCATCTATCAGCGCTTCACCGATCGGGTGGAACCCTTTGGCATTGACGAGAGCTGGCTGGACGTCACCGGCAGCCTGCGCCTGTTTGGCGGCGACCCGGCAGCCCTGGCCGACCGGATCCGGGCCACCGTTCGGGAGGAGCTGGGGCTGACAGTGTCGGTAGGGGTGTCGTTCAACAAGGTCTTTGCCAAGCTGGGCAGTGACTACAAGAAGCCGGACGCCACCACCCTGATCACCCCGGACAACTTCCGGGACCTGGTCTGGCCCCTGCCCGTCACCGATCTGCTCTTTGTGGGCCGGGCCGCCGCCCGGGTGCTGGCCCGCCATGGAGTGGCCACCATCGGGCAGCTGGCCGCCTTTGACCGGGCCGGGCTGGCCGCCCTGCTGGGCAAGGCGGGGGGGCAGCTGTGGGACTATGCCAACGGCCTGGAGCGGGGGGAGGTGGCCCTGGCCGGGCAATACACCCCGCCCAAGTCGGTGGGCAACGGCCTGACCTTCCCCCACAACCTGGTCACCTGGGAGCAGGTGCACCGGGGACTGGACCTGCTGTGCGACCAGGTGGCCGTGCGCCTGCGCCGCCACCGGCTCAAGGCGGCCACCCTGCAGCTGACCATCCGGAATCCCGTCTTCCGGGACCTCTGCCGGCAGCGTCCACTGGAGGCCCCCGCCTGCACCGCTCGGGCCCTGGGACGGACGGCCCGGGAGATCATCCACCACACCTGGCCCGCCGGCGCGCCCATCCGAGCCCTCACCGTCACCGCCCTGCACCTCATTCCAGAGGAGCAGGCCGCCGAGCAGCTGGGTCTGTTCGACCCCCAGGCTCCTCGCCGCCGGGCCCGGGAGGAACGGCTGGAGCGGGCCATGGACGCCATCCGGGGCAAGTATGGCCCCGGCGCGGTGACCACCGCCGCCCTGGCCCCGCCCCCCAAGGGGGCGGATGGGGAAGCCCACCTTCCCTTTTAACCGCCGGGAGACAGAGCAAGCGCCCCTGGGGCAGCCTTTCGCTGTCCCAGGGGCGCGCTCAGCCTTCCTGGCCGGCCCCGGCTTCTTCCCCTTGGTCCTCCAGAGCATCCGGGCCTCCCTGGGGGGCGGGGGCCCGGGGTAGGGTAACGGTGGCCTTGAACAGATCGCCGTCGATGCTGATCTCAAACCGGCCGTGCTGCAGCTCGGTGAGGGACTGAGCGATGGACAGTCCCAGCCCGCTGCCCTCCGCCGTCCGGGATTCATCCCCCCGGACAAAGCGCTCCAGCAACCGCTGGGCGGGGATATTCAGCTCTTCCCGGGAGATGTTTTTCAGGGAGAAGGCGGCACTGTCGGTGTACGTCTGGAGGCCCAAGTAGATCCGGGTGCCCTCCAGGGCATACTTGGCGCAGTTGGACAGCAGGTTATCCAGCACCCGCCACAGATGCCGGCCGTCGGCCAGCACCCACACCGGTTCCGCCGGCAAAGTGTGCACCAGGCTCAACCCCTTGGCCTCCAGTCGGTCCAGCCACTCGGCCGACGCCTGGTCCAGCAGCTGGCCCAGATCCAGCCGCTCCAGCGTCACCGTCAGGCTGCCCGTGGACGCCTTGGAGGCCTCCACCAGATCCTCGGTGAGCTTTTTCAGCCGCTGGCTCTTCCGGTCCAGCACCTCGATATACTCCATAGCCTTTGGGTTGTCGATGTGCTCTTTCTTGAGCAGATCCACATAGTTGATGATGGAGGTCAGGGGCGTTTTCAGGTCGTGGGAGACGTTGGTGATCAACTCCGCCTTGAAGTGTTCAGACCGCATCCGGTCCTCCACCGCCGTGGAAATGGCCTGGCCCAGGTTGTTCAGCTCGTCGGCGTGCCGCTTCAGGTCCCCAGGCATATAGCGGGTGTCAATGTGGTGCTCCGGGTTGCCGCCGATGATCTGCTGGGCCCCGGCCCGGATCTTCTTCCAATGGAAGGCCCACAGCCCCAGAAAGGCGATGGCCGCCCCGCTGACCAGCAGCCACAGTCCACCCGAGCTGTTGAAGTTCAGGATGGTGAACAGCACATAGGCCAGGCCGGCCACCACCGCCTTCCACACCAGCGACACCGACCGGACGGCCTGCCGGCACAGCCGCCACAGCCAAGCGCAGGCCCGCCACACCAGGGTGCTGCGCCACAGGGTATGGGCCTTGCACCGGACCGCCACCGTCAGCAGCCCGCCCAGGCACAGCCCGGCACAGGCGGCGGTCAGCAGCCCGATGAACACCAGCTGACCGCTCATGGACAGGTCGGTGTAGGTGTAGAACCGGGCGATCTCCCAAGCCATGCTCAGGGAGATGGCCACCCCTGTGCCCAGCAGGAGCAGCAACAGGTCGGCGGGCACGCGGTGGAACCAGTTGAGATAGATCCCCTCCCGCCCGGGCCGGTGACCCACCGCAGCGCACAGGTAGGCGGTCAGGATCACACCCAGCACCGCGCACACGATGGTGCCGGCCAGCAGCAGTTCCCGGTCCTCCCGCCATTGATCCAGGCTCTGGAAGGCCTGCTGATACTGGTCGGCCACGGGGAAGTCCGGATCCAACCACAGCACCAGCTCCAGCGGGTTGCCCGACGGGTTGATCTGGGCCCAGTCCTCGTCGGTATCATAGCGGGTCCAGTACACCCCCAAGGCCTGGTCGGGCAGGCGCTGCTGGGTGTTGCCGTGCAGCACCGTACGCTGCTGGTACTGACCCTCGTCCTGTCCCTGCTGGCCCTCCTCTTCCAGGGCGAGCAGCTGCCAGCGCAGGTTGGTGTTCTCCGCGGACAGCTTCTGCTCCAGCCGGGCGATCTCCCGCTCCTGGTACAGGGCGAGCTCCACCCCCGCGTCCCGCTGCCCGTAGAGGTCGAGCAGTCTGACGATGTTCCCCTCGTCAATCTGCTCCAGGTAGAGGATGGAGTAGCCATCCCCCCCGTTGTAGTCTGGGCTCCACAGCGCGTCGTAGTTGGCCAGTTGATACCAGCCCATGATGGCGGTGGCGGCAAAGGCCGCCACCGCCGCGAGGAAGGCCAGGGCCTTCCTCGCGGGATTTTCCCGCAGCTTCATGCCATCTTCTCCATCTTGTAGCCCAGACCCCACACCACCTTCAGGTACCGGGGGTTGGCCGGGTCGATCTCGATCTTCTCCCGCAGATGGCGGATGTGCACCGCCACCGTGTTCTCCGAGCCCAGGGCAGGGTCGTTCCACACCTGCTCGTAGATCTGGGCGGTGGAGTACACCCGCCCGGGGCTGCGCAGCAGCAGGCGCAGGATGTTATACTCGATGGGGGTCAGACTCACCCCTTCCCCGTCCACCGTCACCAGCTTGGCCCCGTCGTCCATGACCAGCGCGCCGTTGCGCAGCACATCCTGCTCCTCCTCCCGGCTCTTGCCCCCCAGGCTGGTGTAGCGGCGCAGCTGGCTCTTCACCCGGGCCAGCACCTCAATGGGGTTGAAGGGCTTGGTGATGTAGTCGTCCGCCCCGATGTTCAGCCCCAGCACCTTGTCCGAGTCCTCGCTCTTGGCGGTGAGCAGGATGATGGGGATGTTGCCCTCCTCCCGGAGCTTGGCCGTGGCCCGGATGCCATCCAGCTTGGGCATCATCACGTCCATCAGGATCAGGTCGATGCCCCCCGCGCGCACCGCGGCCAGCGCCTGCTCCCCGTCCCAGGCCTCCACCGTCTGATAACCCTCGCTGGTCAGGTAGATCTTCAGGGCCGAGACGATGTCCCGGTCGTCGTCACAGATCAGGATGGTGTACATATCCGTTCCCCCTTTTCACCCTTCCACTCTATCCTACCAAGGCCGCCCTTAAGTTGCAACGGGCAAAACAATTAAAAAACCTTTAAGCCCTCCGCCGCGGGGAAAACGTCTCGGACGGTGGGACCATTGACTGGGCGGGGAAAATTGGGTACAATACAGGGGAAATCCCCGGGGCTGCACCCCGGCGGACAGCTCAATGGGATGGAGGCGACCGACCCGATGTGGAACCTGCTTCGCGGCCTCAAGCGCCGGCTCCGGCCGGACCCGGTGGCCCGCTTCTGGCGCAACCGGGAGCGCATCGTCCGCCCTCGGGGCTGGCGGCGGTGGTTCACCCCCTGGTACGTCCACGCCAATCAAAAAATCGCCGACCGGCACAACGCCCTCATCCCCTGCCTGGAGGCCATCTCCCCCTTTGCCACCCCCCACGGCATAGCGGGCATCTTCATCTCTTACGGAGCCCGGATCGGCCGGGGATGCACCATCTTCCACCAGGTGACCATCGGCTCCAACACCCTGGCCGACAGCCGGGGCCAGGGCGCCCCGGTCATCGGTGACAACGTGTATATCGGCGCAGGGGCCAAGATCATCGGCGGGGTCCAGGTGGGGGACAACGCCCGCATCGGGGCCAACTGTGTGGTCACCTTCGACGTGCCCGCCAACGCCACGGTGGTGCTGGACGCCCCCCGGGTGATCCTTCGGGACACGCCCCGGGACAACACCTTTCTCACCTGGGAGGGCTACCTGCGCCGGCAGGGGGGCAAGCCAAAGGGATAACGCGTTTGTTGTGCCATGCAGCCCTCCGGCTGGGTTTGCGTTCCCCTCAGCCCGGGGGCCAGCGCATGTCCCGCCCGGCCAGCACATGGAAGTGCAGGTGGGGTACAGACTGTCCGGCTTGGGCCCCGCAGTTGGACACCACCCGGAAATCGGTGATCCCCATCTCCCGAGTGGCCTGGGCAATGGCCGTGAGGCAGCTGGCCGCCACATGGGCATTGTCCGGCGTGATCTCACCGCAGGAGCCGATGTGCTCCTTGGGGATCACCAGGAAGTGGACGGGGGCCTGGGGGTCTATATCTCGAAAGGCGTACACCCGCTCATCCTCGTATACCTTGCCGCTGGGGATCTCCCCGGCGGCAATCTTGCAAAACAGGCAATCGGACATGGTCGTTCCCCTCCTTGGATCTTTGTGTCGCTCGGCTCACTGATTGGGCACCACCGCGAAGAATTCCAGGGGCTCGCTCCCGGTGTTGATCAGGCTGTGGGTGTGCCCCTTGGGACAGTAGTGGCAGTCCCCCGGCCCCAGCTGCTCCACCCCGCCGTCATACAGGGCCCTGCCCGTGCCGGACAGGATATACACCGTCTCGCTGCTGGTCTCATGGGTATGCAGGCCGATGGACGCTCCGGGCTCCAACACACCGCGCATGATCTTGCCCAGCGCGTCCACCCGCAGCTGGGCCCGGACGGCTTTTTCTCCCCCCATAAAGTTGGGCATCACCTGTACCTCCATCTTTGAAAACTCCAGCTTCATGCCATCCCCTCCTTCCGTTCCCCGCCTGGTCAGCGGAACTGATTTTGCCCTTCGTCGTAGGCGTATCCTATGGCTGCCAGCTTTTCGCACAGCGCCGCCCGGTCCGCGCCCAAGTCCTGGCACAGCTGATCCAGGCCGGCATAGCGGTCCCGCAGGCGGGTGTTGACAAAGCTGAGCAGGATGGCCGGGTCTTGGGGCAGCGGCATCGTCAACACTCCTTTCCGTGGGTTGGGACCCGCACCCCCGGGCCAGGTATGGGAAAGGCCTCCTGCGGAGCGCCGGGGGCCAACCCTTCCCTCCCCCTGGCTCTCACTCGGCCAGCTTGCCGGCCACCACGTTGTCCACCGCGGCCAGCGCGTCGTCCAGCTTGAGCAGGTCGGAGCCGCCTCCCATGGCCGTGTCTGGCTTTCCGCCCCCCCGGCCGCCACAGATGGGGGCAATGGCCTTGATGATATCCCCTGCCTTGACCCCCTGTTCCACCGCCTGCTTGCCGCAGGCGGCCAGGAAGGTGATCTTTTCCCCGTTGGCCGCGGCCAGCACCGCCACCAGGGTGGGATCCTTTTCCCGGAGGAAATCTCCCATCTTCCGCAGCCGGTCCCCATCCGCCTCGGCCACCGTGGCGGTGAGCACCTTCAGGCCGCCCACGTCATGGGCGGAGATGAGGAAGCGCTCGGCCTGGCTAACCGCCTCCCGGGCCTGGAAGCGCTCCACCGCCTGGTGCAGCTGGCGCATCTCGCCCATGACCGCCTCCGCCTTCTCCCGCAGCTCCCCCGGCTTGGCCTTCAGGGCCGCGGCGGCCTGGAAGATCAGCTCCTGGTTGCGGTTCATCACCTCCAGGGAGGCCTTGCCGGTGGTGGCCTCAATGCGGCGCACCCCGCTGGCCACGGAGAACTCGCTCTGGATGTGGAACACTCCCACCTTGGCGGTGTTATCCAGGTGGGTGCCGCCGCACAGCTCCACAGAGTACCCCTCCCCCATGTCCACCACCCGGACAATGTCGCCGTACTTCTCTCCAAACAGGGCGATGGCCCCGCTTCGCTTGGCCTCCTCCAGGCCCATCAGCTTGGTCTGCACATCATAGCCGTCCAGCACCGCCTGGTTGACCATGGCGCTGACCTGGCCCAGCTCCTGGGCGGTCAGGGCGGAAAAGTGGGTGAAGTCAAAGCGCAGCCGGTCGGCCTCCACCAGGGAGCCGGCCTGGTGGACATGCTCCCCCAGTACCTCCCGCAGGGCCTTGTCCAGCAGGTGGGTGGCCGAGTGGGCCCGCATGACAGCCCGGCGCCGCTCCTGGTCGATGGCGGCGGTGACGGTGTCCCCCAGCCGGAGCGTCCCCTTAGCGAGCCGCCCGTAGTGCATATACTTGCCGCCCTTGTTCTTCTGCACGTCGCTGACCTCAAACAGGCAGCCGTCCTCTCCAGCCTGTGCAAGGGTGCCGTGGTCGGCCACCTGACCGCCCATCTCAGCGTAAAAAGGCGTCTTGTCCAGCACCACGATGGCCTCCACGCCGGGCATGAGGGCCTCGGCCTGCTCGTTCTCCACCACCAGGGCCACCACCCGGGCGCCGGTGCTGGCGTGCTCGGTGTAGCCCACAAACTCGGTCTCAGGCACGTCCTTGCCAAACTCCACCCCGGCCCAGCCCAGGTCGCCCAAGGCCTCCCGGGCCTTGCGGGCCCGCTGGCGCTGCTCGTCCATGAGCTTGTGAAACGCCTCCTGATCCAGCTCCATCCCCTGCTCGGCCACCATCTCCAGGGTCAGGTCGATGGGGAAGCCATAGGTGTCGTACAGCTTGAAGGCGTCCGCCCCGGAGAACACCTTTTCGCCCTTGGCCTGGTGGGCGGCCAGCATCTCGCCAAAGATCTTCAGCCCGCCGTCGATGGTCTTGGCAAAGTTCTCCTCCTCCACCCGGATGACCTTGGTGATATAGTCCTGGCGCTCCCGCAGCTCGGGGTAGTGGCCCTCGTTCTCGCCGATGACGGTGTCGCACACCTGGTACAGGAAGGGCTCGTCCACCCCCAGCAGCTTGCCGTGACGGGCGGCCCGACGCAGCAGGCGGCGCAGCACATAGCCCCGGCCCTCGTTGGAGGGCAGCACCCCGTCGCAGATCAGGAAGGTGGCCGAGCGGATGTGGTCGGTGATCACCCGCAGGGACACGTCCTTGTCCTGGCTCTGGCCGTAGTGGGCCCCGGTGATGGACGAAACCTTGGCGGTGATGTTCATCACCGTGTCCACATCGAACAGGGAGGGCACGTTCTGGCACACGCAGGCCAGCCGCTCCAGCCCCATGCCGGTGTCAATGTTCTTCTGCTTCAGCTCGGCATAGTGGCCCTCCCCGTCGTTGTCAAACTGGGAGAACACCACGTTCCACACCTCGATATACCGGTCGCAGTCGCAGCCCACGGTGCACCCCGGCTTATCACACCCCCACGCGGCCCCCCGGTCGTAGTAGATCTCGGAGCAGGGGCCGCAGGGGCCCGAGCCGTGCTCCCAGAAGTTGTCCTCCTTGCCGAACCGGAAGATCCGCTCAGGGGGAACGCCGATCTCATCCCGCCAGATGGCAAAGGCCTCCTCGTCGGCGGGGGTGGTCTCGTCGCCGGCAAACACCGAGGGGTAGAGCCGCTCCGGATCCAGGCCCACCCACTCATCGCTGGTGAGAAACTCCCAGGCCCAGGCAATGGCCTCGTGCTTGAAGTAATCCCCGAAGGAGAAGTTGCCCAGCATCTCAAAATAAGTGCCGTGGCGGGCGGTCTTGCCGATGTTCTCAATGTCGCCGGTGCGGATGCACTTCTGGCAGGTGGTCACCCGGCGGCGGGGGGGCTCCTGCTCCCCGGTGAACCAGGGCTTCATGGGGGCCATGCCCGAGTTGATGAGCAGCAGGGACGCGTCGTTCTGAGGGATGAGGGAAAAGCTGGGCAGGCGCAGGTGGCCTTTCGTCTCAAAAAACCTCAGGAACATCTCCCGCAGCTGGTTCAGCCCAAAGGGCTTGGGATCTTTCATGGGTATCTCCTCCATATCTCATATTCTGAGGGGCGTTGTCCCATCCGCGCCCGCTGCCGGGGCATCCCTGGCACGCAAATGGGGGTCCGCTCTCCGGCCCCTGTGTTCCATGACATTCCAACAAAAAAGCCCTCACCCGGCTCAGGGGCGGGGGCAAAGCCTCCGCGGTACCACCCTGATTATCCCCAGGCAAGGGACATCTCACGCCATCGGGTAACGGGGATGGGCCGGCCCGGTCGTCCCGGGCAGCTGGTGAAGTGGCGTGTCCGGCCGTCTCTGCCGAGGGCTTCCACCGTCCCCTCTCGCTCTTGGCCCCGTGCCGGACTTGGCTTCGTCAGTGCTTTTCGCTGTTCCATTCTACCACAGTTTCCACCGTTGTCAAGTCCAGCCCTCATGGAAAACGGCGCGGGCGGCGGGGATTACCCCACCGCCCGGCGGCTGTCCGCAAAGGCCTTGATCTGGCTCAGCCCAGCCAAGGTCACAGCCTGTCCCCTCTCCTGGGCCACCAGGGTGGGGGCCTGGCGCACCCCATATTGGGCAGCCAGCTCGGGGCACTCCTGGGCCGGTATCTCCCGATAGGAGAGCCCCGCCCCCTCCAGCACGGCCCGGGCCAGCTTGCAGTTGGGGCAGGATGGGGAGGTGAACAGCAGGGCCTCCCCGGGCGGAAGCGGGGCATCAGGCTGGTCCTGAGCCGCTGGATCCCCCTGGGCCGCCGGGCCACCGGACGGGGCCGGGCGGTTCAGGTAGGAGCTGCCCAGGCGGTAGACCTTGCGGTCCCGGAACTCCTGGGCCTTGCCCTCGTTCCAGTTTTTCACCGGCCGGTAGTAGCCGGTGATGCGGCTGTACACCTCTGTACCTGCCCCGCAGATAGGGCAGGTTTGCTGCTCCCCAGCCAGGTAGCCGTGGTCCTTACACACGGAATAGGTGGGGGACAGGGTGTAATAGGGCAGCTTATAGTGCTGGGCGATCTTCCGCACCAGGGCGGCGGCCGCCTGCCAGTCGGGCAACTTCTCCCCCAGAAAGGCGTGGAACACCGTGCCCGAGGTGTACCGGGTCTGGAGCTCATCCTGCACATCCAGGGCGGAGAAGAGATCGTCGGTATAGCCCACGGGCAGGTGGGAGGAGTTGGTGTAGTAGGGGGTGCCGTCGTCGTTGGCGGTGCGAATATGGGGGTAGCGCTCCCTGTCGTGCTTGGCAAAGCGGTAGGCGGTGGACTCGGCGGGGGTGGCCTCCAGATTGTACAGGTCGCCGTACTGCTCCTGGTAGTCGGACAGGCGCTGGCGCATATGGTCCAGCACCTGAGCGGCAAAGCGCTGGGTGTCCGGGTGGGTCAGGTCGGCCCCCAGCCACTTGGCGTTGAGCCCCACCTCGTTCATGCCCACCAGGCCAATGGTGGAGAAGTGGTTGTCAAAGCTGCCCAGATAGCGCCGGGTGTAGGGGTACAGCCCGGCCTGCATCAGCTTGGTGATGACGGTGCGCTTGGTCTTGAGGGAGCGGGCGGCCAGATCCATCAGCCGGTCCAGCCGCCGGTAGAAGTCCCCCTCATCCGAGGCCAAGTAGGCGATACGGGGCAGGTTGACGGTCACCACCCCCACGCTGCCGGTGGACTCCCCCGAGCCGAAGTAGCCCCCCGACTTCTTGCGCAGCTCCCGCAGGTCCAGGCGCAGACGGCAGCACATGGAGCGCACGTCGGAGGGCTCCATATCCGAGTTGATGTAGTTGGAGAAGTAGGGGGTGCCGTACTTGGCGGTCATCTCAAACAGCAGGCGGTTGTTGTCCGTCTCGCTCCAGTCAAAGTCCTGGGTGATGGAATAGGTTGGGATGGGGTACTGGAAACCCCGGCCGTTGGCATCCCCCTCCAGCATGATCTCCAGAAAGGCCCGGTTGACCATGTCCATCTCCCGCTTGCAGTCGCCGTAGGTGAACGCCATCTCCCGGCCGCCCACGATAGCGGGCAGGTTTTCCAAGTCCCGGGGCACCGTCCAGTCCAAGGTGATGTTGGAGAAGGGGGCCTGGGTGCCCCAGCGGCTGGGGGTGTTCACCCCGTAGACAAAGCATTGGATGCACTGCTTGACCTCTTCCTGGGACAGGTTGTCCACCTTGACGAAGGGGGCCAGATAGCTGTCAAAAGAGGAAAAGGCCTGGGCCCCCGCCCACTCGTTTTGCATGATGCCCAAAAAGTTCACCATCTGATTGCACAGGGTGGACAGGTGCTTGGCCGGGGCGGAGGTGATCTTGCCGGGAATGCCCCCCAGCCCCTCCTGGATCAGCTGCTTCAGGCTCCAGCCGGCGCAGTAGCCGGTGAGCATGGACAGGTCGTGGATGTGGATGTCCGCGTCCCGGTGGGCGGCGGCCACCTCCGGGTCATAGATCTCGCTGAGCCAGTAATTGGCGGTGATGGCCCCGGAGTTGGACAGGATCAGCCCCCCCACCGAGTAGGTGACGGTTGAGTTCTCCTTCACCCGCCAGTCGCTGCTGCCCAGGTAGTTGTCCACCAGCTCCTTGTAGTTGAGCAGGGTAGCGCCCACACCGCGCACCTTCTCCCGCTGCCGACGGTAGAGGATGTAGGCCTTGGCCACGTCGGCGTAGCCCGCCTGGCTGAGCACCGTCTCCACGCTGTCCTGGATGTCCTCCACGCTGATCCGCCCTGCCTGGATCTTGGGTTCAAAGTCCGCGCTCACCCGCAGGGCCAGCAGATCCATCACCTGGGGATGGCTCTGCCTGCCCGCCGCAGCAAAGGCCTTGGCCATGGCTCCGCGGATCTTGTCCAGCTCAAAATGAACCACGCAGCCGTCCCGCTTGATCACCTCATACATACCTGATCCCTCCTGATCACTCTGGATGCGCTCTGCCTCCGGGCGGTGGCCCGGCGGGGACTGCCCCCCCTTCGGCCTGGTATCTATGATCTTATCATGCGGCTCCACTTTTGTCAATATATTGTGTTATTTTATGTTTAGTTCCTCTATATTTTGTGTTTTGTCTCCAATTCCTCCCTCACACGCCCCGCAGTTCCACCCGCTCCACGAAAGGGGCCACCAGCTGGGCGAAGCCCTCCAACTCCTGCCGGTCAAAGCCGGACAGGCCAGGGCAGAGCACGGTGTCCCGGGGGGTGAAGTTCTGGATATAGTACCGGCGCGCCCCCCGGATCCAAGCCCCCAGCTCCCGAAAGGCTTCCCCATCGTGGAACTGGCGCACGGCGGTGGTGCGCAGCTCATAGTCCACCCTGCCCCCCAACAGCCAGTCCAGGCTGGCCCGGATGGGGGCCAGGTCCAGCCCGGGCGCTCCGGTGGTCTGGGGGTAGCGGCTGGGGCTGTTCTTCACGTCCATGGCCACATAGTCCACCAGCCCCCGCTCCCACAGCCCGGCCAGCCGCTGCGGGTGGGCGCCGTTGGTGTCCAGCTTCACCGGATAGCCCAGGTCCTTGATCTCCTCCAGCAGGTTGTCCAGGCCGGGGTGCAGCAGGGGCTCTCCCCCAGTCAGGCACACCCCGTCCAGCAGGCCCTGGCGCTTTTGCAGAAAGTCCAGCAGCTCCCGCTGGGTCATGGCCGGGGGAAAGGGCCCCTCCAGCAGCCGGGCATTGTGACAGTAGGGGCAGCGGAAGTCACACCCCCCCAGAAACACCGTGCAGGCCACCTTGCCCGGCCAGTCCAGCAAGGTCATGCTCTGTAAGCCCTGAATGTCCATCCCCGTCCCTCCCCGGTCCAAGTTTGCCCCCATTCTATGCCCTGCCAGGCCATGCGTCAAGAGCGCGGCGGGGGTTCAACCCATAGGACGAGGGATTTCGCCTCCCAAAGAGAGGACGCCGCCCGATGGGGCGGCGTCCTTTCCACACAGGACTGGTTGCAGATTTCGAGATGGCAGACGGTTACCGGATCACCAGCTCGTCCCCCTGGGCGTCCACCGTGAGGGTGGTGTCGGGAGCCGCCTCGCCGGCGATGATCCGCCGGCCCACCAGGTTCTCCACCGTGTGCTGGAGATACCGGCGCAGGGGTCGGGCGCCGTACATGGGGTCGTAGGCCGCGTCCAGGATCTGTTCCTTGGCCTGCTGGGTGAGCTCCACCCGCAGGCGTTTGTCCGCCAGGCGGCGGTTGAGGCCGGCCAGCATCAGGTCGATGATGTGGAAGATGTTGTCCCGGGTCAGCGGCTTGTAGAACACGATCTCGTCCAGCCGGTTGAGAAACTCCGGCCGGAAGGACTGGCGCAGCAGCTGATCCACCTGCTCTTTGGCCTGCTGGCTGATCTCCCCGTCGGAGCCAATGCCGTCCAGTAGATACTGGCTGCCCAGGTTGGAGGTGAGGATGAGGATGGTGTTCTTGAAGTCCACCGTGCGGCCTTGACTGTCTGTAATTCTTCCATCATCTAATACTTGTAGTAGTACATTGAACACGTCGGGGTGGGCCTTCTCCACCTCGTCGAAAAGCACCACACTGTATGGGTGGCGGCGCACCGCCTCGGTGAGCTGGCCGCCCTCCTCGTAGCCCACATATCCGGGCGGCGCGCCGATGAGGCGAGACACGGAGAACTTCTCCATATACTCGCTCATGTCGATGCGCACCAGGTTGCGCTCACTGTCAAACAGCGCCTCGGAGAGGGTCTTGGCCAGCTCGGTCTTACCCACACCGGTGGGGCCCAGGAACAGGAACGAGCCGATGGGCTTGTCCGGGTCGGCGATGCCCGCCCGGCTTCTCAAAATGGCCTCGCTCACCAGGCGCACCGCCTCGTCCTGGCCCACCACCCGCCGGTGGAGAATGTCCTCCAAGTGCAGCAGCTTCTCCCGCTCCCCCTCCATGAGCTTGGCCACAGGGATGCCCGTCCACCGCTCCACGATGCGGGCGATCTCCTCTTCGGTGACCTTGTCCCGCAGCAGGGTGTCCTCCTTGGACTGGGCGGCGTACCCCTCCTGCTCCTCCAGCTGTTTCTTGAGGCCGGGGATGGTGCCATACTGTAACTCCGCCGCCTTGTTCAGATCGTACTCCCGCTGGGCCTTCTCCAGCTCAGCGTTGGCTGCCTCCAGCTCCTGGCGCAGCTTTTGCACCTTGCCAATGGCGTTCTTCTCGTTCTCCCACTTGGCCTGTCCGGCGTGAAACTGATCCCGCAGTTCGGCCAGCTCCCGCTGGATGTCGGCCAGGCGGGCCTTGGACAGCTCATCGTCCTCCTTCTTCAAGGCAGCCTCTTCGATCTCGTGCTGGACGATCTTCCGGGAGATCACATCCAGCTCGGTGGGCATGGAGTCCATCTCGGTGCGGATCAGGGCGCAGGCCTCGTCCACCAGGTCGATGGCCTTGTCGGGCAGGAAGCGGTCGGTGATATAGCGGTTGCTCAAGGTGGCCGCAGCCACGATGGCCCCGTCGGTGATCTTCACCCCGTGGAACACCTCATAGCGTTCCTTCAGCCCCCGCAAGATGCCAATGGCGTCCTCCACCGTGGGCTCGTTGACCATCACGGGCTGGAAGCGCCGCTCCAGGGCCGCGTCCTTCTCAATATACTGCCGGTACTCGTTCAGGGTGGTGGCCCCGATGCAGTGCAGCTCCCCCCGGGCCAGCATGGGCTTGAGCAGGTTGCCCGCGTCCATGGCCCCCTCGGTCTTACCCGCGCCCACGATGGTGTGCAGCTCGTCGATGAACAGGATGATCCTGCCCTCCGACTTCTTCACCTCATTGAGCACAGCCTTCAGCCGTTCCTCAAACTCGCCCCGGTACTTGGCCCCCGCGATGAGCGCCCCCATATCCAGGGCGAAGATGGTCTTGTCCCGCAGACCCGCGGGCACGTCCCCCTTGACGATGCGCTGGGCCAGCCCCTCGGCAATGGCGGTCTTACCCACCCCCGGCTCGCCGATGAGCACGGGGTTGTTCTTGCTCTTCCGGGACAGGATGCGGATGACGTTGCGGATCTCGTCGTCCCGACCGATGACCGGGTCCAGCTTGTTCTGCCGGGCCCGCTCCACCAGGTCAGAGCCGTACTTCTTCAGCGCCTCATAGGTCTCCTCCGGATTATCTGAGGTCACCCGCTGGCTGCCCCGCAGGGCGGCCAGGGCCTGCATGACCCCCTCCCGCTCCACCCGGTAGGTCTGGAACAGGGACTTTAACGGCCCCTCCGCCGTGTCCAGCAGGGCCAACAGGAGATGCTCCACCGAGACGTACTCGTCCTTCATGCCGGCGGCGATGGAGACAGCGGCGTTCAACGCCTTGTCCACCCCGCTGGAGACATACACCTTGTCCGCCTCCCGGCCAGAGCCGGACACCTTGGGCAGCTTCTCCACCTCATGGCGGACGGCAGCCTGGAAGGACTCCACGGTCAGCCCCATATTGGCCAGCAGCTGTGGAATAAAGCCCTCCTGCTGCTCCACCAGGGCGCAGAGCAGATGGGGCTGTTCGATCTGCTGGTTGCCGTGCTCCACCGCCAGGGCCTGGGCGGCCTGGACGGCCTCCAGCGACTTCTGGGTCAATTGATTCAGGTTCATGAAACTTCCCTCCCAACCTGGCCGGAACCCCGGCCAAAACTGTTGTTTGAGCTTAGTATACTCCTTTCCCAGGGGTTTTCATGAACGCACTGTAAACAATTAGCACTCTCAGAACGAGAGTGCTAATTCCTCGTGGGTCGAAACGCTCCCCTCCTGCCAGGCCACGGCGTAGCCGTCAAAGACCACCGTCTGATAGCCCGCCGCCGCCAGCTCTCCCGCCCGGCCCGCAGGGATGAGGTAGGCCGTATCCCCCTCCAGCGCCCCGTAGTCGATGCCGAAGGTGTACCGGCCAAAGCCGGCCACATCCAGGAAGGCAGCCGGGCCTCCGGCGTAGTCCACGCTGGCGGCGTATACCTCGTGGGGCGTCTGGTCATAGAAGAGGATCTGGGAATAGTAGACGCTGTCGTCCACCGCTACCCGGTCAAACCCCTGCTGTTTGACGAAGCCCACCGCCTGCCCCACCCCCTGGCGGAAGTGGAGAGCAGTCTCATCGTTGTAGCTGGTAAAGTACACCCCGGCAAAGGCCAGGAAGCAGCAGGCGTAGGCCGCCGCCGTCAGGGCGGGAACCAGGCGGAGGCGCCGGCACAGCCGGAATAGCTCGTCCACCCCAGCGGTGATGAAGACCAGGGTGTAGAAGTGCAGGGCGTTGACCCGGTTGATGCTCACGTCGTAGAACATCAGCCCAATGAGCACCGCGCCCAGCGCACCCAGCAGCACCAGGCACTCCCAGCACACCCGCCGGGCCCGCAGCGCCTCCGCCGCCCCCCGGACCAGCCGCACTGTCCCCAGCAGCTGGAAGGGCAAACTGATGGGGTAGAACATGCCAAAGCCCTCCATGGCGTTCCAGGGCAGGAAGTCCCGCTGGAGAAAGATCACATTGCCCAGATCCCAGTAGGAATGGGTGGAAAACAGATTGCGCCAGCTCAGATCACCGCCCCGCATGGCCGACAGCTTTGGGGCGGAGAACCAGGGGGTGACGATCTCGTCGATCACGTTCAAGTTGACCAGCAAAAACAGCAGCAGGGGCAGGGCCAGCAGGAACAGTAGCCCCACCGCCGGCAGCAAGTGGCGCAGGGGGAAGCGCCGGCCGGACAACAGCAGGTATGCCCCCCACCCGCACAAGGTGAGGGGGACCACCGCCCAGGTGATGGCATAGGCGTACAGCGACACGCCGTAGGCCGCCGCGCTGGCTAGGAGGAACCGGCTGTCCTCCAGCGCGCGCACCAGGAAGTAGAAGCCGAACAGCAGAAAGGCGGGGGCCAGATTGGACTCCAGCCCCCACCGGCTGAGCAGGATATGCCAGGGGGAGATGGCCAGCAGCCCCAGCCCGATCAGGGCCGCCCGCCGGGAAATCATGCGCCGCAGCAGGTCGTAAAACACGGGCATGGACAGGCAGGCGCACAGCAGCTGGGGCAGGCGCACGGCAGCCTCAGTGGGGCCTAGCAGGGCCACAAAGGGAATGGCCAGATAGCTCTCCAGCACATTCATCCCGCTGCCCCAGGAGATGAAGTAGCAGGGAAAGGGATAGCCCCAGGAGTCCACTCCATAGGTGAGCAGGCTGTACGCCTCGTAGCCGGCGAAGGCCTCATCCTGATTGAATCCGGCAGGGACGGCGCCAAATGCGACCAAGCGCACCAACACCCCCAGCAGGATCAGCCCCAGAGGCAGCCACCGCCCCACCCGCGCCCGCCAGCCGGGCCCGGCCAGGGTCATGCCAGCTCGGCCGGAGCGGAAAAGTCCTCCAGCTTGCTGCGCTGGCGCTCCACCAGATCGGCCAAGGTGGTTCTGTCCACCACCTGGGACACCGCCCGGTGGATCTCCTGCCACAGCTCCACGGTGACGCACTGGTCGCACCGATCGCAGAACTCCGCGTCGGTGGCGCACTCCACCGGGGCCAGGTCCCCCTCCAGCGGGCGCAGGATCTCCCCCACGGTATACTCCTCCGGCCGGCGGGTGAGCCGGTAGCCCCCTCCCGCGCCCCGGATCGCCCGCACCAGGCCCACCCGGGCCAGGGGGGTGACGATCTGCTCTAAGTACTTATCGCTCAGCTGCTGGCGCTGGGCCACGTCCCGCAGGGAAATCGGGCGGCCCCGGTCATGCATCGCCAGGTCCACCATCAGGCGCAGGGCGTATCTTCCCTTTGTGGAAATCTTCATTCCCGATCACCTCAATTCTCTTATCCCTAAAATACCATGATCTCGGTATGATTTCAAGGGGGGAGTTTTCCCAGGGGCTATTTGCGCTTTTACGGAAACTATGGTATACTATCCAAACTACCTTGTCAATCCGGCCAAAGAGAGGGAGTGCGTCATGGAAATCAACGGCGAAGTGGTATCGGACATCTACGATTACGCGGACATGGATCTGTCAGAGGCCACCCGGAAGGCCCTGGCGCACAAAGGCTACACCCGGGCCACCGCCATCCAGGGCGGGGCCATCCCCTTCTTCCTGCAGTGGCGGGACGTGGTGGCCAAGGCCCCCACGGGCACGGGTAAGACCTATGCCTTTGGCATACCCATGGTGGAGCATGTGGACCCGGAGTCCGACCAGATCCAGGGCCTGATCTTGGCCCCCACCCGGGAACTGGCTCTCCAGATCCGGGATGAGCTGCGGGATCTGTGCGCCTTCCGGGATGGGGTGCGGGTGGTGTGCCTATACGGGGGACAGCCCATCGACAAGCAGATCACCCAGCTGAAGCACAACCCCCAGATCGTGGTGGCCACCCCCGGCCGGCTCATGGATCACATGAAGCGGCGCACCGTGCGGCTGGACGGGGTGCAGACGGTGGTGCTGGACGAGGCCGACCGGATGCTGGACATGGGCTTTATCCAGGACGTGACCCGCATCCTGGACCAGATCCCCCACCGGCGTAACCTGGGGCTGTTTTCGGCCACCATCAGCCGGGAGGTGATGGACATCTCCTGGGTGTACCAACGGGACCCGGCGGAGATCACCGTGCGCCCGGTGGAGGACAACCGCCCGGACATCCAGCAATATCAAGTGGAGCTAGCCGGACGGGAGCAAAAGCTAGACACCCTGCTGGCCCTGCTCCAGGCCGGGGGCTACGAGCGGGCCATCGCCTTTTGCAACACCAAGAACATGGCCGACCGGCTGGCCGGGCTGCTGCAGATGCGAGGGGTAACCTGCCAGGCCATCCACGGGGACATCCAGCAGCGTCTGCGGGAGCAGACCCTGAAGCGCTTCCGGGAGGGCAAGCTGCAAGTGCTAGCCGCCACCGATGTGGCGGCCCGGGGGCTGGACATTGACGATGTGGACGCGGTGTTCAACTACGACGTGCCCGACGAGCAGGAGGCCTACGTCCACCGCATCGGCCGCACCGGCCGGGCCAAGAAGCATGGGGTGGCCTACACCCTGGTGGCCACCGTCACCGAGTCGGTGAAGATGAGGGACATCGCCCGGAACACCCGTATGGATATCCGCCTGCTCAAGTACGACCAAGACGGCTGCCTGACCCTGGTAGATTCCGCCCCCGGCGGGGAGCATCCGGCATAAGGGCAGGGGCCTTGGCCGTCGAGGAAACTTCCTCATGCCCCTTCTGGGGCGGACTGACTTAACTGGGAGGGACGCGCCATGATCCTTCGCGTGCTGGCAGTAGGCGACGTGGTGGGGGAGTCCGGGCTGGACTTCCTGTGCCGCCACCTGCCCGCCCTACGCAAGCTCCACGGGATCCACTTCACCGTGGTCAACGGGGAGAACGCGGCCAGCAACGGCCTGCTGCCCGACCAGGCCCAGGCCATCCTGAACGCCGGAGCGGATGTGATTACCCTGGGCAATCACACCTGGGACAAGCGGCAGATCGTCCCACTGCTGGACGAGTGCCCCTACCTGCTACGCCCGGCCAACTACACCGCCCGGGCCCCCGGCCGGGGCTGGGGGATCTTCGACGGGCCCCAGGGCCTGCGCCTGCGGGTAGTCAACCTCATCGGCCGGTGGGGAATGGACAGCAACTTCGACAACCCCTTCTCCACCGTGGACGCCATCTTGGCCCAGGGGGAGGCGGAGCTCACCCTGGCTGACTTTCACGGCGAAGCCACCAGCGAAAAGGGGGCCATGGCCTGGCACCTGGACGGCCGGGCCCAGGCCCTTTGGGGCACCCACACCCACGTGCCCACCGCCGACTGCCAGGTATTGCCCCAGGGTTTGGGCTTCGTCACCGACCTGGGCATGACCGGGCCCACCCAGTCGGTGATCGGCATCCGGCCCGAGCAGGCGGTCAATCGCTTCCTGGGCGGCCTGCCCCAGCGGTTCCAGCCAGCCCCCGGCCCCTGCCGGATGGACGCGGTCCTCTTCGAGGTGGACACCGCCCAGCGCCAGTGCATCGGGGTGCGCCGGGTGGATATCTGCTAAGCCCCCCGGAAGCCTGCCTACCCTCCTGATCAATGCCCTTGCCCCTTCCCTGTCGGGATCTGGGGCAAGGGCTATTATAGTCCGTTTTATGGGACTTCTCCTTTGCTATCCTATCCCCAGAAGGAAGCAAAAGCCCCCTTGGCCCCCGGGCCGGGCGGGACGGAAAGGAGGGGTTTCCATGTACGAGATCCGGCAGGTACGCGGCCATGTGGAGGTCTATCTGAACGGCCGCTTCTGCTTCTCGGCCGACACCCGCAGCGAGGCCCAGGCCGAGCTGGACGCCCTCATCGCCTGAGCGGCCCGGCCTGTGGCCGCCGCATTCACGTTTGAGGGTGGGTTTAGAGTTATAGCCGGTATGCTAATGCAAACAGCTTCCGATCCGCCCAGCCCCATCCCTTCTCCCCCTGGGCCAGGGATCCAGCAGGCCGCGGAGGGCCGCCTGCCGGCAGCCCTCCGCGGGTGTTTTTTGTCCTGTTGGGATCAATGGGGTACGGCTCAGCCGAAGAAGTAGTCCCAGGGGTCAAAGTAGCCCTGGCCACCGTTGACGCTTCCCGTCTGCTGGGGCGCGGGGTCGGATGGCTCCTCCTGCTGGCTCTGGGTGGTGCTGGTCTGCTCGTCAAAGGTCAGGGACAGCTCCAGGGTCTCCCCAGAGCGGTACACCGTCACCGTCACCGTGTCCCCCGCCCGGTAGGAGTTCTTCACCGAGGTGAGCTGGGCCACGCCGGTGATCTCGGTGTCGTCAATGGCGGTGATGATGTCCCCGGGCCGGATGCCAGCGGTCTCGGCACAGGAGCCCTCTTCCACGCTGTTCACATATACCCCCGCAGGCCAGCCAAAGGTCTGCCTGTGCTGCTCGGTCACATCCGTGGGGGACAGGATGCCCATGTAGGGCCGGCCGGTGACATAACCGTACTCCATGTAGTCGGTGATGATGTCGATCACATCGTTGATGGGGATGGCAAAGCCGATGCCCTCAATGGAAGCGGTGGAGCTGTCCCCATTGTTGGACAGCTTAGCCGAGGTGATGCCCACCACCCGGCCATACCGGTCGAACAGGGGGCCGCCGGAGTTGCCAGAGTTGATGGTGCAGTCGGTCTGGATCATGTTCATCACGGTGCCGTCGCTCATGGTCACCGAGCGGCCAACCCCGGAGACATAGCCCGAGGTCTGGGAGAAGGAGTAGCTACCCAGGGCGTTTCCAATGGTGGACACCTGCTCACCCACGATCAGGCTGTCCGAATCGCCCAGCACCACCGGCTTCAGTCCGGTGACGTCGATCTTCAGCACCGCCACGTCGTTGAGCTCCTCCCCACCGATGTAGGACGCGTCATAGCTCTCCCCGTTGTTCAGCGTCACCCGGATGGAGGAGGCCCCGTCCACCACATGGTAATTGGTGACGATGTAGCCGTCCTGGCTGATGATGAAGCCCGATCCGGCGGAGGTGGCCTGATACTGCTGCCAGCCCTGCTGCACGGTGGTCTGGGCATTGATGTTCACGCAGGAGTCCACGTAGGAGGCGTAGATCTCCTCCAGGCTCATCTCGCTCAATCCGTCGGCCTGCTGGATGCTCACCTGGGTGGTGGGCGTGTTGTTCTGGTAGATGGTGGTGGAGCCGGAGTGGCCGCCGGACAGGGCCTGATAGGCCGCCGCGCCGCCCACCCCCGCGCCGCCGCCCACCAGGGCACAACACAGCACCAGGGCCACTGCCTTACCCGCGCCTGCCTTCCCCTTGGCCTTCTTGGGCCGGGGCGAGGCTGGCCCCTGGGAATCTGGCTGGTAGTTGTAGCTATAATGGTAGGTGGAGCCGTTGTCCGGCCCGAACCCACCGTAGCCGCTGCGGTTGTTGTCTTCGTACATTGCGCTCACTCCTTCTGGGATGGGGACGTCCCCGACCGTCTATTTGGTTTACGTGTTCAGCATAGCCAAGAAATATGTCCATAGTATGACACAGTTCCAAATTGATTTTGAACAATCACTGAACGGTTTTTGAAGCGGGCCGATCACCGCCGCTGCCCCGCTTGGAGGATGGCCAGCACGTCCCGGGCCGCGGCGCGCAGGTCGGCCACGGCCGGGGCGAACACCCCCAGGCGGCCCAGGTTGAGCAGCACCAGCAGCAGGATGGGCCCCACGATCATCCCCAGCACGCCCCCCAGGCGCATCCCGGCATAGATGCCCACCAGGGACAGGATGGGGGGCAGACCAGTCTGGTCGCCCAGGATCTTGGGCTCCCCCAGCCGGCGGAACAGAGCGATGGCCCCCCAGATCACCATCAGCTGGCCCGCATGGGCATAGCTGCCCAGGATCAGATCCACCGCTGCCCAGGGCACCATGACGGTGCCCGCCCCGATAATGGGGATGAAGTCCAGCACCGCGAGGAGGACCGCCAACAGCAACCCATAGGGCTGGCCGATGAGCACAAACCCCACTGCCAAGATCAGGAACACCACCAGGGAGAGCAGCAGCTGGCTCTTCAGATATCCTCCAAAGGCCTGTACGAACAACTGCTTCACCGTGGCGCCGAAGGCCCGGGTGTCCGCGGGCACCTGGTCGGTAACCAGAAAGCGCAGGCGGGGATAGTCGGCGGTGATGAGGTAGCTGGCCATGATGAATACCACCGTGCTCACCGCAAAAGCGGTCACATCGGACACCAGGGCAGGGGCTTGCCCGGCCAGGGAGGCCACCCAGCCGGCCACATCCAAGCTCTCCAGCCAGTTGCCCAGGCTGTCCATCAGCCCTTCCCCAGTGGACAGCAGCCCCCGGGGCAGCAGGTCTTGAAAGCGGCTGAACCAGTCCGCCAGCGCGTCCGCCGTGCTGTCCATGGCGGCCAGCAGCGACGGCCAGTTGTCCAGCAGAGAGCGGATCTGCCCCACCGCCATGACGCCCAGCCCGTACAGCACCCCGCCCAGGGCGCAGAAGATCAGCACGATCAGCACCAGGGAGATCGCCTTGCGGGAGACGGACAGGCGCCGGTGCAGCCAGCGCACCGGGGGATTGAGCAGCCAGGCCGCCATCAGCGCCAGCACGAAGGGGCCCAGCAGCCCCAGCAGAAAGGGCCCCACATGGCGCAGCAACAGCCAGGCGGCCACCACCAATCCTCCCCGGATTCCCAAGCGCACCCACAGCGCCCCCCGGGCCCGCCAGTCCAGCGGCTGCTGTTGCATCTCAATCCCCCCTCTCTTGCCTGTGCCCTTCCCGCCGCTTACCCACCGGCCAACTGGCCGGCCAGCACCGCCACCACGGGCAGGGTGAGGATGCTCAGCAAATTGGACAGGGCCACCAGCCGGGCGGCCAAGGCGGTGTCCTGCCCGGCCAACTGGCACATCAGCCCGGCGGCCCCCGCCACCGGGCATCCGGCCAGGATGGCCACGGCCTGATAGGTCACCGCGTCCAGCCGGAAGGGCAGCAACACCAGCATGGTCAGCACCGGCACCGCCAACAGCTTGATGGCGCACACCACATACAGCGTCCTGGACCGGACCAGGGCGGGCAGGTCCACCGCCGCCATCTGCGCCCCAATGACCACCATGGCCAGCGGGGTGTTCAGGCTGCCCACATACCCCACCGCCTGGACCGCCGGCCCGGGCAAGGGCACGGCCAAGGCGAATAGGAGCACGGCGGCGGCAAACCCAACCACCCCGGGGTTGAGCAGCATCTTCCGGGGGGAGATCTGGGCCCGCCCCCCCATCAGCCAGGCCCCGTGGGACCAGATGCTGATGTTGAACACCGCCATGCACGTCACCGTGGCCAGCATGCCCCCGCTGCCCAGCACCGCCAGGATCAGCGGCACCCCCATGAAGCTGGTGTTGCCATAGATCGCGGCAAAGCGCAGCACTCCCCGCTCCTGTTGGAGAGCGCGGCGGAAGCACAGTTGGAGCAGCGCCATATTCAGCAGGTAGGTGCCCACCAGCACCCCGCCGGCGACCAAAAGCTGGCGCACCGTGGCGGCATTGCGCTGCTGGCCCAGGAAAGTGTCGATCATGATGGCCGGGGTGACCACATACAGCAGCAGAAAGGACAGCTGGGACAGGGTCTGCCCCGACAGCAGCCCCCGCCGCCCCAGAAAGAACCCCACCCCCATGAGCAGGAACAGGGTGAGCACGCTGCCCCCCACCACCTGGGCACTGTCCAGCATTTGCCCCCACACGGCCGTGCACCTCACCTTCCCCGCAAACTCTCATATGCTGTGTATTATACCGCCCCGGCGCCGGATTGACAACCCCGGATGGGCGGGTTATACTAAAATCTCGCCCGTTTGGCGCGGGCAAAGGAGGTTTCCCCCATGCATGAACGATTTCGCCGTGGCCATCTGGCCATCTTCCTATCCTACTACAAACCCCATCTGGGCCTGTTTCTGCTGGACATGGCCTGCGCTCTTGGCATCTCCCTGGTGGACCTGGCCTTCCCCTATGTCTCCCGCCTGGCCCTGAACCAGCTGTTGCCCCAGCGGATGTTCACCGCCTTCTTCTCTGTCATGGCCATCCTGCTGGCCGCCTATGGCCTGCGGGCGGGAATGCAGTTTGTGGTCACCTACTGGGGGCACATGATGGGCGTGCGCATCGAGGCGGACATCCGCCGGGACCTGTTCTCCCATATGCAGGACCTGTCCTTCTCCTTCTACGACCGCAACCGCACCGGCCAGCTGATGAGCCGGGCCACCAACGACCTGTTTGAGATCACCGAGCTGGCCCACCACGGGCCGGAGGACCTGTTCATCTCGCTGGTCACTCTGGGGGGCGCCTTCGCGCTGA
This sequence comes from uncultured Oscillospiraceae bacterium, assembly GCA_944387065.1. Lineage (GTDB taxonomy): Bacteria > Bacillota > Clostridia > Oscillospirales > Oscillospiraceae > Enterenecus. Next base: position 275,583 of record CALXDM010000002.1, read on the forward strand.
TGTGCACCATCCAATGGAAGCTGGCCCTGATCGTCTTTGCGGTGGTACCCATCTTCGTGGTGTTCACCGTCTTCCAGCGCCGGAAGATGGTGGGGGCCTCCCTCCAGGTCAAGCAGAACATGGCGGGTATCAACGGCCAGCTGGAGGCGGCCATCTCCGGGATGCGCACGGCCAAGGCCTTTGCCAACGAGGAGCGGGAGGGAGAGAAGTTCCGCGCCTCCAACGACCGGTTCCGGGGGGCCAAACGGGGCTACTACCGGGCCATGGCCGGCTACATGGCTGGGCTAGAGTTCGCCCTGCCGGTGATGAACGTGCTGACCATCGCCGCCGGCGGCTTCTTCATCCTGCGTGGCGAGATGGATTTGGTGGATCTGGTCACCTTCTCGCTGTATATCTCCACCTTCCTCACCCCGGTGCGCAAGCTGGCCGCCTTTGTGGAGCAATTCCTCAACGGCATGGCGGGCTTCAAGCGCTTTGTGGAGCTGATGCGGGTGGAGCCCGAGGTGCGCGACGCCCCCGACGCCCGGGAGATGGGCACCGCCCGGGGGGAGATCCGGGTGGAGGACGTGAGCTTCTCCTACCGGGGCGGCGAGCCGGTACTGCGCCACATCAACCTGCACGTTCCCCCCGGGGAGACGGTGGCGGTGGTGGGCCCCTCGGGGGGCGGCAAGTCCACCCTGTGCCAGCTCATCCCCCGGTTCTACGACGTCACCGACGGTCGGGTGCTGGTGGACGGGGTGGACGTGCGACAGCTCACCCAGCGCTCCCTGCGCCGGAACATCGGCATCGTCCAGCAGGACGTGTTCCTCTTTGCCGGCACCATCCTAGACAACATCCGCTATGGCCGGCCGGACGCCACTGAGGAGGAGGTGGTGGAGGCAGCCCGGCGGGCGGAGATCTACCAGGATATCATGGACCTGCCCGACGGCTTTCAAACCTATGTGGGCGAGCGGGGGGTCATGCTATCCGGAGGTCAGAAGCAGCGGGTGTCCATCGCCCGCATCTTCCTGAAGAACCCACCCATCCTCATTCTGGACGAGGCCACCTCCGCCCTGGACTCGGTGACCGAGGCCCGCATCCAGTCCGCCTTTGAGGAGCTGGCCCGGGGCCGCACCACCCTGGTCATCGCCCACCGGCTATCCACCGTGCGCAACGCCCATCGCATCCTGGTTATCGACGAGCATCGCATCGTGGAGGAAGGCACCCACGAGCAGCTGTTGGCTGCCGGCGGGGCGTATGCCCGGCTATACCAGGCCCAGCAGGGGGAACATGGGGATGGGGAAACACAAGCGACTCAATAAGTCCCCGGAGACTGCCCGGCCTTTGGAAGGGGGGGTGTGGAGATGAACAAGACCCAGCTGTTGGACCGCTTTGCCCAGGACGGGGAGGAGCGAGTGGTCCTGGCCCGGGTGCTGGATCAGCTGGATCGGGCCCAGCGCCGCTCCATCCCCTGCGTCACCCAGTTCCTCTCCCCAGCCCAGCGCGCAGCGGCCGAGCCCCTGCTGGCCGCCTTGGGCCATCCCAGCCACCGCTTCTTTGGCGGGTATGAGGGGGCAGAGCGCACCGTGTGCGTCTTTCTGCCCCCTTGGCTGGAGGGAGAGGACTGGGACGCCGACGAGGAACTGGCCGCCGTGGAGGCCTCCTTCCCCCCTGGCGCGCAGCTCACCCACCGGGACCTGCTGGGCGCGTTGATGGGCATCGGCCTGACCCGGGAGAAGCTGGGGGATATCCTGATGCTGGACGGCCGGGCCCAAATCGTGGCCCTGAAGCAAGCCGCCCCCATCCTCCTGTCCCAGCTGGATCAGGCCGGCCGCTACCGGCTCCGGCTGCGCCCCCTCCCCTTGGATCAGCTCTCCCCCGCCCCAGTCCAGGTGCGCCTCATCCATGACACCGTGGCCACCCTGCGGCTGGACGCGGTGCTGGCCTGCGGCTTCTCCCTGGCCCGGGGAAAGGCGGCCCAGCTGGTGGCCTCCGGCAAGGTGTCCGTCAACCACCGGGAGTGCGCCAAGGGGGACCGGCTGGTAGCCCAGGGGGATGTGCTCACCTGCCGGGGGTTGGGCAAGTGCGTGGTCAAAACAGTGGGCGGCCAGTCCCGGAAGGGCCGCGTCATCCTGGAACTAGAAAGGTATGTGTGAGCATGGATCAGGCTAAGATCGACCGTATCAACGACTTTGCCCGCCGGGTGAAAGCGGGGGAGACCCTCACCCCCCAGGAACTGGCCGAGCGGGACGCCCTGCGCCGGGAGTATGTGGACAGCGTGAAGGCCAACCTGGTCAGTCAGCTGGAGCGCACCTACCTAGTAGAGCCGGACGGCACCCGGCATAAGCTGCCCAAAAAGCCCGGCCGCTCTTGAAGAGAACGGCCTGGGCAAGGGCATGGGCTCCCCAGTATCACGCGGGCCCCAGCAAAGTATAAAAAGGCTTCGGGCATTGTGCCCGAAGCCTTTTTCAGATGCGGGAATTACTCCTCCACCTGGGCCACCACATTGGTAGCGCGCACGCCCTTGGCCCCACGGGGATCGGGCTCGGTCTCGAAGGTGACCTTCTGCCCCTCCAGCAGCTTCTTGTAACCCTCGGCCACGATGGCGGAGAAGTGGACGAACACGTCCTCGCTGCCGTCGTCGGGGGTGATGAAGCCGTAGCCCTTCTCAGCGTTGAACCATTTCACAGTGCCAGTCATTTGAATGCCTCCTAAGAGAGATAGATTGGAGTTTTGAAGCGGAATAGAAAAGCCCGTCCTCTCATGTACGAGGCCGGGCATTGCGGTTCATACACTCAAAACATCGTTTTGATTATAGCACCCTTCCCCCCACCTGTCAACTGTTTTTCCAAGGGTTTCCCGAAAATCCCACCGCTGCCCCCTACGCGAGACCGAACAGCCGCTTGCCGTTGTCCAGGGTGATCCGGGCGCACTCCTCCGGAGTGACTCCCTTGATCTGGGCCAGCCGCCGGCAGGTATGGGACACCAGGCTGGAGTCGCACCGCCGTCCCCGGCAGGGCTCCGGGGCCATATAGGGGCTGTCGGTCTCGATCAGGATGTGTTCCAACCCTACCGCCTGGGCCGCTTCCACCGCCCGGCGGGCATTGGCATAGGTGAGCACCCCGGTGAAGGAGATCATCCAGCCCCGGTCCACCAGCTCCCGGGCCATCTGGGCACTGCCGGAAAAGCAGTGGAACACACCGGTGACCTGGGGATACTCCCCCACGATGGCCAGGCAGTCCCCATGGGCGTCCCGGTCGTGGACGATGGCGGGCAGGCCAAGCTCCCCAGCCAGCTCCAGCTGGCGGCGGAACACCTCCTGCTGCAGATCCCGGGGCGGGTTGTCCTTCCAGTAGTAGTCCAGGCCGATCTCTCCGATGGCCCGCACCTTGGGGTGGGCGGCCAGCTGGCGCAGTTCCGACAGCCAGCCCTCCTCCCAATCCCCGCAGTCCTCCGGGTGGACGCCCACGGCGGCATGCAGGAAGGGATAGCGCTCAGCCAGGGCGATGGCCGTCCGGCTGGAGGACAGGTCGCAGCCGGGGTTGAGCACCAACGACACTCCCTGGCCGGGCAACCCGGAGAGCACCTGATCCCGGTCGGCGTCAAATTTCTTTGAATCGTAGTGGGCGTGGGTGTCAAAAAGCATGGGATTGCCTCCTCTTATCGCCTTGGGCCGGCCCATCCCCCCTTGAGCCAAGGCGGTTACTCAGCCAAGGGGGCGCTAAAGCGAATCTCATACAGGTCACCGGTGCTGCCGTCGGAATAATACTCCAGGAAGGCCACCGAGAAGGTGGAGCTGCTCTCGGGCACCTGGTAGAGCAGAATGCCGGTGCGCTCCTCCCGGATGGGAAACTCCCACTCTATCGGCAGCTGCTGCTCAGACAGGTTGTACCGCTCGGTGGAACCGTCCTCCAGCCCCCGCTCCCCGTATAGGGGGAATGCCCAGGCATCCTCGGATGTCTCCCCCTCCTGGGGATCCCACCAGATCTCAAAATCGGTGTTGAACATGGGCTGGGTGTAGTTGGTGTAGTTGTACAGGGTCACCTCGGCCACCAGCAGCTTCTGTCCCGCTTCCGGGGTCACTCCGTCAAACTCATAGCAGGTGTAGGCCTCGTCCACGCGGATATCGAAGAACTGAGTGCGCAGAGTTTCCCCCAGATAGCCTATGGCGTAACCCTCGTCATCCGGGGTAACGACGGCGTCCGACTCGTCGGGTCCCTCTGTGCGCTCCGGGTCAGGCTGGGCCTCGCTGCCTGCCGGAGCCTCCTCCGGCGGGTCAAAGTTGAACGGGGGCTCAAAGCTCCCAGTGCATCCGGCCAGGGACAGCAGCAGGGCTGCCAGCAGGCAGGTGACAATTCGTTTCATCTTTTTCCTCCCTTATATTCCCACACTCTCGGCCCACGGCCGTCTCAGCACAGCTTGGCGCCGGCGGGGATGGCGTCGTCCACCATGATCAGGTTCAGTCGCTCCTCCCCCCCCTGGGTGTGCACCGCGGAGATGAGCATCCCGTTGGACTCCAGGCCCATCATCTTCCGGGGGGGCAGGTTGACAATGGCCACCAGGGTCTTCCCCACCAACTGCTCGGGCTGGTAGTACTTGGCGATCCCCGAGAGGATCTGCCGGTCGGTGCCGGTGCCGTCGTCCAGGGTGAAGCACAGCAGCTTCTCCGACTTCTTCACCCGCTGGCAGTCCTTGACCTTCACCGCCCGGAAGTCGGAACGGCAGAAGGTGTCGAAATCCACCGGCTGGGTAAGCTGAGGCTCTACCTCCACAGCGGGCTCCCCGCTGCTCTGGGTGGCCTGTTCCGCTTTCTCCAGTTCGGCCAGGGCCTGCTCCACATCCACCCGGGGAAAGAGGTTCTCCCCTTTGGCTACCACCGCCGTCTCGCTCAACCCGCCCCAGGCCCCGGCGCTGTCCCAGGTGCGCTGCTGAGGGGGGGCGCCGATCTGGTCAAAGAGCTTGTCCATGCTCTGGGGCATGAAGGGGGTGAGCAGAATGCCACACAGGCGGGTGGCCTCCAACAGGTTGTACAGCACATGGGCCAGCCGGTGGGCGCTGCCAGGCAGCTCCTTGGCCAGGGCCCAGGGCATGGTCTCGTCAATATACTTGTTAGCCCGCTGGATTAGGGCGAACACCTCCTCCAGCGCCCGGTGGGGGGCATAGGCGTCCATGGCCTGGCGGTAGCGCTCACGCAGGCCGGCGGCCTGCTCCCGCAGCTGCCGGTCCCACGGCTGGGGCTGCTCCCACTCCCGGCATCCCCCGGGCAGGGCCCCGCCAAAGTACTTGCCCGCCATGGCGGTGGTGCGGCTGACCAGGTTGCCCAGGTCATTGGCCAGGTCGGTGTTGATGGTTTGGATGAGCAGTTCGTTGGAGAAGCTGCCGTCCGCGCCGAAGGGGAAGGTGCGCATGAGGAAGAAGCGCAGCGCGTCCACCCCAAAACGCTCAGCCAGCAGGTAGGGATCCACCACATTGCCCTTGGACTTGGACATCTTGCCCCCGTCCAGCAGCAGCCAGCCGTGGCCAAACACCTTTTTGGGCACCGGCTCACCCAGGCTCATGAGCATGGCCGGCCAGATGATGGCGTGGAATCGGACGATCTCCTTGCCCACGATGTTCACCCCAGGCCACCAGCCCTGATCGTAGTCGTGGTAGCGGTCGTTTCCGTAGCCCAGGGCGGTGATATAGTTGGACAGCGCGTCCACCCACACATACACCACATGGCCCGGATCAAAGTCCACCGGAATGCCCCAGGTGAAGCTGGTGCGGGAGACGCACAGATCCTCCAACCCCGGGTCCAGGAAGTTCTTGACCATCTCGTTGACCCGGCTGCGAGGCTCCAGGAAATCGGTGTGCTCCAGCAGGTCCCGCACCCGGTCGGCGTACTTGGACAGGCGGAAGAAGTAGGCCTCCTCCTGAGCGTCGGCCACGGGGCGGCCGCAGTCGGGGCAGCAGCCGTCCTTGAGCTGGCTGTCCGTCCAAAAACTCTCACAGGGCTTGCAATACTTGCCCCGGTACACCCCTTTGTAGATGTCCCCGTTGTCGTGCATCTTCCGGAAGATATACTGGATGGACTGCACATGGTAGTCGTCGGTGGTGCGAATGAAGCGATCGTTGGAGATGTTCATCAGCTTCCACAGCTCCCGTACCCCTCGGGGCCCCTCTACGATCCGATCCACAAATTCCTTGGGGGTGAGCCCGGCCTGCCGGGCCTTGTCCTCGATCTTTTGGCCGTGCTCGTCGGTGCCGGTGAGGAAGAGCACCTGCTCCCCCTTCAGCCGGTGGTAGCGGGCAATGGCGTCGGTGGCCACCGTGCAGTAGGTGTGTCCGATGTGCAGCTTGTCAGACGGGTAATAGATGGGGGTGGTCACATAAAACTTGCCGGTCTCACTCATGGGATGCTTCCTCCTGTCTATCCTGATCCAGGCGCTCCCCGCGGGATGGCTCGGCCTGGGTGGGACGGGTTTGGCGTACGTCCGCCGCTGATGCGGATTCAGGCCCCTCTCCGGGCCAGCGCTCCTCCGGCTCCGGGATGAACACCCGGGCGGCCCAGGTGGGATGCTCTAAATTGACGGGCAGGCGATTGAGCACCACGAAGGCCAGCACCAGCTGGGCCCCCAACAGCAGCCCCTCCCCCCACTGCCACGATCCGGCCAGGGCCACGGCGGTGAGTACCGCCGTCATCCCCGCCAGCCAGAGGGTCCGCCGGGGCCGGGGCTGCCCGGAGGACAGCCCGCCCCAGTCCATATACAGCAGCATACCGCCCACCACTGCCAGCAGCATGGGCACATAGTCCCACAGCACCGGGTCGGCGGCGTGGCCCCGGTAGAGCTCCATCAGCCACAGGCAGCCGTGCAGGGCGGGCAGCACGATGGCCCCTTTGCCCTGCCCCTCGCCCCGGTAGCAGGCCCTAGCCACCGCCAGCACCCCGCCGCAGCCGGCCAGGGAGGTAGCTCCGGCGGCCATCAGCAGCACGCCGTTGTTGCCCGTGGGCGCCACGCTGAGGCGGAATGCCTGCCACATGCCCCACCCCTCCCGGAACAGCAGGGGGGCGGCCAGCAGCATCAGGAAGGCGGCCAGCACCATCACACCCAGGCCGACGAGGTCCCCCGGAGCGGACAGAGCCCGGTTCCACCGGTCCCTGCGCCGATCCCCCCTGGGGGGCTTGACCACCCGCTGGATGTTGGCCAGCAGGCCGAAGGCCGCCCCGGCGATGACCAGCGTACAGCCCAGGGCCATGCTGGCCGGAGCCATGGGGATGGGCAGACGCAGTTCCCCCTCAAAGGCGGTGGCCAACTGCCAGCGGCGCAGTATCCACGCCAGCGCGGCCAGCCCCGCCGTGACCAGCAGCCACCGCACCCGGCCGGATCGCTTAATCTCCATTTGCGCGTCCCTCCTCACAGCAGTCCAAAGTTGGAGAAGGGGTAGATCACCATGACCACCCGGCCAATGACGCACCGCTCATCCACGATCCCGATCTCTAAATAGCGGCTGTCCGCCGACTGGTTGCGGTTGTCCCCCATGACGAACAGGCACCCCTCGGGCACGATGACATGGTTGACCTGCTCTCCGTAGCTTGGCACCTGCATCGGCTCCTTGATATAGTCCTCCTCCAGGGGTATCCCGTCCACATACACCGTGCCGGTTTCATAATCAATGTCCACCCGCTGCCCGCCAGTGGCGATGACCCGCTTGACGATGGAGTCCTCCTGGTAGGAACGCTTGGTCAGCACCACCACATCCCCTTGCTGGGGGGTATACCCCAGGGACCAGACCAGCATGGCGTCCCCGTTATGCAGGGTGTTCTCCATGGACGGCCCGCTGACCACGATGATGCGCATCACGAAGGTGAACAGCAGGATGAGCACCGCCAACACCGTCACCAGGGTGCGCACATTCTGATACATCTCCCGGCCTGTGCTGCGCGCCTCTGCGCCAGCCACCCGCCGGCCTGGCTCGTTCCGCCGGCCATCCGGGGTGGGGGGGAAGCCCTCCCCCTGCTGTCCCAATTGCTTTTCCATGCCTTTGCTCCTCACTCCTGTATGTCCTGCATCAGGGCCTCAGGGTTTTCATATACCTTCTGAAACTGCCCGGCGTCCATGCTCTCATGGCGTAGCAGATACTGGGCCACCAGCTCCAGCTTCTCCCGGTCCCGCTCCAGGATCTCCCGACAGCGCTGGTAGGCCCCGTCCAGCAGCGCCTTCACCTCCGCGTCGATCAGGGCGGCGGTCTGATCGGAATAGGGCTTGGCCTGGGCCATGGAGCGGCCCAGGAATACCTCGTCCTGACCGGTGGTATAGGTGACGTGGCCCAGCTTCTGGCTCATGCCATACTTGGTCACCATGTCTCGGGCGATGGCGGTGGCCCGCTCCAGGTCGCTCACCGCGCCGGTGCACACAAAGCCCAGCGCCGTCTCCTCCGCACACCGCCCTCCCAGCAGGGTGGACAGGGTCTCCACCAGCCGCTGGCGGGTCACATGGTCCCGGTCCTCCTTGGGACGGTGGACGGTCATCCCCGCCGCCTGGCCCCGGGGCACGATGGTGATCTGGTGCACCGGGTCCTGGGTGGGCAAGGCGTGGCTGACCACGGCGTGGCCCGCCTCATGGTAGGCGGTGATGCGCCGATCCTCCTCAATCTGCTCCCGGCTCTTCTTCTCAGGCCCGGCGATCACCTTGAGCACCGACTCCTGAATATCAGCCAGAGTGAGGAAGGGCTGCCCTTTCCGGGCGGCCAGCAGGGCCGACTCATTGAGCAGATTCTCCAGGTCGGCTCCGGTAAAGCCGGTGGTCTCCCGGGCCACCTCCCGCAGGTCCACGTCCTCGGCCAGGGGCTTGCCCCGGGCGTGCACCTTCAGGATGGCCTCTCGCCCCTTCCGGTCGGGCCGGCCCACATAGACCTGCCGGTCAAACCGGCCCGGGCGCAGCAGGGCGGGGTCCAGGATGTCCTGGCGGTTGGTGGCCGCCAGCACGATGACCCCCTCGTTGGCGGCAAAGCCATCCATCTCCACCAGCAGCTGGTTCAAGGTCTGCTCCCGCTCGTCGTGACCGCCGCCCAGGCCCGCACCCCGCTGGCGGCCCACGGCGTCGATCTCGTCGATGAAGACGATGGCCGGGGCCTCCTTCTTAGCCTGCTCAAACAGGTCCCGCACACGGCTGGCCCCCACCCCCACATACAGCTCCACGAAGTCAGAGCCGGAGATGGACAGGAAGCGCACCCCCGCCTCCCCGGCCACCGCCCGGGCCAGCAGGGTCTTGCCAGTGCCCGGAGGGCCCACCAGCAGCACCCCCTTGGGGATGCGGGCGCCCAGGCGGGTAAACTTATCCGGCTCCCGCAGGAAGTCCACCAGCTCCTGCAGCTCAGCCTTCTCCTCATCCGCCCCGGCCACGTCGGCAAAGGTGACGGTGCTGCGCTGCTGGCCATTGACCACACGGGCCTGGCCAAAGCGGCTCATGCCCCCCTGGCCGCCCCCTTGGGCGCTCTGCTGGCGCATGGCCATCAGCCACCAGATCACCATCACCAGCACCACAGACACCACCGCCGGCAGCACCACCAGCAGCCACTGGGGCAGCTCGTGCCGCTGCTGGTACTCATAGTCGGTGAGCACCCCCGCCTCCCGCTGCTCCTGGATGAGCTGGCCCAGGTCGGCGTGGAACAGCTCCAGGCTGGCCAGGGCGTGGTAGCGCAGGCTGCCGTCAGCCAGGGTCATGGCCACCACGCCGTCCTCGTCCACCTGGAAACGGGTCACCTGCTCCTGCTGGAAATAGCTCACCATATCGGCATAGGAAACATAGCCCTCCCGCCGGGAGCCTTGGAACGCGCTCACCGCCCACAGGATCAGTGCGATGACAATTGCGTAAAACAGGATGCCCCGAAGTTTGCTCAATTGCTTCACAGTCTTTTCCTCTTACTTCCCGCCGCGTCCCCCGCAGCTTTCATTTGCGCCCGCCCCGCCTGCGGCGGCTGTGGTGGGCGATGGCCTATCCCCCATATACCTCCGGCCGGAGCACCCCGATGTACGGTAAATTCCGATACCGCTCATCATAATCCAGGCCATAACCCACTACGAAGGCGTCAGGGATCTGGAAGCCCACATAGTCGGCTTGGATGGGCTTGGCCCGCCGCTCCGGCTTATCCAGCAGGGTGCAGATGCGGATGGAGGCAGGTTTTCTGGCCCGGAGCACGTCCACCAGATAGTACAGGGTGTTGCCCGAGTCCAGGATGTCCTCCACCAGCAGCAAATCCTTGCCCTCGATGGGATCGGACAAGTCTTTCTTGATCTCCACCTGACCGGAACTGACGGTGCCCGAGCCATAGGAGGACACCGCCATGAAATCTACGGTGATGGGCAGCTGGATGGCACGGGTCAGGTCGGCCATGAAGATGTACGACCCCCGCAGCACTGAGGCCACCGCCACCTGACGGCCGGCGTAGTCCCGGGTGATCTGCTCTCCCAGCTCCCCAACCCGTTGGCTGAGCGCCTGCTGGCTGAGCAGGATCTTCTCCACATCCTGGTGCACGCCTCATTCCCCCCTTCTCATGGTGATGTGCAGGCATCGCTTGCCCGGCGCGGCCAGGGCGTCCCAGTCTGGGCCCAACCCCCCCACCGCCGCCGCGCCCCCCTCCAGAGCCAGCACCGGCACCGCCGGCCGCTCCTCCCGGGGCACCCGCTCCTCGATCATCAGCTTCTTCAAGCTCTTCCACGGCCGCTTGCCCAGCCGGAGTCCGTCCCCCGGCTTGCGGGAACGGATGACGTATCCCGCCGGCTTGAGATAAAACTCTCCGGGACCGGCATAGGCCGCGGGGGGGCACAGCCCAGTCCGGGCGGCGATCACCCACGCCCCCCATCGGGTCTCCCCCTCCTCCAGCGGTTGCTCCGGCGGCGGAGGCTCCGGCCGGCCGGGGGAAAAAATCAGCTCCCCATAGGCCCGATACACCCGGCCACCGGCCACATCCAGCCCTCCGGAGGGGCGATCCCCCACCGCCAGGGCCACAATTCCCTCCCGCCAGGACGACCGATCCCCCAGGCCGGCCCGGGCCAGCAGCGTTCCCGCCGCCCGCAGGGCGGTAGCCCGGGGGGCCGCTGCCAGCACCCTGGCCGGCAGGGACAGCCCCCGGGGGGTGGGGCGGGCCTGGGCGGCCAGGCGGGCGCTGTCCGCTTCCAGCGCGTCCCGGTCCACCCGCAGCCGGGCGGCGGCGGCGGCGATGCGCTCGGTGGCCCCGGGGCGCAGCTGCTCCAGGAGCGGCAGCACCTGGGCCCGGATCCGGTTGCGGGTATAGGCCGGGTCGTCGTTGCTCTCGTCCTCCACATGGGGAACCCGCTCCCCCTCCAGGTAGGCCAGCACCTGCCCCCGCTCCAGGGTGAGCATGGGGCGGATCAGCCTGCCCCGTCGGGGAGGGATACCGCACAGCCCCTCCAGCCCGCTGCCCCTCAGCAGGTGCATCAGCACCGTCTCGGCGTTGTCCCCGGCGTGGTGGCCGGTGGCGATCAGCTGACAGCCCAGGCGATGGGCCGCCCGCTCCAGAAAATCGTAGCGCAGACCGCGGGCGCAGACCTCGATGCCCAACCCCTGCCGCCGGGCGGTTCCGGCCACGTCGCCGGAGCCCACCACCAGCTCCACCTCCTGGCGCCGGCACCAGTCCCGGACGAAACACTCGTCCCGGGCGGCGGTGGGGCGCAGGTTGTGGTTGTAGTGGGCCGCGGCCACGGTATACCCCCCTCGGCCCGCCCCCTCCAGCAGGCGGCACAGCAGGTACATGGAGTCCGCCCCGCCTGACAACGCGCACAGCACCCGGCTGCCCGGCGGGATGAGCCCGTAGTCAAAGCGCCCGCTCATCCGTAGTCGTCCTCCTCATCCCGCCAGGCCAGGTTGCGGAAGGTGGTGAACTCAGGCCGCCACTCCAGCAGGACGGTGCCCGTCTCCCCATGGCGGTTCTTGGCCACGATGCACTCGGCCACATTGGGGTTATCTGTGTCGTTTTCGTAGTAGCTCTCCCGGTAGATGAACAGCACCACGTCCGCATCCTGCTCAATGGAGCCCGACTCCCGCAGGTCGGACAGCATGGGGCGGCGCTGCCCGGCGGCCCGGCTCTCGTTGGCCCGGGACAGCTGGGACAGGCACAGCACCGGCACATTCAGCTCCTTGGCCATCAGCTTCAGCGAGCGGGACATATCCGAGACGATCTGCTGGCGATTGTCCCCCGCCCGCTGGGGCCCGCCAGCGGAGGTCATCAACTGCAGGTAGTCCACCACCACCAGCCCCAGGTTCTTCACCCGCCGGCACTTGGCGTTCATATCCGCCACCGACAGGCCCGCATCGTCGTCCAGATAAATGTTGGCCTGGCTCAGGGCGGCCACCGCCATGGCCGCCCTGGTCCACTCCTCTTCCCCGGACAGCCGGCCGGTGAGCAGCTTCTTGCTGTCGATCAGGCTCTCCATGGAAATCAGGCGCATCCCCAGCTGCTCCCGGTTCATCTCCAGGGAGAAAACGGCCACGCTCTTGCCCGAGCGCTTGCCCGCCTCCAGGGCGATGTTCAGCGCCAGAGAGGTCTTGCCCATACCGGGTCGGGCAGCCAGGATGATCAGGTCGGAATTGTTCAGCCCCGCGATGCGCCGGTCCAGGTCCACCAGGCCGGTGGCCAGGCCGGGAAACTCCTCCCCAGAGGCCTGCCGGGCCTGGATGGTGTCCCACACCTGGCCCATCACCGTGGCGATGTGGGCCATATCCCTGGCGGACTTGCCCTGGCGGATGGCGTAGATGCGCTGCTCGGCGGCCTCCAGGATCTGGCGGGCGGTGCCCCCCTCCTGGCGCACCAGCTCAGACAGCTGACCGGCGGCCTCCCCAATGCGGCGCAGCAGCGCCTTGTCGGACACGATGTCCGCGTACTCCAGCACGTTGGCGGCGGTGGGGGTGATCTCCATGAGCTGGCGCAGATAGGGCACCGAGGTATTCTCGTCATACAGCCCTGCCTGCTTCATCCGGTCCAGCACCGTCACCGGGTCGATGGTCTCAAAGCGGTTGAACATCCCGTAGAGCACCTCGTACAGCTCCCGGTTCTGCCGCAGGAAAAAATCATCTGGGGACAGGCGGGCCACCACGTCGGGCACGCACCGCTCGTCGATGAGCATGGAGCCCAGCACCGCCTGCTCGGCCTCCACCGAGTGGGGCATGGCCAGCTGATCCAGTTCGTTCACAACCTCACCTCCCAGGGGGCGTCGCACCCAACCGCCCGGCCGCTCCCAATGGCCGGGCCCCCGTCAAGCCCAGCGGGCCTTGGCGCCGATCACTTCTCCTCCACCACCAGCACGTGGATGGTTCCGGTGACCTCGTAGCCCAGCTTGCACTTGACCTGGAAGGTCCCAAAGGACTTGATGGGCTCGGGCAGGAGGATCTTGCTCTTGCCCACATCCATCTGGTGCTGCTCCTTCAGGGCTTGGGAGATCTCCTTGTTGGTCACCGAGCCAAACAGGCGGCTGCCCTGGCCGGCCTTGGCGCTGATCTTCACCTGGCAGCTCTCCAGGCGCTGGGCCAGGGCCTCGGCCTGGGCCTTCTCCTCGGCCTCTTTGGCCTTGCGGGCCTTCTCCTGCATCTTCATGGTGTTGATGTTCTCCGCCGTGGCCTCCACGGCCAGCTTCCGGGGCAGCAGGAAGTTGCGCCCGTACCCGTCGGACACCTCCACCATCTGGCCCTTTTTGCCCTGGCCCCTTACGTCCTGCTGTAAGATCACCTTCATGAAACCTACCTCCTCAAACTCGGACTAGAACCCGCCCTGCCGGGGCGGGAATCGTTTTCTGGCTTGGGCTCCCACTGGATTGGCCGGGGCTCAGCCCTCCCCCTGCTGGAGCGGGGGCTGATCCTCCTCGGCAAAGTACTGGTCCAGCACCTGGCGCAGCTGCTGCTCGGCCTCGTCTACCGTCTGGCCGGGCATCTGCGCCCCCGCCGCGCCGGCGTTGCCGCCCCCTCCCAGCGCTTCCAGGATGAGCTGCACATTGGTGTCGTTCATGCTGCGGGCGGACACCGCCACTCCATCCCCCTCGGGGTAGAGCACAAAGGAGGTCTGAATGCCCGCGATGTTCAGCAGCTCGTCGGCGGCCTGGGCCGCCGACACCCGGCCCACAGCGTGCTCCACCGCCGCGATGGCCACGTCCGGCCGGTACAGCTGGGCGGCCTGGATGATGCGATACTTGGCCACCGCGTCGGACAGGTCGGTCTGGAAGAGCTTTTTCACCTCGCTGGTGTCCGCCCCCGCCCGGCGCAGGAAGGCCGCCGCCTCAAAGGTGCGCCCACCAGTGCGCATGGTAAAGTTCTTGGTGTCCAGCATCAGCCCCGCCATGAGGGCCTCCGCCTCCCCCCGCAGCAGCTCGGACGGCTCCATCAGGTAGCTGACCAGCTCGGTGACCATCTCGCTGGCGGAGGAAGCGTAGGGCTCGTGGAAGTTGAGCGCAGCCCCTTCAATATAGGTGGCCGCCCGACGGTGGTGGTCGATGACCGCCACCTTGTTGCAGGAGGTGAGCAGCTCCCCGCTGGCCACCTGCTCGGGTCGGTTGGTGTCCACCACCACCAGCAAGGATCGGGAGTCGGCCCGGAGCAGGGCCTCCTGGCTGTCCAGGAACAGGCCCCGGTAGGCCTCCATCTGGGCCACCCGGCGGTACAGCTCCTGGGCCGGGGTGGAGCCCTCTTCCCGGATGATATACCGGGGGATCCCCCGCTTGCGGGCGATGGCGCACACCCCCACCGCCGCCCCCAGCGCGTCCATATCCGCCAGCTTGTGCCCCATGACCAGCACGCAGGAGGCGTCGGCCACCAGCTCGCCCAGGGCGGAGGCCATCACCCGGCTCTTGACCTTGGTGCGCCGCTCCGTCTCCTTGGCCCGGCCGCCGTAGAACTCGAAGTTGAAGCGGTTTTTCACCACCGCCTGGTCGCCCCCCCGGGACAGGGCCATCTCCGCGGACAGGGAGGCGAAGCGGAACAGCTCGGCCAGGCTCTCCCCGTCCACCCCCACGCCGATGGACACCGTGACGGGGATGCCGTTGGGGCTTTGGATGGTGCGCACGCTGTCCAGCAAGGAAAACTTCTCGGCCTTGTACCCGGCCAGGTACTGTTCCTCAAAGAGGAAGAGGTAGCGGTCCCGGTCCAGGCGGCAGAAGATGCCCTGGGAGGGCGCGGTCCACTGGGTGAAGATCTGGCTGATCTGGTTGAGCATGTCCGAGCGCACGCTGTCGTCCTGGCCCTTGATGGTCTCCTCGTAGTTGTCCAGCAGCAGCAGGGCTACCGCCGGCCGGCTGGCCCGATATAGGTCCCGGGTGTTGGCCAGCTCGGTCACATCCACCCAGTAGGTGGTGGCCAGCGATCCCTGCTCCTCCTGCCCGGCGGTGCGGGCCACCGAGCCGAACACCTGGTAGCGCCGATCTCCCACCGCCACCTCCCGGGGGCACTCATTCTTGCCCTCCAGCAGCCAGCGCCCGTCAAAGCCGGGCACCAGTTCGGCCATCTTGGTGTCAAACACCCCTTCCTGCTCCCCGGTCAGGCGCAGGAAGCAGTCATTGGTCCACACCACCTCGTCCGTGTCCGGCCGGAACATGGCCACCGGCAGCGGGCAGTTGAGGGTGCTGTCCCGGGTGGCCCCGTCCATGCTGCCCACCAGCTGCTCCAGGTACCGGGCGGTCTCCCGCCGGCGGCGGGCCATGCTCCCCCAGTACACCCCGTACAAAACGGCCACTACGGCCAGCTCCGCCACCGCCACGTCCGCCCGGCCCAACAGCAGGGTGGCCACGGCAAAAGCCGCCATGACCAGAAAATACAGCCCGAAGCGGGGGGCCAGCAGCTGTGAGAGTTTTTTGTTCACGCGATCCACCTCTCTCCGGCAGGCCCCGCCCCACGGGGCGGCCCCTGCCGGGATCCTTGCTTGGATTCTCGGATTTTTTATTATATCAAATCTCCACCAGAAAAACAAGGAGAATTCCCCAGCCCCCCTCCAGCGGAAGAATTGGGGCATTTCACCATTGCGCCCGGCCGGTCCGGCTGGTATAATGCGGATATCCAACGCTTCACCATGCAAAGGAGAGAGGTTCCATGCTGGACATCCAACTCACCCGCGCCGCCCAGGGCAAGCCCCGGCCCGATCCCGCTTCCCTGGTGTTCGGCAAGCTGTTTACCGACCATATGTTCCTGATGGACTATCACGATGGCCAGGGCTGGCACCATCCCCGCATCGTGCCCTACGGCCCCTTGAGCCTGGAGCCGTCCTGCATGGTATTCCACTACGCCCAGGAGGTTTTTGAGGGGCTGAAGGCCTACCGCACCCCTGATGGCCATGTGCAGCTGTTCCGCCCGGTGGAGAATGCCCGCCGGCTGGCCTCCTCCTGTCAGCGCCTTTGCATCCCCCCCATCGACGAGCAGGACTTCGTCCAAGCGGTGAAGGCCCTGGTCCAGGTGGACCGGGACTGGGTGCCCGACCGGCCGGGCACCTCGCTGTACATCCGTCCCTTCGTGTTCGCCACCGACCCCAACCTGGGGGTGCACGCCTCCCACAGCTACCTGTTCGCCATCATCCTCAGCCCCGTGGGCGCCTATTACCCGGAGGGCATCAACCCGGTGAAGATCTATGTGGAGGACGAGGACGTGCGGGCGGTGCGGGGGGGCACCGGCCACACCAAGTGCGGGGGCAACTACGCCGCCTCCATCCGGGCCGGGGCCCGGGCCGAGGCCCAGGGCTACTCCCAGGTGCTGTGGCTGGACGGGGTACACCGGAAGTATGTGGAGGAAGTGGGGGCCATGAACGTGCTGTTCAAAGTGGACGGCAAGGTCCTCACCCCCGCCCTCACCGGCTCGGTGCTGCCCGGCATCACCCGCAAGAGCTGCCTGGAGCTGCTGCGGGACTGGGGGATCCCGGTGGAGGAGCGGCTGATCACCGCCCGGGAGCTGTTTGACGCGGCGGCCGACGGCCGGCTGGAGGAGGCCTGGGGCACCGGCACGGCTGCGGTGATCTCCCCCATCGGCGAGCTGGCTATGGGGGAAGAGCGGGCGGTCATCCACGGCGGGCAGATCGGCCGGCTCACCCAGCGGCTGTACGATACCCTCACCGGCATTCAGTGGGGCACCGAACCCGATCCCTACGGCTGGACCGTGCCGGTGGAGTGACCGGCACGCAGGGCAAACATCACAGCGCCGCCTGGCAATGCCAGGCGGCGCTTTTTCTTTAGGACGGCAGTCCGTCTTACCGCTTACCCTCTCCGCTCTTGAATCTTTTCGTTGATCCTCCGGGCCTCTGCCCGGTGGTAGAGAAAGAATCCCAGCCAGATCGCCAAGACAACGACCGCCGCGGCCAGGAAGAACCCGATCACCGCCCCCGGCCCGGCCGCCAGCGGGATCCAGCCCGCCCAAAAGGATGCGGCAAGGTATACCCCAAATCCGATCACCAGATGGACCGCCATTCTGACGACGAATGGCAGGCCCTCACAAGCATAGATCAGAGACGGAAGGGAGAAGCCCAGCCCGGTCACTATCGATGCGACCGCCATTCTGACAAACCCATCCTCCATCCCCTGGAAAGGGTCGCCCCCCCCCAGGGCCAGGGCCAAAACCACGCCGACCACCGTAAAAATGGTGCAGCCGGAGGCCACACCGAACCAAACCATACGCAAAAATTTTTTCATTTCACACCTTTCCTTTCTAAAGATCAAAGCCCAAAATGACGTTTGAACGCGGGCAGGTATCTGCGGGAAATATAGTCGGACAGCCCATTCTTCAAGCGCAGCTTCATCATGCCGCTGAAGTACGGTTCCACGCAGTCCACATAGTCCAGGTTGACCAGGACGGATTTGGAAATCTGCATGAACGCCTCCCCCAGCGCCTGGGCCGCCTCATACAGGCGCCTCCTGCTCTGATACCGCTCCCGCTCCCCGTAGACGGATAGGGACTCCCCTTCCACCCGAACCAGGTAGACCTCCCGCGGCCGGAGCAGGACGATCCGTTCCCCATCCAAGACGGGGAAGGCCGCCCCCTGGGCCCCGATCATATCGGCCAGGCGCTGTATCTCCGGGGTGATCCGGCTGGCGTGGAGGACGGCGAAAGGTTCCGTCCAGTCCGGGGAGAGCTCGATCTTGACCTTCATGCGGTTTCCTCCTTTTCCCCTTGGGGCACCCCCATCATAGCAGGCCCGCCCCGTCTTGAAAAGCCTTTGCCCCCTAAGCGGCGAAAAATGGGCGGTAACGCGCAAAATCCTTCCCTTGACACAGTCCAATGTCCATGCTATACTCGGGCCATCAAAGGGAAAAGGGTGAAAGAATGCGCAAGTAAACTGGAATTCGCGTCACCAACGTTTATCCTTGGTCCATCCTTGCAGTGGGCCTTGGTATTTGTGACCGAAGGACAGTTTACTGACCCGCCGGACAGGTACCCCTGTCCCGGCCTTCTTTCGTCATGTAAAGCCTGCCTTCGGTCACGGAGGCGGGCTTTTTGCGTGAGAGGAGGAATGCGCGATGCTACAGGTCAGAAATTTGACCATTACCCATAAAAAGGATTTGACTACCCTGGTGGAGGGGCTGTCCTTCGTCCTCTCCCCCGGGGACCGGGCAGCCCTCATCGGGGAGGAGGGCAATGGGAAATCCACCCTGCTCAAGCTGCTGTACGACCCCGCCCTGGCCGCCCCCTATGTGGAGTGGACGGGAGAGATTTTGGACAAAGGGATCCGGAAGGGCTATCTGGCCCAAGAACTAACTCCATCGGAACTGGAACTGCCCGTGCTGGAGTTCTGTCAGACCGTTCCCGCCTTTTGTCAGGCAGCTCCCAGGGAGCTGGCCCGTTGCGCCCGGCAAGTGGGGCTGGCGTCCGAGACCTTTTACGACTGGCGTCCCATGGCCACCCTGTCCGGCGGGGAACGGGTGAAACTGCGCCTGGCCCTGCTGCTGCTGGATCAGCCCGACATGCTGCTGTTGGATGAGCCGTCCAATGACCTGGATCTGGCCACCTTGGAATGGCTGGAGCGCTTTCTGCTCTCCTGCCCAATGCCCGTGCTGTATATCTCCCACGACGAGGCTCTGCTGGAACGGACAGCCAACGCCATCCTCCACCTGGAGCGGCTGCGCCGGCGCACGGTCTCCCGGGCTACCGTGGCCCGCACCGGTTACCGGGACTATGTCAATACCCGGCAGTCAACGTTTTCCCACCAGGAGCAAAAGGCCAGAAAAGAGCGAGCGGAGTTTGAAGCCAAAATGGGCCGGTTTCGGCAGATCCGGGACAAGGTGGATCACCAGCAGGCCGCCATCTCCCGGCAGGACCCCCACGGCGGACGGCTCTTGAAAAAGAAGATGCACGCGGTGCAGTCTCTGGGCCGCCGGTTTGAACGGGAGAAGGAGAACATGACTCAGCCGCCTGAATGGGAAAAGGCCATTCTCACCGCCTTTGACCACCAGGAGGCCGCGCTGCCTGCGGGCAAAGACGTTCTCCGGTTGGACCTGCCGGAACTGCGGGCCGGGGATCGGGTCTTGGCCCGGGAGATCCGGCTGTGGGTCACCGGCCCAGAGAAAATAGGCCTCGTGGGCGCCAACGGCGCAGGCAAGTCCACCCTGCTGAAGCTCGTGGCGGGCCAACTCCTGTCCCGCTCCGATCTCCGGGCAGCCTGGATGGCTCAGGACTATGGCGACCAGCTGCTGGGCGAGAAAACCCCAGTGGAAATTCTGGCCCCCTCCGGGCGGAAAGACGA
Source organism: uncultured Oscillospiraceae bacterium (assembly GCA_944387065.1). Classification (GTDB taxonomy): domain Bacteria; phylum Bacillota; class Clostridia; order Oscillospirales; family Oscillospiraceae; genus Enterenecus. The sequence continues at coordinate 295,260 of CALXDM010000002.1, forward strand.
CGTCACCCAGGCGAGAACCCTGCTGGGCGCCATGAAGTACAAGGCCGAGGAGATGGAGCACCCGGCGGCAGACCTGAGCGGCGGGCAGCGGGCCAAGCTGCTGTTTTTGGCCATGGTGCGAACTGGCAGCAATGTGCTGGTGCTGGACGAGCCCACCCGGAACTTCTCCCCCCTGTCCGCCCCGGTGATTCGACAGGCGCTGTCAGCTTTTCCTGGCTGTATTATCAGCGCGTCTCATGACAGATTGTATTTAACTCAGGTGTGCACCCGGGTGCTGGAGGTCACACCGAGCGGGCTGAGGCCCATCACCTTGGCTTGACCCTGCTCTTGCCGTCCGCGGGCCCTTTCGGTATGCCGAGGACAGCAGGTGCAGCCCCCTTGACTTGTCCCCCATCCGCACGTAAAATAGAGAGGTTATGTCATATCTGAGAGAATCGGCAGGGCCGGGCAAGGGCGTCCGGGCGCGAAGGGGCCGCGCCTGCCGCAAGGGAGGAACACGCAATGGCAACCGGCACGAAATTCATCTTTGTCACCGGCGGCGTGGTGTCTGGGCTGGGCAAGGGCATCACCGCCGCATCCCTGGGCCGTCTGCTCAAGCAGCGGGGGCTGCGGGTGCGGGTTCAGAAGCTGGATCCCTACCTCAACGTGGATCCAGGCACCATGAGCCCCTATCAGCACGGGGAGGTATTCGTCACCGATGACGGGGCGGAGACCGACCTGGACCTGGGTCACTACGAACGGTTCATCGACGAGAACCTGAACTTCAACTCCTCGGTGTCCTCAGGCAAGGTGTACTGGAACGTGCTCAACCGGGAGCGGGCGGGGGACTACTTGGGGGCCACGGTGCAGATCATCCCCCACATCACCGGGGAGATCAAGGCCAACATCTACTCCCTGGAGGGGCCCCAGGCGGACGTGGCCATCGTGGAGATCGGCGGCACCGTGGGCGACATTGAGTCCCAGCCCTTCCTGGAGGCCATCCGCCAGGTGGCTGCCGAGCGGGGGCGGCAGAACGTGATGTTCCTCCACGTCTCCCTCATCGTGGCCATCCCCGGCTCGGGGGAGCTGAAGAGCAAGCCCACGCAGCACTCGGCCAAGGAACTTTTGAGCCTGGGCATCCAGCCCGACGTGATCTTGTGTCGCAGCGACACCCCCATCCCCCGGGAGATCCTGGAGAAGATCTCCCTGTTCTGCAACATCCCGGTGGAGCACGCCATCCCCAACCTCACCGCCCCCATCCTCTACGAGGTGCCCCTGATGCTGGAGCGGGAGGGGCTGGCCGACGTGGTGGTGCAGCGGCTGGGGCTGGACTGCCACGCCCCGGACCTGGCCGAGTGGAGCGCCATGGTCCACCGGGCCAAGCACGTCCACAGCAGCGTCACCATCGCCCTGGTGGGCAAGTATGTGGCCCTGCACGACGCCTACCTGTCCGTGGTGGAGGCCCTCACCCACGGCGGCATTGAGAACGACGTGAAGGTGGACATCCGCTGGGTGGACTCCGAGCTGGTCTCCGACGGCAACGCCGCCCAGGTGCTGGAGGGCGTGCAGGGCGTGCTGGTGCCCGGCGGCTTTGGCGACCGGGGGGTAGAGGGCAAGATCGCCGCCATCCGCTACGCCCGGGAACACCAGGTGCCCTTCCTGGGCATCTGCCTGGGGATGCAGCTGGCAGTGGTGGAGTTTGCCCGGCATGTGTGCGGCCTGGCCGGCGCCCACTCCCGGGAGCTGGACCCCGCCACCCCCCACCCCGTCATCGACCTGATGGACGACCAGGTGGGGGTCACAGCCAAGGGGGGCACCATGCGCCTTGGCAGCTACCCCTGCCGGCTCCAGCCGGGCAGCCTGGCCGCGGCGGTCTACGGCGGGCAGGAGATCCAGGAGCGCCACCGCCACCGGTATGAGTTCAACAATGACTACCGGCAGACGCTGACCGAGGCGGGGCTGTCCCTCTCCGGCCTGTCCCCCGACGGCCGCCTGGTGGAGATGATCGAGCTGCCCGGGCACCCCTGGTTTGTGGCCGGGCAGTTCCATCCGGAGCTGAAAAGCCGCCCCAACCGGGCCCATCCCCTGTTCCGGGGCTTCGTCAGCGCGGCGAAGCAATATCTCAATCCCTCAGGGCAGTGAGGCATATAACCAAGTCAAATTTTTCTTTTCACTCTCCACACCACCGGCACATGCGTTTTGCCAAGCAATGCTATCAATGCAGCCCTGTCATCATCCATATCCGTCGGTATGCACGTTGCCAGCCTTATATTGCACATTTCGCCTGTGTCTCTCCTCCACAAAGAGCCCTCTCCCGGCAAGCCAGGAGAGGGCTCTTGTTTCCATCTTCATTCCATGCAAGATAACTCATCGGTGGAACAGCCGGTTGGTCTGGTATTGGGGCGAGCAGGTCAGGTGCAGGCCCAGGCGGGTGTAGATGCTGCTGTCCGCCCCGGACAGGATCACCGAGGAATGGGCCTCGCAGCCCCGCAGCTGGGCCAGGCTGTCCAGCGCCCGGGCGGCCTGGGGGTCGGTGGCGGCGGAGATGGCCAGGGCGATGAGGATCTCGTCGCTGTGTAGCCGGGGGTTGTGGCTGCCCAGGTGGCGTACCTTCACGCTCTGGATGGGCTCGATGGCCGCCCGGGAGATCAGGTGCGCCTCTTTCTCGATGCCCGCCAGCCGCTTCAACGCGTTGAGCAAAGCAGCGCAGGAGGCCCCCATCAGCTCGCTGGTCTTGCCGGTGACGATCTCGCCGCCGGGCAGCTGGATGGCTACCGCCGGCTCCCCCGTCCCCTCGGCCCGGGCTGTGGCGGCGGCCACCACCGGGCGCATCTGCTCGGTGACGCTGGCCTGCTTCATCAGCAGCTCCAGCTTGAAGACGATCTCGTCGCTGCCCTGGCCCCGGCGCCGGTCGCACAGGGCGGTGTAGTACCGGCGCAGGATCTCCTGCCGGGCGGCGGCGCACACCGCCTCGTCATCCACGATGCAGCTGCCCGCCATGTTTACCCCCATGTCTGTAGGGGATTGGTAGGGGCTCTCCCCGCCGGTGAGCTTTTCAAACATGGCCGCCAGCACGGGGAACACCTCCACGTCCCGGTTGTAGTTCACCGCAGTCCGGCCATAGGCCTGGAGGTGGAAGGGGTCGATCATGTTCACATCGTTCAGGTCGGCGGTGGCCGCCTCATAGGCCAGGTTCACCGGGTGCTGGAGGGGCAGGTTCCAGATGGGGAAGGTCTCAAACTTGGCGTAACCGGCCTTCGTCCCCCGGCGATAGTGATGGTAGAGCTGACTTAGGCAGGTGGCCATCTTGCCCGAGCCCGGGCCGGGGGCAGTGACCACTACCAGGGGGTGGGTGGTCTCGATGTAATCGTTGCGGCCGTAGCCCTCATCGGAGACGATGTGGGCGATGTCGTGGGGATAGCCTGGAATGGGATAGTGCAGGTATACCCGCACCCCCAGAGCCTCCAAGCGGCGCTTGAAGGCGTCGGCCGCGCGCTGGCCGGCGTACTGGGTGATGACCACGCCGCCCACATACAGCCCTTGGGCCTGGAAGGCGTCGGCCAGGCGCAGCACGTCCTCGTCGTAGGTGATGCCAAGGTCCCCCCGCACCTTGTTCTGCTCAATGGCCGCGGCGTTAATAGCCACCAAAACCTCCACGCTGCTGCGCAGCTCCAGCAACATCCGGATCTTGCTGTCCGGCGCAAAGCCGGGCAATACCCGGGCGGCATGGTAGTCGTCAAACAGCTTGCCCCCAAACTCCAGGTACAGCTTACCCCCGAACTGGGCGATCCGCTCCTGGATGTGGGCTGACTGGCTGTCCAGATAGCGTTGGTTGTCAAATCCGATCCGTCCCATTTTGTCTCAGGTGCCGGCGGCCCGGCACCCTCCCCCTCTCCCCGCTGGTTTTCCAAAATTCTATCACAGCATACCAGCCAGGACAAGGCCTTTCCCCGACCTGACCTGAAAAAAGCCCGGATGTTCCAGCGGGACCCAGAGGAAAGAGAACGCCGCCCTTCCCGTTGGAAGAGCGGCGCAATAGCCGGATCCTGTTTTGTGCCCCAGGCCCGCAGGCATGGGGAAACGATTAGTCTGTCACATAGGGCAGCAGGGCCACATACCGGGCACGCTTGATGGCCTGGGTCAGCTGGCGCTGATGCATGGCACAGGTGCCAGTGGTGCGCCGGGGCAGGATCTTGGAGCGCTCGGACAGGTAGCGCTTGAGCTTGCCCGCGTCCTTGTAATCAATGCACTCCACCTTGTCCACGCAGAACGCGCACACTTTGCGGCGCTTGCGGTTGCCCCGAGGCTTGGCAGTTGGATTGTCCATGGCCATGATGGCAAAACCTCCTTCTTGAAAGCTCCTTCCGGTCAGAAGGGCAGATCGTCATCGTCGTCGGTCAGCTCGGCAAACTGGTCCTCGTTGCCGGAGGGGATGCCGTAGTCGACAGGGGCTGGGGCAGCGGGGCGGGCGAAGCTGCCGCCGCTGTCGCCGTTGCTGTCCCGCTTGGAGTCGCCGAAGTACACGTTGTCGGCGATCACTTCCGCGGAGCGGCGCTTGCCGCCCTCCCGATCGGTCCAGTCCCGGATCTGGAGGCGGCCCTCCACCACGGCCATGCGGCCCTTGGTGAAGTATTTGGCGACGAATTCCGCCGTGGCGCGCCAGACCACGATGTCGATGAAATCAGTGGCCCGCTCGCCGCCGTCGCGGCTCTTGAAGTCCCGGTCTACCGCCAGGGAGAAAGACGCCACGGGGATGCCCGCCTGGGTGTGACGCAACTCAGGGTCCCGGGTCAGGCGACCCATGAGAACGATACGGTTGAGCATCTTTTTTCGCCTCCTCAGCCGTCCTTGCTGACGATGATGGAGCGCATGATGCCGGTGTTGATCCGCATCAGCCGTTCCAGCTCCGCCGGGAAGCCGGGGTCGGCGGAAAAGCTCATCAGCACATAGTAGCCCTCGTCCAGGTCCTGGATGGGGTAGGCCAGCCTGCGCTTGCCCCACTCATCCACGTCGCTCACCGTGCCCCGGCCCTCAGCCAGCTCCTTAAAGCGGGCCACTAGGGCGGCGGTCTCCTCCTCCCCCAGGGTGGGGTTGATGACGTAGAGCACTTCGTAGCTGCCGGTCAGTTTTGCCATGTCTTGCACCTCCTTGTGGACATATGGCCCCCGGCATCTGCCGGAGGCAAGGATTGCTGTTGCCGCTGCAACTTGGCGCGGCAAGCTAAATTATTATATCGGAATGGCCCGATTTGTCAAGGGTTTTGGCCCAAACTTTTCCGGATGGCAGCCATTAAGATTAGGTTACACAAGGTCAACGACCGAGTGTGACCTAATTTTTTTGGCCGTTTGGAGGTGAGGACATGGCCGACTATGCTTTTAGAACCATCGGGGACCGGATGGAAATTCAGAGAATGTGGGAAAACGGGCTGTCCCCGAAAGAGATCGCCGGAGAAACCGGGAAATCCCTGGACGTAGTTTATACCGAACTTTCCCGGGGACGGGACGGATCCAGACTGCCGGACCAGCGCCTGCGGTATAGCGCGGAACTGGCCCAGCGGAAGGTGCAGCAGTCCCTGGAGCGGCGGGGCAGAAAAGCCCGTAAGCCCACCGCCAGCGAACAGGCGGCGAAACAGTAAGCCGCCGGAAAGGATACGCCATGAAACGAAAGGAAATTAAGTGGCGGCGGGAAGGGCGCGGCACCATGGCCGGGCGACAGGATGGGATCATTTTTCGGATATTCCATCCGTGGGACGCACCGGAGCGGGGCCACACCGTAAGTTGCTACGACACAAGAGGGACCGGGAGAGAGATCAGCACGGCGGGATACCGGGAATTTACCTGGGAGGAGGCCGTGGAGTTCTGCCAGAAGATCGCGGCCGGGGAGATTGACCTGGAGGACCTGCAGGCACAGTTCGACGCGGAGGACATGGCCAAGGAGCGGGAGGCCGTGAGAAAAACCACGGAAAAGGCCAAGAGGCTGGCCACCATGCTGGAGGGGTACGGGATGAAGTACACCGACCTGCTGGAACTGGAGGTCATGCGCCACGCCCTGGGGGAAATGGGACACCAGATCCTTATGGGCCACCAACGGGGGGGGGAGGGCTGGCCGGATGGGACCTGACGAAAAGGACACAGGGGTAATTGTGATCTATGAGGAGCCGGACGGGCCGCTGCTGGGGACCGTGGACGGAGAGATCCCGGAAATTGACCTGGAGGAGGAGCGACCGGGCGTTTACCTGGAAGGGGAAGTCATAGAGGAAATTAGAAACCGCGTCGAGAAAATGATCGTGCAAGAGGCGGAGGCCATTAAATCCGTGTGGCAGGAACTTTACGGGAATATCTGCGCGGCGTCGGGCGTGTTCGCCAAGTGGATCACGGCCGTGGCGGCACAGATTGAGGAAAAGCACGAACTGGAAACCGCCCTGCGCTGGGCGTCGTGCTATTACCGGCCAGCGTTCAACCGATACCGACACACCAAGAAAAAGAGGACCCGCAAGAAGTACGAAAAGAAGATCCTGGCCTGGTATCGGGAGGAGGTCCTGTAAATGTTGCGGTTGACGGCAAGCAAAACCAAGTTATACACACTTGTTCAGAAATATGTGGACAACCTCCCGCCCATGCGGAGCGGGACACAGTTCACCAAGTACCCGCGCACCCCGGACTATGCCCTGGACTGGATCACCCCGAAATGGGACAAGGCCCACGCCTTTTTCTCCACCTGCATGGGGCGCCCTCTCCTCTCCATCGAAATCAAGGACGGGGAAACCGGGAAAACGGTGAGCCGGGAGGTCTACAACCTGGACCTGCAGGATCTCCGAGATCGCGGAATGGTAGAGGAATTTGTGACGGCTGCGGAGCGCCGGCGGATAGAAAGGGGTGCCGAAAATGGCGGACTTTCTCCCGCTACCTGATAAGGAATACCAGGTGATTTATGCGGACCCCCCGTGGGAGTACCGGCAGCACGGGACCACGGCCAAGAGCCGAGGGAACGCCGCCAAGCACTACCAGACCATGACCACCGAGGATATATGCAAATTGCCAGTGCGGAAAATCTGCGGGGGGGGGGCAGTCTGTTTCATGTGGGCAACTTTCCCAAACATCGCGGAGGCGATCAAGGTCCTGGAGGCGTGGGGGTTCGTCTACAAAACCGCTGCTTTCGTGTGGATCAAAAAGAACCGGAAGAACGGCGGAAACTTTTGGGGCATGGGCGCCTACACAAGGGCAAACGCGGAGGTTTGCCTGCTGGGGGTGTCCCAGGGGTTCAAGGCCCGGGAGCGGGTCCGCAGTCACCGGGTCCACCAGGTGATCGAGGCCCCTTTTGAGGGGCACAGCAAGAAACCAGACGAAACGCGCCGGCGGATCGTGGAACTGCTGGGGGACGTTCCCCGGCTGGAACTGTTCGCCCGGGACCGCGCCCCAGGGTGGGACGCATGGGGGAACGAGGTTCCGCCGGCGGAATAGGAGGAACCAATGAACGAACGGAGGCGGCGCCCGGCCCGGCTGGAAATCGGCCAGGAAGTGGTGCGGACGCCGGAAACCATCTTCGAGGAGGCGCACGGAAAGGCAATCCGGCGGCCCATGCGGGGCCGTGTGGACTATATCCACCCCATGGGGCGGTTCCATATCGTGGCTTTCGAGGTGCGCGGGAAAACCATCAAAGAAACCTTTCAAGGTGTGGAGGTATAGACCATGGACAGAAAAGCGGAGTTTTTGAAGATCTGGACCGAGCGGGTACAGCGGGACTATGCGGACGCCCTCCTGGCGTGGCTGGAGCGGGAAACGGACTTTTTCGAGGCCCCCGCCTCCACCAGGCACCACGGAGCGCACCCTGGCGGCCTGCTGGAACATTCCCTGAACGTGTACCACCGCCTGCGGGCCATCGTGTGCGTGGAAACCTACGGGGACACCACCTCCTCCGATCTGCTGGCGGTGGACGTGGAGGAAACGGTGGCGATCCTGGGCCTGCTGCATGACGTGTGCAAGGTGAACTGCTACCACACCGAAAACCGCCGGCGGAAGAACCCGGACACCGGGTTTTGGGAGGACTACCGGGCGTATGCGTTCCGGGATCCCCTTCCCCTGGGGCACGGTGAGAAAAGCCTGTACCTGATCCAGCGGCACATGGACCTGGAGCCGGAGGAGGCCCTGGCCATCCGGTGGCACATGGGGGCCTATGACAACGCGGTGAAAGGTGACGGCCGCGCCCTTTCGGCGGCCATGGAGGCCACCCCGTGGGTGTGGCGCCTCCACCAGGCGGATATGTGCGCGGCCTGGGTGGATGAACGGGAGGCGGCGGAGGAATGAAAAAGAACCTTTGCAAGCCGTGCGCGGTGGCGACCGCCGCCCGGCGGGATCGGGAGGTCAAGCAGTTGCCGGGCCGGTCCGAGAAGATCACCTGCGACAAGTGCGGCCGCCGGCGGTTCGGCCTGCCCTACGAGGTCAAGCGGAAGTTTTTCACGGGAGGAGGCGCCAAGAAGTGAGCCAGAGGAAAGCGAAAGAGTACCGCCGAGCCATGGACCAGTACAAGGGCGTGGTGGAGGACGTGGACGACCTGAAACGCCGGATCGGAGCCATGGAGGCCAGACACCGCCGGGAGGATCAACTGGCCGCATACAAGCGACGCAAGGCGCGGCGGGAGTATGAGGAGATCTGGGCCAACTTGCAGGCGGAGCGGGAGGAACGAGAGGAGCGCCGACGGCGGAATGAGCGCCGCCGGCGGGAGTTGGCCAGGCGCCGGATCACCGTGGCCTGCGCGGCTGTCCTGCTGCTTGCCATCGTGTGGGCAATCGCCACGGCCTGCACGGCGCAAGAGAATGAGCCGGAAAAAGAGGCCACGGCCGTGGATCCCGTCGTGTTCGTGACGCCGACCATCGGAGAGGATCCCATGGAGGCGGAAAAGATCGAGGAGGCCCTGCTGGCCCAGGGATACCTTTCAGACGACGTTCCCCTTTCCTACGACCTGCAGGACATTATGAGAACAGCCTGCGAGGAATACGGGTGCCCCTATCCCCTGGCGCTGGCCGTGGCGGAGGTAGAAAGCCATTTTGACATGGACGCCGTGGGTTCCGCCGGAGAGGTTGGGATCATGCAGTTAAATCCAGGACCGGAGAATACATACTGGATCAACCTGGAGGCGGAAACGAACCAGGACCCGACGACACCGGCCGGGAATATCGTCTGCGGCGTGTACCTCCTGGGCGCCCACCTGGTCAATTATGGCGACACGGAAAAGGCCGTCATGGCCTACAACATGGGGAACGCCGGAGCGGAACGGGCGTGGGAGAATGGCGTAACATCCACCGAACACAGCGAGAAGGTCATGGAGGCCATGGCCCGCTGGGAGGCGGTGGTGGGTTGAGGCCGTTTAACTTCACCGACGGACCGAACCAGGCAAGACGCAGCGCAGAGGAGCGGGCGCGGTTCCATCGGTGGAACGTCCCGGGGAAATCAAGGGTCACGCACCCGGACCACGGATCCGTCGTAGTGCCGCACATATCAAACCTGGCGGCGATTATGAACGCGGCGGAGGTGTGGGGGTGCGACTGGGTGAAGATCCTGGACGCAGAGGTGTGGGCCGTGGATCCTTCGGAGCCGGTGGCGGAAATGCCCGCACGTTATAGATAAGGAGGACGAAATGGCGATCATTCAGGAAAAAGGACTGGTGCGGGCCATCAAGGACGCATACAGGCACGGCGGATACAACGTCCTGAACCTGGACGGGGACGTGGTGATTTACGCAGAGGGGTGGTGCGTCCGGTGCCCGTGGAACAAACTTCCGCGCAAGGCGCTGGCCACCATCGTGGAACACCTGGGCATGATCCCGGAGAACGGCGAGGCCGTAAACATCGAGAAAGACGGACAGCCCCAGGCCATCATGGCCGGGGTGGCCACCGAGGAGGTGGCCGGGTGGACATTTTCGCCGGCGGCCGTCGGGGCGTCCTATGTGCCCGTCACCTTCCGGGGCTGCCAGTTGTTCCAGGAGGTGAACGGCAGGCAGGCGTATGGAGTGGATCCCACGGCCCCGGCAATCGTGGAGCGGACCACGGCGGAAATGGGAACGGCGGGAGTTTCGGAGGGCCGGACGCTGGGGTGGAGCCACGACGGGGAAACCGTCATGCTGTCCGCGATCAGGAAAACCACCTGGGCGTGGGACTGGGAAAAAACCGTGTGGGAGGCCCTGGAGAGCGTGGACCTGCACAAGAGGGAGGGCTGACGCCATGACGGAGTTTGAAAGGATCACGGTATCGCCTGCCGTCCTGGGTTCGTTCCTCTCCTTCCTCCCCTGCCTGGGCGGCCCGTGGGACGACGCTTTCCACCGGGAGTTCTGCAGCAAGTGTACGGCGGAGAATTGCGACGACTGCCAGCATGAGGCGGAGAGAAACAACCCGGCCTGGTGGCTGGAGTTGATCCACACGGGCACCGGGCCGGTGAGGACCGAAAGCCGGAACCCGTACCGGAAACAGGCGGCGGACCTCCGACTGGAGGCCATGCACCAGCGGGACCGTTTCGGCCGCGATATGCTGGCCAAGGAACTGGAGAGCGCGGCGGCCTCCATTGAGGACCTGGAGGAGAAACTGGAGGCACAGACAGATGGAAAACCGGGCCTTTAACATGGACTGCATGGAGGCCATGCGGTCCATGCCGGATCAGTGTTTCGACCTGGCTGTGGTTGACCCACCCTATGGAATTAAGATCAGCAACAACATGGGGAGGAGAAAGGGAGAAAAGAGGAGCGAATACAAAAAAATGACCTGGGACGACGCCCCACCACCGAAAGAGTATTTCACGGAACTGGCGCGGGTGTCGAAAAACCAGATCATTTTCGGGGCAAATCACTTTGTGAGCATGATCCAGGCGGCGGATAGTTCGTGCTGGATCTGCTGGGACAAGGGTTTTTCCAGTGAAGTGTCCTTCGCATCCTTTGAACTGGCATGGACCAGTTTTGAAACGCCATGCAAGCGCGTGGCGTTATCCTCCGCCCAGGCAGGAAGGATACACCCAACCCAAAAACCAGTGGCCCTGTATGCCTGGATTTTTCAACACTATGCAAAACCAGGGGACCGGATACTGGATACCCACCTGGGGAGCGGGTCAAGCCGGATCGCCGCGTGGGACGCCGGACTGGATTTTATCGGATACGAGATTGACCCGGAGTATTTCGAGGAACAGGAAAAGCGGTTCCAGCAGCACACCGCGCAACTGTCCCTGTTCGGCGGGGGGGGGGTCCTGATAACAATACTGATATTTTCGGCCGCGACGCCCAAAGGGCGCGTGAAATAAAAGGAGGAAACCACCATGAAGATCAGACACACCATCGAAAATGAAAGCACCTGGGAGAAGTTGAAAGCGGCCGTTGTGGCCGGGACGGCGGGGGCGCTGATCCAGCCGTTTAACGAAATCGACTTGACCCTGGGGAACGGCGAGGCCGTCACCGTCGTGGCGGCCGCGCACCTCCCTGCGGCGGAGGACAAGCCCGCCGCCCTGCGCTTTGTGTTCAAGGACTGCCTGGCGGAGCCGCACCAGATGAACAAGACCTGGACGAACCGGGGAGGGTATCGGGCCAGCGAGGGACGCCGCCACCTGCTGGAGGACGTTCTGCCCCTCCTCCCTGCCGACCTCCGGGCCGTGATCAGGCCCAGGAAGATCACCGAGATCACGGAGGGGAAAACCCTGGTTTATGAGGATCCCCTGTGGCTGCCCTCCGAAACGGACGTTTTCGGCCGGGGCCATGAGAGCCTGCAGAACGGCGTGGCGGATGGGCCGGACGACTTCCAACTGCCCATTTTTCTGACGGAGCGGGACCGCGTAAAGCAGCGGGAGGGGTACGGCACCACGCCCTGGTCCCTCCGGTCCGTCAGTGCGACGAACACGACCATTTTCTGCCGTGTCAGCGCCAGCGGTAGCGCCAGCGGCAACGGCGCGAACGATTCCTGGGCCGTGGCCCCCGGCTTTGACATCTAATCCGAAAATCCATAATAATCCAGCCGCGCAAGCGGCGGAGAGAACGACAACCAAAAAGAAAGCCACCTGCGCCTGGTGCTGACAACACGGCGCAGGTGGCAATATAAGCGACGGAAAAACCGTCCGGGATACCTATATTATATCAGTTCTCCGGGCGGTTCGCAACGGGAAAAATCAGCGGGGCCATGGCCCCGTAAGCGCCGGTAAGAGGCATTAGTAAAGTGACCAGCACCCGAAAAGGAGGGCACCATGCCATACGTACACAGGATGGTGCAGGCTGGCCGGACCGTCGAACACAGGAAAATGCAATCCTTCCGGGTTCACACCAAGGGGGTCCAACGCGGACCCAACAAAGGGACGACCACGGAAAAACAAGCCCGGATCAACGAGCGGGTGGCAGAGGAACACCTGCGCTGGGATCTGAACGCCAACTTTGACCACCGGGATCTCCACGCCGTCCTGCACTACTACGCCAAGGACACGACCTTTGAGGAGATCCTGGAGGACAAGGCCACATTCCTGGCCAACCTGCGGAAAGCCTGCAGGAAAAAGGGGATCAAGTACAAGGCCGTGGTGGTGATAGAAACCAAGCGCATGACGAACCCTCACATTCACGTGATCATAAGCCGGATGGACCCGGAGATCATCGGGGACGCCTGGGAGGAAGTCCCCAGGGGCGGCGGGGGTATCAGTTTCAAGCCACTGGACCGCCGGGGGAACCACGCCAAACTGGCGGCCTACCTGATGAAGGAAAGCCGGTCCACCATGGAGAAGTACCGGGAGATCGGGAAACGGGGAAAGCGGTACAGCAAGACACAAAACATGGACAAGCCGGTGATCACCTACAAGGTGGTTTCCTCCTCCTCCTGGAGGAAGGAGCCGAAAGCGCGAAAGGGCGCGGTGCTGTATAAGTTCGACGACGGGGCGACCTGCAGGGCCGGGTGGCACGAAATGACGGGCTACCCATACCAGGAATATTTCGAGGTTTTCAACGAATAGGAGGCAAGCCGATGAAAGTTTACATAGCCGGGAAGATCGCCGGGGATCGGCGGTATCGGGCAAAGTTCCGGGAGGCCGCCAAGGCCCTGGAGGAGGCGGGCCACGTGGTCCTGAACCCGGCAACGCTGCCGGACGGCCTGGCCGATGCGGACTATATGCGGATCTGCATGGCCATGGTGGACGCGGCGGATCTGGCCGTATTCCTGCCGGACTACCGGGAGAGCCGGGGCGCCATGGTGGAATGGGCGTACTGCCAGAGGATCGGGAAGGACTGCGCCCTGTACCTGGATATGATGGGAGGGAAACTGCGGTGAGAGATTTTACAGAGGCATACAAACAGGCCCGCGCAAAAGCACGGGAATACACAGGGGCGAAACGGGCAGGATGGGCGGAACCTGGAAAGAGGGCAAGGGACAATCACGCGATCCTGGTCCCGCGCCGGGAGGCTGTGGCCATGGCGGACGAACTGGCCACGACCATGTACGCCAAAGAGGTTTACCTGACCTGGGTGCTGAACCTGCAGGGATACATGGTACAACTGGCGACTGGTGAGCATGACGCTGTGAAGTGCCAGGAGTGCGGACACGTTTTCCGCGCCGGGTGGATGGAAGGGCGGTGCCCGTATTGCGAGGCACAACAGGCGGCGACCAGGTACGTGGAAAACATGAGAGAGGCGGCGAGGGAATGAGCGGGGCGCAGATCAACCTCCTGGAGGAGATCATCGTGGACAACTTCGCCGGCGGCGGCGGGGCGTCTACGGGGATCGAACTGGCGACGGGGCGGCCTGTGACCATAGCCATCAACCACGACCCGGACGCCATACTCATGCACAAGACGAACCACCCGTTTACGGAGCATTACCAGGCAAGCGTGTGGGACGTGGACCCGTGCGAGGTGGCAAAGGGGCGCCCGGTGGGGCTGGCGTGGTTCTCTCCCGACTGCAAACATTTTTCCAAAGCAAAGGGCGGAAAGCCGGTGGACAAGAACATAAGGGGCCTGGCCTGGATCGTACTGCGGTGGGCCGGAACCGTGCGGCCCCGAGTGATCATCCTGGAGAACGTGGAGGAGTTCCAGACATGGGGGCCGGTGCGCCGGGGGCGCCCCGTGAAATCAAAAGCCGGACAGACCTTCCACAAGTGGCTTTCCCAACTGCAGGCCCTGGGGTACGCCGTAGAATGGCGGGAACTGGTGGCGGCGGACTACGGAGCGCCCACAACGCGAAAAAGGTTCTTCCTGGTGGCCAGGTGCGACGGTGCGCCCATTGTGTGGCCGGAGCCGACACACGCGCCAGCGGACAGCCTGGAGGCGCTGGAGGGCAGGAAAAAGCCGTGGCGGAGCGCAGCGGAAATCATAGACTGGTCCCTCCCCTGCCCCTCCATTTTTGACACGCGGGAGCAGATCCGGGAGAAATACGGCCTTTCCGCCCAGCGGCCACTCCGGCCCAACACCATGCGGCGGGTGATCAGGGGCGTGGACAAGTTCGCCATAAAGAACCCGGAGCCGTTCCTGGTGGTGGTAAACCACGCGGGCGACTTCCGGGGGCAGGACGCCGCCGCGCCGCTCCAGACGGTGACGGCAAAGCACGGGTATGGCGTCGCCTCCCCCGTCATGGCGCCGCTGACCATGCACAACAACGAGAACGCGACCGGGACAGGGATCACGGAGCCGGTGAACACGATCACAAGCAGCGGAGCGGGCGGCCATCAAATGGTGATCACCCCGACGCTGGCGGCCATAGGGCAAACCGGCGGCGGTGAGCGGGGGCGGAAAATCACGGAGCCGACGCACACCCAAGTTTCCAAGGCGGAGGAGTGCGTGGTGGCGCCGGCGCTGATCCAATACCACACGGAGCAGACGGAGAGGGTACGGGGCCAGGGCGTGGCGGACCCGCTTATGACCATTGACGCCTCCAACCGCTACGGACTGGCGGCGGCCAGCCTGGTCAAATACTACGGGAGCGACCAACACGGCCAAGGAATTGGGGATCCGCTCCATACGGTGACGGCGAAAGACCGGGAGGCCGTCCTGGCGGCAAATATGGCCAAGTTCTACGGCGGGAATTATTCGGGAGAAGGATCAAAAATGTCCGACCCGCTCCATACCGTCACGGCCGTGGACCATAACGCCTTGACTGCCACGCACATGGTCAAAATGAAGGGGACAAACCTGGGCGGCCCCATGTCGGAGCCGGTGCAGACCATCACGGCCGGCGGCGGACACTTCGGCGTCGTCACCACCGTGGTGGCCAGGGCGGAGCCGGGCGCGGAACTGGGACACTGGCCGGAGATCCGGGACCTGCTGAACACCTACTGCGGGTATAACCTGGGGCCGGAGGACGTGATCCTGTTTGAAATCGACGGCGCGGCCTATTTCCTGGCGGACATTGGCCTGCGTATGCTGACGCCCAGGGAATTGTATATGGCCAACGGGTTCCCGGTGGACTACAAGATCGAGCGGGACTATACCGGGACGGTGTACCCAAAAACCAAGCAGGTGGCCAGGTGCGGAAATGCGGTCCCGCCGCCGTTCGCCACCGCCCTGGTGCGGGCAAACCTGCCGGAGTGGTGCAGCCAGGAGATCAGCACCATGGAGGAACTGGAAAAGGCGGTGGCGGTATAGCCGCCGGAAAGAAACGGAGGAAAGCGCGTGGGAGTTATCGGGATCGGAGTGGGAACCGCCACCATGGGGCGGATCTGCCGGGACATGGATGGGAACATCACGGAGCAATCGACGGCCAGGTGGGACGCGGATCCCGACGGCGGATCGGTGGCAATCTGGCCAATGGACCCGGAGAAGATGGAGCCGAGCGGGCCGGCGGAGGTGTACGGCGACTGGGACGCGGCCGCCTATCTCCGCCGGGTGGTGGATTTGATCCAGCCTAACAGGCAGATCAACATACCAGACCTGGAGGCTATGATCCGAGCGGCCGCAAAGGATGGTGTGGATATTTGCACATACTGCGCGGATTGCAACTGCTGGGACTGTATCGTGAGTAAGTGGAAGGAGGATCCAGACGATGAATGACCAGGTTATTTTGAGAGTGACAAAGCGAAACGGCGGGCTGGAAGTGAACACGAGCGGGACGGGAAACGACCAACTGGCGGCCATGAGGGTGGCGGCCGCTGCCACGTTCAGGGTTTTGACGGCGGCGCGGCGTCTGCCGGAAGAAATGGCCACAAGCGTGATTTCCAGCGCCGTCCTGGGTGGGATCGCGGAGGCCAAGCAAAGCGACTGCGGAATGAGGGAGATCAGCCAGGACGGCCCCGGGAAGTGAGGCAGAGCCATGAGAGATAAAAAGAACCTGCGGCGGGTTTCTCTCCTGGTAACAGCGCAGACCGCCTACAACCTGGAGAAACTGGCGGCCATGTGCGGATACAGGGAGAAGGGGCACGTCGTTGATAAACTGGCAAGAGAAAAAATGCTGATGATGAACGGAGGAAAGCGCCATGAATGAAACGAAAATTGACTGGGCGGAAATGTCATGGAACCCCGTCACGGGGTGCCGCCATGGGTGCCCGTACTGCTACGCCAGACGGACCGCGCACCGATTTGACGCGGGCCTGGAGGACAAGGGAACCGTGGGCGGCCTCCACGTCCTGGAGAGCAAGATCAAGGCCACGCCGTACCCCTATGGGTTCGAGCCTACCCTGCACCGCTACCGGCTGAACCAGCCGGAGCGGAAGAAAGAGGGGCGCACCGTCTTTGTGTGCAGCATGGCGGACCTGTTCGGACGCTGGGTGCCGACGGAATGGATCCGGGACGTTCTGGACGCCTGCCAGAGGGCGCCGCAGCACCGATACCTGTTTTTGACGAAAAACCCCGCTCGATACCTGGAACTGGATCAGGTGGCGCTCCTCCCCCACGCGGAAAATTTCTGGTATGGGTCAACGGTGGCCAATGAGGACGCGGCGGCCATGTACCCCATGCCGTGGGTGAATATCAACACGTTTTGGAGCATGGAACCGCTGCTGGGGCCGGTGGATATGAGCGCGGCGGAGGGCCTGCCCCAGTGGGTGATCCTGGGGGCGGAAACCGGGAGCCGGCCGGACAAGGTGACGCCGCGCAGGGAGTGGGTGGACCAGATCGCGGAATTTTGCGCGGAGAACGAGATCCCGGTTTTCTACAAGGACAACCTGCGGGCGCACTTCCCGGACCTCCCGCCCTCCGCACTACCGTGGGATGACCAGGAGGGCGCGACAAGCAAGTGGGCCGACCATTTCATGGGCCGTTTTGAAAGGCAGGTTTAAGACATGGAAAAAGATAAAGTCGAGGAATTGAGGCAGAGCGTGGGGGCCATGGCTGAAATGTCGCTGATATTTTTTCGGGCAGTTTTAGGATCGGGCGCAAGCATGGAGGAGGCTTTGAGGCTGACGCAGGCGTTTGTATCGGCGCAGATTTATGGCAGGCCGAAAAATGGGGCGGAGAGCCAGGAGGAATAAATGGCCGTGAACATTTCCGACCTGCCGCCGAAATACCAGGCCCAGGCCGTGAAAAAATACATGGAACAGCAGGCGCGGCGGGGGCTTGTGCCCTCCGCCGCCGCTGTGCAGGAAACCGGGAAGGTGAACAAGTACAGGAACACCCCGACCACAAGGGTGACACCCTCCGGGGCCATCCTCCGGTTTGACAGCATGAAAGAGGCCAGGAGGTTTGACTGGCTGATCGAGCGCGAGAGGCGCGGGGAGATCCGGGAACTACGCCTGCAGGTTGACTTTACACTCCAGGAGGCGTACACGGACACGGAGGGCCGCCGGGTGCGGGCCATCCGGTACAGGGCAGATTTTACATACTACGAGGGCACCCAGGGGGTGAAGGTGGTGGAGGACGTAAAGAGCCGCGCAACAAGGACCAGGGACTACGCCATGAAAAAGAAGTTGCTAAAGGACCGTTTTGGACTGGACATAACCGAGGTGTGAGAATGAGCAAGCAGACAAGGGGGAAAAACCCCGAGCGGGAGGCCGTCAAAGAGTACCTGCAGCAGTACCATGACGCCAAAGAAAAAAAGAAGATACTGGAGGAGCGCCACCGCACCCTATCCGCAGACCTACGGGACCCGGGCGTGGGATCTGCGTTTAAGACCATGCCGACCTCCAAAAGGCAGGCCAGAGAGGGCGGGGCCGTGTCCCTTGTCTACCGGATCGCGGAAGTGGAGGACAGGATCAGCCAGCAGCGGGACGCCATGGCCAAGGCCGTCCTGCACGTTATGGACATGATAGACCTACTCCCCCAAAATTCCACGGAACGCACCGTGGTGGAAATGCGGCACATAGACTGCAAGCCATGGGAAAAGATCGCCCAGGCCGTACACATGAGCCGGTCCCGCGTGTTTGACTACTACAACGCCGCCCTGGAAACCCTGCTGACCTACAAGAGAACGGAGAAACTGCTGGGGGACTACACGGCCGAAAAGGAAAAAAGAAAGCGCGGATAAAAGATCGGACGCCATCGGACTATTGGACGTGATATAGTGATAGTGTGGAAATCGGGAGGGCACCAGGGAAACACCTGGTGCCCTCCCCTTTCCATGCCATGCCGGGCGGTTCGTAAGCGTGGGGGCTTTCCTCCTTTCACCCCATCGGCGTCCATAGTACAAGAGCGGACGCGGCCCGGCAACAACCCGCGCCCAGGGGCGACCGCAAAGGCGCCCCTGGGCCTCCCCCTATCAAAAGGCGAGAGGCGCCCCCCTGTTTGGGTCCTTCCGGGGGCTGGCGACCGTGCGGGGCGCGGAAGGCCCGGCGTTTTTCTCCAGGAAAATCCCTGAAAAATGGGCTGTTACGTTACGCATTGACGGAGCGGGACCAGGGCGCCGAGGGCCGCCCACCCCCTAAAGGGGGTGAGGCCCCAAAAAATCCAAAAGAAACGAGGTCAAAAAAGCGAAATCCACCACCAGGCGGAAAGCGAAACCGGCGGGGCCATCCGGCCGGTGGAGGAAAAGGGGGTGCTGCAGGTGGCGGGAACGACAAAAAAAGCAACGCAAAAGAAGTCCACGGCGCCGGCGGTGCTGACCGGAACGGTGCCAGAGTGGGCCAATTCCACCGCCATCGCCCAACTGCTGGGGAAAACCACACGGAGGATCCAGCAGTTGACCCAGGACGGGATCCTGAAAACCGAGGTCCCGCCCGG
Source organism: uncultured Oscillospiraceae bacterium (assembly GCA_944387065.1). Taxonomy (GTDB): domain Bacteria; phylum Bacillota; class Clostridia; order Oscillospirales; family Oscillospiraceae; genus Enterenecus. The sequence goes on from CALXDM010000002.1 coordinate 314,321, forward strand.
CGGCGGGGCCAGGAAGTACCGGACCTGTGACACGATCCAGCGGTATATCGACCATGTGGAGCGAAAGGCCCAGGAGATCGGAGAGGGCGGCCGCCTGGCAGAATTGAACCTGAAAAAACTGGAGGCGGAAGTGGCCCTGAAAGAGAGCCAGGGCAGCCTCCACCGCCTGAAAACCGCCATAGAGGAGGGGAAATACCTGCCGGCGGAACAGGCCACCGAGGAACTGGCGGAGTTTATGACCGCCTTTCAAAAGTTCGCCATGACGATCCCGGCCCGCATGGCCGGGGCCATGTCCGGGTATGCGGACGCCATCACAATCCGCAACGCACAAAAGGCCATCCGCAAGGAACTGGAAACCATGCTGACGGCCTACGTGGACGCCATGCAGGTGGAGGACACACCGGGGGCCGAGACGTGAGAAAGTACCGAGTAAAGCCCTACAAGGTGCCCAGGTGGATGGTGCCGGCCATTGAGATACTGCGGCCCAGGGAGCGGGTGAGCGTGTCCGTGTGGGCGGAGCGGAACCGGGTCCTGCCAAGCGGGAACGCCATACCGGGGCCGTGGCGGAACAGCGTCACCCCGTACCTGGTGGAGATCATGGACGCCTTTTCCGACGACACAACGGAAAAGATTATCTTTGTCAAGCCCACCCAGGTGGGCGGCACCTCCGCCATGGAGAACGCACTGGGGAGCCTGATCGACCAGGAGCCGGCGCCCACGATGGTGGTATATCCTTCGGACGCCCTGGCGGAGCGCACGGTGGAGGCGAAACTGGAGCCGATGATCCGCCAGTGTAAGGCACTGGCGGAGAAGTACCGGGAGCATGAGAGCAAGCGCCTGGAATTGAAATTCCAGGGAATGACCGTTTACCTGACCGGAGCGAACAGCGCGGCGGACCTCTCCTCCACGAACATACGAAACCTATTCCTGGATGAAGTGGACAAATTCCCGGGGGCGACAAAGAAAGAGGCCGACCCCGTATCCCTGGCCATTGAGCGCACAAAGACCTATTTCAACCGAAAAATCTTTCTGGCCTCCACCCCGACCCTGAAAACCGGGCCGATCTGGAAAGCCAAGGAGGAGGCGGACGCGGAAAAGCACTACTTTGTGCCATGCCCACACTGTGGGGAGTTTATCGAACTGAAATTCGCACAAATCAAGTGGCCCAGCAAGGACGACGTGCCAGACCAGGCGGAGCGGGCAGAAATGGCCACCTATGTGTGCCAGGCGTGTGGGTGTATCATCACCGACCGGGACAAGGCAGCCATGCTCCAGGCGGGGCGGTGGCAGGCCGTCCGGCAGACCACAACGACGCCCAAAAGTGTGGCGTACTGGATGAATACCCTGTATTCCCCATTCACCAGGTTTTCCGACATCGCCAGGGAGTTCATGCGGTCCAAGGACGACCCGGAACTGCTCCACAACTTCGTCAACTCCTGGCTGGCAGAGCCGTGGGAGGACACGAAACTAAAAACCAACGCCGAAATGGTCATGGAGCGGCAGACAGAGGTTCCGGCCTGGTCCCTCCCGGCGTGGACCAAACTGCTGACCGGCGGGATCGACGTGCAGGAAAATTGCCTGTACTGGGTGATCCGGGCCTGGGGGGACTTTATGACCTCCCAAAACGTGGCCCATGGCCAGGCGCTTTCCATGGCAGAGGTGGAGCGAGTTATGAACACCGAGTTTTCCCTGCCGGACGGCGGAAAGGTCATGGTGGACCTGGCCCTGATGGACAGCGGCGACCAGACCGACGCGGTGTATGAGTTCTGCACCATGAATATGGACTGGGTGCGGCCCTGTAAGGGCGTCCAATCCCTCCAGGGTCATTACAAGATCTCCACCGTGGACAAGGCCGGGAGCCGGGCCAACGGTATGCAACTGGTCCTTGTGGACGGCGGCAAGTACAAGGACATGATCGCTGGGCGTATGAGGCGGCCAAACGGGAATGGGTCCTGGATGGTGCATAAAGACTGCGATCTGGAGTATGCGGAGCAGGTCACGGCGGAGCATAAGATCACCGAGCGGGCCGGCGGAAAAGAGGTCCAGCGGTGGGCGCTGAAATCCTCCCACGCGGACAACCATTACCTGGACTGCGAGGTGTACGCGGCGGCCGCCGCCGACGTGCTGGAAGTGCGGTCCCTGTTCCTGAAAAACCCGGACCGGGCGGAGGAGCAGGCACCAAAACCGGCACCGCCAAAGCCGCAGCCGGCGCCGGAAGAAAACTGGATCCAGCAGAATGAAAACTGGTTCTGATAGGAGGACACCATGGAACTGGACAACACAACAGCGACCCCGGCGGAACTGCTGGAGCAGGTAAACAAGGCGATCACCACCGTGCTGGTGGGCGGCCAGTCCTACCGGATCGGCAGCCGACAACTGACGCGGGCGGACCTTGCCATGTTGAAAACCCTCCGGGACGACCTGGAGGCGCAACTGGCGGCCGACGAAAGCGGCCCCCTGCTGGGGCGCACCTACATGGCATTTTTCGAGGGGAGGTAAAGCGGTGAGTTTCATTGACAGCATGATCGCGGCCGTGTCCCCAAAGAAAGCATACGAGCGGGAGGCGTGGCGCCAAGGGCTGGAGGCCATGCGCGGGTATGACGCGGCCGGGTTCGGCCGGATCAATTCCGGGTGGAGGGCACACAACGAGAGCGCGGAGATCACAGACCGATACAGCCGGGACGTGGTACGCGCCCGCGCCCGGGACCTGGAGCGGAACAGCGACATTCTCCAGGCCGTGGTCCTGGCCTACAAGCGCAACGTGGTGGGAAAGGGCTTTACCCTACGGGCAAGGACCGGGGACGACGACCTGAACCGCAAGATCGAAAAACTGTGGCGTCAATGGTGCAAGGCCAGAAACTGCGACGTGACCGGGGAGCAATCCTTTACCGAGATCCTACGCATGGCCGTGGAGCGCAAGAAGGTGGACGGCGGGATCCTGTTCCTGTTCCGCCACACTTCCGGCGGCGTGGTGCCGTTCAAGTTGCAGGCCATTGAGGTGGACGAACTGGACGTGACACAGAGCGCCCCGCACCGGCAGGGAAACCGCGTCGTGGGCGGGATCGAATATAATTCCTGGCGCCGGCCGGTGGGCTACTGGATCCAGCAATATGACCTGGAGGGGTGGCGCCTGCTGCAGCCGATCTACATTGACGCCAAGGACGCCTATTTCCTGAAATCGAAACGGCGGCCCAGCCAGATCCGGGAAATGTCGGATATGTCCCACACGATCACCAGGATCCGGGACGTGAACGAGTTTATAAACGCGGTATCCGTCAAGGAGCGGATCGCGGCCTGCCTGGCGGTGCTGATCAAAAAGACCATTCCGACCGGGACAAGCCTGGGGCGGTCCGGGGTTCGCGGGCCTGACGGCCGCGTGGACTACGCCGGCAAGAAACTGGGGCCGGGCATGATCATGGAAATGGGCGCCGGCGACGAGGCCCAGGTGGTGGATCCAAAGGGAGCGGCCACCGACGCCACCGCGTTCCTGAAAGTTCAGCAGGGGCTGATCGGCGCGGGACAGGGATTGAGTTATGAGGCGGTGTCCCGCGACATGAGCGGGTCCACCTACTCCTCCGCCCGGCAAAACGCCATCGAGGACGAGGACACATACGCGGAGGACACGGAACTGCTGACGGAGTTCATGTCCGAGGTGTACGAGCAATTTATTATTTCGTGTTATCTCTCCGGGGTGATCACCTTCCCCGGGTTTTGGGATAAAAAGGCGGAGTATATGGCCCATGACTGGGTGAAATCCCCGAAAAAGTGGATTGACCCGGCCAAGGAAAGCACCGCCGACAAAACCGCCCTGCAGAGCGGGCAAAAGACCTACCAAGAGATCTGCGCCGAGCGGGGCAAGGACTGGCGCCAGGCCATCGACGAAACCGCCGAGGTCCTGGAGTATGGCCGAGAAAAAGGCATTGAGATGGGAGGTGTAATTTTTGGAAATGGAACGGCAGCAGCCCAGCAGAACGCCGGAGGGCAACCGCCCCAGGGATAAGGACCATGGCACCAGGAGCATGGGCCAGATCCTTTCCCGGGAGGACCAGCCCCAGGAGAGCAGACGCCGGACAATCAGTTTTTCCAGTGAGGAGCCATACCGGCGCTTTTTCGGCATGGAGATCCTGGACCACGGGGAGAACGCGGTGGACCTGTCCCGCCTGAACAGCGTGGGCGTTCTCCTGTTCAACCACAACACCGACAAGGTGGTGGGAAAGGTGATCCGGGCCTGGGTGGAGAACCACCGGGGCATGGCAGAAGTGGAGTTCGACACGGACGACGACGCCGAAAAGATCTTCGGGAAAGTGCGGTCCGGCACACTGAAAACCACGTCCGTGCGGTACAGCGTGGACGCCTGGGAGGAAGTGGTGGCCGGGAAACAATCTGCGGATGGGCGATTTACCGGCCCTTGCCAGATCGCCCGGAAGTGGACGCCGCTGGAGGTGTCCGTGGTGTCCGTGCCTGCGGATCCCACTGTGGGAGTGGGACGGGCCGACACGGGCCAGACGTGCGCCCCCCTCTCCGTGTATGAGCGACAGATCCAAGCAAACAAAAATCTGATTTTCAACAGGAGGTAAGAAAAACCATGAATGAACTGCAGAAAGCCCTTGCCCGCCAGCAGGAACTTGTGACCCTGGCCCGCAACGAGGGCCGGGACCTGACCGCCGAGGAGCAGGCGGAGTTCGACCGCTGCCAGGCCGTGATCGACGCCGGCAACGAGGGCGGAGAGGCCGGCGGCCAGCCCGCCGGCGGTGAGCGCGGCGCGGAGAACGGCGGCCAGGGCGCCCCGGCCGGCACCAACCAGCCCAGCGTGGCAGACACGCAGAGAGCGATCCAGGCGGAGCGCCAGCGCACCGCCGACATTATGGCCCTGTGCCGCCAGACCGGCATGGACGCGGAGGAGTATATCCGCAGCGGCGCCACCATGGACACCGTGCGGGCGGCGGCCGTGGACTTCCTGATCCAGCACAACGGCCCCGTGGGCGCCAGAATGTCCGACAACAGCCGGGAGCAGGACAACTTCCGCCAGGCGGCCGTGGACGGCCTGCTTATGCGTAGCGGCATGGAGGTGGAGCGCCCCAGCGAGAACGCGGAGCAAATGCGCGGCCTGTCCCTGCGCGATCTGGCCATTGAGTGCATGGCCCGGGAGGGCCTGGGGACCACGGCCTCCCTTCTCCGTATGTCCAAGGACGACCTGTGGAACATGGCCTGCCGCCAGTTCTTCAACCCCACGGCGGCCTTCCCCGCGATCCTGGACAACACGATCCGCAAGGCCATTGTGCAGAGATACCAGGCCGTCCCCACCACCTTCCAGGTGTGGACCACCAAGGGCAGCGTGACCGACTTCAAGCCCACCAAGGATCACGAGTACCTGGCCGGCGGTGCCGGCGAGTTCCTGCGCGTGGGTGAGGGCGGCGAACTGAAACACGACACCCCGCAGACCGAACTTCTCCCCCAGCGCCAGGTGGCAACCTACGGCCGCCAGTTCTCCATGACCCGGGAGGCGTTTATCAACGACGACGTGGGCTTTATCACCCAGGTGCCCGGTATGTACGCGGCCTCCGCCAAGCGCACGATCAACAAGCAGGTGTATTCCATCCTGTTCAACAACCCCACGATCTTCGACGGTGTGGCCCTGTTCCACGCCAACCACAACAACCTGATCACCACCGGCGCGGCCCCGTCCATCGAAACCCTGCAGGCCATTATGATCAAACTGCTGAACCAGAAGGACCCCTTCGGGGACAGCATTATGGTGCAGCCCCGGTACATCATCGTGCCCGTGGGTTACGGGTTCCTTATGTCGCAGATCCTGGAAACCGCGCAGATCGACGTGGACGGGATCGGCAGCCACACCGCAAACGCCCTGTATCAGTACCGGAACCGCCTGCAGGTGATCGAGGAGGGCACCCTGAACGCCCTGGCCGGTTCCAACGCGGTGCCCTGGTTCGTCGCGGGCGATCCCACCTATGCCCGTTCCATCCAGGTGGACTACCTGAACGGCCAGGAAACCCCGACCATTCGACGCATGGAGGTGGCCGGCCAACTGGGCTATGTGTGGGACATTTGGCTGGACTGGGGTATCACCGCCGTGGACTTCCGTGGTATTGCCAAGAACCCCGGAACCACCATCACGCTGTAAGGCAGTAAGGAGGTAAAACAGATATGAGCGCGAAATACTGGCAGAGAGGCGAAACCATCGACTACACCCCCACCGACGATCTGGCAAACGGTGACGTGGTGGACCTGGCCACCCGGATCGGCGTGGCTGGGAACGACATTCCGGCCGGCGAAACCGGCGCGGTCCACGTCGTGGGCGTGTTCGAGATCCCCAAGGCCACCGGCGCCGTCACGGTGGGCCAGGCCCTTTACTGGGACAAGGCGGCGGAAAACATCACCACCGCAGCGGGCAGCAGCCCGGCGAACACCCCGGCAGGCTGGGCCGTGGCGGCGGCCGGGTCCAGTGACGCCACGGTGCTGGTGAAACTGCTGGGCTAAAGGAGGGCCAGGCCATGAAAGGATTGATTGCAAAGCGGCCGATCCTGTACCGGGGCCGTATGTATCGGGACGGGGAGAACCTGCCCGGCGACGACACCAGAATGGTGGCCGCGTGGCTGGAAAATGACAGCGCGGAACTGTGCGGAGCGGAACAGGACACCGCCATGGGAGGCCGGGAGGAGGCCCAGGAGCCGCCCAGGGGGCCGGAGAACACCCCGGAGGTATCCGGGGATACCGAGGGCCAGGGAGCGGCAGACGGCGGCCAGGAGGCCCGGGAACAGGCCGGAGAGGGCGAAACCGGAGGCATGATCGCCGGGCACCTGGATCCCAAAGACCTGGAGGGCCTGAAAAAGGCTGACCTGGAGCGCATGGCCAACGATATGGGCCTGGATATTTCCAAGGCCAAGACCAAGGCGGACCTGATCGCCGCGATCACGGCGGCGGAAGTCTACGCCCCCGCAGAGGATGAAAACGGGGGTGCCCTGTAATGGGCGCCCCCTCCTTCAAGGACTGCGTGGCGGCGGATATTCACGGAGTATTCCTGAATACCCAGGAATTTGCAGACACACATACCATCGACGGCCGGAAAATGGACGCGGTGGTGGACGACGACGCCCTGCTGGAGCGGGACGCGGCCCGGGGAGGCGTCCACACGGATGGGACATACCGGACGCGGCGCCTGCTGTATGTGGATAAGACCGACTACGGTGGGCGGCCCATGTCGGGCAAGATCCTGAACCTGGACGGCCGGGAGTATCGCGTGGTACAGGCAGACGAGGCGGCCGGCGTCCTGACCATTGAAATCGAGGCGATCCGCACATGATCCATATCGAGGTTGACACCCAGGCCGAAATTGAAAAAATTGCAAAAAGGCTGGAGTGGCAGGCCATAAAAGCGCCGGACGTTCTGCGTCTTTCCATCAATGCAACGGCCAGAAAAGTCCGAAAGCAGATCCCAAACAATGTGGAGGACGCCTACACCATCGATCCAAGTGTGCTGAAAGACCGAAAAAGGGGCGCCCCGACGGTCCAGACCGCAAAGCCGGGAAACATTATGGCGGTAATCCGGTCCAGAGGTCCGGTAAATGAATTGTCGGACTTCCTGGCAGAGGAAGGGAGCCGAGGCGTTAAGGCTAAGGTACGAAAAGACGGCGGGAAAAAACTGCTGGAGCGCGCCGGGGCAACTGCCTTTAAGGTGACGTTCAGAAGTACACACGAGGCCATAGCACAACGGAGGATAGGAGAAACCTATACAACGAGCGGGGCCGCAGATCGTGTGGAAAAATACGGTATGCCACGACGCGGACAATGGCCGGACATGACCAGAATTAAGGTTCTGACCGGGCCATCGGTTCCAAGCATGATGGGAAATGAGGACGTTCAGGAGCAGACAAGAACCATGCTCTATGACGTTCTGGACAGGGAGATCGAAAAGAGGATCGAAAAAACTATCCAGGGAAAATAAAAGCGGCCCCGAGCGGGGCCGCCAATAGAAATTTATACGCTGGGAACGAGTTGCACCTGGACGCCATCAATGGTGAGTGTAGTACCTTCCGGGAGGTCAATGTTTTTGTACTCCGGTTCGTACATATCCATCAATTCGTTTTGATCTTCGGTCCCCATGATCGCATTGATCCCACCGTCGTACAGATTACTGGAACTGACGTTTCCGCCGCCACTGACGGCCACAATGTTATACACACCGGCGGGGAAATCTTCACCGGCCACAAAGTTGCCGTTGCCAAGTTCCACCGTTTCCGTGATCTCCTGATTGCGGGGGGTCAACGGGGCGCCGCTGGCGTCGTCGCAGGTAAGGCGGACCGTCACGCCGGAAATGGAAAGCACCACGCCGTCCGGCAGATCAATGTTGCTGTACTCCTGTTCGTACATATCCACCATTTCGTTTTGATCCTCCGTCCCCATAACGGCATTGATACCGCCACTAAAGGCGTTGCTGGAACTGACATTCCCGCCGCCGCTGACGGCTACAATGTCGTAAGTGCCGGCCGGAAAATCAATGCCGGCGGTGTAATTGCCGCTGGAAAATTCCTGGTCAACGGTGATCGGTTCGGGATCGGCGGGGGGTGTGGAGGTGTCCGTGGTGGAACCTTCGGAGGTGGCGGGAGTGCCGGAGGCGTCCGGCGTCTGTTCGCCGTCCGAAATGGTACAGGCGGACAGGGAAACGGCCAGCGCCAGGGACAGCAAGAGCGCAAGAGATTTTTTCATCGTTTCTTCGTTCCTTTCTATTCTGATTATTACCACGATATGCAGAGTGTTACCACAAAGAATTTACCACAAAAAGCGCCGAAAAGTCAAGGAGGCGAACACCACGACACCGGAATTTTTGCAGGACGCCGTTGTGGCGGACCTGGCGGACCTGTTCGAGGGGCAGACCCTCCCCAGTTCCGCCGGGGACCGGCGGCCGATCCGGGTTTACTCCCAGGACCTCCCGATCATTGAGGGGCTGGACGAAACCGAGGACCGGACCGAGGAGATACCGGAACCGTATATCATCGTGCGGACCAATGAGGGAAACATTCCAGACGCCAACAGCGCCCAGGAGATCGACCTGATCCTGGTGGTATGCACCTATGACCGGAACCCGAACCGACAGGGATACAGGGACGTGCTGCACATCATCCAGGAGATCTACGGGAGGTACGCCAAAAATCCGCTGGTGCGGATCAAGGCGGACAGCGGCGGCGCGAGAGGCGGCCCGTGGTCCGTCAAGTACCCGATCAAGTGGGTTACACAGCAAGAGGACACCCACCCCTATTATTTCGGGGCCATGTCGCTGAAATTTGAGGCGCCAGCGGTGCGCCAGGAGGTGCCATTCACATGACCAAGAGAACAACCAGAAAGGCGGCGGAGGCCGCCGGCACGGTGGTGTACTGCGGCCCGTCCATCAAGGGCGTGGCCAAACAGTTCACCGCCTACAACAACGGGATCCCGGAGGGGCTGAAAGTGGCGACCGAGAAAAACAAGGTCCTGGCCGCCCTGATCGTCCCCCTGGAGGACCTGCCGGAGGCCATGCGCCAGTTGCGCCAGAAATCCGGCCGTATCCACACCCTGTATAAAGCCGTACAGGGCAGAACCTAAAGGGAGGGATCAACTATGCCTTATAATCACGGCGTTTACAACCAGGAGCAGGAAACCAGCCTGACCACACCGATCCAGGGGACGGCGGGCCTGCAGGTCATCTTCGGCACCGCCCCGATCCACCTGGCGGAGGATCCGGCGGCGGCCGTCAACAAGCCCGTGGTGTGCTATTCCTTCGCGGAGTGCCAGCAGGCCATGGGCTATTCGGACGACTTCGAGAACTTCACCCTTTGCCAGAGCATGGACGCCTGTTTCCGCGTGTTCAACGTGGCGCCCATTATCCTGGTGAATGTGCTGGACCCCGGCAAGAGCGGCCACACCACGCAGAACACGGAGGAGGAGTGCGCCGTGGCGGACGGTGCCGTGGCCTACGCAAAGCAGTTTGTCCTCCTGGACACCATCGTGGTCAAGAACGCGGACGCCACCCTGGTGGCCGGCAGCGACTACGTGGCCACCCACGCGGAGGACGGCACGGTGACGATCACCATCCTGTCCGAGGCCGCCAAGGAGGCGGAAACCCTGAAAGTGGCCAGCACCAGCCTGAAACCTGACGGCGTAACGGCGGCGGACATTGTGGGCGGCGTGGACGCCCTGACCGGGAAGGAAACCGGCCTGGAACTGGTGCGCCAGATCTATCCCCGTTTCGGCATGACGCCCGGGATCCTGCTGGCCCCCGGATGGAGCCACAACCCCACCGTGGCGGCGGCCCTCCAGGCCAAGACCGAGGGGATCAACGGGAACTTCGACTGCGTGACCTACCTGGACATTTCCACGGACCCGGAGGAGGACGGCGCAGAGGTTTACACCGACGTGAAAACCGCCAAGGAGGCCCTGGGCGCCACCTCTCCCCACGCGGCGGCCCTGTGGCCCATGGGCGCGGTGGGCGACAAGGTTTATTACCTGTCCGCCATGTTTGCCGCCCTGACGGCCTACACGGACGCCGGCAACAGCGACGTGCCCTATGAAAGCCCGTCCAACAAGGATTTGAAGATCACCAAAACCGTGCTGAAAGACGGAACGGAGGTTCTGCTGGACCAGCAGCAGGCCAACGACCTGCTGAACGCCAACGGCGTGATCACCGCCATCAACGCCAACGGGTACAAAGCCTGGGGCAACAACACGGCGGCCTATCCCTCTACCACTGACCCCAAGGATCGGTGGCTGGCGGTGCGGCGGTTCTTCGACTGGGACGGCAACAACTTTATTTTGACCTATTTCCAGAAGGTGGACAAGCCGGGCAACACCCGACTGATCCAATCCATCGTGGACAGCCAGAACATCATCGGCAACGGGTACGTGGCCCGGGACTACTGCGCCGGATACCGGACCGAGTTCAAGAGCGACGAAAACCCGATCACCAACCTGCTGGACGGCCACCTGACTGTCCACACCTACCTGGCGCCCTATATCCCGGCGGAGTACATCGAGAATATCAGAGAATACGACACGGAGGCCCTGGAGGCCGCCCTGACTGGTGGAGGTGAATAAACCATGAGCGTCCCCAATATTCCCAGCAAAATCAATAGTTACAACGTCTACAACGACGCGGAGCGCCTGATCGGCGTGGGCGATGAAGTCACCCTGCCGGACTTCGAGGCCATGGCGGAAACCATTTCCGGCGCCGGGATCCTGGGCGAACTGGACGACCCCACCGTGGGCCATTTCTCCAACATGGAAATGGAGATCCCCTTCCGCGTCCTGGACCGCGAGGCCACCGATATGCTGGACATGACCAAGGCGGTGCGACTGACCCTCCGGGCGGCCCAGCAGGCGCTGACCGTGGAGGGTGACACGGAATTTCGGTCCATGCGTGTGGTGGTGCGCGGCAAGAGCGCCACCCTGGCCATGGGCAGCGTACAGAACGCCAACCCCATGGAAAGCAGCGTGACCCTGAATGTGTCCTATATCCTGATCGAGGTAGACGGCACCACCCTGGTAGAACTGGACAAGATCAACCCGACCTTCAAGGTGAACGGCGTTGACCTGATGCAGAAAGTGAGGGAAATGACCTAATGAGCAACAGCACCGAGAACACGGCCGCCCTGGGCGCGGCGGAGCAGGAAACCGAGGAGGAAAGCCTGGTCCTGAAATTCCGAAAGCCCTACAAGTTCGAGGGCCAGGAATACACCGAGGTGGACCTGTCCGGCATGGAGGACATGACGGCCGGGGACCTGTGCGCCGTGGCCAAACTGGCCAACCGGGAACTGGGCGTGACGCCGATCCCGGAAATGACCCTGCCTTATGCCATGTATATGGCGGCCAGGGCCAGCCACAAGCCCGTGGAGTTCTTCAAGGGCCTGCCCCCGGTGGAGGCCATGAAGTTGAAAAACCTGGTCACGGGTTTTCTGTACGGCGGGGATGGAGAGGAGTAAACCCGCCGGAAATCAAAAAGGGGTGTGTTGCCCTATCTCTCCGACTGCATAGCGGCGTGGACTACTTCCTGGGCCTGCCGCTGGACGATCTGAACGACATGGCAAAGGTGGTGCTTGAAATTGGCAAAAAGCAAGGTCATGGAACTGGCCATAAAAATCGCCGGAAAGGTAGATAAATCCCTGGGGACCAGTACCAAGGCGGCCAACAAGCAACTGGCGACCATCCAAAAGGCGGCCAACAAAGTATCCACCACCATGACGGCGGGACTGGCGGCGATGGGGACCGGGGCCATCGCCGCCACCAAGTACCTGGCCGACCTGGGTGGAGAATGGCAGACGGCCACCAACCAGGTGGCCGCCTCCACCGGCGCAGCCGGGAAGGAACTGGAGGGCCTGCGGGACGTTATGGAGGACGTGTACGCGGCCAACTACGGGGACAGCGTGGCCGACGTGGGCGACGCGGTGGCCATGGTAAACCGGAACATGGCCAACCTGGACCAGAACGGATTGACGGCGGCCACCGAGGGCGCCCTGGCCCTGCGGGACGCTTTCGAGTACGACGTGGCGGAAAGCACCAGGGCGGCGGAGGCCATCCGAAAGAACTTCGGTTCCTCCGCAGAGGAGGCTTTCAGCCTGATCGCGGCCGGCGCACAAAACGGCCTGGACTACTCCGGGGAACTGATCGACACCATCAACGAGTATTCCTCCCAGTTTGCAAAACTGGGCTTTGACGCGGATGGAATGTTTAACATTCTCCAGGCGGGGGCGGACGGAACCGCCTGGAACCTGGACAAGGTGGGCGACGCCATCAAGGAGTTTTCGATCCGGGCCATTGACGGGAGCGACAGCACGGTGGAGGCGTTCACGTCCCTGGGGTACAACGCGGAGAACATCATGGCCACCTTTGCCGCCGGAGGCGAGGGGGCCAACGACGCCTTTTTTGACGTGATCAACACCCTTATGGCCGTTGACGACCAGGTGGAGCGGGACGCCCTGGGCGTGGCCCTGTTCGGCACCATGTGGGAGGACCTGGGGACGGAGGCCATGGAGGCCATGGCCGGCGCGTCCCAGGCCGCCTACGATACCGAGGGCGCCCTGGAGAAGATCAACCAGGTCAAGTACAACGACCTGGACAGCGCGATCCAGGGGATCGGCCGCCAGATGGAGGTGGCCCTGCTGCCGGCGGCGGACGCCGTGTATCAATCCCTTATGGACAGTATGCCGGAGATCACGGAGGCCATGGAGGAGGTGTCCCCAGTGATCGCAGAGATCGCCGGGGACTTTGCCGACTGGGCTGGCGGGGCCATTTCGGACGGCCTGCCGGTCCTGGTGGACGGGATCCGCGACTTTGCAGACTGGGCGGGCAAGGCATACGAAAAGGCCAAGCCGTTCCTGTCCTTCCTGTGGGAACACAAGGGGACCATTCTGGCCGTAGCGGCCGGGGCAAAAACCCTTTCCGTAGGAATGGGCGCGGTTAATAAGGCCATGGGAGCCTATAAAAACGCAAAGGGTATGCTGGCAAACCTACAGAAAATCGTTCCAGTATATACAAAACTGATCGCTGCCAAGGTGAAGGACAAAGCAGAAACCGCTTATTTGTATGCGCTAGAGGTCAAGGACGTACTGATCCGGGCCAAGACGACGGCGGCGACATGGGCGCAGACTGCAGCAATAAAGGCCAGCACCCTGGCGACCAAAGCAGCAACCGTTGCCACAAAAGCAATGAGCGCAGCGGTAAAATTTTTAACCAGCCCAATGGGAATGACATTGGGGATCATAACAGCCGTGGCCGGCGCTCTGGTCCTGCTGTATAAGAACTGGGACACCGTAAAGGCGTGGCTGGTGAATTTCGGAAACACCGTGAACCAGATCTG
>CALXDM010000003.1 GCA_944387065.1 uncultured Oscillospiraceae bacterium
GATGGATTCGAACCATCGAAGGCAAAGCCAGCAGATTTACAGTCTGTCCCCTTTGGCCACTTGGGTACTCCTCCATATGGAATAAAAAGTGAAAATGGAGCTGGTGGACGGATTCGAACCCCCGACCTGCTGATTACAAATCAGCTGCTCTACCAGCTGAGCTACACCAGCACACAGCACACTTCACATTTGCAGCGAAAATTATTATATCAGGAGGGCATGGGCTTGTCAACACTTTTGTGGAGGCGGAGGGAAAAAAGGGGCTGGGGCTCCACAGGGGCGGCAGGGGCGCCGGGCGGGGTGCGCTGCGGTCTGTGCCGGGGGGCGCTGTACCAGGGGGAGCCCTATTTTCTGCTGGAGGGGGCAGAAAGTCTGTGAGGTATGCCTGGAGCGGTATGCCCGCCGGCGGTTTGCCCACCGGCTGCGCCGGGTGGGGGAAGGGAAGGAGGAGAGGGAAGATGACCATCTATGAGCTGGGGCTGCAGTACGGGGCGGCGGCCATGGTGCTGCGCGGACGCATTGTGGAGTTGGAGCAGGCGCTGGGCCAGGCGGGGGACGAACTGGCCCGGCAGCAGCTCCAGGGCAGGATCCGCCCGCTGCGCCTGATGTACCGGGAGACCCGGGCGGTGGCCCGGCACTTGCAGCGATACTACCGCCACCACCGGCGGGCAGGCACAGGAAGAGAGGAGGAGTGAGCATGAAGAAGATTTCCTATGACAACACCTTTGGCATGGTGGATTTGGCGGTGTACAGCACCATGATGGCCCAGGACAACCGGGAGCAGATCGGGCGGCTGAAGCGCAACCTGACCCATGCCCTGCGTCAAGACATCACTCCCCGGCAGCGGGAGTACATGATGCTCTACTACGGCCAGAATTTGAGCATGGAGGCCATCGCCCAAAAGCTGGGGGTGAATAAGTCCACCGTCTCCAGAACGCTCAAGCGGGGCAGGCAGCGGCTATACCGCTGCCTGCGGTATGGGGCGGCCAACCTGCTGGAGCAGGCGGAGTGCTGAGCGAAGGCCGGGGGCCCGGCATATGCCGGGCCCCCGGCCTTTAATCCAGATCCTCATTCCCGCAGGCGCCAATGAGCTGCTTGGCGTAGGGGAGGGTGAGGATGGTATCGCACAGGGTATGCCACTCGGCCAGCTTGTGGTTGCGGCGGGCGAAGTAGATGGTGGCCAGCACCTCGTAGTTGAGGGAAACGGTGCGCATCTGGTTATAGCTGGCGGGCAGCAGCTGGATCAGGTCATACCAGTCTGCCCGGTCCTTGCCGTCCAGATAGCGTAGGCGGACCTGTTCCAGGTAGCCGATGAACCCCTCAAACTGTTCCAGGGAGCGGGGGGTCATGTGGTCGGTGCTGAAGTCGGCCAGGGTGAAGGGGGCGGCATGGATCTTGTGCATGGTGGAGGTGGAGTTGGCAACGGTGCCAACCTTGTAGGTGTCAAACTCCTTCCACCAGTACAGAGGGGCGGTGATGTCCATGGACACCAGGATCTGACGGATGAACTTCCGGTGATCGCTGCCCGCCCGGCACAGCCGGACGGCCAGATCCAGGTCATTCTTCCCCAGCACGTACTCCCCCGCGGGGCTGTAGGCACTGTCACTTCTGGCCCAGCTGTTCAAGGGGTTGCGAGCCCCCCGCATGGCGTTCTCCAGGTTCATGACGCAGATGTGATCGGTGGTAAGCATGGGTCGCCACCTCCTGAAAGTGTGATGGGCTCGTGGTCAGGCGGGGGAGAGATACTCCCCCAGCACATAGCCGGTGGTGGTCTCCCCGCCGGGGCCGGAGAAGGTGATCTCATACCAGCCGTCCCCTGCGTTGGCGGACACGGTGACCCGGTTGCCGTTGAGCAGGCTGGCCAGGATGCCATAGGTGGTGCCCGGGCCGGAGCGCACCCGCAGACCGCTGTCGGCGTTGACCACCACAGCGTCATCGCCGGGGGCCAGCCCGCTGGGGGCAGGGGTGTTGACGACAGGGGGCTGGGTGACAATAGGAGGCTGGGTGGCCACCGGGGTGGGAACCACCGGGGGATCGCTGGCTACGACAGCGGCCCCCTGGCAGGTGACGACGCATTGGGTGGTCAGCCCACCGGCCTCCACGGTGATAATGGCCTGGCCGCTGGAGGCGGTCTGGTTGACGTTGGTCACCCGGCCGGTGGAGTCCACAATGGCCAGCTGATCATTGGAGGAGGACCAGACGGCCACTCCAGCCCAGTCAGCGGGCAGGACGGAGAGGATGAGCTGATAGCTGCCGCCGGAGGACAGGGTGAGCTGGGCGGTGTTGAGGGACAGACTGGCCAGCCCGGAACTGGGCTGCTGGCTGCTGGAATCAGCGGAGGCCGTCGTCTCGGAGCTCTGGCGCAGCTGGGGATAGATCACGGTAAAGACGATGACCAGCGCCGCGGCGATGATCACCAGGGAGCACAGGAAGGTGATCAGCCGGGGCCAGTTGATGGGCTCAGGCGCGCGGCGCTCAGACGGCTCGCCTGGACCGGCCGGTGGGGGCGCGGCGGCCGCCCGCCGGCCAGGGGTGGAGCGAGCCGGCGCCCCAGCGCGGTGGGCGCCGCCGGAGGCCAGGCGCTTGCCCCCCTTTGGTCGGGGCGGGCGAACGGGGAACGGCTCGTCGTCAAAGGCGCCCTGGCCGTCAAAGACATACCCGCCGTCCTCGCTGTCCATGTCCAGCACGTCGTGGGGCAGCTCATGGGCAGGATGGGCGGTCTGGGGCGGCTGGCCACAAAAGGGGCAGCGCTTGTAGGTGGCGCTGTAATCTTCCCCGCAGGCGTCACAGTGGAGCAGACCTTCCAGGTTGCTTCTTCGGGGCATATGGGATCCCTCCATTGTCGATCGGATCATACTCTTAATACTACACGGTTCGAGCCAATCCGTCAATCCTTTTTTATTATGTCTACCGATGGGGCGGCCGCAGCCCGCGGTGCAGGCGGGGCTTGCGCACCGGCTGGGAAGGGGGTATAATGAGGGGCAAAAAGGCGGCCGCCCGGCGGCCCTGGAAAGGATGTGCGGCCATGGCCCAGCCGATGACCCCAGCCGTTGTGCACAAACAGTATGACGAGGCGATGACTGCTTTCCGCCGCCAGCTGCGGGATCCCGCCGCCCGGGTTGCCTTTGGACGGGAGTCGGACGGGTTTTTGCGGGACTGCGCCTGCGGGGTGTGGCAGGCCGGCCAGGAGGGGATCACACCGCTGTACGTGGAGTGCTACAACGCCATCTACGCCAAGGGCAACCCGGTGCCCACCGCCCTGTTCTGGGAGCTGGCCACGGCGGTGAGCGAATATTCCGGCTTTGTCTTGCCCGGTTTCTTCCGCAGGATGGTGCGGGCTGACCTGGAGCTGGGCAGCGGGTACAGCCGCCGCTTTGTGGATACCTTCACCCTGATGCTGCTGCTGTTCGCGGCGGTGGACGGCAAGGTGAGCGAGGGGGAGGCGGGGTTTGTCAACGCCTGCGCCGACTCGCTGAGCGCCTACTGCGACCAGGCGGGGCTTCCTGGCGGGCGGGGTGAGCTGGATGTGCGGGACTTTGTGACCCGCCCCGCCCCGGATATGCCCGGCCCTGCCAGGCGGCTCCAGCCGGAGGGGCCGGACCGGCTGGCGGACCAGGAGGACGCGCCTCCCAAGGAAACGGTGGAGTCGCTGCTGGCCGAGCTGGACGGGCTGTGCGGGCTGGAGAAGGTCAAGGAGGATGTGAGGAGCCTGATCAATCTGGTCAAGGTGCGCAAGCTGCGCCAGCAGGAGGGGCTGCCCGTCCCGCCGCTGTCCCTGCACCTGGTGTTCCTGGGCAATCCGGGCACGGGCAAGACCACGGTGGCCCGGCTGCTGGCCCGGATCTACCACGCCATTGGTGTGCTCAGCAAGGGGCAGCTGGTGGAGGTGGACCGGTCGGGGCTGGTGGCTGGCTTTGTGGGGCAGACCGCGCTGAAGACCCAGGAGGTGATCCAAAGGGCCCAGGGCGGGGTGCTATTTATCGACGAGGCCTATGCCCTGGCCAACCAGGAGGCCCCCAACGACTTTGGCCGGGAGGCCATCGAGGTGCTGCTCAAGGGGATGGAGGACCACCGGGACGACCTAATCGTCATTGTGGCCGGATACACCCGGCTGATGCAGAACTTCATCCACGCCAACCCCGGTCTGGAGAGCCGGTTCAACAAGTATTTCTACTTTGAGGACTACCGGGGGGAGCAGCTGATGGAAATCTTCTGCGGCCTGTGTGAGCGCAACGGCTATACCTTGGACGAGGACGCGGCCAAGGCCGCCCGGCGGGCCTTTCAGAAGATGTATGACCACCGGGACGAGCACTTTGGCAACGCCCGGGACGTGCGCAACGTGTTTGAGACGGCGGTGGCTCGGCAGGCAAACCGGCTGGCGGGGATGGCGGCACCGGGGAAGCAGGCGTTGATGACCCTCTCGCTGGAGGACCTGGATCTGACCGGGCAGGAGGGGTGAGACTTTTTCTCTTGCCTTTTTTCCGGTTTTGGGGTATAATGCTCCTCGCATCTGCCGGTGTGTTGAAATTGGTAGACGAGGTGGATTCAAAATCCATTGCCAGCGATGGCGTGCGGGTTCGAGTCCCGCCACCGGCACCATATGAACAGAGGGCGAAATTTGGAACTCAAAAATGAGATATCCAAATTTCGCCCTCTTTTTCTATGCCGAAAACCGAGGATTCAAGCCACGTTTCCGTGGTCGCCCTCTTTTGTAGAAATAGGACATTCAAAAAGAAAAATGGAAAAACTGAAATGCAAAAATGAAAAAGAGTCAAATCCGAACCCGGAATTCTCATATTTTTGCGGATTCCTTTTCTTTGATCCAGTAATCCTGCTCTGTCTGTTCCGGAGTTTTATATTGTAGGGTAGAATGAGGACGTTCGGTATTGTAGAAGGCGATAAAATGGGCGATTCCACTCATCAGATCCGCTTCCGACGTATAGTGTCTGCGGTATAACTCTTCTTTTTTGAAAATGGAAAAGAACGCTTCCGCAACCGCATTGTCATGGGGGCGAGCTGTTCGGGAAAAAGACTGTTCTACTCCAAAGTCCTCCAACAGGTGAACGAACGCATAGGACATATACTGCGTTCCACGATCACTATGGAACCTGAGCGCTGCATTTGGTTGCCTATCTGTGTAGGCCTGTTTAAAAGTCTTTGTAAGAAGTTGGGTGCTGCTTTTGTGGGAGATTCGATAGGAAATCACCTTCCGTGAAAACAGGTCTATGATGACGCAGAGATAATAATACTTGTCATGGAATTTAAAAACAGTGATATCGCTGACCCAGACTTGATTCGGCCGTTCGGTTCGGAACTGCTGCTGCAGGAAGTTTCTGTTTTGTCCCTTCTCCCATCTTTTGTATTCCTTCTTTGCAGTAGTGCTGACACTGCTGATTCCCAACTCCTTCATAAGCTGAGAAACATATTTTTTGCTGGTTTTGACCCCTTGATTTTGGAGAATAGCGGTGATCTTGCCCACCCCATAGATTTGTCCGCTATCGTCATAAATGCTTTGAATCTGCGTTTTCAACTCCGCCCGCCGCTTAGCTGCAAGTGTGTCGCCTTTCTTATTTCGGAAAATGTGGTTGTAGAAAGTGCCCCGTGAGACCTCCAGTGCGTCACACAGGGTATGCACGCTGAACTGCCCGTAAAGTGGTTCCATGGCCTTGAGCTTTTCCTGCAAGGGCGAGGAAACCGTACAGCTGACCGTCTTCAAGACCTGAATCATATCCTCCAATTTGCTGATCCTTCTTTTTAAGTATAGGAACTCCTGAGGAGTCACTACTGTACCCGTATCGGTCACAGTTTGTTGATAGGCTTGTATCCAGCGATAGAAGGTGCTGCGGGGAATTTGGTTCTCACTGCAAATTGAAATTACTGTTTCTCCGTCCTGGTAGCGTTTCACGAAGGCCATCTTCTCTTCTTTGGTGAATTTCATGTGGTTACCTCCTCGTATATTTTATATGGACATGGTAACACGAGGAGTGCAGGAGTTTGAAATTACCCAGCCCCTTTACTAAGAAGCAGGCGCAGAGAAATGCTGACAGTTTGAGCGCTGCCGGTGTCTCTCTGTGCCTGCTTTTCTCGTTGAGAAATGGGGAATTTTGTGGTAAAATGACAATAATTTATCTTAAAGTGTTCTTAGATACAGGAAGGCCGCATGGAGTTATATTACTTATTCATGTTTTATTGGACATTGGGAATCGGTTTATAACAGCTTCTTCGTTTTTCAAAATGGAAGAGCGAAAATTTGAAAATGGGTTAATACTACTCTTTCAGACGAAATTACAACGAACTATAAAAGGTTTACAATATACTCCTTATATTATTATGGGAGACGTTCTTATGATTGGAGGTAGCAAATTGATTAATTCAGACTTACCGATTACTAAATCTACCGAAGACACATTAAATAGATGTGCATTTGCTAAAAGCCTTGCAAAAACAATATTGAATTATTCCTTTCCATCTTCATTCACCATTGGTCTATACGGAGAATGGGGAAGTGGAAAAACCTCTCTGCTAAATATGGTGTTTGAAACTATCGAGGATATTGACAAGGATGCTGTAATTCTTAGGTTCAATCCATGGTTATGCACTGATCCCAAGCAACTCATAACCCAGTTCTTTAAACAAATGGCAACTGCAATACAGTTAAAAAAGCCGACAGCAGAAAAGGCGTGGGAATTGATTGATCAGTACGCAGATATATTCGATATTACAAGTCTTATTCCTGGTGCAGGGACATTCTTTTCTGCACTAAGTAAATCATTCTACTTCTCGATTTTCATGTATTCGTTTAGTTTTTGAAGATGAAAGTGTCCAGCCATCGACATTAGCATTATTGCTACAAGATTTTGAAACCCAACTTGGACGATTTACAGAAAATGCATCAATTAGAGACGATGCTATATTTACCCTGCAAGAAGTTTTAGAATTAGAGACGATTTTTAAAAGACGCTCTGTAGATGCGATAGATTCCGGACTTGCATTGCGACAATATCATGGTTTGAACTTTCTTTGGATTTTAGAACAAATAGATCCAGAACTTACTGCTAACAAAAAGAAATCAATTATCACCGATAATACTTCGCTTGTAAAAGTCATAAGCTATTGCACTTCCCTAGGAACCATAACTACAAAAATAGTTACAAAGACACGAGGAGTGGATCAGCAAGCAATTAAAGAATTTATTAATATTGATGAAGCTTATCATCGAATTGAAGCATTCGTTAGCACTGACCAATTCCGTTTGCTTCCTAACGATGACCAAATGAATGCAATCGCATTCTTGCTGATTATGGAAAGAGTCGAAGATGGCTCAGGCTTAGGAAATTATATAGCAGAAGATGCTGTAATAAGAATGCTAAATCAATTAGAAAACCAAAAATCTATTGATGAGTAATGCCTATACTGTAAGTTCGGACATTATGCTCATTTGGGGCCGTAAAGAAGCATTGGTTTTTGAATATAGGTCGAAAATTGAGTTTCAAAAAGTATTCCGCGAAAATGAAAACGAAGCTCTTCTGAACCCGAAATTTCTATTTTCAGTGGGTATCTTTTTTGTCAACACAACCCAAACCAATATAATCCGAACTTGTTTCCGATCGGAGATGGGTTCGGATTATTTGTTTTCTTTGACTGATCCGAAAGCATATGCTTCCGCAACGGGGAAAAGCGCAGGCCTACCTCCAAGGCGAGAGGACCTCGGAATAAAGAAGTGACCCCATAAACGCAAAAGGACGGGCGAAGATGTCCTTATACTATGGATGGCCTTTGCGCATATTAGAAGTTCAAAACACTCTTTATGAATTTGGTTATATGACATACTGATATAAAGTATAAAGAATTTAATTTATTTCAAGGGGAGCCGGGCTTTTATTTTTTTCTGTCTGCTGTGGATCGTCTCAACCTTGCCACCTTCGGAGATGTTACACGCAAGGTGAGCAAGCTTTAGGGGAGCTTTTGAGACTGCCATCATTGAGCGGTATCGATGCAGGGTGGCAACGCCCATTGCGTTCAGATCCAAACCCGACGGCAGAAACGAAAGGCAAATCTTTTCTATTTGCATATACTGTATGCGAAGGAGGGATTTCCTTGAATAGACATTATCCATTTGAAAACACGCCGCTGCCGTATGCGTATGATGCGTTGGAACCGTACATAGATGAAAAGACTATGCAGCTGCATCATGACAGGCACCTGAAAACTTATATAGACAACCTGAACAGCATCTTAAAAAAGTACCCTCAGCTTCAGACATTGACCCTTGAGCAGCTCATTCGTACCGCCGGGCAAATGCCGGGGAAGGACTGCGTGGCAATTGCCCGCAATGCCGGCGGAGTATATAATCACCGATTCTTTTTCAATGGCATGTGTCCGGATGGGGAAAAAGCGCCCTCGGGCGCTTTGGCCGCGGCCATTGACCGCAGGTTTGGTTCCCTGAACGCTTTTCGGGAGAAATTTACAGAGACGGCTTTGTCCGTTTTCGGCTCGGGATATGTTTGGCTGGTCAAGGGCAAGCGGGGGCTTTGCCTTGTGACCACCGCCAATCAGGAAACTCCGGCAGGCGTTGTAAAGCCGCTTCTCAATTTAGACGTGTGGGAACACGCATATTATTTAAAACACTATAACAAGAGAGCGGACTATATCAGCGACTGGTGGAACGTGGTAAACTGGGACCTGGCGGAGCAGAAGTACGGGCGTGGATACACTTCGTTGAAACCGAATACACATAGTTTTATATGATATATAACACTACCTTCCGGATTTTTTGACCAGTGTTCGTTTTACAGGAAAATCTAGTCACTGAGTCGCCCGGATATCTTGGGTGGGGAATCGCCTGCGGGTTCCTTCCAACAGGGAGAGCAGAAAGAAAAGCGAGAGATGATTCTCCCCTAATGTTAGACCCGATTTGGATATAAAGGGGCGACTGCTGTGAAGCAGCCGCCCCTTTTTCTTAAAATTCATGCGGATTTGCGCATCTTTGGACGAGAAGTTGGACAACCGGTTTTGCCGTGGCTGCCCAGGCCAAGATCCACTATAAAATCAAACAAAGCGGGGCTTCCGCCTGATGGTTCAGGATAGAAGCCCCGCAGTTCATAGCATGGCGCCTGTGATCATGCTGCATGGAGTGATTGTGACGATTCCGGCCAGGGCGCTTCTCAATCCTGGCAATACTGTTCCCGCACGGACTCGATCAAAGCGATTACCCGTTGATCCTCAATCTGGTAAATGACATTCATCCCCTGTTTCTCAGAGGAAAGAATACCAGCCATCCTCATCTGGTTCAAGTGCTGGGACAGGGCGGAAGCGGTGATGTTCGGGGTGTACTGGTGGATTTCCCCCACGGTAAGGCTGCCGTTCAGCAGTGCGCACAGGATCAGCAGCCGGTGCTCATTGGCCAGTATCCTCAGCAAGCTTGCAATCTGCTTGGCTTTCTCTTCCATGGATTCTTGCCTTCTTTCCATTCTTCAGTTTGCAAACGCCCTGCGTCATGGTCCCCATGGGGCAATACACGCACCACGACTGAGGCCGGAACAAGCCCATTGTCACAATGCCCAGGACTGTGGAGGTGAGCATGACGCTAAAAAAGCCGAAGGCGAACTGGCCAACCCAGGGCGCGACAAAGCTGATGTCCGCCCATTGCCAGGGGAGTTTGAATACCCACAAAAGCGTCACGGTCTGGGACAGGGGTGCGCCTGTAAACACCTGGTAGGTACTAAATAGCATCAACCCGAACATCGCCATAAAGAAGGTGAGGAACCCGTACCGAAACCATGTGCTGCGCAAGAATTTGGGAGGGGGCACGTTTCTGGATAGCTTCAGCTTTTCCCCCAACAGCCGCAAAAGCTGCCCGCGCCCGCAATACCGGTTGCAGTAAGCCTTGCTGCCTCCGAATATGGCCACAAGCAGGGGGATGGAGAAAAATACCATGCCCAACCACGCAAACAGGATGTTGAACAAGCCTAAAAACAAATAGGACAGCTCAGCGATCCAAAGATAGTTGACCCATTTCCTCGTCTTCACAGCACAGCCTCCCTCTCCACAATGTCGATCACCGCAGCAGGACATACTTGCGCGCATTTCCGACAGCCCACACAAAGCTCCGGGTCCACGCAGGCGGAAATTCCCCATGCGATTTGAATGGCTGCTCTCGGGCATACGCGGGCGCAGCAGCCGCAGGCAACACATTCTTTGCCCACATGGGCGATTCTTAGCGATGCCGTCATAGGTCCTCCTTCAACATATTAGTAATTCAGATATTGCTAATATACTAAAATATTGGCGGCGTGTCAAGCCCGCAAAAGCTCCAATGCCGCTGGCGCTTCTGACGGGTTGACAACGCGGCGCTTCTACCTTGTCATGCTATGCAAAAACCCTTGGAAGGTTGCAAAGAAGGGCCGCCCCCCTTCAGGCAGGAGCCCGGGCGGCCTCCAGCAGGGAAACGGCAAAATCACGGGCCCGGGCAGCCTTGCCCTCGTCCATAAAGACGGTGTCATAGCCCAGGTGCCGCTCGGCCAGCATGCCCAGGTAGCGCAGCTGGGAGTGCTTGCAGTAACGCCGCATTCCCTCCTCCCATAGGTCCGCGCCTGTGGCAGGCCGGTAGCCACAGGTGGTCACCAGCGCCACCGGCTTGCCCGCCCATAGGGCGGGGCCCTTCTCCCCGCCGTAATACTTGTTCATCCCATAGACCAGCCGGTCCAGCACGGCCTTCATGGGCGGGGTGCAGAACCAAGAGTAGATGGGGGTGGCCAGCACCAGAAAGGTCGCAGGCGAGGACCTGATCGAACAGCGCCCCCATGTCATCCCCCTGGGGACAGCCAAAGATGGACCAGTCCCGTTGACAGCACCGGCAGGCGGTGCAGCCGCGCAGGTCTAACCCATACAGCCATACCGTGCTGCACACATGGCCTCCAGACTCCAGCTCGGCCTGAAAGGGGGCCAACAGCTGGGCGGTGTTCCCCCGCCGGCGGGGGCTGCCCATCAGGATCAAAACATGCATATGAAAACCCTCCTGAACCTTGGATTCCCAAACACTTACCCCCGGCTTGGGGCCGGGAGCGCCTGGGGGGTGGGGGAGTCAGCGGGTGAACAGGGGCAGGCCGGAAAACAGCTTGTGCAGCTGGTATGCGGCAAAGGGCAGGTACTCGGCGATGGTAAAGCCCACCACGTCCGCACCGCCGGTGACGGTGGCCAGCACCTCGGCCAGGGCCTGCATGGACAGCTTGCCGCCGCCGGAGCCGTCGCCGGACAGATCGGGGTTGGCAAAGTAGGTGTCGTGGAACCGGTGCTCGTCCAGCACGTCCACATCCAAGTGGACCAGCACCTGGTCAAAGCGTCCCAGGAAGTCCCGGATCCGGCCCAGGTCCACCGGCCGGTCACCCTGGACCTGATCAGGGACTCCCATCTGGCGCAGGGACTGCTCCTGATAGGCGTGCATCGGCTGCAGGCCCACATACAGGAGCTGGTCGGGGCGGAAGGGCGGGTTCTTCCGCTGGTCACAAAGCGGGGGAGCCCCATGGCCCATCAGGGCGCCCAGCACCATGGCGTGGGCATAGGGGTAGCCGTCCTGGACGGTGGAGACGTCTGGATGGGCGTCGATCCAGACGATCCCCAGCTCCGGGTACAGCCCCTTCAGATAGTCAAAGGGGGCCAGGGATACCAGGCAGTTGCCGCCCAGGGTGATGACCCGGTCAGGTCGGGCGTCGGCCAGCTTGGCTTGGGCGTCCCGGATGCCGGCCAGCACCTCATCCAGGGCATAGATGCCCTGGGAAACAGCCTTTTCCCGCCCATCCGGCGGGGGCAGCTCTACCCGTACCAGGGGCTGGTCAGGGTTTGAGGGCAGGATGTGCTGGAGTAGATTGGCCCCGAAGTGATAGGCCTCCAGCCCGCCGCTCACGTGGTCGGGGTAGAGTAGGCGAATGGTCTTCATGGGTTTGGTTCCTCCTTCCATCTTGGGCGGTGCGGACCTTCTGTGAGCACTATTGTAGCGCGCCGGGACGAAAAAGTCAAAGCGCCGGCCCTGAGGGCTTGCCAGGGGAGAAACGGGACTTGATTTGAACTGGGGCAGGTCGTATACTGAAAGAACAGGACCCGCCCCGGCTCCCAAGGGGGGTGGGGATCCAAAGAAAGGCACGGGAGGCGGCAGGCGATGGAAGCAAGGGCAGGAGAGCGGAAC
The DNA here is from genome assembly GCA_944387065.1 of uncultured Oscillospiraceae bacterium. Taxonomy (GTDB): domain Bacteria; phylum Bacillota; class Clostridia; order Oscillospirales; family Oscillospiraceae; genus Enterenecus. The sequence goes on from CALXDM010000003.1 coordinate 12,182, forward strand.
AGGGGGATCACACGGGCGGGAAGGGGCCGCGCCCGGTGGGCCTTGGCCGGGCTGGCGCTGGCCGGGGGGCTGCTGGGGCTGTTGGCTGGCTGCACCGGTGGGGCTGTGGCCGCGCAGGGGAGCGGGGTGCCCACGCGGCAGGTCATCGCCCCCCAGACCTTTGCCACCCAGGCCCCCGAGGCCCCGCTGGGGGAGGGGGAGATCGTGTATGAGCAGGGGGTGGAGGCGCTGAGCCGGGAGCAGGAGGGGCTCATCCACGCCTACATGACCCGGGCCTATGAGGGGCTGGGACGGCTGGAGGAGCCGGACTTTTCAGACCTGTTCACCGACCAGACCCAGGCCCAGGCCAGCCAGAGCGGCATTGCCCTGCAGATCGGGGCCAGGCAGTTGGTCGACGGGCTGGACTACACCCTGACCGGCTACCACTACACCCTGTCCTGTATGCGGACCGCTCAGCGGGAGGACGGCACGGTGGAGGTGGGGGCCATCGAGACGGTGGTGCAAAACTTCACCCAACTGCCCGGGGTGGACTCAGAGCGGTCGGTCGATTTCCACCACTTTGTGCTGGAGCAGGTGGAGGGGCGCTGGTACCTCCAGAGCCACATGCAGTATGACACCCTGTACGGCCAGCTCATGGAAGAGCTGGAGTCGGACTGGCGGGAGGCGGATCTGGCGGCGGAGTACATCCAGGCGATGCCTGCCTATTTAGAGCAGCTTCAGGCCGGCCAGGCCCAGCGGGAAGCGCAGCAGGGGCGGGACAGCGCCTCGCCCCAGGCCGACCATCCCTATGACCGGCAGGGTGCGCTGGACTACGCCGACGCCTACGCCATGGACCGCAGCTCGGACTGGGCCGATTACAGCTCTGTGGGGGGCAACTGCCAGAACTATGTCTCCCAATGCCTACTGGCCGGGGGGATCCCCATGGACACGGTGGGGGGCGCGGTGTGGAAGTGGTATGGCAGCACCCCCTCCGGCTCCGCCCAGGCGGAGGGGCGTTCCCCCTCGTGGACGGGGGTGGGCAGCTTCTTGCGCTACGCCCTGGACAACGACGGCTTCGGCCTGGTGGCCCAGGTGGACGCGCCCTACGACAGCGGGCAGCCTGGGGACCTGATCCAGATGGGCACCGAAGGGGTGTGGCGGCACGTGGTGATCATCCGGGCCCTGGTGCGGGACGAGGCGGGCAACACGGTGGACTACCTGATCCATTCCAACACCAACGACCTGCGCAACTTCCCAGCCAGCCTGTATTGCTATCCCGTCTTTTCCCTGACCCGGATCATCGGCTGGAACGGCTGAGCCAGGAGGTGGGCCGGGGGGTGCCCGCACTTGACAGGGGGCGGTGGCATCCTGTATACTGGGCGGCAGAATAAAAAAGGAGAAGGGCGGCGGAGCCCTTGCAGATGAACGCCCCGCTGAGGTGGACAGGCATGGTCTCTCACTTGGGGATCCGGGCGGCGCGGGACTTGCCTGGGCATTCCGGCAAGCGTTTTGGAAGGCAGGTGGAGGGGATGACCCATCGGGAAAAGGTGATCACGGCGCTGAAGGGGCTGGTGGTGGGCGGTACCATGTTGGTGCCCGGGGCCAGCGGCGGCTCCATGGCCATGATCCTGGGGGTGTATGACAAGCTGGTGTCCTCCGTCAGTTCTTTCCTGAAGCACAAGCGGGCCAGCTTTGTCTTTTTGGCTCTGTTCGCGGCAGGGGGGCTGCTGGGCATGATCGCCTTTGCCAAGCCGCTGCTGGCCCTCATCGAGCGCTACCCCATGCCCATGCACTACTTCTTCCTGGGGGCGGTGGCGGGGGGCATCCCCCTGATCTTCCGAGAGGCCCAGGTCAAGCGCTTCTCCTGGCGGCTTCCGGTGTACATCCTGATCGGCGTGGCGGTGGTGGTGCTCATCGGGCTGGTGCCGGTGGGCAGGGTGCAGTCTGAGATGGAGGCGGGGGTGCTCAGCTTCCTGCTGCTGGTGGTGGCGGGCTTCATCGCGGCGGTGGCCCTGGTGCTGCCGGGCATCAGTGTGTCCTACCTGCTGCTGCTCATGGGGCTGTATGACGAGACCATGCGGGCCATCAGCACCTTCTACCTGCCCTTCCTAATCCCCCTGGGGCTGGGGCTGGTGGCGGGTATTGTGCCCACCACCAAGGTGCTGGAACGGGCCATAGAGCGCCACCCCCATCCCACCTATCTGATCATGCTGGGCTTCATGCTGGGTTCCATGGCAGAGCTCTATCCCGGCATCCCCGATTGGAGTGGTGTACCCTTGTGCCTGTTCACCTTGGCCGCTGGCTTCTGCATCATCTGGGGCATCTCCCGAAAGACATCGTGATATGATACGGCGGACCGCCAGCGGTCCGCCGTATTTTTCATGCTGATTTTTATTGGGCCAGCTCTACCATCACGGCCCGGCAGCGAACTGCCCGGCCTCCCTGCCGGAGCGCACCACGCAGTGCAGGTTGCTGTATGGGACATAGCGCTCCCCGCTGGGCAGGATCCAGGAGTAGGTAGGAACTGGCGTAGGCGGGCTGGGCATGGGTGGTCATCTCCTCCAGGTTCAGGCTGTGCGATATGCAAAATGCTTGTCGTGAATTCAAAATAATGCTCAAAAGACATGGAATGGGAGGCGGAAAGAAATTGTGCCAGGGGATGGACAGAAAGGGAAAGGTTGTGTAAAATAGAAAAAGCTGCGGAATGGCAAGAGGAGATTTTCCGCCTCATGTGTAATGGACTGGTAAAAAGAGTGTAAAGAGAGGGGAAAATCCATGAGCATATCTCTGGGAGACTTCCTGCTCCAGCTGGTGGGCAACCCGGTGTTGGCGGTCACGGTGCTGCTCACCCTGGGGGTGATCCTGGTCAACGGCTGGACGGATGCGCCCAACGCCATTGCCACCTGTGTCTCCACCCAGTCCCTGTCCCCCCGGGCGGCCATCCTGATGGCGGCGGTGTTCAACTTTCTGGGGGTGCTGGTGATGACCCTGGTCAACGCCAGCGTGGCGGCTACCATTTACAACATGGTGGACTTCGGCGGGGACACTGGCCAGGCACTGGTGGCCCTGTGCGCGGCCCTGTTCGCCATTGTGGCCTGGGCGGTGGCGGCCTGGTGGTTCGGCATCCCCACCAGCGAGAGCCACGCCCTCATCGCCGGGCTGTCCGGTGCGGCCATCGCCCTGCACGGGGGGCTGGCGGGCATCAACGGCGGGGAGTGGGTCAAGGTGCTCTACGGGCTGGCTCTGTCCACCGTGCTGGGCTTTGCCCTGGGCTGGATCGCCGTGCGGGGAGTGGAGCTGGTGTGCCGGGGGATGGACCGGCGCAAGACCCTGGGTTTCTTCCGGGGGGCGCAGGCGGCGGGCGGGGCGGCTATGGCCTTCATGCACGGGGCTCAGGACGGGCAGAAGTTCATGGGGGTGTTCCTGTTGGGCATCTTCCTGGCCAACGGCCAGGGGAATGTGGGCAGTTTCCGCATCCCCATCTGGCTGATGGTGCTGTGCAGCGCAGTGATGGCGCTGGGCACCTCCATCGGCGGGTACCGGATCATCAAGGCGGTGGGCATGGACATGGTCAAGCTGGAGAAGTACCAGGGCTTTGCCGCCGACCTGGCCGGGGCGGGATGCCTGCTGGTGTCCTCACTGACGGGGATCCCGGTGTCCACCACCCACACCAAGACCACCGCCATCATGGGGGTGGGAGCGGCCCGGCGGCTGTCCAGCGTCAACTGGGGCGTGGTGCGGGAGATGGTGATGACCTGGGTGTTGACCTTCCCGGGCTGCGGGCTGATCGGCTTCCTCATGGCCAGGCTGTTCATGTGGCTGTTCTGACCCGGCGGGAAGCAGAGAGGAGAGGACACGATGGCGAAAAAGGGAATGAACTATTTTGACGCGTTCATCCAGGGGGTGGAGTTTGGGTGCCAGGCCGCGGCGCTGCTGCGGGACTGCTTTGCGCAATATGACCCGGAGCAGCTGCCCCAGCGCATGGAGGAGATGCACCGGATCGAGCACGCCGCCGACGAGATGAAGCACGGGATGATGCAGAGCCTGCTGCGGGAGTTCCTGCCCCCCATCGAGCGGGAGGACATCATGGAGCTGGCCAACACCATCGACGATGTGACCGACAGCATCGAGGATGTGCTGCTGAGGCTGTATATGTTCAACATCACCCGGCTGCGCCCGGACGTGCAGGCCTTTGCCGAGGTGATTGTGCGGCTGTGCGCCGCTCTCAAGCAGATGGCCGGGGAGATGCACAACTTCCGCCGCTCCACCCAGATCCGGGAGCTGGTGATCGAGATCAACCACCTGGAGGAGGAGGGCGACCGGCTGTACAGCAAGGCCGTGCGCCAGCTGTACGCCGGCCAGGAGGATCCGGTGGCAGTGATGGCCTGGACCACCCTCTATGATCATTTGGAGAAGTGCTGCGACCGGTGTGAGGACGTGGCCGATGTGGCCGAGCGGGTCATCATGAAGAATACCTAAAAAGCAGCGGGGCCGCCCACCGACGGCCCCGCTGGGGACAAGGGAAGAAGGCTTACAGGCCGGGCGGGAAGAGACTGACGGGCACTGGGGCGTCCAGCTCCAGCCGGTCCGGCGCCACCTGGCAGTCCATGGCCAGGACCTGCACCCCTGCTGACGCCGCCTCCCGCAGGGCTTGGCCGAAGGCGGGATGGGTGCGCTCGTTGGGACAGAACAGGCGGCAGCCCTTCATCTGAAGCACAAGACACACCGTGCAGGCATACCCCTCTCCCTGGGCCCGGGCCAGCTCCCGCAGGTGCTTGACCCCCCGCAGGGTGGGCGCGTCGGGGAAGAGGGCCAGGCCGTCCTCCTCCAAGGTGCACCCCTTGACCTCCACAAAGCCCTTTGCCCCGGCGGCGTCCTCCCAGTAAAAATCGAAGCGGGAGGAGCCCCAGGTGGTCTCCGGCCGGAGCAGGGTGAGGTTTGGGCGGAACCGGCCGGCCCGGGCCCACTCGGCGAACACCTGGTTGGGGGCCTGGGCATCCAGGTTGATGAGCAGGCCGCTCTTGTCCACGGCAATCAGGTCAAAGCGGGTTTTGCGGTTGGGGTTGCTGCTCTGCTCCAGGTAGACGGTGCGGCCGGGCAGGAGCAGCTCCCGGCAGCGGCCGGTGTTCTTTACATGGACCGTCTCTTCCCGCCCGTCCAGCTCCACCCGGGCGATGAACCGGTTGGGGCGGGATTGGAAGCGGGCGGGGCGCACGGCGTGATAGCGCATGGAGGTTCTCCTTTCGGGATGGGTTTCATCCGCAGGCCGCTGGGCAGTGGTGGAGGTGCGCCAAAGGGGAGGGCTATCCCCAGTATAGGAGGAGGGAGCGAGATGCACATTCCACAGGGGCCTACCAGTCAGCTGGAGCTGGTGGGCTTCGCCCAGGCGCTGGTCCAGGCCCAGCGGCCAAACCCGGCCTATGAGATTACAAATTGGATTTATATACCGAATCATTACGAAGAGTATCGTTATATCCTGGGTACCCGGGGAGAAAACCCCTTGATCTGCCTGGGGGTCAACCCGTCCACCGCCACGCCAAACCAGCTGGACAACACCCTAAAATCGGTGCAGCGGGTGGCGGGACACAACGGCTTTGACAGCTTCCTCATGCTCAATGTCTATGCCCAGCGGGCCACCGATCCCAACCATATGGAGCGGGCGGGCAATCCCCGGCTGCACCGGGAGAATCTGGCAGCCTTTGCCTATGCGCTGGGGTTGGGACGGAGGAAGGCTCCGGCGGTATGGGCGGCCTGGGGGGCCCTGATTGAGAAGCGGGGCTACCTGGCAGGATACCTCAGGGACCTGGTGGAGGTGGGGCGGGCTCACAACGCCCGCTGGTACAGCGCGGGCCCACGCTCTCGGAAGGGACACCCCCACCACCCGCTCTACCTGCGCCGGGACAGCGTGCTGGAGGACTTCCCGGTGGAGGAATACCTGGAGGGGCTGGGCCAGCCGGCTCCGGCGCTCCAGGTCCGCTGACCGCTCCCTGGACAAGCTGCCCCCAGCCGCAGGCCGCGGCTGAGGGCGTTTTCGTGCCAGGCAGGGTCGCGCGAGACCGTATGCCCGCCCTGGGGTGATAACCCGGGGCTTGGGACGGTTCGGACGCTGTGGTTTAGTCCAGCCGGGCGGTCTGCTCGATGGGCAGGGAGATGACCGCCGCCTGGGCGTCGGTGCGCATCCCGTGGGCGCGGTCGATGGCCTCCATGATGGCGGCCCGTTCCCGGTTGTGGGCCACGATGGCCACCACCTCCTTCTCCGCCTGGAGGGTGATGCCCACAAACTGCTCTACCTCTCCCGCCTCAGTCCAGCGGGCCCGGATGATGGTGCCTCCCCGGGCGCCGGCGGCCCGGGCGGTGTCCATGACCGCGTCGGTATAGCCCTGGTTGACGCTCACCAGGATTAAGCTGTGGTGGCAGCCCTGCTCCATACTCTGTTCTCCCCTTTCCGGATCCATCTGCTCCAGCCGGGACAGGCACACGGCCAGGATGGCGCTCATCCCTGAGATATTCAGGGAAAAGGCGATGCCCTGAGCGTCCAGCTTGGAGCGATCCTCCTCCTTCAGATGATACATCAGCTGCCGCACCGTGTCCCTGGGGCCGAAGGTGAGCACCACATCCCGCTCCGTGGTGCCAAAACCCAGGGTGTCCAGCAGGTGGGAGGCCGCTGTGCCACGGCCGGCGGCCTGGTTGTGGTGCAGCAGTTTATAGCCCTTGTAGTGGGCAACCAGATGGGCCCCCTTCCCCCGCTCCACAATGGAGACCAGAAGCTGCATGGGGCTGATGGTAGGATCCATGGGTCACACCTCCCAGTATACGACGCCGGCTTCCAGCCCCGCCAGCTCATCCCGCAGGGCCTGGCGCAGGGCCTTGGCGGCCCGGCGGGCCCGGAGCCTGCCATACAGACCCAGGGCCTGGATGGTGCACAGCGGGGTCATGGCCACCAGGGCCACGATGCCAAAGGCGTCGGTGAGTACGTTGCCCCCCACCGCCTCGCAGGCCCCCATGGCCAAGGGGAGCAGGAAGGTGGTGGTCATGGGACCGGAGGCCACACCACCCGAGTCGAAGGCCACGCCGGTGAACATCTGGGGGACGAAGAAGGTCAGGGCCAGGGCGACGGCGTAGCCGGGGATCAGGAACCAGAGGATGGACAGCCCGGTCAGGATGCGCAGCATGGCCAAGCCCACGGACAGGGCGATGCCGATGGACAACGCGTGGTTGATGGACTTCTGGGTGATGGAGCCGTTGGAGATTTCCTCTACCTGGCGGGCCAGCACCCGCACCGCCGGCTCGGCCCGGACGATGAAGTAGCCCACCAGTGCGCCGATGGGCACCAGCATCCATGCGGTGCCCCCTGAGGCGATGCCCGCCCCAATGGTGGCCCCGGCGGGCAGAAAGCCCACATTGACCCCCACCAGGAAGAGCACCAGGCCCAGGTAGGTGTACACCAGCCCCACCAGGATGCGCCCCAGCTGATGGCGCTGGAAGCGGCGGAAGGCCAGCTGGAACAGGGCGAAGATAGCCAGGATGGGCAGCAGAGCCACAGCTACCTCGGCGGTGTAAGCGGGCAGCTCATCCAGGAACAGGGCGGCGGCCTGCTGGGTGGAGGCCACTTCGGGGACGACCACAGGGGTGTAGGCCGCGTCCACGCCGGGCAGGGCCAGCCCCAGCACCATGACGGCCAGGATGGGGCCGATGGAGCAGAGGGCGATCAGGCCAAAGGAGTCGCTGCTGGAGTTTTTGTCGCTGCGCCGGGCCGCCAGGCCGATGCCCAGGGCCATGATGAAGGGCACCGTGATGGGCCCCGTGGTGACGCCGCCGGAGTCGAAGGCGGCGGGGACAAAGGTGTCAGGCGCGAAGTAGGACAGGGCGAACACCAGGATGTAAAAGAACAGCAGGGCATAGGACAACGGGATGTTGAGCAGCATCCGCACCTGGGCTGCCACCAGGAAGAAACCTACCCCCACGGCCACGGCCAGGATCAGGGTCATGTTCTCCACCGAGGGCAGCTGCTCGGCCAGCACCTGCAAATCAGGCTCGGCGATGGTGACCACCACGCCCAGTACGAAGCAGATTAGCAGTGGGGTCAGCACCCGCCTGGTCTTGCTGATCTGCACGCCGATGCCGTCCCCCATAGGGATCATGGACATATCCACCCCTAGGGAGAACAGCCCCATGCCGAACACCAGGAGGATGGCGCCGAACAGGAACAGCACCATGGTGCCTGGGGTGAGGGGCGCGATGGTGAGGCTGATGACCAGCACGATGGCGGTAATGGGCAGTACAGACGCCAGAGATTCTTGTATCTTTTCGAAGAGCAATTTGTTATGCCGCAAAAGGGCCCCCTTTCTGTCCGTTGACCTGAGCTGGGTTGGCCCAGGCCGGTTGAAGTGTATCGGTTAGTTCCATCTTACCACAGAACTGCCCCGGACACAAGCCCAAACCAACCGGGCCCGCCCAGAGGGCGGGCCCGGGGGATCGGATCTGCTCAGGACTGGGCGGCCAGGCACACCGCAATGCGGGCGGCCAGCCGGGCGTTGTGGTAGACCAGCTGGATGTTGGATTCCAGGCTGTCCCCCCCGGTGAGCTCCTTGACCTTGGCCAGCAGGAAGGGGGTGGTCTGCTTGCCGTGGATGCCCTGGGCCTCGGCCTGAGCCACGGCCTCGTCAATGGCCCGGTTGATGGTTTGGGGGTCCATGGCGAACTGGTCGGGGATGGGATTGGTCACCAGCATGCCGCCTAAGTTCAGCGTGCGGCTGGCCCGGAAGGCGGCGGCGATCTCCTGGGGGGTGTCCATGCGGTAGTCCACGGAATAGCCGCTCTTGGAGGTGTAGAAGGCGGGCAGCTCGTCGGTGCCGTAGCCCACCACGGGCACCCCCTTGGTCTCCAGATACTCCAGGGTCAGGCCCAGATCCAAGATGGATTTGGCCCCCGCGCATACCACCAGCACCGGGGTGTGGGCCAGCTCCTCCAGGTCGGCAGAGATGTCCATGGTGCGCTCCGCCCCCCGGTGGACGCCGCCGATGCCCCCGGTGGCGAACACCTCCACCCCGGCCAGGGCGGCGATGAACATGGTGGTGGCCACGGTGGTGGCCCCGTCCGCCCCCCGGGCAACCAGCACCGCCAGGTCCCGGCGGCTGGCCTTGCTGACGTCCTGCCCTTTTTTGCCCAGGTGTTCGATTTCCTGCTGGGTGAGGCCCAGCTTCAGCCTGCCGCCCAGGATGGCCACGGTGGCGGGCACCGCGCCGCTGTCCCGGACGATGCGTTCCACCTGCAAAGCGGTTTTCACGTTCTGAGGATAGGGCATACCGTGGGAGATGATGGTGGACTCCAGGGCCACTACGGGCTGGCCCGCGTCCAGGGCCTGGCGCACCTGAGGGGCGACGTCCAGATAGCGATTCATAGGGATCCCTCCGTGTTTGAATTTTGGCCCCCGGCGGGGGATGGGCAAGGCTACCGGCTGCCGGCCATGCGTTGGAGCAGGGCCTGCCGGCTCATGGCGGGGTTGATGGTTTCCGGGCTCTCCATGGCCACCGCCCCCGCGGCCAGGGCGGCCCGGGCGGTGCCCTCCAGATCGGTGCCCTGAAGATAAGCCCAGGCCAGGGCAGCCATGGCGGCGTCCCCACAGCCGGTGGTGTTGGCCATCTGCCCGGGATAGCAGGGCAGAAGCAGGCGCTGGCCCAGGTGGTCGGCAGCCAGCAGGCCCCCGGCCCCCAGGCTGATGAACACCCGGTGCAGGCCGGTGGCCAGCAGGGCGTCAGCCGCGGCATACAGGCTGTCCTGGTCTGTGATGGTCACCCCGGAGAGCAGCTGGGCCTCCATGCGGTTGGGCTTGATGGTGTGCAGCCTGCCCAGGCAGGGGCGCAGCCGCCCGGCCTTGGCGGTGGACACCGGGTCGGCAAAGATGGGGGGCGTGGCGTGCTGGCACAGCCAGGCGATGGACTGCTCCGGGATGTTGGTATCCACCACGATGAGCTGGGCACGATTGAGCACGTTCAGCCGGCTGGCCAGATAGTCGGGGGTGACGTGGCGGAAGATGTCCATGTCGCTCACCGCCAGCTCCATCTCTCCGTCCGGCCCGGCCAGGAACAGGTAGGTGGAGCTGGTTTGGCCCGGCACCTGGAGAGCGTGGGAGAGGTCGATGCCCAGCTGGCCGCAGCCGGCGGCCACCGCGTGGGCAAACTCGTCGTCCCCCATGGCGGTGAGGAAGGTGACCTCCAGGCCAAGCAGGGCCATGTTATGGGCGATGTTGCGCCCCACGCCCCCCATGGATATCCGAACCCGGCCGGGGTTGGAATCCCGAGGGACCAGGGGGGATAGGGCGGTGCCGCCGATGTCCTTGGTCACGCCCCCCACCACAGCCACATAAGGGGCGGTTTGCACCACATAGCCCCGGCCCAGGATGCACCCCTTTTTCATCAGATTGGAGATGTGCACCGCCACCGAGGACCGGGTGATACCCGCCCGGCCTGCCAGCTCCTGCTGGGAGATCATGGGGTTTTCCTCGATCCACCGGAGGATCTGCCGTTCCCGCTGGGTCATGGCACATACCTCCTAAATAAATATTTATGATATAAATCTATGCTTATAATAAGGGGTGAAACGGAAAAAGTCAAGGGGGGAGAGGAAAAAAGAGCCGGGCCCGCCCAAATGGGGCGGGCCCGGAAAGGGGTTATGAGTGGGTGGCCTGAGCGGCGGGGCGGCACCGGACCGTGAAGCGGGGCAGCAGCTTGTCCAGCAGCTTGTACAGGCCAAAGCCGATGGCGCTGCCCGCCAGGTTGCACAGCACGTCATCGATGTCGCCGCTGCGATCGACCAGGGGCTGAACCAGCTCAATGGCCAGGGTGGCGGCCAGGCAGGCCAGCCCAACCCGCCACCAGGTATTCCGGCGCAGCACCAGGGGGAGCAGCAGGCCTACGGGGACGAACAGCAGGACGTTGAGGATGAGCATGGCCACGCTCCAGCTGGGAAAGAGCGGGGAGTAGTCCACCGCCCACGCGAGCAGGGTGGGCACGAAGTCAAAGCTCCAGCTGGCAAAGAGCGGGGAGCCGGGGTAGGGGACCCAAACAACCAGCAGGAGGGCGGCGAGATAACACACCAGCAGCGCCCGAGTTCCCTCGTTCCATCCGCGAAACTGCTGACCTGTCCGCTTCACCCAGAGGTACCGAGCAGCCAGGAAGACGCCGCCCGCCAGCAGGGCGAAGGGCAGATACCGCGCGGCATAGCCCAGATAGGTATCTGCCAGGAAGGACATGACCTGCTCAAGGGGGGACAGGTCGGAGAAGAATGTGGGCATGGGCATCACGCTCCCAGATTGGATGGTTTGGGTGGATGGGGCTCAATTCCCTTGCTGGATCAGCCGCTCCCACTCAAGATAATCCTCCAGGGGATTGAGGTCGATGGCCCTCTGGATATAGTGCAGAGCCAGGGGGCAGGAGCCCGGCGGGGTGATGAGCATAAAGAGATCGTAGGACATCAGGAAGGCCAGGTGGGCGGCCAGTTCCCGGCGGCCTCGGTCCAGGTGATGGTGATAAGAGGTCAGCAGCATGAAGAAGTTGATTTCATCCAATTCTTTGATGGGGGTGCAAAGATCGTTCAGGTTACAGGGATGGAGGGACTCCGCCTCTTCTTGGGAGAGGATGGGGTGTCCAAACATGCGCTCTGGGGTGAGTTCGATCATGGGGATTCCTCCGGATAGGGGAAGTAGTGAAACTTATTTCTGTCTACAGCCTCGGGGCTGTAAGGGATCAGGACCGCCCGCTCTCCGGCTTTCAGCGGGATGTCGGCCAAGGGTGTGGGGGTGGGGAACTCTCCTTCGTCCCGGTCCAGCAGGCACAGATGAAGGACGTCCACGGCCATTTCATATCCCTCCCGGTCATTCCGGGCACAGGTGTTCGCCTCCGGCAGGTCAGGGAACAGGATGGAGATCCCATACTTCCGTTCCGTTTTGTCATACTGGTCATAGTTGAAGACAGCGTAGTAAGCAATGGGCAAGGAGATCACCTCGTTTTACTTCCAACCGGCCTGTCGCCAAATATGATTTCATATCTCAATTTGCAAAGGCCATTTTAGGATGGTGGCAGACAGACCGATAAAGCACACCAGTGCAAGTGCAATTAAAAGTCTATAGGTTCGTATGAAAACCACGCTCCAAATTTCTCGTACAAACGCTAACACATGGAAAATCTTCGGGGGGATTGGGTACAAGGGGGCTTTATGACCGGGCGGCCTGGCCGTCGGGGGCAGTGGGCCTGCCTTTCTTCACGAAGGCGGGGAAGAGCTTTTCCATGGTTTTATACAGGCCAAAGCCGATGGCGCTGCCCGCCAGGTTGCACAGCAGGTCGTCTGCGTCACCGCTGCGGCCCACAATCGGCTGGACAGCCTCGATAGCCAAGATGGAGATCAGGCAGATCAGCATCACCCGCCACCAGGCATTCCGGCGCAGCGCAAAGGGGAGCAGCAGGCCCACAGGGACGAACATCAGGGTATTCAGTGCGAACATGGCATAGACCCACGGCCCAATGGTCACCAGTCCGGCAGCCAGCTGGACAAAGGTGGGCACAAAGCTGTAACCTCCGGTGAAGAGCAGGCCGGGGCCGGGTGGGAGCAATGCCACCTGAAAGATACCCGCGCAGTAACACACCAGCAGCGTCCGGATTCCCTCGTTCCATCCGCGAAACTGTTGACCTGTCCGCTTCACCCAGAGGTACCGAGCAGCCAGGAAGACGCCGCCCGCCAACAGGGCGAAGGGCAGATATCGCACCACATACTGGAAATAGGTGCCGGTGATCAGGGACAGAAAATGTTCCAGAAGTTCCATGAAGCGGCACATCCTAACCTTGAAATGAATCCAGCCAGAGTACCATTACGAGGGCTGATAATCATCCACAATGGCCTGACAGCTAATGGCTTTATTGCTCAAATAGCTGTTGCTGGAAACATTTTCGAAGAGAATAAAATAAAACTTGTTGGGATCAAGATTATTGAAGATTGCCCAGCGTGTGGTAGAAGCGGTGCTGAAAGAAACCGTTCTGCTGTCAATCTCCCTTCCGACTTCCAATGCTGTGTTTTTCTGATACAGATGGATGGTCAGCTTTCGATCTGTTTGCTGAGTGGTCCCGGCTCTCTCTAAAGACATCTTAACATAGATAGAACCGGTCCCTGTGGCAAAATAATAATTGGTGTAAACGCCTCGATCTGCAGAGAGATCATAAAAAGTTGCAGTATAGCGATTATTTCCTCCGAGATTATAAAATTGGGTAGGACGGTTTGCACCGCGGGTGGTGATAGGAGATGTGTCCAGCATATCATAGATAGGCCCGGTGAGCTCCCCGGTTACGGCTGCCGAGGCGGACGCACTAGCCAAGGTGAAGCACATCGTAACACTCAAAAAGGCTGCGATCAATTTTTTGAGCTTTATCATAAAATCCTCTTGTCAAAAATGTTTGAAGGTACCGGGTTGACAGCTGTCAAAGTTACTTCCCCCTGAGGAATCTGCCTTTATTATATAGAAAAATATATTATATGTAAATAAAATACAATATATTGAAAATATTTTTATTGTGATAAAAAGGGAAAAAGGAGGAAGCATCTTGGGAGAAGCCGGACACGATTTTGTATCTTACTATAAGCGGGCGACCAGTCCGCTGGTGGTGCTGCGCCTGCTCTGGGACCGGGTGATGTACGGCTATGAGATATCCCAGGCCATGAAGGAAAAGAGCGGAGACCGCTTTACGATTGCCGTGCTCTATCCCATCCTGTACCGATTGGAGGAGCAGGGCTATATCCGGGTGGACCGGACGGAAGTGGTGCATAACCGGGCACGGAGCTATTATGCCATCACCCCGGCGGGGCGGGCCCATTTGGAGCAGACCACCTCGACGTCTCGGGCTGGACGCAGGGGGCCTTACTATCTCTCAAAATTCCGCGTTGCCCACGGTGCGGGGATGCAGCTCCACATCCCGGATGTTGGAGATACCGGTGAGATACATCACCATGCGTTCAAAGCCCAGGCCGAAGCCGGCGTGACGGCAGGAGCCGTAGCGCCGCAGGTCCAGGTACCACCAGTAGTCCTCTGGATTGAGGCCCAGCTCTGCCATGCGCCGTTCCAGCACCTCCAGGCGTTCCTCCCGCTGGGAGCCGCCGATGATCTCACCGATGCCGGGCACCAGGCAGTCGGCGGCGGCCACCGTCCTGCCGTCGTCGTTCAGGCGCATGTAGAAGGCCTTGATGTCCTTGGGGTAGTCGGTGACGAACACCGGCTTTTGGAACACCTGCTCGGTGAGATAGCGCTCGTGCTCGGTCTGGAGGTCGCAGCCCCAGTCCACCTGGTAGTCGAACTTGTGGTTGTTTTTCTTCAGCAGCTCGATGGCCTTGGTGTAGCTCACCCGGGCGAAGTCGGAGCTGGCCACGTGGCGCAGGCGATCCAGCAGGCCCTTGTCCACAAAGGAGTTGAAGAAGCTGAGCTCATCAGGGCAGCGCTCCAGTACGGTGCGGATGATGTGCTTGATCATGGCCTCGGCCAAGTCCATGTCGTCGTCCAGGTCGGCAAAGGCGATCTCGGGCTCGATCATCCAGAACTCAGCGGCGTGGCGCTGGGTATTGGAGTGCTCAGCCCGGAAGGTGGGGCCGAAGGTGTACACCGAGCCAAAGGCCATGGCGAAGTTCTCCGCGTTGAGCTGGCCGGACACGGTGAGGCTGGCCCGCTTGCCAAAAAAGTCCTGGGTGTAGTCCACGCGCCCATCCGGCAGGCGGGGAGGGCTGTCCAGATCCAAGGTGGTCACCTGGAACATCTCGCCGGCCCCTTCGCAGTCGCTGGCAGTGATGATGGGGGTATGGATATAGACAAAGCCCCGGTCCTGGAAGAAGGTGTGGACGGCATGGGCGGCTACGCTGCGCACCCGAAAGGCGGCGGAGAACAGGTTGGTGCGGGGCCGCAGGTGCTGGATGGTGCGCAGGTACTCCACCGTGTGGCGCTTTTTTTGCAGGGGGTAGTCCGGGGTGGAGGGACCCTCCACCTGGATGGAAGCGGCCTTGACCTCCAGGGGCTGCTTGGCCTGGGGGGTGAGCACCACCGTGCCGGTGACGATCAGGGCCGCGCCCACGTTTTGCCCGGCGATCTGCTTGTAGTTGTCCAGCGCGCCGGCGTCCAGCACGACCTGAAGGTTGCGGAAGCAGGAGCCGTCGTTGAGCTCGATAAAGCCGAAGGTCTTCATATCCCGGATGGTGCGGGCCCAGCCCATGACGGTGACCGTCTGGCCGTCCAGCCGCTCCCCGTCGGCGAAAACGGAGGCAATGGTGATGCGATCCATAGGCGTTTCCTCCACTCTTGAATAATGCGGGCCGGCCGGGGGCCCGGCCGGCGGCAGGTTCCCTGATAGTATACCATGTCTCCCGGATTTTGCAAGAGGTGGGCCTGAGCGGAAAATTTCTGCCCGCCCCTTGACAACCCGGGGAGAATATGGTAGGTTTATCTCAGAGGGTTAGCAATAGCTAACAACGCGGGCGATTTGCCCGTGTTACCTTTCGGTTGGAGTTAGCATATACTAACTCCTGGAGAGGAGGGAAGCAGATGGATCAGCGAGCCTGGCGGCTGGAACGCACCCTGGCCTATCACTGTGCCCCGTCCCTGTCTGGGGTGAAGCCGGCCGACCTCATCTCCTGGCGGGAGAGCGGGACAGGGGACGGTCCCCTGCTGTGCAGATACATCCGCCTGCTGGCCGGCCAGGGGGTGCGGCTGCGGGTGCTCAATCGGCGGGGCGGGCGCTGCTTGCTGCTGGTCTATCGGCCGGAGCTTCTGCGCAGGTGCCTGGCCCAGCCGGCGGTGGCCGGGATGCTGGCCCGGGCGGGCTATCCAGGGGAGATGGAGGGGCAGCTGAGGATGCTGGCCAGCCGGTTGGGCCGAGCGGAATTCCCCCACGAGGTGGGGCTGTTCCTGGGCTATCCCCCAGAGGACGTGGCGGGCTTCCAGCGGGAGGGCGGACGCAACTGCAAGCTGGTGGGGCCGTGGAAGGTCTACGGCCCGGTGGAGGAGGCCGTCCGCCGCTTCCGGCTGTTTGGCCGCTGCCGGGAGCAGCTGTGCCGGGGGATGGACGAGGGGAATACCTTGCTCCAGATGCTGGCGGCGGTGTGAGCCGCCGCCCGTGCCCGGGGTTTGCAGGCAGTTGGCGGCTTGAGGTCAAAAATTTAGAATGTGAACGGAGGGAAACACATGAAGAAAGTAGCGGTTGTCTATTGGTCCATGGGGGGCAACACCGCGGCCATGGCGGAGGCGGTGGCCGCCGGCGCCCAAGCGGCGGGGGCGGAAGTGCTGCTCCGGCAGGTGAGCGAGACCACCACCGAGGAGGTGCTGGCCTGCGACGCCATCGCCCTGGGCTGCCCAGCCATGGGGGCCGAGGTGCTGGAGGAGGCCGAGTTTGAGCCCTTCTTCACCCAGCTGGAGGGCAGTCTGGGCGGCCGGGAGGTGGCCCTGTTCGGCTCCTATGGCTGGGGGGATGGCCAATGGATGCGGGACTGGTGGGAGCGTGCCCAGGGCTCCGGCGCCCTGCTGGTGGGGGACGAGGGTCTGATCGTCAACGAGGCCCCGGACGCGGACGGACTGGAGCAGTGCCGCTCCTTGGGGGCCAGCCTGGCCAAGTGAGCAACGAGCAGGAAGGGGGGCCGTTCCCATGGGGACGGCCCCCCTTCTGTCAGGAGCGGGCGGGGAGGATGGTGTGGCTGAGCCGCTCCAGGGCCTGGGCCAGCCGGTCGGCCTGGGCCTGGGTGGTGTTGGGGGAGAAGGACAGGCGCAGCACGCCGGACAGCCAGGGGCGGGGCAGGCCCATGGCGGCAAAGACATGGCTGGGCTTGCCTCGGTGGCAGGCGGAGCCGGAGGACAGGCAGATGCCCTGATCCCCCAGGGCCCGCACCAGCACCTCACCGGGATAGCCGGGCAGGGTGACGGCACAGATGTGGGGGGCGTCCCCGGAGGAGACCACCTCCAGCTGGGGGATGGCCTGCCGCAAGCGATCCAAGGTGTAGGCTTTGATGGCGGCGGTGCGCTCCAACCGGCCGGGATTGGACCGGGCGGCGTCACAGGCGGCGGCGAAGCCAGCCAGCTGGGCGGTGGCCTCGGTGCCCGAGCGCAGGCCGCCCTCCTGCCCGCCGCCGGTGAGCAGGGGGGGCAGGCGTAGGCCAGCCCGGATGTACAGCGCCCCCACTCCCTTGGGGCCGCCCACCTTGTGGGCGCTGACGGTGATCAGGTCGGCCCCGGTGGCAACGGGGGGATCGGGCAACTTCAGCAGGCCCTGGACGGCGTCGCAATGGAAGAGGATGGCGGGGTCGGCGGCCTTGACGGCCTGGACGCACTCGGCCACGGGCAACACCACGCCGGTCTCATTATTCACCAGCATCATGGAAACCAGGACGGTATCCGGACGGATGGCTGAGCACAGCTGGTCTGCGCTGATGCGGCCGGCCCGATCTGGGGAAAGATAGGTCACCTCATAGCCCCGGCGCTCCAAGTCCCGGCAGGTCTCCAGCACAGCGGCGTGCTCGATGGCGGTGGTGACGATGTGCCGGCCCCGTCGGCGGCCCAGCTCCACCCCCCGGCGGATGGCCCAGTTGTCCCCCTCGGTGCCGCAGGAGGTGAAGTACACCTGGTTGGCGGCGCAGCCCAGGGCCTGGGCCACCGACTCCCGATGGCTGCGCACCGCCTGGGCGGCCTGGCGGGCGTAGGCGTACTGGGAGGAGGGGTTGCCAAACTGGGTGAGCGCTTGGGTCATGGCGGCCAGCGCCTCCGAACACAGGGGGGTGGTGGCGGCGTAGTCGAAATAGGTCAGCTCCGTCTGGTTCACAACAGCACCTCGCATGGCCCTGGGCGGTGGCCCCAGGGCGGGGATAGGGCCGCCCCGGGAGGGGCGGCCCGTCTATGCGTATTTTACGGCCCCCGGCCCGGGAAGTCAAGCCGGGGGCTGAGCGGGGTCAGATGAGGCGAGGGCCGGGCTGGGAGGCGGGCAGGGGCTGGGCGGGCGGGATCCAGGCCGCAGCGGCGGCCAGGGCGTCCTCTCCTGGCAGAGGGACGGAGCTGCCGTCCAGCTCCACCTGGAGGGAAAACCCCTCCCGGTCGCTGCGCAGCACGGGGACGCCGGGCCGGGCAGGCACCAGTTCGTACCCCATCCGCTCCAGGGCCAGAACCAGACCCTCCGGCCCCTGGGCGCACAGGGGGCCGGATCGACGGACCCGGCCGGCCCGGTGGACGGCCCAGGCCTGCTCCACCCCCACCAGCAGATCCCACTCCCCGGCCCGAGTGGGGGCGGAGGGGGGCAGGGCGGGGGGCTCAAACAGCCGGCCCCGGCCGTCCAGCACCCAGGCGGTCACCTCCCGTCCCTGCTGGCGCAGGAAGAGGGAGGCGGGCAGGCGGTAATATTGGGCCAGCCAGGCGGCACAGGCGGCGCACCGCCCGTCGTGAAAGCGCACCTCACCCCCGGCCAGGGCTGCGCCCCCGCCGGCGGTGCGGGCCAAGGCATGGGCCAGGGGGCCGCCGGCGCTGCCGATGGCTACTGCCCCTAGGGCACCCAGCCGCCGTCCCAGTTCGTACATCCTCCGGCCCTGTCGGATTGGATCCTCCATAGGGCACACCTCCCATCTCTGGAAAGTATGCCCCCAACAGGATGGGGCTAATCCTTCTTTGGATAGCGGGCCAGCAGCTGCTCCAGCTGGGTGCGAAACTGCTGGGCGGCCCACTGGGGGGAGAGGATCTCCACCCCGTCTCCCAAGGAGAACAGCCAGCCCCACAGGGGTGGGCTGACCACCAGGTCCAGGGTGACGGTAAAGGCGTTCTCCCCCTGGGGGACAAGGATGGTGTCCTGGCCGAAGCGGTCCAGCACGACGCCGGCCAAGGGGGCGGCGCAGCGCAGGGTGAGGCGGCAGTCCCGGCCGGCGTACATGCCGAAGTGGCGGCGGGTATAGCCCTCCGGATCCCAGCCATCCCGGCTGGAGCCGGGGATGCCGGTGATGACGATGTCATCCATCTTGTCCACCCGGTAGTGGCGCAGATCCCCCCTGATCTCGTCCCGGCCGGCCAGGTAGTAGTTCTCGCTGTCCCAGATCAGGCCGAAGGGGGTGACTCGATAGCGGGATCCCTCCCGGCGGTAGAGTTTTTGCTTGTGCATATTGTACTCAAAATAGCAAAAGCTCACCACCCGGTTGGCGGCAATGGCCGCGTGGAGCTTGTCCACGTTGTAAAAGATGCGCTCGTTCATGGTCTTGACCCGGCGGTCCACATAGACCTGGCGCTGGAGCTGCCGAGCTTGATGGGCGGAGGCCAGGGATTCCAGCTTGCGGATCAGGCTGCCGCTCTTGCGCTGGGTGAGAAAGCGGCTGGAGGCCACCGCGTCCACCAGCAGCTTCAGTTCGGCCAGCTCAAAGTCCCGCTGGCCGACGAACCAGCCCCCCTGCTTGCCCTTGCGCACCTGCACGTCCAGGCCCAGCTGGCGCAGCTGCTCCATATCGTCATAGATGCTCTTGCGCTCGGCGGGGATGCCCCACCGGCCCAGCTCCTGGGTCATCTGGGCCACCGAGATGGGATGCTCCTCATCACTGGCCGACAGCAGCAGCTTGGCCAGGATGGGCAGCTTTTTCTTCTGGTTGGCGCCCCGCGCCATGGCATCACCTCCCTGGGGTTTCGGGCCGAAAGGATCGGCCCGAATGGGATGTAGGATCTCTGCTCGACCCACTGTACCACAATAAAAGTCCCATAGAGTGGACTTTTATTATAGCATGGCGGGGATGAGGGCGCAAGCGGGGAAAAGGACCAGGGGCCGCCTGCCTGGGCGGCCCCTGGTCCGTGATCCATCAGGTCAAGGCCTTGCGGTCCACTTCCTCCCGCAGCCGGGCGGCAAAGTCATCCAGGGTCATGGCCCCCAGATCCCCTTGGGCGCGGTGCCGGGGGGAGACGGTGCTGTTTTCCATATCCCGGTCGCCCACCACCAGCATATAGGGGACCTTTTCCAGCTGTCCCTCCCGGATCTTCTTGCCGATCTTCTCGTTGCGGTGGTCCACCTCCACCCGGAAGCCCATGGCCTCCAGCTGAGCGGCCGCCTGGTCGGCATAGTCCGCCGCCCGGTCGGTGACAGGAAGCAGCTTGACCTGCACGGGGGCCAGCCAGGCGGGGAAGGCGCCGGCAAAGTGCTCGGTGATGACGCCGATGAATCGCTCGATGGAGCCCAGCACCACCCGGTGGAGCATGACGGGCCGGTGCTTCTCCCCGTCCTCGCCCACATACTCCAGCTGGAAGCGCTCGGGCAGCTGGGAGTCCAGTTGGACGGTGCCGCACTGCCAGGTGCGGCCCAGCGAGTCGGCCAGGTGGAAGTCCAGCTTGGGGCCGTAGAAGGCCCCGTCCCCCTCATTGATGGTGAAGGGCTTGCCCATCTCGGTGATGGCCTGCTTGAGGATGTCCTGGTTGTGCTCCCACTGCTCCACGGTGCCAATGTGGTCCTCGGGCATGGTGGACAGCTCAATCTGGTAGGGCAGGCCGAAGACGGAATAGACCTCGTCAAAGAGCTTGACCACGTTCTTGATCTCGTCCTTGAGCTGGTCCTGGGTCATGAACAGGTGGGCGTCGTCCTGGGTAAAGCAGCGCACCCGGAACAGGCCGTGGAGGGCGCCGGACAGCTCGTGGCGGTGGACCAGGCCCAGTTCGCCCACCCGCAGGGGCAGGTCCCGGTAGGAGTGGGGCTGGCTGGCGTAGACCATCATGCCCCCAGGGCAGTTCATGGGCTTGACGGCGTAGTCCTCCCCGTCGATGACGGTGGTGTACATATTGTCCTTGTAGTGGGCCCAATGGCCAGAGCGCTCCCACAGCTGCCGGTTGAGAATGACGGGGGTGGAGATCTCCACATAGCCGTAGCGCTTATGCACCTGCCGCCAGTAGTCGATCAGGGTGTTTTTCAGCACCATGCCGCGGGGCAGGAAGAAGGGGAAGCCGGGCCCCTCCTCGGTGAGCATGAACAGGCCCAGCTCCTTGCCCAGCCGCCGGTGATCCCGGCGCTTGGCCTCCTCCAGCTTGGCCAGGTAGGCGTCCAGCTCCTCCTTCTTGGGAAAGGCGATGCCGTAGATGCGCTGGAGGGTTTGTCGGCTGGAGTCCCCCCGCCAGTAGGCGGCGTTGCAGGCGGTGAGCTTGATGGCGTTGCCCTTGACCCGGCCAGTGGAGTCCAGGTGGGGGCCGGCGCACAGGTCGGTGAACTCTCCTTGCTTGTAAAAGGAGATCACCGCGTCCTCTGGCAGACCGTGGACCAGCTCCACTTTGTAGGGTTCTCCCTTGCCCTCCAGCAGTTCCAGCGCCTGCTCCCGGGGCAGCTCGAAGCGCTCCAGCTTCAGCTTCTCCTTGCAGATCTTGCGCATTTCAGCTTCCAGCTCGGCCAGCTGATCCTCGGAGAAGGGCTCGGGGGTGTCAAAGTCGTAGTAGAACCCGTTCTCGATGGCCGGGCCGATGGCCAGCTTCACCTCGGGGTGGAGCCGCTTCATGGCCTGGGCCAGGATGTGGGAGCAGGTGTGCCAGTAGGTTTTGCGGTACTGCTCGTTCTCAAAAGAATACTGATTGTTTTCTTCGGGCATATCAATTCCTCCTTGTTTTGGGGGAAACAGAAAACGCCTCACCCCTGAGTTGGCCAGGGGTGAGGCGCAAAGGATGCACACCACGGTTCCACCCTGCTTGCGGTTTCCCAAAAACCGCCGCTTTGTGTCCTCCTGTAATGGGAAGGGCCCATCCCGGTCGTCCCGGGCGGCTCGGGAGTGGTACCGCCCGCCGCGTGCCGTAAGGCCCTTTCACCAGGGGGGCCTCTCTCTGACCGGGGCTTTGCGGGCTCTTCTCCGTCCATGCCGTTTTGACGAGGGTAGTGTACCACCCTGGCCGGGGCTTGTCAAGTGAAATGACTGCCAGCCCGCCCTCACTCGCTCAGGGGGTGGGCAACCCGGCAGACCAGCCACAGGAGCAGCAGGGCACACAGGCGCAAGAGGGGCAGCAGGAGGGTTCTCATCGGTCTGGGCATCGGGGGCTCTCCCTCCCGGTTTGGATTCGCTATCTTGGCGTAATCCGATTATAAATCGGAAAAAATCATATGTCAAGATGGAATTTTGACGTTCAATCGGTTTATAACAGGAAGGGGTGGCATATGATGGAGGTATGCGGATCAAAGGCTTGGAGGGGAGACAATGAGGATTGATTACAAAGAGATCGGCAGGCGCGTTGCCCGGCGGCGGAAGGCGCTGGGGCTGAAGCAGTTTGAGGTGGAAGAGCGGGCCGACATCGGATACAAATACCTCTCCAACATCGAGCGGGGGATCTCCATCCCCTCCACCGAGGTGATTCTGCGCCTGGCCATCGCCCTGGACACCACCCCGGATGAGTTTCTGGTGGGCGCCGCCCGGCAGGAGGGGGAGGGTTGGAAAAACGTGGCCGAGTTGCTGCGCACCATGGACGAGGGCAAGCTGGCCCTGGCCCGCTCCTTTCTGCAATGGCTTACGGAGCAGGAGATGAGATAAAACCGCTGCCACCCTTGGGTGACAGCGGTTTTCTGATTGGGAAAGGGGAAATCTTCTCACAGCCCCTCCGTCTCCATGACCAGTTCCACCCGGCGCTGGTGGCGTCCTCCTTCAAAGGAGGTGCCCAGGAAGGCGTCCACCAGGCGCTCGGCCTCGAAGGGGCCGGTGAAGCCGCCGGCCAGGGCCATCATATTGGCGTCGTTATGCTGGCGGGTGAGCTGGGCGGAAAGCAGGTCCCGGCACAGCGCGCACCGCACCCCCCTGACCTTGTTGGCCACCACGGATACGCCGATGCCGGTGGTGCACAGCACGATGCCCCGCTCACATTCGCCGCTGGCCACCTGCTGGGCGGCGGCCCGGGCATAGATGGGATAGTCGCAGCTGTCGGTGGAATCCGTGCCGCAGTCCACCACATTGTGGCCCTGCCGGGTGAGATAGCCTTTCAGGTGTTCCTTCAGGGCGAAAGCCCCGTGGTCACAGCCCAGAGAGATGTTCATGGTTTGCGCCTCCTAATCCAATGGGCCGCCGAGGCGGCTTTAGAGTTTGTGGGGAACGGGCTTGCGCTGTTCATAGGTGGTCACGTAGCGGAAGCCCGCCTGCTCCAGCAGCTGAAGGGCGTCGGCCAGCCCTTTGCCTAAGCTGTTGGTGCGGTGGGCGTCCGAGCCCAGGGTGACATACTCCCCGCCGCACTCCCGGAACCAGCGCAGCAGGGGCAGCCACTCGCCCACGGTGCGGCCCTGATAAGTGTTCAGTTCCAGAGCGTGGCCGGTCTGGGCAATCTGGGTGAAGATGTCCCGTACGGGCTGCTCATAGTCGGCCAGGCTGAGCTCCAGCCCGTCCCGGCGGATATAGCGCAGGGGATAGACGATGTGGGCCAGGCTGTCGTAGCAGTCTGGGCAGTCCTTGACCAGGGACCAGGTGTTGGCCAGGCAGTGCTCCACGCAGTGGCGAGCCAGGGCGAGGTCGCCGGTGAAATCGGTGAAATACAGATCCAGATTGTCCCGCGCTCCCAGCCAGTTGTGCAGGGAGCCCAGCACGAAGTCCAGCTCGGGTTCCCCCTGGGCCAGGATGCGCCGGGCGGCATCCGGGTCGTACACCGCCGAGCCCAGCTCCAGGCCCAGGCGCAGGGTGAGCCGGCCGTCCACCAGGGCGCGTACCTGGCGATATTGGGCCTTGGCACCGGGCCAGTCAAAGGAATCCACCGGCTGGCCTTGGTCGTCCACCAGGTCGCAGTGGTCGGTGACGCACAGCTCAGTCACCCCCAGGGCCATGGCCTGGCGAGCCATCTCCTCCAGAGGAGTGTCGCTGTCCGGGGAAATCTGGGAGTGGGTGTGGAAGTCGCACAGGTACATAGGGTCACCTCAGGGGGATGGGATGTTTTTGGGCGGATTCAAAGGGGCCAGCTGGGCAGCCAGCGCAGGAAGGCCTGGCTGTACCACAGGGGCATATACAGGCCGGTGAGGGCGGGATAGAACAGGGCGTACAGCCCCACGGCGCACCCGGTGAAGCCGTATACCGCCGCCCGGCAGCCTCTCCGCCGGCGGGTGAGCATATCATTCATCAGGTAGGCGATGGCGAACACCAGGAATAGGACGGTGGGGAAGTAGTGGTAGGCGAACAGGATGCGCCCAATGAACAGCCAGGGGACGAATTGGGACAGGATGGCGATGAGCAGGAACAGTCCCCGGCCGCTCTTGCGGCGGATGGTCTGGATGAGCACCCCGAAGAAGGCCAGCAGCCCTCCCCAGGACACCAGGGGATTGTTGAAGGAGGCAAACAGGCTCTTGACGCCCAGGGTACCGGCATAGTCCAGGTCCCGGTAGTACAGGATGGGGCGGGCGTCCAGGATCCACTGGTACCAGTAGGACTCGTAGGGATGGGGGGTGTGCACCCCCTGGTGATAGGTGAGCATGAACACCTGGTTGTCCCACACGATGGAAAGCAAGCTTTGCAGGCTGGGCTGGGTTCCGTCCCGGGCTGCCGCGGCAAAGGCATAGGGCAGATAGGTGGCCACATAGATACAAACGGGAATTAATACGAAGAAAATAACAGATAGGATTACAGTGCCCGCCGCGTAGGGGCCAAACTGGGGCCGGGCGGCAGGGGGGGTGTTCTCACCGTCTGCCACGGCCAGCCTGCGCCACTCCCGGCGCTTGAACAGCAGGCCCAGCAGCCACAGCAGAGCAAGCCCCACCCCGGCGTAGACCACCGTCCACTTGCAGGCGCAACCCACCCCCCAGAACAGCCCGCTCAGGAACAGGGAGGGGACAGACCGGCGCAGCTTGGACCCGGCGGGCACGGTCAGCCACCGGTACAGGAAGTAGTAGGCCAACAGGATGAAGAATACCCCATAGGTGTCGATGGTGGCGATGCGGGTCTGCACCAGGTGCATGAAGTCGAAGGCGAACAGGCAGGTGCCGCACACGGCCACCGGGGTTTTGCCGAACAGGTTTTTGAGAAACACATAGAGGATGGGCAGCATGAGCACGCCGAACAAGGTGCCCATGAACCGCCAGCCAAAGGGGGTCATGCCGAACAGGGAGATGCCCGCGGCGATGATCAGCTTGCCCAGAGGCGGGTGGGAGACCTCGTAGGGATAGATGTTGTTCAGGTGCTCCAGGGCGGTGCGAGGGTGATAGATCTCGTCAAAATAGGAGGAGTTCAGGTAGGTGGCCTTGTCCGCCCAGACGTCCGATTCGTCAAACAGGGTCTGGCCGCCGTCGGACACATACTGGGGGACCAGCGCCTCCCCCTCCCGCCACAGGGCCAGCTCGGCCAGCCACAGACCCTCATACCGCTGCACGTTGCCTGCGGAGATGCGCCAGGTATCAGCGGTGATCACACCGGGGGCCTGTTCCCCCTCCTGGACCGGCTGGGTCAGGTTCACCACCTCCCACTTGAGCAGCGCGTCATAGGGCTGCTCCAGAGTCAGGCGCTGCCAGCTCTGCCCGCCGTCAGCGGAGTACTCTAGGAGGTAGCTGCCCGAGCCAAGGGCGGTGTAATAGGAGATCTTGTCCACCTGCACCGGCTGATTGAAGGAGAAGGTGAAGGAGGTGCCGTCCTGAAAGACGGTGTAGCGCTGGGGCACGTCCAGGTCACCCAAGCGGAAGAAGGCGGTGGCGGCATAGGCCAGGGTGATCACCAGCATGGGCAGCACGTCCTTGCGCTGGAAGGGGTGGCGGCGCAGGGTGAGGGTCATCCGCCGACTGCGGGTCCTGGCCTCGGCCATGGCGATCCACTCCAGGGTATAGGGCCGGGGGGTGAGACAATACCAATAGTAGAGGAAGAAGGCCAGGCAGACTGCCAGGGCTACGGGTACCCAAATGGCGGCGGGGGCCAGGTTCTGGAAGAACCAGGACAGGCCGTAAGAAATGGAGTCCCACACCGAGCCGCCGCCCTGGGCAGCGGAGGGCGATGCGGCCAGGGCAAGGCCAGTCAGGGGAAGGGTCAAAGGGGTCATGGGGCACAGCCTCCTATCACTACCGCGGCAGCGGCTGAGTTCGGAGCCGGAGGGGTGCGAGGGCAGCAGGGGACGTTCTCCGGGACAAACCTTAGCACCATCATACTACGAAATGAGCAGAAAGGAAAGTATTTCTTTCCGTCCTGGCGGAGCCTGTTAGCAATCGGCGGGCCTTGGTGCGAAAACTGGGGGGTACTTTTTTCACCGGTAAACATTCACATTTCGTTTACAACTGCCCTATTGACATTCTGCCCGGCAGGTGGTACATTATCTTTAGCACTCGGATAGCAAGAGTGCTAAACCGAGAAGGGGAGGGGCCGGATGTGGAGCTGACCGAACGCAAGAAGAAAATTTTGCGGGCTGTGGTGGAAAGCTATATCCGCACGGCGGAACCGGTGGGTTCCAAGGCCATCCTGGAGCTGGCCGGGCTGAACGTGTCCTCGGCCACCATCCGCAATGAACTGGCCGACCTGACCGAGCAGGGCTATCTGGAACAGCCCCACACCTCCGCCGGGCGCATCCCCTCCCCCAAAGGCTACCGGTTATATGTCAATGAACTGATGCAGGAGCAGAGGCTGAGCTTGGAGGAGACCAGGCAGATCAACGAGGCGCTGCACCTGAAGATGCAGGAGCTGGACAAGGTGATCGACCAGGCCGGGCGCATGGTGTCCCAGTTGACCAACTACCCGGCCTTTGTCTTGGCGGGCAACGCCCGCCGGGCCACCATCCGCCGCTTTGAGCTGATCCTGGTGGACGGCAGCTCCTTCATCGCGGTGGTCCTGACGGACAGCAACGTGGTGCGCAACAAGCTCATCCGCCTGCCCGTGGACCTGTCCGAGCCCCAGCTGCAGCTGCTGACCACGCTGCTCAACACCTCCTTTGTGGGCAAGACGTTGGAGGAGCTTACCCCTGAGCTGATGCGGGTGGCTGAGCACGCGGCGGGCAGTTCCTACGGGCTGATCTCCCTGGTGGTCTCCTTTGCCATGGAGGTGCTGGAGAGCCTGGGGCACAGCGCGGTGGCCACCGCAGGGACCAGCCATATCTTAGATCACCCGGAGTATCGGGACGTGGGCAAGGCTCAGAAGCTGATGAGCTACCTGTCCGAGGAGCAGGCTCTGGCCCAGTCTCTCCCCCTGCCCGCCCTGGGGGACGAGAACACCAAGATTCTCATCGGCCCGGAAAACGTGGCCGAGGAGTTGAAGGATACCAGCGTGGTGCTGGCCAGCTACGACATCGGGGACGGCATGAAGGGCGTCATCGGTGTGGTGGGACCCACCCGGATGGACTACGCCAAGGTGGCCGCCAAGCTGTCCTATGTGGCCGACGGGCTCAGCAAGCTGTTTGGGCAGGCCGAGCTGCCGCCGGGCAAACCGGAAAAGGAGGAATAGCAGCCCATGTCCGAGAAGAAGAAAGACAGACAGAAAGCCGCCGCCCAGCAGGCGGCCCCGGAGCAGGCCGCCGACCCCCAGCAGGCCGCCGGCGCCCAGCCGCCGGCGCCGGAGCAGGCGTCCGTCCCGCCTCAGGAGGGGCAGGAGGGATTGGGCCAGGAATCCGAGCTCCAGCAGGCCCAGGCGGCGCTGGCCGACCAGCAGGAGCAGTACCTGCGCCTGGCCGCGGAGTATGACAACTACCGCAAGCGCACGGCCAAGGAGAAGGAGTCGGCCTGGGTCCAGGCCCGGGCGGACACGGTGGCCGCTTTCCTGCCCGTTTACGACAACCTGGAGCGGGCCTTGAAGCAGCAGACCCAGGACGAGGCGTACGCCAAGGGCGTGGAGATGACCATGAAGGGGCTGCAGGACGTGCTGGCCAAGCTGGGCGTGGAGCAGATCCCCGCTCTGGGCGAGCGCTTTGACCCCAACTGCCACAACGCGGTGATGCATGTGGAGGATGAATCGGTGGGGGAGAGCATCGTGGTAGAGGTCTTCCAGCAGGGCTTTGCCTGCGGGGACAAGGTTATCCGGGTCGCCATGGTCAAAGTGGCCAATTAGGAATGGACGCGGACGGACAATCGGAAGCCCGTCTTTACAAGTTAACGATATCTATACCATCTTTCAAAATTGGAGGGATCTATCATGTCTAAGATCATCGGCATCGACCTGGGCACCACCAATTCCTGCGTGGCTGTGATGGAGGGCGGCGAGGCCGTCGTCATCCCCAACGCGGAGGGCAACCGCACCACGCCCTCGGTGGTGGCCTTTTCCAAGGACGGAGAGCGGATGGTGGGCCAGGTGGCCAAGCGCCAGGCCATCACCAATCCCGACCGGACCGTCATCTCCATCAAGCGGGAGATGGGCACGGACTATAAAGTGGACATCGACGGTAAGCGCTACACCCCCCAGGAGATCAGCGCCATGATCCTTCAGAAGCTGAAGGCGGACGCCGAGGCCTACCTGGGCCAGAGCGTGAGCGAGGCGGTCATCACCGTGCCGGCCTACTTCACCGACGCCCAGCGCCAGGCCACCAAGGACGCGGGCAAGATCGCGGGGCTGGACGTCAAGCGCATCATCAACGAGCCCACCGCCGCGGCCCTGGCCTACGGCGTGGACAAGGAGTCGGACCAGAAGATCATGGTCTACGACCTGGGCGGCGGCACCTTCGACGTGTCCGTGCTGGAGGTGGGCGACGGGGTCATCGAGGTGCTAGCCACCGCAGGCAACAACCGGCTGGGCGGCGATGACTTTGACAAGTGCGTGATGGACTGGATGGCCGAGGAGTTCAAGAAGGCCGAAGGGGTGGACCTGACGGCGGACAAGGTGGCCATGCAGCGGCTGAAGGAGGCCGCCGAGAAGGCCAAGATCGAGCTGTCCGGCGTCACCACCACCTCCATCAACCTGCCCTATATCACCGCTGACGCCACCGGGCCCAAGCACCTGGAGCTGACCCTGACCCGGGCCAAGTTCGACCAGCTCACCGCCCACCTGGTGGAGGCCACCGCCGGCCCGGTGCGCCAGGCCATGAGCGACGCGGGTCTGTCGGGTAACGACATCCAGAAGGTGCTCATGGTGGGCGGGTCCAGCCGGATCCCCGCCGTGCAGGAGATGGTCAAGAAGCTCACCGGCAAGGAGGGCTTCAAGGGGATCAACCCCGACGAGTGCGTGGCCATGGGGGCCGCGCTCCAGGGCGGCGTGCTGGTGGGCGACGTGAAGGGTCTGCTGCTGCTGGACGTCACCCCCCTGTCCCTGGGCATTGAGACCATGGGCGGGGTGATGACCAAGCTCATCGAGCGCAACACCACCATCCCGGCCAAGAAGAGCCAGATCTTCACCACCGCTGCGGACAACCAGACCTCGGTGGAGGTCCATGTGCTCCAGGGCGAGCGGGAGATGGCCCAGTACAACAAGACCCTGGGCCGCTTCCACCTGGACGGCATCGCCCCCGCCCGCCGGGGAGTGCCCCAGATCGAGGTCACCTTTGACATTGACGCCAACGGCATCGTCAACGTGTCGGCCAAAGACCTGGGCACCGGCAAGGAGCAGCATATCACCATCACCTCGTCCACCAATATGTCCAAGGAGGACGTGGAGAAGGCGGTGCGGGAGGCCGAGCAATTTGCCGCTGAGGACGCCAAGCGCAAGGAGGAAGTGGACACCCGCAACCAGGCTGACCAGATGGTCTACCAGACGGAAAAGACCCTGGAGGAGATGGGCGACAAGCTGTCCGACGGCGACAAGGCGGACATCCAGGGTAAGCTGAACGCCCTGAAGGAGGCGCTGAAGGGAACGGACAGCCAGGCCATTAAGAACGCCACCGAGGAGCTGACCAAGGCCTTCTACGCCATCAGCGAGAAGCTGTACAGTCAGCCGGGCGGCCAGCAGGCCGGACCCGGCCCGGACGGAGGGACGGGCGCCAGCGCCGACGGGGCGGACAACGTGGTGGACGCCGACTACGAAGTGGTGGACGACGAGAACAACCAGTGACGGCTTTGGGATCCGCGCGGGCGGGGCAGCGCCCTGCCTGCGCGGTATCTTGCCCCTGAGCCGGTTTGGGACGCGCGCTTGAGGGCCCGGATAGGGCTGGGCGCCCCGGCGGCTGCGCATCCCGGGACTCCTTCTTCCAAATTGGAAAGTTGGTGAAGCATATGCCAGGACAAAAACGAGACTACTATGAAGTGCTGGGGGTACCCCGCACCGCCACGGACGAGGAGCTGAAGAAGGCCTACCGCAAGCTGGCCAAACAGTTCCACCCGGACATGAACCCGGGCAACCAGGAGGCCGAGGCCCGCTTCAAAGAGGTCAACGAGGCTTACGAGGTGCTGTCCGACCAGGAGAAGCGAGCCAAGTACGACCAGTTTGGCCACGCGGGGGTGGACCCCAACTTTGGCGCGGGAGCCGGGGGCGGCTTTGGCGGCTTTGACATGGGGGACATCGACCTGGGGGACCTGTTCGGCTCCTTCTTTGGGGGTGGATTTGGCGGCTTTGGCGGTCAGCGCCAGGCCAACCCCAACGCGCCCAAGCGGGGGGCCTCCCTGCGGGCCAATATGACCATCTCCTTCCAGGAGGCCATGTCCGGGGTAGAAAAGGAGATCAGTCTGACCCGAACGGAGGGGTGCGAGACCTGCCGGGGCAGCGGCTGCGCCGCGGGCACCACGGCGGAGATCTGCCCCGATTGCCACGGCAGCGGACAGGTGCGCATCCAGCGGGGAGGCGGCGGGTTTGCCTTCACCACCACCGCGCCCTGCTCCCGCTGCCGGGGGACGGGAAAGCTCATCCATCAGCCCTGTCCCGACTGCCATGGGGAGGGCCAGGTGCGCCGCCAGCGCAAGCTTAAGGTACGTATCCCGGCGGGCATCGACGACGGGCAGACCATCTCCATGCGGGGAGAGGGCAACAGCGGGGCCAACGGTGGCCCGGCCGGTGATCTGCTCATCAACATCTCGGTGCGCCCAGACCCCCGCTTCCAGCGGGAGGGGGCCGATCTGTACCTGGAGCAGCCGGTGTCCTTTTCCCAGGCGGCCCTGGGGGCCCAGCTGGAGATCGACACCATTGACGGAAAGGTCAAGTACAGCCTGCCCGCCGGCACCCAGACGGGCACCACCTTCCGCCTGCGGGGCAAGGGCGCGCCCCTGCTCAATGGCCGGGGTCGGGGGGATCAGTACGTCACCGTGCGGGTGCAGGTGCCCACCAACCTCACCGAGCAGCAGCGCCAGGCGCTGCAAAGCTATGCCAAGGCCATGGGGGAAGGGATCCCCGCGCCGGCCACGCCGGTGAAGGACTTTTTTGAAAAAAAGCGCAGGAAGAAAAGCTGAGCCACGCCCAAAGGGCCGACCTCCATCTGGAGGCCGGCCCTTTCTTTCCTGTGGGAAGATGATTTTAGGCGCTGCCGGCGGCTGTACCCGCGGCCGGGGCTTTAGCAGTCCACGGTGATGTTGTCGGTGCCGTGGGCTTCAAACTCGTCGATATAGGCGTCGATGCGCCGATTGAGTTCCTCTAAGTTGCTCTCGTCGATGGGCACATCGTCCATGTCCCGGCGGGCCAGGTCCTCAGCCAGGATCTCAAAAAACACGTTGTTCTCATACTCCATGATGGCCTCGTGAATGCCCCCCTCGGCAAAGGCTCGGGAGGGGATCACATCCCCCTGATACAGCTCGGCCAGGGTGGGCATCCCCTCTATGGCTGCCCTGCCGAACAGCAGGCTCTCCACTTCGTCATAGTCCTTGAACCGGTCCTCGCCCCGGGTGGAGTTGAGGATCCAGTTGCCGATGTAAACCAGGTCCAGCAAGCGGCGAAACTGCTTGCGGGTCAGTTCCAGTTCCATGCTCGAAGCCCTCCTTGTGGCTGGGTTCTTGAGGATTGGGCAGGATGGCTGCCAGGCTCGCACCTTATTTTATACAGCTTTCCGTCGGTTTGTCAATGGGCATACTTACCGGTTCAGAAACATATATTCAGACAGCTTGACTGGACGGAGCGTGATACCATTGGCGGAATACACAGGGGAGAACCGGATCATCCTGCGGGGGGAGGTGGCCGCTCCGCCGGCCTTTTCCCACCGCAACCACGGGGTGGATTACTACACCGTCGCCCTGCGGGTGCCTCGGCTGTCCGGGGCGGAGGACCTGCTCAACCTGATCACCGCCGATCCGGATCCCACCCTGTGGCGGCCGGATCAGTGGGTGCAGGCGGAGGGAGAGGTGCGCTCCTACAACAACCGCACCGGGGTGGGCAGCCGGCTGGTGATCACCGTGTTGGTGCGGACGGCCCAGGGCGTCCCGCCGGGGGAGGGGGAGAACCGCCTGACCCTGTCCGGCGCCCTGTGCAAGCTGCCTGTGCGCCGGCGCACTCCCCTGGGGCGGGAGATCTGCGACCTGCTGCTGGCGGTCAACCGGCCCTATGGCCGGGCGGACTACCTGCCCTGTATCGCCTGGGGCTCGTTGGCGATGCTGTGCGGCGGCATGGGGGTGGGCGACCGACTGCGCCTGGAGGGGCGGCTGCAGAGTAGGCAGTATCGCAAGGTGGTGGACGGGCAGGACACCATCCGCACGGCCTACGAGGTGTCGGTGATGAATCTGCTGCCCCCGCCGGAGGCGGAGGAATAGCCGGGAAGGGGCTGCCCACCCCAGTGGAGTTAGTAGGTGTGGTCGCACACCTGGCGGATGCGGGCCCGGATGGAGCGCAGGTCAGCAAAGGTCTCCGGCCGCTTACTCGGATCCCGGAGCAGGGCGGCGGGGTGGTAGATGGCGGTGTAGCACACCCCGTTGCGTTCCACCCACTGGCCATGCTCCCGGGTGATTTTGTAGTCGTCGTGGATCAGCCGGTTGGCGGCGATGCGCCCCAGGCAGACGATGAGCTTGGGGCGCAGCAGGGCGATCTGCTCCCGCAGGTAGCCGATGCAGGCGTCCTGCTCGGTGTTGAGCGGGTCCCGGTTCCGGGGCGGGCGGCACTTGACGATGTTGGCGATGTAGAAGTTTTTGTCCCGGTACAGCCCGATGAGGGAGAGCATCTCGTCCAGCAGCTGGCCGCCCCGGCCCACGAAGGGTTCCCCTTGGAGATCCTCGTGCTCCCCTGGGCCCTCCCCCACGAACAGGACCTCTGCGTCCCGCTGTCCCGT
Organism: uncultured Oscillospiraceae bacterium; assembly: GCA_944387065.1. Lineage (GTDB taxonomy): Bacteria > Bacillota > Clostridia > Oscillospirales > Oscillospiraceae > Enterenecus. The sequence continues at coordinate 45,183 of CALXDM010000003.1, forward strand.
GCCAAACACCACATGGGTACGGGTATCGGCCAGGGCGCAGCGCTGGCAGGACAGGCACCGCTGCTCCAATTCTTCCCAATCTGTCACAGTCCATTCCCCCTTTCCCGATCTATTTGAGGTTATGATAGCACAAACGGGCGGGAAAGGCCATGGGGAAATGGGTGCGGGCCGCCCTGGAATGGGGTGGCCCGTGTTTGCTGCTGGGGGAATCGGGAGACTGCACAAAAAACATGGGAAGAACAAGAAAAAACTAGACAAAAATTTTTCGGTGTAGTATGCTGAAATTGCCACAAAAGGGAAGCGGCCAGTTGGGATGGGAAGAAGATCCAGGCAGGACACGGCTGACCCGTGGAACGAGGAAGAAGCTTGCAGTGAGAGAAGCGAGAGAAAAGAAGGTCTCAAGATGAAAAAGAGATCACCATTGCAACGGCAATTGAAGTCTTTTCACCTGGAATGCGCAGTTGGCGCCCTGCGGTTGGAAAGATTCGGTGGCAGTCATGAAACGAAAACGAAGTATGATAAGTAAGATTGTCGCCAGCGGCGCTGTGCTCGGCCTGCTGGTGCTGTACACGCTGCACTGGATTTCCGCGCCGGTTTACGCGGCCCTGACAATGGCGGTGCTGCTCTGCTTCTGGCGATTCAGCCCCAAGGATGACAACCGCCAAAGGGGCGCTTGAGCCCGCTGATCGCCTGTGAGGGGGAACGGCACCTCCGGGGTAGCGCCGCCGGCCATTTGGAGTTTTCCTGCAAAAAATGGGGTTGCAGCTGGGGAAACCCTGGGCAGAACGCCAGAAAAATTGCCATTGACTTTGCCCTGTTTCTGGGGTACAATACCTTCAATCCAATCAAGTAAAGGCATCGACGAAGACCGCCCCCCACGGCGTCCGACAGAGAACGCGGGCCACCGACTGAGAGCCCGCTCCGGAAAGACGGGATGGCGCAACGCTTCCGAGCCGGCGGTTCGAACCCCCAAAGGCGGTGTGGTGTAGGGCTGCCCGTCCTCCCCACGTTACCGGGGCTCGAGAGAGGTCCCTTGTTGGAGGGGCAACGCGGGTGGTACCGCGGAAATCATGGTTGACTTCCGTCCCGGATTGTACAAACGTACAATCCGGGACGTTTTTATGTCAAAAAAACAATCTGAAAGGACTGAGAGATTATGCAGTTCGTCACTGGCGAGATCAAAACCACCATTCCCTATCAGCGCATCGCGGAGGGCGGGCTGAACAATCAGTCCGTCACCGTCCACGGCGCGGTCCATGCCCTGCGGGAGATGGGGGGCATCGCCTTCCTCACCCTGCGCATGGCCGACGGGGCAGTACAATGCGTTTGCCCGCCCGGGCTGCTCCCAGAGGGGCTGTGCCAGGAGTGCGCGGTGGAGCTGACCGGCACGGTGCGGGCAGAGCCCCGGGCGCCGGGGGGCTGGGAGATCGGGGTGGAGGATATGGCGGTGCTGTCCCGACCGGCCTCCCCCATGCCGGTGGCACTGGGCAAGCGGAAGCTGGGTCTGCACTTGGACACCGAGCTGCCCCTGCGCCCGGTGGTGCTCCGGGACCTGCGCCGCCGGGCAGTGTTCAAGATCCAGGAGGGGCTGGTGCGGGCCTTCCGGGAGCACCTGGGCCAGGTGGGCTTCACCGAGATCCACACCCCCAAGATCGTGGGGGCGGGGGCGGAGGGAGGCTCCAACATCTTCCGACTGGACTACTTTGGCAAAAAGGCCTACCTGGCCCAATCCCCCCAGATCTACAAGCAGACTATGGTGGGGGTGTATGAGCGGGTCTTTGAGGTGGGGCCCGTCTTCCGGGCGGAGAAGCACGCCACGGCCCGTCACCTAAACGAGTACACCGGTCTGGACTTGGAGATGGGCTATATCCAGTCCTTCTACGACGTGATGGAGGTGGAGGCCGGCTTCCTGGCCCGGGCCATGCAGCTGCTGGGCGGGGCGTATGCCCGGGAAGTGGAGCTGCTGGGGGTGAGCCTACCGGACGTGTCCCGCATCCCCTGCCTGCGCTTTGACCAGGCCAAGGCGATGGCCGCCCAGCGGTACGGCTACCAGATCCGGGACCCCTATGACCTGGAGCCGGAGGAGGAGGCCCACATCGGGCAGTACGCCCGGGAGGAGCTGGGCAGCGACTTTGTGTTCATCACCCACTACCCGTCCAAAAAGCGGCCTTTCTATGCCATGGACGACCCGGAGGATCCCCGATACACCCTATCCTTCGACCTGCTGTTCCGGGGGCTGGAGGTGAGCACCGGCGGGCAGCGCATCCACGACTACCACCAGCAGGTGGATAAGCTGGAGCGCCGGGGGATGGACCGAGCGGACTTTGAAAGTTACCTGATGATCCACAGGTGCGGCATGCCGCCCCACGGAGGGCTGGGTGTCGGCCTGGAGCGGCTGACCATGCAGCTGTGCGGTTTGGACAACATCCGGGCGGCCAGCCTGTTCCCTCGGGATCGTAGCCGGCTGGACCCGTGAGGGGCAAACATATAACCAGAAGAAAGGAAGGGATCCCATGAAGATCACCACCGAACTGATCGCCCACATCTCCCAGCTGTCCCGGCTGTCCCTGCCCGAGGGGGAGCAGGCGGCCATGGCCGCCCAGCTGGAGCGCATCGTGGACTATATGGACGTGCTCAGCCGCCTGGACACCGGGGACATCGAGCCCATGAGCCATGTCTTCCCCGTGCGCAACGTGCTCCGGGCGGACGAGGAGCAGCCCAGCTGCGACCGGGAAGCACTGCTGGCCAACGCGCCGGCCCGGGATGAGGAGAGCTTCCTCACCCCCAAGAGCGTGGAGTGAGGGGGGCGGGGAGATGGAACTGAGACAACTCACCGCCTTGGAGCTGGGGGCGGTCATCCGCAGGGGCGAGGTGTCAGTGGCCGAGGCGGCCCAGGCGGCGCTGGCGGCCATCGAGGCGGAGGACGGGGCGCTCAACAGCTTCATCACCGTAGAGGGGGAGCGGGCGCTGGAGCGGGCGGCCCAGCTGCAACCAGGGGTGAAGGAGGCCCAAAGCCCGCTATACGGCGTGCCCATGGCCCTGAAGGACAACATCTGCACCAAGGGGATCAAGACCACCTGCGCCTCCAAGATCCTGGGGGACTTCCGCCCCCCCTATGACGCCACCGTGGTGGAGCGGCTGGCGGCGGCGGGGGCGTTGGGGCTGGGCAAGCTGAACCTGGACGAGTTTGCCATGGGTTCCACCAGCGAGACCTCTTGGTACGGCCCCACCCGCAACCCCTGGGATCCGGACCGGGCCCCCGGAGGCTCCTCCGGCGGGGCGGCGGCGGCGGTGGCGGCGGGGCTGAGCTGGTATGCCGTGGGGTCGGATACCGGCGGCTCCATCCGGCAGCCAGCGGCCCATTGCGGCGTCACCGGGATCAAGCCCACCTATGGCACCGTCTCCCGATATGGGCTGGTCGCCTACGCCTCCTCCCTGGACCAGATGGGCCCGGTGTGCCGGGACGCGGGGGACTGCGCGGCGGTGCTGGATGTGCTCCAGGGCCGGGACCGGCGGGACGCCACCAGCCTGGACGGGGACTACGGCCACCTGCTGGAGAGCCTGAGCGGCGACGTTCGGGGGCTGCGGGTGGGCCTGCCGGCCGAATGTTTCGGGGACGGCCTGGACGGCCAGGTGCGCCAGGCGGTGCTGGCGGCGGCGGACGTGCTGAAAAGCCGGGGGGCCCAGCTGGTGGAGTTGTCCCTGCCGGCGCTGGAGTACGGGGTGCCCGCCTACTATATCATCGCCGCGGCGGAGGCCTCCTCCAACCTGGCCCGGTTTGACGGGGTGAAGTACGGCTGGCGGGCGCAGGGGTACGGGGACCTGTCCGAGCTGTACCACAAGACCCGGACCCAGGGGTTCGGCCTGGAGGTGAAGCGGCGCATCCTGCTGGGCTCCTTCGTGCTCAGCGCCGGATACTACGAGGCCTACTACCGCAAGGCCCTGCAGGTGAAGGCGGTGATCAAGGGGGCCTTTGACGAGGCCTTTGCCCGCTGTGACCTGCTGCTCACCCCGGTGGCCCCCGCCACCGCCCCCCGCCTGGGGGAGAGCCTGGGCGACCCGCTGGAGATGTACCTGGGGGATGTGTACACTGTGCCGGCCAACCTGGCGGGGCTACCCGGACTGTCCATGCCCTGTGGTTTTGACCGGCAGGGGTTGCCCATCGGGGCCCAGCTCATCGGCCCCCACTTTGGAGAGGGCAGGCTGCTCAACGCCGCCTATGCCTTCCAGCAGGACACCCACTATCACAAGCAGACGCCGAAAGGGGGGCAGCGGGCATGAACTGGGAGACGGTCATCGGCCTGGAGACCCACGTGGAGCTGGCCACCAAGAGCAAGATCTTCTGCGGCTGCACCACCCGCTTCGGGGGCGCGCCCAACACCCATTGCTGCCCGGTGTGCACCGGGATGCCCGGGGCGCTGCCGGTGCTCAACCAGGCGGTGCTGGAGTATGCGGTGCGGGCGGGGGTGGCGCTGAACTGCCACATCACCCGGTACAGCAAGTTTGACCGGAAGAACTACTTCTACCCCGACCTACCCAAGGCCTATCAGATCAGCCAGCTCTACCTGCCCATCGCCGTGGGCGGCCGGGTGGAGCTGTCCACCCCGTCAGGGACGGTGTCGGTGGGCATCCACGAGCTGCACATGGAGGAGGACGCGGGCAAGCTGGTCCACGACCCCTGGACGGATCAGACCCGAGCTGATTACAACCGCTGCGGGGTGCCCCTGATCGAGATCGTCACCCAACCGGACTTTCGCACCGCCGACCAGGTGATCGCCTACCTGGAGCAGCTCAAGGAGACCTTGCAGTATCTGGGGGTGTCCGACTGCAAGATGCAGGAGGGGTCGCTGCGCTGCGATGTGAACCTGTCCGTGCGCCCCCTGGGCAGCCGGGAACTGGGCACCCGCACGGAGATGAAGAACCTCAACTCCTTCAAGGCCATTGCCAGGGCCATCGACTATGAGGCCCGGCGGCAGATTGAGCTGCTGGAGCAGGGGGGACGGGTGGTGCAGGAGACCCGGCGGTGGGATGAGAACAAGGACGCCACCTACGCCATGCGATCCAAGGAGGACGCCCAGGACTACCGCTACTTCCCTGAACCCGACCTGCCTCCCATCGAGCTGGATGAGGGCTGGCTGGCCCGGCTGCGGGCGGCCCAGCCGGAGCTGGCCCCGGCCAAGCGGGCGCGCTACCAGGCCGACTATGGCCTGCCCGCCTACGACTGCCAGATGATCACCTCGGACCGGGTGCTGGCCCAGTTCTTTGAGGGGCTGGTGGAGCTGGGCGCCCCGGCCAAGCAGGCGGCCAACTGGATCATGGGCGAGGTGCTGGGCGCGCTGAGCGCCAGGGGAATGGAGCCCCGAGAGATGTGCCTGTCGGCGGGCACCCTGGCCCGTCTCATCGCCCTGGTGGAGGAGGGGAAGCTGAACCGGAACACCGCCGTCAAGGTGTTCGAGGCGGTCTTTGACCAGGACGGCGATGTGGATGCCTATGTGCGGGCGCATGGCCTGGAGCAGGTGAACGACGCGGGCGTGGTGCAGGCCGCGGTGGAGCGGGCCATCCAGGCCCACCCTCAGTCGGTGGCCGACTTCCGGGGGGGAAAGGAGAAGGTTTTCGGATTCCTGGTGGGCCAGGTGATGCGGGAGCTGAAGGGCAAGGCTGACCCCAAGCTGGTCAACACCCTGCTGCGTCAGGTTTTGGGCGGGACATGAGGGGAAAAGCGCTGGAAAACCCGGAGCGGATATGATAGAATTTGCAGGAGACGGGCAGCCGCCCGACTCCTGCAAGCCATGGGTTGAGAGAGGGGGAAGGGCCGTGCCGGTCTGCTATATTTTCGGCTCCGGGGAATATGGAGCCCAATGGCCCCGGATGGGGCTGGACGACCTGGTCATCGCCGCCGACGGCGGCTATGCCCAGCTGGAGGGGCGGGGGGTGAGCCCCCATCTGCTGGTGGGGGACTTTGACTCCCTGGGCTATGTGCCCGACCACCCCCGCATCGTGCGCCATCCAGTGGTTAAGGACGACACGGATACCGCCCTGGCCATCCGGGAGGGCTGGGCGCGGGGGCTGCGGGAGTTTCACATCTATGGCGGGATGGGCGGCCGGCTGGACCACACCCTGGCCAACCTGCAGCTGCTGGTGGGGCTGTCCCAGCAGGGGGGCGCGGGCTTCCTGGTGGGGGAGCGAGAGGTGGCCACCGCCCTGACGGCGGGTGCGCTGCGCTTCCCGGCGGGCTACCAGGGCACCCTGTCCGTCTTTGCCGCGGGCGGCCCCGCCGAGGGGGTGACTCTGACGGGATTGCGCTACCCCCTCCGGGAGGGGCGGCTCACCGGCGGGGTGCCGCTGGGGGTGAGCAATGCCTTCCTGGGCGGGCCGGCCACAGTGGCGGTGGCGGCGGGGACGGTGCTGGTCCTGTGGCTGCCCCATCCGGAGCTGCCTTTGCCGGAGCGCCGGCTGGCCGGACAATAACAAATGGAAAACCCCCTGCCCGGGCTTTTGGCCCGGGCAGGGGGTCCGTTTTATTTCGCGGCGGGGCGCCGCCCCGGATCAGTCGATGGCCACAGCGGTGCTTTTGGGCAGCTCCCGCTGGGCCTGCTTGGGCAGGGTGAGGCGCAGGATGCCGTGCTCATATTTGGCCGTCACGTCGGTGGGCTCCATCTGGCCCACATAGAAGCTGCGGCTGCAAGCGCCAGAGTACCGCTCCTGGCGGAGATACTTGCCGTCCTGGCCCTTCTGCTCCCGCTCCAGCCCCTTGGCGGCACGGACGGTCAGATAGCCGTCCTTCACGTCCACGTGGATCTCATCCTTCTGGAAGCCGGGCAGGTCGATGTCCACCTCATAGGCGCCCTCCGTCTCCCGCACGTCGGTCTTCATCAGGTGCTTGGCCCGCTTGCCATACAGGGGATTGCGGCCAAACCAGGCCGGAAAACGCATAAAATCATCGTCAAAGAACTCGTCAAATAGGTTCTCGCTCCATACGCTGGGCAGCATAAATCATTCCTCCATTCCAAACGGCTGCTTCTGGGTGTGGGGTTGGGCCCCGACCGGGCCCTTTCCCTTGGGACACCTTTAGTATAGCACGAAAATTAGCACTGTCAATCGGAGAGTGCTAATGTTTACAAAAGAACCCATGTTTGTTCACAAAACATCTGATTTTGCCCCGCCCTGCCGGAGCAGAGCGGGGCAGGGTCAGCGGCTCAGCTGGGCAAAGTGGCCGCAAATGTGTTCAAAGAGCTGGGCGGAGGCGAAAGAGTGGTAGCCCTGTTTGCGCCGGATGATGGCGATGTCCCATTGCAGGCGGGGCTCCAGGGGGACGATGGCCAGCTTGTCGGTCAGGTTGTGCTGGATGAGGGGCCGGGGCAGCAGGGCGATGCACTCCTGCATCTCCACCATCTTGAAGGTGAAGCCGGGCATGAGGCTCTTGTAGGCGATGCGGGGGGAGAAGCCGCTGGCGGCGCACATCTGGATGAAGGTGTCGTGGAGGGTGGCCGTCTCGCTGAAGGTGAGGATGCATTGGCCCTCCAGGTCCCGGATATGTACGCTGGGCATATAGGCGAAGGGGTGATCCTTCCAAACCACCAGCTGGCACACGTCCCGCACCAGCACATGGGTCTCAAACCGGGTGGGGTTCTCCACCGGCAGCATCACCAGCCCCAGGTCTGCCTTACCCGAGCCCACGGAACTGGCCACCAGCTTGGAGCCTTCCTCCACCACGCTGATGTCAATGCCGGGGAATTTTTGGTGGAAGTCGGAGAACAGGGCGGGGAAGTACATATCCAGCAGGACGCCCGGGATGTTCAGCCGGACCTCCCCGGTCTTGATGGAGCGCACATCGGACATGACCTGAAAGATCTCGTCGTACTGGATGAGGAAGGCCTGGGCCCGCTCGTACAGGGCGCGGCCCGCGTCGGTCAGGTGGAAGCTCTTACTGGTGCGCTCGATGAGCAGGATGTTCAGCGATTCCTCCAACTGCTTGATGGCCCGGGTCAGCATGGGCTGGGTCACATACAGCTGGGCGGCGGCCCGGGTGAAGCTCTCCTGCTGTACTACGGCGACAAAATATTTCAAGTGTTGAATTTCCATAATGGCATCCATACCCTTTTTTCATATAGCTCTATTATATCTGCAAGATGCATAAAAAGCACAGAAAAAAATCAACAAAATTTGATTGATAAAATTGTCTAAATGGGGCAAAAGGATAACCAGAGAGGAATGCTTCCATTTTTTCTGGTTATAATGCTATCAAAAAGACACAAAAAATGAAAATATAATTGTTATATTCTGTGCAATCTATAATACTTTCGCAAGATACCAGACCAATTTGGTGATTTTACAAAGGAAACGCCCGGGGAGTATACTCAAACCAAAGGCACGGAGAAGGAACACCTGGGCCCGTGCCTTCCCCGGGAGGGGAATCCAAATCTAAATCGGAAGGGGAGTGGTGGAATGCCAAAGATCCTATCGGCGCGGGAAGCGGTTCGCCAGTATATTCAGGACGGCGCCACGGTCGCGTTCGGCGGGTTCGTAGGGGCCATGGTTCCAGAAGAGGTGAACAAAACCATCCAAGAGCTGTTTTTGGAAGAGGGCTCGCCCAAGGGATTGACCGCGATCTACGCGGCCGGACAGGGCGACTCGGACACCAGGGGACTCAACCATCTGGGAGAGGAAGGTCTGGTGGAGCGGGTCATCGGCGGGCACTGGGGCCTTGTTCCCCGGCTGCAAAAGCTGGCGCTGGAGAACAAGTGCGCGGCCTACAACTATCCCCAGGGCGTGATCTCCCAATGCTTCCGGGACATCGCGGCGGGCAAGGTGGGCGTGGTCACCCATGTGGGCCTGAAGACCTTTGCCGACCCCAGGCTGGAGGGCGGGATGCTCAACGAGAAGGCCCGCCAGGCCGGCCCCCTGGTGGAGCTGATCCAAATCGCCGGCCAGGAACGGCTGCTGTACAAGGCCATTCCCATTGACGTGGCGGTGATCCGCGCCACCTATGCTGACACCCACGGCAACTGTACCTTCCACAAAGAAGGGGCCTTCTCCGAGACGCTGGCCATCGCCCAGGCGGCCCGCAACAGCGGAGGCAAGGTCATCGTCCAGGTAGAGCAGGTGGTGGAGTACGGTAACCTGGATACCCGCCTGGTGCGCCTGCCCGGCATCTATGTGGACGCCATCGTGGTGGCCGACCCGGCCAACCATATGCAGACCTTCGGCACCCAGTACAACCCCGCCTACTCTGGTGAGGCCCGAGTGCCTGTCAGTTCCCTGAAGCCCATGGAGCTGGATCAGCGCAAGATCGTGGCCCGCCGGGCCGCCATGGAGTTGGTGCCAAACGCCATCACCAACCTGGGCATCGGAATGCCTGAGGGGGTGGCCTCCATCGCGGCGGAGGAGGGGCTGGAGGGCATGGTGCTCACCACCGAGGCCGGTACCATCGGCGGCATCCCCGCCGGCGGCAAGGACTTTGGCGTGACCACCAACCCAGACTGCCTGCTGGACCAGCCCTCCCAGTTCGACTTCTACGACGGGGGCGGGCTGGACGTGGCCTTCCTAGGTCTGGCCCAGGCCGACAAGCAGGGCAACATCAACGTGTCCAAGTTCGGGCCCAAGATTGCCGGCTGCGGTGGCTTTATCAACATTACCCAGAACGCCAAAAAGGTCATCTTCTGCGGTACCTTTACCGCTGGCGGGCTGAAGCTGGGGGTGGAGAACGGCCAGCTGCGCATCCTGCAGGAGGGCAAGTCCAAAAAGTTCCTGGACCAGGTGGAGCAGGTCACCTTCTCCGGAGAGTACGCCATGGAGAAGGGGCAGCCTGTGCTGTATATCACCGAGCGGGCGGTGTTCCGGCTCACCGACCAGGGCATGGAGCTGATCGAGGTGGCGCCCGGCGTGGATCTGCAGAAGGATGTGCTGGACCTGATGGATTTCAAGCCTATCGTCCGGGACGTCAAGCAGATGGACCCGCGCATCTTCCGGCCCGAGCCCATGGGCCTGACCCTGTGAGGGGGATTGCCTGCTGATCTGAGCGCGGAGAGAAATTCTAATTCAGAGGAGGAAAGACGCATGAGTTTGTTTGGTATCGTTCTGGGTCTTGTCCTGCTGATGGTGCTGGCCTATCGGGGCTACTCCATCATCTGGGTAGCCCCTGTGTGTGCCATCGTGGTGGCCGTGTTCAGCGGCTACGCCATCCTGGACGCCTACATCGGCGACTACATGGCAGGCATGGCCGACTATGTGCTGCAGTGGTTCCCCGCCTTCTTCCTGGGGGCGGTGTACGGCAAGGTGATGGACATGACCGGCTCTGCCCGCAGCCTGGGCAACGCCTTGGTCAAGCTCATCGGCTCCCGGTTCGCCGTAGCGGCGGTGGTCATCCCCTGCCTGGCCATGACTTACGGCGGCATCTCCCTGTTCGTGGTGGTGTTCGTCATCTACCCCATGGGCTACTCCATCTACCGGGCTGCCGACCTGCCCCGTACCCTGCTGCCCGGCGCCATCGCCACCGGTGCGTTTGGCATCACCATGACCGCCATCCCCGGCACGCCCCAGATTCAGAACATCATCCCCACCGAGTACTACGGAACCAACGCTATGGCGGCCCCTCTGCTGTCCATCGTGGCTGTGATCGTGATGTTCGTCCCCGCCTATGCCTATCTGGAGTGGCGTGCCCACAACGCCCGGAAGAAGGGCATGCACTTTGTGCCAGACCCCAAGCATAAGGAAGTGGATCACGACGAAAAGGACCTGCCCTCCTGGCACTGGGTCACCGGCCTGATCCCGCTGATCGTCGTGGTGCTGATGCTCAACCTGTTCCCCTACCTGATGCGGGAGTACGCCGGCATCGACTTCACCACCAGCCAGTCCATGGTCATTGCCCTGGTGTGCGGCATCCTGGTGGCCTGTCTGCTCAACCTCAACCAGGTTAAGACTCTGCTGCCCGCCATCAACGAGGGAGCCAACGGCTCCATGGGCGCCATCATGAACACCGCCTGCGCGGTGGGCTTCGGCTCCGTGGTCAAGGTGGTGCCCGGCTTCGCCGTGCTGACCAACCTGACTCTGAACATGCCCGGCTCCATCCTGTTCTCCGAGGCGGTGGCGGTCAACCTGCTGGCCGGCGCCACGGGCTCCGCTTCCGGCGGTATGTCCATCGCTCTGGAGGCCCTGGGCCCCCGGTTTGCCGAGATGGCCGCGGGCAACCAGGCCATGCTGGAGAACCTGCACCGTATCGCCTCCATCTCCTCCGGCGGTCTGGACACCTTGCCCCACAATGGCGCGGTGCTCACCCTGCTGGCCGTGTCCAACTGTACCCACAAGGAGTCCTATATCGACATCTGCGTGACCACTTGTATCATCCCGCTGGTGGCCTCCCTGTTGCTGGCCCTCATCTGGGGCCTGTTCTGAGCAACACAACGTGAAGAAAGGACGGGATCATTCCATGACGATTCAAGAACTGAAGGTTGGCGACAGCGCCAGCATGGCCAAGACCGTCACCGAGACCGACGTGTACCTGTTTGCCGGGATCACCGGGGACCTGAACCCCGCCCATGTCAACGAGCAGGCCTCCAGCCAGACGTCCTTTGGCGGGCGCATTGCCCATGGCATCCTCAGCGCCGGGTTTATCTCCGCAGTACTGGCTATGAAACTGCCCGGCCCGGGCACCATCTATCTGGGTCAGGAGCTGAAATTCACAAAGCCTGTCCGTTTTGGAGATACGGTGACCGCCACCTGCACGGTCACTGAGATCGTGGCGGAGAAGAACATTGTCAAGCTGGAGACCGTGTGCACCAATCAGAACGGGGATGTGGTCATCAAGGGAATGGCCACCGTCATGCCCCCTAAACCGTGACAAAGGGTGGGGCCTCTGCCCCCATGAAAAAGTCGGAGCCCGGGCGCGCAAGCGCCCGGGCTCCGACTTTTTGCCTGACGCACCCTCCGGCGGTAGAGGGGAGACAGGGGGTTCCCTTTTGGAGGAATTGGCGGTATAATGGGAAATAACTGGCATAGCGGGGGCCTCCACCCCGGCTCGGCTGCGCGCCGAGTGCCGGAAAGAAGAAGGGGGACCGTCATATGAAGAAACAGATGCTTGCCTTATCAGTTGGGTTTGCCCTGCTGCTGGCGCTGTCCACCCCTGCCATGGCGGCCCAGGCCGCTCCGGGGGAAACTGTCGCGCCCGGTCAGGTGGTGACCGCCGATGTCCGGGGCCTGGCGGCAGCTGCCGGCGGTACAGTCCAGCTGGCGGCGGGGAACCATGTGCGGTGGATTGACCGGGTGGATCTGCCGGCAGAGGTGGACGACTTCTATGCGAGACTGGTGGAGGCGGTGGACAACGACGGGGTGGGCGATTGGTTGATCGACCCGGCCACCTACGGCGAGATGGCAGAAGGGGTAGCGGGCTATCGGGTGGCGGCTGCGCTCACCGTGCAGGGCCGGCTGAGCCAGGCGGAGGCCACCGCCTATTTGGATAATCTGTGGGCGGCCCTGGGGGCCTTTGACCGGGACGTGCCCGAGGTGTTCTGGCTGTCAGGCACCTACACCCTGTTCTATGTGTACAGTGGCGGGAGCACCACCTTTTACCTGGTGCTGTCCAGCGAGGACGGATACGGCATCCTGGACAGGAGCTATCCCACCGCGGCCCAGCTGCGAGCGGCCATTTCTCAGCGGGACCAGGCGGTGGAGGCCATCCTAGCTGGCACGGTGACGACAGGGGAGGGGGAGGTGCTGCACTATGACGCGGGGGCGTCCCGCCAGGCGAACCTGCGCTACTTCAATGCCTGGCTGACCCTGCACAACGAGTACAACACCTCCGCCGGGGCGGATCCCTTCCACGCCACGGAGTGCCTGAGCGCCTTGACGGGCAGCACGGGGGAGGCCGGCCCGGTGTGCGAGGGCTACACCCGGGCCTTCAAGCTGTTGTGCGACACGGTGGGCATCCCCTGCGTGCTGGTTGACGGCCCGGCCTACAACGCGGCGGGGGTGGCCAGCGGGCATATGTGGAACTATGTACAGATGGAAGACGGTGGATGGTACGGAGTGGATGTGACTTGGAATGACCCGGTGGGGGGCTCCCCGGGGGCGGTCTCAGGCCTGGAGCGGGAGGACTACCTGCTGGTGGGGGCGCAGACGGTGGTGGGACGGCTGGCCTTTTCCGACTCCCATGTGGAGCAGAACTGGGTTTTTGAGGGCGGGGCCCGCTATCCCAACGGACCTGAGCTGAGCCAAACGGCCTATGACCCGGCGGGGGTGGCCGCAGGCTATGCCGTCATGGTGCCTCAGGTGGACTATGGCTGGGTGGAGGCCAGCCCGGCCCTTGCCCCAGCAGGGGCCACAGTGACCCTGACCGCATATCCAGACGAGGGCTATATGCTGTCCAGCCTGTTCGTGGTGGACGGGCAGGGGCAGCGGGTGGAGGGAGTGAGCCACCCCGACGGGCGCTATACCTTTGCCATGCCAGCGGTGGCGGTGACGGTCCATGCCGTCTTTGCCCCCGAGGGGACCGATCTGCCCTTCCGGGATGTGGCCGCCGTCCACTGGTTCTATGACGAGGTGCGCTATGTGTGGGACAGCGGCCTGATGCAGGGCACCGGGGCGGATCGCTTTGGGCCCGACGTGACCACCACCCGGGCCCAACTGGTCACAACCCTATACCGCTTGGCGGGCCAGCCGGCGGTGGCGGGGGCCAACCCCTTTGCCGACGCGACCGCCGCCTGGTATGCCGATGCGGTGGCATGGGCCAGCCAGAACGGCATCGTGGAGGGGTACAGCGCCACCCAGTTTGGCCCCGAGGACGTTGTGACCCGGGAGCAGCTGGCGGCCATTCTGTATCGCTACGCCGGGTGCGCTGGCTATGACCAGACCGGGCTGGGCAGCCTGGCTGGCTTTGCCGACGGGGGCGCGGTGTCCGGGTGGGCGCGGCAGGCCATGACCTGGGCGGTGGGCCGGGGACTGATCCACGGCGTCGGCAGCTTGGCCGATCCCCAGGGATCTGCCACCCGGGCCCAGCTGGCAGCCGTCCTGACCCGTTTTTGCCAGGCCTATCCCTGAAAAGACAACCCCACCGGCCATTTGGCCCGGTGGGGAGGGAATAGAAGGACCACCGCGGACACCCGCGGTGGTCTTTTGCTGGTGGAGCCCAGGTGAGCGTGTATTGGCCTATACCAGCTGGTAATTGCGGGACAGGCCCTGGGAGAGGATGGGATGGGCAAGCCTGAAATACCCGTCAGAATGGACAGAGGATCAGAGGGAAATTGTATCATTTGCTGAAAATGACTTTAGCTGAAAAAACTGGTTTCAATTTCCTGCTTGCTGCGTTATCATAAATTTACAAGAGAGAGCAGAAAGAGGACAGTTTCGTTGGGCAAGTTGCCGATCAATCCCTCCATCAGTTACTGCAACGGTTGAAATAGATGATCACCCGTAGCGGCTGGTTTTCAAAGTATGATTATTTGTGAGGTTAGTTTTGATGAAAAAGCGTCTGGTGAGAGAGGTTTTATCTTTTACTTTATTTTTGGGAATGGTGTTGAGTTGTAACAGCTATGCTGGTGCAACGGATAATCGTGCTGCCATAGCAAAAGCAACCAATGTATTGCTGCAGTCTGGATGGACACAGGATGAAATAGATGACCATGATGTGTATTACATTTATAAAGCTGACTATAAGAAAGGATATGAATCACAAACGCCAACAGGTACATATAAGCGCAACTTAGCACAGGTGGACGTAAAGTATGACAGTGGTGGGGTCATCATATCACAGGACTTAGCGACAGGTGCGTGGGGAGCGCCTGGCAGCGGAATTAGCTATTCCAATCATAGGGGCTTCCTCCAGTACAGGGGAAAAGTGAATAACGCTGCTGCTACCATGGCTTCTATCCATGTGTTCTATTATCATCAGCAGCATATCTTGAGCGTGTCGCCCAGCGTCTCCTGGCCACGTTCCGCTTCGCTGAGTGTGAGCCCTGCCAGCAAGTTCAAAGAGATGACCCCGAACCCATATGTATCCTTTGAGGTGTGAGTATGAAACTGACTAGGCAGAAACTGAGTGTGCTGATCATCGCCCTTCTGGCTGTAGGACTGATTGCCTTGGGGGTGGCCTATGGGAAGCTGGCAGAGGAGAACCGATACATCATCCGCAGCATCGACGACAGGATGACGGGCAGCTTTGTGGACGTGATCCAGTCACGGTTCCATGATGTTGAGGGGATGGATGAGGAGTCCCTGCAGCGCCTATATAGGGACAGCGCTGGGAGTGCCTATCTGGCGTTTACCCTGTTTAACATCTCTTCTTATCAAGAGAACCACGAGCTGAACCGGATCTTATACGCCCTACACCAGTGGAGCGAAGAGGGGGCGCTCTTTGAGCGGCTGGATCTGGAGACTGCCGACGAGCTCAACCGCTTGGTGGCGCAGAATCAGCTGGACGATCCAGAGCAGATCCACCGGGCCTACGAGATGATGTTTGGACAAGACGGGACGTGAGCCAAAATCCCATATCCGGGGACATTGCGCTTTCCTGCCACCGCGGGCAACGCCCGCGGTGGTTTTTGTCTGTTGGGCCCGGATGGAAGGGCGGGGCCGGTCAGGCAAACTTCCGGTCGTAGAGCAGCGCGGCGATGAGTACCACAAAGCAGGAGCCCGCATTGTGCACCAGTGCCCCGGTGGTAGGGGTCAAAAGCCCCAGCAGGGAGAGCACGATGGCCACCAGGTGCTATGCCGGCGGGGGTGGTGACGGTCCACGCCGTCTTTGCCCACGAGGGGACCGATCTGCCCTTCCGGGATGTGGCCGCCGTCTACTGGTTCTATGACGAGATGCACTATGTGTGGGACAGCGGCCTGATGCAGGGCACCGGGGCGGATCGTTTTGGGCCCGACGTGACCACCACCCGGGCCCAGTTGGCAGCCGTCCTGACCCGCTTTTGCCAGGCCTATCCCTGAAAAGTGACCCAACGCCTTTTGGCCAGCGGTGTGCTTGTGCCGAGGTTTTGTCTCAGGCAAAACCTCGGTACAGGTCGCACTTCGCCTGGATATATCAAATTCTAACCGTAACCAGAACGATAGCCACATCTCTGGATGTGGCTATCGTTCTGAACATCACTCTGTCACCCCGCAAGAATTCAAACGCAAGGATGGGTGACAGTAAAGGATTTATACAGAAACTGTTTCATTATTGCCAAACCGCATGTGATCCAGGGGCCGGATACCCAGACCCATTGCGCCAATGGGATTTTCACGCAAGCGGCGGAACCTATTTTGCGCTTCGCTTGGGCTGTAAACTCTGGATCAGCCCGCTCCGGAGTGCCTTTTGTATCGGGCGAATATGAAGCACTGCAACACCAGCCGCGCAGATATAGGCCCAAACAGCGTGCCCGTATTCAATCATAACACATTGCAGAACCATGGCAGCAATGCTGAAGATAAACCGTGGAATATTCCACTGGATCCGGATTAGGGTTCTGGAGTGGAATGCACGGGCAAAGAACAGCGCCAAATAGCTGGCACAGGTCGCCACAGCGGCGCCCATCATGCCCCACAGGGGGATCAGGAGGCTGTTCCCGACCAGATTGACAAGCGCGCCGGCCAAGGCTGTCAACAAAGCCGCAACACTTCTTTTTTCCGTAACATAGACAGAGGAAAAGAACGAACTCAGGCATGACAAAGCGGTGGATAGAAGTAGGACCGGCGCATAACGCCATGCTTCAAAGTAACCTGGCGCCGCCAGAAACCGCATCAGGAACGGCGACACAAGAGACAAAAGAGATGCCAGGATCAGCGTGCCGGCCTCATATACGGAAAAAACATTTGTAAAAAAATGTGCCCGTTCCTCTTTTGACCGATCCTCCGCGGCGGACAGCTGCCATGCGGAGGTAAAAATTCCCGAAGCGATGGACAAAATCGATCCGATCTTATTGGCAACGGCATAGAGCCCTGTGGCCGCAGCGCCTATCAGATACGAAATGAAATACCGGTCGGATATGTTGATGATCCAGGCGCAGACCGTGACAGGAACCAAGGGAAGGCAATATTGGAACATCTGTTTTGCCAGCTTGCCCTGTATCTGGGAGAGTCGGATAAACCGGCCCAACCCCGCCGCGAAAAACAGAACGACCGCAGAGACAGCATCCGCCATCACATTGGCTAAAATATAGCCTGTGACGCCCATACGCAAGACCGCTAACAGCAAAATGTTGCAGCCCACCGCTATCCCGGTACACAAAATACCGCTGAGGGCGAACAGGCGTATTCTTCCCAATATCTGTGAAAACATACCGCACAGAGAATGCAGGTTTGCCATCATGACATAGAGCAAAAGCAGAACCGCGTAGTCCCAGCTGATTCCGATATATTGAAATAGAGGAAGGCACAGCGCCAAAATCAGATTGCCCAGCAGGATCACAATCAGTCCGGTGGTGAAGATAGAGCGGGGATCCGGCCCTTTATCCAATCCAAAGCGCATAACCCCATTCAAGATTCCCATGGATACGATTGGGATCAACAGATTGCCGGTCTGAATCAGAAGGTCTGTCACGCCATATTCCGCTTCTGACAAAATGTGCGTATAGAATGGCGTGAGCAGGAAGGTCAGGATCTTTGACCCGAATGTGCTGACGGGAAACAAAAAAGTATCGGACAACAGCTTTCTGTAAGGATTCGTAGTCCTCATCCCCCTCTTTGGTTCTTCACGACAGCGACTGGAACAAAGCGGTAGCCAGCGCCTCAAACGGTCTGGATGAAGCGGGGTCTGGTGGGATTCTGTTCTATCTTTTCCCGCAGACGATTGATATGTACAGCCATCGTAGCGTTATCGCCCATGGCGTCATAGCCCCAGATCCGCTCGTAGAGAGTCTCCCTGCTGAAGACGATATCCGGATTGGACATGAGAAAGGCCAGCGGTTCATATTCCCTGTTTTTCAGGGCAACCTCTTTCCCATCGACAAATACCTGGCGGGAGTCCGTCCGAAGCAGGATATTTCCCATCTCTATTTTCCCCTGGCTTTCGTTTGGACTGTGCCTGAGGCGCTCATACTGGGCGAGGCTGGCTTTGATGTGCGCCACAAGTGCGCTGGGAGAAAAAGGATTTGTCGCATAGCCGTCCGCGCCCATGCCCAGTCCTTTGATTTTGTCGATGTCCTCCTGCCTTGCGGTCACCATCAAGATCGGGCTGTCCAGCGCTTCTCTCAGTTTCTGGCATACCATTCGATATTGGCGATCGCCTCATCATCCTCAATAATCAGAATCCGCTTCATGCAGCACACGCTTAAATGCCGCGTAAAACAGACTGAAACAGGTTATAAACCGGTGCTTTCCCAATGGCCATTGGAATCATACCTAACGCTCCCTTCGCTCGATCATCTCCCCACTTACAGGCACTCGCAAAGGATCTCATAGATCTCATCTCTGCCCAGCTCTCTGGGGCCGCTTTTTATGATGTTGCAGGTATCTGCCACCTTGCTAAGCACTTCGGGGGTGATCTCTACCTTGGAGTGAAGCTGCCCCATTTTTGTGGGAAGTCCGCACTCCTGGATGAAGGCTGTCAGAGCGTCCAGACCCTCTTGAGCGGTTTCCTTTGCAAACACCTCTTTTGCAAAGCGGGCAAACTTCTCCGGAGCGTCTTTCAGAATGTGCCGGTAGTAAGCAGGGTGAATCACCGCCAGCCCCTGGCCGTGATTACAGTCGGTGTAGGCGCCCAGCTGATGCTCAATCTGATGGGCCTGAAAATCTGTCAGGCGGCCTACCTTGAGGATGCCGTTTTCTGCCATCGCAGAATCCCACATGAGATTGCTCCTTGCCTGCATATCATTGATGTCTGTGAGGAGGCGGCGCATATTGGTGACCGTATTTCGCATAATGGCCAGGGCCACATCGTCTGACACGTTGTCCGCATCGGAGCTGCCAAAATAAGTCTCCATGGCGTGGCTCAGAGTATCGAACGCACCGGAAAGCACCTGCATATGAGGAACCGTTTTGGTGTAGGCTGGATCGAGGGCGGCAAAGATTGCGCTGATTCCCACGATAGGGCCTTTCCACAGCTTTTCCTCGTAGGTGATGACTGCCCCTGAGTTCATCTCTGCGCCGGTGCCGGAAGCGGTAACGACCGCGCCCATGGGGATACCTTCCGTGGGGAATTTCCCTTGCTCGTACTCCATGCTCCAGATATCCTCATCAGTTACAGCCTGGGCGGAGATTACCTTACAGCAGTCCACAACGCTGCCGCCGCCAACCGCCAGGATAAAGTTCACCTTCTTCTCCCGGACCAGCTTTGCCCCTTCCTGCACTTTGGCATAAGTGGGGTTGGGCATGATCCCGGAGAAATCCACAATCTCTTTTCCGGCCTCGAGAAGCAGTCCTTTCAGTTCATCGTAGACACCGCTCTTTTTCACAGAGCCGCCGCCATAGGCCAAAAGAACGGTTGTCCCGACTTTTGGGAGCTCCTGCTTCAGCGCATCCGCAGCGGCGCCCTCACCAAAGTACACTTTTATGGGATAGGAATAAGCAAATTTGTCCATGATTTTTCTCCCTTTCTGATATGAATGTTAAAAATGAGTGTGCCGATGTTTTTCAAGCCGTGGCTGCATTTCACCTGGACTCTTCTCCGGAAAGGTCAGCCCAATCGACTTATGGAGGCAGACATGTCGAACAGCATCTCGTGCCTCCCCTTCAAACCGTGCTTGCACGAAATATAAGCCCATGCTATAATTCCGGTTGAACTATCGGTTTATACAACCGATTATAATTACCGGTAGTAACAATCGGTCAAGGGGTGGGCGTGGATATTGGAAGCGAGCAGCACTATGCCTGAGCCCTTGACTGACGGGACCTGGAGCTGACACGAAAGGTATTCACCTTCAGCTTGGAATATATTGGAGTGTTTTCTAGTTTTATAGTATACAAAAGAAACGCAGATGCTCTGCAGTGTATGCATTAGGCGTATATACAGCAGATGGAGAATGTGACCAGCGACCACGTTGAGGACAGCTTCGCCAATCCTCAGAACTTGATGAGAGAAGGGGGCGTGTTTTTGTATCCGGAAGCGTAATGCGCTGCACATATATCTGGAACCAGTGTTTTGAAGACCTTGCAGGACAATGACTAGTTGAAAATGCACCAAGACAGAGTAGTGAATTTGTCTGTTGATGAGAGTTGCGGGTAGGAAATATGCTTCCCATACACAAATTCTGAAAGTATGGATATGTTAAACAGCGTACGAAGCACGATTGTGAATTGCTCAGCTTAGATCGAGAGGAGGGGGATTGTTATGACGTCAGTTATAGAAAATCTTTCGTTTTGCTTTGGGAAAAGCGATGATTGCAGGCTACGGTCGCTGGATACCGCGCTCCGGGCGGAGGGAATCTCATTGGAGACAAAAGATGCCGCTCTATTGTCACGCTCCATGAGATTCCAGCTTTTTAACTGCAATACTACGGGATCTTATGAAGTCCCGATTTTGGTGGGGGTTGATCAGCATTTTTTTGAGCAATTTATTTCGCATAGTGCCCTGCCAATGGAACATAAATACGGGTTGTCTGAAAAGGACGATTTCCAATATATCGTATCACAGATTCAAAGTGGACATTGTGTGATTATTGCGGCGGATCGATTTGACCTGTTGCGATTGATGGCACCTTCTATCAAACAGTTTGGGAATCGACATATTCCTTTACATACACTGCTAGTGTATGGGGTAGACACGGATGCACAGCGGCTGTTGATTTGTGAAACATGCTCAAACTATAAAAAATTTTATAGGCTCTGGGTAGATGCTAAGCAGCTGTTTTCTGCTCGACACAACAAATGTTATGACTTTGAGATTCAAGGCGATATGTATTCCTTTTCAGGGGATATAGCGACAAAAGATGTTGAATTTGATAGAAAGCAAGCGGCATTGGATCAGATAAGCATTTTGTGTAAAGACCTTACAGAGGCTCTCCCAAGACTACAAGACTTTTGTGAAGAAATGAAGCGGATTTCCGACAATGATACGGTTGTGCAGCGGTATTACATAGGCCTATTTGGGTTGCTGAAAATTACACTTTGCGGTATGGATACGTCAGGATATTTTTATCGTTCGACGCTGGACAGGATTGTTGCGCCCTTGATGAAAAATGGTATGCAATTGGAAATGGTAAGGAAGATCCAAAAAGAATGGTGTGATCTGTCACGTGTATGTAAGAAAATTAAGGGACAACCAAAAGATTATCAAGACATTGTTCAGATCTGGAAGAAGATAGAGGAAATAGGACGGCAGGAGTACAGTCTGTTACAACAACTTATGTAATACATTCTAAAGAGTGCTGTGACAATGCTATTACTGTTTGCACTGAGGAAGGAGGGGAAGAAGATGGACAAGATGCAGATTACTTCTGTTGAAGTGGAGGAGCTGGAAGAGGTTGTTGTTCCTAGTGATTTCGTGTTTATTAAGGGGTGCGGTTGCTAATCTTTTCAGTACTTACTCAATTTCATATCATGAAGCTGGGTAGTATTTGCTTACTTTAAACGTTACCTGGAGTAACGTAACAAAGTAAAACTAGTCTTTTAAAACCTTTGCAAAAGTAATAGTATTGTTACAGCACTTTTTATTTATATGGGTGAAGGAAGGAGTTATACGTCTTTATGAAATATTATCTTGCAAATAAATCAAAGGGTATTTCAATTTTATTTGTGGCTTTTCTGTCCATATTTTGCGTGTATATTGTGTCAGCGCTGGTATCTTCCATGCTGGAAACGGCGCGGGACGCAAATGTGAACGCGGTGACATCGTTTTCCTTTGTGATGCCGCAGGACAGTGCGTTGACCATTTCGGAAGAGGATTGGACAGAGATAGAGAATATGCCGGAAGTGAGAGCCGTATATCAGGCATTCATTGAGTCTTCCTATATTGATACAATCTTAGCAAAAGCCAACAGTTTCGTAGTGTTTCTGGGAGAGGATGACCTCAATAGACTGTTCCAAGACAATCGCTATGAAATCATAGAGGGCAGATTGCCGGTGGATGGAGCCTATGAGGTCATCATGCATGAAAGGATTTTACGCAATAAGGGTCTGCAAGTTGGGGATTTCTTTGGCAGCGACTATGATGATGGGGAATCTGTTGTTGGGGGCTATCAGATTGTTGGCTCATTTCGTGGGGATGACGTGATTAGTTTCGGCACAGACAACTGTCAGGTTGACCAATATCAGGACATTGGCGTTGATGCTGATACGACGAAGTATGCCGGCGTGGTTCTGCCGCAAGGGGCCCTGGAGGAGATGAACCAGGTGCTGGATCATGTGGATTCTGAATCCATCTCGTTTCAGACCCGCTCCGACATCCAGCGTCAATACGATGAACAAATTCAAGGCATTAACTTGCTGATGGCGTTTGTGATCTTGATTGTGGCGGTGAGTATCTCCATCGCGATTGGCGCTGTGCTGAGTACCGTCTACCAAAGCCGGATGGATGAATATGGGATCCTGTTTGCCATTGGCTATCGGAAGCGGATGATTTTTGCCTCCATCTCCAAAGAGATCTTGCTGCTGCTCTTGATTTCGTGGATATTAGGGATTGGTGCCTCTGTGTTGGCTTTGGGAGGGGTGAATCAGGCCATTTTTTCCAAGATGGGCCAGAGTATTGCTTTGCTCAATGCCAATAGCTTTTTGTATACAGGGCTTGCGATCGCCGCTATGTTTGTGATTACGCTGCTTCCCATTATCAGAAAGTTTGCAAAAACTGATTTGATCACGATCATTGAAAGGAGATAAATCCAATGCTGAAAGCAGAAAATCTGTCTCTTTCCTATCAGGATGGCAGGACACGACGTCTCATTTTTTCCAATGTCTCTTTGACCGTTGAAGAAGGGGATTTTGTGGCGATTTTAGGGCCTTCCGGATCAGGGAAAAGCTCGTTGCTCTACATACTTTCTACGCTGCGGGCAGCAGATAGCGGCAGGATTTCGTTGAATGATGTGGTCATCTCAGATACAAAAAAAACATGTGAAATTCGCTATCAAAACTTTGGATTTATCTTTCAGCAGCATTTCTTGATTCCGCACCTAAGCGTTCTGGAAAATGTCATGGCCGCGGACTACCGGGTCAAGCGCCGGAAAGAGGCCATAGAACTCTTGGAGCAGCTTGGTTTAGGGGACCATATCCGAAAAAGACCGCATGAACTCTCGGGAGGGGAGCGGCAGCGGGTTGCCATTGCACGGGCTTTGGTGAAAAAACCGAGAATCATTTTTGCGGATGAACCAACCGCCTCCCTGGATGGCAAAACGGCCGGCGAAATTATAAAGCTGCTGACCGCGCATTGCAAGGACGCTTCTATTGTTTGCACGACCCATGATCCGGCTATTTTGCCAAAGACATGTAAAGTTGCACATCTGACAGATGGTAATCTGCTGCTATGAAAATAGGGGGGAAGTTATGCAGAGGTGTAAGGTATTGCAGCGATCGGATGGCAAGGGGTATATTGTATTTGACAGCAATTCACTGCAGGTGTTTCAGTTTAGCGGGACATCGGATCAGCTGGGGGCTGCTTGTATCCGGGCAGTAGACAAAGCAAAACCAGCTCAGGCGGCCCTCCATGAAGATGTGAAGCGCTGTGAAACGCTAACTGTAATGTTGACTAATGTAGCCTTAAAAACAAACGATAGCCTACTGCCATCTGGGGCTCTTGAGAGCTGATCGGCGGCGGGCTATCGTCATGTCTGGCGACAAACGGCACTGCAAAAGCCCGAAAACCCTTGAAATTAGGGTGTTTGGACATAGGGGGTTTGGACAAAAAGAAAGAACCGCAACTTTGATACCCATTGTACCTTATCCCTGGAGGCTGCCGTTGTGGACGCCTCTATTGCTGGCTGACTTCATTCATGACAGAGTTTGCAAACCAAAGTGCGAAAAAATGTTGACACTACCTTGGACATAGGGGGTTTGGACAAAAAGAAAGAACCGCAACTTTGATACCCATTGTATCAAAATTGTGGTTCTTATTTGGCGGAGCAGAAGAGCGCTTATGCGAACAAGGGCCAGACGAACCACCGGGGTTCGCCTGGCTCTCTTTTGGCAAATAACCCGAATTGTGATACAAATGAACCCTTTTTACATTAGGGGGTTCACTTTGCGCAAAGGGGATTCACTGGAAAAGGCGCTGCGTATGCTTGCGAAAAAACACAACGATGGTAACGATGGAAAGTAGAATTTCCACACCGGCTAAGAGAATGACTTCTTTCAGGTTGCTTCCCACCAGCACGGAAACAGCCACTGTGTTAATCAGCATATGGGCGGCAACGCAGGGAACGGCGCTACGGGATAATTCTTTCACTGCGCCTAAGGCAAAGGTGTTTCCCAAAATCATAAAATAAAAGATGAGAAAATTGGATGACCCACCTGTAATCCAGGGTAGGCGGTAGATCGGAATATGCCATAAAAACCAGATGAGGGAGATCAAGAGCATGCTTAGAAGGAACCGAGGCAAACTCTTTTTTGTACAAAGATGTGTCTGGAGATACCAGCGCCATCCCACCTCTTCCAAGCCGCCCTGCAAAAGCGTCCAGGGGAACTGGACAAGAAGCATCGTAAAGGGGGCACCGGTAAAGGTGACGTTGCCCAGCAGGATGGACACACCGTAGTAGACCAGCGGGACGGCTGCGGCGGCCAAATAGGCGTACCACTTTTCATGAAAGGTGAATGCTGTCTTGATCATCTGCCAAGTGCCAGCTATTTCGCCGGATATTCTTACAAAGACAAAGGCCGTAAGCATGGGAATCAGGTTCATCAGAATAAAAAGTACAGATGCCCACACATTTGTGTTATCAGGGAAAAGCCACAAAATAAGTTGGCCCACAAGGAACGTCAAGGCGATTGCAGACAGAGAATACAGGTATGGCAGTAGAACTTGCTTTGCCCTCATGTCTATACCTCCAATTCATTCATGTTTTTATCTCATTTTATATTATATCGTCCCCGTCAAGCACAAGCCGCAGATTTCAAGGGGCAAAAGAACCGATGCATTAGCATTTATAAAAATAAATAAAGAAAAGCACCGCAACCTTGATACGCATTGTATCAAAATTGCGGTGCTTCTTTGGTGGACTCGAAGGGGATCGAACCCTCGACCTCTGCGTTGCGAACGCAGCGCTCTCCCAGCTGAGCTACGAGCCCGTGCCGATGGCGCTTCCCCATTATAACAGAAAAAAACGATTTGTAAAGGGGGAGGCGAGAAAATTCAGTTGATAATTTCCACCGGACATGGTACAATAACACTCGATTGTTCCGGGGTTTCAACGCGGAGCAAGGCCGCGCTAACTGGGGAGACAGCGGTGCCCTGTACCTGCAACCCGCTATAGCAGGGGTGAATTCCGGCCCCCGGAGGCAGGATGTGCCGTCTGCCCCATATAAGCAGCGATGACGGATCGGTCCCGCGCAACGCGGCCCCGTGAACCGTGTCAGGCGGGGAACCGAGCAGCACTAAGCGGATCGCCGGGTGTGCCGCGGGGCTGCCGATCCTGAGCCGGCTGTATGGGTAACGGGTGTATCCTGTCTACAAAGGCCGGTGCGCGGCCTTGTTCTGTGTTGAAACTTTTTTCATCAGGAGGTGACGGCCATGTACCAGGCCCTGTACCGCAAGTGGCGGCCCCAGAGCTTTGCCGATGTGGTGGGCCAGGAGCACATCACCCAGACGCTGCGGCGGCAGGTGCAGTCTGGGCGGCTGTCCCACGCCTATCTGTTTACCGGGACCCGGGGGACGGGCAAGACCACCTGCGCCAAGCTGCTGGCCCGGGCGGTGAACTGCCAGCAGCCCCGGGACGGGGATCCCTGCAACCAGTGCCCCGCCTGCCAGGGGATCGAGAGCGGGGCGGTTTTGGACGTGCTGGAGCTGGACGCGGCGTCCAACAACCGGGTGGATGACATCCGAGCTATTCTGGACGAGGCGGTGTACGCCCCGGCGGCAGTGAGGAAGCGGGTGTACATCGTAGACGAGGTGCATATGCTCTCCACCCAGGCCTTCAACGCCCTGCTCCAGATCCTGGAGGAGCCTCCTGCCCACCTGATGTTCATTCTGGCCACCACCGAGATCCATAAGGTGCCGGCCACCATCAAAAGTCGTTGCCAGCAGTTTGCTTTCAAGCGCATCCACGCCGAGGAGATCGCCCACCGGCTGCGCCAGGTGGCACAGCAGGAGGGCCTGCCCCTGAGCGAAGGTGGCGCGGCGTTGATCGCCCGGCTGGCCGACGGGGGGATGCGGGACGCGTTGTCCCTGCTGGACCAATGCGCCGGCCAGGGCGGGGAGATTGACGAGGACCAGGTGCGCCAGGTGTTGGGCCTGGCGGGCAATCTGGAGACGGCGGCCCTGCTGGAGACGGTGGCGGATGGGGACGGGGCCCAGGCGCTGTCCCGGCTGTCCCGGCTGTATGCCGGGGGCAAGGAGATGGAGGCCCTGGCCGGGGAGCTGTCTGCCCTGGTCCGGGACCTGCTGGTGCGCAAGACCGCGCCCGAGGGCGGCTCCGGTCTGATGACCGGAGGGTATGATGAGGGAACCCTGCGGCGGCTGGGGGGGCGGTTTGACGCGCCCCGCCTGGTCCATATGCTGCGGGCGCTGCAAGAGACCGGGGCAGGGCTGAAGGGATCGGCCAACCGACGCACCGACATGGAGCTGTGCCTGGTCACCCTGTGCGATCCGTCTCTGGATCCCTCCCCCGCATCGCTGGCCGCCCGGGTGGCCCGGCTGGAGCAGGGGATCATCACCGCCCCACCCCCAAAGGGGAAGATGGTAGAAGGGAGACAGGCGGTCCTGGAAGAGGCCAAGCATACCGACCCATCGCCGGAAGCGGAGGGAGAGACGCCCCCCACCCTGGCGGAGGAGCCCGCTCCTGTGCCGCAGGCCGCCACAGACTTCCGGCGGGAGCAGGCGGACGGCCCGCCCGCCCGGCAATGGCCCGGCTGGGAGGCTCTGCTGGAGCGGCTGAAGGGAAAGCTGGAGATGGGTGAGTTTGCCTTTTTGGGCAACCGGGCCATGGTACGGGGGGACTGGAACGGGCGGGAACTCATCCTTTGGACGGCCAACGACTTCCTGCGGGGGCGGATGGACCGGCCGGCCATCACCCGGGCGGTGGCCCAGGCGGCTCAGGAACTGATGGGCGGACCGGTGCGGGTGGGTGTGCGGATGGGAGAGATCCCCGCGGCGGCCCAACCGCCCGCCCCGGTGGGGACGGAGCCGGGGCAGGCGCAACCCGAGGAGGCATCTGACGCGCTGGAGGCCTTTTTACGGGACAGCCAGGGAAACGTGAGCGTGGAGTGAGCGGCGAAGCAGGAGGGATACAAGATGGCAAAAGGATTCAACAACCGTGGCATGGGCGGCATGGGGGGCGGCATGGGCAATATGCTGCGCCAAGCCCAGAAGATGCAGCAGGATATGCTCAAGGCCCAGGAGGAGCTGGAGGGTAAGCGCTATGAGGCCAGCGCCGGGGGCGGCGTGGTGTCGGCGGTGGTGTCGGGCAAGAAGGAGCTGGACAGCGTGACCATCGACCCCGCGGCGGTGGACCCGGAGGATGTGGAGATGCTGCAAGACCTCATTGTGGCGGCGGTGAACGAGGCCATGCGCAAGGCAGCGGAGGACGCCGCCAGCCAGATGTCCCGCCTCACCGGCGGGCTGAACCTGCCCTTCTGAGAAGGGGCCGGGATCGGCCCGGCCTATGGCAGGACGGGAAAGGAGGCGCGGGCGGTGTACAATAGTACCCTGTGCTATCTGGAAAACCACCGAGGGGAGTATCTGATGCTTCACCGGGTAAAGAAGCAGCAAGATGTGAACCAGGGCAAGTGGATCGGCGTGGGCGGGAAGTTTGAGGACGGGGAGAGCCCTGAGGAATGCCTGCTCCGGGAGGTGCGGGAGGAGACCGGCCTGATTCTCACCCAATACCGGTTCCGGGGGGTGGTGACCTTTCTCACCGACGGCGGCTGGGAGGGGGAGTACATGTACCTGTTCACCGCTGACGGCTGGGAGG
The DNA here is from genome assembly GCA_944387065.1 of uncultured Oscillospiraceae bacterium. Classification (GTDB taxonomy): domain Bacteria; phylum Bacillota; class Clostridia; order Oscillospirales; family Oscillospiraceae; genus Enterenecus. Next base: position 73,142 of record CALXDM010000003.1, read on the forward strand.
GGCAGCTGCGGCCGGACTGCCCGGAGGGGGAGCTGGCGTGGGTGCCCAAGGCGCGCCTGTCTGAGCTGGCCCTCTGGGAGGGGGACGAGATCTTTCTGGAGCTGCTGGAGCGGGATCACCCGCCCTTCCTGCTCACCCTGGAGTATGCCGGAGGGCGGCTGGTGCGGGCGGTGCTGGATGGCCGGCCCCTGCCGGCGGGCGGAGAGGGGGCGCGGGAGCGATGACAGACCGGCAGCGGCTGCGGGACTGGGTGGAGCAGAGCAGACGCATCGTCTTTTTTGGCGGAGCGGGGGTGTCCACCGAGTCGGGCATCCCGGACTTTCGCGGGGTGGATGGGCTGTACCGCCAGCAGTTTGATGTCCCTCCGGAGACCATCCTCAGCCACAGCTTTTTCCTGTCCCACACCGAGGCGTTCTACCGCTTCTACCGTGCCAAGATGCTCTGCCCTCAGGCTCAGCCCAACGCGGCGCACCGGAAGCTGGCCCAATGGGAGCGGGAGGGCAAGCTGCTGGCGGTGGTCACCCAGAACATCGACGGCCTGCACCAGAAGGCGGGTAGCCGGGCGGTGTATGAGTTGCACGGTGCCACCGCCCGCAACCACTGCATGGATTGCCGCCGGTTCTATGATGAGGCTTTTGTCGCCCAGTCGGAGGGGGTGCCCCGGTGCGGGGCGTGCGGCGGGGTGGTCAAGCCCGACGTGGTGCTCTATGAGGAGGGGCTGGACGAGGCGACTGTGCAGGGCGCGGTGGAGGCCATCGGCCAGGCGGAAGTGCTCATCGTAGGGGGCACCTCGCTGACGGTCTACCCGGCGGCGGGGCTGCTGCGCTTTTACCGGGGGGACAAGCTGGTGCTCATCAACCGGGACGCCACCGGCTATGACGGCCAGGCGGACCTGGTGATCCACGACTCCATCGGCCAGGTGCTGGGGGAGCTTCCATAAGGATGGCCTACCGGCGGCTAGAGCGGGCGGCACATTGCGGAAAGGATGATGGCATGATCGCACAGGAGCGGCAGTTTCACATTGACTGCAAGGAGGGGGAAGTGGGTCGGTACTGCCTGCTGCCCGGGGATCCGGGGCGCAGCGAGAGGATCGCCGGGTACCTGGACAACCCGGTTCATGTGCGCACCAACCGGGAGTATGTGACCTACACCGGCACCCTCCTGGGGGAGAAGGTCAGCGTGGTGTCCACCGGCATTGGTGGGCCGTCGGCCGCCATCGCCCTGGAGGAGCTGGCCAATCTGGGGGCGGACACCTTTGTGCGGGTGGGTACTTGTGGGGGGATCCGGCTGGACGTGAAGAGCGGGGACCTGGTGGTGGCCACCGGGGCGGTGCGCATGGAGGGCACCAGTCGGGAATATGCCCCCATCGAGTTCCCCGCAGTGGCGGACTTTGCGGTGCTCTCCGCCCTGGTGGAGTCGGCCCGGGACTCCGGGCGGGCGTGGCACGCGGGGGTGGTACAGTGCAAGGATTCATTCTACGGTCAGCACGCCCCTGAGCGTATGCCGGTCAGCTATGAGCTGCAAAACAAGTGGGAGGCGTGGAAGCGGCTGGGGGTGCTGGCCTCTGAGATGGAGTCGGCCACCCTGTTCACGGTGGCGGCGGCCCGGGGGGTGCGGTGCGGTTCCATCTTCCATGTGATCTGGAACCAGGAGCGCAACGCCGCAGGGCTGGATCAGATCCGGGATGAGGACACGGACCAGGCCATCCGGGCTGGGATAGAGGCGGTGAAGCGCCTGATCAGCCAGGATCGGGAAACGGGCAGATAACACAGCGGAGTCAGGCGCGCGCCCGGCAGCATCCGCCGCTGGGCGCAGATCAGGAGAGGAGCAGTTCAGCACATGCCGAGGGTTGCCGTTGTGACGGACAGCAACAGCGGGATCAGCGTAGAGGAGGGCAGGCAGATGGGCGTGGAGGTGGTGCCCATGCCCGTCCTCATCGACGGGGAGACCTATTATGAAGGGGTGAACCTGACCCAGGAGGTTTTCTATCAAAAGCAGCTGGCGGGGGCGGACATCGCCACCTCCCAGCCTGCGCCGGGAGCGGTTATCGGGGCCTGGAACCGGGCGCTGGAACGCTGCCAGGAGCTGGTCTATATCCCCATGTCGGCGGGGCTGAGCGCCTCGTGCGCCATCGCCCGGATGCTGGCCGAGCCCTTTGCCGGCCGGGTGGAGGTGGCGGACAACCGACGCATCTCGGTCACCCAGCGCCACGCGGTGCTAGATGCGCTGGCCCTGGCCCGGCAGGGGCTGAGCGCGGCCCAGATCCGGGCACAGCTGGAACAGATGCGGGACGACTGCTGTATCTACCTGTCGGTGGACACCCTGCGCTACCTGCGCCGGGGCGGCCGGGTCAGCGGGGTGGAGGCCATTGCCGGCACCATGCTGAACATCAAGCCGGTATTGGAGATCCGGGGAGAGAAGCTGACCGCCGTGGGCAAGGTCCGGGGGATGCGGGCGGCCCGGGAGCAGATGATCCAGCGGGTGCGGGATGAGCTGCAAGGGCGGCTGAAGCCTCTGTGGGACAGCGGCCGTTTGGAGCTGAAGCTGGCTTACAGCCAAGTGTCCGACCAGCTGCGGGAGGAGTGGCGGGCGCAGGTATGCGCAGCCTTCCCCCAGGCAGGGGAACTGAAGGGGGAGGCGCTGACCCTGTCCATCGCCTGCCATACAGGGCCAGGCGCCCTGGGGATCGGGGCAGTCCGAGTATGAGGTCAGAAGCTGGATCCCTTGGAGAAGGCCCTAAAATTACAGGAAGCGCCGCGATCGCGGCGCTTCCTGTAATTTTAGGGAGAAATATTACAAATTGTTTTACTCCAGCACAGCGCCCCGGGCGGCGGAGGAGACCAGCTTGGCATACCGGGCTAAATACCCGGTCTTGACCTTGGGCTCCGGGCAGGTCCAGGCAGCCCGCCGGGCGGCCAGGGTGGCCTCATCCACGTTCAGGGTGATGGTGTTGGCGGGGATGTCGATGGAGATGAGATCGCCATCCTGGATCATGGCGATGGGCCCACCCTGGGCGGCCTCGGGGCAGACATGGCCGATGGCTGCGCCCCGGGTGGCGCCGGAGAAGCGCCCGTCGGTGATCAGTGCCACCGACTCCCCCAGCCCCATGCCTACAATGGCGGAGGTGGGGTTGAGCATCTCCCGCATCCCGGGTCCCCCCTTGGGGCCCTCGTAGCGGATGACCACCACGTCGCCGGCGATGATCTTGCCGGCATAGATGGCGGCGATGGCATCCTCCTCGCTGTCAAACACCCGGGCGGGGCCCTGGTGGGCCATCATTTCGGGGGCGACGGCGGAGCGTTTGACCACGCAGCCCTCGGGGGCCAGGTTGCCCTTGAGCACCGCGATCCCGCCGTCCGGGGAGAAGGGGCGGTCGATGGGTCGGATGATCTCGGGGTTGCGGTTGACCACCCCGGCCAGGTTCTCCCCCATGCTCTTGCCGGTGACCGTCAGCACGCTGGTGTCCAGCAGCCCCTTCTTATTCAGTTCGGCCATGACCGCGTACACGCCGCCGGCGTACTCCAGATCCTCCATGTAGGTGTCCCCCGCTGGGGCCAGGTGGCACAGGTTGGGGGTCTTGGCGGAGATGGCGTTGGATGCGTCCAGATCTAGCTCAATGCCGCACTCGTGGGCGATGGCGGGCAGGTGAAGCATGGTGTTGGTGGAACAGCCCAGGGCCATGTCCACCGTCTCGGCGTTGTGGAAGGCGGCCGGCGTCATGATATCCCGGGGGCGGATGTTGCGCTCCACCAGCTCCATGATCTGCATCCCCGCGTGCTTGGCCAGGCGCAGCCGGGCCGACCACACGGCGGGGATGGTGCCGTTGCCCCGCAGGCCCATGCCCAGGGCCTCGGTGAGACAGTTCATGGAGTTGGCGGTGTACATCCCAGAGCAGGAGCCGCAGGTGGGGCAGGCGTTGTTCTCGCAATCCTCCACCCCGGCCTCGTCCAGCTTGCCGGCGTAGTAGGCGCCCACCGCCTCAAACATATGGCTCAGGCAGGTGCGCTGACCGTTCTCCAGCCGGCCGGCCAGCATGGGCCCGCCGGAGCAGAAGATGGTGGGGACGTTCACCCGGGCGGCTGCCATGAGCAGGCCGGGGACGTTCTTGTCACAGTTGGGGATCATCACCAGGCCGTCAAACTGATGGGCCATGGCCACGGCCTCGGTAGAGTCGGCGATCAGATCCCGGGTGACCAGGGAATACTTCATGCCGATGTGGCCCATGGCGATGCCGTCGCACACGGCGATGGCAGGGAACTCCACGGGGGTGCCGCCGGCGGCCCGGACGCCCGCCTTGACCGCTTCGGCGATCTTATCCAGGTTCATGTGGCCGGGGACGATTTCATTGTAGGAAGAAACCACGCCGATGAGCGGGCGCTCCAGCTCCTCCTTGGTGTAGCCCAGGGCATAGAACAAAGAGCGGTTGGGCGCGGCGGGAATGCCTTTCTTGGCGACGTCAGAACGCATGGCAAGGTCTCCTTTCCGGTTTGGGATGCAAATGGTTTGGGCCATTATAGCACACCTGATGGGGAAAGTACAATCGGGAAATCGCGCTGGCTGGGGGCAGGGCGAGGGTTAACTGGGAACGAAGGGGACGGATGGGGGACGGTTTCCGTGCGTTTTCATGTGAAAGGCGGGGTGGAAGCCAGCTTTTCTTTGGCAAGTGTGATAAAATTTGCGCTCGGCCTGGTTTTCGCATTGACAAAGGGGGCGGGAGAGGGTATCATAACTTCAATAGCCTAAAGCAGTCAAATGCGCAGACCAGGCCAGTAGCCCCCCGGCGCAAGCCCAGAGAGAAGGCGGACGGTGCGAGCCTTCGTGAGCGGGACGGGCGAACCTCCCCTGAGAGCAGCCCTGCTGAACCCAACGTTGCAGTAGGCAGGGCCGGCCTCCCGCCGTTACCGGGACAAAGGGCCCCCAAACCCGGGGGAAATTAGGTGGTACCGCGGAGCATGGCTTCGTCCTATAACGGACGGATGCCATGCCTTTTCTTATCTCCCCGCCAGGGGGATTACGACCAAAAAGGAGGGAGAACGACCATGAAAATGAAAGGATCCCAAATTGTGATGGAGTGCCTGCTGGAGCAGGGGGTGGACACCGTGTTCGGCTACCCCGGCGGCACCATCCTGAATATCTACGACGAGTTTGAGCTGCACGGCTACAAGGAGAAGATCCGCCATTACCTGACCAGCCATGAGCAGGGCGCGTCCCATGCCGCTGACGGCTACGCCCGCTCCACTGGGAAGGTGGGGGTGTGCTTTGCCACCTCGGGCCCCGGGGCCACCAACCTGGTCACCGGCATCGCCACGGCCTATTACGATTCCTCCCCCGTGGTGTTCCTCACCTGCAACGTGTCGGAAAACGTCATCGGGAAGGACTCCTTCCAGGAGGTGGACATCACCGGCATCACCATGCCCATCACCAAGTGTAACTACCTGGTCAAGGACGTCAATCAACTGGCCGACGTCATCCGGGAGGGATTTGCCATCGCCCGGTCTGGCCGGCCCGGCCCGGTGCTCATCGACATCGTCAAGAACGTCACCGCTGAAGAGGCCGACTATGAGTACCTGCCCGTGTCCGAGCACCCCAACCGGGGCCACCTGGCCACCATGCTGCGCCGGGCCAATCGGGACCTGAAGACCCCGGAGCCCGACCAGGGCGACATCGACAAGCTACTGGCGCTCATCGAGCAGTCCCAGCGGCCCATGGTGCTGGTGGGGGGCGGGGTGATCCGCTCCAAGGGGGCGGTGCCGGAGTTTCGCCGCTTCATGGAGACGCTGGGCGCCCCGGTGGGTTCCACCATCATGGGGGGCGGGGCCTGCCCGGGCAACCATCCGCTGTTCACCGGCATGGTGGGGATGCACGGCTCCCGGGTGTCCAACATGGCCACAGCCGAGTGCGACCTGTTCATCGCCATCGGCTGTCGCTTCTCCGACCGGGTGGCCACCGACCCGTCCACCTTCGCCCGGAAGGCCAAAATCGTACACATCGACATCGACCGGGCGGAGATCGACAAGAATGTGCGCACCGACCACCATATCATCGGCGACGCCCGGCGGGTGCTGGAGCTACTCAACGAGAAGCTGCCCAAGCATGACTACTCCGAATGGCGCGCCCATGTGTTCTCCCGACGGGGGACGGTGCCCAAGCCGGAGGATATGTTCCACCCCTTTGAGGTGCTGGAGACCATTCAGCAGCTCACCCAGGGGGACGCCATCATCGCCACCGACGTGGGCCAGCACCAGATGTGGGCCTGCCAGTACTACCACTTCTCCCGGCCGGGCCAGCTGCTCACCAGCGGCGGCTTTGGCACCATGGGCTTCGGACTGGGGGCGGCCATGGGGGCTAAGGTGGGCAACCCGGATAAGGTGGTGGTCCACTGCACCGGCGACGGGTGCTTCCGCATGAACTGCAACGAGCTGTCCACGCTGGAGCACTACCACGTCCCGGTGATCACCGTCATCTTCAACAACAAGACCCTGGGCATGGTGCGCCAGTGGCAGAGCTTGATCTACCAAAAGCGTTACTCCCAGACCGACCTGGACCGAGGGCCCGACTTTGTGAAGCTGGCCCAGGCCTATGGGCTGCACGGCTTCCGGGCGGCCAACCGGGAGGAGTTTGCCAACGCCTTCCGCCAGGCCTTGGCCCTGGGAACCGGGTGCGTCATCGACTGTGCCATTGACATCGACATCATGGTCCACCCCATGGTGGGCGGCGGCACCCCGGTCACCGATTTCCTGCTGGACTAAGGAGGGAGATGGAACATGAACAGCGCAAACTATCAGCGCCATACCCTGTCCGTCCTGGTGGAAAACTCGGCCGGCGTGCTCAGCCAGGTCTCCCGCCTGTTTTCCAGGAAGGGCTATAACATCGAGTCGCTGGCTGTGGGCACCACTGACGACGGAGAGGTGTCCCGCATCACCATCGAGGTGGTGTGCGATGACCAGCAGATCAAGCAGATCATCAACCAGCTGCGTAAGCAGTATTCGGTCTACTCCGTGCGGCGGCTGCCGCCCGACTCCTCCATCCGCCGGGAGCTGGTGCTCATCAAGGTGCGGGCGGAGAGCCGGGAGGTGCGCAACGAGGTCATCCAGATCGCCAACATCTTCCGGGCGTCCATCATCGACGTGTCCACCAGCACCCTGACCCTGGCCATCATCGGCGAGGAGTCCAAGGACGACGCGCTGGAGCGGCTGCTTCACGAGTTTGGCATTCTGGAGCTGGTACGCACCGGCATGGTGGCCCTGGAGCGGGGCCACGCCACCATCAGCGACAACGCGGACAACAAGGAGACGGACGAGTTCGAGCTGGGGAAGAACGTGTTGTGAAGTTAGGAGTGGGGGACGAAGTGGGAATTGGGGAAGATGACAGGGGGTGGGGGAGCCCGAGCTGCCCGGCCCTGCCGGATCCCGCAATTTCAAACGCGAACGCCTGCTTCCTAATTCATATAAAACGGTCTCATCGCGGAAAAAACTGCAACGGGATAAGGAGTGTTTGACTATGGCAAAAATGTACTATGAGAAGGACTGCGACCTGCGCTACCTGGACGGCAAGAAGATCGCCGTCATCGGCTATGGCTCCCAGGGCCATGCCCATGCTCTGAACCTGAAGGACTCGGGCTGCCAGGTGTGCGTGGGTCTGCGGGAGGGGTCTGGCAGCTGGAAGCGGGCCCAGGAGGCGGGGCTGGAGGTCAAGACGGTGGCCCAGGCGGCCCAATGGGCGGACATCGTGATGATGCTCATCAACGACGAGGCCCAGGCGGAGGTTTACCGGCAGGACATCGCCCCCCACATGAGTGAGGGGAAGGCCCTGGCCTTCGCCCACGGCTTCAACATCCGCTACCAGCAGATCGTGCCCCCCGCCGGGGTGGACGTGTTCATGGCCGCCCCCAAGGGGCCGGGCCACACGGTGCGCTCCACCTATGTGGCGGGCAAGGGGGTGCCCTGCCTGGTGGCGGTGGAGCAGGACGCCACCGGCCGGGCGCTGCAGACCGCGCTGGCCTACATCGCCGGCATCGGCGGGGCCCGGGCTGGGGTGATGGAGACCACCTTCCATGACGAGACGGAGACCGACCTGTTCGGTGAGCAGACGGTGCTGTGCGGCGGGGTGGTGGACCTGATGCGATGCGGCTTTGAGGTGCTGGTGGAGGCGGGCTACGAGCCGGAGAACGCCTACTTCGAGTGCATCCACGAGATGAAGCTGATCATCGACCTGATCAACAAGGGGGGCGTGGCCGCCATGAACTACTCCATCTCGGACACCGCCGAGTTTGGCGAGTACGTCTCCGGCCCCCGGGTGATCCCCCACGAGGAGACCAAGGCCCGGATGCGGGCGGTGCTCTCCGACATCCAGGACGGCACCTTCGCCGGCAGGTGGATCGCGGAGAACCGCAACGGCCGCACCTTCTTCAACTCCAAGCGACAGCAGCTCAAGCGCCACCAGATGGAGACGGTGGGCGAGCAGTTGCGCAAGAATATGATCTGGGGCGGCGACACCGACCTGGATACCGCCTCCAACTGACGATGGCGGCCCTTCCCGGCCCGATGGGGGAAGGGATAGAGACAGCACGCAAGCCGCGGGGAACGGGCCGGAGCCACCCCGCGGCTTGCCCCATTCGGGCCCGCTTTGGAGGGATGCGCCATGGGCAACCTGCCCCCACAAGTCAACCAGGCCCTTGCCCTGCTGGAGGGGGCGGGCTTTGAGGCCTTCCTGGTGGGGGGCGCCGTGCGGGATCTGCTGCGGGGCGTCCGGGACATTGAGGACTGGGACGTGGCCACCAACGCCCGGCCGGAGCAGATACGCGCGGCCTTTGCCGGCTGGCCGCTGGCGGACACTGGGGGCAGGCACGGTACCGTCACGGTGGGGCTGGACGGCCAGCGCCTGGAGATCACCCCCTACCGGGTGGAGGCGGGCTATTCCGACCACCGCCACCCAGACACCGTCCGCTTCGTCCCGTCTTTGCGGGAGGATCTGGCGCGCCGGGACTTCACCGTGAACGCCCTGGCCTATCACCCTCGCACCGGGGTGATCGATCTGGTGGGGGGGCAGCGAGACCTGGCCCGGGGGCTCATCCGCTGTGTAGGGGAGCCGGAGGCCAGGTTCCGGGAGGACGGGCTCAGGATACTGCGGGCGCTGCGCTTTGCCGCCACGCTGTCGTTTCGGATTGAGGGGGCCACGGCCAGGGGGATGGAGCGGAACCGGGTGCTGCTGGCAGAGTTGGCGGTGGAGCGGGTGCGGGACGAGCTGACCGGCCTGCTCTGCGGCCCCGCCGCCGGGCCGGTCGTAGCCCGTTTCTGGCGGGTGCTGGCCGGGGCGCTGCCCGAGCTGGCCCCGCCCATCCTGGGCGGGCGGGGCTGGCGGCGGGTGGGGACGGCGCTGGCCGCCCTGCCGCCCCAACCCGCCCTGCGCTGGGCGGCTCTGTTGTGGGAAGGGGGCGGCCCCTCTGGGGTGCTGGCTGAGGGGCTGCTGGCCCGGCTGTGCCTGGATCGGAGGACCAGGGCAGGGGTGCTGCGCCTGCTCCAGGGCAGGGAGGTTCCCGTCCAGGCGGGGCGCAAACCCCTCCGACGCCTTGCCAGCCAGTGGGGGGCCGAGGCCGCCGGACAGCTGATTGCCCTGCAAGGGGCCTTCATCCAGGGGAGCGGACCCTGGGCCAGGCGCCGCCGGGCCGAGCTGCAAAGGGCGGGGGCGCTGCTGGAGGGGCTGCTTGGAGCGGAGGACTGTCTCAGCCTGCGGGAGCTGGCGGTGAACGGGCATGACCTGACCGCCCTGGGCCTGCAAGGCCGGGCGGTGGGCCGGGCCCTTCAGGCGTGCCTGGAGGCGGTTTTGGAGGAACAGGTGGCCAATGACCGGACCGAACTGCTGGCCTTTGTCCGGAGCTGGAGGGGCATTGACAGATAAAGCGCGGAAAAGGAGGCGGCCCATCCGGGCCGCCTCCTTTTTTCGGGGAACTGATCGGGTTACTCGCAGCCGCACTTGGCGCTGGGGTTGCCCAGCTGGAAGGAGACGCACTGGGTCTCCTGGCAGCTGCCCACGGTACTCTGGTCGCAGCCCACCTGGATCTCGTTGAGGGTGCAGCGCTGATCCTTGTGGTAGCTGCAGCTGTTCACTGTGCAGCGAATGCTGGGATTGGTTTGGTTGAGCATGATGCGTTCCTCCTTGTAATCCGAATCCGAAGGCAGTATGCCCCGGAGGGCGGAGGATTATTCCTCCCCAGCACCAGCCGACTGCTCCTTGGCCTGGGACAGCACCTTGGGGATGAACTGGGGGGCAATGGCGCTCTTGCCGCGGTTTTTCACATAGAAAAAGCCGATGGCGGAAAACACCACCGCGCCGATGAAGTTGACAAACAGGTCAGCCATGGTGTCAGCCACGCCGATGTCCAGGTAGCCGCCCAGACCCAGGGCCCTGGTGCTGCCGTCCTCCAGTACCAGGATGACGTCCTGGATGCCCCGGATGATCACGGGATGGGTGCCGTGGGCGGGGTCCAGATTGACGGTGGAGATGGTGTTGCGTATAGCGTCCTTCTGCATATCCAGCAGGAAGAGCTGATCCATGAGATACTCGAAAAATTCCCAAAGCACCCCCACAGTCATGGAGAAGCAAAAGGCCATCACCGCCATGAAGAAGGGGGATAGGCTCAGGGAAACGCGCTCGTGGCGGTTGAGCAGGTCCACCAGGGAGAAGCCGATGGCGGCGCACAGAAAGCCGTTCATGGTGTGGAGCATGGCATCCCAATAGGGGAACTGGATGTAGAAGGACTGGATCTCCCCCAGGATTTCGGCGGCGTAGATGAACAGCAGGATGATGATCTCCAAGGTGTCCGGCAGGTCGATGTTCAGCCGGCGCTCCAGGGCGGCCGGGAGCAGGAACAGGATCAGGGTGAGCACGCACAGCAAAACGTTTTCATAGTTGCGGTTGAAGATCTGAAGAACAAGCATCAGGATGACGGACAGGCGCAGGGCGATGTAGACGGTGTAGACGACCTTTTTGTTGGATACGGTCCTGGCCTTGAAGGCCTTCAGGGTCTCTCGATTTCGTTTCATCACAGACCTCCATCGTGGTCAATTTGCCCCCGTTGGCCGCATAGAATAGGCGGGAGGTGAAGGTATGGATCTAAAAAGTCAGCAGATCACCCTGGGGGAACTGTGGGACAATCCCCGCAGCCGGGCGGTGTTTCAAAAGCGGGTGCCCCTGCTGGCCAAGCACCCGGTGAAGGGGGCGGCCCGCACTGTGACCCTGGAGCAGCTGGCCGACTTCCTGTCCGCCTGGGTGCCGGCGGCCATGATCAGCGGGGTGATCCGGGATCTGGAAAAGCTGTGAGCGGGGATGTCCTGAAAGGGAAAGGGGCCGGCTGTCCCAGGCGGACAGCCGGCCCCGCCGCTCCGCTTGGGCGGGGCCGGGCCGCAGGGGATTACTGGACCTTCTGGGCCTTGATCAGGTTGGTAGAGCCGCTGCAGCCGATGGGGACGCCGGCGGTGATGACCACTGTGTCCCCCGGTTCCACCAATCCCTCTTTCCGGGCCGCGTCCACCGACAGGGAGAACAGCCGGTCGGTGGAGTCCACGTTGCCCACCAGGTAGGGGGCCACCCCCCAGGAGATGGACAGCTGGCGGCGCACCCGCTCCTCGGTGGTGAGCGCGGCGATGACGCAGCCGGGCCGGAACCGGGAGATCATCCGGGCGGTGTAGCCCGAACGGGTGGCGGCCAGGATGGCGGCGGCGGACAGATCCATGGCGGTCAGGCAGCTGGTGTGGCTGATGGCGTCGGTGATGGTGCTGGTGTGGTCGTAGGTGGCGTTGCGAAACCGCTTCCAGTAGTCGATGTCGTGCTCAGCGGCCACCACGATCTCCGCCATGGTCTCCAGCGCCTCCACCGGGTACTTGCCCGAGGCGGTCTCGCCGGAGAGCATGACGCAGCTGGTGCCGTCAAACACGGCGTTGGCCACGTCGGACACCTCGGCACGGGTGGGGCGGGGATTGCGGATCATGGAGTCCAGCATCTGGGTGGCGGTGATGACGTGCTTGCCCTTGCGGATGGCGGACTTGATCATCCGCTTTTGCACGATGGGCACCTCATAGGCGGGGATCTCTACCCCCATGTCCCCCCGGGCCACCATGATGCCGTCGGCCACGTCTACGATGGCGTCCAGGTTGTCCACCCCCTCCCGGTTCTCGATCTTGGCGATGATGCCAATGTCCTGGCCCCCCAGGGAGTCCAGTACCGCGCGGATCTCCTCCACGTCGGAGGCCTGGCGGACGAAAGAGGCGGCGATGAAGTCAAAGTCCTGTTCCACCCCGAAGCGCAGGTCCTCCCGGTCCTTCTCAGTGAGGGCGGGCAGCTGGATGTGCACGCCGGGTATGTTGATGCTCTTGTTGCTGGACAGATCCCCCCCGGTGATCACCCGGCAGCGGATGTCCTGGCCGTTGATGCCCTCCACCTCCAGCTCCACCAGCCCGTCGTCCACCAGGACGTGGCAGCCGGGGGTCAGCTCGTGATGGAGGTTTTCATAGGTGACGGATACCATGGTGTTATCCCCCTCCACCTGGCGGGTGGTGAGGGTGAACTGGCCGCCCTCGGCCAGGGTGACGCGCTGGCATTGAAAGGCGCGGATGCGGATCTCAGGGCCCTTGGTGTCCAGGATGGTGGCAACGGGCCGCCCCAGGCTGTCCCGCACATGCTTGAAGCGGTTGAGCAGGGCCAAGTGGGTCTCGTGGCTGCCGTGGGAGAAGTTGAACCGGGCGGCGTCCATGCCGGATAGGATCAACTGGGTGAGGGTCTGCTCACTGCTCGACGCAGGGCCCAGAGTGCAGACGATCTTCGTTTTTTTCATGGAAAGAGCCTCCATTCCAAATTTGCCAGGGAAAACCTGTCCCTATGATACATGATTTGGCCGGCCTTGACAATATGCCGGCCAGAGCTTTTCCGCAAAAGCCTGCCTGGCCCGGGCGGAGGGGAAACCCCCTCTTGCAGTTTTCCCAAACTTGCAGTATAATTTCCCTGCACAATGAAGGTTTAATCCATGGGATGAGGAAATGGTATGGAACTGCAAAATTGTATCAACTATTTATTGACAGGCGCGCAGCATGAGGTGTTCCAGCTGATGAGCGAGCGGCTGATGCCCTACGAAGTGACGCCCGGACAGTACGGGGTGCTGGCCTGCTTGTGGGAGAAGGATGAGAGCAACCCCAAGGAGATCGCCCAGGCTCTGGGGTTGGAGAACTCCACCATGTCGGGCATCCTGGACCGAATGCAGAAGAAGGGGCTGATTGACCGGGGGGTGGATCCGGAGGACCGACGATGCGTCCACGTCCGCCTGTCCCCCCGGGGCAGGGAGCTGAAGGAGCCTGTCCTGCAGGTGGTAGCCCAGGTCAATGAGGAGATCTGGAGCCAGTTCTCCCCCCAGGACGCGGACACCCTGCGCAGGTGCCTGAAGACCATCCAGCAAAAGTACGGGAGCTGACCGCCGTCCCGTGCTCTCCCCGGCGCCCGGCTGCCCCAGAAGATAGCGGGGGCTCCGGATGTGCCGGGGAAAAGGGGCGCAGATCCCATTGGGAGTTGACAACGAGTGGAACCCGTGTTATCTTTTTGAGCAAATTATTTTAATACAAAAATATTTGCATTGAGATAAAGTGTAGCTGGGAGATCATCGGGAGAGGAAGACTGGCGTGAATTTCCGGTTGGTTAAGGCTCAGCAGCGGGTCCAGCAGATGGCCGAGCCGCAGACCCAGATCCAAAAGCTGGTCATCTCCGGGCAGCTTTTCCGCTGATCCCTTCGGTGCGGGCCAAGGGAGCAGGGTAGGCAAATCAAAATGCCCCTGGCGCGAAAGGATTTCGCGCCAGGGGCTGTATTTACCTTGGGGGATCAGGGGCCCTGCTCAGGGGCGGGCGTGGGGGCGAGCTTGGACACCAGCGCCCACTCCACCCGGCGGTCGGTCAACTCCAGCACCTTGATGTGCAGCCCGCAGGTGTCCACCTCCACCTGGCTGCCGTCCTGGGGGATGGCGGACAGCTGGGCAAAGATCAGCCCGCCCAGAGTGTCCGACTCCACGTCATCGGGGAATTCCATTTCCAGGGCCTCGGCCACCTGCTCCAGATCGCAGGAGCCGGAGATGCGCCACAGGTTCTGATCCACCTGCTCGATGTCCTTTTCCTCCTGGGGATCGAACTCATCATAGATGTTGCCCACGATCTCCTCCAGCAGGTCCTCCATGGTCACCAGGCCGGAGGTGCCGCCGTACTCGTCCACCACGATGGCCAGGTGCACCTTCTTACTCTGCATATCCCGGAAGAGCACGTCGGTGCGCACCGACTCGGGCACGAAGTAGGCCGCGCGCAGCAGCTCCCGCAGGGCCTTGGGCTTGGGCAGCTGGGCGTTGAGCAGGTAGTCCCGGGTGTTGAGGATGCCCACGATGTCGTCCGCGTCCTCGTCGTAGACGGGGAAGCGGGAGATGCCGGAGTCCCGGATGGTGCGGATGATCTCCTCCGGGGGATCGTCCACCCAAACCATGACCATGTCGGTACGGTGGACCATCACGTCCTCGGCGGTGGTATTGTTAAACTCAAAGATGTTGTCGATGAGCTCCTTCTCGTTGGACTGGATGGCGCCTCGCTCCTCGCCCAGGTCCACCATCATGCGGATCTCGTCCTCGCTGACGTGCTCCTCATCGGCCTTGGGGTCGATGTGCATCAGGCGCAGCACACCGTTGGTGGACTTGCTCAAAAGCCAGATTACCGGGCGAAAGACCTTGGCCACGGCGGCCACCACGCCCACGGTGGCCCGGGCCACCCCCTCGGTCTTTTTCATGGCCACCCGCTTGGGCACCAGCTCGCCCAGCACCAGGGTGAAGTAGGACAGCAGGATGGTGACCAGCACCACCATCAGGGTGTTGAGCACACTAACGGGTAGGACGGTGAAGTCCATGTCCAGCACCAGCCACTCCACCAGGGGATCGGCAAAGCTGTCGGCGGCGAAGGCCGCGTTCAGAAAGCCGGCCAGGGTGATGGCGATCTGGATGGCGGACAGGAAATTGTCGGGCGCCTGCATCAGGGCCAGCAGCTTGGCAGACTTCCGGTCCCCTTCCTCGGCCTGCTTTTTCAGTTTGGTCTCGGACAGGGAGATGACGGCAATCTCTGCTGCGGCGAAAAAGGCGTTGATCGCGGTAAGTACGATCAGGATCAAAATGGATAAGAGTGGGTCAGCGGACAAGCAAATAACCTCCTAAAGATAGGCCTGTGGAATTTGCGGCCGGAGCAGCATAGACCTAATCATCGTATAGTATAACAGGTTTTTGAGAAAAAGCAATAGATTTCAGAACCCCCGCCCAGATCTGGGCGGGGGCGGGCAGGTCAGTTGAACTTGTAGATCTTCCGCACCAGCCGGTACAGGGTGACGGACAGCTTGCGCCCCTGGTAGCCAGGGATGTTGGTGCCCAGGTTGGTCAGCCGGTAGCGGCAGCGCCGGTAGAGGGCGGGATCCTTTTGGCGCAGTAGCTCCCACAGCCGGGTGCGCATCCCCAGCGACTCGGGGGTGTTGGCCAGGACGGCGAAGATGGAGGAGATGGTCATCATCATGGACAGGTAGCTGAGCATATACCGGCCCAGCTTGGGCTGGCTGGCCTTGATGGAGCGCACGTCGTGGGCCGCGATCATCAGCTCGGTCACCCGCACCTGCTGGTCGATGCGCCCGGCCATGACCGACTCGTTGACCGATTGGTCGGCCCGGCCGATGAAGTACCGGTACAAGTCGGCGTTGATGTAGTACAGGCTCTTCACATAGGGCAGGGGCTGGTAGACAAAGAGATTGTCCACATAAAAAGTGTGCTTGGGCAGCTCCAGGCCGCAGTCCCGCAGCAGCTGGGTGCGGTAGATCACCGAGTGCATGAGCAGGTACTGGGAGGTGTGGAAGTTGTGGATCTCGTTCCAGGACAGGATGCGCTCGGCGGGGAAGACGTTTTTGTAGCGCACCACCTTTTGGGTGCCCTCCGCCGTGTGCTCATAGACATAGTTGGCCACCACCATGTCCACAGGGGCGGGCAGGTTGGCAAACCGGCGCAAGTGCTCCATGACCTGCGCCAGGGCATCCGCGTCCAGCCAGTCGTCCGAGTCCACCACCTTATAGTACAGGCCTTGGGCGTGGCGGATGCCCTGGTTGACCCCCTCCCCGTGGCCACCGTTTTCCTGGTGGATGACCCGGATGATGTCGGGGTGGCGCTGGGCCCAGGCGTCGCACTTGGCGGGGGTGTCGTCCCGGGTGGAGCCGTCGTCCACCAGGATGATCTCCGCCTCCGGCCCGGCGGCCAGCAGACTTTCCACGCAGTGATCCATATAGGCGGCGGAGTTGTAGCAGGGCACGGCAAAGGTAATGAGCTTTTCCATAGGGGACCTCACTTCAGCAGCTCGTCGGCCAGGGCCAGGGCCCGGGCCACGATGGCGTCCATATTGTAGTACTTATACTCGGCCAGCCGGCCCAGCAGATGGAGCTTGGGGAAGCGGGCGGCCAGATCGGCGTACCGGCGGTACAGGCCGTTGTTCTCAGGGCTGAGCACGGCGTAGTAGGGCGTTTCGCCCGGCTGGCCGGTGTAGGCCCGGGCGTACTCCTTGACGATGGTGGTGACCCCGGGCAGCACCTGTCCGGTCAGGTGCTTGAACTCGGTGATGCGGGTATAGGGCGCATCCACGGTGTAATTGACCGTGCCGTGGGACTGCCAGGCATCCACCGGATGGGTTTCAAACCGGAAGTCCAGGGTGCGGTAGGGCAGGGGGCCAAACCGGCAGGAGAACAGCTCGTCCACCGCCCCGGTGTACACCACGTCGCCGGCAAAGGGCTGGCCCGCAACCCGGATGGAATCCCCGGACAGGTCCAGCAGCTCCCGGGCGTCGGTGTTCAGCCGCAGGGCAATGCCGGGGTGGTCCAGCAGGCGCTCAAACAGCTTGGTGTACCCCTCCAGGGGCATACCCTGATAGGCGTCCTGAAAATACCGGCAGTCCCGGCTGAGAAAGACGGGCACCCTGGCGGTGGTGCCGGGGTCCACCTCCTCGGGAGGGGTGCCCCACTGCTTCTGGGTATAGTGGACGAACACGTGCTCGTACACATAGTCGGCCAGGGCGGCGACGTCCGGGTCGGGGTGACGGCGCAGCTCCAGGATGGTCACCTTCCGCTCAGGCCCATAGGCGGACAGCAGCGCCCGGCCCAGCCGGGTCCCCTCGTCCGGGCCGAAGGCGATCTCCAGGGAGTCCAGGTTGAAGGGGACGGGGAACTCCATCCGCCCGCCCCGCCCGTCCGGGAGGTTGGCCACCACCTTGTGGGCATAGTCCCGCCAAGCGGTGAAGCGGGACAGGTAATCGTACACCTGGGGATCGCCGGTGTGGAAGATGTGGGGCCCGTATTGGTGGATGAGCACGCCCGCCTGGTCGGGCCGGTCATAGGCGTTGCCGGCGATGTGGTCCCGCCGCTCCACCACCAGCACCCGCCGCCCGGCCTGGGCCAGCTGGCGGGCGGTGACGGCGCCGGCAAAGCCAGCGCCCACGATCAGCGCGTCATAGTGGGACAACTCCTCACGTCCTTTCCCCCTCAAGGGGCGCTGGAGCCTGGCCAAAGCAGGCCTGGTAGTGGTCGATGGCCTCCTGGATGATGGCGATGGCGGCCTTCCGGTCGTTGACGTCGCCCGCCGTGGCCTGCTTGCCCTCCAGGGATTTGTAGACGGTGAAGAAGTGGGCCATCTCGTCAAAGATGTGGCTGGGCAGGTCCATCAGGTCGTGAAAGCCGCTGTAAGTGGGGTCAGAGAAAGGGATGGCGATGATCTTCTCATCCCGCTTGCCCCCATCCAGCATGGAGATGTAGCCCACGGGGAAGCAGCGCACCAGGGTCAGGGGGTCCAGGGCCTGGGAGCACAGCACCAGCACATCCAACGGGTCTCCGTCATCCCCGTAGGTGCGGGGGATGAACCCGTAGTTGGCCGGGTAGTGGGTGGAGGTGTAGAGCACCCGATCTAGGATGATCAGGCCGGTCTGCTTGTCCAACTCGTATTTCTTTTTGCTGCCCTTGGGGATCTCCACCACGGCGATGAAGTCCTCGGGGGTGACCCGGGCCGGGTCGATGTCGTGCCAGATGTTGAGCATGAAAATGCCTCCTGGAAAAACATGATGGGTGAGACCAGTATAGCGTATCTGAGCAGAAAATACAACGGCTCTTTTCGACCCTCCGCCCCGGCGGGCGCGGAAAGGGGATTGTTTCGGGAAAGAAGGTGTGGTAGAATAGGGAAAAGCAAACGCAAAGGGGGAGGACGGGATGGGACCTGTGTTCCAGAAGTTCCGCAGCGCCTTGGGCGGATTCAATCGAGAGGATGTGGCGCGCTATATCGAGCAGTCCGCCACCGCCCACCGGGAGCAGGTGGCGGGGCTGGAAAAGCGCCTGGCTCAAGCCGAGCAGGAACGGGACAGTCTGCGCCGGGAGCTGGAGGAAGTGCGGGACGAGCGGGGCGGCTTGGCCGCGGAGGAGGCCCGGGTGCGTTCCAGCCTGGAGGAGTCCACCAGAGGGCTGACCAAGCTGCGGGGGGAGCTGACCCAGACGGAGACCAAGCTGAGCGTAGCCCGGGCGGAGCTGGAGCGAATGCAGGCCAAGGTGGCGGAGCTGTCCCCCATGGCCGAGCAGTATGAGCAGCTGAAGGACCGGGTGGCCACCGTGGAGCTGGACGCCCACCGCAAGGCTCAGGTTACCCTGGACGAGGCCAAGAGCCAGGCCGACCAGTTGCGGGAGGGGACCCGGGAATGGGTGGAGCAGGTGCTGGCGGAGTACGACGGGTTGCGGCAGGACCTGGAAGGGCTGTTTGAAAAGGCCAGGGCGGTGATCCAGTGGGAGGAGCGGGCCCGTCAGGCTGGGGACCGGGCGGACAGCCTGCGGGGGAAGGCGGGGCAGCCTTGAGCGCCCCTCTCCGTCTACGGGCCGAGCAGCTGCCCGGCCATATCCCCCAGCTGCGCATGGGGGACCGGGTGCTGCTGTCCGGCTCCATCTACACCGCGCGGGACGCGGCCCACAAGCGGCTCTTCCAGCTGCTGGACCAGGGCCAGGCGCTGCCCTTCCCGCTGAAGGGGGCGGTGGTGTACTACGCGGGCCCCACCCCCGGCCAGAAGGGGATGGCAGTGGGGGCCTGCGGCCCCACCACGGCGGGCCGAATGGACGCCTTTACCCCCCGGCTGCTGGAGCTGGGCCTGGCGGCCATGATTGGCAAGGGGGAGCGATCCCCGGCGGTGGTGGAGGCCATCGTCCGCCATGGGGCGTGCTACTTTGCCGCCGTGGGCGGGGCGGGCGCGCTCATTGCCAAGTGCGTGCGCTCGGCCCAGGTGATCGCCTTTGACGAGCTGGGCTGCGAATCCATCAAGCGCCTGGAGGTGGAGGACTTCCCCCTCACCGTGGCTATCGACAGCCAGGGCAACGACTTATTCCAGGCGGGGCGGGCGGCCTATTGTCGGGCTTGACCTGCTTTTGGGACACAATCCGGAATTGAGAATAGGAGAACCCCCCGCTTCCGAAAGGAAGCAGGGGGTTCGTTCTTGTTTGGGACTTACTCCTCGGGGAAGATGGCCCCCACCGGGCAGGTGCCTTCGCAAGCGCCGCAGTCAATGCAGGTGCCGGCGTCGATTACCATGTGGTCGTCACCCATGGAAATGGCGGCCACTGGGCAGGAGCTCTCGCAAGCGCCGCAGGACACGCAGGTATCGTTGATCACACGAGCCATGTAATATACACCTCCAATGTGTTCTGGATTGAACCATACCCATTGTAGCAGAAATTTTTGAAATTGCAAGATAGAATTTGCGGGATTCCGGGTATAAAATTCCTGAAAAATTCCCATCATTTCCAGGATGAGACGGACAGGAGGCACAGCATGGAGCGCATGAGAATCTGGAATCGGATCAAAGGGTTGTGGATGACGCAGCGGCGGCGGGCCGCCCGCAACGGCCCGGGCCCAGGAGGAGAGCTGCCCGCCGCCTGGCGAGAGGGGGAGCGGCCCGCCAGAAGGGAGAGCGGCGAGACCAGGCTGACCGACCGATATTCCCGGGACCTGACCCAGCTGGCCGCCCAGGGGGAGCTGGACCCTCTCATTGGGCGGGATCGGGAGGTGGGCCGGGTGGTGCAGATCCTGGCCCGGCGCACCAAGAACAACCCCGCCCTCATCGGAGAGCCGGGGGTGGGCAAGACAGCGGTGGCGGAGGGACTGGCCCTGCGCCTGGCCTCCGGCGCGGTGCCCGAGCCGCTGCGGGGCAAGCGGCTGCTGGCCCTGGACCTGGTGTCCATGGTGGCCGGCACCAAGTACCGGGGGGAATTTGAGGACCGGGTCAACCTGATCCTGGCGGAGGTGCGCCGGGCGGGCAATGTGATCCTGTTCCTGGACGAGCTGCACAACATCGTGGGGGCCGGCTCGGCGGAGGGGGCCATCGACGCGGCCAACATCCTCAAGCCCGCCCTGAGCCGGGGAGAAATCCAGGTGGTGGGGGCCACTACCCTGGAGGAATACCGCAAGCACATCGAGAAGGACGCGGCGCTGGAGCGCCGGTTCCAGCCCGTGCGGGTGGACGAGCCCACCCCGGAGCAGGCCCTGGAGATCCTCCGAGGCCTGCGGGGGCGGTATGAGCAGTACCACGGGCTGACCATCTCCGATGGGGCGCTGCAGGCGGCGGTGGAGCTCTCCGGACGGTATCTACCCGACCGATTCCTGCCCGACAAGGCCATCGACCTGATTGACGAGGGGGCGGCCCGGCTGCGGATGGAAGAGGATGCGCCGGCGGGGCTGCGGGCTCTGGTCGACCGGGTGGAGCGGGCGGCCCGGGAGAAGGCCCAGGCCGCCGCCCGCCAGGACTATGAGCGGGCGGCCCTGCTGCGGGACGCGGAGGAGGACTTCCGCCGGGAACTGGGGCGCAAGCGCAGCCGCAGCCGAGGGGAGCACCGCCGGAGATTGGAGCGGGAACACGTGGCGGCGGTGCTGTCCCAATGGACGGGGATCCCCGTGGAGTCCATCACCAAGGGAGAGGCCAGGCGGCTGCTGGAGCTGGAAGAGGAGCTGCAGCGCCGTGTGGTGGGCCAGGAGGAGGCGGTGCGGGCGGTGTGCGCCGCCATCCGGCGGGGCCGGGTGGGGCTGAAGGAGCCGGGCCGACCCGTGGGGGCCTTCCTCTTTCTGGGCCCCACCGGTGTGGGCAAGACGGAGCTGTGCCGGGCGCTGGCCGCGGCGCTGTTTGGCAGCGAGGACGCCTTGATCCGCTTTGATATGTCGGAGTATATGGAAAAGCACACCGTCTCCCGGCTCATCGGCGCCCCGCCGGGCTATGTGGGACACGAGGACGGAGGCCAGCTCACCGAGCGGGTGCGCCGCCGACCCTGGTCGGTGGTGCTCTTTGACGAGATTGAGAAGGCCCACGGGGAGCTGCAAAACATCCTGCTGCAAGTGATGGACGACGGGGTGCTTACCGACAGCCAGGGCCGCCGGGCGGACTTTCGCAACACGGTCATCGTCATGACCTCCAACGTGGGGGCCAGGCGGATGATGGGCCACGCGCCCCCCATGGGCTTTGCCGGCGGCAGCCGGGAGGGCAGGCAGCGGGAGCAGGTGCTGTCAGAGCTGCGGGAGCGATTCCGGCCGGAGTTTCTCAACCGTTTGGACGAGGTGGTGCTTTTCCACCGGCTGGAGGGCAGCGACCTGGAGCGGATCGCAGGGCGGCTGCTCACCGGCTTGCAGGGCCGGCTTGGGGCGCTGGGCGTGGGCCTGAAGGCGGAAGGGCGTGCGCTGGCCCTGCTGGCACAGCCCCAGGGTGAGCTGGAGCGGGAGCAGGGGGCCCGCCCCATCCGACGGGCGGTACGCCGCCAGGTGGAGGAACCGGCGGCCCAGATGTTGCTCTCCCGGCGGCTGAAGGAGGGGGACACCCTGTGCCTGTCGGTGGAGCAGGAACGGCTGATCCTCCGGGCGGAAGAGAGCCAGGCGTGAACCCGGCGGCCAGAGTGCCGGGCGGGACGGCCCCGGGCGCGGAAAGCGCCCGGGGCCGTTATATTTGCATGAATATTCATATAAATAGGGAATAGGATGAATAAACTGTGGAAAACCACCAGACGGTTCAGGGATAGTATGAATGATTATGTAAAAATGGGGATTGCAATCCGGCCGGAGAGGGAGTATACTGTCTCCACATGAAAACTCTGTTGGAGGAAGATAGACATGGCTGAGGTCAAAAAGGTGGTGCTCGCCTATTCCGGCGGGCTGGACACATCCATCATCATCCCCTGGTTGAAGGAGAACTACAACAACCCTGAGGTCATCGCGGTATCCGCCGATGTGGGCCAGGGGGACGAGCTGGACGGCCTGGAGGAAAAGGCCATCCGGACCGGCGCGTCCAAGCTGTACATCGAGGACCTGGTGGACGAGATGGTGGACCAGGTCATCATCCCCTCCATGATGATGGGGGCCAAGTATGAGGACTACCTGCTGGGCACCGCTTTCGCCCGGCCCATCATCGCAAAGCGCTTGGTGGAGATCGCCAAGGCGGAGGGAGCGGACGCCATCGCCCACGGGTGCACGGGCAAGGGCAACGATCAGGTGCGCTTTGAGCTGGCCATCAAGCGCTTTGCCCCAGACATGCGCATCATCGCCCCCTGGCGGGAGTGGGACATCCAGGGCCGGGACGAGGAGATTGACTATGCCGAGGCCCACAACGTGCCGCTGAAGATCAGCCGGGAGACCAACTACTCCAAGGACAAGAACCTGTGGCACCTGTCCCATGAAGGGCTGGACCTGGAGGACCCGGCCAGCGAACCCCAGTACGACAAGCCGGGTTTCCTGGAGATGGGGGTGTCCCCCACCCAGGCCCCCGACGCGCCCACCTATGTGACCGTTGACTTTGAGAAGGGATGGCCCGTGGCGGTGGACGGGGTGCGGATGAAGGCCAGCGACGTGATCCGCAAGCTCAACCAGCTGGGCGGGGCCAATGGTATCGGCCTGCTGGACATCGTGGAGAACCGGCTGGTGGGCATGAAGGACCGGGGGGTGTACGAGACCCCCGGGGGCACCATCCTCTACCGGGCCCACGAGGTGCTGGAGATGATCACCATCGACAAGGACACCAAGCACATGAAGCAGAAGCTGGCGGTGGATTTTGCCGATCTGGTGTACAACGGGAAGTGGTTCACCCCCCTGCGGGAAGCCCTCCAGGCCTTTGCGGTGGACACCCAGAAGTATGTGACCGGCACGGTGAAGCTCAAGCTCTACAAGGGCAATGTGATCACCGCCGGGGTCACCTCTCCCCAGAGCCTCTACTCGGAGAACCTGGTCACCTTTGAGCAGAGCGACTACAACCAGGACGACGCCACGGGCTTTATCAACCTGTGGGGGTTGCCCGACACGGTGCAGGCCTTGCGGGAGCAGGGGAAGTTGAAGTAAAGAGACGTCGTCCTGGGCCGGCGCGGGTAGGCCGTTCAAGGTTTTGCGGGGCAAAACCTTGGCGCAAGGGCGGATTCAGTCCGCCCGCGCAAGAGAAGTGGAAGGGGCCCCAGCGAGGCGGGGTGCGGAGCGCCGCTCCCGGAAAGGAGGGGGATCCAGCATGGCCCATCAAAGCGCTCCGGGCAGTGGGACCAGGGGGCCGCTGACCAGGATCCTCCGGCTCCCCCTGGCCGTCTTTCTGCCGGTCCGGTGGCTGTTCAAAGGAATCGTCTACCTCTACCGCAGCAAGCCCCTCACCCTGGAAAGCGCCAACGTGGATGGCATGGACGGTGTGGAGTTTGAGCGTTTTATGGCCGGGCTGCTGCGCAGGAACGGCTATGACGGCGTGGAGCTGACCAGGGCCAGCGGGGACTACGGGGTGGATGTGATCGCCCAGCGGGACGGGCTGCGCTATGCCATCCAGTGCAAGCGGTACAGCGGGCGGCTGGGGGTCAAGGCGGTGCAGGAGGTCTACGCCGGGGCGCGGATGTACGAGGCGGACGTGTGCGCGGTGGCCACCAACTCCTCTTTTACCGCCGCGGCCCAGACCCTGGCTGAGGAGCTGGGCGTGCTGTTGTGGGACCGGCAGGAGCTGGAACGGATGACATGGTAGCCGAGCGGGGACGAGACTATGAGATAGTGAGGTAATGTGTGATGAAGCTCTGGGCGGGCAGGTTCCAAAAGGAGACCGACACCCTGGTCAACGATTTCAACTCCTCCATCGGGTTTGACGCCCGGCTGTACCGGCAGGACATCCGGGGATCCATGGCCCACGCGGCCATGCTGGGCAGGCAGGGGATCATCGCGGAGGAGGAAGCGGAAAAGATTGTGGAGGGCCTCCAGGCCATTCTAAAGGATATTGAGGCGGGGCAGGTGGAGTTCTCTCTGGACAACGAGGACATCCACATGAATATGGAGGCGTTGCTCACCGAGCGGATCGGGGACACGGGCAAGCGCCTGCACACCGCCCGCAGCCGCAACGACCAGGTGGCCACCGACTTCCGGCTGTACATCAAGGAGGAGATCCCTCGGATCATCGGCCTGATCCTGGAGCTGCAGCAGGTGTTGGTAAAGAAGGCCAAGGCCCATCTGCACACGGTGATGCCGGGCTATACCCATCTGCAGCGCGCCCAGCCCACCACCTTCGGCCACTATATGATGGCCTATGCCAACATGCTGCGCCGGGACGTGACCCGGCTGGAGGATTGCCGGGACCGGCTGGACGAGTGCCCGCTGGGGGCGGGGGCGCTGGCCACCTCCACCTACCCGGTGGACCGCTTCCAGACCGCCGCGGCTCTGGGCTTTGCCAAGCCGGTGGACAACTCCATGGACGCGGTGTCCGACCGGGACTATGCCATCGAGCTGCTCTCGGCGCTGTCCATCCTGATGATGCACCTGTCCCGGTTCTCCGAGGAGATCATCCTGTGGTGTTCCTGGGAGTTCCGGTTTGTGGAGCTGGACGACGCCTACTCCACCGGCTCGTCCATCATGCCCCAGAAGAAGAACCCCGACGTGGCCGAGTTGGTGCGGGGCAAGACCGGGCGGGTGTACGGCGCGCTGATGAGTCTGCTCACAGTCATGAAGGCCCTGCCTCTGGCGTATAACAAGGATATGCAGGAGGACAAGGAGCCGGTGTTTGACGCCATCGACACCGTGGAGCTGTGCGTGCCGGTGTTCACCGCCATGCTGGACAGCTTGACGGTGCGGGAGAAGGATATGGCCCGGGCGGCCTCCGGCGGCTTCATCAATGCCACCGATTGCGCCGACTATCTGGTGAAGAAGGGCCTGCCCTTCCGGGAGGCCTACATGATTGTGGGCCGGTTGGTGAACCTGTGCATCCGCTCCGGTGAGAGCCTGGATACCCTGCCTCTAAAGGATTTCCGGGCCATCAGCAACCTGTTTGACGAGGACGTGTACGACGCGCTACAGCTCAAGACCTGCGTCAATGGGCGCAAGGTCTATGGGGGGCCCAGCGCGGACAGTGTGGGCCAGCAGATCCAGCGCATGGAGGCCTTCCTCCAGGATCGGACGGCACAGGATGAAGCCTAAGGTTTACATTGACGGGCAGGCGGGCACCACCGGCCTGCAGATCCACCAGCGGCTGGCCGGGCGGGGGGACATTGAGCTGCTGGACATCGAGCCCGAGCGGCGCAAGCAGGAGGCGCGGCGGTCGGAGCTGATCAATGAGGCCGACCTGGTGTTCCTGTGCCTGCCCGACGCCGCCGCGCGGGAGGCGGTGGCGCTGTGCACCAACCCCCGCACCCGGATCATCGACGCCTCCACCGCCCACCGGACCGCCCCGGGCTGGGCCTACGGCTTTGCCGAACTGCGGGGGCGGCGGGAGCGGATCCGGGCGGGGCGGCGGGTGGCCAACCCGGGCTGCCATGCCACCGGTTTTCTGGCCGGGGCAGTCCCCCTGGTGGAGCTGGGGGTGCTGCCGGCGGACTACCCGGTTGCCTGCTACTCCCTCACTGGTTACTCCGGCGGGGGCAAGCCCATGATCGCCCAGTACGAGGGGGAGGGGCGGGAGGTCGGGCTGGACAGCCCCCGCACCTATGGCCTGGAGCTGGAGCACAAGCACCTGCCCGAGATGACCGCCCAGGCTGGGTTGGCCGCCCAGCCGGTGTTCTGCCCGGTGGTGGGCGACTACTACCAGGGCATGGAGACGGTGGTGATGCTCCACAACGGCCTGCTGCGGGGCCGTCCCTCCGCCGGGGACCTGAGGGAGATGCTGGCCGACTACTACGATGGTCAGGAGCTGATCCATGTCATGCCCTTTGGGCAGGGCCCCGGCCCGCTGGCAGCCAACGCCATGGCCGGTCGGGATGACCTGCGGTTGTATGTGTGCGGCAACGGGGATCGCACCGCGCTGGTGGCGCTGTTTGACAACTTGGGCAAGGGGGCCTCAGGCGCGGCGGTGCAGAATATGAATCTGATGCTGGGTCTGCCGGAGAGGGCGGGGCTGAACCTTTAAGTACGAACTGAAACAGGAGGGGGCCGGGGCAGGGGAAGCGGGTGTCCAGCGGGCGCGCCGCGGCTCCAAAGGCCCATCCACAAGGGGGAATACCATCATGTTGAGAGAGATTCCAGGGGGCGTGTGCGCCCCCGGGGGGTTCCGGGCTGCCGGGGTGTACTGCGGGGTGAAGCAAGGCGTGCCTGCCGACGGGCCCCAGACTGTGCTGCCCAGCGCCCGGGGGAAGTACGACCTGGCCATGATCCTGTCCGACTGCGAGTGCTCCGCCGCTGCGGTGTACACCCTCAACCGGGTGAAGGCCGCCCCCATCTATGTCACCATGGGCCACCTGGAGGATGGGGTGTGCCGGGGGATCATCGTCAACTCGGGCAACGCCAACGCCTGCGCCCCCATGAGCCATGAAAACGCCGCGCGCATGTGCCAGCTGGCGGCCCAGGCCACGGGGCTGAAGCAGGAGGACTTCGTGGTGGCCTCCACCGGGGTCATCGGCCAAACGCTGAACATCGGGGCCATCGAGGCGGGGATGCCCGGCCTGGTGTCCGCCCTGAGCCAGACGGGCTCGGACGACGCGGCCACCGCCATCCTCACCACCGACAGGGTGAAAAAGCAGACCGCGGTGGTCTGCACCGTGGGGGGCAAGCAGGTGCGGATCGGGGCCATTGCCAAGGGCTCGGGCATGATCCACCCCAACATGGGCACCATGCTGTGCTTTGTCACCACCGACTGCGCCATCACCCCAGACCTGTTGGCCGAGGCCCTGCACGAGGTGGTGCCCCGCACCTTCAACCGGGTGACGGTAGATGGGGACACCTCCACCAACGATATGTGCGTGGTGCTGGCAAACGGCCGGGCGGGCAACGCCCAGATCGAGTGGAAGGACGACGACTTTGCTGTGTTCTGCAAGGCGCTGCACCAGGTTTGCCGCCAGATGGCTCGGGCCATCGCCGGCGACGGAGAGGGCGCCTCCCGGCTGGTGACGTGCACCGTGCGCCAGGCCCGCAGTGAGGAGAGCGCCGAGCGGCTGGGCAAGGCGGTGGTGGGCTCCTCTCTGGTGAAGGCGGCCATGTTCGGCGCGGATGCCAACTGGGGCCGGGTGCTGTGCGCCATGGGCTACTCCAAGGCTCCCTTCCGGCCTGAGTATGTGGACGTGCGCTTTTCCTCCATAGCCGGGGAGGTCCTGGTGTGCCAGAAGGGCACAGGGCTGAAGTTTGACGAGGAGCTGGCCAAGAAGATCCTCAGCCAGAACGAGGTGGTCATCGACGTGTGCCTCCACGAAGGGGAGCACGAGGCCACCTGCTGGGGCTGTGACCTGACCTATGACTATGTCAAGATCAACGGGGACTACCGGTCCTGATCCGGGGAATCTCCTGCCATGCCCCATTGCGCGGCTTGCCGTACCTGAGCTCACAGCCCAGGGCAGTTACAAGAAACAAAAGAGGAAGGTGGATGGGGGATGAGCGATTCCCTGAGCGACCGGGCCCGGGTGCTGGCCGAGGCCCTGCCCTATATCCAGAAGTACAGCGGAAAGACCGTGGTGGTCAAGTACGGCGGCAACGCCATGATCTCCGAGCAGCTGCGCCAGGCGGTCATCTCCGACATTGTGCTGCTCTCCCTGGTGGGCATTCATGTGGCGGTGGTCCACGGGGGCGGGCCGGAGATCAGCCAAATGCTCCAGCGGCTGGGCCAGACCTCCCGCTTTGTGGATGGGCTGCGCTACACCGATGAGCAGACCATGGATGTGGTCCAGCAGGTGCTGTGCGGCAAGGTGAACAAGGACCTGGTGGGACTGATCAACCGGAAGGGCGGCCGGGCCGTGGGCCTGTGCGGGCTGGACGACGGGCTGCTCCAGGCCACTCAGCTCTCCCCGGCATACGGCCTGGTGGGCCGGGTGGACGAGGTGAATCCCCGACCGGTGCTGGACTGCCTGGAGCTGGGCTACCTGCCGGTGGTGGCCACGGTGGCCCAGGGCACGGACGGGAACGGGGTGTACAATGTGAACGCGGACACCGCCGCGGCCAAGCTGGCCATCGCTCTGAAGGCCTCCTGCCTGCTGCTGCTCACCGACGTGCGGGGCCTGCTTACAGACCCGGAGGACGAGAGCACCCTCATCCCCGCGGTGCGGGCCTCGGAGATCCCGGGGCTGATCAAGGATGGAGTGATCCAGGGGGGGATGCTCCCCAAGATCGACTGCGCGGTGGAGGCGGTGCGCTCCGGGGTGAACTCGGCGGTCATCCTGGACGGGCGCATTCCCCACTCCATCCTGATCGAGCTGCTGAGCGATGAGGGCCTGGGCACCATGCTCACCCTGTGAAGAAGGAGGGGACAACGGCCATGGATTTGGAGCAGGTCCAACAGTTGGACCGGCAGTACGGGGTGCAGGCTTACAGCCGCAACCCCATCGCCCTGGACCATGGACAGGGCGCCACCTTGTACGACTTGGGTGGCAGGCGGTACATCGACTTTGCTGCCGGGATCGGAGTGCTGTCCGTGGGCACCGCCCATCCCCGGTGGGTGGCGGCGGTGACGGAGCAGGCGGGGAAACTGGCCCACAGCTCCAACCTGTACTACACCCGGCCCTACCTGGATCTGGCCCAGCGGCTGTGCCAGCGCTCGGGTCTGGCGGCGGCCTTCTTCGGCAACTCGGGGGCGGAGGCCAATGAGGGGGCCATTAAGGTAGCCCGGAAGTACTCTTTTGACAAATACGGCGCGGGCCGGGGGACAGTGCTCACCCTGAACAACTCCTTCCACGGCCGCACCATCACCACCCTGGCCGCCACCGGGCAGGACGCCTTCCACCAGTATTTCTTTCCCTTTACCGAGGGGTTCCGGCGGGCGGAGCCCACTTTGGACAGCATCCAGGAGGCGGCGGGCCACGATGTGTGCGCCGTGCTGGTGGAGCTGGTGCAGGGGGAGGGAGGGGTATACCCCCTGGACCGGGCCTTTGTCCAGGCCCTGGCCCAGCTGTGCCGGGAGCGGGACTGGCTGCTGCTGGTGGACGAGGTGCAGACAGGCGTCGGCCGCACCGGCTCCCTGTTCTGCTTCCAGCAGTACGGGGTGGAGCCCGACGTGTGCTCCTTTGCCAAGGGGGTGGCGGGCGGCCTGCCCATGGGCGGGTTCCTGGTGAATGAAAAGTGCCGGCAGGTGCTGGGACCGGGCACTCATGGCTCCACCTTTGGCGGCAACCCGGTGTGCGCGGCGGCGGCCTGCGCGGTGCTGGACATCTTGGACGATCAGACCATCGCCCAGGTGGGGGAAAAGGGGGCCTACCTGCGGGGCAAGATCGGGGAGATGGGACTGCCCTGCCTGGGGGAGACCAGGGGCATGGGGCTGATGATCGGCATCGAGGTGGCCCAGGGATATTCCAACAAGCAGCTGTGCGCCCGGCTGAATCAGGCCGGCCTGCTGTGTCTCACTGCTGGGGCGGGCCTGCGGCTGCTGCCCCCGCTGACCATTACCCAGGAGGAGATGGACCAGGGGCTGGCGGTGCTGAAGCAGGAGCTCTCATCCAATTAGGGATGAGGAGGAGCCAGGCCCGGCTCTGCCGGGTGAGACCGGGGGCGTGTTCGCCCTCATTGGGATGATAGGAGGTTGTTTCCCTTGCAGAAGGATCTGCTCAAACTGCTGGATCT
This sequence comes from uncultured Oscillospiraceae bacterium, assembly GCA_944387065.1. Classification (GTDB taxonomy): domain Bacteria; phylum Bacillota; class Clostridia; order Oscillospirales; family Oscillospiraceae; genus Enterenecus. Next base: position 103,204 of record CALXDM010000003.1, read on the forward strand.
GTCCGGCCAGGATATCCTGGAGATTTTGGACACAGCCGACCAGATGAAGTACAGCCAGAAGCACGGATTGGACCACGCGTATCTGCGGGGCAAGACGCTGGCCATGATCTTTGAGAAGAACTCCACCCGGACCCGGGTGTCCTTCGAGGTTGGAATGTATCAGCTGGGGGGCCACGCCCTGTTCCTGTCGGGCAAGGACAGTCAGATCGGTCGGGGAGAGCCGGTGGAGGACACCGCCCGGGTACTCTCGCGCTACTGCGACGGCATCATGATCCGAACCTTCGCCCAGCAGGAGGTGGAGGAGCTGGCCCGGCACGCCGCCATCCCGGTGATCAATGGGCTCACCGACTTCAGCCACCCCTGCCAGGTGCTGGCCGACCTGATGACCATCCGGGAGCGGCTCACCCGGTTGGAGGGGCTGAAGCTGGCCTTTGTGGGCGACGGCAACAACATGGCCAACTCCCTCATCGTGGGTGGGTTGAAATGCGGCATGGACGTGTCTGTGGCCTGCCCAGAGGGGTATGACCCGGACGAGCGGGTGCTGGCCTTTGCCAGGGGGGTGAGCGGGCCCCGTTTTGAGCTGACCCGCACCCCTGCCCAGGCGGTGCGGGAGGCGGACGTGGTGGTCACCGACGTGTGGGCTTCCATGGGCCAGGAGGAGGAACGCCAGCAGAGGCTGCGGGACTTTTCCGGCTACTGCGTGGACGAGGTGCTGCTGAGCCAGGCCAAGCCGGGGTGCATGGTGCAGCACTGCCTGCCCGCCCACCGGGGAGAGGAGATCTCGGCCCAGGTTTTTGAGGCCCACGCCCAGGAGATCTTTGAGGAGGCGGAAAACCGCCTGCACGCCCAGAAGGCGGTCATGTATTTGCTGATGAAGGACTGACCATGCAGAAAGCAGCCCACACAGGCAAAGCCTGTGTGGGCTGCTTTCCCTTGTGACATTCAGGGCGCCTCTGGGGTGTTGGGGTAATCCCATTGATGGTCGGTCTGGGCCATGTAGTCACTGGAGACGTTGAAGTAGCGCCAAAGCTGACGGGGCAGCCCCGTGTCCCAGGTGGCGTCCACGCAGTACCAAGTCCCGTCCAGGCGGACCATGTTCCAGGCGTGGTCCTCCCGGCTGTCAAAGGAGGCGCCCACCACGGTGATGCACTCCACCCCGGCCAAATCCATCAAGAGCTGGAAGGTGGTGGCAAAGCCCAGGCAGACCCCCTTCCCCTCCATCAGGGGATTGTAGGGGGTGTAGGAGTCCCGGGAGACCTGGGTGAACAGGGAGTAGTGGTCATAGTCGTAGGAAACGTGGGCGACCAGCCAGCCATAGATGGCCAGCTCCTTGTCAAAGTCGCTCATGGAGTCGGTGAGGAGCTGGCCCAGCACCTCGGCCGCCCGCTGGTAGATGGCCCGGTCATAGTCGGACAGGGCGGAGGGATCTCCACTGTGCCAGGCGGCCAGGATGGCGGAGGTGTCATAGAGGCTCATGTCATCCACACCGGGGTCGGTGTAGGGGACTCGCCCGGCCCAGGCGGAGGGATCCGCCTGGGCGGGGGAGGGCTCGGGAGCAGGGGCTGCGGGCTGGGTGTTGGCGGCGGGTTGGGTGGCAATGGGTGTGGAAGCGGGCTCGGTAGCGGGAGCGCCGCTGGGGGATGGCGCGACGGAAGGGGTAGGGCTGGTGGAGCTGGAGGTGGGGGGCTGCTCCAGAGCGGCAAAGAAGGCATCCTGGGCGGCGTCCACCTCCTCACAGATCAGCAGGGCGGCATAGCCCTCGCTGTCGGACAGGGGAACCGCCCCGCCTTCCACGATGGCGGCCTGCTCCGGGTTGTAGCCGGTGAAGTCCCCCTGACGGCCCAGGCGGTATGCCTCCAGCCCCGCCTCCACTTCGGCGGGTTGGGCCTGATCGGTTAACCGAAAGACGGACACTTCGAAGGCGTTGACCGGGGATTCGGAGAGGTAGACGGCGCAGTCGTCCCAGCTGTCAGAGGGCAGGCCGTAAAAATCGGACACATAGGCGGACAGATCCCCGCCGTCCAAGGCCTCCTCCAGGGTTTGGAGCTGGGCCGGATCCTGCCCGCAGGCGGTCAGGATGGCCTGGGCGACCTGATCGGCGGAGGGGGCATCCTGCGGCTCCGGCCCGGGCTGGGCGGGGGAGCAGGAAGAGAGCAGCAGGATGGCGCAGAGCAATAGACAGAGGGTGCGGCGCATTTAGAAGGGCCTCCTTTGAGAACGGGTGATGGGAAAAGCGGCAGGGGCGCGCTCTGGGACGCGCCCCTGCCGCAGGACTTTATTCGGACAGGTAGCTTTTCAACAGCTCTTGGAGCAGCTCATCCCGGTCCAGCTTGCGGATCAGGGTGCGGGCGTTGTTGTAGTTGGTGATATAGGTGGGATCCTCGCTGAGGATATAGCCCACGATTTGGTTGATGGGGTTGTACCCCTTTTCCTGCAGGGAATTGTAAACGGATGTGAGGATGGTTTTGATTTCGTCGCTCCGGTCGAAATTGACGCTGAACCGGCGCGTATAATCCATGTCGTTCAATGGGCACACCCCCCGGAATTGAATCATCTCTATTCTATCGTAACAGGGAGGAAATGTAAAGGGGAGAAATGAAATTTTATATCTGGCCGCCTGGGCCGAGCGGACGGAAAGCCCCCCAGGCCCTGCGGCCTGGGGGGCGGGGAAGGGATGGGGGATCAGGCGATGCGCTTCACACCTACCACATAGGATCCGTAATAGCCGCCGAACAGCGCGTCGTACTGCACCTGATAGGAGGTGGTGGAGGCGTGGATAAACTGATTGTTCCCCACATAGATGCCCACATGGGTGGTGGGCAGCGTGCCTCCGGAACTGTCAAACTTAGGATCGAAGAAATAGACCAGATCGCCGGGCTGCATCTCGCTGGTGGAGACGAAATAGCCGCTCTGGTTATACTGGCTGGAGGAGCCCCGGGCAATGGAGTAGCCCAGCTGCCTGTAGATGTAATACATCAGGCCCGAGCAGTCAAAGCCATTGGGGCCAGCCGCGCCGTACACATAGGGCTTGCCCACCAGGGAGGCGGCTAGGGCCGCGGCGGACTCGCCCACCGAGCTGGAGCCGGCGGAGCCGACGGGCGCAGAGCTGGAAGCGGAGTTGGAAGAAGTGGAGCTGGAGGCCGAGCCGGTGGAAGTGGCAACGCTGTCCAGGTCAAAGGAGAGGTACTGGGCGGAGGCATAGCCGGACAGGTTGCCATAGGTGACGCCGTACCAGCCCTCCACGCTCTGGTCGGTGACGGTGACCACCGTGCCCCGGTTCAGAGAACCCACCCGGCCGTAGCCGGAACCCGCACCGGAGCGGACGTTCAGCGGCCCGTCAGTGACCACCGCCTGCCGGGGCTCGGGCTGGACGCTGTCCAGATCAAAGGAGAGGTACTGGGCGGAGACATAGCCGGACAGGTCGCTGGAGGTGATGGCAAACCAGCCGTCGGCACGCTCCTCGGTGACGGAGACCACATCTCCCCGGGCCAAAGTGCCCACCCGGTCGTAGTCGGTGCCTGCGCCGGAGCGGACGTTCAGCGGCCCGTCGGTGACCACCGCCTGACGGGGCTCGGGCTGGACGCTGTCCAGGTCAAAGGAGAGATACTGAGCGGAGGCATAGCCGGACAGGTCGCCGCAGGTGACGCCGTACCAGCCCTCCACGCTCTGGTCGGTGACGGTGACCACGTCTCCCCGGGCCAAAGCGCCCACCCGGTCGTAGTCGGTGCCCGCGCCGGAGCGGATGTTCAACGGCCCGTCGGTGACCACGGCCTGCTGGGGCTCAGGGGTCTGCTCCTGCTCGGACAGAGCGCTGGCCGCGTCCGCCTCCAGCGGCTGGGCAGCCATGCAGTTCTCCGCCCCGTTGTATGTAACCTGGTACCAGACCCCAGCCGCGGCGGATAGAATCGTGACCTGGGCGCTGCGGGGGGCGTAAGCCAGGGTGGCGGCCTGAACGGCCGCGTCGCTGGGCAGGGGCAGGGGGGAGGCGGGGCCGGTGACCATGGACGCCAGGGCGATGCCCGTGGTCAGGGCCACGGCCAGCCCGGCGGCAGCGGCCCCTTTGACCAGTCTGTGCTTGGGATTCATAGGAAGGGTCCTCCAATCATCATGCAATCTTTTGTGTAGGGGCCACAGCCGGCCCGGGGGGATGCCTTACTTGCCCGCCAGGGCCCGCATCAGCCAGATGGAGCCCATGTCGATGGCGGAGAACAGGTCGGGCAGGTCGCTCTTTTTGACCACCCGGTCCCGGCTCTTCAGGTCGGGGTCGGTGAGCTGCAACTGAAGGTGGACCTTGTTGGCCAGCTCCAGCTCCCCTTCCTTCTCAGCGCCCATGACCTGGATCATGATGATGTACTTGTCGGCCATGGAACCGTAATAGATCAGATTGTCCTTGCGCCGCAGAGGATGGCCCTTGTACATCAGGCCGCCCGCCTGCTCCGCCGCTGCCGTCTTCCCTGCCGCTTTCTGTTCTGCCATAGCTGCCTCCTTGATGAGATTGTAACCAATTTGTAACCCATTGTAACGCTTTTGCATACCCTTGTCAACAGCATTTTTCCAGAAAAGATAGAAATCTGGTGCTTCCCTGGCGGAGGGGAAGAAAAACCGGCCTGGGCAGGCTCCCAGGCCGGTTTTTGCCGTCGAAACGGGCAAATACAATGTAGTTGGCGCCCCATTCCCGGGGCGGGCGGAGGGATTATTCCGGCGCCAGCCAGGCCCAGAGCAGCAGCCCGGCCTGAAGGGCCAGGGCGGCGGGCACCCCCAGGCGGAAGGGGGCCTTGCGGCGCTTGTGACGCAGCAGGGCCATAGCCAGGAAGCTGCCCAGCCCGCCGCCCCCCAGGGCTGCCCCCAGCAGGGCGGCCTCGGGAATGCGCCGGCGACCCAGCTTGGCCATCAGCTTGTCCCAGGTGAAGAGGAGGAAGGCCAGCAGACTGACCGCCCCGTACCAGATCAGCAGCAGGCGGGCGGCGTCAGGCATGGGCCAGCTGGCGGGCCAGATATTCCTCATAGTCCATGCGGTGATCTGTCAGGCGGCCGTCCGGGGTGAAGTCGAAGATGCGGTTGGCCACAGTCTGCACCAGCTGGTGGTCGTGGGAGGAGATCAGCACGTTGCACTTGACCGCCTCCAGGCCGTTGTTCAGCGCGGCGATGGACTCCAGATCCAGATGGTTGGTGGGCTGGTCCAGCAGCAGCACGTTGGCCCCGGAGAGCATCATCCGGGAGAGCATACACCGCACCTTCTCCCCGCCGGAGAGCACCTGCACCGGTTTGAAGATGTCGTCCCCGGAGAAGAGCATCCGACCCAAAAAGCCCCGCAGGTAGCTCTCGTGCTGATCCTGGGAGAACTGGCGCATCCAGTCCAGGATGTTCAGCTGGCAGTCTTGGAAGAAGGGGGCGTTGTCCTTGGGGAAGTAGGAGAAGCTGGCCGTTTGGCCCCACTTCACGCTGCCCTCGTCAGGCTCCCACTCCCCGGTGAGGATCTTGAACAGGGCGGTATGGGCGTTCTCGTTGTCCCCCACAAAGGCGATCTTGTCCCCGTGGCCCACGATGAAGCTGATCTTGTCCAGCAGCTTCACCCCGTCCACCGTCTTGGACACGTCGGTGACGAACAGGATGTCCTTGCCCACCTCCCGATCAGGGGAGAAGCTCACCCAGGGATAGCGGCGGGAGGAGGCGGGCAGCTGCTCCACCGTCAGCTTATCCAGCAGCTTGCGCCGGGCGGTGGCCTGCTTGGACTTGGACTTGTTGGCCGAGAAGCGGGCGATGAACTCCTGCAGCTCCCGGGCCTTCTCCTCGTTGCGTTTGTTCTGCTGCTTGAGCAGGTTTTGCACCAGTTGGGAGGACTCGTACCAGAAGTCGTAGTTGCCCACGTACAGCTTGACCTTGTTGTAGTCGATATCCACGATGTGGGTGCACACGGTGTTGAGGAAATGACGGTCATGGGAGACCACGATGACGGTGCCGTCGTAGTCCAGCAGGAAGTCGTTGAGCCACTCCACCGCGGCGATGTCCAGGTTGTTGGTGGGCTCGTCCAGCAGCAGGATGTCAGGCTGGCCGAACAGGGCCTGGGCCAGCAGTACCTTCACCTTCAGCCGGGGGTCCAGGGCGGCCATGGAGCCGGCGTGGTGCTGGGTGTCCACGCCCAGGCCCTGGAGGATGCGGGAGGCGTCGCTCTCCGCCTCGTAGCCGCCCAGATCGGCGTACTCAGCCTGCAGGTCGGCCGCCCGCAGCCCGTCCTCGTCCGTAAAGTCCGCCTTCTCATACAGGGCGTTCATCTCCCGGCCGATGTCGTACAGCTTCTGGTTGCCCATGACCACGGTGTCCAGGACGGTGTGGTCGTCGTAGGCGTTCTGGTCCTGCTTCAACACGGACATGCGCACGTTGGGCAGCACGGACACCTGGCCGCTGGTGGGCTCCAGCTGGCCGGAGAGGATCTTCAGGAAGGTGGACTTGCCCGCGCCGTTGGCGCCGATGACGCCGTAGCAGTTGCCCCGGGTAAACTGCAGGTCCACATGGGAGAACAGGGGCTGCCCGCTGTAATTCAGGGACAGGTCGGAAACAGTGATCATACCGGACTCCTTTGCGTCAAGTCTAAACTGGCAGCAGATGTGCGGGCACTATCATACCACAGGCCGGGGGGAAAAGACAGGAAAAGTTTTCGGCAGGGAAAGAAAATCGCCCCGCGGCAAGAGAATCCTTGACACAAGGCGGACAATATGGTATGATAAATTGCTTTTCCACACGGCAGGCCAATGGGGAGAACACTCCCCCACGCTAAGGTCAGGATAGCACATCGGCGGGGGAAAGGCAAGAGGGAGTTTGAAAAGAGTGACAACGGCCCCAGGCGTGCCGCATCGGCAACCCTATCTACGAAGTGGAGCGTGATCAGCAAAATGGCAAGAGCGGTCAAGGAAGTCCAGTACGGCAAGACCCTGCGCAAGAGCTTCGCCCGCAGCGAGGACATCCTGGAGATACCCTACCTGCTGGAGATCCAGAAGAAGTCCTACCAATGGTTTTTTGAGACCGGCCTGCAGGAGGTGTTCAACGACGTTGACTCCATCACCGACTACGCCGGCAACCTGGAGCTGACCTTCATCGGCTTCTCCATGGACGACCCACCCAAGTACACCATCGAGGAGTGCAAGGCCCAGGACGCCACCTACGCCAAGCCCATCAAGGTGCAGGTGCGTCTGCACAACAAGGAGACCGGCGAGATCAAGGAGCAGGAGATCTTCATGGGGGACTTCCCCATCATGACCGACGCGGGCACTTTCGTCATCAACGGGGCGGAGCGGGTCATCGTCTCCCAGATCGTCCGTTCCCCCGGGGTGTACTTTGCCCGCAACGCGGACAAGGCGGACAACATCAGCTATTCCGCCACTGTGATCCCCTACCGGGGGGCCTGGCTGGAGTATGAGACCGACCTGTCCGATGTGTTCTACGTGCGCATCGACAAGAACCGCAAGTTGCCCATCACCTGTCTGATCCGGGCCGTGGGCCCCCGCACGGACGGGGAGATCCTGGAGCTGTTTGGGGAGGACCCCCGCATCCTGGCCACGCTGGAGAAGGACGCGTGCAAGAGCTATGAGGAGGCCCTGCTGGAGATCTACCGCAAGCTGCGCCCCGGCGAGCCGCCCACGGTGGACTCGGCCGAGAGCCTGCTGGCCTCCCTGTTCTTTGACCCCCATCGGTATGACCTGTCCGCTGTGGGCCGCTATAAGTTCAACAAGAAGCTGGCCCTGGCCCCCCGCCTGACGGGGCAGAAGCTGGCCCTGCCGGTGGCCGACCCGTCCACCGGTGAGATCGTGGCCGAGGCCGGCCAGGTGCTCACCCGGGAGCAGGCCCGCCAGCTGGAGAAGCTGGGGGTGAACGAGGCGGTCATCGAGGTGGACGACCTGCACACCGGCGTGCACACCGTGAAGGTGTTCTCCAATGGCATGGTGGATATGGGGGGCTTTGTGGACTTTGACCCGGAGCAGGCGGGCGTGAGCGAGAAGGTGCGCTTTTCAGTGCTGCGGGAGCTGCTGGAGCAGCGGGAGAGCCAGGGGCTGTCCCAGGAGGAGTTTGTGGAACTGGTACGGGGTCGGCTGGACGAGCTGATTCCCAAGCACATCATCGTGGAGGACATGATGGCCTCCATCAACTATCTCAACTGCCTGGCCTTCGGCGTGGGGGTGGCCGACGACATCGACCACCTGGGCAACCGCCGCCTGCGCTGCGTGGGCGAGCTGCTGCAAAACCAGTTCCGCATCGGCTTCACCCGCATGGAGCGGGTGATCCGGGAGCGGATGACCATCCAGGACCTGGACATCGTCACCCCACAGTCGCTGATCAACATCCGACCGGTGACCGCCGCCATCAAGGAGTTTTTCGGCTCCTCTCCCCTGAGCCAGTTCATGGACCAGACCAACCCCCTGGCCGAGCTGACCCACAAGCGCCGCCTGTCCGCCCTGGGCCCCGGCGGCCTGAGCCGGGACCGGGCCTCCTTCGACGTGCGGGACGTGCATTACAGCCACTACGGCCGGCTGTGCCCCATCGAGACGCCGGAAGGGCCCAACATCGGCCTGATCTCCTATCTGGCCTCCTACGCCCGGGTGAACCGGTACGGCTTCATCGAGACTCCCTATCGCAAGGTGGAGCGGATCTTGGACGGGGAGGGCAGGTGCGTGGCGGCCAAGGTCACCGACCAGGTGGAATACATGACCGCAGACGTGGAGGATGAGTTCTATGTGGCCCAGGCCACCGAGCCGGTGGACGGGGAGGGCTGCTTCACCAATCCTCGGGTGGCCTGCCGCCACCGCAACGAGATCGTGGAGGTGGACGCCGAGCGGGTGGACTACGTGGACGTGTCCCCCAAGATGATGGTGTCGGTGGCCACGGCCATGATCCCCTTCCTGCAAAACGACGACGCCAACCGGGCCCTGATGGGCGCCAACATGCAGCGTCAGGCGGTGCCCCTGCTCACCACCCAGGCTCCCATTGTGGCCACCGGGCAGGAGTACAAGAACTGCCAGGACTCCGAGGTGGTCATCCTGGCCGAGGGGGACGGCGAGGTCACCCAGGTGGACGCCAACCATGTGGTGGTGCGCTACGACAGCGGCCAGGTGAAGGACTATAAGCTGACCAAATTCATGCGCTCCAACCACGGCACCTGCATCAACCAGCGGCCCATCGTGGCCGTGGGCGACCGGGTGAAGGAGCGGGACACCCTGGCCGACGGCCCCTCCACCTGCGACGGGGAGATTGCCTTGGGCAAGAACATCCTCATGGGCTTTATGACCTGGGAGGGCTACAACTACGAGGACGCCATCCTGCTCAACGAGCGGATGGTGAAGGAGGACGTGTTCACCTCCATCCACATCGAGGAGTATGAGACCGAGGCCCGGGATACCAAGCTGGGCCCCGAGGAGATCACCCGGGACATCACCAACGTGGGCGAGGACGCACTGAAGGACCTGGACGAGCGGGGCATCATCCGGGTGGGCGCCGAGGTCCACTCGGGGGACTACCTGGTGGGCAAGGTCACCCCCAAGGGGGAGACGGAGATGACCGCCGAGGAGCGGCTGCTGCGGGCTATTTTCGGCGAGAAGGCCCACGAGACCCGGGATACCTCTATGAAGGTGCCCCACGGGGAGAGCGGCATCGTGGTGGACGTGAAGGTGTTCACCCGGGAGGATGGGGCAGAGCTGTCCCCCGGGGTCAACCAGGTGGTGCGGGTCTACATCGCTCAAAAGCGCAAGATCAGCGTGGGCGACAAGATGGCCGGCCGCCACGGCAACAAGGGCGTGGTGTCCCGCATCCTGCCCCAGGAGGATATGCCCTTCCTGCCCGACGGCACCCCCCTGGACATCGTGCTCAACCCGCTGGGCGTGCCCTCCCGTATGAACATCGGCCAGGTGCTGGAGGTCCACCTGGGCTACGCTGCCCAAGCCCTAGGTTGGAAGGTGGCCACCCCCATCTTCAACGGCGCCGACGAGCAGGACATCGCCGACACGCTGAAGCTGGCCGGCCTGCGGGAGGACGGCAAGAGCTGGCTGTACGACGGGCGCACCGGCGAGCGGTTTGACAACCCGGTTACCGTGGGCTACGTCTACTTCCTCAAGCTCCACCACCTGGTGGACGACAAGATCCACGCCCGCTCCACCGGCCCCTACTCCCTGGTGACCCAGCAGCCGCTGGGCGGCAAGGCCCAGATGGGCGGCCAGCGCTTTGGCGAGATGGAGGTGTGGGCGCTGGAGGCCTATGGCGCGGCCTACACCCTGCAGGAGATCCTCACCGTGAAGTCGGACGACACCACCGGGCGCATCAAGACCTACGAGTCCATCGTCAAGGGCTACAACGTGCCCAAGCCCGGTGTGCCCGAATCCTTCAAGGTGCTGGTCAAGGAGCTTCAGGCGCTGTGCCTGGACATCCAGGTGCTGGATGAGCAGGGCAATGAGATCGAGCTGAAGGACGATGAGGAGGACACCTACCAGCCCGGCCGCTTCCGGGAGGAGGACGACCGCTACCAGGACTACGGCAGCGAGAGCGAGTTTGCCCAGGCGGGCTTCACCATGAAAGAGACCAGCGACGACGACGATCTGGCCGCCTCCGACGAGGGGCTGGAGGGCGCCGGCGAGGACGAGCCGCTGTTTGACAGCGAAGACGAAGACTGAGAAGGGAGGAGCAGAGCATGAGCTACGCGGAGTTTAACGCCATCCGAATTGGCATCGCCTCCCCGGAGAAGATTTTGGAGTGGTCCTACGGCGAGGTGACCAAGCCCGAGACCATCAACTACCGCACCTTGAAGCCGGAGAAGGACGGGCTGTACTGCGAGCGGATCTTTGGCCCCACCAAGGACTGGGAGTGCCACTGCGGCAAGTACAAGAAAATCCGCTTCAAGGGCAAGATCTGCGACCGCTGCGGCGTGGAGGTCACCCGGGCCAAGGTGCGCCGGGAGCGCATGGGCCACATCACCCTGGCCGCCCCGGTGTCCCACATCTGGTATTTCAAGGGCATCCCCTCCCGGATGGGGCTGCTGCTGGACATCAGCCCCCGGATCCTGGAAAAGGTGCTGTATTTCGCGGCCTATATCGTCACCGACCCCGGCCCCGAGTACACCCACCTGAGCAAGAACCAGATCCTCACCGACGCGGAGTACAAGAAGCTGCGGGAGTACTACGAGGATGATTTTGACGCGGGTATGGGGGCCGAGGCGGTCAAGAAGCTGCTGCAGGACCTGGACCTGGAAGAGCTGTCCGAGTCCCTGCGGGCCCAGCTTCAGGACGCCTCCGGCCAGAAGAAGGCCAAGATCGTCAAGCGCCTGGAAGTGGTGGACGCCTTCCGGCTGTCGGGCAACCGGCCGGAGTGGATGATCATCGACGTGCTGCCCGTCATCCCCCCCGACCTGCGGCCCATGGTGCAGCTGGACGGCGGGCGCTTTGCCACCTCTGACCTGAACGATCTGTACCGCCGGGTCATCAACCGCAACAACCGCCTGAAGCGGCTGATCCAGCTCAGCGCGCCCGACATCATCGTGCGCAATGAGAAGCGGATGCTCCAGGAGGCGGTGGACGCGCTGATCGACAACGGCCGCCGGGGCCGGGCGGTGACGGGGGCCAACAACCGGGCGCTGAAGTCCTTGAGCGACCTGCTCAAGGGCAAGCAGGGCCGCTTCCGCCAGAACCTGCTGGGCAAGCGGGTGGACTACTCGGGCCGCTCGGTCATCGTGGTGGGCCCCGAGCTGAAGATCTACCAGTGCGGCGTGCCCAAGGAGATGGCCATTGAGCTGTTCCGCCCCTTCGTGATGAAGAAGCTGGTGGAGGACGGCCACGCCAACAACATCAAGTCGGCCAAGAAAATGGTGGATAAGGCCTCCCCTGCGGTGTGGGATGCGCTGGAGTTCGTCATCAAGGAACACCCGGTCATGCTCAACCGGGCGCCCACCTTGCACCGTCTGGGCATCCAGGCCTTCGAGCCGGTGTTGGTGGAGGGCCGGGCCATGAAGCTCCACCCCCTGGTGTGTACCGCCTTCAACGCCGACTTTGACGGCGATCAGATGGCCATCCACGTCCCCCTGTCTGCCGAGGCCCAGGCCGAGGCCCGCATCCTGATGCTGGCGGCAAACAACCTGCTGCGGCCCTCCGACGGCGGCCCGGTGACGGTGCCCACCCAGGATATGGTGCTGGGCTCCTACTACCTGACCTACGAGCGGGACCCCGTCTACGACCCTGACCGGGCTTATGAGACCGTCCAGGCCGCGGCCCAGGCCCTGTCCGATGGGGCGCTGGCGCCCAACGACCGGATCTGGGTGCAGGATCCGGGGCAGGAGGGGCGCTGGTACCGCACCACCCCCGCCTTGTGCGCCGAGGCTCAGGACGGCAAGGCCCAGGAGGTATACAGCTGCTTTGACGGGGACGATGCGGCCCGGCTGGCCTATGACGAGGGCAGCGTGGAGCTGCATGAGCCCATCCTGGTGCGCCGCAGCGCCCAGGTGGAGGGGGAGATGCGCTATCGCATGGTGCGCACCACCGTGGGCCGGCTGATCTTCAACGAGGGCATCCCCCAGGATCTGGGCTTTGTGGACCGGTCCGACCCTGAGCAGATGTTTGAGCCGGAGATCAACTTCATCTGCGGCAAGCGGCAGCTTGGCAAGATTGTGGACCAGTGCATCCTGAAGCACGGCTTTACCGTGTCCTCCGACGTGCTGGACACCATCAAGACCCTGGGCTACCGCTTCTCCACCCGGGGATCGCTCACCGTGGCCATCGCGGACATGACCGTGCCGGCCCAGAAGGCGGAGCTCATCGAGGCCACGGAGAAGGAAGTGGTCCGGATTGAAAACCAGTACAAGCGGGGCTTTTTGACCAACGACGAGCGCTACCGCCTGGTGGTGTCCGCCTGGGAAAAGACCACCTCTGATGTGTCCGATGCGCTGCAAAAGAGCATGGACCGCTACAACCCCATCTTCATGATGGCTGACTCGGGGGCCCGTGGCTCTCAGGCCCAGATCCGCCAGCTGGCCGGTATGCGCGGCCTGATGGCGGACACCTCGGGGCGCACCATCGAGATCCCCATCAAGGCCAACTTCCGGGAGGGCCTGTCGGTGCTGGAGTACTTCATCTCCTCCCGGGGGGCCCGGAAGGGGATGGCGGACACCGCCCTGCGTACCGCCGACTCGGGCTACCTGACCCGCCGCCTGGTGGACGTCTCCCAAGAGGTCATCATCCGGGAGGAGGACTGCTGCACCCACGACGGCATTACCATCTCGGAGATCAGCGAGAACGGCCAGGTGATCGAGACGCTGGAGGAGCGGCTGCGGGGCCGCTACCTGGCCGAGGACTTCACCGACTTCCGCACCGGGCAGGTGCTGGTCAGCCGGGACGATCTGGTGACCAACGACCTGGCCAGGCTCATTGAGGACCGCCTGCGGGAGCAGGCCCAGGCGGAGGGCGACCCGGAGCGCAAGGTGTCCATCAAGGTCCGTTCGGTGCTCACCTGCGAGGCCCGGGTGGGGGTGTGCGCCAAGTGTTACGGCATGAACCTGGCCTTTGGCGAGCCGGTGGGCCAGGGGGAGGCGGTGGGCATCATCGCCGCCCAGTCCATTGGCGAGCCGGGCACCCAGCTGACCATGCGTACCTTCCACACCGGCGGCGTGGCCGGCGGGGACATCACCCAGGGCCTGCCCCGGGTGGAGGAGCTGTTCGAGGCCCGCAAGCCCAAGAAGATGGCCCAGCTGGCGGAGATCTCCGGCGTGGCTTCCCTGGAGGAGGCCAAGCGGGCAAACCTATGCAACGTCACCCTCACCGCCGACGACGGCGAGGTGGTCACCTACGCCATCCCGTACAGCGCGGGCATCCGGGTGAAGGACGGCGACCGGGTGGAAAAGGGCCAGGAGCTCACCGACGGCGCCCTCTCCCCCCACGAGGTGCTGCGCATCCGGGGGGTGGACGCGGTGCACAACTACTTGATCCAAGAGGTGCAAAAGCCCTACCGCCAGCAGGGCGTGGACATCAACGATAAGCACATTGAAGTGATCGTCCGCCAGATGATGCGTAAGGTCCGGGTGGAGGACGCAGGGGATTCCACGCTGCTGTCCGGTTCCACGGTGGACATTGTGGAGTATAAAGACGCGGTGAAAGAGGTGCAGGACCGGATCGCCGCCGGGGAAAAGCGGGAGGACGGCGAGCAGCTGCGCCTGCCCACCAGTACCCGGCTGCTGCTGGGGATCACCAAGGCGTCGCTGGCCACGGAGTCCTTCCTGTCCGCCGCCTCCTTCCAGGAGACCACCAAGGTGCTTACCGAGGCGGCCATCAAGGGCAAGGTGGATCACCTGATGGGTCTGAAGGAGAACGTCATCATCGGCAAGCTGATTCCCGCCGGATCGGGTCTGTCTGCCTACCGCAAGTACGATGAGATCGTGGATGAAATCCACCTGGAAAACCGCTTTTCCGCGGTGAATGCCTCGGCCAGCGCGGCTCGGGAGGCGGCGGCCTACCGGGAGGACCAGGACGAGGATGCGGAGTTTGAGGTGGGCGAAGTGGAGGAGGACGAGGTCCTCTCGGTGAGCCTGGACGGGGAGGGATGACCCCTCCGCCCCGGCAGGAGCACACGCAAAAGCCCCCGCGGCACACTGTGCCGCGGGGGCTTTTTGACGGCGGAGACTCACAGGCTGAGAACGCCCAGATGTTCCAAGAGGATTTTCAGGCCCATGAGGATGAGTACCCCGCCCCCCAGCAGCTCAGCCTTAGACTGGTACCGGGCACCGAACAGGTTGCCCACCTTCACCCCGGCGCTGGCGATGGCGAAGGTGATGACTCCGATGAGGGCGAGGGCCAGGGGGAGGTTGACGGGCAGGAAAGCAAAGGTGATGCCCACGGCCAGCGCATCTACAGAGGTGGCAAGGGCCAGCAGGAACATGACGCCGAAGGACAGGGACGGGTCGTAGTCCTCCTCCCCTCCCTGGAGACCCTCCCGGATCATATTGCCGCCGATGAGGGAGAGCAGCACGAAGGCGATCCAGTGATCCAGCCACTGGATGGGGCCGGCCAGGACCGAGCCCAGCAGGTAGCCCAACGCAGGCATCAAGGCTTGGAACAACCCAAACCACAGCCCCACCAACAGGGCCTGGCGCAGCTTCAGCGTACGCAGGGACAGCCCCTTGCAGACGGCCACCGCAAAGGCGTCCATGGCAAGCCCGACGGCCAGGAAAAACAGCTCCGGGACACGCATCCTTCATCACATCCTATGCTATTGAATATGTCGGGGGACAAAAAAAGAGACCATATCCGCCCAGGCGGATAAGTCTCATCATGAAAGGCCCGGCCAGGCGGCACGCCGCCAGTATGTTGACCGGGCCACAGCGCCCTGCCGGAGGACGCTGCCGACTACTCCCTTATCTGGTGCCATTGTAGCGGTGGAAGGGATGGTTAGTCAATGCTAATTTTGGCGGGGCAAGGGCTAGGTCGGAACAGGCGGGGAAACTGGAGGTTTTGTCCAAAAATCCGTGAACAAATCATAAACTTTCGGTCAGAACGGTTGCTTACAGGGGTGGAAACAGGTAAGATACAACTACAAAGGATCGAGTTCCAGGCGAAATCTAATCTGGTAGGGCGGTGGGGCGCATGAGCTACATTTCCTTTCAGGATGTGCGCAAGGAATATCAGATGGGCGAAGTGGTCATCAAAGCGGTGGATGGGGTGAACTTTGAAGTTGAAAAAGGGGAGTTTGCCATCATCGTGGGGCCATCCGGCGCGGGCAAGACCACGGTGCTGAATATGCTGGGCGGGATGGATCGGTGCACCTCCGGGCAGATCCTGGTGGACGGGGCCAGGGTGAGCGACTACAACGCCCGGCAGCTGACCGGCTACCGGCGGCACGACATCGGCTTTGTCTTTCAGTTCTATAATCTGGTGCAGAACCTGACCGCGCTGGAGAATGTGGAGCTGGCCGCCCAGATCTGCCGGGATCCCTTGCCCGCCCGGCAGGTGCTGGAGCACGTGGGGTTGGGCGACCGGCTGGACAATTTCCCGGCCCAGCTGTCCGGCGGGGAACAGCAGCGGGTGGCCATCGCCCGGGCGCTGGCCAAAAACCCCAAGCTGCTGCTGTGCGATGAGCCTACAGGCGCCCTGGATTACATCACGGGCAAGGCCATCCTGAAGCTGCTGCAAGACACCTGCCGGCAGCAGGGCATGACGGTGGTGGTCATTACCCACAACACGGCTTTGACCCCCATGGCCGACCGGGTGATCCACATCAAGAACGGCAAGGTGGAGCGGCAGGAGCGCAACGACATGCCCGTCCCGGTGGAGGAGATCGAATGGTGAGACGAAAAAATCGCCTGACCACCGACGCGGTGCGGGAGATCAGGTTCACCTTCAGCCGCTTTTTCTCCATCCTGGTGCTGTCTGCGCTGGCGGTGGCCTTCCTGGCCGGCCTGCGCACCACCGCGCCGGACATGGAGTATACCGCCGACCGCTACTACGACCGCACCCATCTCATGGACGGCTATGTGATCTCCACCCTGGGGCTGACCCAGGAGGATCTGGACGCGCTGGTCCAGGCCCCCGGCGTGACGGCGGTGGAGGGAGGGAAATCGCTGGAGGCCACGGTACAAGACGCCATCGTGAGCGTGCGCTCCCTGCCCGAGCGGCTCAACCTGTTGGAGGTGGCCCAGGGGCGTCTGCCCCAGGCTGCGGACGAGTGCGTGACCGAGTCCCTGCTGATGGTGGAGCTTGGCCTGGAGGTGGGGGACACCCTGGAGCTGAGCGTGAACGGGGAGGGCGCGGGGGGGCTGCGCGCCACCCGCTACACGGTGGTGGGGGTGGTCAACAGCCCCCTGTATGTGGGCTCCGACCGGGACAGCTCCTCCCTGGGTGGGAGCGTGGACGGCTTTGTCTACCTGCCGGGAGAGAACTTTACCCAGGACTATTATACGGAAGGGTACTTTCTGCTGGAGGGGTTGGCGGAGCTGAACAGCTACGCCCAGGACTACGAGGATCGGCTGGAGACCTACCTGGACGGACTGGAGGGGCTGGCTCAGGAGCGGGCTCAGCTGCGGGCTGAGGAGCTGACCACTCAGGCCCAGGGGGAGATCGACGAAGGCCAGGCCCAGCTGGACGAGGCTCGCCAGGCCCTGGACGAGGGGCGGGCGGAGCTGGCCGCTGCTGGGCGGGAGTTGGAGGAAGGCTGGGCGGCGTATGAGGAAGGGCTGGCCGCTCTGGAGCGGGAGAGCGCCCAGGGCCGCCGGGAACTGGAGGCCGCCCGGCAGGATCTGGAGGCGGGCCAGGGGGATCTGGCGGCGGGCCGGGAACAGTACCAGGCCGGGCTGGCCCAGTACCAGCAGGCCCTGGCGGAATATGAGCAAAACCGGGACCAGTTGGACGGGCAGCAGGCACAGGTGACGCAGGGGTATGCCCAGTACGAGGCGGCGCTGGAGCCCTATGTGGGCACCCCGTACTACGAGGTCATTTTGGAGCAGCTAGCCCCCCAGAAGGCCCAGCTGGACGCGGCCCAGGCCCAGGCGGACATCGACCAGGGGGAGGCGGAGCTGGAGCAGGCCCGGCAGGAGCTGGCCGACCTGGGAGAGGGGCAGTGGTATGTGCTGGGGCGCAATACCAACGCGGGGGTTGTGGGCTATGCCCAGGACGCGCAGCGGGTGAGCAACCTGGCCAATGTGTTCCCGGTGATCTTCTTCCTGGTGGCGGCCCTGGCCTGCCTGACCACCATGACCCGGATGGTGGAGGATCAGCGCACCCAGATCGGCGCGCTCAAGGCCCTGGGCTTCTCCCGGCTGGCCATTTCCAAAAAGTACATCGGCTACGCCTTCTGGGCCAGCCTTCTGGGCGGCGGGATCGGCCTGGCGGTGGGGTGCACCTTGATCCCGATGGTGATCGCCAACGCCTTCCAGATCCTGTATAACGTGCCCCCTCTAGAGTTTGCCTTCCAGCCGGTGGTGTGCGTGGTGGCGGTGCTGGCCGCCGTGGCGTGCACCACGGGGGCGGCGCTGTGGGCCTGCCTGTCCACGCTGATGGACACCCCGGCCAACCTGATGCGACCCAAGGCGCCCAAGCCGGGTCGCCGGGTGTTTTTGGAGTACATCCGCCCCCTGTGGCGCAGCCTGTCCTTCACCTGGAAGGTGACCATGCGCAACCTGTTTCGCTATCAGCGGCGCTTTTGGATGACGGTGGCCGGCATCGGCGGGTGCACGGCGCTGATCGTCACCGGTTTTGGCCTGCACGAATCCATCTTCGACATCCTGGACAAACAGTTTGACGAGATCTTCCGCTACGACGCCACGACCAGCCTGGCCCAGACCGATCAGGAGGGCCAGGTGGAGCAGGTGCTGGATTACCTGGATCAGGCTCCGGAGGTGGCCGGGTGGCTGTTGTGCCACGAGTCCACCGTGGAACTTTCGGCAGGGGGGCAGGCCCAGAGCGGCTACCTGCTGGCGGTGGAGGACCCGGCGGGGATGGAGCCCTTCATACAGCTGCGCCACCGGCTAGATGACGAGCCGGTGCGCCTGGGGGAAGAGGGGGTGATCCTCACCGAGAAGCTGGCGGAGCTGCTGGAGGTGTCGCCGGGTGAGACGGTCACCCTGGAGCGGGATGGGGACCGAGCCCAGGCAGTGGTCACAGACGTGGTGGAGAATTACGTCTACCACTACGCCTACCTCACCGCTGCCAGCTATGAGGCGCTGTTTGGCCAGGCGCCGGAGGAGAACACGGTGCTGGTGGCCTATGAGGAAGGGGTGGACCAGGCCGCGTCGGACGGGGTGTCCGCCCACCTGATGGCTATGGAGGGGGTAGCCGCCTACTCTTACATTGCCACCATCCGGGATTCCTTCACCAACAGCATGAACGCCATCAACTACGCGGTGGTCATCATCATCCTGGCTGCGGCGGCGCTGGCTTTCGTGGTGCTGTACAACCTGACCAACATCAACATCACCGAGCGCACCCGGGAGCTGGCCACCCTGAAGGTGCTGGGCTTCTATGACCGGGAGACCACGGCCTATGTGTATCGGGAGAACCTGTTTCTCACCCTCTTCGGCATTGCGCTGGGACTGGGGTTGGGCCGGGTGCTCCACGCCTGGATGGTGGTGACGGTGGAGATCGACCTGGTCATGTTTGGACGCACCGCGCCGCTCTACGCCTATGTGCTGGCCGGGCTGCTGACGGTGGTGTTCTCCGCCGCGGTGAACGTGGCCGCCCACTTCCGGCTCAAGCGGGTGGACATGGTGGAGAGCTTAAAGACCGTGGAATGAGGGCTGATGAAGCAGGAGCGCGGGCCAAACGGCCCGCGCTCCTGCTTTTGGGTTGGCTTGGGTTTTATCTGGGAGGGGACGGTCAGAGCAGGTTGCACCCGGACTCCCGGTGAAACAGGTGCAGCAGGCCGCCGGGCAGCGCCAAGGACAGCCAGGAGCCCCGGGGGATGCCCCCTTGATGGAGGGGCAGCTCACCGGTGGATACGCACAGGGCCACGTCCTGGGCCGCGCAGCCCTTCAGGGGGACGGCCACGCGCAGGTGCAGCGCGCTGCCCACCCGCTCAGAGTCCACGACCGTGCCGCCCAGGCTGCCGGCCCCGTTGCCTGCCTCGTCTGGACGGGGAAGGATGTGCTCCGGTCGCACGCCCAGCCGGATCTCTTGGCCGGGGATCCCCCGGTCCGCCAGCCGTGCCTGGGTCATGGGGGGCAGGTCGATCCGGACGTCGGCCAGCTCTATGTAGTAGGCGCCGGCCTGCTTGACCAGCAGCGCGTCAAAAAAGTTCATCTGGGGCGTGCCGATGAAGCTGGCCACAAACAGGTTCGCGGGATGATCGAACACCTCCCGGGGGGTGCCCGCCTGCTGGATGCGGCCGTCCTTCATGATGACCACCCAGTCGCCCAGGGCCATGGCCTCGCTCTGGTCATGGGTGACGTAGAGGAAAGCGGCGCGGGTGCGCTGGCGCAGTCTGCTCAGCTCGGCGCGCATCTGGGCGCGCAGCCCGGCGTCCAGGTTGGACAGGGGTTCGTCCATCAGGAATAGCTGGGGATCCTGGACGATGGCCCGGCCCAGGGCCGCCCGCTGGCGCTGGCCGCCGGACAGGGCCGCCGGCTTGCGGGCCAGGCAGGGGGTGATGCCCAGCAGGTCGGCGGCCCGCTTGACCCGGCGGTTGATCTCGTGGGGAGGCAGCCTGTGCCGTTTCAGGGCAAAGGCCATGTTGTCGTATACCGTCATGTGGGGGTGGAAGGCGCAGCTTGGAAAGACCGTGGCGACGTCCCTGGCCTGGGGCTCCACGCGGTTCATCAGCTGCCCGCCGATGTACAGCTGGCCTGAGGAGATCTCCTCCAGGCCCGCCACCATGCGCAGGAGGGTGGACTTGCCGCACCCGGAGGGGCCCACTAAGACGACAAACTGACGATCATCCACCTCCAGGTTGAAGTCGCGCACGGCGACAACTCCGCCGTCATAGACCTTGGTGATGCCCTTCAGGTTCACACTTGCCATAGGCGTGGGCCGTGGCCGGACTGCCTGGGCAAGCCCGGTCTCGCCGCCCGGGGCTGTCCCGGGGACCTTACGGCAACTCTCCGCATTGCCGCACCGCCGGCCGGCGGGACGTTCCTCCTTTTTCGTTCCCGTCCGGGTTATGGGAAGGACCCAGGGGGAGTAACCCGGACGGGTGGATTGTAGCGGGTGGGCCGGTTGGCTGGCAGCGCGGCCAGGCCGCCTGGAGACGGAGTTTGTACGTTGTGCTGCTCTTTTTCCACAAAAATCGCCATGGGATAGATCAGATTGTCTATAATATAACACGGGAAGCGGGGGCAGGTCAACCGGGAACTGCCCGATTGGGCGGTCTGAAAAGGGGATGGGCAGGAAAAAAGGGTCGCATTTCCTGTGCCGGTGTGCTATAATCGTCAAGCGGTTCCGGCCGGAGGCCGGAGCGCCAGCGCGCAAGCAGCACAGAGAAAAGAGGACAAGACCCGTGGAGAAAAAACGCTTTGGGGACCGGCGCGACGGGCGCCGGGTGCGGGATCTGGATGGGATGCACGCGGTGATGCCTCATCTGATGCCCAAGCGGGCGGACGCGGAGGTGTACCTATCGGCGAAGATGGACGTCACCGCCGCGCTGGCCTATCTGGAGGAGAAGAACGCGGGGGCGGGAGAGACCCGGGCCACCCTGTTCCATTGCTTTCTCATGGCGGTGGCCAAGACGGTGTGGATGCGCCCGCTGCTCAACCGGTTTGTGTCGGGGCGGCGGGTCTACCAGCGGGATGAGATCACCCTGGGCTTTGTGGTCAAGCGCCGCTTTGAGGATCACAGCGAGGAGAGCCTGATGGTGACCGCCGCCCGGGAGGACTGGACCCTGTCCCAGGTGACCGAGCTGGTGGCGGGCAAGGCGGGACAAGTCCGGGGTCAGGCCCGCTTTGGGGTGGACGGCGCGCTCAACACTGTGGGGCGGCTGCCCCGCTGGCTGACGATGTTCATCGTGTGGGGCTACCGCACCCTGGACTTCTTCGGGCGGGTGCCCCGGGCCCTGGCCGCGGAGGACCCCAACTACGCCACCGTGTTCTTCAGCAACCTGGGCTCCATCCAGAGCCCTGCGGTGTACCATCACCTGAACAACCACGGCACCAACTCCATCATGGTGACCATCGGCACCATTCACAAGGAGGAGCTGCTGCAAGCGGACGGCAGCCGGGTAGTGCGGGACGTGGTGGACGTGGGGGTCACGCTGGATGAGCGGATCGCGGACGGGTTCTACTTTGGCCGCTCTTGGAAGATCGTCCAGCGCCTGCTGTCCCAGCCCGAGTTGCTGGACCGCCCTTTGAAGGAGGAAATGGACCTTGTCGATTAAAAAGCACACCGAGGTTAAGACGCCTTGGCTGACCGCCCGGGGGGAGACGCCCGCCCACCTGGAATATTTCGGGGGCACCATGTACCAGGCGGTGGAGGCGTGCGCCCAGCGGTATCCCGACCAAACGGCCTACCTGTTTATGGGCAAAAAGACCAGCTACCGGGTGATGATGCAGCAGATCGACCTGTGCGCCCGGGCGCTGAAGGCCATTGGGGTGCGCCCCGGCGACCGGGTGACGGTGGCGCTGCCCAACTGCCCCCAGGCGGTGAGCGTGTTCTACGCCATCAACCTGGTGGGGGCGGTGGCCAACATGATCCACCCCCTGTCCAGCCAGCGGGAGATCGAGTTCTTCCTGAAGGAGTCGGGCTCGATTTTTGCCATTACCCTGGACCAGTTCTACCACAAGTTTGAGGCCATCCGCCAGAATGTGAACCTGGACAACATCGTGCTGGCCTCCATCCAGGACGCGCTGTCCACCCCCATCAAGGCCGGCTATATGCTCACCGAGGGCCGCAAGCTGAAAAAGATCCCCAAGGACGCGCCTGTCCTGCGGTGGAACGAGTTCCTGGGCCGGGGTCGGGCCTACCATTGGCACTACCGGGCCCAGCGGCGGGCGGACGACGTGGCCGTCATCCTGTACTCAGGGGGGACCACGGGAACCACCAAGGGCATCCTGCTCACCAGCCTGAACTTCAACGCTTTGGGGGCCCAGGTGATCGCCACCAACCCCATGTTCCGCCCGGGGGACAAGATGCTGGCGGTGATGCCGGTGTTCCACGGCTTTGGCCTGGGCATCTGCATCCACACCATGCTGGTCAACGGCGGCTGCTGCATCCTGGTGCCCCGGTTCACCGCGGCCAGCTATGCCAAGCTGCTGCTCAAGCACCGGTGCAACTTCATCGCCGGTGTGCCCACCCTGTACGAGGCGCTACTGCGTCTGCCCGCGATG
Organism: uncultured Oscillospiraceae bacterium; assembly: GCA_944387065.1. GTDB lineage: Bacteria > Bacillota > Clostridia > Oscillospirales > Oscillospiraceae > Enterenecus. The sequence continues at coordinate 125,963 of CALXDM010000003.1, forward strand.
AAGCGGGCCGACCTGAGCTGCCTGAAGGGGGTGTTCTCCGGGGGAGACTCCCTGTCGGTGGAGCTGAAGAAGCGGCTGGACAAGTTCCTGTTCGACCACAACGCCGCCACCCAGGTGCGGGAGGGTTACGGCCTGACCGAATGCGTTACCGCCTCCTGCCTGACTCCCTATCACCAGGCTCGGGAGGGCTCCATCGGCATCCCCTTCCCCGACACCTACTACAAGATCGTGGAGCCGGGCACCCAGCGGGAGGTGCCCTATGGGCAGGACGGGGAGATCTGCCTGTCCGGGCCCACGGTGATGAAGGGCTACCTCAACCACCCAGAGGAGACGGCCCAGACCCTCCAGACCCATCCCGACGGGCTGACCTGGGTGCACACAGGGGATCTGGGATGGATGGACGAGGACGGCTTTATCTACTTCCGGCAGCGCATCAAGCGCATGATTGTCACCAGCGGCTACAATGTCTACCCTTCCCAGCTGGAGAACATCTTCGACGCCCACGAGTTGGTGCAGATGAGCTGTGTGATCGGGGTACCTGACGCGCTGAAGGTGCAGAAGGTCAAGGCCTTTATCATGCTCAAGCCGGGCGTACCCGCCGATGAGCGGACCAAGCAGACCCTGATGGCCTATGCTCGGGAGAACATCGCCAAGTACGCCCTGCCCTATGACATCGAGTTTCGGGCCGAGCTGCCCAAGACGCTGGTGGGCAAGGTGGCCTACCGCCAGCTGGAGGAGGAAGAGCAATCCAAGCTGGAGCCGGCGGGGGCTGCGCAGTGAGCACCCTACCGCTTCGAGAGCAGATCATTGATGAAAGGCACGCCACGGCCCGACACGGTGGCTGTCATGAGTCGAAAGGGCCCCGCGGCTGATGCCGCGGGGCCCTTTGCTGCCTATCGGAACACCCGGTTGAAATCCCGGGGCAGCTTGGCGGTGAAGCGCATCTCCCGGCCGGTGACCGGGTGGCGGAAGGCCAGCTCGTGGGCGTGCAGGCACAGCCGGCCGATGGGGTTGGTGGCCGCGCCGTACTGCTTGTCCCCGGCGATGGGGCAGCCCAGATCCTTCATGTGAACCCGGATCTGGTTCTTCCGCCCGGTGTCGATGGAAAGCTCCAGAAGGCTGTACCCGTTGCCGGCGCGTTTCACCTCATAGTTGGTGATGGCCTGCTTGGCCCCAGGCCCCGGCTGGCCGGAGAAGCTCAGGTGGGTGCGGGTCTCCACCAGGAAGGAGCGCACGGTGTCCCGGTCCCGGGGGGGCCGGCCCTCCACCACCGCCTGGTAGCCCCGGCGCAGGATGATCTCGTTCCAGCGGGACTGGAACAGGGCCTTGGTCTCCGGGTCCCGGGCGAACATCAGCACCCCAGAGGTGTCCCGGTCCAGCCGGTGGAGCACAAAGACCCGGTTGTCAATGTGCTGGCTTTTCACATAGTCGGTCACCGCCCGATAGGCGGTGCGCCGTCGCTCGGTTTGAGTGGCCACGGTGAGCAGCTTGGCGGGTTTGTTGACCACGATGAGCCCCTCGTCCTCATAGAGCAGGGGGAAGGGGAGCGCGCCGCTGCGGGGGCCGGGGGCGGACAGGATGGTGACCACCTGGCCGGGGGCCAGGGGGGTGTCAAACTGGGAGGTGGGCCGCCCGTCCACGGCCACAAGGCGGCGGGCCAACAGGGACTTGACGTTGTTCCGGCTCTTGCCGGTCAACGACTCCAGCAGGAAGGGCAGCAGGGTGGCGGGCTGGGTCACGGGAAAGTCCCGGGCCGACCGCCGACTGGGGTGGGAGGCGCTGCTTTGGGCCATGGTGGGAAACCCCCTTTGGGTGAAAAATCTGGGGTAGGTCCCGTCCAGTTTATCACGGGGCGGAGGAAAAGTCCACGGGAAATCGAGTGGGACAGGCAAGTGCGGGCCGGTGAGCTCATAGGCTTTGCAGAGGTGATGGCGGTGGCGGGGAAAGAAGGATGGTTGGCCCGGGCCTCCCGGATGCTGGACCTGCCGGGGGATGTGGTGGCGGGGCTGCCCCGGATCGAGCTGATTGGAAGCGGGGAGCTGCGCATGGAGCAGCACCGGGGGATCCTGGCCTATGGCCCGGAGGAGATTCACATCTCCGGGGGCAAGCTGGTGATCCGGGTCCGGGGAAGCGGCCTGGAGCTGCGGGCCATGGACCCCACCCAGCTGCTGATCACCGGGCAGATTACCGCGGTGGAGCTGGGCTGACCGCCCCGCCGCAGTGGCCCTGGGCGGGCGGGGGCTATACAGCCGGCGCCCGGGACAGGGCGGAAGGGGGCGGGCATGAAGAAACTCATCAATCTGCTGCGGGGCTATGCCCAGGTGCGGGTGAGCGGCGCCTTTCCCGAGCGGCTTTTGAACCTGTGCGGCCAGTACAGGCTGCCCTTCTGGTGGCTGAGCTGGCAGGACGAGACCAGCTTCACCTTCCGGGTCCCCCTGGGGGCATTGGGTCGGCTGGAGCAGCTGGCGGAGCGATCCATGTGCCAGACCCAGGTGCTGGCCCGGCGGGGGGGCGGCGCTGCGGCGCGCAGTCTGCGCCGGCGGTGGGGATTTCTGCTGGGGCTGGCCATCTGCCTGGCGGCGGTGAGCGTGCTGTCCCGCTTTTTGCTGGTGGTAGAGGTCACCGGGAACGAGACGGTGCCCACGGCCATCATCCTGGCCGAGCTGGAGCGGCTGGGGGTGCGCCCGGGGGCCTACGGCCCCGGGATCGACAGCAGGGCGGTGGCCAACCAGGCGCTGATCCAGCTGCCCCAGCTGTCCTTCCTGTCCATCAACATCCGGGGGAGCCGGGCGCAGGTGCAGGTGCAGGAGGCGGTGCGCCCCCCGGAGCTGCTGGACGAGACCACTCCCGCCGACGTGGTGGCCGACGCGGACGGCATCATCCTGGACATCCAGGCCAGCGCCGGCCGGGCCATGTTCTCAGAGGGGGACATTGTGACCCAGGGGGAGGTGCTCATCTCCGGGGAGCTGGATCTGCGCGAGCCGGAGGGCAGCCAGGTGGACATGGGCAAGCTGCTGGTGCGGGCGGCGGGCACCGTCACCGCCCGGACCTGGCGCACCCTGGAGGAAACCATCCCCCTGACCACCCTGGAAAAGACCTACACCGGCCGGGAGACAACCCTGTATTCCCTCCAGCTTTTGTGGGGGCAGGTGGATTTTTTTCAAAACAGTAGCATTTCCGGACAGATGTATGATAAAATAACCCAGACGGGCCGTCTCGCCCTGTTTGGACGCGACCTCCCCCTGGGGCTGAGCACCACCACCCTGCGGGAGTACACGCTGACGGAGGGGACGCTGGACCAGGAGCAGGCGCAACAGCACCTGCAGGCGCTTCTGCTGGCCCGGCTGGAGGAGATCCTGGCGGATCGGGAGGGGAAGGTGCTGCGCACGGACTTTGTCGCCCGCATCCAGGACGGGAAGCTCACCGTCACCCTGCTGGCCGAGTGCGAGGAGGAGATCGGCACCAGCGTGGAGCGCCAGGGGGAGACCGGCCGGGTCTACGGCGAGGGGTCCCAACCGGAAGCGGGGGCGTGAGAGGCCGGCCCGGGCCGCTTACAAAGGAGAAGGTTGCGCATGACAGAACAGTCCATCAGCATCGAACGTATGGAGCAGGCCGTCAACCTATTCGGCCTGTTTGACGAGAATATCCGCCTGATCGAGCAGGAGCTGGACGTGACGGTGACCAACCGGGAGTCCAACCTGAAGATCGCGGGGGAGGGGGAGAACGTGATGCTGGCGGTGAAGGCCATCCAGGGCCTGCTCTCCCTGTCGGCCAAGGGGGAGAGCATCGGCCAGCAGAACGTGCGCTATATCATTGAGCTGGTGCGCACGGGCAATGAGGGCAAGATCGCCCAGCTGGCGGGGGACGTGGTGTGCGTCACCGCCAAGGGCAAGCCCATCAAGGCCAAGACCATCGGCCAGCGCCGGTATGTGGAGGCCATCAAGGCCAATACGGTCACCCTGGGGGTGGGCCCCGCGGGCACCGGCAAGACCTACCTGGCGGTGGCCGCGGCGGTGGCCGCCTTCCGGGAGAAACAGATCAACCGCATCATCCTCACCCGTCCTGCCGTGGAGGCGGGGGAGCGGCTGGGCTTTCTGCCGGGGGACTTGCAGTCCAAGGTGGACCCCTACCTGCGACCGCTGTACGATGCGCTGTTTGACCTGCTGGGGGCGGAGACCTACCAGAAGTACCTGGAGCGGGGCAACATTGAGGTGGCTCCCCTGGCCTATATGCGGGGCCGCACCCTGGACGACAGTTTCATCATCCTAGACGAGGCCCAGAACACCAGCCGGGAACAGATGAAGATGTTCCTGACCCGACTGGGGTTTGGCTCCAAGATCGTCATCACCGGCGACATCACCCAGATTGACCTGCCGGCGGACAAGGTGTCCGGTCTGCGGGAGGCCATGCGGGTGCTCAAGGGGGTGCAGGACATCTCCATCTGCCAGCTCACCGGGGCGGACGTGGTGCGCCACGTCATCGTGCAGCGTATCATCCAGGCCTATGAGGAGGACGAGAAGCGCCGCGCGGCCAAGCGGGACAAGCGGTGAGGACGACGGGTGAGGGGGACAGAGGATGGAGCATCAGATTCTCATCGACAGCACGGTGGCCGGGGCGGAGGGCTATGTCCGGCTGCTGCGGCAGGTGATCCCTCAGGCTCTGGCGGCGCAGGGGGTGGACTTTCCCTGCGAGGTGGACGTGCTGCTCACCGACGAGGCGGGTATCCAGGCCATCAACCGGGCGCAGCGGGGGATGGACCGGCCCACCGACGTGCTCAGCTTTCCCGCCTTTTCGCTGACCCCCGGTGCCCTCCCGGGGCCGGAGGCGGCCGACCCGGCCACCGGGCTGGTCCCTCTGGGGGATATGGTGATCTGCCTGGATCGGGTGAAGACCCAAGGGGAGGAATACGGTCATGGGCCGGAGCGGGAGGCGGCCTACCTGGCGGTCCACTCGGTGCTCCACCTGCTGGGATACGACCATGTGGACGAGGGGCCGGACAAGGCCCGGATGCGGGAGCGGGAGGAGGCCATTCTGGCCATTCTGGGACTGTCCCGGTAAAGGCCGGGGGAAAGGAGAAAGGGTATGAAACGAAGGGTGAGTGGTCTGGTGGTGGGTGTGCTATGTGCCACATTGCTGGCGGGGTGCTGGGCTGATCCGGCGCACAGCCCATCCCCATCGGTTGATCTGGAGACAGCTCCGGCCACCGAGCAGACGGAGCAGACGGCTCCCACCGTCCCGTCCGCCGGGCAGGCGAGCGACGGGGTGGCGCCGGGACAGAGCGATCCTGCCCCGACGGGGACGGCCGACATCCCGGTCCCGGGGGACCAGGCGTCCCGCTTTTCCGCCCTTGCGGGGGAGAGCGTGTTGGGGCTGGTGCTGCTGGAGCCCACCCAGGAGGAGCTGGAGCTGGCCGGTCAGGTGCAGGAGGTGTTCCCGCCCCAGCAGTACGGGGAGCGGATGCTTATTGTCCCCCGGCTGCCCGGCAGCAGCGTGATTATTCAGCAGCTCAATTATGACTCAGAGGGCGGGCTGACCGGCGCGCAGGAGATCTGGCGGGCCCAGGGCCAGCCCGAGGCGGTGCTGCTTCAGCAGGATGTCCCGGAGGGGTACCCCACCCTGCGGGTGGTCATCCAGTCCGGAGCGCATACCGGCAGCTATGAGGTGGCCTACTACGGCCGGGGGGACGGTCGGCGGGACTTCTATGTCTGGATGGACCGGGCGGCCTGAGCGCCCGGCGGGATACGGGAAAGGGGAGGAACACGCCATGTCGGAGATCAAGCGATGCGGCATCATCAGCCTGGTGGGCCGGCCCAATGTGGGCAAATCTACCCTGGTCAACACCCTGGTGGGGGAGAAGGTGGCCATCGTCTCCCCCAAGCCGCAGACCACCCGCAACCGGATCTGCGCCATCCTCAACCGGGGGGAGAGCCAGTTTGTGTTTCTGGACACCCCGGGGCTGCACCGGGCCCGCACCCGCCTGGGGGACTATATGGTGAAGGTGGCCCGGCAGTCGGTGGCCAACGTGGACGGGGTGCTGCTGCTGGTGGAGCCGGTGGACGCCATCAGCCCTGCGGAGGAGGAACTTATCGGGCGCATCCGGGCCCTGGGCGCGCCGGCGGCGCTGGTCATCAACAAGATCGACACGGTGGACAAACCGGCGCTGCTGGCGGTCATGGCCCGGTATGGCCAGGCCCACGACTGGGCGGCGGTGGTGCCCATCTGCGCCCGCACCGGGGAGGGGGTGGAGACACTGCTGGCGGAGATCGCCCCCTGGCTGCCCCAGGGGCCCCAGCTGTTCCCCGACGGGATGACCACCGACCAGCCCGAGCGGCAGGTCATGGCTGAGATCGTCCGGGAGAAGCTGCTGGGCAACCTGGACCAGGAGGTCCCCCACGGCACCGCCGTGGAGGTGACGAAATTTTCCCAGCGGGACAACGACATCATTGACTGCCATGTGACCATTTACTGCGAAAAGGCCTCCCACAAGGGCATCCTCATCGGCAAGAAAGGGGCCATGCTCAAAAAAATCTCCACCCAGGCCCGGGAGGACATGGAGGCCTTCATGGGGGCCAAGGTCTACCTGGAGACCTGGGTGAAGGTGAAGGAGCATTGGCGGGATCAGCCGGGGGCCATTCAAAATTTCGGCTACACAGACGACTGACGGGCCGCCGCCCCACAGAATTTGCCTCTCATAACCGGCCGCCGCCCGGGCCAAGCTAACCGCACAGGACAGCGAGGAGGTGCGGCGATGGAGGGCGGATGGGAATTGTTTTGGGCTACCGGTCTGCCCCAGGCGTGGCTGCTCAGCCGGCAGGGGAACCGCCCGGCTCCAGCGCCGGGCAATGCCAAGACAGGGGACGAGGGGCGCCAGGACGGACAGCGGACATGAGGGGCGGGACGGCCGGTGGTCGCCCGCCCTGCCGGCAGGCCATCACGGATCTCAAGATAGGAAGCGCTACATATGCACCTGACCACCAACGCCCTTGTGCTAAGGGAAGTGAACTACAAGGAGTCGGATAAGATCCTCACGGTGCTCACCCAGCAGGAGGGCAAGCTGACGGTGTCCGCCCGGGGCTGCCGCCGCAAGGGCAGCGCCATTGCTGCGGCCAGCCAGCTGCTGGTCTGGTCGGAGATGACCCTGTATGAGTACCGGGGGCGGTGGGCCCTACGGGAGGCGGCCACCCAGCGGCGCTTTGACGGGGTGCGCTCCGACCTGGACCGGCTGGCCCTGGCCAGCTATTTTGCCGAGGTGACCGAACTGCTGGCCGAGGAAGGCCAGCCCGAACCCGAGCTGCTCTCGCTGACGCTCAACTGCCTGCACGCCCTGGATCAGATGGATCTGCCTCTGGGGCAGGTCAAGACCGCCTTTGAGTGGCGGGCCATGGCCCTGGCGGGGTATGAGCCCCGGACGGAGGGGTGCGCGGTGTGCGGCCGGGCCAGGCCGGAGCGGCCCTGCCTCCAGCTGAGCCAGGGGGTGGTCCGGTGCGAGGGCTGCGGCGGGGCGTCGGGGGCCATGCCCTTGACGGACAGCGCTCTGACCGCCCTGCGCCACATGGTGGCCGGCAGCCCCAAGCGGCTGTTTGCCATCCGGACCGACCCAGTGTCCCTGGAGCGGCTGTGCGCTGCCTCGGAGGCTTACCTGCTTACCCAGATGGAGCGGGGCTTTCGCACGCTGGACTTTTATCAATCGCTGCGCCGGGCCGGCCTGGGCCCGGCCCGGCGGCCCCAGGGGGGAGAGGCGCATGACGCAACTGTTTGAAAAATCCATCCGCATCCTGGAGCTGCCCCGGGTGCTGGAACTGCTGGCCCAGGAGGCGGTGACCGAGCAGGGCAAGCAGCTTTGCCAGGCGGCCCGGCCCAGCCCCCACCGGGAGGAGGTGGCCCGCCTGCAGGGGCAGACGTCGGCGGCGTTCCAGCTGCTGGTGAAGGCGGGTGCGCCCAGCTTTGCCGGCGTGCGCCCGGTGGAGGCCGCCCTGGGCCGGGCAGACCGAGGGGGCAGCCTGAACACCCGGGAGCTGCTGGACATCGCCCAGGTACTGCGCTGTGCCCGGGCGGTGCGGGAGTATGGGGCGGGGCAGGCCGGGGCACAGACGGTGCTGGACGGGTACTTCCAAGCCCTCACCCCCAACCGCTTCCTGGAGGACAAGATCACCGGGGCCATCCTCAGCGAGGAGGAGATCGCCGACGGGGCCTCTCCGGAGCTGGCGGACATCCGCCGGCACATCCGGGTGGCGGCGGGGAAGGTGCGGGAGGTGCTCAACCGGCTGCTGGGCTCCAACCAGGCCAAGTACCTGCGGGAGTCCATCATCACCATGCGGGGGGGCCGGTATGTGGTGCCGGTGAAGAGCGAGCACAAGAACGACGTTCCCGGCCTGGTGCATGACGTGTCCGGCTCGGGCAGCACCTTCTTCATCGAGCCCATGGGGGTGGTCAACGCCAACAACGAGCTCAAGGAGCTGGAGCGCAAGGAGCAGAAGGAGATCGAGCGCATCCTGGCCGAGCTGAGCGCGGACTGCGCTGGGGCGGGCCAGACCATCCAGGAGGATTACCGCACCCTGGTGGCTCTGGACGTGATCTTCGCCCGGGCCAAGCTCTCCTCCCAGATGGGGGGGATGGAGCCGGCGCTGGGGGACCACCTGGAGCTGCGCCGGGCCCGCCACCCGCTGCTGGAGACCAAGACGGCGGTGCGAAACGACCTGGGACTGGGCAAGGGGTTTGACACCCTGGTCATCACCGGCCCCAACACCGGGGGCAAGACGGTCACCCTAAAGACCATGGGCCTGCTCACCCTGATGGCCCAGTGCGGCCTGCACATCCCGGCGGGGGACGGATCGGTGGTCCGGGTGTGCTCGTCGGTGCTGGCGGACATCGGGGACGAGCAGTCCATCGACCAGTCCCTGTCCACCTTCTCCTCCCATATGGTGAATATCGTGGCCATCCTGGCCCAGGCGGACCGGGACAGCCTGATCCTGCTGGACGAACTGGGGGCGGGTACCGACCCGGTGGAGGGGGCGGCCCTGGCTGCGGCCATCATCGAGTCGCTCCGGGGGCTGGGGGCGGAGGTGGTCGCCACCACCCATTATGCCGAGCTGAAGGTGTATGCCATGTCCACTCCCGGGGTGGAGAACGCCTCCTGCGAGTTCGACGTGGAGACGCTGGCGCCCACCTACCGAGTACTCATCGGGGTGCCGGGCAAGTCCAACGCCTTTGCCATTTCCCGCCGACTGGGTCTGCCTGAGGCCATCCTCCAGAAGGCCGCGGCCCGGGTAGACGGGGAGAGCGCCCGGTTCGAGCAGGTGCTGGACCGACTGGAGGGCCAGCGGCAGGCCATGGAGCGGGAGCGGGAGCAGGCCGAGCGTCTGCGCCGGGAGATGGAGCGGGCCCGGGACCAGGCCCAGCAGTACCGCGACCAGATTGAGCGGGAGCGGGGCAGAGCGACCCAGAAGGCCCGGGCGGAGGCGGAGGCCATCCTCCGCCAGGCCCGGGAGACCGCCGACCAGACCTTCCGGGAGCTGAACGAGATGCGCCGCCGCCAGGAGCGGGAGGGGGTTGGAGCGGACGAGAACGAACGTCGGGCCGCCCTGCGCCGCCGGCTCAATGAGGTCCAGGGCGCCCTGGCCCAAGAGGGGGAGCGGCTGCCCCCGCCGCCCCCCACTCGCCCGGCGGAAGCCGGGGACACGGTGGAGCTGCGCAAAACCGGCACCCAGGCGGAGGTGACGGCGGTGAACAAGGACGGCACTTTGCAGCTCCAGGCGGGCATCCTCAAGCTCAAGGCTCGGCAGGAGGAGGTGCGGGTGCTGGAAGAGGTGACGGAGCAGAAGCGCCGCGCCCAGCAGCGGCGTCAGCAGCAGACCGCCCGGGTGGGGCGGGCTTTCCGGGCCGGGCCGGCCAAGGCGGAGCTGGACCTGCGGGGGATGATGGCAGACGAGGCGCTGGGGGCGGTGGACCTGTTTTTGGACAACGCCCTGCTGGGAAAGCTGGAGACGGTGACCATCATCCACGGCAAGGGCACCGGCGCGCTGCGCCGGGCGGTGCGGGAGCACCTGAAGGGCAGCGGTTATGTCAAGTCCTTCCGCCCCGGCGCCTACGGAGAGGGGGAGGACGGGGTGACGGTGGTGAGCCTGAAGTGACCGCCTTTCAGCCCCAGGGAAATGCCTCATGCTTTTGCCCAAAGGGCGGGTTACGATTTGTACAAAATGCTGTTGACGATATGTGGCAAATTTGATATGCTATGCCTATCAACATCTGGGGCGGTGCGTGGGAAGCGCGGTAGCCCAAGCGAGATTTGCGATGGAGGGAAATCGTTCATGTTTATGAAAGAAACCGTTGTCAATAACCAGGTTGGCCTGCACGCGCGCCCGGCCACCTTTTTCATTCAGAAGGCCAATGAGTTCAAAAGCTCCATCTGGGTGGAGAAGGATGAGCGCCGCGTCAATGCCAAGAGCCTGCTGGGCGTGCTTTCCCTGGGGATTGTAAAAGGTACCGCCATCAACCTGATCGCAGACGGCCCCGATGAGGAGGCTGCGGTGAACGCCCTGGTGGAGCTGATCAATTCCGACTTTTCCGAATAAGGGCAGATCCCGCTGAAAAGCGCCGCGGCCGCGGCGCTTTTTTTGTTGAGGGGCAGCCGTCGGGGCGCTGCGCGGGGTGGGGGCCATGGGGAATTGCGCATATGGACGGGGGGCCGCCCCTGAGGAGAGGAGGAGACTGGATTGACCTTTGAACAGCTGCGGGATAAGGCCCATGCCCTGCCCCTGAAACCAGGGGTGTATATCATGCAGAACGCCCAGAGCCAGGTCATCTATGTGGGCAAGGCCAAGGCGCTGAAAAACCGGGTGAGCCAGTACTTTCAGGATCAGTCCCGTCACAACGCCAAAACCCGGGCCATGGTGGCCCAGATCGACCATTTTGACGTCATCGTGGTACAGTCCGAGTTCGAGGCCCTGGTGCTGGAGTGCGCCCTGATCAAGCGGCATATGCCCCGGTACAACATCCTGCTCAAGGACAGCAAGGGCTACCCCTATATCCGCCTGTCCGTGGGGGAGGCGTATCCCAGGTTCTCCCTGGCGGCCCGGACGGCGGAGGACGGGGCCCGCTACTTCGGCCCCTATGGCAGCCGGAGGGCCAGCCAGGGGATCATCGACGCGCTGCGCCAGGCCCTGCGTCTGCCCTCCTGTCACCTGAGGTTTCCCCGGGACATTGGGAAGGAGCGGCCCTGCCTGAACTACCATATGGGGGTGTGCGAGGGCTACTGCCGGCCTGAGATGGACCAGAGCCAGTACCGCCGCTCCATCGACCAGGCGGTGGCGCTGCTGGAGGGCAAGCTGGACGAGGTGGTAGACGAGCTGACTGGGGAGATGGACCAGGCGGCCCAGGCGCTGAACTTCGAGCGGGCGGCCCAGCTGCGCGACCGCGTCCGGGCCATCCAGATGCTGGGCAAGCGGCAGAAGGCGGTGGCCGGTTCCCTGGCGGACACCGATGTGGTGGGCTACTGGAAGGGGGAGGCTAAAAGCTGCTTTGTGGTGCTGCACTATATGGGCGGGGAGCTGGCGGCCAAGGACTGGGAGTTGCTGCCCGCGCCCATGGAGGAGGACGAGCGGGCCACCGTGTCCACCCTGACGGCTCAGTACTACGGCGGTCGGGGCAGCCTGCCCCGGCAGATCCTGCTGCCCTGTGAGATCGACGAGCGGGAGGAGCTGGCCCGGATGCTCACCGAGGCGGTGGGCCGCCGGGTGGAGGTGCTCACCCCCCGGCGGGGGGCCAAGGTGGAGCTGGTGCGGATGGCCAACGAGAACGCCCGGGAGGAGACCCTGCGGGCCACCACCGCGGAGGAGCGCCGCTCCAAGCTAACCCAGATCCTGGGGGCCTTGCTGGGGCTGGAGCAGCCCCCCCACCGCATCGAGGCCTTCGACATCTCCAACACGGGCAGCTCGGACATTGTGGCGTCCATGACCGTGCACCTGGACGGCCGGCCGCTGAAGCGGGACTACCGCCACTTCAAGCTGAAGGGGTTGGCCCATGCCGATGACTACGCCTCCATGCGCCAGGTGGTGCGCCGCCGGTTCCAGCGCTACCTGGACGGGGACGAGAAGTTTGGCCAGCTGCCTGATCTGCTGCTCATCGACGGGGGTGCGGGCCAGGTGCGGGCGGCGCTGGCGGCCATGGAGGAGGCGGGCATCCGCCTGCCTGTCTACGGCATGGTGAAAGACAACCGGCACCGCACCCGGGCTCTGGAGTCGGCGGACGGCCGGGAGATTGGCCTGGCCCAGAACCAGGCGCTATTCGCCATGGTGGGGCGGATCCAGGAGGAGACCCACCGCTTTGCCATTGAGTTTCACCGCCAGCAGCAGGCCGGCCGGCTGCGGGGCTCCGCTCTGGACGAGGTGCCGGGGGTGGGCCCCACCCGGAAGGCGGCGCTGCTCAAGCACTTTAAGAGCGTCCGGGCGGTGGGGCGGGCCACGGTGGAGGAACTGGCCCAGGTGGTGCCCAAGCGCGCGGCCCAGGCCGTCTACGATCACTTCCATGGGAAGGGGGAGCAGGAGCCATGCGAGTCATCACAGGAAGCGCCCGGGGAAAGCGGCTGAGGGAGCTGCCGGGGATGGACACCCGTCCCACCGCCGCCCGGGTGAAGGAGGGACTGTTCAACGCCATCCAGTTTGATATCGAGGGGCGACGGGTGCTGGACCTGTTTGCCGGCACCGGCCAGCTGGGCATCGAGGCACTCAGCCGGGGGGCGGCCTTCTGCGACTTTGTGGACCGCGCCCCGGCGGCCTTGGAGCTGGCCCGGGCCAACGCGGCCGCCTGCGGCCTGGCGGGGCGAGCGGCCTTCCATCGGCAGGACTTTGCCGCCTTCCTGGCCGGGGCGGGGGAGCGGTACGGGCTGGTCTTTCTGGACCCCCCTTACGCCTCCGGGGACCTGGAGCGGGCGCTGGAGCGCATCGCAGAGATTGACATTGTGACGGGAAATGGTATAATAGTGTGCGAAAGTCCGGCCGACTGCCTGCTGCCGGAGCTGCCCGCCCCCTATGAAAAGGGACGGGATTACCGCTATGGGAAGATCAAGCTGACTGTGTACCGCAGGAGCGTGTGAGAGATGAGACGAGCGATTTATCCCGGCAGCTTTGACCCGGTGACGCTGGGCCACTTGAACGTCATCAAGCGGGCCGCGGCCATGTTCGACGAGCTGATTGTGTGCGTGAGCGTCAACTCCAGCAAGCCCAGCGGCCTGTTTACCCCCCAAGAGCGGGTGGAGCTGCTGCGCCGGGTGACGGAGGGGCTGGCCGGTGTGCGGGTGGACTGTTGGGACGGGTTGGTAGCGGACTACGCCCGGCGCAACCAGGCCAGGGTGCTGGTCAAGGGGCTGCGGGCGGTGTCCGACTATGAGTCGGAGATCCAGATGGCCATGCTCAACACCAAGCTGTATTCCAGGTTGGACACAGTATTTCTGTACACCAGCCCGAAGTATGCCTACCTGAGCTCCACCGTGGTCAAGGAAATGGCCCGGTATGGATCAGATCTGTCTGATTTGGTGCCCCGACAGATCATTGAAGATGTGGAACAGAAGGTCAGGGGCGCCCAGGAAAGGACGTGATGAGAGATGGCAACGGCTGTGGATGAACTGCTGGATATGCTGTTCGACATGATTGACGAGGCGAAAAACGCGCCGTTGAGCAGCGAGAAGTGCATCATCGAGCGGGACAAGGCCCTGGACCTGATCGAGGACATCAAGGCCCAGTTCCCGGTGGAGCTGGCTGAGGCCAAGAAGGTGCTCAGCGCCCGGGGCGAGTACCTGGCAAGCGCCAAGCGGGACGCGGATGAGATCCGCAAGCGGGCGGAGGTGGAGGCCGGCCAGCGGGTGGATGAGTCCCAGGTGACCAGTCAGGCCCGCCAGAGGGCAAACGAGATGATTGCCCAGGCCGAGCAGAAGGCCAAGCAGGTGCGCCGGGCGGCCAACGAGTACTGTGAGGACGTGCTGCGTCGCACGGAAGAGGCGTTGGCCGACGCCCACTCGGAGATGCGCCAGGTACATACCCGGTTCCGCGCGGCCATGGGCGCGGCCGGGAGCGCCGCCGCCGGGAGCAGTCGGATGTACGACGCCGAGGCGGACGAGAGCTGAACCATCAGAGGCGGCAAGCGCCGGTACAGCCAGGAGCTGTACCGGCGCTTTTTTTGCGCCCGTTGGGGAAAACACAAGATCTCGTGTTCGGGGGATCTGCCTGATCTCAGAACGTGTGGTGGAAGGGGCATAGACGGGGAAAAGATCGAACTGGTGTTTGAGTGAGAAAAGACAGAAAAACTTTGCATTTTCAGGCGTTTTGCCCGAAAAAAGTGCTTGCCTTTTTGATGGGCAGGCTGTATACTAAGACTGTCATTGGAGTGAATTGGAGTAAAATAGTTTAATATTGGAGTAGAATGGAGGAAGAGACAGATGACCGGGACCTATGAGCACAGCATTGATCATGCCGGTCGTCTGATCGTGCCCTCCAAGCTCCGGGAGGAGTTGGGCTCCACCTTCTACCTCTCCGTAGGGGTCAAGGAGAACCTGACCCTCTACCCCCTGGCCGCCTGGAACAAGCTGCAGGAACGGGTGGCCGGGCTGACCACAGCCCAGGCCGCTTCCATGGATGTGTTCTTCGCCTCGGCTCAGCTGTGCGAGGCGGACAAGCAGTGGCGCTTCCAGGTGCCCGCCTATCTGAAGGACTACGCCAAGATCGACCGGGATGTGGTCATCACCGGCAACAACGATCGAGCCCAGATCTGGAGCGCGGACAACTGGAAGGCCAAGGCCCAGCAGCAGCTCAATCCGGAGACCATCTCCGCGCTGCTGGAGGGGCTGGGGATCTGAGATGGACTACGACCACAAGCCAGTCCTGCTCCAGGAATGCCTGGAGGGATTGAAGCTCCGACCCGACGGGGTCTATGTGGACGGCACCCTGGGCCGGGCAGGCCACAGCCGGGCCATCGCCGCCCAGCTGACCTGCGGGCGGCTGATCTGTATCGACCGGGACCGGGAGGCCCTGACGGCGGGGGAACAGCGGCTGGCAGACTACCGGGAGCGTGTGGAGCTGGTGCACGGCAACTTTGGGGACGTGGCCGCCATCCTGGCCAAGCTGGGGGTGGCTGAGGTGGATGGGATGCTCTTTGATTTGGGCGTGTCCTCCCCCCAGCTGGACGACGGCGGCCGGGGCTTCTCCTACCTGCAAGACGCCCCGCTGGATATGCGGATGGATCAGTCCGCGCCCCTCACCGCCTATGAGGTGGTAAACGGCTGGAGCCGGGACAGACTAAAAGAGATCCTCTGGCAGTATGGGGAGGAGCGGTATGCGGGGCTGATTGCCGGGGCCATTGACCGGGCCAGGGGACAGGCCCCCATCCGGACCACGGGCCAGTTGGCCCAGCTTGTCAGCCAGGCCATGCCGGCCAAGGCCCGGCGGGAGAAGCAGCACCCGGCCAAGCGGACATTCCAGGCCATCCGGATCGCGGTGAACGACGAGCTGGGAGAGGTGGAGCGGATGCTGGCCAGCGCTTTGGACCTGCTGCGGCCGGGGGGGCGGCTGGCGGTGATCAGCTTCCACTCTCTGGAGGACAGGCTGGTCAAAACCACCTTTGCCCAGTGGGCGAAGGGGTGCACCTGCCCGCCGGATTTTCCGGTATGCGTGTGCGGCAAGCAGCCCCGGGCCAGCCTGATCGGCAAGCGGCCGATTACGGCAGGGGCGGCGGAATTGGCGGAAAACCCGCGGGCGCGCAGCGCCAAGCTGCGCGTGGCGGAGAAACGATAGTGCCCGACAGGGCGCGTGGCGGCCCGGGCTGCCGCCAACACAATCCCTTCAAAGGAGCGGTGTCACCATGGCAGCGTCAAACCAGCGCAGGACAAGACGATACAGCACATACGGCAACGTGGCCTATCAGCTTCAGCCGGAGCGGGACGACCCGCGCCGCGCCGTCCAACGGCCCGGCCGGGACAGCCAGCGGGGCGGCAAGCCGCGGGTGCAGCCCCGGGCCACGCCGGTCTCCCGCCCCCAAGTGGAGGTGCGCCCCCAGGGAGCGGTGTCCCTCTTTGCCATCGTGGGGTTTCTGGCCGTGGCGGCGTGCGCGCTGCTGTTGGTGATGACCAGCGCCCGCCTGGCGGTGGTCCGGGACGAGACAGTGGAGCTGCGCACGGCCCTGACGGAGCTGGAGGACGAGGCGCGGAGCCTGCGCACCGAGTATGAGATGGCCTTTGACCTGGCGGAGATCGAGCGGCAGATGACGGCGGACGGCTCCATGGTGAAGGCCAACCCCAGCCAGACGGTGTACCTGGACCTGTCAGAGCGGGACAACGTGGTCTACTACGAGGCGGCCCAGGAGGGGATCGTCGGCCTGATCCGGCGCACCGAGGAGTTCCTGGCCGGCCTGCTGGCATAATCCGGGCTGGGCCGGACATAGACTGTACTGCCAAAGGGACCGAATATCAAAACACACGGGGGGCGTAAGAAGATACCGGATTCTTACGCCCCCCTCCAGCAACTGACGGGTCTTCCGCCCCGTCCCCTCATCGGAAAAGGAGCGACCAGATGCGCAAGAAAATCCCAGAACCCAGCCGCCCGTCCGGCAAAAGCAACCGCAGCCTGTTCCGGCGCACCATTGTCCTCATGGCGCTGCTGGGGGTGGCGTTCTTCCTCCCGATGGTGGCCCAGCTCTGGAAGCTGCAGATCACCCAGCACGACTACTGGCAGCAGCGGGCGGCCAACCAGCAGACCATGGATGTGGAGGTGGACTCCGGGCGGGGCACCATCTATGACAGCCAGGGGGAGGTGCTGGCCATCTCCGCCACCACCTACAACCTGATCCTCTCCCCGGCGGACCTGACGAGGAACGTGGACGCGCTGGCCGAGAGCAGCGACCGGCTGCAGGATGAGGACGGCCGAACAGACCCGGAAAAGGTGCAGGCGCTGCTGGACGAGACCAGGCAGAATGTGGCGCAGTTTCTGGCCGGGCTGCTGGACCAGGACGAGGTGCGCTTCCTGACCCGGTTGGAGCGGACCGACTCCTACTATGAGCAGCTGGCCACCTACCTGGAGGAGGACGTAGCTGAGCAGGTGCGGGAGTTCATCGCCGGATATTCTGAGCAGACGGGCTGGAACGTGGGCATGTCCAGCATCCTCTACCTGGTGGAGACCGCCCAGCGCTACTATCCCCAGTCGTCTACCGCGTCCCACATCCTGGGCTTCATCTCCGAGAACGAGGACAGCGGGGGGAAGCGGGTGGGCGCCCAGGGGTTGGAGGCGGCCTATCAGGACCTGCTCAGCGGCACCTCCGGCCTGGTGGTCACGGGCAGGACCGCCCTGGGCAGCGAGCTTTTGACCAGCTATGAGGAATATTTTGACGGTCAGAATGGGTATGATCTCCACCTGACCATCGACGCCAACATCCAGGCCATGGCCGAGCAGACTCTGGCCGAGGGGATCGAGACTTACGACGTGCAAAACGGAGGGTTTTGCCTGGTGATGGACCCATCCACCGGTGCGATCCTGGCCATGGCCAGTTCCCCAGATTTTGACCCCAACGACTACGACGCCATCATCACCCAGAGCCTGCAGGAGCAGTTGGACGCGGTGGCTGCCCAGTACGGAGCGGACAGCGAGGAGTATGCCCAGGCGTGGAGAGCGGCGTACAACAGCCAGCTGCTCAACAAGGCGGTGAGCTTCACCTACGAGCCCGGCTCCGTGTTCAAGCCCCTCACCGTGGCCATCGCCCTGGAGGAAGGGATCATCGATCCGGA
Source organism: uncultured Oscillospiraceae bacterium (assembly GCA_944387065.1). Taxonomy (GTDB): domain Bacteria; phylum Bacillota; class Clostridia; order Oscillospirales; family Oscillospiraceae; genus Enterenecus. The sequence goes on from CALXDM010000003.1 coordinate 143,724, forward strand.
CGACCACTACTACTGCGGCGGTTCCAAGGTGGTGGGGGACCGGACGATTGGTTGTCACAACCGCAACGGCCATGGGGACCAGACGGTGACCCAGGCGCTGGAGAACTCCTGCAACGTGGCCCTGATGGACATCGGCGAGCAGATTGGCGCGGAGCTGATGTGGCAGTATTTTGAGGACTACGGCCTGAAGGACATCACCGGCATCGACCTGGCCGGAGAGGAGGACAGCATCTTCTGGGAGGAGGACACCTTCAAAGGCCCCTATGGGGCCCAGTCGGTGGCGGTGGCCTCCTTCGGCCAGACCTTCCGCATCACCCCCATCCAGATGATCCGCTCCTTTGCCAGCGTCATCAACGGCGGCCACCTGCTCACCCCCTACCTGGTGCAGTCGGTTACCGACGAGGACGGCAATACCGTGTACTACCACGAGACGCAGGAGGTGCGCCAGGTGATCAGCGAGACCACCTCGGCCACCATCCGGGGTATGCTGGAGAGCGTGGTGAGCAACGGCTCGGGCCATAACGCCTATATGGCCGGTTACCGCATCGCGGGCAAGACGGGCACCTCGGAAAAGATCGACGAGGACAGCGGCGACGTCATCTGCTCCTTCATGGGCTTTGCCCCGGTGGATAACCCCCAGGTGCTGGTGCTGCTGGCTTACGATTCGCCCCGGCGCTCCGCCCCCGGCTCCAATTATACAGCATCGGGCACCTACATCAGCGGGGGCAACATCACTGCGCCCATGGCCGGGCAGCTCATTGCGGACATTCTGGACTATCTGGATGTGGAGAAGCAGTACACCACCGAGGAGCTGGCCGGCAGTGACACGGCCATGATCCAGGTCACCGGCAACGAGCTGACCCGAGCCATCACCCGGCTGCAAGACCAGGGGCTGAATGCCCGCACGGTGGGCACCGGAAACACGGTCACCGCCCAGGTGCCAGCCGCAGGGGTGGTGATCCCCGGGGGATCCACTGTGATCCTTTACCTGGGTGATCAGGTGCCGGAGGAGCAGGTGGAGGTGCCAAACGTGTCCGGGATGTCTCCCACCCGGGCCAAGGAGGCGCTGGAGAACATAGGGTTGTTCCTGCGCTCCACCGGCGCTGCTAGCTACCAGGACGCCGGGGTGGAGGCCATCAGCCAGTCCATCCAGGCGGGCTCTTCGGTGGCCCCGGGCACCGTGGTGGAGGTGCAGTTTGCCAGCGCCGTGATCGACTATGCCGTCCAGAACGCATAGCGGGCCGGAGGCCATCGCGGTGGTGGGGGGCGGAGACACGTTGACGGCGGGGCTGCTGGGCGGACTCACCGGCTGCCCGGTGGAGCGGCTCACCCCCTGCCAGGCGGTGGCGGCGGCCCAGGAGGGGCGCCGGTACCGGGCGGTGGTGGTGGAGAACTTCGAACCCCGGGACCGGCGCAGCCTGTCGGGCTGTGCCGCCGCCCGCTGGGCGCTGTCCCAGCGGGCGCAGGTTACGGTGGTGGCGCTGGACGACCAGGAGGGCCGCCGGCTGGCCGCCGAGCTGCCTGGACGGGTCTACGCCTACTCCGACGGTCGGCCTCAGGCCGACCTGACGGCTAAGAATGTGCGCCTGCGGGCCGATCGGCTGGAGTTTGAGGCCCTGACAGACGGGGGGCTGACCCGGGTACGAGTGCCCCTGGGGGACCGGCCCCGGCTGTACGACCACCTGGCCGCCCTGGCTGGCGCGCTGGCGGTGGGGATGCCGCTGGAGCGGGCGGCGCGGCTGTTGGAGCAGCGGGAGTAGACAAAAGACAGGAGATGGAGGTCATCCCTATGAGAATGGTATTGGCGGGCCTGCTGGCCTTTGTGGTCTCCGCGGTGGTGGGGCGGTTTCTCATCCCCACCCTTCGGGCCATGAAGGCGGGGCAATCCATCAAGGAGATCGGGCCAAACTGGCACCGGGCCAAGCAGGGCACACCCACCATGGGTGGGATCATGTTCATGGTGGCCTGCGCGGTGGCGGTAGCCGTCTTTGGCTGGCAGGACCTGGCGGCGGGGGACTGGTCGGCCTTTTCTGTACTGGCCCTGGCCCTGCTGTATGGGGCCATCGGTTTTGTGGACGACTACGCCAAGATCCGCAAGCGGGAGAACACCGGGCTGACCGCGGGGTGGAAGTTTTTGCTGCAGCTGGCGGTGGCCATCGCCTTCCTGGCCCTGCTGCGCCTGGGCGGGCACCTGTCCCCCAACCTGTATCTGCCCTTCATCAACCTGTCTGTGGGGTTGCCCTGGGCGGTATATCTGGTCTTTGCCGCCTTTGTGGTGGTGGGCTGCGTCAACGCTGTCAACCTCACCGATGGCCTGGACGGACTGGCCGGATCGGTGACGCTGCCGGTGGCGGTGTTCTTCGCAGTGCTCTCTGCCTGGTGGGACCGGGGGGCGGTGGGGGTGTTCGCCGGGGCGCTGGCCGGTGGCCTGCTGGGCTTCCTGCTCTACAACTTCCATCCGGCCAAGGTGTTCATGGGGGATACCGGCTCGCTGTTTTTGGGCGGGGCGGTGTGCGGCATGGCCTTTGCCCTGGACGTCCCCCTGGTGCTGGTGCCGGTGGGCATCATCTACATTGTGGAGACCATGAGCGACATCTTACAGGTGGGCTACTTCAAGCTGACCCACGGCAAGCGGATCTTCCGCATGGCTCCCCTGCACCACCACCTGGAGCTGGGCGGATGGGGAGAGGTGCGCATCGTGCTCACCTTCGCAGGCATCACCGTGGCCTTCTGCCTTCTGGCCTTTGTGGGGGTGATGTACCGCTACGGGATGTGAGCGCGGGAGAGACGGCGGATGGGATCCGACCTAGAGCAGAAAAATCCCCTGTGAGGAGGTGAGCGCCCTTGAGACGAAGGGCCAAACGGGATCTGACCGTGGAACAGCAGCTGGCCAGGGGGCCCATCGACCTGCCCTTTCTGGCGCTGGTGCTGCTGCTGACCATCATCGGGCTGGTCATGCTGCTGTCGGCCTCCTATGCCTCAGCCTACTATGACATAGAGGGGGAGACGGGGGGCAACCCCTATTACTACTTCCTGCGCCAGCTGACCTTTGCCGTGATTGGCCTGGTGGCCATGTTTGCCGTGACTAAGATCGACTACCAATGGCTGCGCCTATTGTCCATGCCAGCCATCTTCGCCTCGGTGGTGCTGCTGGTGCTGGTGCTCACCCCCCTGGGCCGGTCTGGGGGCGGGGCTCAGCGCTGGCTGAACCTGGGCATCCGCTTCCAGCCGCTGGAGGTGGCCAAGGTGTCCATCATCATGTTTTTCGCTGCCCGGCTGTCCAAGCGAAACGACCAACTCAAAGGCCCGCCGAAAAAGTGGAACCGGCGCAGCCTGACCGGGCGCGTCGGGGCCTTCCTGGAACGGATCGGCTTTCTGGAGCTGGTGCCCTACGGGGCAATCCTGCTGCTGGTGCTGTTCCTGCTCTACCAGCAGCCCCATATGTCGGGGATGATCCTGGTGCTACTGTCCGCCGCGGCGGTCCTGTTCGCCTCCGGCATCGGGCTGTACTGGTTCGTCGGGGCGGTCGTCCTGTCTGGTGGCGCGCTGTGGTTTCTCATCACTCAGACGGAGTATATGACAGCCCGCATCAACGTCTGGTTGGACCCGCTCAGCGATCTGCAACACGGCGGCTACCAGCTTTGGCAGTCCCAGATTGCCATCGGCTCGGGCGGGCTGCTGGGGGTGGGGCTGGGCAACAGCCGGCAGAAGTACATGTTCCTGCCCGAGGAGCACAACGACTTCATCTTTGCCATCGTCTGCGAGGAGCTGGGGCTGGTGGGGGCCTGCCTGATCATCGCGCTGTTCGCCCTGCTCATCATCCGGGGCTTCTGGCTGGCCCTCCACGCCCGGGACCGGTTCGGCACCCTGCTCATCGTGGGGCTGACCGCACTGACGGCGGCCCAGGTGCTGCTCAACCTGGGAGTGGTCACCGGAGCGCTGCCCACCACCGGCATCTCGCTGCCCTTCTTCAGCTATGGCGGCACCGCCCTGGTGGTGCAGCTGGCCTCCATGGGGGTGGTGATGGGGGTATCGAGGCAGATCGTGGCGCCAAAAGCGGAGTAGGAGCGTGAGCGCGATGCGTGTGGTATTCACCTGCGGCGGCTCGGCGGGCCATGTCAATCCGGCCCTGGCGGTGGCCCAGGTCTTTCAGGTGGAAGATCCCGGCTGCCAGATCCTGTTCATCGGGGCTGAGCGGGGGATGGAGCGGCGCCTGGTGGGCCAGGCGGGCTACCCCATCCGGACGGTACGGGTGTCCACCTTTGAGCGGGCCTGGGGGTGGAAGGTGCTGCGGCACAACCTGAAAAGCGCGGCGCAGGTACCCGTGGGCCGGCGGCAGGCGGCGGCCATCCTGCGTCAGTTCCGGCCTGACCTGGTGGTGGGGACGGGGGGATACGCCTCCTTCCCCGCGGTGCGGGAGGCGGCCCGGATGGGCATCCCCACCGCCATCCATGAGTCCAATGTCTCTCCGGGACTGACCACCCGGGCGCTGGCGGACAAGGTGGACCTGGTCATGGTGGGCTTTCCCGAGGCGGCGGCCAGCTATCAGCGGGCCAAGCGGGTGGCGGTGACGGGCACCCCTGTGCGGGGGGAGTTCTTCACCCTGGACCGGGCCCAGGCCCGGCAGGCCCTGGGCCTGCCCGACAGCCAGCCCCTGGTGGTGTCCTTCTGGGGCTCCCAGGGGGCCGGGCACATGAGCGCCCACACGGTGGAGCTGGTGGAGCGCTGGGCCTCTGAGGGGCGCAGGTTCCACTACATCCACGCCGCGGGCCGGGACTATGACGAGATGCGCCAGGCGCTGGCGGCCCGGGGGGTGGAGGTGAGCGATCAGGAGGTGCGCCCCTACATCGACGATATGCCGGTGGTGATGGCGGCGGCAGACCTGGTCATCTGCCGGGCAGGGGCGTCCACCTTGGGGGAGCTCACCGCCCTGGGCAAGCCGGCCATCCTAGTGCCCTCCCCCTTTGTGGCGGCCAACCACCAGTACAAGAACGCCAAGGTGCTGGCTGACCGGGGGGGCGCGCTGCTGATGGAGGAGGCGGGGTGCACGGGGGAGAGGCTGTACCGCGCTGCTCTGGAGCTGCTGGCCGATGGCAGCCGCCGCGCGGCCATGGGCCGGGCGCTCCGGGCGCTGGCAACCCCGAACGCGGCCCAGGACATCCACCGGACCCTGCTGGAGCTACTGGGCCGGTGAGGGCCTGGCGGGGGTTGGGGAACGGGAACGGCCATTTCCACATAGGATGGAGGGATTTCATCCATGTGGGGAGGCTTTACCATGAGCGTACTGTACATCCGCGGGGGCAAGCCGCTGGAGGGGGAGCTCACCGTCCAGGGGGCCAAGAACAGCGTACTGCCCATTCTGGCCGCCTGCCTGCTGGCGGGCGGGCCGGTGGAGCTGGACAACTGCCCCCGGCTGACCGACGTGGCGGCGGCGTTGGGTATCCTGCGCCACTTGGGCTGCCAGGCTGGGCAGGAGGGACACGCCATCACCGTAGATCCCAGGGGGGCCGTGGGCAGCGCCATCTCTGAGGGACAAATGCGCTCCATGCGCTCGTCCATCATCTTCCTGGGCCCGCTGCTGGCCCGCACCGGGCAGGCCCGTCTTACCTATCCCGGCGGCTGCGAGCTGGGGGCCCGGCCCATCGACCTGCACCTGTCCGCCATCCGGGCCCTGGGCTGCCAGGTGACCGAGGACGCGGGGGGGATCTACTGCCGGGGCCGGCCCGTGGGGGGCGAGGTGTACCTGACTCTGCCCAGCGTAGGGGCCACGGAGAACGCCATGCTGTGCGCGGTGGGCGCCAGCGGAGACAGCACCATTGTCAACGCCGCCCGAGAGCCGGAGATCGTGGACCTGCAAGGTTTCCTCAATGCCCTGGGGGCTCGGGTGCGGGGGGCAGGCAGCGGAGTCATCACGGTGGAGGGAGGCCGCCGCCTGGGCGGTGGGCACTATACCGTCATGGGCGACCGGATCGTGGCGGCCACCCTGCTGGCCGGAGTGGCGGCCGCAGGAGGGCATGTGGTGCTGCGGGGGGTGGACTGGCGCAGCCTGGCCACGGTGCTGTCCGTTTTCCACCAGGCGGGCTGCCAGGTGGCCAGCGGGGAGGATCGCGTGGAGCTGACCCGGGACCCCAGCTGCCCCCTGCAAGCGGTGCGGGAAATTATACATACCGCCCCCTATCCCGGCTTTCCCACCGACGCCCAGGCCCCTGTGATGGCGGCGCTGGCTGCCAGCCGGGGCAGCACCTGGTTTGAGGAGAATATGTTTGACAGCCGCTACCGCCATGTGGCAGAATTGCGGAGCATGGGAGCGGACATCACCGTGCGGGGCCGGACGGCCCTGGTGCGGGGGGTGGAACGGCTGCACGGAGCCCGGGTAACGGCGGCCGACCTGCGGGGTGGCGGCGCGCTGGCGGTGGCCGCCCTGGGCGCCCGGGGGGAGAGCGTGCTGTCCGGTCTGCACCACGTGGACCGGGGATATGAGTGCCTGGAAGGGATGCTGCGGCAGCTGGGCGGGCAGGCGCGCCGGGAGGATGAAGAGCCGGTCGCTTCGTGATGGACGGAAGAGGAGGTGACGCCACGTGGCGCGAGAGCGCAGACACAATACCCGGCGTAGGAGCAGGGGGCGGTTCCGCGCCCTGTACCGGGTGCTCTCCATCCTGGTGGTGGCCGCCGCGCTGGGGATGGCCTGCGTGGTGTTCTTCCGCATCAACGAGGTGCACATAGAGGGCAACGAGCGATACACTGACCAGCAGATCCAGGAGGCCTCGGGCATCCGCACCGGCGACAACCTGATCACCCTGTCCAAGAGCCGGGTGGCGGGCAATATCATCGTCCGGCTGCCCTATGTGGGCGGGGTGAGCATCGAGCGGCTGCTGCCCGACGGGGTGCGGATCACCGTGACCGAACACACCGCTGCCGCGGCGGTGTCTGACGGGACGGATTGGTGGTATATCGCGGGGCAGGGCAAGGTCCTGGAGCAGGTGGACGACCCGGGACAGGTGCTGCCCATCACCGGGCTGACCGCCCAAAATCCCATCCTCAGCGACCAGCTGCGGGTGGAGGAGGGGCAGGAGGCCACCCTGGAGTATGTGCTGGCCCTGCTGGAGGAGCTGGAGGAGCGGGAGATGCTGGCCAGCTGCACCGGGCTGGACTGCACCGCGGCCACTTCCATCACCCTGCGCTACGACATCTATCAGGTGAAGCTGCCCCGGCGGCTGGATTACAGCGAGCAGCTGGCCCTGCTCCAGGCGGCCCTGGCCTCGGACCGGCTGCCCCAGGGGGTGGCGGGCACCTTCGACCTCACCGTCCAGGACGGGCGGGCCTACTTCCAACCCGATCATGACGAGTCGTAAGCCCCGGCCCTTATGGGGTCGGGGCTTTGATCAGATGCCGGACGGAGCAGGTTTTCCTCCTCCGGATGGAAAAAACGTGATTTCTCTATTGACCCCGTGGACAAAAAAGGCTACAATACAAGATATAGTTTTTGCTATGCGCAGGCATTACCATCGCTTGTTTTCCACGATTTGACACGCTGAGACACAGGAGGGCTTTTTATGGCGTTTGTGATGGATTCCAATTCCGGCAACGGGGATATTCTGAAGGTGATCGGGATTGGCGGGGGCGGCAACAATGTGGTCAACCGCATGGTGCAATCCGGGATGCAGGGGGTGGAGTTCATTGCGGTGAACACCGACCGGCAGTGCCTGAACGCCTCCCAGGCGACCCAGAAGCTGACCATCGGGGAGAAGCTCACCAGCGGCAAGGGGGCGGGAGCCAACCCGGAGGTGGGCCGGGAATCGGCCAAGGAGAGCAAGGAGCAGATCGCCGCGCTGCTGGAGGGGACGGATATGCTGTTTGTCACCGCCGGCATGGGGGGCGGCACCGGCACAGGGGCGGCCCCGGTGGTGGCGGAGATCGCCAAGGAGAAGGGGATCCTCACCGTGGGAGTGGTGACCAAGCCCTTCAACTTTGAGGGACGCCGGCGCATGGAGCAGGCCCTGAAGGGCATTGAGGAGCTGCGCCAGCGGGTGGACTCGCTGGTCATCATCCCCAACGACCGGCTGCAGTACGCCACCGACGAGAAGATCACCTTCGCCAACGCCTTTGCCATCGCAGACGATGTGCTGCGCCAGGCGGTGCAGTCCATCTCCGACCTGATCACCACCACGGGGCTGATCAACCTGGACTTTGCCGACGTCACCGCGGTGATGAAGGACGCGGGGCTGGCCCACATGGGGGTGGGCCGGGCCGCAGGCAAGAACAAGGCGGAGGAGGCCACCCGCATCGCCATCAACAGCCCCCTGCTGGAGACCTCCATCAACGGGGCCCGGGGCATCATCGTCAACATCACCGGGCCCATGGACATGGGCCTGGAGGAGGTGGAGAAGGCCGCGGAGATGGTCAAGGAAGTGGCCGACCCGGACGCGCTGTTCATGATGGGCGCGGCCTTCGACGAGGAGCTGGAGGACGAGCTGCGGGTTACCGTCATCGCCACCGGCTTTGGGGAGGTGGCCAACCCCGTGCCGGAAAAGCAGGCCCAGGGGGACAAGCCTGACGAGGCGGGGGGCGTGAACCCGCCCACCCCCCTGGACGAGAGCGGCAGGGACGAGCCGGACACCGACCCCTTTGACGATATCTTCAAGATCTTCAACAAGCGGTGAATAAAAGCCAAAACGGCCCTATCCGTGCGCGGATAGGGCCGTTTTGGAAAAAGTCCGGGATGCAACTGCTGGTTGACAACAATCCAACCCAGATTGGTGGTATGGCAACCGGCCGGTCTGATAGGATGGGACCATCCAGAAAAGGAAGGAGGGTCTACAATGAATTTGTCAGACCGGATTCAACAGTTGAGAAAGCAGAAGGGGATCTCTCAGGAGGAACTGGCCGACCGGGTAGGGGTATCCCGCCAGGCGGTGAGCAAGTGGGAGAGCGAGCAGAGCATACCGGATATGGATAAGATCGTCCTGCTCAGCGACTATTTTGAAGTGACAACAGACTATCTTCTAAAAGGGATCGAGCCCGTGCCTGATGTCGGCGAGAAAAAGGCGGACGGACGCATCTTTACCATCGTAGCCACAGCGCTCAACTTCATCGGGGTGCTGGTGACCTGCACAGTATGGTATGTGGAGCAAGAGGCTGGGGCGTTCCTCATTGGGGCAGTGTTCCTGGCACTGGGGTGCATGGTGTTCGGAGTGGGTATGGTGGAGTCCGCCCCAGCCACCAAGCCACGGGCGAAACGGAACTTCTGGACGGTGAACATCTGGCTGCTGGTGTTTTTGCCCCTGTCGCTCTGCTATAATGTGATGCTATCCAACCTGCCGGCGCCCTATCCGCTGCCATCAGGTGGGACAGCTTTGGGCTATCCCCTATTTTGGCTGGTGTATCTTGCAGGGTGTGCAGCCGTGGTGCTATGGCAGGCCAGGAGGGCAAATGGAAGGTAAGAAGTGGGCGCGGGGGTGGGCCAGCTGTCTGCCTGGAATGCTTGGAGGACACCGGTGACAGCCAGTGGAACAGGGAGGGGGAACGGACGGGACGGTCAGTGGGCGTCCTCGTCCTTCGGGCCGGAGCCATCCTCCTGAGACGGGCCATCCCCCTCTGGGGTTTCAGCGGGGAGCGGGGGGTTGATGGGGGAGTCCTCATCGAACAGGTCATAGTACTCCTCGTCCTGGAGGGCGGGCCTGCGGCGGCGGGCCACAGCGGTGATGATGGGGAAGAACACGATGGCGATCAGGCCGCCGGAAAAGCCGTTGTTGTAGAGGTTTAGCCCCGCCACCGGGCCGCTGGTCTGGAGTACCAGGGCGGAGTGGACAAAGCCGGCCAGCACCCCGTAGGGCCAGCCGAAGTAGCCGGCGATGGGGGCCAGGGTGGTGCCGAACAGCCCGGCCAGCTGGAGGGAGGGGTAGTCGGGGGTCTGGTGCACCCCGTAGGAGCCCAGGGCGACCCCCACCATCACCGGCAGGATGTTGCGGGCGTGCTTGCCAAAGGCAGAAAAGCCCATGATGGTAAGGATCCCGCCCAGGGTGGGGCCGTTCAGCTCCCCGCCCACGATCAGGATGTAGAGGATGCCCAAGATCCCGTTGACCCCGGTGTTGATCAGCACGGGGCCCGCGCCGAACAGGCGCAGGTAGTCGGTGGGCGCCCGGCCGGAGGAGGCCAGCAGCCGGCGGTAGCCCGCCCAAACCGCCCAGACTGGCCTGCCGTCGGCAATGAGGCCCAGGACGATCAGAACCAGGCACAGCCCCCCAAAAGCCAGGCCGAAGACGGTGTTGTACCCGCCAGCCCAATGGAGCACGGAGTCCGGTGAGTCCCCAAAGGCGGTGAGGATGGGGACGATCATCATGGCCAGCATTCCGCAGGCAAAGCCCATGTTGTATAGGTTCATGCCGTTTTGCACCTTGTAGGTGTAAGCGGATAGGGGGGGCAGGAGGAAGCCCACCACCAGGCCGGCCAGGATGCCCAGCGGGATGCTGGCGTGGATGCTGCCCAGGGCCATGTAGCTGACCAAGGGGGCCAGGGAGGTGGCCAGCAGGGCCACGGAGACGTGCTTGGAAAAGGGCTCCCGCTGGTAGCGGGCGTACAGCCAGGTGCCCAGGATGATGGGCCAGATGTTGACCACATTCTTCCCGAACAGGGAGAAACCGGCCATCAGGCCGATCTCCACCAGGGAGAAGCCGTTGAAGTGGTTGCCGGTGAACTTGAGGATGCACACGGTGATGATGGTGACGGCGGCGGCGTTGATCAGCGCGGCGCCTGGCCCGGCAATGTACACATAGTCGGTGATCAGCAGATCCTGCATCAGGATGATCCGGTACAGGCCGGGCAGGATGTTTTCCGGCCGGTCCAACAGAAAGCCGAGCAGGGCCAGGGCCAGGGAGAATGCGATGGTTGCGGGAAAGATCTTGTCATACCGATTTTGCAAAAGGGACCTCCTTTTCCTGTGTGGACGCCGGCCACAACGGCGTCCCATGTGGTCTCCGTGGGATTCTTTTGAATAAATCATACAAGAAAATCCGGGAAAGAGCAACTTAAAACTGCGAAACTGCATGAAATATTTTGGAATGGATCCATAAATTTTTTGGTATGGATGCCTGGCCGACCCCTCCTTTGGGGCCGGGAGAGGGGGAAAGAAAGATGGCAGTGCGGGGACGCTTTGCCCCCACGCCCAGCGGGCGGATGCACTTGGGCAACCTGATGGCGGCGCTGCTGGCCTGGCTGGATGTGCGCAGCCAGGGGGGTGTGATGGTACTGCGCATCGAGGACCTGGATCCCCAACGCACCAGCTTGGCCTGGGCCCAGCAGCTGGCGGATGATCTGCGCTGGCTGGGCCTGGATTGGGACGAGGGTGGGTTGGAACCGGACTGGCGGCAGTCCTGCCGAGGGGCATACTACCAGGCGGCCTTTGACAAGCTGCGGGGGTTGGGGCTGGTCTATCCCTGCTACTGCTCCCGGGCCCAGCGCCTGGCGGCGGGCGCCCCCCATGGCGGGGAGGAGGGGGGCGCGGGATGTCGCTGCCTTCATTTGAGCCCGGCGGAGCGGGCGGCCCGGGAGGAGGCGGGCCGCAGGCCGGCTTGGCGGGTGCGGGCGCCGGGGGAGACCGTCACGGTGGTGGACGGCCATCTGGGCCCCTATGCCCAGGATCTGGCCCGGGACTGCGGGGACTTCATCCTGCGCCGGTCCGATGGGGTGTGGGCCTACCAGCTGGCGGTGGTGGTGGACGACGGGCTCATGGGCATCAACCGGGTGGTGCGGGGAGCCGACCTGTTGCCCTCCGCCCCCCGCCAGGCATGGCTGCACCGCTTGTTGGGCCATCCCCCGCCCCAGTTCTGCCACCTGCCCCTGCTGGTGGACGAGTCGGGGCGGAGACTGGCCAAGCGGGACAGGGATCTGGATCTGGAGGCGCTGCGCGCCCGCCACTCCCCCCAGGAGCTGACGGGGTATCTGGCCTGGCTGGCCGGGCTGCTGCCGGAGCGGGAAAGCGTCACCCCCGCCCAGCTCATCCCCCTGTTCTCGTGGGCAAAAGTGCCGAAAAAGGAGATTGTGGCCCCAGCGCCTTGACAGGCCCTTGGGCAGGGCGTAAAATGGTAGAAATCGTGGAATCATGATACCAATGCTGATAGACGGAGGAGTGGAGACATGGCGCAGTTTTCCTTTGCCGACAAGTTCGAGAAAACCGGCCTGACCTTTGACGATGTGCTGCTCATTCCCGCGCAGAGCGACGTGCTGCCCTCAGACATCGACCTGCATACCCGGCTGACCCGGAAGATTACCCTAAACATCCCGGTGATGAGCGCGGCCATGGACACGGTGACCGAGTCCCGCATGGCCATCGCCCTGGCCCGGGAAGGGGGCATCGGGATCATCCACAAGAATATGTCTGTGGGAGCCCAGGCTGAGCAGGTGGACATGGTCAAGCGCAGTGAGAACGGCGTCATCACCAATCCCTTCTGGCTGGGGCCCGGCCACACCCTGGCCGAGGCGGACGAGCTGATGGCCAAGTACCGCATTTCGGGCGTGCCCATCTGCGACAACGGCAAGCTCATCGGCATCATCACCAACCGGGACATGAAGTTTGAAACCGATCTGACCCAGCTGATCGACCATGTGATGACCAAGGACAACCTGGTCACCGCCCCTGAGGGCACCACCCTCCAGGAGGCCCGGGAGATCCTGCGCCGGCACAAGATCGAGAAGCTGCCCATCGTGGACCAGGACTTCCACCTCAAGGGCCTGATTACCATCAAGGACATCGACAAGGCGCAGGTCTACCCCAACTCCGCCCGGGACGAGAAGGGGCGGCTGATGGTGGGGGCGGCCATCGGCGTCACCGACGATGTGTTGGACCGGGTGGCGGCCCTGGTGGAGGTGGGGGCGGACGTGCTGTGCCTGGACTCCGCCCACGGCCACTCCCACAATATCCTGGACTGCGTCACCCGCATCAAGAGCCTGTACCCAGACGTGCAGCTGGTGGCAGGCAACGTGGCCACCGCCGAGGGCACCCGCGCCCTGATCCAGGCGGGGGCGGACTGCGTGAAGGTGGGCATCGGCCCGGGCTCCATCTGCACCACCCGGGTGGTGGCGGGCATTGGCGTGCCCCAGATCACCGCCGTGTGCGACGCGGCCCAGGTGGCCGCCGAGTACGACGTGCCCATCATCGCTGACGGCGGCATCAAGTACTCCGGCGATATCGCCAAGGCCATCGCCGCCGGAGGCAACGTGGTCATGCTGGGCTCCCTGCTGGCCGGCTGTGAGGAGTCGCCTGGGGACACCGAGGTCTACCAGGGCCGGCAGTTCAAGGTCTACCGGGGCATGGGCTCCCTGGGGGCGATGAACAACGGCTCCCGGGACCGCTACTTCCAGCAGGACAGCAAGAAGCTGGTGCCCGAAGGGGTGGAGGGCCGGGTGCCCTATAAGGGCCCGGTGTCCGACACCATCTATCAAATGATGGGTGGGCTGCGGGCAGGGATGGGCTACTGCGGCTGCGGCACCATCGAGGCGCTGCGCACCCAGGCCAAGTTCACCCGCATCACCGCCGCCGGCCTGCGGGAGTCCCACCCCCATGACATCTATATTACCAAGGAAGCGCCCAACTACACCCTCAACCCCCAATAAATCCGGGATGGACCGCATTGCCATACCGGGCCCGGAGGGAGGCTGGGTCATCCCGGAGGGCCGGGAGGGGGAGGCGGCCCAGCGGCTGGCCGCCTTTGAGCGGGCTTACCAGCGCCTGACCGACCGCCAGGAGGAACTGGCCGGGCGGATGGAGGCCCTCAAGGCCCAGGGGAAACAGAAGACCGTCCAGTTCCGGGAGCTTTTTGGGGAAAAACTGACCATTCAGCAGCTGTTGCAGCTGTGGGAGACCTACGGTGCGCCGTAGGGGACAGCCGCCCTGCCATTGCCGGCAGGGCGGCTGCCTGCATGTTGGGAGCGGGGCGACGTGCCCATTCCCTATACGGCGTTGTCCGGGGGCGGAAAGTTTGGTACAATATCTCCTGGAAATCAAACGGAGCCACCATAGCCGGCCTTGACATGGTGGGAACGGTGCCGCTCCCGATACCGGGCTGCCCGAGTGGGAATGGGAACACCTTAGTTTGCTTTCCAGGCGGGCTTTCCCTGCCATAAAATGCCCTGCTGCTGGGGAGGGCCAATGCACCGGCGGAATGCACAGAGGGTTCGGCTGTTCCAGCCAAAAACGTTGCCTTTGGACAAGGAATGCGTTCAGGGTACGGTTTGATCCGTGCCCGTTATTGAATAGATGTGGAATCAGGAAAGAGGTGAGAGTATGGCGGCATATCATCTGGCGATCTGTGAGGATGACCCGGACGAGCGGGCACACCTGGAAGCGCTGTGCAGCAGTCTGCTGTCTGCCCGACAGATTGACCACACGCTGACGCCATTCGCCTCTGCGGAGGCCCTGGCAGAGGCGCTGGAGGGGGACACGGGCAGGTTTGACCTGCTTCTCCTGGACATTCAGATGGCTGGGATGAGCGGCATGGAGCTGGCCAGGACCCTGTACGCTCAGCATGTGCCGGTGCGCTTCTTATTCATCACTGGCTGCGCGGATTACGCCCTGGAAGGGCACAGCGTGCACCCCGTCCACTATCTGCTTAAGCCGGTGGAGTTGGAGGCGCTGGATCAGGCCCTTTACCGGGATTGGCAGGCCCACCACCAGGCCAGGGCCATGATATTCCGCATGGGGGGGAAGACGGTCTCTCTGCCGGCGGGGGACATCTCTTATATGGAGAGCTTAAATCGGATGGTGATTGTCCATCTACCGGGAGAGGAGCACGCCTTTCCTATCACGCTTGCCGACGCGGAGCGGATGGCACTGCCGGCCCTGTTCGCCCGTTGCCACAACAGCTTTCTGGTCAACCTGGACCAGGTGAAGTCGGTGGGGCGCACTGAGGTGCTTTTGAGGGATGGAAGCAAGCTGCCGGTGGGGCGGCGGTTTTACCGCAGCTTTCAAAGCGCCCTTGTCCGCCGGATCAACCGTTATTAAAAAATCAGGAGCCGAAAGGCTCCCGATTT
This sequence comes from uncultured Oscillospiraceae bacterium, assembly GCA_944387065.1. Classification (GTDB taxonomy): domain Bacteria; phylum Bacillota; class Clostridia; order Oscillospirales; family Oscillospiraceae; genus Enterenecus. Next base: position 158,748 of record CALXDM010000003.1, read on the forward strand.
TTTTGCCCGCCGGCTTAGGTAGCAGCCCCATCTTCCGGTAGTTTCAGGGCGGTCTGAACCGTAAACACCGCGCCGGTATAGCTCACGTCCAGGATGCTGTGGTGGCGCTCGGCCACGGCGGTCATCTGAGAGATGCCGAAGCCGTGGGCCTGGGGATCAGCCTTGGTGGTGCGCAGCATGCCCCGTTCGTCCACCCTCAGGGCCCCGTGGTAGGAGTTCTCACAGTAGACGCTCAGGAAGCCGCCGCGCACCGACAGGCGCAGGCGGATGTACCGGTCTGCCTGTTCCGGCACCTTCCCTGCCCCCTCCAGGGCGTTGTCCAGCAGGTTCATCAGCAGGGAGCACAGATCCTCGTGGGAGATGGATAGGGTTTCCGGGATGCTGATGTCAGCGTCGAACTGGATCCCGGCGTCCTCGGCCCGGGAGTAGGTATTCTGGAGAATGGCGTTGACGGCCACGTGTCGGGTGAACTGGGGCTGGGCGGAGTGGGCGGCCAGGGACCGCCACTCGGCCAGGCTGCGGCCCAGGCGCTCCATATCCCCCTCCTGGTACATGGCATCCAGAGCGGCCGGCTGGTGGGAGAATTCGTGGCGCAGGGCGGCGCTGTCCCGCAGCTTGGCCTCGATGGCCTGGTGGTTCTCCATCACCAGCTTATTCTTCAGCGCCAGGGCCCGGGCCTGCGACTGCGTGCGGACGATGGACCGTGTCGCCTCCCATACGGACAAAAGGATGCACACCATCACCAGCCAGCGGTTGAGCCAGGTGAGCAGGTCGGTGTACAGCCCGACCCGCAGTTGCGTTATCAGCGAGACAAGATACCTGGACAGGTATCCGCCCCGGAGCCAGGAGACCACCGAGCACACCAGCAAGAGCCCAGTACTGATCAGAGCCGCAAGAGCCAGTTTGTTCCAGAAGACGCGCTCCCGGTGAAGGGCCAGATAGACCGCGATAGCCAGGGTGACGAGGAGCATCAGCCTATGCCAACTCAGCAGGGACAGCCAGGGTTCTGGCAGAAAGTAATAGCCGGAGCCCACGGCGATGGGGTGGACGGTCATCACCGCCGCCGCCAGCACCAGCAGGAGCAGCCGCCACTGGAAGCGCCCTCCGGCGGCGCCCAGCAGGAACAGGCCCGCCAGCAGGACCAGCGCCAGGGCCGCCGCGCCGGTGGACAAGGCGTAGTAGTTTCCGTAGGCGGTGGTCTCCGCCGCGCCGGCAGGGTCGTCGGTCAGGCGGGGCAGCGGGGGAAACAGATTCATGGCTTCCAGGGGGCGAAGATCCATGACCAGAAGCTCCCCGCCGCCAGCGGGCAGGGAGAGCTGCACCTGGCTTAGATTTACCGTCTCAGGGAGGGAACGGGAGGTGGAGGAATAGAGCTCCGCTCCGTCCAGAAAGACGGATAGTTCCGCGCCGGTGATCTCAAAGATCAGCCAGAAGCCCCCAGGCCTCTCCTCCGGTAGGAAGAGGGAGAGACGGATCAGCTCCCTCTCCCCCAGATCCGGCTGCCCGCCCATGGGGTCAAAGGACCGTTCCGTCCCGTCAGCAGAGCGGATCACGCAGGTCCCCCAATCCAGATAGGGGGTACCGGTATTACCCACCTGGGTGAACAGGCACAGAAAGGAGAGCACGCCCCCGCACAGGGTGAGGAAGACCAGCACACAGATCCAGCGGGTCAGCTTTTTCATTTCTACGCCTCCCTTCAGACTTTATACCATATTCTATCCGAATGGGCGGGAATTCACAAGCCCTTTGCGGTGCCCCTTTGGGATAAACAGCTCATTTTAATGCGCAAACGACATCCTCGATGGAAAGATTCTCTGGTATAATATTAAACACATTTTTGGATGCCGCAGCGGCCGGGTTAGGGGACAGAGCATCTCCCTTGGCCCTTGCTCGGCAGAGGAATCGCATGTATGAGAAGGAGAGAAAACGAATGAGGAAGTGTTGGGAACGGATGGTTTCGCTGGCGTTGTCCGCGGTGCTGTGCCTGGGCCTGCTACCCACCCAGGCGCTGGCGGCGCTGATAGACAACACGCCGGATCAGAACAAGCAGATCTTGGAACAGCTGCGGGCGCTGTCGGGCAACGAGGCCACGGCGGAGCAGATCCTGGCCATGTTGAAGGAATACGGCCTGGTGGATGAGGACGGTACCATCCGTACCGACTGAAGCGGAGAGATCTTCCTTCAGGAGGGCGGGCAGCCCCTGACCTTTGCCCAGGCCATGGAGCTTCGGCAAGGCGCGGTAACGGTGAATGGACGGGCCTGTGATGCCACCCGGCTAGGGCAGGCGCTGCGCGCCATGGAGGAGCTGGGCCTGCTGCCCGGCGGCGCGCCCGCCGGGGAATGGGAGCTGACTGTGGACGGCCAGCCCGTGGCTCCCGCAGAGTTGGGAAATGCCCTGGCGGTCGCTCAGGAGGATCCCGGGGAGAGTAACGGGCCGGTGGTGACGGCGCTGGGCACCCCGGTGGACGGGGACGGCTTGTCGGAAGTGATCTCCTTCCTATCGGAGTATGGCCTGCTGACCGATACGGGGGTGGCCGCCGACTGGTCCATGACCCGGCCTGGGGAGGAGCGGGCCGTCACCGCCGAGGAGATCACCGCCATGGTGGAGGCGGGCAGCCTCAGCCTAGACGCGGTGGTCACCGTGGACGGCAGCCCCATCACCGTCCGGGATCTCCAGATCATCCTGGACATCGAGACGGAGCTCCAGCGGATTCAGGAGACCTATTTCCCCGAGGGGGATGTGGAGCTGAGCCGGGAGCAGGCACAGGCCCTGATGTCTCTCTACAACCAGCTTCTGGACGACGAGGGATTTTCCCTGTATAACAGCCAGATGGCGGCCGCCCTGTCCGCTTTCGATTTCCCCTCTGGTATCGACCGCACCGCCCGGGTCACGTTGGACTTCAGCGGATATAGCGCTATCGCCGACTCCGGCGGGACATTCAACGTGGCGTGGGATGTCAGCGATGGTTCCGATGTCTCCTTCAAGCTGCGGGTCCTAAACGGTTCCGGCACGGGGCTGAGCTTTTCCGGGCAGTCCGACACCGTCCTCACCTGTGAGGGCAGTGGAGGGACGCAGGCGCTGTCCTTGGCCAGCTGGGATACCGGCTGGGGTAACGACGAGCTGTGGAACGGGCAGCATGTGGTGTTTGTACAGGCCTATGATCTGGAGGGGGCCCTGTTCTCCAATGAGAAGGACTCCATCACCTACCCGTTGGTGCTCAGCAACGAAAAGTCTTTTGCCTCCATGCCCATCCAGTGGACGGTGACAAATGACGAGCGGACGTTCAACCTGAATGACAGCCAGAAATATCTTCTGAGGAATGGGGTCATCAGCGATGGCCAATGGAGCTACACTACGTCTGGGTATCCCTACAATACCTGCTATGCCACTGGCGGGGCCGTCAGCGTAAAAGATTCCCTGTGGAGGGCCGCGAGTATTTCGTTCGGCCTTGCGAGCATCAACAACCTGAATACCTACTATTATCAGTATCTGAAGGTTACCGCATTGGTGGACGATACGCAGATCCTTGGCAAGGAGGTTGGCTATCTCAGCGATGTGGCGGCGGCGCTGAACTATGACGACTGCTTCTCTTTCGGGTCATGGGTCCTCCAGGCCTATTCACGCTCGGGCACACCACAGTATGTTTTTTACCACAATACGAACAAGTCGACAGCGGTGACCCCCGTGGCAGACTCCAACCCAAGCTCGGATTCGGTTAGCGGCGCCTCCGGCTCCCTCAGCCAGAAGACCTTGGGCCAGATGAAACAGGCGGATTCGGTGACGCTCTCCGCCTCTGGGAAGTGGACCGCGGTGGGAAGCAACCGCAGAAGGGACTATGGATTCAATGAAACGTCATACGGCCTGCGGGTCTCCAATGAGACGGCGGCCAATGTGACGGTGACGGTCACCCTGGAGGACAACAAGGCCCCCACTGTGACCGGGATCGTCTTCCCCGCCGTTTCGGCTGGGGAGGAGTTCCCCGCCGGGACCCAGGTGCCCGTGACGGTGACCTTCTCCGAGCTGGTGCAATCCGACGGTGTGACCATCACCGCCAACGGCGTTACCTGTGATGCGGTGGAGGAGGGGACGTCCAGCAAGACTCTGACCTTCCTGTACCCGGTTTCGGCTGTGGATAATAGATTCATCAAAGTGACCGCCGTCAATGGTGTGGAGGATATCAGCGGAAACGCCATGGGTAGCGTCGACATCTCCTACCAGTCCGGCGACATCTTGGGGCAGACGCCGATCCTGCGCGACGCTGTGGAAAGCGCGACACTGACCATCCAGGCGGGGGAGCTGACCTATACCCCGGAGTCCGGAGACCAGCCGGACAAGACCACCGCGGCGGTCACGGTGGAACTCCTGCTCCCCACAGTGGAGGATACATCGTACTGGCAACAGTTCCGCGACATTCTGACCCCCACCCAGCTGGATGAGGACGGCCGCTATGTCAGCACAGCCTTGGAGGGCGTCGTGACCATCGGCGGAGAGAACCGGGTCATCCCGCTGGTACTGGATGATCCCAGCAGCCCGACAAAGTTGGCCGCCACCTTTGAGATCGACGTGCTGGATCTTCTTGACAGCAGAAATTTTGTGCTGGAGCTGCGGGAGATCGCGTCTGGGAAATGGATCTTCCACTCCTACGCACCGTTTTCCATCGAGCCCCCGGTGCCCCTGACAGCGGCGGACATCGACGTTATTCTCCCGAATGACTGGCCGGAGGAAAACGTGTTTGTCAACGCCCCGCCGGAGGGCTTGAAGCTCTCCGCCACCCTGACCGGAAGCGGCTACACCTGGAGCCAGCACAGGTGGTACTCCAGTGATGAGAGCGTGGCCAGCATCGACCCCTTGACAGGAGAGATCAGTCTGTACGGGCCGGGCGAGGTGGACTTCTATGTCCGGGCCTGGAACGGCGATCTGGAGGAGTATCAAGACAAAGAGATCCCTGCGGGGGGAGCGGGCACGTATAGCAAGTGGGCGGCGCACCTTTCCGTGGGAGAAGGGGGCGCTCCCTACCTGACCATCCCAGAGCGCGCCCTTACCGCCCGGGCCGGGGAGGATGTAACCCTGCGCTGGGCCAGCAACCTGGTACAGAAAAACATGGAGTACGCCCAGGGCAGCAAAACCACCACATTTACCCTGGAGGTCTACCGGGGGAGGGCCGCCGCCGGCACGCCGGTGCAGACCCATACCATCGTCTATGACCCCGCCCAGCCCGACGGGACCATCACCATGGGCAATGGGGAGACCTTGCCCATGTGGATTGCCAATGCCGAGGGAGTGCTCACCCCAAACCAGTCCTTCGCCCTGTCCGGGCTAACCGAGATCACGGCTTCCGGCGGCGTCAGCTATACCCTGCTTCTGACCGCCAGCACGGCGGAAGGTGTGCCCGGCGGCCCGCAGGAGTTCACCCAGACGGCCACCGTGACCATCCTATCCTGGCCCGTCACCGCCACCCTGGAGCGGCCGGGGAACTTCTACCAGATCAACAACGGGACCCTGCCCCTGACCTACACCCTGACCAACTTTGACGCGGCCAACAATGGAGAATATCAGCTCACCGTCACCGACAATGCCACCGGCCAGACGGTGGACTGCCAGGCCAGCGAGCCTGTGCAAATGGAGGACGGCACCTATACTGGCACCTTCACCATAAATCTGGGGGCTGTACACCCCCAGGACGGCTTCCGAACCATCTATGACGTGTCCCTGCAGGCCAAAAATCCCGCCGAGGACGCCTGGAGCCGGGACTCCATCACCCTGTATATCTACGACCAAGATGCCCTGTCCATCCAGGTCCAGTCGGTGACGCGGGACGGGGTGCCGGTGGTCACTGTGAACGGGGATACCGTCACCATGTCCAACGAGGACTGGATTGCCAGCCTGAGCCAGGAGGAGATCCTGGCACTCAACCGGGACATTGATCTGCAGACCCAGCTGTCCATCAACTACGCCGAGCACCCCTGGGGCGAGGCCAGCGACCGGGTGACCTGGTCCAGCGAGGCCAGCGATGTGGCCGCCGTCAACTATCCCCAGGGGGCCTACTACGAGGACATCGGCAACCTGCCCTATACCGACTATGCCCCGGCTACCGAGTTCCTCCTGTCTGGAAAGGATGACGGAACCACTGTGGTGGAGGCCATCCACGCCCTGGCTGGGAACGCCCTCAGCGACCAGGTGGAGGTGACGGTGGAGACCCTGAAGGATAAACTCTACCTATTCCAGTTCTATCCAGCGGGGACGGTCCAGTTCAGCTACATCAGCGGCGACGGCCAGACCAAGACTGGCACCACCGATGCCGAGGGCAGAGCCGCTGTCTACGAGGCCAGCGGCATTGCCTCCAACGTGTATGCAGAGGGCGTCATCGGTGGGGAGAAGTACTTGGGCACCGTGTACCAGTCGAACCTGGTGAGCCAGGAGCGGGACGCGGTGAGCCTGGAACTCTATCCCCTCAACACCATCACCATGCGCAAGGCGGCCACCCTGCCCGTCTATCTGAAAAATCCAGACGGCACCCCCTTCACCGGCCAAGTCAAGATCCGGGCGGGCGTGTACCGCAACGGGGAGTGGTGCGAGGAGGCCTATGTGGATCCCAAGAACAACTTGGGGAATCTGGGGAAGACCGAGGACTTCACTGCACGCTTTGTGGACGGCGCATACACCTTCCAGTTCGACCCGACCCAATTTTCCACCGACAGCCAGCCAAATGCGGAAACCGAAAACCCGGTGACGGCGGTGGACGATATCCAGTTTGTGCTGGAGATCCGGGCGGACGGCTATTACCCCGTACTCTTTGCTGCCTACGGCTCCCTCAACGAGGACGATGCCGTCCGTCTGGCCCAGCGGGTGGTGAATCTGGAGGCCGTGCCCGCCGGGCAGGAGAACAAGCCCTATATCGTCCGGCAGGCCGTCTACTTCTCCGGCAGTGAGAGCGGCATCGGCACCGACGTGCGCAATAAGTCCGGCAAGGTGGGCCCCAGCGCTGCCTATCCCAACCTGCTGCTGTCCACCACCGTGTTCTGGTGGAGCGACAGCGGCGAGGGCAACCGCACGATCCGCTATGTGGACGAGACGGGCACCGTCCTGTCCAGACAGACTGCAACGGAGAATGCGTATCCCTTCTGCTCTATGCCTGTGAGCCATGTCACCGTGCCCCTGGACGAGACGCAGCTGCAGAATCTGAACGTGGCCAGCCTGGGCACCCGCACCCTGAAGCTGCAATATATCTCTGACGGCATCCTGGTCAAGGATGAGAATATGCCCTGGCTGTTCACCAACGCCCTGGCCCTGGAGAACGTCACCCAATCCCAAAATCTCCGGGAGAGCGTGGAGGCGATGGCCCGGCTGCTCGCCACTACCAACAGCGACGGTGTCAGCGTGGGCAACGACTTCTTGACCCTGGGCATCGCCCTGGCGACCCAGATGAATATCAGCGTGCCCCTGGTTACCATGAAGCTTTCCCCCACCAAGGACCCCACCACCTTCCGCGGCCTAATTGCCGTTGGCCTCAACAACTTTGAGGATGACAACGTCTCCGGTGTGGACGCCGACGGCGGGCGGGGCTCCGATCTGGATGCCACACCCGGGCTGGACGCGCTCAAGGGCGTGTACAACCAGGGGGTGGGCGGATACTTGACCTCCCTCGGCAATCAGCTTGATATGGCGGCCCAGATCCTGGATGGGAATATCCGAAATGGGATCTCAGGCGGCACCATGACCACCGACCGGAAGCCTTACTTCGCCATCCAGGGCTGGTTTGAGATCGAGGTTACCTTTGACTTCACCCAGCAGAAGTGGGTCTTTACCACCCTCACCGGCGGAGCCACCGGTGGCGCCGGCCTTGGTTACGAGTGGACCTGGAATTTCATGGCTGGCCCCATCCCCCTGGTGGCCCAGCTGGAGCTGGGCGCCGCTGCGTCCCTGAGCTTTACCTCCCTATGGAACCCCGAGGACCAGGGCGAGGACTACCTGACCCGGCTGCGCCTGTACGCCTACCTCCAGTTCTTCGGAGGCATCGGCTTTGACTACGCCATCGTGGCCCTGAAGCTTGGCATGTATGGACGGCTGGGCCTGGAGGCACAGATTGAATGGCTGAACCGGGCCAACGGAGAGGTCTGGGATGGGCAGAAGTTGGACGTGACCGGCGAGGTGGGTGTCAAGTTCCAGGTGGAGGCCCTCTACTTCATATCCTACGAGAAGATCCTCTGGTCCCATGATGCCAGTCTATACAGCGGGACCTTCGGAAGCGACTTCGAGAAGATCGAGGACTATTGGGATGAGGCCCTCACCGGCGCGGGGGTGAGCAGCGAATTTATCCAGCCGTCCGAAGAGGGGGCATCCGGCAGCAGCCGGGCGGCACGTGCCAGCTTGCTGACAGCCGCTGCCGACGGCATTGGGATTTACAGCGCGGATCTGAACGCCACCTTCCTGGACCGGGATTACCTGCAAGCCTACACCCGCAGCTACGACACCTCCGCCCCAACTTTAGAAGAGGAGCAGGGCTTTAGCCTCATCAGGTTCTTTGCCAATATCTTCGGCGGAGGCCGGAGCGGCTCTGCCGTGGTCAGCACCCTGGAGAACAGCTACAGCCAGGCCGGCCCGATCCTGAGCGATGATGGCGAGTACCTGTTCTATCTCAGTGATCTGGACGACCCGGACAACGCCACCGCAGTGCGGGTCGCGTACATGGAGAGAAACAGCGGTAACGCCGGCTATACCAATGCGGGTGTGGTCGATGATAACGGCTTCGGCGACAGTGGCCTGAGCGTCTCGGGCAGCGGAGATGATGTGGCCGCAGTGTGGAGCCGGGTTATGGAGAAGCCCGCCGTCACGGAACCGGGTCAGTCTGTCACCACTGATATCCAGGCCCAGATGATGAACGACTCCGACATCATGGTGGCCATTCCAGACGGGGATGGCTGGAAGGTGACCAATCTGACAGATGGCAACGGCGTGGGCGATCTGGCGCCGGTGGTGACCCGGAAGGGTAACACCGTCTTCGTGTCCTGGCGGCAGGTGGCCTCCACCGACGCCATGGACGTCACCAACTTCAACGCCCGGGACTACATCTACTACGCCGTTTCCACGGACGGGGGCGAGAGCTGGAGTGATCCCGCGCCCATCTACAACGGCACCTCTGGCTCTGTCAAGGGAATTGAGGCCGCCATGCTCCCCGACGGCACCGCCGCCGTGGCCTTCACCCTGGAGGGGGCTGGTCAGAACCTCGGAAGCGGCCAGTACAACCAGAACGTGGCCTACGCCGTTGTGGGACAGGATGACAGCGGGCGCTATGACGTGTTGCGCTATGCAGTCATGGAGGACGAGAACCTGTCCGAGAACCCTCAGCTGGCAGCGGTCACCCAGGACGGCACTCCCATCTTCATCCTCGGCTGGCACAGCGTGTCCGCCCAGGACGGCTCCAGCGACATCCGTCTGGCCGCCGTGGACGGGCAGGGGAATCGGATCACCGGCTTTGTGGACGCCCTGTCCGACCTGATCTCCAACAGCAATACCACCGTATCCGCCAACTTCCAGTTCGTGCAGAACGCAGACACCCTGGATGATTTGTCCATCCTGTGGAGCGGCACCGTGGATGACGAGACGTCGGGCGGCGCCGGGGAAGGCGCATCTTCCAAGGGCGTGATCTATGGCCTGCGCTTCCGCACCGTGGAGGAAAACGGCTATACCAAGGTCTCCGTCACCGCTGCCCAGCAGCTGATGGAGATGCCGGCCTGGACTACGGTGGACAACTTCAGCGCCTATGTGGATGGCAGCGGAAATGTCCGCGCGGCGATCCAGGGGACCTATTACGATTATGAGAACCCGGAAACGGTGAGCGTGGTCTATGATGACGGCACCACAGGCACAGTCTCCATTCCCGGGGAACGCACCAGTCTGCTCACCTCCATTGGCGCGTATACAGACGACATCCGGGTGGACTCTGTCATCCCCGACTACGAGCATATCCGCAAGGGGAGCAGTGTGCCGGTGCAGATCAGCCTGACTAACCTGGGCACCCAGCCCATCCGGCAGGTGACCGTGACCATCGGCGGCCAGTCCACCACCTTTGACTCGAACGGTGCCTTTACGGAGATTGGCCCTGGCCAGGTCCGTGCCCTGACGGCCTTCTACACCGTCCCGTCGGGGGAGAACACGGCCATTCCAAACCCGGAATACACCGTCTCAGTCGTATTTGCCGACGGCACGCAGGCCAGCAGTTCCGAAACCCTGGCCCTGAACGTGCCTGACCTGGGCATCGCCGACACCGACATCCTGCTGGAGTCCGCCGACGGCGATCGGGTGCTTCAGTTCACCCTCTTCAACAGTAGCGACGCCGAGCTGGCGGGCTCCAACCGCAGCGTGAAGCTGGCCGTTTACAGCGATCCCGCCTGCACCAAGCCCATTGACACCAAGTATTTCCAGAAAACTGAGACCAGAGATGGCGGGGACGGTGTCCTGCTCACGGTGGACGGGGCACAGCTATCCCAGATTGATGAGGGCTCCTACACCGTGCAGTTCCGCTTCGATCTGGCCTCCTACATTCAGCAGGAGCTGAATGGGGAAACCCCCTTTAGCGATGAGGACGGCGAGGTGCGGGATGGCGGCGTGACCCTTTACGCCAAGGTTTGGGTGGAGGGCACTGATACGGCCTCTGGCCAGACGGGGGAGCTGGTGGAGTACGTCACCACCAACAACTCCGCCTCCGTCCGCATGGACAGCCTACTCAAGCAGGCTGACGGCAGGCCGGTGACCATCGTCAGCCAGCTCAGCCAGTCCCAGGACGGCGGCACCCAGGTGGACGTCACCCTTCGCAACAACTCCATCGTGAACAGCCAGGACGGCAACCTCATCGTCACCCTTTACGATGCCCGTGGCAACAGGCTGGCCGTCCAGCAAAGCTACACCGCCGGGAGTGGGGAGGGCGGCCTGGTGTCTCTGAGCCCCGAGGAGCACAAGACCATCACCTTCTACTTTGCCGAGCGCGGGGCAGCGCGGGCCGATGTCACTTACAGCAAGACCATGCTGGAGGAGAGCAACAACGGCGTGACCCAGCTGTACTTCCAGGGCATTCCCATTACGCTAGAGAGCTTTGCCCAGCGGGAAGTCGGCGTCTTTGCCGCCTCCGTCTCAGACCCCGGGATAGACTCTACCTGGGTAAACGTGGTGACGGCCAACCCCAATGCCGTAGTCACTGTAAACGACGCAGAGATGCCGCTGGGCGGCACTGGCGTAAGCCTGTTCAGAGGAAGAAACGTGATCACCGTCACGGTGACCGCCCCGGACGGAAGCCAGACTACAACCTACGAGCTGACTATTGACAACAGCACTCCACCCGGTGGGAGCGGAAGCAGCTACTATTCCGTGGATGTGGTTGATCCCGCCCACGCCACCGTGGCGGTCAGCCCCAGTTCGGCCCAGCCCAGCCAGACGGTCGCCGTCACCGTCACTCCGGACGAGGGGTACGCGGTGGATCGCGTAAGCGTCACCGGATCAGACGATGTGACAGTGCCTGTCAGTGATAATGGGGATGGCGCCTATACCTTTGTGATGCCCGCCGGCGAGGTGACGGTGACCGCCACCGTCTCCCCGATAGAGCCGGGCAGCGACTTCCCCTTTGTGGACGTGCCAGAGGGCGCGTACTACCGTGGGGCGGTGCAGGCCGCCTATGGGCTGGGGCTGATCCAGGGTACCAGCGAGACCACCTTCGGCCCCCTGTTGGCCAGCACCCGCAGCCAGGTCGTGGCCATCCTGTACCGGCTGGAGGGTTCGCCTGCGGTGAGCGGGAGCAATCCCTTCGTGGATGCCACCGCCGACTGGGTGCGGGACGCGGTGTTATGGGCCAGCCAGAACGGTATCGTGGAGGGGTACAGCGACACGGCCTTTGGTCCCGACGACACCATCACCCGGGAGCAGCTGGCGGCCATTCTGTACCGCTATGCCAGCTATAAGAGCTATGGTCTGGCTGTGACGGGCGACCTGTCCATCTTCGACGATGCCAGCGATGTGGCCGCTTGGTCGCATACGCCGCTGGCCTGGGCGGTTGGCAAAGGCCTGGTCCAGGGCTCCAACAACCTGGTGGATCCCCAGGGCAGCGCCATCCGGGCCCAGCTGGCGGTCATCCTGATGCGCTTCCTGGAGAACGTGGCGGTGTAGAAGCCGGCCCCGTCCCAAATAACAGCCAAATCCGCAGCTGCGCCCCATGATGCGCAGTTGTGCGGCGGCGAAAGCCCCCCGTCCAGTTGGCCGGGGGGCTTTGCCGTGTGCACGGGGACCGCAAGGGGCGGCTGTGGGAGCCGGAGGCACAGAGGGGAGTGGAAGGCAAACATATGGGCTGCCTTTTATACGCAGCAAGAATCCTCTGCGGATTATTGTCGCGGCGGGAAACGCAGAGTGATGTTGAGGCCAACTTTTTAAACCCAAAGAGGGCTGGCGCTACTCCGCATACCGACGCTTGCGTGCCTCAATTTACTTGGCCGTGCAGAGAAACATGGCGATTGGGAAGTAGAAGGAGTACCTGATTGAAGTGGGTGGCCGGCCAAAATGGGGCGCGTGAGGGACAAAATTGCATCCACCCGCCACTGGATCTTCCCCCTTGCAATTTTCCAGAACGCTCTATACAATGTTGTTTTGAAATGGATGTGCAGAATCAGGCGCCATCGACCAAGCAGGGTCAACCTGGGATGTGGCTGATTCCAAAAGGAAAACGGTTCAGGCGAAAGGCGAGCAGCGACCGGACAAGGTGTCCCGTGCCAAGCTGATCAGGGAAGAGGGGAGGGGCGGCGGATGCTGACGATCCTATATGCCAGGGCGGGACAGGACACCCGCCGAGAACTGCTGGAGCGCCTGGGGAGAGGGCGGGCGGCCCGGCGGATGCTGCTGGTGCCGGAAAACGACTCCCACGAGAGCGAGCGGGCCATGTGCCGGGTGCTGGGCAACCGGGCGGCCCAAGGGTGCGAGGTGCTATCCCTGAGCCGGCTGGCCGGCCGGCTCACCGACGCGGCGGGGGGCGGGGCGGCCCCGGTGCTGGACGCGGGGGGGCGGATGCTGTTGATGTATGCCGCCCTGCGCCAGGTGGCGGATCAGCTGAAGCTCTATCGAGCCCCCTCCCGCAAGCCCGCCTTTCTCACCGGGCTGCTGGCCACGGTGGACGAGTGCCGGGCCAGCCAGGTGCCGCCCCAGCGGCTAATCCAGGCCGGGGAGCAGAGCGGGGGACAGCAGGGGGACAAGTGGCGGGACATCGGGTTGATCTACGCCGCCTATGAGGCCCTGGCCGCCCAGTCCGCCGCCGACCCCAGGGACCGGATGGACCGGCTGGCCCAGCAGCTGCGGCAGACCGGCTGGGCCCAGGGGGCCCAGAGCTGCGTGCTGGGCTTTACCGATTTCTGCGCCCAGGAGGAGCAGGTGCTGTTGGCCCTGGCCGCCCAGGGGGAGCTGACCGTGGCCCTTACGGGGGGGCGGGAGGAGTCTGGCGAGCTGTTCCGGCCCGGGCGGCGGGCGGCCGCCCGACTGCTGCGCAAGGCCAGGCAGGAGGGCATCCCCGTCCAGGAGCAGTGGCTGGAGCGGCCCAGACAGGCCCATCCCTCCCTGACCCATCTGGAGCGGCATCTGTTCGGCCCCTTGCCCCCGCCCTGGCAGGGGGAGTGCCGGGTGTACCGCACCGCGGCGGCGGATCCCCGCCGGGAGGTGGAGGGAGTGGCGGCGCAGATCCTGGGCCTGCTGCGGCAGGACGGGCTGCGCTGCCGGGACATCGTGGTGTGCGCCCGGAGCATGGACGTCTATGGGGAGCTCATCGGGGGGGTGTTTGAGCAGTACGGCATCCCGGTGTTTCGCAGCGCCATGGAGGATGTGCTGCAAAAGCCGGTGCTGGCCCTGGTGACCGCAGCGCTCAGCGCCGCGGCGGAGGACTACCCCTATGAGGAGCTCTTCCGCTATCTGAAAACCGACCTGACGGGGGTAAGCCGGGGGGAGCGGGACGCGCTGGAGAACTACGTCCTGACCTGGAACATCCGGGGGAGCCAGTGGCGGGGGGACAAGCCCTGGCAGATGCACCCGGAGGGCTACGGCCTACCCTTCACCCCGGAGCAGCAGGCCCATGTGGCCTGGCTGGACGGGCTGCGCCGCCGGGTGATCGCGCCGCTGGAGAAGCTGCGGCGCAACGGAGATCGGACGGGGCAGGGCTGGGCCCTGGCCCTGTATGACCTGCTGGAGGACATCGACCTGCCCGCCCGCCTGGGAGAGCGGGCGGCCGCCTTGGAGGGGCGGGGGGACCTGAATACGGCGGCGCAGTACCGCCAGTTGTGGGATATCCTGGTGGGGGGGCTGGAGCAGTGCGCCCTGCTGCTGAGGGACACCCAGATGGAGCTGGAGGAATTTGCCCGGCTGTTCTCCCTGGTGCTGTCCCAGTATGACGTGGGTACCATCCCCGTGTCCCTGGACCGGGTGACAGTGGGGGAGGCCCCCAGGATGGTCAACCGGGAGGCGGCGGCCCTGTTCTACCTGGGGATGGACAGCGCCTGCATCCCCAGCTGCCCGCCGGAACCCGGGCTGCTCTCCGACCAGGACCGGCTGGCCTTGGCTGGGCTGGAGGTGGAGCTGGGGCTGCGGCAGGAGGAGAAGCTGGCCCATGAGCTGACGGCGGTGTACGAGGTGTGTGCCGTACCCACCCAGCGGCTGTACCTGAGCTATGCCAAGACGGGGGAGGGGGGCGAGCAGCGCACGGCTTGTTTTCTGTGGCCGCGGCTGGCCGCGCTGTTCCCGGAGGAGGCGGAGCGGCGAGCTGACCCGCTGGCCAGCCGGCTGGCGGCGCCCCGCCCGGCCCTGGAGTTGATGGGGCGCAGCCAGGCTCTGGCGGACCTGCTGGGACGGCTGCCGGAGACGGCTGGACGGGCGGACCGGCTGGCCCAGGCGGGGCAATGGCGCCGAGGCAGCCTGTCCCCCGCGGGGGTGCGCGCCCTGTACGGCCCGGTGGTGCCCATGTCCGCCACCCGGCTGGACACCTATCACGCCTGCCGCTTCCAGTACTTCCTGCGCTTTGGGCTGGGGGCAAAGCCTCGCCGGAGCGCCCGCTTCCGTCCCTCGGACTACGGCACCTTTGCCCACGCGGTGCTGGAACAGGTGCTGCGCGGCGGCCAGGACTATGGAGGCGTGTCCGCCCTGGCCGGCGACCCAGAGCTGTGCCGGCGCCTGGCCCAGGAGGCGGCACAGCACTATGAGCAGGAGGCCCTGGCGGGGCTGGAGGGGGAGAGCGCCCGGCTGCGCTACCTGTTCCAGCGCATGAAGGGGGCGGTGCTGGAGGTGACCCGGAGCGTGGTGGATGAAATGGCGGCCTCTGACTTCATCCCCGCCCGGTTCGAGCTGGGTTTCGGGCAGGGCAAGGAGCTGCCCCCGGTGGAGGTGGACAACGGCGTCACCCTACGCCTGACCGGCTTTGTGGACCGGGTGGACGAGTGGGTGGACGGCGGGGTGCGCTACCTGCGGGTGGTGGACTACAAGACGGGGAAAAAGAGCTTTGACTTTGCCGACCTGGAGGACGGGCGTGGCCTTCAGATGCTGCTCTATCTCTTTGCTCTGACCCGCAACGCCCGGGCCTTTGGCCCCGAGCCGGTGCAGTCGGCGGGGGTGCTGTACATCCCGGCCCGCAACCCCCTGGTGGACGGGGAGCGGACCATGACCCCGGCCCAGGTGGACGCGGCCCGGGTCCGGCAGCTGCGCCGCCAGGGGCTGGTGCTGGCCGAGGAGCCGGTGCTGGAGGCCATGGAGCACGGGTCGGGGGGCAGGCGTTTTCTGCCCGACCGGCCGGAGTTCCAGGTCAGCCGGGGGCAGATGGAGGAGCTGGACCGCTTTGTCACCCACACCCTGCGCCAGGCCGCCGGGAATCTGGCGGCGGGCCGCATCGAGGCCGACCCCTTCTGGCGGGACGGGGAACACAACGCTTGCCGTTGGTGCGACTACCAGGCGGCCTGCCACTTTGAGCCGGCCTGCGGGGATAGCGTGCGCTACCGCCGGGGGCTGGCGGGGGAGGAATTTTGGAGCTGGCTGGGCCGGCAGGAGGAGGGGGAGGAGCATGGGCGTTGAGCTGACCGCCGATCAGCGGGCGGCGGTGGAGGACCGGGGGGGGAACCTGCTGGTGTCGGCTGCGGCGGGCTCGGGCAAAACCCGGGTGCTGGTGGAGCGGCTGATGGGCTATGTGGAGCAGGGGGAGGACATCGACCGCTTTCTGGTCATCACCTTCACCAACGCCGCGGCCGCCGAGCTGCGTGAGCGCATCGCCGCGGGCATCCATCAGCGGCTGGCCCAGCGCCCGGAGGACCGGCACCTGCGCCGCAGCGCCACCCTGGTCTACCGGGCGCCCATCTGCACCATCGACGCCTTCTGCCTGGACTTTCTCCGCCAGTGGGGGCACCTGGCCGGGCTGGACCCGGACTTTCGCCTGTGCGATCAGGCCCAGGGGGAGGCGCTGCGCCGCCAGGCGCTGGAGCAGGTGCTGGAGGAACGCTATGCCGCCGTGGACCAGGACCCGGACTTTGCCGCCCTGGTGGACGCGCTGGCGGGGGAGCGGGACGACCAGACCCTGGAGGATGTGGTGCTGGAGATGCAGCGCCGGGTGCAGGCCCAGCCCGACCCGGCGGCCTGGCTGCTGGAGCGGCGGGAGGACTTCCGATTCCCCGAGGGGGCCGGGCCGGAGGACACCGGCTGGGGCAGGCTGCTGCTGGCGGACGCGGCTGACCTGGCCCAGTCCTGGCGGGAGCAACTCGCTGGCCTGCTGGAACGGCTGGAGGGGGACGGGCTGCTATGGGCCAACTTCGGGTCCTCCCTCCAGGGCACCATGGACGGGTTGGACGGCCTGCTGGGAGCGCTGGAGCAGGGATGGGACCGGGCGGCGGCCTGCTTTCCCATCCCATTCCCCCGGCTGGGGGCCAAGCGGGGAGCGTGTGACGAGGGGCTCAAGGCCCGCGCCAAGGCCCTGCGGGACCGGTGCAAGAAGCAGCTGGCCGCACTGGGGGCCCGCTTTGAGGTGAGCGGAGAGCAGGCCATGGAGGACCTGCGGGCGGTGGGGCCGGCCATGACCACCCTGCTGGAGGTGACGGCCCAGTTTGACGCGGCCTTCACCGCCCTCAAGCGCCGCAAGCGGCTGGCCGACTTCTCCGACCTGGAGCACCTCACCGTGGGGCTGCTCACCGACGAGGCGGGCCAGCCCACCCAGCTGGCCCGGGACTGGGGTGGGCAGTATGTGGAGATCATGGTGGACGAGTACCAGGACACCAACGGGGTGCAAAACGCCATCGTTCAAGCCTTGTCCAACGGGCGCAACCTGTTTCTGGTGGGGGATGTGAAGCAGTCTATCTACCGCTTCCGCCTGGCCGACCCCACCCTGTTTCTGGCCAGATACCGGGCCTGGCCCATCCGGGGGCGGGAGGAGCCGGGAGAGGGGCGGAAGATCCTACTCTCGGACAACTTTCGGTCCCGGCCCGAGGTGCTGGAGGGGGTCAACTTCCTGTTTCGCAACCTTATGACTCGGCAGGCCGGGGAGCTGGACTACACCCAGGAGGAGGCCCTGCGCCCGGGCCAGGGGGAGCTGTCCCCCGACCCGGCGTGCCGTCTGGAGCTGTGCTGTGTGGACGTGGCCCAGCGCACCGACTTTCCAGACCGGGGCAAGACGGACAAGGACCTGCTGGTGGCTCGGGCGGCGGCCCAGCGGGTGGGGGAGCTGCTGGCCACCGGGGCCCGGGAGGACGGCCAGCGGCTGCGGCCGGAGGACATTGTGATCCTGCTGCGCTCCCCCGGCCCGGTGCTGCGCCACTATGCCGCTGCCCTGGACGAGTGGGCCATCCCCTGGAGCGCGGAGGGGGGACGGGAGTTTTTCGGCACCACCGAGGTCTCGGTGGCCATCTCTCTGCTCCAGATCGTGGACAACCCGGTGCAGGACGTGCCCTTGCTGGCGGTGTTGCGTTCCCCCCTCTTCCGCTTTTCCCCAGACCGGTTGGCCCAGCTGCGCCAGGCGGGGGGGACGGTGTACGACGGGGTGGTCGCCGGGGCGGAGCGGGGGGAGGAGGACTGCGTGGACTTCCTGGCCCTGCTGGACGAGCTGCGGGAGCTGGCCGCCCAGGAGAGCAGTCACCGGCTGCTGTGGCAGATCTACCAGCGCACCGACCTGCCCGCGGTCTTTGCCGCTCTGTCCGACGGAGGTCGGCGGCGGGCCAACCTGATGGCCCTGTATGACGAGGCCTGCCGGTTTGAGGCCGCCGGCCACCGGGGGCTGATGGCTTTCCTGCTCCACCTGACCCGCATGGCGGAGAACGGGGTAGCCGTGCCGGTGCCCGGCCAGGAGGCGGGCGGGGTGCGCATCCTGTCCATCCACAAGTCCAAGGGACTGGAATTTCCGGTGGTGCTGCTGTGCGGGCTGGAGCGGCAGTTCAACGAATCGGACGGGAAGGCCCCCATCCTGTTCCATCCGGAGCTGGGGCTGGGCCCCAAGCGCACCGACCGGGCGCGGATGCTGCGCTATACCACCATCGCCCGGGACGCGGTGGCCCTGCGGCTGAAGGGGCAGCTGCGGGCGGAGGAGATGCGGCTGCTGTATGTGGCCATGACCCGGGCGCAGCGCAAGCTGATCCTGCTTGCGGCGGTGAACGGGCCGGGACTGTCGCTGAGCGCTCTGGCCGCCCGGGCCCAGTGCCCGCCCCCGCCCCGCCAGGTGGCGGACGCCCGGTGCATGGCGGAGTGGGTGCTGCTGCCCGCCCTGTGCCGGCCGGACAGCACCCCGCTGTGGGCTGGATTGGACCAGCCCCGTCCAGCCCCGGCGCAGCAGCTGGGGCTGGAGTGGGAGGTACGGCTGCTACAGGGGACGGACTACGAGGGACCGCCGGCCGGGCAGGGTGCGCCAGGGGACGAGAGGGAGGGGCTGGAACTGCCAGAGGGGCTGGAGGAACAGCTTTGCTGGCGCTATGCTTACGCCGGGGCGGTGGACGTGCCCTCCAAGCTCACCGCCACCCAGCTCAAGGGTCGGGAGCGGGACCGGGAGGTGGCCCAGGACGGAGTGGAGCTGCGCCCTGCCCCGCCGGAGGTTCGCCTGCGCCGCCCGGTCTTTGAGGGGCAGCGGCCCCTCACCCCTGCCCAGCGGGGCACCGCCCTGCATATGGTGATGCAGTATTTGGACTTTGACCGCACTGGGAGCGAGGAGCAGATTGCTGGGGAGATCGCCCGGCTGGTGGATGGGCGCTACCTCACCCCTCAGCAGGGGCAGGCGGTGGACCCCAAGCAGGTGCTGGCCTTCTTTCACTCCGAGCTGGGGCAGCGGCTGCTGGCCGCCGGGCAGCGGGAGCGGGAACACAAGTTCTCCCTGCTGGCGCCCGCCGCGGACTACTATCCGGAGGCGGGGGCGGGGGAACAGGTGCTGCTCCAAGGGGTGGTGGACTGCTGGTTCCGGGAGGCGGACGGTACGGTGACGGTGGTGGACTTCAAGACCGACCGGGTGAGCGAGGACACCGCCGTGGCCAGGGCTGAGCACTACCGTCCCCAGCTGGAAGCCTATACCCGGGCGCTGGCGGAGGGAGCGGGCCTGCCGGTGAAGCGGCGGGCGCTGTGGTTCTTCGCCCTGAGCCGGGCGGTGGAAGTGTGAAAACTTTTGAAAAAACAGTTGCTTTTTGCCCCCGGGCATGGTAAACTATTTTCTGCGTTTACAAGGCGCTATTGCGCGCTGAGATTTGGTTTGACGGAAAGAGGTGAATCCCATGAAGGACGGCATCCATCCCGACTATCAGCAAACGACGATCACCTGCGCCTGCGGCAATGTGATCGAGACTGGCTCGACCAAGACGGACATCAAGGTGGAGGTCTGCTCCAAGTGTCACCCCTTCTACACCGGCAAGCAGAAGATGGTGGACACCGGCGGACGTGTCAGCCGCTTCAACAAGAAGTTCGGCCTGGAGTAAAACCCGGTCTGTTCCAAGGGCTCGGCGCAGGTTTCTGCGGCGGGCCCTTGTGCGTTTTCAGCTGGTTTTGCGGGACAGGCGGGGATGGGTTGGAGAAGCGGGGCGCGGTCTGAGCCGGGATAGAGAGGCCCGCCAAGCCGGACGGCAGCCGGCGCTCTGCCGCCTGGGGTTTTAGGGTGAGAACGGCCCGGGGGCGCATATACTAAGGGCAGGAATCATTGGGAGGGATCATCCATGTTCAAACAAGTGGACCCAAAGGCACTGGATTTCAATGTCTTTTCCACCATCGGCGACCGGTGGATGCTCATCACCGCGGGCACCAAGGAGCGGTGCAACACCATGACCGCCTCCTGGGGCGCGCTGGGCGTCTTATGGGGGGCGCCTATGGCCCTGGCCTATATCCGGCCACAGCGGTATACCAAAGAGTTTGTGGATTGCAGCGAATACTTCACCCTGTCCTTCTTCCCGGAGCAGTATCGCAAGCAGCTGGCCCTGTGCGGGGCCAAGAGCGGCCGGGAGCTGGACAAGGTGGCGGCCTGCGGCTTCACCGTGGCCGAGGGGGCGGGGGGCGTGCCCTATTTTGAGCAGGCGGAGCTGGTGCTGGTGTGCCGCAAGCGGATGGTCCAGCCCATGGAGGAGGCGCTCATCCCGCCGGAGGTGCGGGAGAAGTGGTACAAAGGGGACTACCACATCATGTACTGGGGGGAGATTGTGGAGGTGCTGATGCAGGCATGACCGGGGCTTCCGGCCTGAAGCAGAGTACAAAAGCCATTTGGAGGTACTATGTTCGAGGAACACAAGAGCAAGGAAATCAACCGCGCCATCCTGGTGGGGCTGAACTGCCCCAGCTTGAGCGGCGAGGAGAACGCCAGCGAGCAGTCGCTGGAGGAGCTGGCCGCCCTGCTGGACACCGCAGGGGGCGTCTGCCTGGGCACGGTGCTGCAAAACAAGCGCAGCCCTGACCCCCGCACCTTTATCGGAGAGGGCAAGGCGGAAGAGGTCCGGGAGCTGGTGGCCGGCCTGGGGGCGGACCTGGTGATCTTTGACAACCCCCTCTCCCCCTCCCAGCAGCGGGCGCTGACCCAGACGCTGGGGGTGACGGTGATGGACCGGGCGGGGCTGATCCTGGACATCTTCGCCAAGCGGGCCCGCACCAGCGAGGGGCGGCTCCAGGTGGCCCTGGCCCAGTACCAGTACCTGCTGCCCCGGCTGACCGGCATGTGGAAGCACCTGGAGCGGCAGGAGGGGGCCATCGGCACCCGAGGCCCCGGAGAGACCCAGCTGGAGAGCGACCGGCGGCACATCCACCGGAAGATCGCCAAGCTGGAGGAGGAGCTGCGGGAGGTGCGCCGGGTGCGGGCCACCCAGCGCAGCCAGCGGGAGAAGAACGAGGTGCCGGTGGTGGCCATCGTGGGCTACACCAACGCGGGCAAATCCACTCTGCTCAACGCGCTGACCGGGGCGGGCATCCCGGCCAACAACCGCCTGTTTGACACCCTGGACACCACCACCCGTACCCTGGCCATCTCAGACACCTGCACGGTGCTGCTCTCAGACACCGTGGGATTCATCTCCAAGCTGCCCCACCAGCTGGTGGACGCCTTCAAGGCCACCCTGGAGGAGCTGGAGTATGCCGATCTGCTGCTGCACGTCATCGACGTGTCCGACCCGGGCTGGATGGACCAGGCCCAGGTGGTGGAGGACCTGATCCGGGAGTTGGGGGTGGCCGGCAAGCCCCGGCTGGAGGTGTTCAACAAGTGCGATCGGGTGGCGGGGGAGATCCTGCCCCACGGGGCGGACATGGTGTCCATCTCCGCAAAGACGGGGGCGGGCCTGGACGCGCTGCTGGCCGCCATCGAGAGCCGGTTGGACACCGGCAAGCGCCGGGTGACCATTCACCTGCCCTATGACCGGGGCGGTCTGCTGGACTTGCTGTACCGGGAGGCCAAGGTGGAGGCGGTGGAGTACGGCAGCACCATCGACGTCACAGCGGTGTGTACCCCCAAGACCATTGGCCGGCTGGGTCCCCTGGTGGAGGGGTGGACGCCGCCCAGGGAGGACTGGGAGGAATGAGCGCGAAGGGGTTGGAGACGGTGCGGCTGTTGCTGCGTCCCTGGCAGGACGGCGACGCGCCGGTGCTCTACCGCTGGGCCTCTGACAGGGAAATTGGCTCCCGGGCAGGCTGGCCGCCCCACACCAGTGAGGTAGACAGCCTTGCAGTCATTCACGGCCCCCTGGGAAAGCCGGAGACCTACGCTATGGTGTGGAAGCAGACAGGGGAACCGGTGGGCAGCATCGGACTGTTCACACCGGAGGACTACTGCCCGCCACTGGACTTGCCAGGCGCCGGGGTGCAGCTGGAGCTGGGGTACTGGGTGGCCCGGCCATACTGGGGGCGGGGACTGGCGCCTGAGGCGGCCTGGGTTTTGCTGCGGCACGCGTTTGAAACGCTGGGCTGCGCGGTGGTCCATTGCAGCCACTTTGACTTTAACGATCCGTCCCGACGGGTCATCGAAAAGTTGGGCTTTTCCTACCGTCTGACCCGTGAGACCACCGATGCCACAGGTGCGCCCCACGCCACCCTTTGCTATGTCCTAACCCGGGAGGACTGGGAACAAAGACGATGAAAACGGGAGGCCACACATGACCGAATATCATATCCCCACAGCTCCCGCTGAGGCGGAACTGGTGGAGAAGCGGTCCCGCTTTATTGGCCAGATCCGACCAGTGGCCAGTGAGGAGGAGGCCCGGGCCCATATCGATCAGATCAAGAAGAAGCACTATGACGCCCGACATAACTGCTGGTGCTACCTGCTCAAAGACGGGCCGGTGCGCTACTCCGACGACGGGGAACCCCAGGGCACCGCCGGCCAGCCCATGCTGGGGGTGTTCCAGAAGGCGGGCATCACCAATGTGTGCTGCGTGGTCACCCGGTACTTTGGGGGTATCCTGCTGGGGGCGGGGGGCCTGGTGCGGGCCTACACCCAGGCGGCCAAGCTGGCGTTGGACGCGGCCGGCATCGCGGTGGTGCGCCGCTGGGTGGAGCTGGAAATGGATTGCCCTTACAGCTTCTTTGAGCGGGTCAAGATGGAGGTAATGGCCCAGGGTGGGACTCTGGGCGAGATCGACTACGCTGCCCAGGTCACCGTCCGGCTGCTGCTGCCCGAGGAGAAGGCCGTCCCCTTTGGGGAGCGGATGGTGGAACTGTCCGCCGGAGCCTGCCGGGTGGTGGAACTGGGGGAGCGCTTTCAGGCCGTGCCTATCCAAAGGATCTGAGCGGAACAGCCCGCTGGGGGGAGCCCTCCGGCGGGCAGATTTTTCCATGGAGAAAGAGGAAAAAAACAGTTGACTTTTTGAGGGGATTGGCTATACTGGGGAAAGAGAAATTTCAGCTTTTCTGTATAAAAGTTACAGTTCTCTCTGAGGGGACCGTAACTTGGACTGCAGCCCCTCGTCCGGATTTCGACCACAGGGGGGGTATTCTCCGCCGCAACGGGGTACGTGCCCCTGGAGCGTAATATTTATGCCATAGGAGGAAACAACATGAAGAGAGAGAGGATCAGAGGGAACACCATGCGGATTGCCGCCGTGTTGCTGACCCTGGCCATGGTAATGGCAACGGTGCCATTTGCCCTGGCTGCGTCGGGCGAGACTTATTACACGGTGACCGGCACGGTGGTGAATGCTGAGGACGGGACCCCCGTGGAGAACGCCACGGTGACCTTCGATGACGGCACCTACGAATTCACGGCCACCACGGGTGCGGACGGTACGTATAGCCTCCAGGCGCTGTATGGGATCTACAACGTGACGGTGGAAGCCGACGGCTATGAGACCTATACCGAGCGGAACGTGACGGTGTTGATCGGTGGGAATAACACGCTGGACGTCTCTCTGACCAAGGATGGCACCGAACCTGAGCCCGATCCCGACCCCGAGCCCGAGCCGTCTCCCGATGAGACTTATTACACGGTGACCGGCACGGTGGTGGACGCCGCAGACGGGACCCCCGTGGAGAACGCCACTGTGACCTTTGGTGACGGCACCTACGAATTCACGGCCACCACGGGCGTGGACGGTACGTATAGTCTCCAGGCGTTGTATGGAATCTACAACGTGACGGTGGAAGCCGACGGCTATGAGACTTACACCGAGCGGAACGTGACGGTGTTGATCGGCGGGGAGAACAAGCTGGACGCCTCGCTGACCAGGGATCCCAACGCGCCCAATCCCGATCCCAGCACCCCCTTCACCGATGTGGCGGAGGGTGCGTACTACGATGAGGCGGTGGCCTATGTCTACGAGCGTGGGCTGATGCAGGGCACCAGCGAGACCACCTTTGGGCCGGACGTGACGACCACCCGGGCCCAGGTGGTGACCATCCTGTACCGTCTGGCGGGCTCCCCGGCGGTAACGGGGGACAATCCCTTCACCGACGCTACGGCCGGCTGGTACGCTGATGCGGTGATGTGGGCCAGCCAGAACAGCATCGTCAACGGATACAGTGACACGGTCTTTGGTCCAGAGGACACCATTACCCGGGAGCAGCTGGCGGCCATCCTGTACCGCTACGCGGACGGTGCGGGGTACGACGTGACGGCCAGCGGCGACCTGTCCGGCTTTGATGACGCGGGCAGCGTGTCCAGCTGGTCTGTCAGCGCCTTGACCTGGGCCAACGGCGCGGGTCTGATTCAGGGGTCCAACAACCAGGTGAACCCCCAGGGCAGCGCCATCCGGGCCCAGCTGGCGGTCATCCTGATGCGCTTTGTAGACAACGTGGCGGTGTGAATTGAGCCGCTGCAAATCAATGCAGCAGCACGGGAGTGCTGTGTAGCGACGAAAGCCCTCCGGCCGAAATGGCCGGGGGGCTTGGTTTTTGGCATAAAGGGATTGGCTTAGAGCTGGCGGCCATCCTTTCTCCCCCGTAGCAGATCCCAGACGATCAAGAGGGCGCAGCCGGCCACCAGGACGACCAGGATGAGCAGGGCGCAGTTGCGGAAGAACTCCTGAGGAAGGATGGTGATGATCTGGTCGGCATTGGGATCGAAGATCCAGTTGTCTTTGCCGGGGAAAAAGACGGCGTGGAAGAGAGTAAAAGCCCGGTTGAAGTCCAGGGCGGCCAGCCCACCTAGTAGCAAAAACACCCCGCCCAGCCCCGCGCCTGCCCAGAAGGCGGGCCCCCTGCCCAGCAAGGGGGCTGCCCTACGTCCGGTGATCCGGCCTGCCAGCAGCAGGATGATCAATAGCAAAGCCGCCTCCATCAGCACCTGAAGGTCCAGCAGGAACAGGCCCCGCACGTCGGCAAAGTGGTCCCGGCCGCTGTCCGACCAGCGCAGCACCCCGGTGGAAAAGGTGTCCGACCTACCGGTGCAGTAGTCCATCACTTGGTCGAAGGCCTCCCGGATCTCCTGCTGGCTCAGCCCCGTGCGCTGGGGCAGCTCCAGGGGGTCGATCTGGAGATAGTAGAAGGGCCGGTACAGGATGGGCACGGCGATGGAGCCGGTGAGCAGCACCGCCGCGGTGGTGAGGGCCAGCAGGACGGTGAGCAGGCTGGAGGGTTTGCGGGGGGAGACAGGTTTCATTGGGAGGACTCCTTTGCCTCGGGGAATGTGGACAGGGCGATCAAGGCCTGGGAGGGCAGATAGAACAGCCACATGCCCACCCGGGCGAAGCCGTGCAGGCTGGCGGGGATCAGATGGGGGAGGTTGAACAGCCCTACGCACACATCGCAGGCCACAAACAGGGTTAGGCCCAAGGCAAAGCGCCGCCAAGTAGCGCCCGGCAGGGACCAAGCCTGGGCAGTGTTGACCAGCAGCTGAGCGAAGTACAGCGCGCACAACAGTTCCAGCTCGGCGGATAGCCCCAGCAGGATGACAACCTCGGCAAGGAAGGCCAGGGTGAGGGGCAAACGCAGCCAGAGCAGGATGGCCGCCCCCGCCCGGCGCAGCCGGAGCAGATATAAAATCTGCACCAGTAGAAAGAGGGTCACCCCCAGCAGGTACTGCTCGCCCAGCACCAGCAGGAACCAGTCCGCTAGGGCGGTGAGGGCCAAGGCCAGGGGGATGAGGCGGTCGCCGCCCCGAAGGGCGCCCAGACCGGAGAGCAGGAGACACAACAGGATGCCGATGTACTTCAGCCAGAGGGACAGGCCGCTGGGATCGGCTGTCAAATCCAGGTAGAGGAAGGCTGCGTAGAGGGCTCCTTCCACGGCCAGGAAGGGGACGAGGATGCCGCGGGGCATGGAACCGCCTCCTTTCATGAACGGCAACAGAATACCACAGATGCGGAAAAATGAAAAGAGGGAGGAAGCAGCCCCGGCGGAAATCATCCGCCGGGGCTGAGCTTGCTGTTAGGATCAGGGATCAGCACACGCCCTGCCACAGCATGGCGTCGGCCACCTTTAGGAACCCGGCGATGTTGGCCCCGGCCTGGATGTCTCCCTTCTTGCCATACTGCTGGGCGGCATTGGCGCAGGCCTGATAGATACCCTCCATGATGCCCTTGAGCTTGGCGTCCACCTCTTCAAAGCTCCAGCTGATGCGCCCGGAATTCTGGCTCATCTCCAGCCCCGAGGTGGCCACGCCGCCGGCGTTGGACGCCTTGGCGGGGGCAAACATCAGCCCCGCGCCCTTGATGGCGGCCACCGCTTCGGGGGTGCAGGGCATATTGGCCCCTTCAAACACCCCGATGCAGCCGTTGGCGATCAGGGCCTTGGCCGCCGCCTCGTCCAGCTCGTTCTGGGTGGCGCAGGGCAGAGCGATGTCGCAGGGCACGTTCCAGATACCGGCGCAGCCCTCCACATACCGGGCGGTGGGAACCTGCTCCAGGTAGGCCTTGATCCGATCCCGGCGAACCTCTTTGATCTGCCGGATCACCTGGTAGTCAATGCCGTTCTCGTCCACGATGTAGCCGTTGGAGTCGCTCATGGCGATCACCTTGCCCCCCAGCTGGGTGCACTTCTGGTTGGCGTAGATGGCCACGTTGCCCGACCCGGAGATGACCACCCGCTTGCCCTGGAAGGACTGTCCGTTGTCCCGCAGCTGGGCATCGGCAAAGTAGCACAGGCCAAAGCCGGTGGCCTCGGTGCGGGCCAGCGATCCGCCGTAGCTGAGCCCCTTGCCGGTTAGCACGCCTGCCCACTCGTTGCGGATCTTCTTGTACTGGCCAAACAGGAAGCCGATCTCCCGGGCGCCCACGCCGATATCGCCGGCGGGCACGTCGGTGTCCGGCCCGATGTGGCGGTACAGCTCGCTCATGAAGGACTGGCAGAACCGCATGACCTCCCCGTCCGACTTGCCCTTGGGATCGAAATCAGCGCCCCCCTTGCCCCCGCCCATGGGGAGGGTGGTCAAGGCGTTTTTGAAGATCTGCTCAAAGCCCAGGAACTTGATGACGGACAAGTTGACGGTGGGATGCAGCCGCAGACCGCCCTTGTAGGGGCCGATGGCGGAGTTGAACTGCACCCGGTAGCCCCGGTTGACCTGTACCCTTCCGGCGTCGTCCACCCAGGGGACCCGGAAGATCACCACCCGCTCGGGCTCCACGATGCGGCCGATGATGTTCTGCCGCTCATAGCGGGGATCGGACTCCACCACGGGTTCCAGAGATTCCAGCACCTCCTCCACGGCTTGGAGGAACTCCGGCTCGTGGGCGTTGCGGGTGTTCAGCCCGTCCAAAACGGACTGTAAGTAGGGGTTTTTCATGGACATCGTTGTCAGACTTCCTTTCTCCGGTGGGCGTTGGCACTTTTACACACTACATCATTGTACACGATGGGGCACCGGTTTGCAAGGGCCAATCCGCGCCTGGGCAAGCCCGGGAAGGGCGGGGATGGATCAGGCCAGCGCGGCGGTGTCCAGGGCGATCATCAGCTCCTCGTTGGTGGGGATGAGCAGCGCCTTGACCTTGGAGTCGGGGGTGGAGATGACGGTCTCCTTGCCCCGGACGTTGTTGGCTTCCGGGTCCATCTTCAGGCCCATGAACTCCAGGCCGGAGGCGATGGCCAGCCGCTGCTCGGGGGAGTTCTCCCCCACGCCGGCGGTGAAGATGACGGCGTCCACCCCGCCCATGGCGGCGGCATAGGCCCCGATGTACTTCTTCACCCCGTAGTTGAACAGATCCACCGCCAGGGCGGCCCGCCGATTGCCCTGCTCCCCGGCCAGGCCCAGGTCCCGGAAGTCGGAGGACACGCCGGACACGCCCAGCACGCCCGACTTCTTATTCAGGATGTCCAGCATCTCCCGGATGTCCAGGTTGTACCGGCCCATCAGGTACTCCAGGATGCCCGCGTCCAGGTCGCCGGAACGGGTGCCCATGGGCAGGCCGGCCAGGGGGGTGAAGCCCATGGAGGTGTCCACGCTCTTGCCGCCGTCAATGGCGGTGACGGAGGAACCGTTGCCCAGGTGGCAGGAGATGAGCTTCAAGGACTCCAGGGGCTTGCCCAGCATGGCGGCGGCCCGCTGGGACACATACTTGTGGGAGGTGCCGTGGAAGCCGTAGCGGCGGACCTTGTCCTTCTCGTAGTACTCGTAGGGCAGGGGATAGGTGTAGGCCACGGGGGGCATGGTCTGGTGGAAGGCGGTGTCAAACACAGCCACCTGAGGCACGTCGGGGCCCAGCACCGCCTGGCAGGCCCGGATGCCGGTGATATTGGCGGGGTTGTGCAGGGGAGCCAGGGGGATGCACGCCTCCAGGGCGGCCATCACCTGGCCGTCGATGCGCACTGAGCCGGCAAAGGTTTCCCCGCCGTGCACCACCCGGTGGCCCACCGCGTCGATCTCCCCCATGGAGGCGATCACGCCGTTGGCCTTGTCCACCAGGGCGTCCAGCACGGCCTGGATGGCCTCGGAATGGGTGGGCATGGGGGCGTCCACCGCGTCAATGGTGTCCTTGCCAGGAGCCTTGTAGGTGAACTTGCCGTCGATGCCGATGCGCTCGCACAGGCCCTTGGCCAGCACTTGCTGGTTGGCGGTGTCCAGAAGCTGATACTTCAGAGAGGAACTGCCGGCGTTGATGACGAGTACTTTCATGAATGACACTCCTTCATACAGATTACAGATTGAGGATGGGAAAATGGGAATTGCGCCTGCGCCCGGTTTGTAATAGAATGTAGGAAGCTGGGCAAACTGGCCCACCGGGACAATACCTGGACTATTTTAGACCATTTTTTGCAAAAGAACAAGGGGGTTTCCCCATTTGTTTTGAACTTGCCCGGAGACGGGGGAAAGGGGGCGGCCGGGAGATGGACATCGTGGGGGTTGTGGCGGAGTACAATCCATTTCACGCCGGCCACCGCCGGCACATTGACCAGACCCGCCGCGCCCTGGGGCGGTGCGCGGTGGTGGCGGCTATGAGCGGCAACTTTGTCCAGCGGGGGGACTGCGCCGTCACCGACAAGTGGAGCCGGGCGGCGGCAGCCCTGGCGGGGGGGGTGGACCTGGTGTTGGAGCTGCCCACGGTGTGGGCGTGCGCCTCGGCGGAGGCCTTTGCCCAGGGGGCGGTGGCCCTCCTGCAGGCGGCGGGGGCTCGGGCCGTCAGTTTTGGCAGCGAGTCGGGGGATGCCGCCGCCCTGGGCCGGGCCGCCCAGGCGCTGGACAGTGCGGACTATCGCCGGGAGCTGCGCCGTTTCCTGGATCAGGGGCTGCCCTTCGCCCGCTGCCGCCATCTGGCCGCTCAGGCCATGTTGGGGGAGGAGGGGGCGGCGTGCCTAGCCCAGCCCAACGACAACCTGGGAGTGGAGTACCTGCGGGCGGCCCGGCGGCTGGGCTTTGCCCCTCGGGTGGTGGCGGTGCCCCGGCTGGGGGCTGGCCACGACGGGGGGGATGACCCGGACTACCCCTCCGCCTCCCACCTGCGGGAACTGATCCACCGGGGGGAGCTGCCCATGGACAACCCGGCGGGGCTGAGGTACAATGAGCGGGGCGTTCTCGCCCGGCTGCGGGCGCTGGGGCCGGAGGATTTCGCGGCCCTGCCCGACTGCGGGGAGGGGCTGGCCCACCGGTTGTACCGGGCGGCCCGGCAGGCGGTGGGCCTGGAGGAATTGTACCAGCTGGCCAAGACCAAGCGCTATGCCCATGCCCGGATCCGCCGGGCGGTGCTGTGGGCCTGCCTGGGGCTGAGAGCTTCGGACCGACCGGACGGGCCGCCCTATCTGCGGGTGCTGGGGGCCAACCGGACGGGCCTGGCGGTGCTGCGGCAGCTGGAAAACGGGCCGCCGGTGATCACCAAGCCTGCCCATGGTAAAGGCGTCTCCCTGTTTGAGCTGGAGGCCCGGTGTACCGACTTCTACAACCTGTGCAGGCGGCGGCCCCTGCCCTGTGGGACGGAGTGGACCACCAGCCCGGTTATCCGGGAGGAGGGGGGATGGGCATGAGATACCGTCTGACCGCCTTGGCCGCCGGGCACATCCCCCAGGTGGCGGCGCTGGAGCGGGCTTGCTTCTCACACCCCTGGAGCGAGGGACAGCTGCGGGCTGAGCTGGAGGGCGGTGGGACCCTGTTCCTGGTGGCGCAGGGGGAGGACGGCACGGTGCTGGGCTATGCCGGGGCACGGGCGGTGCTGGACGAGGGCTATGTCAACAACGTGGCGGTGGCCCCGGCTTTCCGCCGCCAGGGGGTGGCCGACGCGCTGCTGGCCGGCCTGATCGGATTGGGGCGCGGCAGGCTGGCCTTCCTCACCCTGGAGGCGCGCGCCTCTAACCGGCCGGCCCTGCGGCTGTATGAGAAGCACGGCTTTCGGGCGGTGGGGCGACGCAAGGACTATTATGATGACCCCAAAGAGGACGCGATTTTGATGACATTGGAGTTGGACCATGAAACTGAAGCTGCTCAACGAGAGGGAACTGACCAAGCTGTATGAGACCGAGATGGTCTTTGACTTCCCCAAGGCGGAGCTCAAGCCTCTGCGGGCCATGCTCCGGCTGATGGGGCTGGGGCAGTACGACCCGCTGCTGCTCACCGACGAGGAGGGGGAGGCGCTGGGCTACGCCATGATGTGGCTGCCCCGGGAGCGGAACGGAGCGCTGCTGGAATATTTGGGCGTGCTGCGGGGCAAGCGCAACGGTGGGCTTGGGGCCCAAGCGCTGCCCCTGCTGGCCCAGCGCTATGGCCAGCTCTTTGGGGAGGCGGAGGCGCCGGACTCGGACAACCCAGCGGAGAACGAGTTGCGCCGGCGGCGCATCGGCTTCTATGAACGCAACGGCTTCCGGGTGCTGGACTACGAATGCGCCCTGTTCGGCGTCCACTTCAAAAGCCTATATCGCGGGCCGGAGACGGACGACCGGAAGGTGGAGGCCCTGCATCGCAGCGTATACGCCGATTACTTTTCCCCCGCCCACATGGAGCGGTATATCCAGCTCCCCCTGTGCCCGGGGGAGGCCATCCACCCCGCTCCGGCCTGGATGGAGGAGGATGAGGAGGAAATCTTCCCGTGACGGCGAGGGAGCGGGAGGAGAAGATCCGCCTGTGGTTTGGGATGGGGCGCAAGGGGACAGACGAGGGAATCCAAGCGCTGTTTGCGCCGGATGCCCTCTATGTCGAGGGCTGGGGGCCGGTTCCGAGGGACGGGAGCGGCTGGTTTTCAGAGTGGGAAAGGGGACGGGATTACCATGAATATTCTTGCCTTTGAATCCTCCTGTGACGAGACGGCGGCGGCCGTGGTCAAGGACGGCCGGACGGTACTGTCCTCGGTGATCGCCTCCTCGGCGGATATGCACGCCATCTACGGCGGCGTGGTGCCTGAGATCGCTTCCCGGCAGCATGTGCAGGCCATTGTGGGCCTGGCCGACGAGGCGCTGCGCCAGGCGGGGCTGGGCAAGGGGGAGATCGACGCCGTGGCGGTGACCGACGCCCCCGGCCTGATCGGGGCGCTGCTGGTGGGGGTGTCCTTCGCCAAGTCGGTGGCCTATGGCTTGGGGGTGCCCCTCATCCCCGTTCACCACGTCCGGGGACACATCGCGGCCAACTACATCGCCCACCCAGACCTGGAGCCACCCTTCCTGTGCCTGTGCGTGTCCGGCGGCACCACCGCGCTGGTGGACGTGGGGGACTACACCCGGTTTCGGATGCTGGGCAGCACGCGGGACGATGCGGCGGGGGAGTGCTTTGACAAGATTGCCCGGGTGCTGGGGCTGGGCTACCCCGGCGGCGCTCCCATGGACAGGTTGGCTCAGGGGGGGGATGACAGGGCCTTCCCATTCCCTCGGGGGCAGGTGGCGGGACATCCGCTGGATATGTCCTTTTCCGGGTTGAAGACGGCGGCCCTCAATGTCATCCACAACGCCCAGCAGAAGGGGCAGGAGCTCAACCTCCATGACCTGGCGGCCTCCTTTGCCGCCGCCGTTTCCGACTGCTTGGTCCCCCGGGTAATGGAGGCGGCGGAGGAGCTGGGCTATGATAAGATCGTCACCGCCGGCGGGGTGGCGGCCAACAGCCGGATCCGGGCAGATCTGACTCGGGCCTGCCAGGAGGCGGGGGCCCGGCTGTGGATGCCCCCCCTGTCCTTGTGTGGGGACAACGCGGCCATGATCGGCTGCCAGGGATACTATGAGTACCAGGCGGGGCACACTGCGGGCTGGGGGCTGAACGCCAAGGCCAGCCGGGATATCGGCCTGGGATAGGGGCCGGCTGGCAGACCGGCCTGTCTGTCAGCCGGGGCAGACCAGCGGGGGTGCCGCGCCCCCTCAAGGTCCATCCTAAGAGTAATACGCTTTGTAATTGGACTGGAGAGCTGGCGGAGAGATCGGGGACGTTTGACCGATAAACTTGGGATAAAACCGGGAAGGCATCGGGGAGGATATGGTTTTCATAACGCCGCTTATAATTTTGCATACGGAGAGTTATCCACAGGTTCCACAGACTTTTCCACAGGGGTGGATCCGCTGGGGAAGGGGCGCATTTTGGCGGTATTCCTAAAAATGGGAAACCCTGTATCAAGGATTTGCATCGGGGAAAGGGACTGGGTTTTGTAAACATAACGACGGGCTATGTGAGGCGGGGAGAGCTGGGCGGCCAAATGGGGGTATGGATCGGACCGGGGTGGGACGCCAACCGGGATCCGGTCTGCCGCATCAGAAAGGGCGGAGCCCTCAACTACGCCCCATCCGCCATCGCCGGGGGAAAACAGCAAAAAAGACGAGTGTTCTTACAGCCGTTCAGATGCTGTAAAAACACTCGCCATGGTGCGGATGACGGGACTCGAACCCGTACGGCCATAAGCCACTAGCACCTCAAGCTAGCCAGTCTACCAGTTCCAGCACATCCGCATTGTGCCATCAAATCATAAGCTTACCCATTATAAGCGGAAAAAAGTTTTTTGTCAAGCGGGAAAAGGCCTTGACAAAGGGGGAATCTCGTGCTACTATAACCCTTGCGCTGAATCAAGGCGAAAGGACTCAGCTGCGCGAGTGGTGGAATTGGTAGACTCGCTGGCTTCAGGTGCCAGTGCTCGCAAGGGCGTGCGGGTTCGACTCCCGCCTCGCGCACCAAACGGAAACGGGTAGGAGTATTGAACGGTTCTCAGACTGTCCAATACTCCTACTGCCGTTTTATAGGGGAAAGCCTTGACTGACTGGGCTTTCCCCCTTTCTTTACTCGTGACTGATAGATGATGCTTCGTGTGAAGGATGATAATCCGCCCTGAACTGCACAGACTACTTCTGAGCTTGGCGGGCCAGCGGGAGCAGGTGGGCATGGAAACCCTGGGGCAGGGGACGGTGCCGGGAAAGGCTTTTTGCCCGGCGCTGTTCCCTGCCGGGATTTGTCCTGCTGCATCGCTGGGAAACCACGCGGTAGCTGCCGCTGCGCCGCCCAGAGGGCTCTGCGACCGGCTTGGGCGGCCTCACGGGGCGCGCCTGGAGCGAAGGGGCAAAGCTCCGTCGATTTCGGGAAAAATATGCGGGCAATGACGCGGCCCGGAAAAGGAGGAACGGCCATGCCCAACCGGCTTCAATTCGAACAATCCCCGTATCTGCTCCAGCACAGGGAAAACCCTGTGGACTGGCGGCCATGGGGGGAAGAGGCCTTCCGGGCCGCCCGGGAGGAGGGCAAGCCGGTGTTTCTTAGCATCGGCTATTCAACCTGCCACTGGTGCCATGTCATGGCCCATGAATCCTTTGAGGATAGGATAGTGGCGGAGGTGGTCAACCGGGATTTTATCCCCATCAAGGTAGACCGGGAGGAGCGCCCGGATGTGGACGGGGTCTATATGGCCGCCTGCCTGGCCATGACTGGCTCCGGCGGCTGGCCGCTCACGGTTCTGCTCACGCCGGAGCAAAAGCCCTTCTGGGCGGGGACCTACCTTCCCAAGCAGGCACTGCTGTCCCTGCTGCACCAGGCGGCCCGGCTGTGGCGGGAGGACAAGGACAGGCTGCTTGCCTTCGGCGAGGAGCTGACCGCCCGCCTGAATGGGAAGAAGGGGGCGGGCGCTGGCCTGCCTGACCGAGGCCTGGTAAGCCGGGCGGCCAGTCTTTACGCCCAGAGCTTTGATCCCCGCTGGGGCGGCTTTGGGCACGCTCCAAAATTCCCCACGCCCCATAATCTGATCTTTCTGCTGCGGTACGCCCGGCGCACGGGGGATGACCACGCCCGCGCCATGGCGGAGCAGACCTTGGAAGGAATGTACCGGGGAGGCTTGTTTGACCATGTGGGCGGGGGATTTGCCCGGTACTCCACCGATGAAAGGTGGCTGGTCCCCCATTTTGAAAAGATGCTTTACGATAACGCGCTGCTGGCCCTGGCCTACACCGAAGCCTATCAACTGACCCGGCGGCCCCTCTATGGGGAAATCGTCCGCCGCACGCTGGATTACGTCCTTCGGGAACTGACCGCCCCCCAGGGCGGCTTCTATTGCGGGCAGGATGCGGACAGCGAGGGCGTGGAGGGGAAATATTATGTATTTACCGCCAGCGAGCTGGAAGAGCTGCTGGGGCGGGAGGATGGACAGGTGTTTTGCAGCTGGTACGGGGTGACTGGGCCGGGAAACTTTGAGGGGAAGAGCATCCTCAATCTCATTGGCCAAGCGCAGGTGGACCGGGAACCAGAGCGCATCGAATGCTTGCGGGAAAAGGTGTATGCCTACCGCTTAGGCAGGACCCGGCTCCATAAGGATGACAAGGTGCTTGCGGCATGGAACGGACTGATGATCGCGGCCCTGTCCCGGGCGGGGCTGGCGCTGGATGAGCCCCGCTATCTGGACGCCGCCATACGGGCGGCGGCGTTTTTGAAGCAGAGCCTCACGGAAGAAAGCGGTCAGCTGCTGGCCAGGTGGCGGGAGGGGCAGGCAGCCCATCCCGGAAAGCTGGATGATTACGCCTTCTGTGCCTGGGGGCTTCTGGAGCTGTATGGCGTGAGCTTCCAGACCGCGTATCTGGCAGAGGCCCAGTGTTTGATGGGGAGGCTGCTGGAGCAATTCTTCGATGGGGAGGCCGGCGGGTTTTACCCCTACGCCGCGGATGGCGAGCAGCTGATCACCCGCACAAAAGAAACCTATGATGGAGCTATGCCGTCGGGCAACTCGGTGGCGGCGCTGGTCCTCTCCCGGCTGGCCCGCCTCACCGGGGTGGCTCACTGGCGGACGGCCGCCGATCTGCAGCTGGCTTATCTGGCGGGCGCTGTGCGGGAATATCCTGCCGGGTACGGCTTTGCCATGCTGGCGTTTCTGGAGGAGCTGTGGCCCTCGGCGGAGCTGGTCTGCGCCGCCCGGACCGTTCCGGGGGAGCTGACCGCCTTCCTGGGGGAGTCCTCCCGGCCTGAACTGACGGTGCTGGTGAAAACGCCGGAAACGGCCAAAGGGCTGGAGGAACTTGCCCCCTTTACCGCGGCCTATCCGGTGCCGGAAACGGGCGCCCGGTACTATCTCTGCCAAAATGGCGCTTGCGCCCAACCGGAGGAAAGCATTTCAAAGGTGGGCTGGCATTGGGAGCATAGCTGAACAGCTGCAGAATCTGCCTGTGGGGGGCAATGCCGAATGCTATAAGCAGTCAGGGGGCGGCGACCAGTACCGCCTCGGCTACCCGGATGCCATCCACTGCGGCGGAGGTGATGCCGCCGGCGTAGCCCGCCCCCTCCCCGCAGGGGAACAGGCCCCGCAGGCCGGGGGACTGGAAGGTCTCGTCCCGGAGGATGCGCACCGGGGAGGAGGAACGGGTCTCCACTCCGGTGAGCACCGCGTCTGGGTGGGCGAAGCCGTGGAGCTTCCGGTCAAAGAGGGGCAGGGCCTGGCGCAGGGTGTCCAGCACATAGCCGGGCAGCGTGCCCTCCAGCGACCCCCAGGTCACACCAGGGCGGTAGGTGGGCAGCACGCAGCCGGGGCCTTGGGAGGGACGGCCGGCCAGGAAGTCCTCCACCCGCTGGGCGGGGGCGAAGAAGCAGGGGGCGTTTTCCTGGAAGCGGGGGGGCAGTCCTCCCGAGCCCAGGTCCCAGGCGGCCCGCTCCCACCGCTGCTGGAAGCGTACCCCGGCCAGGGGATCGTCCCCGCCGAAGTCGGCGGGCTCCACCCCCACCAGAAAGCCGCCGTTGATGTTGGCCCCCGCCCGGGCGCGCAGGCTCATGCCGTTGGTGACCACCTGGCCATAATCGCTGGCAGAGGCAACCACCTGGCCGCCGGGAGAGACGCAGAAGGTGAAGGCGGAGCGTCCGCCAGGCAGGCGGCAGGCCAGCTTGTAGTCGGCGGCGGGCAGCCGGTCCCAGCAGGGGCCGAACTGGGCCTGGCTGACCAGGGCCTGGCTGTGCTCGATGCGCACGCCGATGGCAAAGCTCTTGGGCTGGAGGGGCAGCCCTGCCTTCAGCAGCATCTGGAAGGTGTCCCGGGCGGAGTGGCCGGGGGCCAACACCAGGGCCTGGCAGGGCAGCTCGTAGGGGCCGGTCTCGGTCATGACGGTGAGGGACCGCAACTGCCCATCCTGGGCCTTCAGCCCAGATAGCTGATGCTCGAAGCGGATGTCGGCGCCCAGAGCCAGCAGCTCCCCGCGCAGGGACTTGACCACCCGCCGCAGCAGGTCGGTGCCGATGTGGGGCTTGTGGGACCACTGGATGTCCGCCGGCGCGCCGTGGGCGACCAGGGTGGAGAACACATGGGCGATGCGGGGGTCGCGGGTACCGGTGGTGAGCTTGCCGTCAGAGAAGGTGCCCGCCCCACCCTCGCCAAATTGCACGTTGGAGCTGGTGGACAGCTGGCCGGTGCGCCAGAAGTGGGCCACGTCGGCGGTGCGCTCATCCACATTCCGCCCCCGCTCCAGCACGATGGGTCGCAGGCCAGCCCGGGCCAGGGTGAGGGCGGCAAACAGACCGGCTGGGCCCATGCCCGCCACCACGGGGGGCAGGGGGAAGGCGCGCTGGACGGAGGGGAGGACATAGGGGTGTTCCTCCAGCAAAGATACATATTTGAAGCCCCGGGCCAGGATGCGCTCCTCATCCTTGAGGCGCACTTTGACCGCGCACACCAAGTGCACGTCCTGCTTCTTCCGGGCGTCGATGGACTGGCGGGCGAGGGATAGCTCCAGGATCTCCTCCGGGGGCACGCCAAGGGCCTGGGCGGTTCTGCGGCGCAGCTGGTCCGGGCCGTCGCCGATCTCCAGGCGCAGATGGGCTACTTGCAGCATCTCACAGCACCGCCGATCCGTTGATGGTCATGCGGAACTTCAGACCAAAGAACTCCGCGGCCTTGCGGCACAGCAGCATCCGCCCCATGAAGATCTCAAAGTAGTCCATGACCGAGGAGATGCCGATGTCGATGGTCAGGTCCAGGGTGAGGGTCTTGGCCCCGGCGTCCAGCTTGAGCTCAGAGCGCTCCACGGCGTAGTTGACCCGGTCGTGGATGTCGAAGCTGATGGTGGCCTGATTGCGCACCCGGCTGCGGCGCACGTCGGACTTGTCGGCCAGGATGAGGGCGGCGGCCACCGCGTTGACTGGGTAGGCGGTGCCCTCATCGTGATTGCCGATGGCGGTGACCACCACCGCCACATCCTCCGGGGCCATGCCCATCTTGTCCAGGATGCGGAAGGCCATCACCGCGCCGCTCTGGGCGTGGTCCACCCGGTTGACCACATTGCCGATGTCGTGCATATAGCCGGCCACCCGGGCCAGCTCCACCTGCCGCTGGTCATAGCCCAGGCGGGTGAGCAGGTCGGCGGCGGTGTGGGCGCAGCGCATCACGTGGGGGAAGGAGTGCTCTGTATAGCCCAAAGCCAGCAGGGACGCGTCGGCCTGGGTGATGTAGGTGCGGATCTCCGCGTTGTCGCGGATGGTTTCAAAGTCAGGCTTCATTGGAGATCTCCCTTGGGTCATAAGGTGTGGTCTGGTAGACGTAGTAGTTGAGCCAGTTGGTGTACAGCAGCTGGCCGGCGGAACGCCAGGTCACCACGGGGGACTGGCTGGGGTCATCGTTGGGGAAGTAGTGGGCGGGCGCTGGGATGTCCAGCCCCCGCTCCACATCCCGGAAATACTCCAAAGCCAGGGTGTCCGGGTCGTATTCCGGGTGGGCAAAGACGAAGAAGCGGCGGTTGTCCGCGCTCTTTACCCCGAAGATGCCTGCCTCCTGGGAGAGGGCCAGTAGTTCCAGCTCAGGCACGGCCAGCACGTCGTCCAAGGCGACCTCGGTATAGCGGGAGTGGGGGGCATAAAAACGGTCGTCAAACCCCCGGAAGAGGGGGGAGCGCTTGCGGATGATCTCGTGCTCGTAGATGCCAAAGAGCTTTTTGGGCAGGGTGCGCTTGGGAATCCCGTAGTGGTAGTACAGCCCCGCCTGGGCGCCCCAACAGATATGCAGGGTGGAGTGGACGTGGGTACGGGTCCAGTCCATGATCTGGCACAGCTCGTGCCAATAGTCCACGTTTTCAAAGTCCAGGTTTTCCACTGGCGCGCCGGTGATGATCATCCCGTCGAAGCGCTCGGCCTGGATCTGGCGGAAGGTGGTGTAAAAGGCGTCCAGATGCTGGCTGTCGGTGTGCTGGGCGGTGTGGCTGATGGTCTGGAGCAGCTGCACGTTGATCTGAAGCGGGGTGTTGGACAGCTTGCGCAGGATCTGGGTCTCGGTGACGATCTTGGTGGGCATCAGGTTTAGGATCAGCAGGTTCAGGGGGCGGATGTCCTGATGCAAGGCGCGATGCTCGGTCATCACGAAGATATTTTCGCTCTCCAGCACGCTGGTGGCCGGGAGAGAATCGGGGATGCGGATGGGCACGGGATCACCTCCAGGGGAAAGAGATAGGGCAGCACACCTTTATATAATATGGGCCGCTGGATCAGAGTAAGCAAAGCATATCACAGCCTGCTGGAAAAAGCAACGCGAGGCGGCGGGAAAAAACTTTGAAAAAACATGGATTTTTGTGTTGACAAGCCCGTTTGGATCTGCTATACTGATCGAGCGTCAAACGGCGCGGCTGTGAGCTGGGCCTGCGGGAGCGGGCAAGGCGGGCGGCGGCGCTGGGGGGC
>CALXDM010000004.1 GCA_944387065.1 uncultured Oscillospiraceae bacterium
CCACAGGCGATCAACAGGGATCTGGGCCGATTCTGGATCACGGTCTCCTCCCGCCGGCCGCCGAACTCCCCGTCCACCGTCCAGGCCACCGGCTGGCGGCAGCGGAAGGTGACCTGGCTGGCGGTGAAGCCCACCACCGCGCCGTCCTCCCGCTCGGCCCGCTGGGCCTTGAGGGAGGAGATGATGGACTGCCAGTCCCGGGGGGTGTGGGGGGGGCGGACCAGCAGCACCTCAAACCGTCCGTCGTCCAGCTTCACCTGATCCCTGGGTAGGGACATCATCCCCCCCACCGACAGGGTGTTGGACACCATGCCGTAGATGAAGTCCCCCGCGATCGTCCGCCCCGTGTCGGTGGACACCTCCATGGGATAGCTGGGCACGTTCAGCAGCCGGCCCGCTCCCTCCAGCACATAGGCAAAGTGGCCCAGCAGGTTCTTGGTGGTCTGGGGAGTGGAGTAGGACACGTCGGTAAACAGCCCGAAGGCAGACACATAGGTGAACAGCCGCCCAGAGCAGTCACCCACATCCACCGCCCGGGCCACCCCGCTGCAGGCCACCTCCGCCAGTCTCTCGGCGGAACGGGGCAGGCCCAGGGTCTTGGCAAAGTCGTTGGTGGTGCCCGTGGGGATATAGCCCAGCACAGGGCGCTGGCCTTCCGGCAGGGCCATCAGGCCCCGGGCCGTCTCGTTGAGGGTACCGTCCCCCCCGCAGCACACCAGCCGGTCATACTGACTGGCCTGCTCCGCCGCCACCTGGACGGCCTCCTCCGGGGCCATAGTGGGGTGGACGGTGGTCTCATACCCTGACCGGGCGAACACCTCCAGCAGGACAGGCAGCATTCCTCGCACCCGCTGGCGGCCGGCCTTTGGATTGTAAAGGAAAAGCAGTCGTTTCATCCGATTCCCTCCGCCGGTCCCCCAGCCCGGCTAGACCGGGGGAGGGGCCCTGGTTGACACCATTATAGCCAATTGGCGCCAGCATTACAAGGTACTTTCTGTAAATCGCGCCCTTGTCAACCCAGGGCGGATTTGATACGATAGATGCAACCTATACTGATTGGGGCCGGCGCGTTCCGGCCCGCTGTGCCAGAGACTTTGCCTGAGAGGGGGCGCGCACCGCCATGTCCCGAAAAACCCTGTCCGCAGCCTTTCCCTATACCCTGCCGGTGCTGATGGGCTACCTGTCCATCGGCGTTGTGTTCGGCTGGATGATGGCCGCCATCGGATATGCCCCAACTTGGGCGGCGGCCATGTCGGCGGCCATTTACGCCGGCAGCGGCCAGTACCTGGCGGTGGACCTGCTGGACCGGGCCGCCCCCCTGGGCGACGTGGCCTTTCTCACGCTGATCATCAACTTCCGGCACCTGGTGTATGGCCTGTCCATGCTGGACAAGTTCCGGGGTATGGGCTGGCGGAAGCTGTACATGATCTTCTCCCTCACGGACGAGACCTATGCCCTGCTGGCCGGCGTCCAGCCGCCCCAGGGGGTGGAGGAGAAAGGGTTCTACTTCTCCATCGCTGTGCTGGATCACCTGTACTGGATCGGCGGGTCTGTGCTGGGAGCGGTGGCCGGCTCCCTCATTCAGGTCAACACCGAGGGGATTGACTTTGCCATGACCGCCCTGTTCATCGTCATCGCCGTGGAGCAGTGGCGCTCCAGCCGCCAGCACCTGCCCGCCCTGCTGGGGGCGGGGGCCACCCTGGCCTGCCTGCTGGTGATGGGGCAGGACAACGGCCGCTTCCTCATCCCCGCCCTGGTGCTGATGGTGGCCCTGCTGCTCCTCCTGCGCCCCCGCCTGGAAGGGAAGCCAGAGGACGATGCCGGGCAAGGAGGTGAGGACTGGTGAGCGCTGGACAGACTGTGGCCGCCATTGCCGTGATGGCCGTCATCACCTTTCTCACCCGGGCCCTCCCCTTCCTGCTCTTTGGCAGGCGGGGCAACCCGCCCCGGGGGGTGCTCTACCTGGGCCGGTACCTGCCCCCGGCGGTGATCGCCATGCTCATCGTCTACTGCTTCCGTCAGGTGAGCTTCCAGGCCCCTGCCAACTGGGTTCCCGCCCTGATCGCCGGGCTGGCGGTGGCCCTGCTACACCTGTGGAAACGCAACAATATGTTATCAATTTTGGGTGGTACCATACTGTATATGGTGCTGGTGCAGGTGGTGTTTTGAGGGCGCGGAACAGCGGCCCCTGGTTGGCTCGTCAACATTGACAAAAAAATCACGATATTTGCAGAATTCTATTTACAAAAGGGAAGTTGTCGTGTTACAATACAGAGGTGTAGCCGAGCCCCGTGGGGCTGCCCCGATGTGCACCGGGCCTGGGCCCGGGCCATTGCATCGCACCATCCCAACCACGAATCAGGTCCGGGCAGGTTCACCGGACGAATTAAGGAGGAGAACGCCAATGGCTCGCAAGTTCAAGACGATGGACGGTAACACCGCGGCCGCCCATGTATCCTACGCCTTTACCGAAGTGGCCGGCATCTACCCCATCACTCCGTCCAGCCCTATGGCGGACAGCGTGGATCAGTGGGCGGCGGCCGGCAGGAAGAACATCTTTGGCCAGACGGTCCGGGTCATCGAGATGCAGTCCGAGGCCGGCGCTGCCGGAACCGTTCACGGCTCGCTGGCTGCCGGCGCGCTGACCACCACCTACACCGCCTCCCAGGGATTGCTGCTGATGATCCCCAATATGTACAAGATCGCCGGTGAGCTGCTGCCCGGGGTGTTCCACGTCCCGGCCCGCACCGTGGCCAGCCACGCGCTGAATATCTTTGGGGATCACTCCGACGTCATGGCCTGCCGCCAGACCGGCTTTGCTATGCTGTGCGAGACCAACGCCCAGGAGGTCATGGACCTGAGTGCGGTGGCCCACTTGGCTGCCATCAAGGGGCGGGTGCCCTTCCTGAACTTCTTTGACGGGTTCCGCACCTCCCACGAGGTGCAGAAGATCGCCGTCTGGGATTACGAGGACCTGGCCAGCATGGTGGATATGGAGGCGATCAACGACTTCCGGGCCCACTGCCTGAACCCCGAGCACCCGGTGATGCGCGGCTCCCATGAGAACGGGGATATCTTCTTCCAGCACCGGGAGGCCTGCAACGCCTACTATGAGGCGGTGCCCGGCATCGTGGAGGAGTACATGGCCCAGATCAATGCCAAGTTGGGCACCGACTATCAGCTGTTCAACTACTACGGCGCGCCCGATGCCGACCGGGTCATCGTGGCCATGGGCTCCATCTGCGATGTGGCTGAGGAGGTCATCGACTACCTCAACGCCCACGGGGAGAAGGTGGGCCTGGTAAAAGTGCGCCTGTACCGGCCCTTCCGGGCCGACAAGCTGGTGGCCGCCATCCCCGCCAGCTGTAAGCGCATCGCCGTGCTGGATCGCACCAAGGAGCCCGGCGCCCAGGGCGAGCCGCTGTACCTGGACGTGATCACCGCCCTGGCCAACGCCGGGCGCACCGACATCTCGGTCATCGGCGGCCGGTACGGCCTGGGTTCCAAGGACACCCCGCCCTCCAGCGTGTTCGCCGTGTATGAGGAGCTGACTAAGAGCGACCCCAAGCGGGTGTTCACCATCGGCATCGTGGACGACGTGACCCACCTGTCCCTGGAGGAGAAGCCCGCCCCCAACACCGCGGCCCAGGGCACCATCGAGTGCAAGTTCTGGGGCCTGGGGGGCGACGGTACCGTGGGCGCCAATAAGAACTCCATCAAGATCATCGGCGACCACACCGACAAGTATGTGCAGGCCTACTTCCAGTATGACTCCAAAAAGACCGGGGGCGTGACCATCAGTCACCTGCGCTTTGGCGATCAGCCCATCCGCTCTGCCTACTATATCAACAAGGCCGACTTCGTGGCCTGTCATGTGCCCAGCTATATCACCAAGGGCTTCCCCATCGTTCGGGACGTGAAACCCGGCGGCACCTTCCTCATCAACTGCCAGTGGAACTTTGAGGAGCTGGAGCATCATCTGGACGCGGCCTCCAAGCGGTATATCGCCAAGAACAACATTAAGCTGTATATGATCAACGCCATCGACCTGGCCATCGAGATCGGCATGGGCAAGCGCACCAATACCATCCTCCAGTCCGCTTTCTTCGCCCTGGCCAACGTCATGCCCCAGGATGAGGCCATCCGGTATATGAAGGACGCGGCCACCCACTCCTACCTGAAGAAAGGGCAGGACGTGGTGGACACCAACCACAAGGCCATCGACCTGGGGGCCGCCGCCTTCGCCAAAGTGGAGGTACCCGCATCCTGGGCCACCGCCCAGGATGAGGACGCGGCGGCCAGTCTGGCCGGCCCCGCCGATCTGGTGGAGATGGTGGAGGAGATCCTGGAGCCGATCAACCGTATGGACGGGGACAGCCTGCCCGTGTCCAAGTTCGTGCCCCATGCCGACGGTACCTTCCAGCTGGGGGCCTCCTCTTATGAAAAGCGGGGCGTGGCTGTGTCCGTGCCTACCTGGGAG
The DNA here is from genome assembly GCA_944387065.1 of uncultured Oscillospiraceae bacterium. GTDB lineage: Bacteria > Bacillota > Clostridia > Oscillospirales > Oscillospiraceae > Enterenecus. The sequence goes on from CALXDM010000004.1 coordinate 4,481, forward strand.
CCGGAGACCTGTATCCAGTGCAACCTGTGCTCCTATGTCTGCCCCCATGCCACCATCCGGCCCTTCGCCCTCACCCAGGAGGAGGCGGCTGCCGCCCCCGCCGGTGCCCAGATCATGGACATCAAGGCCGGCAAGGGCAAGGGCGTGTACCAGTACACCCTGTCTGTCAGCGCCCTGGACTGCATGGGCTGCGCGGTGTGCGTGACCGCCTGCCCCACCAAGAGCCTGACCATGGTGCCCCTGGAGCAGGAGCTGCCCCGCCAGCCGGTGTTCGACTACCTGGTGGATAAGGTGGAGCCCAAGCCCGAGATGGAGAGCGTGACCACCGTCAAGGACAGCCAGTTCAAGAAGCCCCTGCTGGAGTTCTCCGGGGCCTGTGCGGGCTGTGCCGAGACTGCTTATGCCCGCCTGGTCACCCAGGTGTGTGGCGACCGGATGTATATCTCCAACGCCACCGGCTGTTCCTCCATCTGGGGCGGCCCGGCGGCCACCAGCCCCTACTGCGTGGACAAGGACGGCCGCGGCCCCGCCTGGGCCAACTCCCTGTTCGAGGACAACGCCGAGCACGGCCTGGGTATGCTGCTGGGCGTGAACCAGCGCCGGGCCAAGCTGGTGGAAGTGGTGGAAAAGCTGGCCAGCCTGGACTACACCGACGAGGACATCGCCGCCGCTGCCCGGGAGTGGCTGGATCAGAAGGATGACGGCGAGGGCTCCAAGGCCGCGGGGGCCAAGCTGCTGGCGCTGTGCAAGGCCAACGCCCAGCGGGACTTCACCGGCACCCCCTATGAGAAGGACTGGCTGGACAACGGCAAGCAGTGCCCCTGCGAGGCCTGCGACTGCTGCCGCCAGATTGTGGAGATGAGCGATCTGCTGACCAAGAAGTCGGTGTGGATCTTCGGCGGGGACGGCTGGGCCTATGACATCGGTTACGGCGGGCTGGACCACGTCATCGCCTCCGGCGAGGATGTGAACATCTTCGTGTTTGACACCGAGGTGTATTCCAACACCGGGGGCCAGGCCTCCAAGGCCTCCAACTTCGGCGCGGTGGCTCAGTTCGCCGCCGCCGGTAAGGCCATTGGTAAGAAGAGCCTGGCCGAGATCGCCATGCAGTACGGCTACGTCTACGTGGCCCAGGTGGCCATGGGCGCAAACCCCAACCAGACCCTGGTGGCCATCCGGGAGGCGGACGCCTACCCCGGCCCCGCCCTCATCATCGGCTACTCCCCCTGTGAGATGCACGCCATCAAGGGGGGTATGGCAAACTGCCAGGTGGAGATGAAAGACGCCGTGGCCTGCGGCTACTGGAACCTGTTCCGGTATAACCCCGCCCTGAAGTCCCAGGGCAAGAACCCCTTCATCCTGGACTCCAAGGCGCCCACCGGCAATTATCGGGACTTCCTGATGAAGGAGGCCCGCTACTCCTCCCTCACCCGCTCCTTCCCCGACCGGGCGGAGCAGCTGTTCGCGGAGAGTGAGCAGGCGGCCATGGAGCGCTGGGATCACCTGCAGCGCCTCATCGAGCTGTACAAGTAAGGAAACCTCTGTAGAATAAAGGGTGCTGCTCTCCCAGTAGCCGCGCACCCATAAGGACGTAATTAATCTTGCAGGACAGCATGGGGCATTTTGCTATGCTGTCCTGCTTTTCCTTTGACTTTAAATGGTCTGCTTGTCCTCGTTCTGTTTCAGCTCTCCAATGAAGTTCCAAATCATTTGGATTTTCTGCCTATAGTGGTCTCTGGATATGCCAGGCGCATGAATCTTCTTCACAAACTCGTTGATAATCGTGGGCATTAGTTTTGTGATCCCCACATACGTGGGAATAACCGCCACGAAGCTGGCCAAATCCGCTTTGCCTTGTTCTCAGGCGATTACCACCCCTCTGTCTGTCTTGGTCTTCTCCGCTACTTCTTGCTGTTTCACTTCATATTTGGCGGATAACTTCAAAAACCGATCGTGTAAAATTGTGCCCGACATATCGTCCTCATCGATACGCTTAAAAATCCGGTCAAGTTCTGCTACTCGCCGCGTTTTGCGTAGTACGTCTCGATAGTCAGAACCTTGTCAGTGGCTTGTATTTTTAAAATCCGTATTCCTGCTCTTTCCACTGTGTGTTTACGCTCTAAACTTGATTTAGTTGGCGCACAATAAGACTAAAAATAAGGAGTGTTTTATCCTAAAATAATAAAACCAGATATTTTTTTCGACTTTTACCAATAAATTCTCTTAATGTCTTGACAAATTCGACAACAAGAAGTATAATTTAAAAAAATTTTTGTTAAATTCTGCTATTAAGGAGAATGCTCTATGAAATAGTCTGTATTTTACCATAACAAGGTGCATTTTCTAAGGGTACTAGTCAAAATAGGTTTTGTTTTTAGGGCCTCAACCAATACCTCTTTGCCTTTGCTGTATTCTTTACAGTGAATGTTGCTGTAAACTGGACAATTGTATTCAGAACAGTCAGTATATGACGAGGGATATATTTTACTTTTGAATATGGGTGTGTTGCCGTTATTCAGGATTGAGTGGGTGCGCAGCATGAAAAGAAAACAAGACTCGAAAGAGCAGGGAAAATGCAAAAAGCCACAATAGAGAAGATGGCTTAAAGACACGGGATTATACTGGAGTACGTAGAAGAGATTTATCAGGAAAGCTCGGATAGCGAGCGAACGGCACCTACCCCAATAGCTTGGCACAGGCGCCACTTAAGCAAGCATCGTAGGAAATTACGGCTCCGGAAACTCGAAATAAGCTGGATATGGCGGTAAGGGTTTCAGGCGCATATCAATAATTTTTGGCCTCCATGCTGGGCGATTCTCACAGGACAGCCATGCGGGCATTTTTAGGCCTGATAAGCTCGGGGATATGATTCCCCTTTGAAAAGAAACTTTATTAGAGCACTTTGGGTGCAGCTGGGATAAAAAACGAGTATAAATTTTCAGTTTTAAAAACAACGTAGCGTATAACTGGCAACAAATTTTATCGATTAGATCTGCACGATTTCTGAAGATTATTTATATATCACGAGAAGAGTGTCTACAAAATTTGCAATTGAGGAGCTGTCGAAACGTGAACTTGGATTACTCTATAGATCAGATTAATGAGTTAATTAGGGAAAACGAAAAAATAAGAAAATATTTTACGAAAGACGTATCCCCTCGTTTTTCAGACTGTATTTACAGCAAAAAAATTCACATATCAAAATTTTTTGATTTTTTTGAAATGGCACGTTTTGACATAATGTATAGCTTCTGCGATTTTTACAAAAAAAAGTTTATTGCGGATGAAACTGTTGATTTAGGAAAGTTTGTTGTTGTCCGGGTTCAATGCGAAAGTTTTGAAGATATAAATATGCCAATCAACGGTGATGTAAAAATAATAACAGCACTAATAATCCATCAAAAACCATTGCTTGAATTTGAGCAAATCGCGTGTACACATCAAAATTGTTTGCCTTTAATTAAAGCAAATATAAAGATTGCCATAGTCGGTTGTGGGAGAATTAATAAAGAAATTCTTTTGTTTGTGAAAAATGTAATCAAGAAAATCAAAAAAGTATATCTGTTCGATTTATCGGAAGATCGAATGGATAACTTTATTTCTTTGCATCATGGTACGGATTATGAATTTGAAAAATGTGCAAGTATAGAGGAACTTTTTGCAAAGACGAAACTTGTTTCATTTGCAACAACTGCAGGGGTACCATTTGTAGAGAATATTGAGGCCCTTACAGCAGAGCACACAATTCTGGGGATATCTTTAAGAGATCTTGCTCCTACAGTTATTGAAAAAGCCTATAACATCGTAGATGATTATGACCATGTTTGCCGGGAGCGTACTTCGATACATCTTACATATCAGAAGCTTAAAAACGCTGATTTTATCGCTGGAAACATTGCCGATGTAATCAGTAACAGTATATCTGCTCGAGATTCCAATAAGGCTGTCATATACAGTCCTTTTGGATTAGGAGTGCTTGATTTGTCACTTTCAAATTATGTCTATCAATCAGCAACTAAAGATAATATTGGAACAGTTGTAGAAAATTTCCTTCCTTAATATTGTGTTAGCTATATTATTTATGGTATAATTAAACACATTTTCCAAGAAAGGAAAACTTATATGAATGATATAATTTCGGTCTCATCTTTGAAAAAATCATTTGGTAAGGTCAAAGCTATAAAAGGTATCGATTTTTCAGTGAAAAAAGGAACTTTATTTGCATTTTTGGGGCCTAACGGAGCTGGTAAATCAACAACGATTGATATTCTATGTACACTGAATAAATACGATGACGGTAAAGTTACCATCGCAGGTTTTGACTTGGACCGTGATGCAGATAAAATCCGGCATAATATTGGCGTAGTATTCCAGGACAATCTTTTAGATAAAAAACTTACAGTAAAAGAAAATCTTATGATTCGAGCAGGTTTCTACCATAGTACAAAAGCAAAAAGAAAGCTTGCAGTAGAGAAAGCTGCTAAATATTCTGAAATTGATGATTTTATTGATAGAAATTACGGCACTTTATCGGGCGGACAAAGAAGACGTGTTGATATTGCTCGGGCTTTATTAAATACACCTAAAATTTTATTTTTGGATGAACCTACTACCGGATTAGATCCACAAACGAGAAAACATATTTGGGAAACTGTAGAGCGTCTTCAGAAAGAAAATAGCATGACGATCTTTTTGACGACACATTATATGGAAGAAGCTGCAAAAGCTGATTATGTTGTCATCATGGATGATGGACTTATAGTCGCTCAAAGCACACCTTATGAATTGAAAGAAAAATACAGTTTTGAGCACATAAAAATTAAAGTTAAAAAGAACAAAGAAGCGGCTTTAAAAGAATATCTGAATAGCAAGGATCTTAAATGGACTGCTGCTGTGGATTTTATCGATGTGAAGATTAAATCAACAATTGATTCCCTTTCTATATTACAGCCTATTACAGATATAATGGAAAGTTTCGAAGTTCTATATGGAACTATGGATGATGTTTTTTTGAATATTACTGGGAAGGAACTCAGAGAATGAATCAGATGACAATAAGAGGTTTGAAAATTTTCTTCAAAGATAAAGGCGGAGTATTCTTTTCTTTGCTAGGCGTTATTATCATTTTTTGTTTGTTTATTTTCTTTATTGGGGATTCCATTACCGAAGGGCTAGATTTCCTCAATAATGCAGAGTATGTTATGAACTCATGGGTAGTGGCTGGTATGTTAGCATCATCCGCAATTACTACAAGTATGGGCGCTTATGCTGTTATGGTTTCTGATAGAGAACACAAGTGCATCAAGGATTTTTATTCTTCGCCATTAAAAAGGAGCAGTGTTGCAGCCGGATATATGTGTACAGGACTAATCATCAGTATTGTCATGTCCATAGTTACACTTATATTTGGAGAAATTTATATAGTAGCGAATGGCGGGGAAATTTCTGATGCTATCACCATGATCAAAGTTTTAGGTGTGATTTTGTTATCATCATTCGCATCAAGCGCACTGGTTTGCTTTATCGTATCTTTTATTAAAACAAGCAACACCTATACTACGATTAGCATTATACTTGGTACCCTGATCGGTTTTTTAGTAGGGGCTTACATTTGTATTGGGGACCTACCAGAAGGCGTGCAGTGGGTAATTAAGTGTTTCCCATGCGCCCATGCTGCAGTATTATTCAGACAGCTTCTCATGGCAGATGGAATGGTTACAGGTTTTTCCGATTTGCCTGATATAGCACTAACTGAGTTCCAAAATAAGGTTGGTGTAACATTTGAGTATGGTGAATGGAGAGCTGAAGCATGGCTCCATGTTTTGGTTTTGCTTGGAACGGGAATCCTATTCTATTTGCTCGCCATAATAAACATGTCACGAAAAGCCAAAAAGTACTGATTAATGGGACTAAAATTACTGTCTGGTTGTTTGAGGATTCTATTTGCATCTCATTTATCTTTGGAGAGAAAAAATGTTTACATGGCCCAAACTAATAAAAAAGCCCAAAGGAAAACATGTTTTAATACTCGCGCCCCATATGGATGATGAAATAATAGGTTGTGGCGGAGTCATATGTAAACATATCCAAAATGGTGATGGTGTTGCAGTCATATATTTTACTTGTGGGGACAAGGGGAACACATCGTTTTCAAGTGACAGCAGCCTTTCAAAAATAAGAAAGCTGGAGATACAAGCATCAAACGCAATACTAGGAATCGAAAAGTCATATTTTCTTGATTTCAGTGATAGTACGAATGAAGATTGGTGTTCGAAAAAAGATCATTTAAAAGAAATATACTTAAAGGTCAATCCTGATTTGGTACGCATCGAAAGCGAATTGCACCGAAAAATGGTCTATATCGCAGAATATGAAGGCCGATCCCTAACCTGGCAGATGATCCATCTTACGCAAGAGTGCATCCGCTCCTTCGAGCGGGAGCACGGGCCCATCGAGCTGCCCGACCAGGAACAGTGATCCGGCCTCTGGCCCCGCTGCTGGCCCTGGTGTACCCGGCCCGCTGCCCCTTCTGCGGCCGGGTGCTGGAGCGGTGGGAGGACGGGATGTGCGATACCTGCCAGCGGGTCCTGCCCTGGGTGGAACCGGGGGAGGCCCAGCGGCAGGTGGACGGCTGTGCCCGATGCCTGGCTCCCCTCTGGTACCGGGACGAGGTGCGGGAGGGGGTGCGCCGCTATAAGTTCCAGCACGGACGGGGGCACAGCCGCCTGTTCGGCGCGCTCATGGCCCAATGCCTGGCGCGGGACTGGGCGGAACCGGCGGACCTGGTCACCTGGGTGCCTCTGTCCCGCAAGCGTCTGCGGGCCAGGGGCTATGACCAGGCGGAGCTGCTGGCCCGCCGGGTGGGTGAGGTGACGGGGCTGCCGGCAGTCCCCACCCTGGAGAAGCGCCGGCACACCCGGGCCCAGTCCCGCCTGGGTACGGAGGGGGCCCGGCAGGCCAATGTGGCCGGGGCTTACGCCTGCCTGCCGGGGGTGGAACTGTCCGGGAAGCGGGTGGTACTGGTGGACGATGTGGCTACCAGCGGGGCTACCCTGGCCCAATGCGCCGCTTGTCTGCGGGCGGCGGGAGCGGCGCGCGTGGTGGCCCTCACCCTGGCCCGGGCCAAGTGAGGCCGGACTGGTGGAGCGGGCCAAATTTGGCCATGGGGTAAAAAATGCTGTACTTTTTCCGTTTTCTGTGCTATACTATTTAAGAATGGCTCCCTCTGACAGGGGTTGAGCGTTCTCGAACATGGCGTGAGACGCTGGCTTTCAGCGTTTTTGATTTAGAGCGTGAAGTGTGACCTGAAGAGGCGCACAGCGCGGGTGAGGCAGCAGCCCGCCGCATCCCATCCGGCGAGACAGGGCCGGCGTGGGCGTGGCCGCCGCCAGGTTCCCGTGTGCCGACCCGGATCCCGCTGGGGCCCGGAGCTGCTTTCGCGCCGGGGGGCTTTCGCTCGGATTCAGCAGACAGGACAGGCAGGTTCCATCCGCCTGGCCTGGTGAGCTTGCGCGCAATGACAGGAAGCATCCATCGGAAAATTGGAAAAGGAGTATGTATGGCAGAAAAACTGAAAATTATCCCACTGGGCGGTCTGAACGAGATCGGCAAGAATCTCACCGTCTATGAGTACGGCGGCGACATCATCATCGTGGACGTGGGCATGGGGTTTCCCGACGACGATATGTACGGTATCGACGTGGTCATTCCCGACTTCACCTATCTGCTTCAGAACCGGGATCGGATCCGGGCCATCTTCATCACCCATGGCCACGAGGATCACATCGGCGGCATTCCCTACCTCATGCGGGACATCAACGCCCCTATCTATGCCACCCGGATGTCCGCAGGGCTCATCCGCCTGAAGCTGGAGGAGCACCGCCTGGTGGACAAGGTGAAGCTGGTGACCTGCGAGGCGGGGGAAACCGTCCGGGCAGGCAAGTTCTCAGTGGAATTCATCCACATCAACCACTCCATCGCCGACGCGGTGTCCTTCGCCATCCGCTGCCCCCTGGGGGTGTGTGTCCACACCGGCGACTTCAAGATCGACCCAACCCCTATCCAGGGCGGCATGGCCGACCTGACCCGCCTGGGCGAGTTGGGCAAGGAGGGGGTGCTGGCCCTGCTGGCCGACTCCACCAACGTGGAGCGCCCAGGCTTTACCAAGAGTGAGCGCAGCGTGGGCGCCTCCTTTGAGGCGCTGTTCCGGGGGTGCGATCAGCGCATCATCGTCACCACCTTTGCCTCCAACATCGACCGTATCCAGCAGATCATCAACGTGGCCGCCAAGTACGGCCGCCGGGTGGCAGTGACTGGTCGGTCCATGGAGAACGCCATGCGAGTGTCCACCGAGCTGGGCTATATGAAAGTGCCCGCGGGCACGGTGGTGGACCTGGCCCAGATCAAGACCCTGCCCAAGAACAAGGTGTGCATTATCTCCACCGGCAGCCAGGGCGAGACCATGTCAGCCCTGACCCGGATGGCGTTCAACACCCACCGGCAGGTGGACATCCAGGCGGGGGACCGGGTTATCATCTCCGCCTCCGCCATCCCGGGCAATGAGAACTCGGTGGGCAACGTGATCAACGAGCTCTACCGCCGGGACGCCGAGGTGGTCAACGAGCGGGAGTTGCCCCTGCACGTGTCCGGCCACGCCTGCCAGGAGGAGCTGAAGATCATGCACGCGCTGACCAAGCCCCGCTTCTTCATCCCCGTCCACGGTGAGCAGCGCCACCTCAAGACCCACGCCAGGCTGGCCCGAGGCATGGGTATGGATCCCCGGAACATCATCATCAGCGACGTGGGCAAGGTCATTGAGCTGACCGCCAAGAGCGTCAAGGTCAACGGCACAGTGCCCTCGGGCAAGGTGTTTGTGGACGGCTACGGTGTGGGCGACGTGGGGGCGGTGGTCCTCCGGGATCGGCAGCACCTGGCCCAGGACGGGATGCTGGTGGTGGTGGTGTCCATGTCCGGCGAGGACGGGCAGGTCATTTCCGGCCCCGACATCATCACCCGGGGATTCGTCTACGTCAAGGAGTCGGAAGGGCTTATGGAAGAGCTGCGCCAGGTGGCGGTAGAGGCGCTGGAGCGCTGCGCCACCCGACACATCCGGGACTGGGCGGCCATCAAGTCGGAGATCAAGGGCGATCTGTCCAATTACCTTTATAAGAAAACCAAGCGCAACCCGATGATCTTGCCGGTTATCATGGAGGTGTAATTGCGCTTGGTTTGGGGCCCCGCCGAAGGTGGGGCGGGCGAAGCCCGGCGGCGTAGGGGATTCAGTCCCCTACGCCAAGAGAGGAAATCACAAGCGCAACCCGATGATCTTGCCGGTTATCATGGAGGTGTAATTGCGCTTGGTTTGGGGCCCCGCCGAAGGTGGGGCGCCCTCGGGCAAGGGCCTTAGCCTGTGCGGGAGCATGGGCTGGGGCCCTTGTTTGCCGTCCTGAACCTGGGGGCCGGGGCCCCCTTGTGAAAAACCCGGCGGGGCGGTATAATGCCCCTTAGAACCGCCCGGCCATGGGGTGGGAAGGGAGGAGCGGTCATGAAATTCATCCATCTGTCCGACCTGCACCTGGGCAAGCGGGTCAACGGCTTTTCCATGCTGGAGGACCAGGCCCACATCCTGGAGCAGGTTCTGAGGGGAATCGAACGGGAGCGCCCGGATGGAGTGCTGCTGGCCGGGGACATCTACGACAAGTCCGTGCCGCCCGCCCCGGCCGTGGAGCTGTTTGACGAGTTCTTGGTGCGCCTGTCCCGGCTGGGCGCTCGGGTGTTTGTCATCAGCGGCAACCACGACAGCCCCGAGCGGCTGGCCTTTGGCGGCCGGCTGATGGGAGACAGCGGCATCCACCTGGCCCCGGTATACGACGGGCAGATCCGCCCCATCATCCTGGAGGATGCCCACGGCCCCGTGGACGTGTACCTATTGCCCTTCCTCAAGCCGGCCCAGGTGCGCCTCCACTTCCCCCAGGAGCAGGTGGAGACCTACACCGACGCGGTGCGGGTGGCCATCGGCCACCTGGGGCTAGATCCCGCACGGCGTAATGTGCTGGTGGCCCATCAGTTTGTCACGGGGGCGGAGCGATCAGACTCGGAGGAGTTATCTGTGGGCGGTTTGGACAACGTGGATGGGGCGGTATTCGCCCCCTTCGACTATGTGGCCCTGGGCCACATCCACGGCCCCCAGAGCATCGGCTCCCCCCGGGTGCGCTACGCTGGCAGCCCGCTGAAGTACTCCTTCTCCGAGGTGGCCCACCGCAAGTCCATGACGGTGGCGGAGCTGGGGGCCAAGGGGGAGCTGACGGTGCGCACCCTCCCCCTGCGCCCCCTGCGGGATCTGGTAGAGCTGCGGGGGAGCTATCAGGAGCTGACCTTCCGGGGCTTCTACCAGGGCACCACCTACCAGGAGGACTATGTCCACATCACCCTCACCGACGAGCAGGACGTTCCGGACGCCATTGGCCGGCTGCGGGCGATCTACCATAACCTGATGAAGCTGGACTATGACAACGCCCGCACCCGGCGCTCCGGCACGGTGGAGAGGGCGGGGACGGCGGTGGAGCGCCAGAACCCGCTGGAGCTGTTCGCCCGGTTTTATCAGATGCAGAACAACCAGCCCCTCTCCCCGGAGCAGACGGAATTTCTGCAAGGGCTGATCCAAACGGTGTGGGAGGGAGGGGCATGAGGCCGCTGAAGCTTGTCCTGTCCGCCTTCGGCCCCTATGCGGGCAGGACGGAACTGGATCTGTCCCAGCTGGGCACGGGCGGTCTGTACCTCATCACCGGGGACACGGGGGCGGGCAAGACCACCCTTTTTGATGCCATCGCCTTCGCCCTTTATGGCCAGGCCAGCGGAGACGCCCGGGAACCTTCTATGCTCCGCTCCAAGTATGCCGCCCCGGACACCCCCACCCAGGTGGAGCTGCTGTTTGCCTATGGGGGCGCGCAGTACTATGTGAAGCGCAACCCCGAATACCCGCGGCCCAAGGCCCGGGGGGAGGGGGTGACGATGGAGCGGGCCAATGCGGAGCTGCACACGCCAGACGGCCGGGTGATCACCAAGCAGGCCGAGGTCAACCGCGCCATTGTGGAGCTGCTGGGGGTGGAGCGGGGCCAATTCACCCAGATCGCCATGATCGCCCAGGGGGAGTTCCGAAAGCTGCTGCTGGCCCCCACCGAGGAACGCAAGCGGATCTTTCAAACCCTGTTTCACACCCAGCCCTACCAGCGCTTGCAAGGGCGGCTGAAGGAGGAGGTAGCCCAGTTGCGGGGGGACTACGAGGCGGCCTGGGCCAGCATCGACCAGTACCTGTCCGGCCTGCGCTGCCCGCCGGATAGCCCGCTGGCCCTCCAGGTGGAGCAGGCCCAGGCCCGTCAGCTGCCCTTGGATGAGGTGGCAGGGCTGGTCCAAGCCCTGATCCAGGATGACTTGGCCGATCAGGACGGTTGCCGCCAGGCCCGCCAGCAGGTGGAGCAGGAACTGGAGCGGCTCAACGCCCTGCTCACCCAGGCCCAGGAGCGCGCGCGCACCCAGCGCTCCCTCCAGCAGGCCCAAGCCGCCCTGCAAAGCTGCCTGCCCCAGCTGGCCCAGGCGGAGCGGGCGCTGTCCGCCCAGCGGGACAGCCAGGCTCAGGGGGAGACGGTCGCCGCGGCCATCGCAGCTATCCAGGCGGAGCTGCCCCGCTATGGGGAGCTGGATGAGGACCGGGATGCGCTGTCCGCCCTGACCCAGGCGGTAGACCGGCAGCGAAGCCAGCTCCAGGCCATGGCGGAAGAGCTGGCCGCGGGGCAGGCTGAACTGGACAGGCTGCTGGCGGAACAGGCGGCGCTGGCCACGGGGGAGGAGCAGCAGGCTCGCCTGGAGGGAGCGCTGGCCGCTGCCCGGCGGGAAAAGACGGACCTGGACGGGCTGGGCCGGGAGCTGGATGGAGTGGAACGGCTGGGCCGGGAGCTGGAGGCTGTCCAGGGGGAGTACCTGGTTTTGGCGCAGGCTGCCCAAGCCGCCCAGCAGGCTTATGACGGGCTCCATCGGGCCTACCTAGATGAGCAGGCTGGCATCCTGGCCGAGACCCTGCTGCCCGGCGTACCCTGCCCGGTGTGCGGCGCGCCGGATCATCCGGCACCCGCCCGCAAGTCCACCCAGGCCCCCACCAAGGAGCAGCTGGATCAGGCCCGCCAGCGGGCCGAGCAGGCCGGGCAGCAAGCCGCCCAGGCCAGCGCCCTGGCCGGGGTCAAGCGGGGCGCCCTGGAGGAACGGCAGGCCGCTCTGGCCCGGATGGCCGAGGCCCTGCTGCCCGGCGTGCAAGCCCAGGGGCTGTCCCAGGTGATCGCGGCGCGCCGGGCTGAGTTGACCGCTGCCTTGGAACGGATGGAGGGGGAGCTGGCCCGGGTGCGGACGGCGCTGGCCCGCCGGGCCGAGCTGGATGGTCTGATCCCATGGCGACGGGTCCGGCAGGCCGAGCTGGAACAGACCTGCGCCCGGCTGGATCGGGAACTGGCGGCCCAGGCCGCCCAGGCGGAGGTCCTGGAGGGGCGCATCCAGGCTTTGGCCGGTACGTTGCGCTACGACAGCGGCCAGGCCGCCCGGCAGGCGGCGGCGGAACTGGCCCGGCAGACCCAGGAGGGGAAGCGAGCCCTGGATGAGCGTCAGGAAGCCTTTGACCGGATCCAGAGCCAGGTCACCGCCCTTCGGGCCCAGATCAGCCAGGCTCAGGCCCTGCTGGATGGGCAGCCCGAACCCCAGCAGGAGGCCTGGCAGGCCGCCAAGGAGGAGCTGCTGGCCCAGCGGGGGAAGCTGGCCCGGCGGGAGCAGGAGGTGCACACCCGGCTGGCCACCAATCAGAACGCCCTGGAGGGTCTGCGGGCCCGGGCGGCCAGCCTGGCCGGCATCCAGGGGCGATGGGGCTGGGTCAAGGCCCTGTCCGACACCGCCAACGGGGCCCTGGCCAATCAGCAGAAGATCGCCCTGGAGACCTATGTCCAGGCCTCTTACTTCGACCGGGTGATCCAGCGGGCCAACACCCGTCTCATGGTCATGTCCGGCGGGCAGTATGAGCTGGCCCGCCGGCGGGAAGGGGACGACCACCGGAGCCAGAGCGGGTTGGAACTGGACGTCATCGACCACTACAACGGTACGACGCGCAGTGTCAAAACCCTCTCTGGCGGGGAGACCTTTCAGGCATCCCTCTCCCTGGCCCTGGGTCTGTCCGATGAGATCCAGGCATCCGCCGGGGGCATCCGGCTGGAGAGCATGTTTGTGGACGAGGGCTTTGGCTCGCTGGACGAGGAGTCTCTCCAACAGGCCATGCGGGCCCTGTCCGGGCTGGCCCAGAGCAACCGCCTGGTGGGCATCATCTCCCATGTGGCCGAGCTGAAGGAGAAGATCGACCGGCAGATCGTGGTGCACAAGCAGCGCGCGGGCGGCAGCAGGGCGGAGATCCGGCTGATGTGACGCGGGGAGAGTTCGGGAGTCCCGGCGAGGGAAAACAAACGGCTCCGGAGGGCCGCCGCGGCCCTCCGGAGCTGTCTTGAGATCATCAAACGTGGGGGATCAGTAGGAGACGCCCCAGTATACCATGTGCTGGGCGGGCTTGCCGCAGCAGGCGCACACCTCGCCCAGGCGCTCCTGCTCCAGGGGGATACACCGGGAGGACACCCCCGCCTCCTCCTTCATGCGCAGCTCGCAGGCCAGCTCTCCGCACCACATGGCCTTGGCAAAGCCGCCCCGGGCGGCCATCTTCTCCCGCACCTCATCCAGGGTGGCGCAGGGATAGGTGTTCTCGTCCAGGTTGCGCTTGGCCTTGCCATACAGCCCCTGCTGCACCTGCTCCAGCATGTCGGCCACCGCCTGGGCGATCCCGTCCAGGGGGGCGGTGGACTTCTCCCCGTTGTCCCGCCGGACCAGGACGCACTGGCCCTGTTCCAGATCCTTGGGGCCCAGCTCCAGGCGCAGGGGGACCCCTTTCATCTCATACTCGGCAAACTTCCAGCCGGGGGAGTTGTCGCTCTCGTCCAGCTTCACCCGCAGCCCGGCTGCCCGCAGGGTGCCCGCCACCGCCCGGTTGGCCTCCAGCACGCCGTCCTTGTGCTGGGCCACGGGGATGACCACCACCTGGATGGGGGCGATCCGGGGGGGCAGCACCAAACCGTTGTTGTCCCCGTGAGTCATGATGAGGCCGCCAATCAGCCGGGTGGACACCCCCCAGCTGGTCTGGAAGGGATGGTGGGGCTGGTTGTCCTTACCCGCGAAGGTGATGCCAAAGGCCTTGGCAAAGCCGTCGCCAAAGTAGTGGCTGGTGCCTGCCTGGAGGGCCTTCTTATCGTGCATCATACACTCCACGGTGTAGGTGGCTTCGGCTCCGGCAAATTTCTCCTTATCGGTCTTACGGCCCTTGACCACTGGCATGGCCAGGTAGTTCTCGCAGAAATCGGCGTAGATGTTGAACATCCGCTGCGTCTCTTCAACCGCCTCCTGGGCGGTGGCGTGCATGGTGTGCCCCTCCTGCCACAAAAACTCCCGGTGGCGCAGGAAGGGCCGGCTGGTCTTCTCCCAGCGAATCACAGAGCACCATTGGTTGTACAGCTTGGGCAGGTCCCGGTGGGACTGGATGATGTGGGCATAGTGCTCACAAAACAGGGTCTCGGAGGTGGGGCGGATACAGTAGCGCTCCTCCAGCTCTTCGCTGCCCCCGTAGGTGACCCAGGCGCACTCAGGGGCGAAGCCCTCCACATGGTCCTTCTCCTTCTGGAGCAGGGACTCGGGGATGAGCATGGGTAGGTAGACGTTTTCATGCCCGGTCTGCTTAAACTTTTCATCCAGAATCCGTTGGAAATTTTCCCAGATGGCGTAGCCATAGGGGCGCAGGATGAACATTCCCTTGATGGAGGAGTAGTCGATCAGCTCCGCCTTCCGGCACACGTCGGTGAACCATTGGGCGAAGTCGGCCTCCATGTCGGTGATCTGCCGGACCTGTTTGCTTTTCTCTTGTGCCATAGCGACCCTTCCTTTGACGGCCCGCCTGGCCGGTTCCATCCGCCGGAGCGGCAGGGGCAGGGCGGGGATTCCTGTAAGTTCCTATTGTATTGCCTGCGGGGAGGAAAGTCAAGGGGAAGCGGGAATTGCCCTTTTTTAAGGAAAGTAGTGATTTCAAGGGAAATTGAAATTTTTCGTCAAATTGCATAAAAAAGGACTGCCCCCAGATTTGGGAGCAGTCGTGTCCTAAACATTTGGGTGAAAGAAAGTGCTTTCTCTTTGCCGGATTATCTTTGCAAGAACCTGTTACCGTTACTTTTATTGCTTTGCATATCCAGACAGTCAAACATTTTCAAACTCAGACAACACATTTTCCAACGTCTCCTGAACATGGTCTTGCAGATTTGGATCCCCAATCACACTGACCCGATATAGCACATGACCCTGGGCCAGATAAGCGGTACGGGAGACGTATTGCTCCCCGCTGTCCTCTGTAATCAACACGGGATCATCGTCAACATTCGCAATGTAGGACTGCCGCTTCAGTTCCACAGACCACCCGCTGTCCGTGCTTATCCCCTCTGCGGGGTCACCATACAGCATCGCGTCCAGAGTGACCCTGATCTCGCCGTCCCGATAGCCGCTCTCGACGCTGAGCCACTCCACATGTCCCTCTCGGGTGCCACATAAGCTGACCCGCACATTGGGAGCATCCTGGAATCCCTCTGGCATACCCACATACGTTCCATGGTCAAGCCAGGCCGCTTCCTCCAGCGGATTTGGAACGGACATGCCCAAGAATTCCTCACAGGCTGCCCAATCCGAAAAGTCCTCATAAAAGGCCCCAGGCAAGTGACTGGACAGCATTTTTTGCTCCGTACTGAGGCTGTCATAGGAATCCCATTCCTCTTGCAGCGCATCATAGACGTCCTGAGCAAGCATCTCAGCAGAGATGGGTTCTGGTCCAGGTCCTTCAGCCTGTCCAGATTGACCTAAACAACCTGTCAAGCTGGAAATACAGACCAATCCTGATAAGAAACAAACAGCGAACTTTTTCATATGGTTCAACCTCCATCCTAGCATGTTCTTGCTGGTATAGACGCAAAATTTCGCTGATATTTTATTTTTATCATTATAAAATAAAAAGATGTTTTTTGCAAGGCATGATAAACTGTCTCACTCAGCCGTTTTCAGGTTAGGGACTTCTATTTGGCGAAACCGACGGAGTTTGGGCCGTCACTACTTATCTTGAAAAGGGACCGGGAATTGCCCCTTTTACAAGATTGGTAGTGATGAAACAAGATCCGCCGGTTTTACCAAACAGCAGGCATTGCCTTTGTTTGGTTTGACGAGAAAGTCCCCCCTTATCCATATCCGCACCCACAATACCGCCTTGAAGAAGCGGCTTGCCGCCTATGCAAAGCAGCACCCCGGCGCGTGCCGCCAGGCCGGCAGCGGCCTGGAAACGGGCTGCATGGAGTTTGACATGGAGAAAGGCCGATTCTCTTTTCGTCTGACCGCCCCATACGGCGAGGAACGCCGGGAAGCAGCGCGGCGGTATGCCAGAGAGAATAACGCCGCCGACAGGCTGAAATGATGTGGATTTGTTCACAGCCTTATGGTATAATCTTCTTAAAACAACAGAGAGACAAATCGGGATTTGATGGAGGTTTCGCTATGAAAAAAGTTATTGTTGGTTCAGCTATGTTTATGACAGGCATCATCTCAGCCGTTGTATTATTGGGGGGAGCGATGGCTTATCAATTTGAGCATATAAACTTAAGTCCATTCTCTATGACGATGCAAATCCTTGCAGAGTATGGTCTTACACCATTTCTGTATGTAGCAGTAGTTATTGCTGTTGTAGGTATAGTCATTGCAATCTTAGGATTGAAAGAAAAGTAAGCTAAATTCCCATTTATCGGGGAGTTTGCCGCCAGCTTAAACAACTGAACCCATCCACCCAGAGCAGCTATCTTCAACCAAGAAAACGGCTGCTCCTTTTTGTGCCTGCGGGTAGAAAGGAGCGACCAGCTATGACGAAACGGAGGGAGAAAACACGCGAGGAATTAACCAACGAGATTGAGAACAATCAGGAGAAAATCCGGCGGTATGAGGAATTTTAATAAGCTGTCGGGATTCCTGTCAATTTGACGGGAATTTTCAATTTTCCGTGAAATCGCTACTTTCCTTGAAAAGGGACCGGGAATTCTTTGCCCTGGGCCGGGCGTAGGAGTTCCCTTTTCCAAAAAATCTGCTATAATATGCACACAGGGGCTGCCCCGCCCATTGGCGTTGGCCATGGGGGGGCGGCGCAGGGAGGCAGGGGAGCATGACGGTGGTCTTCGGAACAAAGGGGGAGGACGGGCGGGCGCTGGCCCACCCGCTGCTGGAACAGGGAGCCAGGCTGCTCTGGGGGTGGGAGCGCCCTTCGCTGGGGCGCAGCCCCCGGGGCAAACCCTTCTTCCTGGGGGTGCCGGGCCGATGGCTGTCCCTATCCCACAGCGGCGGTTACGCCCTGTGCGCCCTGTCCGACGACGGGCCGGTGGGGGTGGACATCGAGGTGGTGCGTCCCCACCGGCCTGAGGTGCCCGGCTTTGCCCTGACCAGGGAGGAGGCCGCCTGCTTTGACGGCACCTGGGAGGATTTTACCCGGCTGTGGACCCTGAAAGAGAGTTGGTGCAAGATGACCGACCTTCCCCTTTACCCGCCCAGGAAGGCCGCCGTACCCAAGGACTGCCCCCAGCGCAGCTACGAGGGGGCGGGCTGGCGGGCGGCGATCTGCTGCCGGGGCAGGCCGCCGGAGGAGATCCGGTGGCTGGGGCCGGAGGGATGGGACAGTTCTCTTCGGGAATCTTGAGGGATTCTTTATCAAAACTTAAAGGAAACCCCTGGGGAAAGCTAAGAATCATGGTGTATCATGGCCCTTGAAAACCGGGCGGGAGGGCCAGCCCCGCCCCGAGGGGGGAGCGCTGTGAACATCTTGCTGCTGACTGGAAAGTTTGGAATGGGGCATTGGTCGGCGGCCCAGGCCCTGGCGGCCCAGCTGGAAGGGGCGGGGCACACCGTGGCCCTGACCGACCTCTTCCACTATGCCATGCCCGAGCTGGCCCCCGCCCTGTATCGGGGGTTCCAATTCCTGGTGAGTCGGTTGGGCGGGGTGTACAACCTCCACCACCGCCGGACCCGGGACGAGGCGGGGGAGATTCCCCTGGCCAAGCTGCTGGAGCGCAAGGTGGGAGCGCTGGCGGCAGCGCTGCGCCCGGAGCTGATCCTGTCCACCCATCCGGTGTGCTCCGGGGCGGCGGCCCGGTACAAGCGGGCCGCGGGCAGCACCCTGCCCCTGATCACCTGCATGACCGACGTCACCGACCACAGCGAGTGGATCCACCCCGGCACCGACTGCTACCTGGTTCCCTCCCCGGACGTGGGGGAGGCCTTAGTGGGCAAGGGGGTGGCTGCGGGGCGGATCCTGGTCAGCGGCGTCCCGGTGAAGGATGACTTTGCCGCCGCCCGGCGGCAGGATGGGCCCCGGCGGCTGCTGATCATGGGGGGTGGCCTGGGACTGATGCCCCGGCGGGACTCCTTCTACCAGGCGCTCAACGACCTGGAGGGGGTGCGCACCACCATCCTTACGGGGAAGAACCAGCGGTTGTACCGCCGGCTGGCCGGGCGGTACGCCAACCTGGAGGCGGTACCCTTCACAGACCAGGTGGCGCAGTACATGGCCCAGTCCCACCTGATGCTGTCCAAGCCGGGTGGCGTCACCTGCTTTGAGGCCATCGCCTCCCGGCTGCCCATGCTGGCTTGGGAGCCGTTTTTGGAGCAGGAGCGGGAGAACGCCCGCTTTCTGGTGCGCCACGGCATGGCCCGGGTGGCGGGCAAGGAGGAGAGTGCCTGCCTGGCGGCCATCCGGGAGACCATCTACGACCCACAGCTGCTGGCCGGAATGGAGCGGGCCATGGACCGGCTGGCCGCCGGTCTGTGCCGGGACGCGGTGTGCGCCGCGGTTCAAATTTGGAGTGAGGAGGCGGTTTGCGCGTGAGCAAGGGGAAGCTGATCTGGCTGGCGGTGGTGGCCGCCCTGCTGGGCTGGACGGGGTATACCATCCTGCGGGAGCAAACCCCCCGGGAGCTGGTCGCCGCCATCGCCCAGGCGGACTGGCGGGTGCTGCTGCTGGGTGTGCCGGTGATGGCGCTGTACATCGCCTGCGAGGCAAAGTCCACCCACAGCATCCTGCGGGTGCTGGGCAGTCCACAGCCCTTTCGGAAGTGCTATTTTTACTCCTGCACGGGCTTTTTCTTCAGCAATATCACCCCTTCCGCTACCGGAGGCCAGCCTGCCCAGGTCTACTACATGAACCGGGATGGAGTGAGCGTGGCCAACGGCACCATTGACATGCTGCTGGTCACCATCGGCTACCATACCGCCATCGTCCTGTACGGCGTGGCCGCCCTGTTCGTCAGCGGAGGGCTCACCCAGCGGCTGGGCGGGCAGGTGGGGTTTCTGCTGGGGGTGGGGTTCACGGTGTTTGTGGTGTTGAACCTGGCCATGATCCTGTTCCTGTTCCTGCCCAATCCGGCCCGCCGCCTTTGCCGGCTGGCCATCGGGGCGGCGGCGCGGGTGCGGCCCAGCCTGGACCGGGCCAGATTGGAGGCGCGGCTGGACGGCTATCTGGACGGCTACCGCCAGGGAGCGGCAGTCATCCGGGGCACCCCCCGCCTGCTGCCCAAGGTGCTGGCCTGCAGCCTGGGCCAGATGGCCTGTAGCTACCTCATCCCCTATTTGGTTTACCGGGCCTTTGGGCTGGAGGGGTTCTCCCTGTGGCAGGTGTGCGCCCTGCAGGTGCTGGTGTCCATCGCCGTAGGCTACCTTCCCCTGCCCGGCTCTGCCGGGGCGGCGGAGAGCGTGTTCCTGCGGGGGTTCCAGACCATCTTTGGCATGGGGCTGGTGGCCCCCGCTATGATCCTCAGCCGGACGATGAGCTGCTACCTGGTGCTGGTGGTCACCGGGGTTGTCACCGCCGTGGGCCATGCCCGCCGCCGCTCCGCCCTGGGGCACGCCTCGGCAGAGGGAGAGCTGGGCTGAATGACCTAGCGGACGGGGAAAAATTTGTAAAAATCTTAAAGAATTCCCTCTTCCTTTTTCCCCGGCAATCGCCTATAATCAGAGCGGAACGATGCGCGTGGAGCGTGGGGGAGCACTCCCCCACGGAAGACGAGTCATTCATAAGTTTGGACAAGCAGGCTGCCGGCAGCCTGTGCCCGTGGATCCACGGGCACACAGGTCCGCTGCCCACCTGCCACGGAGTGAGGATTTACCATGGGAGCAAAACATACCCCGGCGGGGGGCGGGCAGCTGCGTGTGAAGGGTTGGAGCATAGACCGGTTTCGGCATTGGGCGCTGCTGCTCTATTGGCCGGTGTTCGGCCTGCTGTTCTGGTACGCGGAGCGGGGGATGGACGTGGAGTACTATTATCCCATGCACTGCTGGCTGGACGACTACATCCCCTTTAACGAATGGTTTCTCATCCCCTACCTGTTCTGGTTTGTCTTTCTGATCGGGATGCACCTGTACACCCTGTGGTATGACCCGGCTGCCTTCCGGCGGATGATGGGCTTCATCATCCTGACCTATTCTGTCAGTCTGCTCATTTTCTTCCTGTTCCCCAACTGCCAGCACCTGCGTCCCACCGGCTTTGCCCGGGACAATTTCCTGACCCGGTTTCTGGCCGATTTCTACGCCTTTGATACCAGCACCAATGTCTGCCCCTCTCTGCATGTGGTGGGTTCGCTGGCGGTGATGTTTGCCGCCTGGGACACCCCGCGGCTGTCCACCCCCCTCTGGCGGGCCGCCTTTGGGGTGACCGCTGGGCTGATCAGCGTGTCCACGGTGTTTCTCAAGCAGCACTCGGTGCTGGACATTCTGGCGGCGCTGGCGGTGTGCGCGGTGGGCTATATCGTGGTATATGGCCGCTCCGCCTGGGCTGCCGCCCCTGCCGCCGGTCGGGGCCGGCGCAGGAAATCCGTGGAGTATGAATGAGGGATCAAACAAGGACCCCCTGGGCAGCGCCCGCCATTGCGGACGCGCCCAGGGGGCTTTTTGCGGCCTGGCCGCTCAATTTTTCAGGCTGTGCATGGGGGCGGGGATGCGCCCGCCCCGAGCCACAAAGTCCTCGGCGGAGCCGGTGTGACAGGGCATCACCGGGGCAGAACCCAGCAGGCCGCCAAACTCCACCGTGTCCCCCACCTGCTTGCCCGGGGCGGGGATGATGCGTACAGCGGTGGTTTTGGTGTTGACCATGCCAATGGCTGCCTCGTCAGCCAGGATGGCGGAGATGGTGGCGGCGCTGGTGTCCCCGGGGACGGCGATCATATCCAGCCCCACCGAGCACACGCAGGTCATGGCCTCCAACTTGTCCAGGGTGAGGCTACCGGACTGGGCGGCGGCGATCATCCCCTCGTCCTCGCTCACCGGGATGAAGGCGCCGGACAGGCCGCCTACCGACGAGCTGGCCATGACGCCCCCTTTCTTCACCGCGTCGTTGAGCAGGGCCAGGGCGGCGGTGGTGCCGTGGGTGCCGCACACCTCCAGGCCCATCTCCTCCAGGATACGGGCCACCGAGTCACCCACGGCGGGGGTGGGAGCCAGGGATAGGTCCACAATACCAAAGGGGACCCCCAGCCGGGCGCTGGCCTCTTGGGCCACCAGCTGGCCCATGCGGGTGACCTGGAAGGCGGTCTTCTTGATGGTCTCGGCCAGCACGTCAAAGCTCTGTCCCTTGACGGCCTGGAGGGCGTGGTGCACCACGCCGGGGCCGGACACCCCTACATTGATGACCCGCTCGGCCTCCCCCACGCCGTGGAAAGCGCCGGCCATGAAGGGGTTGTCCTCCACGGCGTTGCAGAACACCACCAGTTTGGCGCAGCCAAAGCCCCCCCGGTCCGCGGTGCGCTGGGCGGTGTCCTTGATGACCCCCCCCATAAGGCGCACCGCGTCCATGTTGATGCCCGCCTTGGTAGAACCCACGTTGACGCTGGCGCACACCACGTCGGTGGCTGCCAGCGCCTCTGGAATGGCGGCAATGAGCTTTCGATCCCCCTCGGTCATGCCCTTTTGCACCAGGGCGGAGAAGCCGCCGATGAAGTTTACCCCCACCGCTTTGGCCGCCCGGTCCATGGCCTGGGCAAAGGGAAGGTAGTCGTTGGTGCGGGAGGCCCCGGCCACCAGGGCCATGGGGGTGACGGAGATGCGCTTGTTGACGATGGGGATGCCAAACTCCGTTTCAATGTCCTGGCCGGTGCGCACCAGGTGCTGCGCGCTGGTGGCAATCTTGTCGTAAATCTTCCGGCAGGCGGCGGCGGGGTCAGGGTCGCAGCAGTCCAGCAGGGAGATGCCCATAGTGATGGTGCGCACGTCCAGGTGCTGCTGGTCGATCATGCGGATGGTGCTTAGGATGTCTTTGCTGTTGAGCATGGTAACCCTCCTTGGCGTTTGTCTGGGATGCCCGGGCAGGTTTTAGATGCGGTGCATGGAGTCAAAGATGTCCTCCCGCTGGATGCGGATGTCCAGGCTGCGGGACTTCCCTGCCTCGGCCAGCTCCTCCCGCAGTGTGGCGAAGGGGACGGCGGCCTGGGCCAGGTCCACCAGCATGGTCATGGTGAAGTACTCCTGCACGATGGTCTGGCTGATGTCCAGCACATTGACGTTTCTGGCGCTGAGCAGGGTGCATACGGCGGCGATGATGCCCACCTGGTCCTTGCCGATGACGGTGACGATTGCTCTCATAGTCCTTCCTCCTGCATGTCAAAATCGTGGGCCTGGTTATTCCAGGTCGTCCAGGGTCAACTGGAACGGGCCGGCCAGATGCTCCAAAAACCAGTCCAGCTCCTCCAGCCGCATGGCCCGCAGAGCATCCATGGTCTCCTGCGCGGCCCGCTGGAATTCGGTGTTGCCCGCTTTCAGCTCCTCCTGGCATTTGAGCCAGGCAGCCAGCTTATCCGCCGCCTTGACATAGCGGCGCAGCACGGGGTCGGATTGCCGCACCAGGGGCTGGTAAGCGGATGAGAGCTGCTGGGGCAGCATGGACAGCAGCTTGTCCTGGGCCACGGCCTCCACTTGACGGTAGGCGGCTTTCAGCCCTGGGTTGTGGTGCTTGATGGGGGTGGGCATATCGCCGGTGATGATCTCTGGCACGTCGTGGAACAACGCGGCTGCCGCCGCCTTGGCCGGATCCACCGCCTGGTGAAAGATCTCCTGCCCGATGGCGGCCAGGGCGTGGGCCAGCACCGCCACCTCATAGGAGTGCTCCTCCACGTTCTCCGTGCGGGTGTTGCGCATCAAGGCCCAGCGGGTGATGTAGCGCATCCGGAAGATATAGGCGAAAAAACTGTGGGCCAACACCGCTTCCCCCCTCTGTCCCGCCACTGGGGCCGGGACGCATCTTGGGACAGTATAGCAGGAATCGGCGGAAATGTAAACGCCCCAGGCTGTACAAACCGGGGGAAACTTGATATACTGTGTGGCGGACTTGACTGATCTGCGGAGGGAACGCAATGAAGGTTGCCATCTGTACCCTGGGGTGCAAAGTGAACCAATATGAGAGCCAGGCCATGGAGCGGGAGCTGCTGCGCCGTGGCCATACCCTGGCCGAATTTGACGCTCCGGCGGACGCTTACATCATCAACACCTGCACTGTCACCGCGGTGAGCGATAAAAAGTGCCGCAACCTCATCCGCCGGGCCCGGAAGCAGGCGCCGGAGGCGGTGGTGGCGGTGTGCGGCTGCTATGCCCAGACCGACCCCCAGGCGGTGGCGGAGCTGGGGGTGGATCTGGTGTCCGGCTCGGCCGGCCGCATGGACTTCCTGGATCGTTTGGAGGGGCAGATGGCCAGCCGGGGCGCGCCGGTGGTGGCGGTGGACCGGGCCATGGCCCGCCGGGAATTTGAGCGCTTGAGCCCCGGCGGCCCGACCGGGCGCACCCGGGCCATGCTGAAGGTGGAGGACGGCTGCGCCTACTTCTGCACCTACTGCATCATCCCTTATGCCAGGGGGCCGGTGCGCTCCCTACCCCTGGCCGAGGCGGTGGATCAGGCCAGGCAGCTGCAGGAGGAGGGGTATCAGGAGCTGGTGCTCACCGGAATCGAGCTCTCCTCCTGGGGCCGGGACTTAGCGGGGCGTCCCACCTACCTGGAGCTGATTGAGGCGGTGTGCCAGGCGGTGCCCGGGATGCGGGTGCGTCTGGGCTCCCTGGAGCCGCGCACCGTCACGCCGGAGTTCTGCCGCCGGGCTGCCGAGCTGCCCAACCTGTGCCCCCATTTCCACCTGTCCCTCCAGTCCGGCTGTGACGCCACCCTGGCCCGGATGCGGCGGGGCTATGATTCCAAGCGGTACGAGCAGTCCATCCAGCTCTTGCGGGCAGCCTTCCCCGACCCGGGGATTACCACGGATCTCATCGTGGGATTCCCCCAGGAGACGCAGGAGGAGTTCGATCAAAGCTTGGCTTTTGTAAGCCGGTGCGGCTTCTCCGCCATGCACATCTTCCCCTATTCCCCCCGACCCGGGACCCCGGCGGCTGACATGGACGGGCAGGTGCCCAAGGCGGTGAAGGAGGCCCGGGCCCGGGCCGCCACCCGTGTGGCTGACGAGTTGCGCCGGGCCTATCTGACGCGACAGGTGGGGGGCACCGTGCCGGTGCTCTTTGAGGAGCGGCGGGATAGTCTTTGGCAGGGCCACGCCCCCAACTACACCCTGGTGCGGGCAGAGGGGGAAGGGCTGCACAATCAGGTGCGTCTGGTACGTATAGTCGCCGCTGACAACGATGGCCTGCTGGGGGAGTTGATCCCCTGAGAGAGCCGCCCCCGCAAACCGGCGGGGGCGGCAATATATTTTCCAGATGCACCGAAAGATACAACATCTCTTCCCTGCCCTACCCCAGGCAGGAGGGAGAAAAGTATGCAGCAGACGGATAAGTACCAGTTCAAGCTCATCGAGGGGACGGATGCCTTTTCACCCCAACCCCTCAACGAAAACATGGAGCAGGTGGAGCAGGCCTTGACCGAGCTGGAGAGCTCACTGCTGGGCAACCTGGGGACCATCGGGCAGAACCTGCGGGTGGAGGCAGGCAGCTATGTGGGCACAGGTGGGTATGGAGAGAGCCAGCCCAACACCCTGACTTTTCAGCTCCACCCGGTGGTGGTGATGGTGGCGCTCACCACAGCAGCTACCGGTGCGCCCCCCATGGTCCTCATGCGCCCGGCACCCAGCGCCAGCTGCCAGCTGGGGGGCGTGGCCTACGGGGTGTTTCTCACCTGGGGGGAGCACAGCGTGCAGTGGTATGTGAACGGGGATGGGAGTGCCTATCACCAAGGCAACAGTAACGGTGTCACCTATCACTACATTGCGCTGGGCTACTAAACCCAATGCCCTGGGCACCTACCCGGGGAGGTTACCCGCCATCCGGCACCGGGTGTGGGTGCCAAGGGGCAAAAAGCGCCCCCGGGCTTTTGCCCGGGGGCGCTTTGCCTGTTGACGGGCCGGTTGGCCGCGTCAGTCACCGAAGGGAGCCCTGATTAGGCGTCCACGTCAGTGAGATACAGGTAGGACACGTAGCCGTTGGCATCCAGCTCGTAGCTGATGGCCTGAGCGCTGTACTGGCTCAGGTTATCCAGCGTCGCGGCGTACACTTCCTCAGTCGCGTAGTTGACTACTTGGACGGTGCAGTTGTCGGCAACCGTCAGATAAGTGGTCGCAGTGCCGTTGACGTAGGTCAACACGCCGTCCGCATAGGTCGCGGTGCCGCCAGCAGCCAGGTAGCCCATCTGGTTGCCTGCACCATCCACGGGCAGAGCCAGACCGGTGTAGTAGCCGCTGGTATTCAGTCCACTCAGGGCATAGACTCGGTTCATCCCGTTGGTATTGATGACGCTCTCCACGTTGTTGCTCACGTTGACCGTAGTCTTCTGGCCGTTGAGTACCACATTGTAGGTGCTGTAGTACTGATAGGTCTGACCCTTGGACAGGAACAGGGCGGAGGTGTCCACCTGGTAGGTGGGCTTGGCGCTCTGAACCGCAGCCCCAGTCAGAGCGCTGGTCAGCAGCACATACTGGGTGCCCTCCGTATCCGTCAGGCTGCCATAATACGTGGTGCCAGTCAGCGTGGGGATGGTCTTGAAGCCGGTGTACACGCTGTAGCCCTGGAGGACAGTCTGATTGATGGAGTAGTCATAGACGTAGTTGGCCACGATGAACCGAGTGGCGTCATCCAGCAGAACGGTGGTATCCAGAGTGTTGGCGATACCGGTCTCGGCATAGCTGTCGCTATCAGCAGAAGCGGTAGTAAAGCCAGTAGCACTTGTGCCGTAGGGCAGGACAACGTCCTTAGCGGTGTCGCTGATGGTGTAGTAGGTGGAACCATTGATGGACACCGTCTCAAAGCGGACAAAGGTGCCCGCAGCCGCCCAGGAGGCGGAACCACCCACGGGGAAGAAATCGCTGGTGGTACCAGTGTTGCCATTCACGAACTGACGGGTGACGGTGGTGCCGTCGGCCAGGAACAGGTCGACCTGCATCACATACCGGCCGGTGCCCGCGCTGATCAGCTCAGCGGCGGTGACCACGCCCACGCTCTCAATCAGGCCGATGCCGTCCAGGCCCACCAGGTTGCCCTGGTTGTCCAGGTACAGACGGTAGTTCCGGTTGATGTGGGTGGTGGGAGCCAGTACCATGGTCAGGGGGCTGGTTCCGAACGTGTTGTTGTTCAGGTAGGTGGTGCTGTTGGCGATGACACCGTCATAGGCGCTCATGGTGGTATGCAGGCCAGAAATGGTCACATCCACAGTGGGAGCTGCGCCCACGATGTCAATCTGGGTGCTGGTGGGAGTTGTGGTACCGCCATACTGGGTGAACAGCACGTAGTCATCCACAGCGTAGCCCTCGCCCACGATCCCGCTGACGGAATTGGCAAGCGTGCCGGTGTCCAGCGTGAGCTGAGCGGGACGAACCTCATGGCCGGCGGTGTCCACCACAGCGGGGCTGACCCCGGTGACCTGACCCAGGTAGGTGTCCACATAGACGATGACCCACTCGGTGCCGTCCTTGTAGATCTCGGTGGCCCGGCCCTGCTCGCCCATGGTGGTCACGGTGTTGGTGGCGTCCACAGTAAAGGCAGTCGTGTTCTCCGCGCCGTTGGTCCAGACGCTGTTGGAGGTGAAGTCCTCACCCTCGTTCACAGCGGCGGCCACGTCACACAGGGTCTCAGCGGTATAGTAGACGGCCACGGGGGCGTCCTCGACCACCGCATAGGCAGTGTCCGTCAGTTCATCATAGGCAGTGGTGTCGGTGGTGACGGTGCTGTTGCCCATGTTCACGGTCCAGCTGTTGTTGGAGAACCAGGTGGTGCTGGGGCGGCCATAGTTGTCGGTGGTGTTTACATCGGAGTCCAGCTTGAACATCTGCTCACCGATGGAGAACTCCCCGATCTGGTAGCCGAAGGCGGGGGTGTAGGACACCTTGTTCACCTGGATGGCGTTGAACAGCAGGTAGGCGACCTCCTCACGGGTG
This sequence comes from uncultured Oscillospiraceae bacterium, assembly GCA_944387065.1. Lineage (GTDB taxonomy): Bacteria > Bacillota > Clostridia > Oscillospirales > Oscillospiraceae > Enterenecus. The sequence continues at coordinate 32,014 of CALXDM010000004.1, forward strand.
AGGTAGTCGCTCAGACGGGAGGTGGTGAAGCCGTCCAGGATGCCCCGCTCAGAGGCGATCCGGGCCACGTTCAGCTCCCACTGCGCGCCCACAAACTCGTTGTTCTCGCCGTAGCCCAGGGCCCGGAGCATGATGACCAGCAGCTGATAGCCGGTGACATAGTCCTCGGGCATGAACTGGCCCTCACCGTTGCCGATCACGAAGCCGTAGTGGGCGGAGTAGCCGATGTAGCCAGCAGCCCAGAGGCTGGAGTTGGTGTTCACATCGTCGAAGTAGTTGCTCTCCTCCCAGATGTGAGTCTGCTCGTCAGTCACGTCGGCGGTCAGGGACCGGTAGACCAGAGCGGCCACCTCAGAGCGGCGGACATTGGCGGTGGGCTGGAAGCCGTCGCCATAGCCCTGGAACACGCCCATGCCGGTCAGCACGTCAACGGCTTCCAAATACTGCTCGTTGATCTGATCGACATCGTTGTAATCCTCTGCGCCGGCAGCGCTGGCAAACATCATGACCGAAACGGTCATCATGAGGGCCAGAACCAGAGCGAGGATCTTCTTCAGATTTCTCATGTTTCAGTTTTCCTCCTTGTTAAAGTTTCCCGCTTGTATGGGCTGGGGCGAAACTCGCTGTTCTCCGGACTCAACCGCCGCGTCAAGGGGCGGGAGGGGCGCGACCTCCCATCCTTTGACCCGGCAGGCCAGGCCAGATACAGTGGTCTGCCTTCGCCCAATATTCGGGATATTGTGATTATATCGGCCGGTGGTGGGAACTGTCAACCGATTCCTGCCAACTGTAACACAACTGTAATAAAGCGCAGCTCATCCGGCGCGCTGCCGGGGAGCGAGGCAGTCCTCCAGCACCGCCCATTCCGAGAAGGGGCGGCGCACACCATGGGACTCGATGTATCCCTCGTGGCCCTTGCCCAGCAGGGCTACCAGGTCCCCAGGGCGGGCCAGGGCCAGGGCGGCCCGAATGGCTTGCCGCCGCAAGGGGAGGATGCGGAAGGGGATGCGCCCGCGCAGCTGTTGGGCAATCTGCTCGCAGATGGCCCGCACCGGCTCGCTGCGGGGATTGTCCTCGGTGAGCAGGGCGCAGTCGGCCCATTGGGCGGCGGCCCGGCCCATGTCCCGGCGGCGCATGGGCGGCCGGTCGCCCCCTGCGCCGAACACCAGGATGATCCGCCCGGGCACATGGGGGCGCAGGGCCCGCAGCAGGGCTCGGAAGCTGTCGCCGTTGTGGGCGTAGTCGATGAGCACGCCCACGCCGTTGCCGGTGGGGAAACGCTGGGTGCGCCCAGGCACCACCACCTGGGCCAGCCCCGCCCGGATAGCCCCGTCCTCCACCCCCAGGGCTCGGGTCAGGGCGATGGCGGCCAGGGCGTTCTCCCCGTTGAACTGCCCGGGCATGGGCAGGAAGTAGGGATCTTGGGATCCGTCCAGCTCCACCAGGGTGGACAGGGGGTGGCTGGGGTCGGGGCGGACGGCCCGCAGTCGGGCATCCGTCCCCCCTCCCGTCCCAAAGGTGACCACAGGCACGCCGGGGGGAACCTGCCGGGACATGGCGGGCCAGCTGGGGTCGTCGGCATTGCCCACAGCCAGCTTGCACTGGGAAAACAGGGCGGCCTTGCAGGCGCGGTACTCCTCCAGGTCAGCGTGCTCCCCGGGGCCGATGTGGTCGGGGGAGAGGTTGAGGAACACCCCCGCGTCAAACCGGATGCCCGCCACCCGGCCCAGCTTCATGGCCTGGGAGGACACCTCCATCACCACATGGGTGCACCCGGCATCGGCCATGCGGCGCAACAGGGCGTGGAGCGCCACCGGCTCCGGGGTGGTGTTGCCCGTCTCGGCCAGCTTCTCCCGCCCTAGGAAGGCCCCCAGGGTGCCGATCATCCCGGGCCGGTGCCCCGCGGCGGCCAGGATGTCCCGGATCATGTGGGCGGTGGAGGTTTTGCCCTTGGTTCCGGTGACGGCGATGGTCACCAGTGCCTGGGCCGGGTGGCGGTAGAACGCCCCGGCCAGCAGGGCCAGGGCGTGCCTGGGGTTGGGCACCGACACGGTGGGCAGGCCGGGCAGGGCGGGTCCGGAGGTGAGGAGCGCCGCCGCGCCCCGGGCCTTTGCCTGGGCCAGGAAGTGGGCGCCGTCCGTCCGGGCGCCGGGCAGGGCGGCAAAGAGCATCCCCGGCGCCACCTGCCGGGAGTCGCAGGTCAGCCCCGTGAGCTCCGGGTCGTCCCCGGGGCAGGGCAGGTTCAGGGGGATGAGCAGTTGGGAGAGTTTCATGGGCAGCGCTCCTTTGCAGATTGCTGCCCCAGCCTATGCCCCAGGCAGGGGAAGGGTTCTCCTTTGGCCATCGTTTCGCCTCAAAACAGGTGGAAACAGGCCCGTCCCTGCCTCTGGACGCAGATTGCCCCGCCCCTCCTGAACAGGGAGGGGCGGGGCAATGGGAAGAGTGGCACGGCAGCCGGCCTGATCAGGCCCCGGCTTGGGTGGTGGGGGCCTCCGCGCCCGGCTGAGCCTGGGCGGCCTGGCGGGCGTCGTACTCCCGGAGGAAGGCCTGGACATAGTCCACGTCGGAGGGGGTGTCGATATACTCGGTACCCCGCTTCTGCCTCGTCTCCGCCCCTTTGCCGGTGATGAGCAGCACGGAGGGTTCTGCACAGCTGAGCACCGCCTGGCGGATGGCCTCCCCCCGGTTGGGCTGGATCTCATAGGGGCAGCCTTGGGCGGACACATGGCCGGCGATCTCCCGGCAGATGGACAGGGTGTCCTCCTCGCCGGAGTCCTCCTCGGTGAGCACCACCAGGTCGGAGGACTGGCCCGATACCTCCCCCAGGTCCCGGCGGCGGTCGAAGGCCTTCCGGCCGGGGCAGCCGAACACGGTGACGATCCGCCGGCCGGGGTACTCCGCGCGCACCGACTGGAACAGAGTCTCAAAACTCATGCGGTTGTGGGCGTAGTCTACGATGGCGGTCACCCCGCCGTCAGCGCTGGTGAACACCTCCATCCGACCGGGCACCCGGGTACGCTCCAGCCCCGCGGCCACCGCCCCCTCCGGGATGCCCAGACCCCGGCACACCGCGATGGCGGCCAGGGCGTTGTCCACGTTGAACAGCCCCGGCATCCCCAGGCAGAAGTCCCGGTCCAGTCCCTGGGCCGCCGCGTGGAAGCGGATGCCATGCCCCTGCTTGCCGATCCCGCTGCCATACACGTCGGCATCGGGGTCCCGCCGGGAGAAGGTGAGCACCCGCCCGCAGTCCCGCCGGGCGGCGGCCAGCACCGGCCCGGCCCGGTCGCAGTCCAGGTTGACGCAGGCCAGTTCGGCCTGGGCGAAGAGCTTGAGCTTGGACTGAAAGTAGTCCTCAAAGTCCGGGTGTTCCACTGGGGAGATATGGTCCCGGCCGATGTTCAGAAAGCAGGCCGCGGCGAACCGGACGCCCAGGGTGCGGTGGTACTTCAGGGCCTGGCTGGACACCTCCATCACCAGGTACTCCAGCCCCGCGGACAGGGCGTTGGCAAAGTGCCGTTGCAGCTCCAGCGGCTCGGGGGTGGTGAGGTGGGACTCAAAGTGCTCCACCCCGTCATCGGTGTCGATGGAGGAGATGACGCCGCAGACGCCGCCCTTGGCCGACAGGTGCTCGTCCAGGATCGCTTTCAGGTAGTAGGCGGTGGACGACTTGCCCTTGGTGCCTGTGATCCCGATGACAGCCAGGCGTTGGGAGGGGTCGTTGTAGTACCGCACCGCCAGCCGGGCCATGGCCCGGCGTAGATCGCTCACCAGGATGCAGGGCAGCTCCACCTGAGGGTAGGAGGTCTGGCTCACATAGGCGAAGGCCCCCTGGCGGGCGGCCTGGGAGAGGAATTCCGGCCGGAAGTGGGCGCCCTTACAGATAAACAGGGTGCCCGGCCCCACCTGTCGGGAGTCGCAGCACACCAGCTCCACCGTCCGCTCCAGATCCAGCCCGGCGGGCAGCGGGGCGGCCAGCAGCCCCTCCCGGGTCAGCAGCGCGCAGTAGTCTTGCAGGGGGTAGCGGGTCAGCTCCACGATGGGTCACCTCCGGGATGGGATGGTCAGATGGTGCGCAGGGGATAGCCGCAGGCGGCCACCGCCCGCTGGGCCAGCACCGCCATGGCGTCCAGGTAGAAGGGGGGCAGGGGGTGGTAGGTGGCGAACACGGACAGCTCGGTGCAGGCCAGCACGGCGCAGTCGCAGCCGGCGGCCCGGATGGCCCGGTCGATGTGGGCGAACTTCTCCCGGCTGCCCGTCTCCCCCTGCTTGATCTCATCATAGATGACGGACATCACCAGCCGCTGGGTATCCGGGTCGGGGGACACCGCCTCCAGCCCCGCCGCGGCGCACTCCCGCTGGTACAGCCCCATGCGCAGGGTGCCGTCGGTGGCCAGGATGCCGGCCCGGCGCTTGCCCTGGCTGGCCAGCACCCGGGCGGTCTCCCGGATCATGTGGAGGATGGGCACGCCCACCTCCCCCCGCAGCTGGTCCACGAAGCAGTGAGAGGTGTTACAGGGGATGGCGATGGCGGTGCAGCCGCAGCGCTCCAGCAGCTTGGCGTCATCCCGCAGCCGCTGATACAGTGCGCTGGTGTCCCCCGACAGGATGGCCTGGGTCCGGTCGGGGATTTGGGTGTCCGAGAGGATCAGGGTGGGCAGGTGGTCCTGGTCCCGGGCCGCGTCGGTGCGGTCCAGCACGAACTGGTAGAATACCTGGGTGGCCTGGGGGCCCATGCCGCCCAGCACGCCTAATTTCTGCTCCATAGCCTGCTCCTTATCCATTGGGCTTCCGGTTGTGCCGGTGAAAGCGCACATAGGTGCCGATGTGGTTCTTCCACACCCGCCAGATCCGCCTGGGGGTATAGTCCGGCCGGTACTCCATGGGATGGTGGTCAGTGTCCCGGCCAAACAGACGCTTCATCCGCCGGTGGTAGGACTTGGGGATGAAGGCCAGGGCCAGCCGGCGGGGGATCATCCGCCAGAGGGTCTCCCGCTCCACCACCGTGCAGGGCACATCCCGCCCCTCCAGTAGATCGCCCACCAGGTACCGGGCGATGTTGGCCCCCGCCCCGGTGACATAGTAGTTGCTGCGTCCCTGCCGGCAGTTGATCTCAAAGGCCTTGTACGTCCCGTCCCGCTGGTCGAACTTCAGGTCAAAATTGGAGAAGCCCACATATCCCAAATCCTCCAGCATGGCCTGGATGCGCTGGCACAGGGGCTGGTCGTGCTCGGTGAGGATGACGGCGTGGTTGCCGATTCCATGGGGGGAGTGCTCCTCCAGCAGCACATGGCCCAGGCACATCAGCTTCACCTTGCCCCGGGTGTCCGAGTAGTTGGTGAGCACCCGCATATAGGTGTCGTCCCCGGGGATAAATTCCTGGAGGATCATCTTGCCGGGATAGCCCGCGGCGTATACCTCGTCCAGGGCGGCCAGCAGCTCCTCCCGGCTCTGGCACAGGTAGACCTTCTTCAGCTCCTGGTGCCCCGTGGCCCAGTAGGCCACCCCGTCGGCGGGCTTGGCGATATAGGGGGGGTGCCAGGGCAGGGTGAAATCGTGGCCCATGGAACCGTCGTAGACGAAGGTGGCCGGGTGGTCGATGCCGTAGCGGTCGCACAGGGCGTAGAACTGCTCCTTGTCGGTCAGCCGGTCCAGCAGCTCCCCGCTGATATAGTTGCACTTCACATTGGCGGGGAAACGGTCTTTCAGGTGGGCGCACAGCTTCACATAGCTGTCCCCGCAGCCGATGACCAGCACGGTTTTGTCCCTGCACTCCTGGGCCACCGTGTTGACATTGCGCAGGAAGGTTTCGGCGTCCTCGTTGTCCAGGCAGGGCCGGTAGTCCAGGATGGAGCTGTACGCGCAGGGGAAGCTGACGTACTTGCCATAGGCGATGCTGCGCACCCCATAGGCCTCGTGAAAGGCCCGGGCCACGCTGTACACATTGATGTCGCCGCCAAACAGCAGCGGCTGGAACGGGGGGGTAGACATCTTGACATCGGCCTCCTTTTGTGCCCGGCAGCCCCGGGGAGGGGCGGCCGGCAGGGGTTAGCTCCCAGCCCGCTTGACCAGGAAGACCCCCTGGATCTGGGAGAGCTTGCGGATGACCCCGGCCAGCTCTTGCTGATCCTTGACGGACAGCTCCAGGGACACCAGGGCATAGCCGTCGGGCTGGCTGCGGGCGGACAGGTTGTTCACCTTTACCTTCTGGGTGGACAGGGTCATGGCCACGTCCAGGGCCAGCCCGTCCCGATCCTTGGCGGAGATCTCCAGGCAGGTGCGGTAGGCCGCCTGATCCCCCTCCACCCAGGACACCTCCACCCAGCGCCCCGCCTCCTCCGGGGCGCGCCGGGCGGGGTCGGCGTTGGGGCAGTCCTGCCGATGGATGGACACCCCGTAGCCCCGGGTGATGAAACCCACCACCGGGTCGCCGGGGACGGGGGTACAGCACTTGGCGAACTTCACCATGCAGTTGTCCAGCCCCTCCACCACCACGCCGCTCTCCGAGTGGCGGGGACGGCTGGCGGCCGGGGCGGGCTGCCGGTGGGCGGCGGGGAAAATCGTCAGGCCGGCGTTCAGCTCGTCCTGCATGGCCTGGCGCTCGGCGTTCTGCCGCTCCAGCCGGCCCATCCGGACCAGCTCTTCCTTCATGCGGGCAGCCGCCTTCTGGGCGGACATACCGCCGTAGCCGATGGCGGCGTACAGCTCGTCCAGAGCGCCAAAGCGCACCCGCTTGAGCAGGGCCTCCAGCACCTCAGGGGTGGCAGTGATGGCGGCCATGGACAGCCCGATGTGCTTCAGTTCCGACTCAAAGGCCGCCCGGCCGGTGGCGATGTTCTCCTCCCGGCGCTCCTTCTTAAACCATTGGCGGATCTTGTTGCGGGCCTCGTTGGACTTGCAGATGCTCATCCAGTCCCGGCTGGGCCCTTTGGCGGACTTGGAGGTGAGGATCTCCACAATGTCGCCGTTTTTCAGCGGCGTGTCGTAGGTGACGATGCGCCCGTTCACTCTGGCTCCTGTCATGGAGTTGCCCACGGCGGAGTGGATGGAATAGGCAAAGTCGATGGGGGTGGCCCCGGCGGGCAGGCTCTTCACGTCCCCGTTGGGGGTAAAGACGAACACCTCGTCGGCAAACAGGTCGACCTTCAAGGTGCGCACGAACTCGTCCGGGTCGGTGTCCTGCTGGCTCTCCAGCAGCTTGCGCACCCACTCAAACTCCTGCTCGCTGCCCAGTTTGCTGTTGGCCATCCCCTGCTTGTACTTCCAGTGGGCGGCCACGCCGTACTCGGCGGTCTGGTGCATGTCCCAGGTGCGGATCTGCACCTCAAAGGGCAGGCCCTCCCGGCCGATGACGGTGGTGTGCAGGGACTGGTAGCCGTTGGGCTTGGGGGTGCCGATATAGTCCTTGAACCGCCCCAGTACCGGCTTGAACATATCGTGGATGCAGCCCAGCACGGTGTAGCAGGCGGGGATGTCCTTCACGATGACCCGGAAGGCGTAGATGTCGAAGATCTCCCGGATGGTTTTGCTCTGGGCGTACATTTTCCGGTACACGGAGTAGATGTGCTTGAGCCGGCCGTAGACGGTGCACGCCACCCGCTCCTGGGCCAGGCGCTGCTCGATCTGCGCCTGCATCCGGGCCAGAAACTCGGAGTTCTGGCGGGTGAGCTCGTCCAGCTCCCGCTGGACCTCCCGGTACCCGATGGGGTCCAGGTAGCGCAGGGACAGGTCCTCCAGCTCCCACTTCAGCCGCTGCATCCCCAGCCGGTGGGCGATGGGGGCGTAGATCTCCATGGTCTCCAGCGACTTCTCCTTCTGCTTGCGCTCGGACTGGTATTGCAGGGTGCGCATATTGTGCAGCCGGTCGCACAGCTTGATGAGGATGACCCGCACGTCCTTGGCCATGGCCATGAACATCTTGCGCAGGTTCTCCATCTGCTCCTCCTCTTTGGAGGTGTACTGCATCCGGGTCAGCTTGGTGACCCCCTCCACCAGGTCGGCCACCGTGGGACCAAACCGCTTGGCGATGTCGTCATGGGTGGAGTCGGTGTCCTCGATGCAGTCGTGCAGCAGCGCGGCGATGATGGAGTCCAGGTCCAGGCCCAGCTCGGCCACGATCTCCGCCACCGCCACGGGATGGGTGATATAGGGTTCGCCGCTCTTGCGCAGCTGGCTGCCGTGGTGCTCGTCGGCATAGGTAAAGGCGGCGCGGAGCCGGGCCTGATCGGCGCCTGGGTTGCCCTCCAGCACCCGGCGCTCCAGCTGTTCATAGCGGGCCTGAATGTTTGCTTCCACGGCATTGTTCCCTCCCCTCTCCGGCCCCCGGACCCAGGATGTCCCGGAGCTGTTTCATCATTTGGGCCTGTTCCAGGTCCACCTTGTCCCCCTGGGGACGCAGGCAGACGCACACCTCGTCCCCGGTGAGGGTGAGCTGGATCAGCCCCCGCTCGTCCATGACGTGCAGGCATACCAAAGTCTTCCCGTACGAGCAGCTCCCGCCCCGGCCCTTTACCGCGTGACGCACCAGCTGATCCAGCCGGGACACGGCCGAGCCGCCTGTGCAGCTGTGCTCCAAGACCCGCCACAGCCGGGCGAAATCCTGCCGGTCGGGCAGCAGCAGCGAAGCCTCCCACCGGGAGAGCAGCTCTCCCTGCCGCAGACGGTGGAACAGGGTTTGCTCCAGCTGGGCCCGGGTGGGGGCGGGGCGCAGGTCGCACAGCTGCAGCTGCACCCCGCGGCAGTTGCGATACTCGTTGACCTGCAAATGGAAGGCCAGGTCCAGCCGGTCCCCCCGGGCCACGCCGCAGGCGGCGGTGTTGGCGGCGAAGAAGATGGCGTCCAGCACCACCCCGTCCCGGCGCACCTTCATTTTCAGGTGCCGCCCGCCTCCCACGTCGGCACAGGAGAGCACGCACACCGAACGCAGGAGAAAGACCGGCTTGGGGTTGCCTGACCCAAAGGGCTCCAGCAGGCCCAGCGCGTCCACCTCCCGGCAGCCCAATCCGGCGCAGTTGTCAATCTCCGCGTCAATGTCCAGGCAGGCCACCATGGGATGCCCCTGGGCATATTGGGTCACCAGATCGGCCATGGCCGCGCGGAAGGCGGGGATGTTCTCCTCCCGGATGGTAAAGCCGGCGGCCAGCTCGTGCCCGCCGTACTGCTCCAGAAGGGGTGCGCACCGCTCCAGGGCGGCAAACAGGTTAAAGCCCCCGAAGGAGCGGCAAGAGCCCTTGCCCTTACCGTGCTCCAGGCTGATCATAAAGGCGGGGCAGGCATACCGCTCCGCCATCCGGGAGGCCACGATACCCACCACCCCCTGATGCCAGCCCTCCCCGGCCAGCACGATGACGGGGGCGGCCAGCTGGGGCTGGCGGGACAGCAGGTCGTTACACTGCTCATAGATGGCCAGCTCGATGGCCTGGCGCTCCCGGTTGAGCTGACACAGCTCCAGGGCGGCGGCCTGGCCCCGCTCCTCGTCCCGGGTAAGCAGCAGCTCCAGGGCCACCCCCACCTGCCCCATCCGTCCGGCGGCGTTGATCCGGGGGGCAAGGCCGTACCCGATGGTGCCGGCGGTGGGGGCCTTTGCTCCGTCGCACCCGGCCTCTCGCAGCAGGGCGCGCAGGCCGGGGCGATGGGTGTCCGCCAGCAGGTCCAGCCCCAGGCGGACCAGGGCCCGGTTCTCGTCGGCCAGCTGCATCACATCGGCCACGGTGCCGATGGCGGCCAGCTCCCCGTAGCGGCGCAGGACCTGCTCCCGCCCAGAGGGTGGGGTGAGGGCCAGGGCCAGCTTCAGGGCTACCCCCACCCCCGCCAGCTCCTTGAAGGGATAGGGGCAGCCGGGCAGACGGGGATCCACCACCGCTGCGGCCTGGGGCAGCTCCCCCTTGCATTGATGGTGGTCGGTGATCACCACATCCACCCCCAGGCTGCGGGCGTATTCCACCTCCCGAGCTGCGGTGACACCGCAGTCCACCGTGACGATCAGGCTTACTCCCTGCTCGGCCAGGGCCCGGATGGCGTCTGGGTTCAGGCCGTATCCCTCCTGTGTGCGCTCCGGGATGTGGCAGACCACCTGCCCTCCCAGCTCCAGCAGGAACTCCAAGAGCAGGCAGGTGGCGGTGATGCCATCCACGTCATAGTCCCCGTAGACGGCGATGCCCTCTCCCAGCTCCAGCGCCCGGCGGATCCGCGCCGCCGCCCGATCCATACCCCCCAGTAGGAAGGGATCCCGGAGCAGGACGGAGGACTGGGTGAGGAACGCGGCGGCCTTGTCCGGCGTGTCCACCCCCCGGGCGCACAGCACGGCGGCGCACAGCGGCGGCAGGCCGGCCTGCTCCATCCGGCGCAGCGCCTGCTGGGATGGCGGGCGGCGCAGGTTCCACTGTTCGTATCTCATGGTTCCATCCTCAAGCTTCAGACATAAAATTGTTTTTATTATAGCAAATCCAGCCGCCACTTTCAACCGGGGAAGGGGGCGAGGGAGCGAAATTTCGCCCCTCCCAACGCACCTGGAACAAATGTTTGACATCCGGGCGGAGGTGTGGTAGAATGGAGGCATCCAAAACCCAACCCGGTGGGAAGGAGTGGGCGCGATGAGCAAATTATCCCCCAAACAGCAGCAGATCTATGACTACATTCTGGACTTTTCCCAGGATCACGGCTATCCTCCCTCCGTGCGGGAGATTGCCGGCGCGGTGGGGCTGCGCTCCCCCTCTACGGTCCACTTTCATCTGCGCAGCCTGCGGGAGGCGGGGCTGATCTCCCAGGCGGAGGGCAAGACCCGGGCCATCACGGTCACCGACGGGGCTCACAACCGCCGCAACCAGGTCCCCCTGCTGGGCTCGGTGGCCGCCGGCGCGCCCATCCTGGCTGAGGAGTGCATTGAGGATTACCTGAGCTTTGACACCGGGGGCCGGGTGGGGGAGCACTTTGCCCTCCGGGTCCGGGGCGAGTCCATGCGGGAGGCGGGCATCCTGCCCGGCGACTTGGTGGTGGTCCATCAGCAGCAGCAGGTGCGCAGCGGCGACATCGTGGTGGCCCTGTTTGACCAGGAGGCCACGGTGAAGACCTACCGGCGGGAGAACGGCCATGTCTGGCTCTACCCGGAGAATTCCAGCCCCGAGTATCAGCCCATCGACGGGGAGGGATGCACCATCCTGGGCCGGGTGGTGGCGGTGGTGCGCCGGTATTGACAGGGCGGCGCGGGGCGAAATTTTTCGTCCCGCGCTTTTCTTTTTGAGCCGGCTGTGGTATCATGGCGTTACGTTCCAGCGGGTGGAAGAGAGGGATGGATATGAAAGTGGTCGTCAAGGTGGGCACCTCCACCCTGGCCTATGCCACCGGGCGGATGAACATCCGCCATGTGGAGGCGCTGGTGAAGGTGCTCTCCGACCTGAAAAACGAGGGGCATGAGCTGATCCTGGTCTCCTCCGGGGCCATCGGTATGGGGGTGGGCAAGCTGAACCTGCCCGGCCGGCCCGAGGATATGCCCACCAAGCAGGCCGCCGCCGCGGTGGGCCAGTGCGAGCTGATGTACGCCTATGACGAGCTGTTCTCCCGGTACAACCACACCGTGGCCCAGCTGCTGCTCACCGGGGCGGACATTGACCATCAGGAGCGCCGGCACAACTTTGAGAACACGGTGCGTCGGCTGCTGGAGCTGGGAGCGCTGCCCATCGTCAACGAGAACGACACCGTGGTCACCGCGGAGATCTGCGTGGGGGACAACGACACCTTGGGGGCGGTGGTGGCGTGCAGCGTGGGGGCTGATCTGCTGGTGGTGCTCACCGACATGGACGGGCTGTACACCGCCGACCCTCGGCAGGATGCTGGGGCCCGCCTCATCCCCCTGGTGGAGGAGATCACCCCGGAGATTGAGGCTCTGGCCGGCCGGCCGGGCAGCGCCCTGGCCACCGGCGGCATGGCCACCAAGCTGAAGGCGGCCCAGATGGCCGTGCAGGGGGGCTGTGACATGGTGATTGCCAATGGGGCCAGGCCGGAGCTGCTCTATGACATTGTGGCCGGCCGGCCCGCCGGCACCCGGTTCGTGGCCCGGGCAAAGCCCCCGGAGGCAGAGGGGCAGCGGGAGAGGAGGACGAAATCATGACCACACAGGAACTGCTGCGCCGGGCGCAGGGGGCAAAGTCCGCGGTGGCCCTGGCCGGGACAGAGCGGAAAAACGCGGCCCTGCTGGCCATGGCCGATGCGCTGGAGGGGCAGGCGGAAGTGATCCTGGCCGCCAACGGGCAGGATCTGGAGGCGGCCCGGGGTACGGTGTCCGACGTGATGCTGGACCGGTTGGCGCTGAGTCACGAGCGGATCCGGGGCATGGCCGCCGGGATGCGGGAGGTGGCCCAACTGCCCGACCCGGTGGGCCAGGTGCTGCGCCGGGTGGAGCGGCCCAACGGTCTGGTGATAGAAAAGACCTGCGTGCCCATGGGGGTGATCGCTATCATCTATGAAAGCCGGCCAAACGTCACCTCGGACGCCGCCGCCCTGGCGCTGAAAGCGGGGTCGGCCTGCGTGCTCCGGGGGGGGAAGGAGGCCCACCGGTCCGCCGCGGCCATCGTGGCCGCCCTGCGGGCGGGCCTGGCCCAGGCGGGGCTGCCCGAGGATGCAGTGGCGCTGGTGGAGGACACCTCCCGCCAGTCGGCCAACGAACTGATGACGGCCCGGGGCCTGGTGGACCTGCTCATCCCCCGAGGTGGGGCGGGGCTGATCCGGGCCTGTGTGGAGCACGCGGCGGTGCCGGTGATCGAGACGGGAACGGGCATCTGCCATATCTATGTGGACCGGGGGGCCGACCGGGACATGGCGCTGGACATCGTGGAGAACGCCAAGTGCAGCCGGCCCAGCGTGTGCAACGCCGCCGAGGTCTGCCTGGTGCACCGGGAGCTTGCAGCCGATTTTCTGCCGGCACTGCGCCAGCGCCTGGTGGAGGGGCGGGCCGGCCAGGGCCTGCCCCCGGTGGAGCTCCGGCTGGACCGGGCCGCGGCGGGCCTGATCCCCGGCAAGGCCGCCGGGGCGCAGGATTTTGACACGGAGTTTCTGGACTACATCCTGGCCATAGGGGTGGTGGACAGCCTGGAGGATGCCGTGGCCCACATCGCCGCCCACTCCACCGGCCATTCCGAGGCCATCGTCACCGACGACGAGCAGGCCGCGGCCCGCTTCCTGTCCGCGGTGGACAGCGCCGCGGTCTATTGGAACGCCTCCACCCGCTTCACCGACGGGGGGGAGTTCGGCCTGGGCTGCGAGATGGGCATCTCCACCCAGCGCCTCCACGCCCGGGGGCCCATGGGGCTGGCCGAGCTGTGCAGCTATAAGTACATCATCAAGGGCAGCGGTCAGATTCGGTAGCGCTGTGGGCGGCATACCCCTCTTCGGGGTTGGGTATGCGCTTGGCCAAAAAGGGGCATACTTGCGGTATCTTGCAAGGAGGGATCCCTTTATGACTGCCGAGAACTTTACCAAGGGCAATGTGGACTTTGCCAAGAGCCAGACCCGGGAGAACCTGATGCGGGCCTTCGCCGGGGAGAGCCAGGCCCGCAACCGCTACACCTTTGCCGCCAGCCTGGCCAAGAGGGAGGGGCTGACGGTGGTGTCCCAGGTGTTCGCCTTCACCGCCGCCCAGGAGCAGGCCCATGCCAAGGTCTTTTACGAGCTGCTCAAGGAGCTGTCCGGGCAGACCATCCAGGTGGACGGTACCTATCCGGTGGACCTGTGCCCGGACACCTTGGGCCAGCTCCGGGCCGCCCAGCACAACGAGTACCAGGAGTTTGAGCACGATTACGCGGAGTTTGGCCGCATTGCCCGGCAGGAGGGGTTTGAGGTGATCGGCGGCCGGTTTGAGATGATCGCCCAGATCGAAAAGACCCACGGGGATCGCTTTGGGCTGTTTGCCGACCTGCTGGAGGGGAAAAAGCTCTTTGCCGACGGGGAGGAGACGGTGTGGATGTGCCTGAACTGTGGGGAGCTCATCCGAGCCTCCCAGGCCCCCGCGCTGTGCCCGGTGTGCAGCCATGACCAGGGCCACTTCATCCGGCTGGAGATGGCCCCCTTTACCCGGGGCTGAGGGACATTTTGGGGAAGGTGCAAAGAGGGAGCGGGGATGCCATTGGCATCCCCGCTCCCTCTTGCCTTGCCTGCGCGGCCCGGTCAGTCTGAGCAGACCGGGTGAAAGGATTGCGGCCAGGAATAGCCCATCTGGGCCAACTCCTGGTCGGTGTACAGCGGGAGATCCCCCAGGACGCCGCCCAGAAAGGGGGCCAGGTCTGAGACCAGCAGGTGCCGGTAGACCTCCCCCTGCTCCACGATCAGCCACGGCTCCTGCCCCTGGGGGGAGGCGCCCCGCACCAGGAAGGCCTCCAGCCCCGCCTGGTGGCAGAGCAGCTCCATGGCCAGCGCCAGACCAAGCCCGTCGGCGGGGGCGCCCGCCAGGGCCTGCTCCGGGTCGGAGGTGCCCTGGGGGTCATAAACGGCGGTGGAATTCAGCGCGCCGGCTACATCCTCCAGGGTGGGGGCCTGCCCGTCGGCGGGCAGGTCGGCCAGCGCTTGCAGGGCGGCCCGCTCCAGCCGTTCAGCCCGCTGCTCCAGCTCCTGGGTCGTCTGGGGCCAGAGGATGGACAGCTCAATGATGCGCTGCGTGCCCGTGTCCGGGTAGAAGGTAAAGGATACCTGTGCCCCTGGCAGGGCGTAGAGGGGTTGGCCATAGTAGGCGGTCCAGAACAGTTCGGTCAGCTCCTGCTCGGTCCAGGAGAAGCGGGCGGCCCGGATGGTCGCGTGCTGGTTCAGGGCGGACACCGCTTGGGAAAAGACCGCCTGCAGGCCGCCCAGCCCCGTGACCGGCACGATGCCCTCCACCTCTTGGGCGGAGCGGGAGTAGAGAAAGTCCAGGTTGACCTCATAGTAGGTGACGATCCGGGTGGTGTCGTAGCGGATGTCCTGCACGGCGTAGGCCCCCAGAGGGTCCTCACTGCGGATCTCGGCGCAGGCGTTGGCCAGGTCGGCCTCCACGTCGCCGGTGTAGTTGTACAGACGGATGGTGCCCGTGTCCGCATAGCTCTCCACCAGGTATAAGATGGCGTTGACCAGTCCCTGGTAGGTTTCCGCCCGGAGGGTGGAGGGGTCCTCGGGCACATAGTAGTAGTCCACATGGGCGGTGGCCGAGACATAGCTGCGTTCCAGCAAGGAGGCGCACCCCGTCCCCCACAGCAGCGCCCCGGCCAGCAGCGCCAGCCCGATCCGTTTCCTCACGCGCATCCCTCCTTGGCCCGATGGCTTCCGCGGTGCCTGGGCGCTCACAGGTCGTTTTTCCGATAGGCCCGGAACCCTTCCCCCAACACCTCATGGGCGGGGCACACGATGAGGAAGGCGTCCGGGTCGATCTGCTTGACCAAGTTCTTGATGGAGGCGATCTCCCGCTGCTTAAAGGCGCACAGCAGCACCTTCCGGTCCGCGCCGGTGTAGGCCCCCTGCCCCTGGAGGATGGTGACCCCCCGCTCCAGCTGCTCCACGATGGCGCGGCTGATCTCCCCGTTGTGCTCGCTGACGATATAGGCCACCTTGGCGTTGTCCAGTCCGTAGAGGACGCCGTCCATGGCGATGGATGAGATATACAGGGCCACCAGGCCGTACAACATGGTGTCCAGGGCGCGGAAGGCCAGGGCTACCAGCAAGATGACCACCAGGTCCACCGCCATGAGCAGCTTGCCCATGGGCAGCCAGGCAAGGCGCAGCTTCAAAAGCCGGGCGGCCAGGTCGGTGCCGCCGGTGGTGGCGTCCTGCTGAAACACCAGCCCCAGGGACACCCCCAGGATCAGCCCGCCGAAGATGCACCCCAGCATGGGGTTCATGGGCTGCCAGTCCCGCAGAGAGGAGAACAGGTCGATGAACAGGGAGGACAGGGCCATGGCGTACAGCGAACCCACCAGCACCCTGCCACCCAGCAGTCGCCAGCCCAGCAGGAACAGGGGCAGGTTGAGCACGATGACGGTGACGCCGATGGGGGCGGCTGGGATCAGGCGATTGACGATCTGGGCCAGGCCGGTGATACCGCCAAAGGCAATGTGGTTGGGTTCATAGCACCAGACAAACCCAATGGCGTAAGCCGCGGCGGCCAGGGTGATGACCAGGAAGGACACCAGCTGCTTTCGGAATGTGGCGGGATGCATGGGACCTCCTTTTCCGCGGGGGGTTGACCGAGGGGCCGTCACAGCAGGGACAGTTGGGACTCGCCCCGGTCCTCCTCCTGGAGCAGCGCCCCGGCGATGGGCAGGGAGCGGGCCCGGTACCGGGCGGCGTGGACGATTTGAGTCTCGGCCAGCGGCTTGGCCCACGCCAGCTGATGGCCGGGCTTGAGGGTGATCACGTTGACCCCCTGGGTGGACCGGGTGGTCTTGGGGGTGAGGGAGGCGGTGTGGAACACCACGCACCGCCCCTGGGTGGAGCACACCGCCACCTCCATATCCTCCCGGAGCACCATGGCGGACGCCAGGGGGGCCTTGTCCGACAGCGCCCCGGTGAGCTTCCTGCGCCGGGTCTGGGTCTGGTAGGCGGACAGTTCCACCCGGGCGGCCTTGCCGTTGGCGTAGAACAGCAGCAGGTGGGCGCGGTAGTCCCCGGGGTCGCAGGCCCACACGAACCGCTCCTCCGGATCCATCCCCAGCTTGGTGGGCAGGTAATCCCCCAGCACGCTGGCTTTGCTGTCCTCAAAGTCGGCCAGACGGGTCTTGTAGCACTGCTGGCGGTCGGTAAACACCAGCAGCTCGTCCCGGTTGTTCCCCTCCCACTGCAGGAAGGGGCCGTCCCCCTCTTTGTACTTCTGCTCCCCGCTCATGCGCAGGGATTGGGGGGTGATCTTCTTGAAGTAGCCGTCCCGGGAGAGGAAGACGTGTACCGGGTACTCCGGCGCCTGCTGGGCGGCCTCCGGAACGTCCTGGGGCAGCTGGTAGTCGTAGACGATCTCGGTGCGCCGGGGCAGGGCGAACTTCTTCTCCACCTGTTCCAGCTCGCCGGCCATCACCCCCTGGATGCGCTGGGGGGATTGGATGAGGTCCTTCAGGTCGGCGATCTCCTCCTCCAGTGTGCCCACCTCCTGGATGCGCTTGAGGATGTGCTCCTTGTTGAGGTTGCGCAGCCGGATGTCAGCCACGTACTCGGCCTGGATCTGGTCGATGCCAAAGCCGATGATCAGGTTGGGCACCACCTCGGTTTCCTCTTCCGTCTCCCGGATGATGCGGATGGCCTTGTCGATGTCCAGCAGGATGCGCTTTAACCCCTTGAGCAGATGGAGTTTTTCCTCCTTCTTCTTGCACACATGGTAGGTGCGCCGGCGCACGCCGTCCATCCGCCAGGCGATCCACTCGTCCAGGATCTCGCCCACCCCCATCACCCGGGGCATCCCGGCGATGAGGATGTTGAAGTTGCAGGAGAAGGTGTCCTGTAAAGGGGTGAGCTGGAACAGCCGGGCCATGAGTTTGTCCGGATCGGCCCCCCGCTTCAGGTCGATGGTCAGCTTCAGCCCGTCCAGGCCGGTCTCGTCCCGCATATCGGAGATCTCCCGGACCTTGCCGGACTTGACCAGCTCGGCCACCTTGTCCAGGATGGCCTCCACGGTGGTGGAGTAGGGGATCTCATAGACCTCGATGAGGTGCTCCTGCTGCACATACCGCCACTTGGCCCGCAGCTTCACGCTGCCCCGCCCGGTGCGATAGATCTCGGCCAGGGCGGCCCCGTCGTACAGCAGCTGGCCGCCGGTGGAGAAGTCGGGAGCCTTCAGGATGGCTATCAGGTCCGTCTCCGGGTCCCGCATCCGGGCGATGGCCGCCTGGCACACCTCGGCCAGGTTGAACCCGCACAGGTTGGAGGCCATGCCCACGGCGATGCCCTGGTTGGCTGCCACCAGCACGTTGGGGAAGGTGGTGGGCAGCAGGGTGGGTTCCTGGAGCTTGCCGTCGTAGTTGGGGACAAAGTCCACTGCGTCCTGGTCGATGTCCCGGAACAGCTCCTGGCAGATGGGGTCCAGTCGCACCTCGGTGTACCGGGAGGCGGCCCAGGCCATATCCCGGGAGTAGACCTTGCCGAAGTTGCCTTTGGAGTCCACCAGGGGGTGGAGCAGGGCGCCGTAGCCCCGGGACAGGCGCACCAGGGTGTCATAGATGGCCGCGTCCCCGTGGGGGTTGAGCTTCATGGTGGCCCCCACCACGTTGGCGCTCTTGGTGCGGCTGCCCCCCAGCAGGTGCATCTGGTACATGGTGTACAGCAGCTTTCGGTGGCTGGGTTTGAAGCCGTCGATCTCCGGGATGGCCCGGGAGACGATGACCGACATGGCATAGGGCATATAGTTGACTTCCAGGGTCTGGGTGATGGGCTGCTCCAGCACCTGGGCCCGCAGGCCCATGACATTGGGGTTGTCGACTTTTTTGGGGCCCGGGTCTTGGGGCCGGCTGCGTTTTGCCATTGGGTGTCATCCCTCCGTCGGATGGAGCGGCGGGCTCAGGAGATGTCCGCCAAGTCCAGGTATTTATAGCCGTTGTCGGCGATGTGCTCTTTGCGCCCTTGCAGGTTGTCCCCCAGCAGCAGGTCGAACACCGCGGCGGTCTTTTCCACGTCCTCGGGCATGACCTTGATCAGCCGGCGGGTATCCGGACTCATGGTGGTCAGCCACATCATGTCCGGCTCGTTCTCGCCCAGTCCCTTGGAGCGCTGCAAATCGTACTTTTTCCCCTCCTGCTCCAGCTGCCGGCAGATGGCGTTCTTCTCCTGGTCGGAGTAGGCAAACCAGGTCTTTTCCTTGCAGGTGATCTCGTACAGAGGGGACTCGGCGATGTAGACGTACCCCTCTTGGATGAGGGTGGGGGTGAGGCGGTAGAGCATGGTGAGGATGAGGGTGCGGATCTGGAAGCCGTCCACGTCGCCGTCGGTGCAGATGATGATCTTGTTCCACCGCAGGTTGTTCAGGTCGAACTCGGCCAGATCCTTGCTGCCCTTGGCCTTCACCTCCACGCCGCAGCCCATGACCTTGAGCAGGTCTGTGATGATCTCGCTTTTGAAGATCTTGGCGTAGTCGGCCTTCAGGCAGTTGAGGATCTTGCCCCGCACGGGCATGATGCCCTGGAACTCCGGGTCCCGGGACAGCTTGACGCTGCCCATGGCCGAGTCCCCCTCCACGATATACAGCTCCCGGCGGGACACGTCCCGGGTGCGGCAGTCCACGAACTTCTGCACCCGGTTGGAGATGTCCAGCGCCCCAGACAACTTCTTCTTGATGCCCAGCCGGGTCTTTTCCGCCGTCTCCCGGGAGCGCTTGTTGACCAGCACCTGGCCGGCCACCTTCTCCGCGTCCAGGGGGTTTTCGATGAAGTACACCTCCAGCTGGGCCCGCAGGAACTCGGTCATGGCTTCCTGGACGAACTTATTGGTGATGGACTTCTTGGTCTGGTTCTCATAACTGGTCTGGGTGGAGAAGTTGTTGGACACCAGCAACAGCGCGTCCTGCACGTCGTTGAAGGTGATCTTGCTCTCCCCCCGCTGATACTTGCCGTTCTGCTTCAGCCAGCCGTCGATGGCCGAGACAAAGGCGGAGCGCACCGCCTTTTCCGGTGCGCCGCCGTGCTCCAGCCAGGAGGAGTTGTGGTAGTGTTCGATGCGCTGCACCCGGTTGGAAAAGCAAAAGGACACAGACAGCTTGACCTTGTACTCGTCCTTATCCGCCCGGTCCCGGCCCTTCCGCT
This sequence comes from uncultured Oscillospiraceae bacterium, assembly GCA_944387065.1. Lineage (GTDB taxonomy): Bacteria > Bacillota > Clostridia > Oscillospirales > Oscillospiraceae > Enterenecus. The sequence goes on from CALXDM010000004.1 coordinate 51,744, forward strand.
CGGCCTGCCAGAACACCGGCTGGGTCAGCGTGTCCTCGCCGGCCAGCTCCCGGACGTAGTCGATGATGCCGTTGTCATAGCGGAACTCGGTGGCCTCAAATTTGCCATTCACCTGGTTGCGCAGCTGGAAGGTGATCCCCGCGTTGACCACGGCCTGGCGCTTAAGGGTGTCGATATAGTACTCCAGGGGGATGTCGATGTCGGTGAACACGTCCAGGTCGGGCTTCCAATGGAACTTGGAGCCGGTCTGCTTGCGGTCGGCGGGCGTTTTGCCCATCTCGCCCACGAGCTCACCCTTTTCAAAGTGGAGGGTGTAGCGGAAGCCGTCCCGGTAGATCAGCGCGTCAAAGTATTCGCTAGCATACTGGGTGGCGCAGGAGCCCAGGCCGTTCAGGCCCAGGGAGTACTCGTAGTTGTCCCCCTCGCCGTTCTTGTACTTGCCGCCGGCGTACAGCTCGCAGAATACCAGCTCCCAGTTATAGCGGCCCTCCGCCTCGTTCCAGTCCACCGGGCAGCCCCGGCCGAAGTCCTCCACCTCAATGGACTTGTCCTCGTACCGGGTGACGATGATCCGGTTGCCGTGGCCCTCCCGGGCCTCGTCAATGGCGTTGGACAGGATCTCAAAGACCGCGTGCTGGCAGCCGTCCAGCCCGTCCGAGCCAAAGATGACCCCCGGGCGCTTGCGTACCCGGTCGGCCCCCTTCAGCGCGGAGATGGACTGGTTGCCATATTGTGTTTCCGATTTCGGATTTGCCATATCTGCACCTACTTTTAGCCAGATCAAATCATTTTATTATATCTCCAAAGTGGCCGGGCAGTCAAGAAATGGCCCGGAATATTTTAGGATCCAGGTTCAGGCCGCAATTTCACACTTGACAAGCGCACCCGTTCCTGCTACAATCATATTCGCTATTGCGAGTGTAGCTCATCTGGTAGAGCGCCACCTTGCCAAGGTGGAGGTAGCGAGTTCGAGCCTCGTCACTCGCTCCAAAAAGAAGGATTCACATGGGAACCATAAGGTCATCATACATGGGCCTTATGGTTCCCATGCTTTTATAAAGGAGGCCTTATGGAAGCAAAACCATTTGGGCTCACGGCATATCAATTAAAATGGATTGTGGTCGTGCTCATGGGGATCCTTCTATACTTTAACAAGGGGGAACCGGAAATGGCAGGCGCTCGTGTTCCTTGGGTTTTGCACCCTGTCCTTCCTGGGCTCCAGGGCAGACAGGGACCTGTGGCCATTTCATCAGTTTTTTGAGAGCCAGCAGTTCTGGATGATCCTCGCGCTGCCCATGATGCTTTTGTATAATGGGAAGAGAGGGCGGTCGGATCAATACTTCTTTTACCTCTATTATCCAATTCACAGATATCTCATTGCGTTGGCGTCCAAATGGATCGGTGTGTGACTGTTTCCCATGGTGTCAAAGGTATTGCAGATCGGATCTAAGCAAAGGAAAGGACGCCCATCAGGACGTCCTTTCCTTTTGGCTTCCGCGGCCTTTGGCCGCCCCGCCTTTGATCCGGCCTGCTGCGCCCCGCCTTGGGCGGTCAGGGGAATCATGGCACAATCACTCCATCGGTGACTTGTCAAACGCCGCTTCCCCGAAGCTTTCCAGCTCCCCGCCCCAAAAGTTACATAGCTCATCGTGCTGTGAGTAAGGTTACAATATATCTGTGACGACAGTTCAGGCAGAAGAGCTTAGAACGGAATATCAAAATCCTGAGCAGGAAGTGTAGAGCTTGTTCCGCCATCGGGGCCGCCGATTACGGTAATTTCTGTTTCCTGCCGGGAATAGCGCAGGGCCAGTTCATTGTCACCGGAGCCGGTCTCGTAATAGTAAAACAGCCACCCGCTGGCGCTCTCACCTTGTTGGACACCCGTTGAGGTCAAAGCTGTGAGATTGTTTTCATCCGCATAGGTCTGAAAGCTGCTGATCCTGGAGCTGTTGGTATCCACAGGGTTGCCGTTCACGAGCAACTTCAGATCGGTAGCATACAACCTGCCGGTATATTCGCTGTCGTTTCTCAACTCCACTTCTACGCAAACACCCGTTCTGTACCCATTGTACCAGATATCCGGATTATCAAAGGGGATATCAATAATGGCCTGCTTCAAAGTAATGGTATAGCCCAACTCGGGGTCTGTAATGGTCTGGTTGATTTCCTGTTTGGTAGGCGTAGGCTGCTCAGCGGTTTCGGGATCACTGCTTTCCGTCGGCTCCGGGGACGATTCTGTGCTGTCCGTACTGCTGCTCTGTGTTGCAGGGGCGGAGGAAGCCTCCCGCTCTCCTTCGCCGCCGCAGGCGGTCAGCGACACGGACAGCAGCCCGGCTAACAACAATGCAAATATTCTTTTTTTCACAATCTCCAAATCCCTTCTTTGAAATGTTTGTTTTATGATAAAACGCAAAAGGCGCGTCCCATCCACAATAATTTCTACATAGGCGACGCACGCCTAATCATATGGGCATGTAAAAAAGAAAGGCTTTTCCTGTCTGCGAATGGTTTTAGCATAAAAGCCAAGTCCTTTTTCCTAAATTCTCGCGGTATTTATCTCTATCAAACAAACATACAACCGCTGTTTTCCTAAGTGATTATCGCCCGAATTGACATAGAATATCGCGCTAAATTATAATCAAGAAGCATGATTTCGTCAAGAGAACAATTCCGCTTCCCCCCAAAAGCTATTGTCCGGCTGGCAAAATCCATTTTGCCTCGTTATGTAGGGAATGAGGGGATTTTAGACACGTCCCAAAAACATTTTTGCACGATGCCCCAGGAGGGTAAAAATAAGGAAAGGGCACCTCTTTCCTATGCTTGCTACAAAACGTATCACATTCAAGAACAAGGAGAGGACAGGAAAAGCTGTTGCGGCGGGAGGAAGAAATTACAAAGTAAGAAACCCTGACAGGTTTATCGGCAAAGCGTGGAAATATCTTGACTTGGACGAGCTGAGGCCCGCTGCCTTGCACGGTCAGGAGAATCATGGTATGATGGGACGGCGAGGAGGGGAGGACATGGTCTGCAAGGTGCTGTCCCTTGGGCTGCATGGGGTGTCGGGCTATCTGGTGGAGGCGGAGTGCGCCCTGTCCAGCGGCCTGCCCGCCTTTGACGTGGTGGGGCTGCCCGACGCGGCGGTGAAGGAGGCTCGGGAGCGGGTGCGTGCGGCCATCCGGGCCAGCGGGTTCGACTTCCCCGTCTCCCGCATCACGGTCAACCTGGCTCCCGCGGACCGGAAAAAAGCTGGAACCGTCTACGACCTGCCCATCCTGGTGGGCATCCTGGCCGCCAGCGGCCAGATCAAGCTCCGGGAGACGCAGGATGCGGCTTTCCTGGGGGAACTGTCCCTGTCGGGCAATCTGCGGCCGGTGTCCGGCGTGCTGCCCATGGCCCTGGCAGCCCAGCGGGCCGGGCTGCGCCAGCTGTTCGTGCCGGCGGACAACGCGCCGGAGGCCACCCTGGCCGACGGCCTGGAGGTTTATCCGGTGGAGACGGTGGCAGACCTGGCCGCCCACCTGCGGGGGGAGCGGGCCATCCGGCCCGCCCCTGTGTGGCAGCCCGGCGGTCCGGGGCGGCCTATGCCCGACTTTCGGGACGTCAAGGGCCAGGAGGAAGCCCGCCGGGCTCTGGAGGTGGCCGCCGCCGGAGGACACCATGTGCTGCTGTCGGGCAGCCCGGGCTCCGGGAAGTCCATGATGGCAAAGCGCCTGCCCTCCATTCTACCCAGCCTGACCCGGGCGGAGGCGCTGGAGTGCACTGAGATCTATTCCGTGCTGGGGCTGACCAGCCGGGAGCGGCCTATGGTGCTGCACCGGCCCTTCCGGGCCCCCCATCACACCGTCTCCCAGGTTGGGTTGTCCGGCGGGGGCACTGGCCTGCGCCCAGGGGAGATCTCCATGGCCCACAACGGCGTGCTGTTCCTGGACGAGCTGCCCGAGTTTGACCCCAGTGTGCTGGAGGTGCTGCGCCAGCCTCTGGAGGACGGCCAGACCCAGATCACCCGGGTGTCCGGCTCGGTGACCTACCCCAGCCGGTTCATGCTGGTGTGCGCGATGAACCCATGCCGGTGCGGCTGGTACGGCCATCCCTCCGGCCGCTGCACCTGCACCCAGCAGGCCGTGGCGCGCTATCTGGGCCGGCTGTCCGGTCCCCTGCTGGACCGCATCGACATCTGTGTGGAGGTCCCGGCCCTGGAGTATGAGGAGCTGGCCGCCCCCGGCGGGTCGGGCGAGCCGTCGGCGGCCATCCGGGAGCGGGTGAACGCAGCCCGGGCTGTCCAGGCCGGCCGTTTTGGGCCGGACGGACCGACCTGCAACGCCCAGATGGGGCCGGAGCAGCTCCAGCGCCACTGCCGGCTGGATGAGGATTGCCAGCAGTTGATCCAGGGCGCCTACGAGCGCCTTGGCCTCACCGCCCGCAGCTACGACCGGGTGCTCCGGGTGGCCCGGACCATCGCGGACCTGGACGGGGCGGAGGAGATCGGCTTGGGCCATCTGGCCGAGGCGCTGCAATACCGTCCGCCGGCCTACCTCCGGCGGTAGACTGTGGGCATGGGAATGGACAGGGGCGTTGCCTGCCTTCCCGCTGCTGGGGCTGCCTGACACACAGATGATCATCTTCTTTGCCATGGCGTGGCCGAAAGGCTGCGCCATGGTATTTTTCTTTGCGGTTTTATGGCTCTGCTTTATCGCCCCCTAAAAACACCTGCACTTCGTAATTCCATTGCAAATGCCCGATACAACAATAAGCTGCACCGTAAAGGCCGGGTCCACGCCATGCTCTGTTTTGGCCTTTGAGATCAACTCGTGCAGTACATTTTTTCTGTTTTCTTCCGTGCAGTGCGCGCAAAGGTAGTTCCCCTTTGGCAATACCTTTAATCCGGCTATATTCACATAGCGAGTACAGACGGCAAACAGCCTTGTGACCCCGTTTTCGGTGTATATGCCGGCTAAATCCTCAAAGGAAAACTGATCTTTTAAGGCGGGCGTAACTTTATCATAGAAGTGGCTGAGATAGTTCCAAAGGTTATCAAGCGTTGGCGCTTCCAGGGTATCTGACAGAAGAATAACACGCTCCGGGACCTCTTTGAGAACCGTGCCGCTTAAATGCTCACGCTTGTGTAATTTGCTTTCATAGTCCGCTTTTGCCAACTGGATTTTGGATTTGCTGTATCGCAATGCCTCCATTTTTTCATCGGCCTTTTTCTCCGCCTGGGCTAAAAAGTCCACTATTTTTTCCAGGTCGTCATACGCTAAAACCTTTTTGATCTCCTGCAAAGATAGGTCCATAAGCTGCAAAGCCCGCACCGTGTTCAACCGGACAATGTCCTGCTCGGTATAATAGCGGTAATTGGTCCATTCGTCTTTTTTGCTTGGCTTCACCAATCCAATGCGGTCATAATGCCGCAGCGTTTCGCTTGTTGTATGGACGGCCTTTGCGGTTTCTCCAACGGAAAAATATTTCTTCATTTTTAGTTTCCCCCATCGACCTTTGTGTTGCACAAAGGGTTACAATTCATTTTAACATAGGGCATGGCGGAACGCAATCGCTGCTGCAATGCTGTTTAGGAGGAATGACCCCATGATAGAGCTCAAGCAAGTCACAAAGCAGTACGGGCAAGCGACCGTACTGAAAAACATAACGCTATCAATAGATGAACCAGGTATTTATTGCCTGCTTGGCAGGAATGGCGCAGGCAAAACAACGCTTCTCAAATCCATTGCGGGGCGCCAGAATATCACCAACGGCACGATTCAAGTTGGCGGCAAGACAATCACCACGTCCACCTTGGATCCAGGCGTTAGCTATGTCGAAAACTTTGCAAAGCATTTTAACCTTCCGGTGCGGAAGCTGCTGCGGATCGCGTCCAAAGTAAACCCCAACTATGATGATGAGTTTGCGTGGGAGATGATGGAGCGTTTTGAGCTGGACGGAAAAAAGAAGTTTAACCATCTCTCTCTGGGCATGAAAACGATGGTCTCCACCATTATCTGTTTGGCGAGCCATAAAGAGGTCATTCTTTTAGACGAACCAGTCCTTGGCTTTGACGCAATGATGCGCGTGGAGTTTTACGATATGCTGACAGAGAGCTTTCAGAAATACCCGCGGATTATAATCGTATCCACCCACATCATCGAAGAGATCGCAAAGACAATTCAAAGGCTGATCATACTGGATAGGGGGAGCGTCCGCTTCTTTGATACCCTGCAATCGGTTGAAACAAAGGCGTTTTGTATCAGCGGGCTGCAAAAAGACGTGGAGGCTGCGACCCGGGGGCTCAATCTCATCGGCCAAGATGCGGTTGGGGGCCTTGTGACAAGTTATATCTTCGACACCCCGCCAAAGCAGGCCGCCTCATTGGAAATCCACCCGCTGTCTTTGCAGGACTTCTTTATCCAGCTGGTGGGACATAAGGGGGGCGTAAAGAGATGACGGCCATTGTTGCGATTGTAAAGCGATTGCTTGCGAGCAATCAAATCAGTTTCCTCTTGACGGCGCTTGTGGTGCTTTGCGCCACATCCTCCGGCGATGTGGTTTTAAGCAATGGAAATTATACTTGGCTGCTGGCCGTCTTGACCCCGTTCTTTTTTGTGTTTTATGACTTCTCAAAGCTCATCCATCTGGGGGCGGGCAAAAGGGATTACTATCTTGGCTGCCTGATTAGCTACGGACTCCTGGCGTTTTGCATTTCCCTTGTCAACACGGTAATCCATGGGTTGATTGATCCCCTATATTCAGCGCGGACAGTCATCAATATGATGGATGTGTGTCAATGGACGGGAAACGGGATGGCTGTTGCCGGATTACAGCAGATGTTCTTTTTACTGCTTGTTATGGTTTTTCTCCATGTGCTGTTATCCATGCAGACACGTTGGTATGGGTGGCTGACGGACGCATTATGCGTCGCAATGATTTGCGTTTTCACGCCCATTGCGCCGCTGCGGGCGATCTTGGCTGACTTTTTCCAGGTGATCATGCTGAACGGCAATGCCGTCCTGCACATTTGTATTTGCCTGCTCCTAAGCGCCGCGTTCTCCCTGGGGGGGCTTGTGGTCTTAAAAAGAAAAACCTTATAGACAAGAGGGATAGCCGTGATTCGGATAAAAGCAGTTGACGCACAAAATATATTGGACGTGTGCGAATTGACAACCACTCAAGATGGCGTTGGCGTGGCCATGGAGGGCCGTTTCTGCCGCAATGCAGTTTCCATAGCGGAAGCAAACTATCATCCAGAAATGCACCCCAATGCGATCTATCACAACAATGTACTGATTGGATTTTTTATGTATCAGCGCGCAGAAAACCAAGCCGATACAGCAACTATCCTCCGCTTTATGGTGGATGACAGATTCCAGCAGAAAGGGCTTGAGGGAAAGGCCTTAGAGCATGTCTTGCGCGGGCTAAAAATACAAGGCGTTAGAAAAGTGTCCATTGTCATCGAGCACGCAAATGAAACTGTGGAAGATCTATGTCGTTCCTTCGGCTTTCGCTGCACCGGGGAGACGGATAAAGCTGGCCGCTGCTATGAGTTGGCGTTGTAAATCCAAGCTGTGAACTATGATGGAGGGATTCAAATGAAGAAAATCATTTTGCTTGTATGGTGCTTTGCGTTGGGCGGTTTTGCTTTGGCGGGCTGCTCGGGCAGCGGAGAACCATTTGCAGAAAAAAGCTATACGCCGGATACACAGATCCGTGCAATCAGCCTTGATGTCCGGGACAGAGAAATTGAAGTGTCGTTGTCCGAGGACGGGCAAGTCCACATTCAATATTCTGAAAACAGCAAGGAGTATTACGATATTTCCATTTCAGACGACAATGTGTTGACGATGACAAGCGCAAGCGATAAAGCGTGGACGGATTATATTGGTGGGCAACCCTCCGCCGAAGAGCGGAAGATATCGTTGCAGATCCCGGACGCGGGGTTGGGGGACCTGACATTATCCACCACAAACGAGGATATCAGGCTTTCTGCGTTGGCTGTAACCGGAAGCATAAATATTTCTTCCAATGGGGGGAACATTGACTTTGGGAGCTTAGATGTAGGAAACGCCCTATTCCTAACGGTGAAAAACGGGGACATTGTGGGGTCGGTTATGGGAAGTTATGATGAGTTTGCCATTCAATCAGAAGTCAAAAAGGGCGAGAGTAATTTGCCGGACCATAAAGATGGCGGAGAAAAAGCACTCAATGTGTCCAGCAACAATGGCGATGTCAACATCGAATTTGTAAACGGATGATTCCGATGCTGAAAAGCGTTGTTTTGCGGTTGGAGGGTGCCAAGCCGCGCGCTGAAGGGCGCGGCGGGCGATGCCATGCCCTTCGGAAACGGGGAAGCGCAGTCCGACTCCCTTGTGAGTCATAGAGAAAACGGGCGGGAAGCCGTCAGACTTCCCGCCCGTTTTTTCGGTTTGGGGAGAGCTCAGTTGACCAGACAGATCACCATGGTGAGACCCAGGAACAGCACGGCCACCCACTTGGTCATCTTGGCCATGCGCGCGTCGGCCGACCGGGCCTTGTTCTTGGACAGGAAGGTGTCCGCCCCGCCGGAGATGGCGCCGGACAGGCCGGCACTCTTGCCGGACTGAAGCATCACGATGGCGACCAGCACCAGGGCGATGACGAAGTAGACAATGGATAAAACGAGCTGAGTAGTGGTCATGGGACTGCATTCCTTTCGGCGGTAGAATCGTCTGCGGGGCGGGGTCTTGGGGGATCCGCCCCATGTCGTGCCAATCATTCTACCATGTCCTATCCCAAAAGGCAAGGGATTTTTCGAAAAATTCTGCCCTGGGCGGGCTTCAGGCTGCCCCGGTCATCCGGTCGGCCACGGTGCGGGCGAAGAGGCGGGCGGCGGTGATGGCCTCCTGCAGGGTGTTGCCGTGGGTGCCCACCTCCAGCAGGATCTCCCCGGTGGACTGGTGCTGGTTGAACCGGGAGGTGCGCAGCACCAGGGGTCGGGCCAGGGTGGACCACTTCTCGGCCAGGTCCTTTTGGATGCTGGCGGCCAGGGACAGATTGACCCGCCAGTTGGGGTGCTCCTGCCCCATGGCGTCGCTGCCCATCACCATCATCACCTGGGCGCAGTTGTCCACGGTGCCGGCCACGGTCTTGTAGATGGTGCCGTCGCTGGCGGCCAGGGCGTCCCGGTGGACGTCCAGCACCAGCTGGAGGGAGGGGTATTGCTCCAGCCAATGGGCCACCCCCTGGGAGGAGCGAATGTAGGCTTCGTTGTAGCTGGGGTAGTCGTACAAGGTGGTGTCGTGAATGACCTGGATGCCGGCCTGCTCAAAGATCTGGACCATCTCCGCCCCCACCCGGACCATGTTCTGCTCGGTGTTCAAGGTGCGGTAGCTGTCGCTCTCCTCGTACACGTCGGAGCCGGACATGGTGTAGGCCTCGGTGGCATGAGAGTGGAAGATGAGCACCTGGGGGCCGTCTCCCCCGGCGGTGAGGGTGGGGGCGTCGGCCAGCAGCTGGTCGATGTCCAGGGCATAGTCGGTGTGGTTGTAGATGGACACTGCCCCCGACGTGACATAGCTGGCGGAGGTGCCTGCCACCAGGGTGCGGGGGATGATGCCGTCTGGCTGGGCGGTGGTCTCCGGCAGGGGGTCGGCCTCCTGGGAGGGCTGGACGGAGGGGGCGGGCTGGGGGGAGGGATCCTGCTGCGGCGCGGGGGTGTCTCCGCCCTGGGGGAGCAGGCCGCCCAGCAGGGAGGACTGGGCCAGCACCAGGCGGTCCCAGCTGGACAGGTGGGCGCCGTCCTGGGGCGGGGCGCCCAGCTCGGCCGACAGTAGGGCGGTGGCCAACTGGGTGCTGGCAGCCAGCTTGGACAGGGCGGCGGTGGGGTCGCCGGTGAGCCAGACCAGCCACAGGGCGGCGCAGGCCACAAACAGGGCCGCAGCCTGGCGCAGCCATTGGGCAAAGGGCTTCCTTGTCCGTTTCTTTCGCATGGGATGTCACCTCACCCCAGCCTATGCGGGCATAGGGGGCGGTAGAACCGGGGCTGGCCAGCGCCGCTGCCGGGCGGGAGCTTTGGCGTGAAGAGGAACAGAAAGCGGGTTGGAAGAGGTGGTCTTTTTGTGGCATCTGTCATTGACACTGGGGCAGGATAACCCATATAATAAATTCAATTCATGCATTCAATTTATTAATAATAGCGTGGAGAAAGAACCGCAATGATGGAAATCTTAGAAAGGAGAACTTACGCATGGGAAAAGAACGCGTCTACAACTTTTCAGCAGGCCCCTCCGTGCTGCCGCTGGAAGTGCTCACCCGCGCCGGCGAGGAGATCGCAAACTACCAGGGGTCGGGTATGTCCGTGATGGAGATGAGCCACCGATCTAAGGTTTTCGACAAGATCTTTCAGGACACCCAGGCCAATTTCCGCCGCCTGTTCCACGTGCCGGAGCAGTACAGCATCCTGTTTCTCCAGGGCGGAGCGTCCACCCAGTTTTCCATGGTGCCCCTGAACCTGATCGGCAGGACGGGGAAGGCCGATTATGCCGTGACCGGCAGCTTTTCCAACATCGCCTATCAGGAGGCGGGCAAGTACGGCCAGATCAACCTGGCCGCCTCCAGCCAGGACCGGGGGCACACCTATATCCCAACCCAGGATCAGCTGAAGCTGGACCCCCAGGCCAGCTACTTCCACTACTGCGCCAACAACACCATCTACGGCACCGAGTGGCAGTATGTGCCCGATACCGGGGAGGTGCCCCTGGTGTGCGATATGTCCTCCAATTTCCTCAGCCGGGTGGTGGATGTGTCCAAGTACGGCGTGATCTACGGCGGGGCTCAGAAGAACCTGGCCCCTGCGGGGCTGACCATCGTGGTCATCCGCAAGGATCTGGCCGGGCAGGAGCTGCCCAACACGCCGCTGATGCTCAGCTACAAGACCATGATCGACAAGGACTCCATGTACAACACCCCGCCCTGCTGGTGCATCTATATGCTGGGGCTGGTGCTGGAATGGCTGGACAGCAAGGGTGGCGTGGAAGGCATGGAGAAGGTCAAGCACGCCAAGGCCCAGCTGCTCTATGACACGCTGGACAACTCCCGGCTGTTCACCTGCCCTGCCCAACCGGGCAGCCGCTCGGACATGAACGTGGTGTTCCGCACCGCCGACCCGGAGCTGGACGCCAAATTTGTGGCCGAGGCCACCCAGGCTGGCTTTGTCAACCTGAAAGGGCACCGCTCTGTGGGCGGGATGCGGGCTTCGATTTACAACGCCATGCCCACCGAGGGCGTGGAGAAGCTGGCGGACTTCATCCGGGCTTTCGACAGGGCCAACTAAAGCCCGCGGGCCGAGGGGATCGGCCTGTCCATTACCATGATGGATCAAAGGAGGGATTGGATATGTTTCAGATCAAGACCATGAATCAGATCTCGGCCAAGGGGCTGGAGCGGCTGCCCGGGGAACGCTACACCGTGGGGGACGATGTGGCCAACGAGGACGCCATCCTGGTCCGGTCAGCCAAGCTCCATGACTACGTGTTCCCCCCCAACCTCTGGGCCATCGCCCGGGCGGGGGCGGGGACCAACAATATCCCGGTGGAGCGCTGTTCGGAGGCGGGCATCATCGTGTTCAACACCCCTGGCGCCAACGCCAACGCGGTGAAGGAGCTGGTGATCTGCGCCCTGCTGGCCGCGTCCCGGGACATCCTGGGGGGCAGTGCCTGGGTGCGGGAGCAGGCTCAGGCCGGCGCCGATGTGGCCGCCGTGGTGGAGAAGGGGAAGTCCGCCTTCGTGGGTCCTGAGCTGTACCGCAAGACCCTGGGAGTGATCGGCCTGGGGGCCATCGGCGCGCTGGTGGCCAACATCGCCCTGTCCCTGGGCATGGAGGTGTATGGATACGACCCCTTCCTGTCGGTGGACGCGGCCCTGCGCCTGGACCGTCACATCCGTGTGGTCAAGGATGTGACGGAGCTCTACCGGGTGGCCGACTACCTCACCATCCATATGCCCTATACCGACCAGACCCGGCACACCATCAACGCCGACACCCTGGCCGCCATGAAGGACGGGGTGCGGGTGGTGAACCTGGCTCGGGGTGAGCTGGTGGACGATCAGGCCATGCTGGCGGCGCTGGAGTCGGGCAAGGTGGCCCGCTATGTCACCGACTTCCCCAACAACACGGTGACTCTGGCCAAAGGGGTGGTGGCCTTCCCTCACTTGGGCGCGTCCACGCCGGAGAGCGAGGACAACTGCGCGGTCATGGCCGCCGAGGAGCTGCGGGACTTCCTGGAGAACGGCAACGTGAGAAACTCGGTGAACCTTCCAGACGTCATTATGGAGCGCTCGGGCGCGCTGCGCCTGTGCTTGATGCACCGCAACATCCCGGCCATCCTGGCAAATGTCACCCTGCAGCTGTCCAACGACGGGGTGAATGTGGAGAACATGACCAATAAGTCCAAGGGAGAGTATGCCTATACCATCGTGGATACGGGCAGCGTGGTGGAGCAGCGGGTGCTGGACCACATCGCCCGCATCCCCGGGGTACTGCGCACCCGGGTGATCCGGTGAAGCGCCGGGGACAACTGAAGTAAAAATAACGGGCCCACAGCCAAAAAAGGCTGTGGGCCCGAGCTGTTGGGGCGGCATTTCATCACAGGGCCAGCAGGTGCCGGCCATAGGCGGTCATGTCCAGCTGGCTGCCCAGCTGGTGGAGCTGCTGCCTGGTGATGCGCCCTTCCCGATAGGCAACCTCCTCGATGCATCCCACATACTGCCCGGTGGTGTGCTGCAGATCATGGATGGCCTGGGCGGCGGCCAGCAGGCTGTCGGCATTGCCCGCGTCCATCCACAGGTAGTTGTCCTGCAGGGGGATGACCTGGAGCTGATCCCGGCGCAGGAAGGCCAGGTTCACATCGGTGATCTCCAGCTCGCCCCGGGCGGAGGGGGTGAGGCCGGCGGCGATGTCCAGCGCGTCGTTGTGGTAGAAGTACAGGCCGGGCACAACGTAGTGGGACTTGGGGTGGCTGGGCTTTTCCTCGATGGAGATGGCCCGGCCGTCCGCGTCAAACTCCACCACCCCGAAAGGCCTGGGGTCCTGCACATAGCAGCCGAATACCGTGGCCCCCCGGTTGTCTCGGGCGGCCCGCTTGAGCACGCCGGCCAGGTCGGGGGCCCAGAAGAGGTTGTCCCCCAGCACCAGGCACACGTCCTCCCCGGCCAGGAAGTCCCCGCCGATGAGCAGCGCGTCGGCAATGCCCCGGGCCACCGGCTGCACGGTGTACTGGATGGAGATGCCCAGCTGGGCGCCGTCCCCCAGCAGGGCGGAAAAAGTGCCCGTCTCCCCTGGAGGGACGATGACCAACACCTGGTCGATCCCCGCCTGCATCAGCACGGACAGGGGATAGTACAGCAGCGGCTTGTCATAGACGGGCAGCAGGGGCTTACAGACAGGTTTCGTCATGGGATACAGCCGGGTGCCGCGCCCGGCGGCCAGAATGATACCCTTCATAGAAGACCTCCACGCGCCCGGGTGGCGCTGCATATCCGGGATGGCCTTCGGCCCGGCGGGCCGAGGGCAGATGGACAGATTATACCTGAAACCGGGGGGGAAGTCAATGAACGGGGGATCCGGCGGGATCCGCCCAGTCCGGATCTTGGCCGGCCCGGTCCGCCGCCCGCCACACTGTGGGGAAGGGCAGTCCCCGCTCCCGGGCGATGCGGGCCACGTCGTCATACTCTGGCTTGGCCCGCTCCACCCCCATGCCCTGGACCCGCTTGATGCCCACCGGGCCATAAGGGGTGTCCGCCGCGTGCCGGCTGGGGGTCAGGTAGTACTTGCCGCACCGCAGGGCACGCAGCCCGTTGGTGCTGGTGTGGGTGAACAGGTGCCGGGCAAACTCCTCCTCCCGGGCGGGATCGCACAGCAGGGTGAGCTGCCAGCCGGGCCGGCCCTTTTTCATCTGGCCGGGCAGGGTGTATACGTCCAGCGCCCCCAGCTCCAGCAGCCGCTGGCAGGCGAAGGCCAGGGCCTCCGGGGTCATGTCGTCCAGGTTGCACACCAGCTGGCTGATCTCCCCCCGGCCCTCCTCCTGGCTTTGGCCCTGGCCCCAGAAGGCCCGCAGGCAGTTGGCCGCGGGGAACTGCCGGCTGCCCAAGCCAACGCCCACCCGATCCACCTGCATCAGGGGCATGGGGCCGAACCGGGTGGCGAAGTGGGTCAGCAGGGCCGCGCCGGTGGGGGTGCACAGCTCCCCCTGGATATTGCCGCCGTAGATGGGCGCCCCGGCCAGCAGGTGGGCGGTGGCAGGGGCGGGCACCGGCATGACGCCGTGGGCGCAGCGCACCTGCCCGCTGCCCACATGGATGGGGGAGACCACGATCTCATCCGGGGCCAGCAGGTGCAGGGCATAGCACACCCCGGCCACGTCGGCGATGGCGTCCAGCGTACCCACCTCGTGGAAGTGTACCTGCTCAACCGGCTGGCCATGGGCCTTGGCTTCCGCCTGGGCGATGCTGCCATACACCGCCCGGGCATGGGCCAGCACCGGGGCGGGCAGGGGCAGGCGGTCCAGGATGGCGTCCACATCTGAGAGGCGGGCGTGTCCATGATCGTGGTGGGGGCCGTGGCCGTGGGTATGGCTGTGGTCATGGTCGTGCTCAGGATGGTGGAGCGAAGCATGGCTATGGGGATGAGGATGGCCCTGGCCAGCCAGTTCATCCTCCTCCAGGCCGGCCACGGTGACGGCCATATGGGTGCCTGACAAGCCCAGGGACTGGGCGGGCTGGGCGGCCACCGCCACTTGGGGCAGGCCCAGGGCGTTCAGGGTGGACACAAAGCCCGCCCGGTCGGGCAGCAGCTCGTACAGCGCACCCAGCAGCATATCGCCGGAGGCTCCCATGGCGCATTCCAGATAGAGCGTTTTCATCCCTTTTCCTCCCTTTCCGGAGGGAGACCCTCCATGAGATTGATGCGGCTGGCCAGGTAACCCGCCCCAAAGCCGTTGTCGATGTTGACCACGCTCACCCCGCTGGAGCAGGCGTTGAGCATGGACAGCAGGGCGGCCAGGCCGCCGAAATTGGCCCCGTAGCCTACGCTGGTAGGCACGGCGATGACCGGGCAGTCCACCAGCCCGCCCACCACGGAGGCCAGCGCCCCCTCCATGCCGGCCACAGCCACCACGCACCGGGCGGACTGGATGGCCGGCAGGTTGTGTAACAGCCGGTGCAGCCCGGCAACTCCCACGTCGTACAGCCGGGTGACCCGGCTGCCCAGGGCCTGGGCGGTGAGGGCGGCCTCCTCGCACACGGGCAGGTCGCTGGTGCCGCCGGACACCACCGCCACATGGCCCCGGCCCTGGAAGGGCGCGGGGAAGGCCAGGCCCAGCTTGGGCAGGGGATGGTAGTCCAGGGGGACGGCCTGGCCCACCTGCCGGGCGCTGTCCGGCCCCAGGCGGGTGACCAGCACGTTGCGGCACCCCCGCTGGCCCATGGCGGTGAGGATGCCGATGATCTGCTCCGGGGTCTTGGACTGGCCGTAGATCACCTCGGCGGCCCCTTGGCGCACCGCGCGGTGAAAGTCCACCTTGGCATAGCCCAGGTCCTCAAAGGGGGCGGCCTGCAAGCGCAGCAGGGCGTCCTCTGGGGGAAGGGAGCCGTCCCGCACCTGGTGCAGCAGGGCCAGTAGATCCTGTTTGTTATCCATACGCGGCGCCTCCTGTCAAGCTCTGGGGATCAGATCCAGCAGGACGGCGGGGAAGTCGCTGCCCAGGGCGTGGGTGATGGTTTCCCGCAGGGCCACGGCCTGGGCCAGTTGGCCGGCGGGCAGCTGGATGCGCGCGCCGCCGTGGAATAGCCGCACCCGGAAGTCGGAAAAGCCCAGCCCTGCCAGCGTGGCCTCCGCCCGCTCCACCCGACCCAAATCCCCCCGGGTGATGGCTGTTCCGGTGGGGATCCGGGTGGCCAGGCAGGCGTAGGCGGGCTTGTCCCAGACCGGCAGCCCCGCCTGCTTGGCCAGCCGGCGCACCGCCGGCTTGTCCAGCCCGCACAGCCGCAGGGGGGAGCGCACCCCCAGCTCCTCCAGCGCCCGCATCCCGGGGCGCTGGGCGGGGTCGTCCGAGGCGTTGGAGCCGTCCAGCACCAGGGGGAAGCCATCCCGCTGGGCGGCTTGAAGGATGGCCGACAGGATCAGGCGCTTGCACAGGTAGCACCGATCCGGACCGTTGGCGGCGATGTCCGGGCGGGACAGGGGGTCAGACTGCAGCACGGTGAGGGGCACGTCCAGGCGGTCGGCCAGCTGCCGGGCCTCCTCCAGTTCAAAGGCGGGCTGGAAGGGGGAGCGGACGCAGTAGGCCCGCACCTGCTGGCCGTAGGTCTTGGCTGCCCAGAGCAGGACGGAGGAGTCCACACCGCCGGAGAAGGCCACCGCCGCCTTGGGATGGTGGGAAAAGAAGTCTTGCAGGGTCATCAGTCAAACACCTCCTGAGGGAGAGCCGGGCGTTCTCAGCCCGGGGAAAAGCGAAAAAGGCTGCCAGGGCGGCCTGCGGGCCGTTCCGGTAGCCTTCTGTGCTACAAATGGAATTGCGATGGGACATAGCCGGACGCGGGGGCCGCGGCCCCGCCGCCCGCTTCCTGCGGGGCTAGCACCGATATGATACAGGATGGCGGCGGGCCTGTCAAGGGCGGGGCGGCTGGCATGGGTTGGCAGAACGGGCCGGATGTGATAGAATAGGGCCAAAAGAAACAGGCCGGCGGCCCGGGGGCCGCAACGGAAAGGAGCCATGAGATGGGAGAGCGTCAACCTTTGATCCTGGTGCTGGATGGGCAGGGAGGCGGCGTGGGCCGGGCGCTGATCGCCCGGCTGACCGAGCAGCTGCCCCAGGCCCGCATCCGAGCGGTGGGGACCAACGCGGCGGCCACCCAGGCCATGCTGAAGGCGGGGGCAGCGGAAGGGGCTACGGGGGAGAACGCCGTGGTGGTCAACGCCCCTCTGGCCGATGTCATCGCCGGACCGGCGGCCATCCTCTTGCCAAACGCCCTGCTGGGGGAGATCACCCCGGCCATGGCCCAAGCGGTGGGGGCCAGCAGGGGGGTGAAGGTGGTGGTCCCCTCCAACCGCTGCGGCCTGCTCATCGCCGGGGAGGAGCAGCCCATGCGCCAATACCTGGACTCCTGCGTGGCGCTGATCCGGCAGGCGCTGGACGGGCAGGTCGGGGGGCGATGACCGGGATGGGGGACAACAATGCCGCCCTGGAGCGGCTGGAGCTGGCCCAGTGCCTGCCTGTTTGGGAGAAGCTGAGCACCCAGGACCGGCAGCAGCTGGCGGCCGCCGCAGTGCTGCGGTCGGCCAAGCCGGGGGAGCTGGTGCACAGTGGGGAGACGGACTGCCTGGGCCTGCTGGCCATCTGTCAGGGGCAGCTGCGGGCGTTCATCCTGTCCGAGCAGGGGCGGGAAGTGACGCTTTACCGGCTGTTTTCCGGGGATATCTGCCTGTTCTCCGCCGCGTGCGTCATCAAAAATTTGCGGTTTGACCTGATGATTCAGGCTGAGAAAGACACCTTGTTTTGGGTCGTCCCCGCTCCGGTCTACCAGCAAGTCACCCAGCGATCCGCCCCCTTGGCAAACTACACCAGCGAGGTGATGGCCACCCGGTTTTCAGAGGTCATGTGGCTGATGGAGCAAATCCTCTGGGGCAGTATGGATCAGCGTCTGGCCGCGTTCCTATTGGGGGAGAGCGCGCTGGAGGGCAGCCCCATTCTGCGCACCACCCATGAGCGCATCGCCAACCACCTGGGCACCGCCCGGGAGGTGGTCACCCGGATGCTGCGCTATTTCCAAAGTGAGGGCATGGTGCGTTTGGCCAGAGGGACGGTGGAGCTGCGGGACCGGGAGAAGCTGGAGCGGCTGTGTGACCCGGATCGGCTGGCTCGGGGAGGATAGCCGGCGGTGGGGCCCCTGACCGGCCTGGGAAACAGGGAGGCTCCGGGGCCGCCCAGTTGGGCAGTCCCGGAGCCTCCTGTGTGGATTGGCTGTTTGAACTTGGTTACTTCAGGCCGTTCTCGTAGGCCTCGATCATCTTCTTGACCATCTGGCCGCCCACGGAGCCGGCCTGACGGCTGGTCAGGTCGCCGTTGTAGCCCTGCTTCAGGTTGACCCCAACCTCGTTGGCGGCCTCCATCTTAAACTTGTCCATGGCCTCCCGAGCGCCGGGCACAACCAGGCGATTGGAGCTCTTCGTGTTAGACATATCCCTTACTCTCCTTTTCCATCTGTTTTGTGTGCTCTCTGGACTTTGGATTTGAAATCCGAGCATAGTTTGAGCCGGCCCCAGTTTTCTATGCGATGACCAGGCTGGTAATTTTCAACACACACAAACACCGGGCGTGCCCTGCTGGGGCAAAGCTGATGCAAAGAAATTTTTCTATAGAAAATTGCTATCCCTGGGGGGATAGCGGTCCGGTTGACGGATGTGCTGACGTGATTTGTGGAGAACGGGGTGGTGTGAAACGGGAAGGAAAAAACCCAGCAGTGGCGCACAGGAGTCGCCAAAATGCGGCCGCCCCCCGGCTAAAGGGCTGGGGAGCGTCGTATCTGCGTGAGCCTGGTAGCGAAATGCGGCACCGGCTTTTTGGATGCAAGGCTTCGCCATGGATCGTTTGGAGCGGCCCACCCGCCGCCCTCCGGTTCAGAGGGAGTTGGGTGGGCTATGGGGCGGATGGGCTGGGCTGATCCCACCCGGAGGGGAGGCCGCCTGGGTGCGCCCCCAGCCGATCCCAGGCCGTGAGGGGTGCGGGGGCGGCTGCCTGTCCCTCTGCCGCCGGGGTGCCGTCAGGCTGGGACAGCAGGCTGTACGCCGGGATGGCCAGCAGCTGCGCGGCGCAAGGCTTGCTGGGTAACGTCCTGCCTGCCAGCTGTTCCAGCAGGGGCTGCCCTTGCGCCCAGGCGACGCCGCTCACCGTGCGGATGTTGCGCTCCACCGCCTGCCAACTCGTCTGATAGCGCCGGGCCACATCTGGGTAGAGCCACTTGGTCACCAGTTGGGGCCGCTCAGGCTGTGTGGCGCACAGCTGCACGGCATAGGCCATGTGAAAGAATCCTGTATAGTTTGCCGTGACCCCAAGCCGATACAGTAAATTGTAAATTTCCATCTGACACCCCATCCTACTACCATTTGCTGGTTTCCTCAAATGCCCGGGGGCAGTTTGCCTCCACCCCGTTGACGATCCGGTCGATCGTCTCGGCGGTGGGATTGCCCCTCCCATTCCGGTATTGGTAAAGATTTGATAAGGTTATATCAAAATCAAGCGCCATCTCTGTAAAAGTCTTTTGCGTATATTTATGGTATGCCTCCAGGAGTTCAGATATATAGCGATGAACGGATTTCGCCATCATAACCGCCCCTCCTGTAACGATTATGGCAAAAACCGTCGTTTTGTGACAACCTATATATAGGAATTTTCTTCCTTACGGCCACGATGGGCCGGGAAGGGCTGCGGATGGTGTGTTCTGGGATGGTTCCCCCGCGCGGCCTTTGCCCACTTAATCCTAAAAGAGCACCAAAATTCTTGGACCTAGCCGCTCCCGCCTTGGGACTGCGAGAACCCCCAGCAAGCGCTGATCTCTGTCAAGCTTGCTGGGGGATGTGCCTTCAGGTCTACCACAGATTGATTGTTATGGGGCCCGCGCCGCCGGCAATGTTATGGCATGGTGGACATGGCCCTGAAAGGATGATAGTTCATAACCGCAGGGAAAACGCTTCCTTGTTGTCGCGTTTTATTCATGAAAAGATGTTGTGTTTTGTCGGGTATTGGATTATACTGGACAAAACCAGAGGTGCAGGTTGGAGGTGTTGGCCTTTGGAAAGGGAGCTGACCATTCTGCTGGTGGAGGACGATGCGCAGGTCTGTGACGAAATCGTCCGCTATGTGGACGAACTGGAGGACGTCAGCCTGGTGGGGGTGACCAGCCATGTGGATCAGGCCATCCAAATCACTCGGGAGTGCGCTCCAGACGCCATAATCCTGGACCTGGAACTCCATGTGGGCAGCGGCAACGGCCTGGCCTTGCTCCAGTCGCTCCGGCAGCTGGGCCTGCCCCGGGCGCCCTACATCTTGGTTGCCACCAACAACTCCAGCGCCATCACCTACGCCTCGGCCCGTCAGCTGGGGGCAGACTTCATCCTCTCCAAGCACCAGGCGGACTATTCCCCCAAGGGCTCGGTGGACTTTCTGCGCATGATGCAGCCTGTGCTGTTGCGGGGGAGCGGCCAGGCCGGGACAGGGGACAGCCCGGACTTGGAGAGCCCGGATCGGCGCAACAAGCGGATGCACCGCAGGATCTGCGCCGAGCTGGATCAGATCGGCATCAGCCCCAAGGCAGTGGGCTATCGCTACCTGGCCGACAGCATCCAGCGCATCCTCCAGGAGCCGGAGCCAAACTTCTGCCGAGCGATTGGGGAGCAGTATGGCAGGACGGAGTCCAGCGTGGAGCGGGCGATGCAAAACGCCATTGCAAGGGCTTGGCGCACCACGCCCATTGACGACCTGCTGCGCCTGTACACAGCCCGGGTGAACTCGGAAAAGGGGATGCCCACCCTGACGGAGTTTGTTTACTACTATGCAAACAAGCTCAAGAATGAGACATAACAGCCCGGCCACCCCCAGGACGGGATGGCCGGGCTGTTTTTGCCTGACTGGTTAGATCCAGAACCAGAAGATTGCCAGATCCCAGAACCACTTCAACATCAGATCGTTGCTCCTTTCCTTTTTGAAAAAAGCATAAAAAAATCTGAAATAAATCGAAATTGGTTCTAAGATGCCGTTTTTTTTCGAAATTTGTTCTATTTTATGGGAGAACTATATCCATGGTAGTTTCGCTAGTGAAGTACATGGCAATCATTGGATGCGCCACCTATGCCACTCGAAAGCTGTTAAATCGAGGTCGGCCTTTCTCGCACAAGGCCAAGGTGCTCCTTGCCGTCCTTCTTGTTATCGAGGTGCTGGTGACATGCTTGTTACGCCAGTACATTTCTTCTATTAGTATCTTCGCTATGGTAGGACTTTCCATATGGCTTCATTGGATTTTAGACCGGGATAATTTAGGCGGTATTGTGACCGCAACTATCCTCGGCTATGGGATTAGCTATTTATGTTTTCTGGTTGGGTTAATATGTATAGGGATCCTGTACAGGATGGGGATACAAGCCCTCGGTGATTTTACTCCGTTCAATGCTACTATAATCGGAATAATTCAAATGGGGATGGGGTTTTTGCTATTCCGTATTAAGCGACTTAGTCATGGGCTGCCCTTTTTGGCGGACTCTCAATATGGTGACATCGGCGTTTACTTGAGCGTTTCCATTTTGCTTGCGGCTTCTCTGGGCGGTTCGATGGCGAAAAGCTATATCATCATCCAGTTTATCTGCTATACCCTGATCATCTGCGGGATGAGTCTCTGGTTCTGGTGGAAGCGGCGCATGGAGCGGGAGTATATGGACCAGATCCGCAAACGGGAGCAGGCCCGGCTCCGGGCGGCGGTCACGGCTCTGCAAGATCAGGTGGCGGTCCTCCGGGCAGAGAACGAGACCTTCTCCCGGATCATCCATCGGGACAACAAGCTGATCCCCGCCATGGAGCTGGCCGTCCGGGAGCTGTTGCAGGCCGCTGGCCAAGGCCCCATTCAGCGGGAGACCGCCCAGGCCATGCTGGCGCAGCTCGCCCAGCTGTCCCGGGAGCGGACAGGGGTGGTGCGCGGCTATGAGCAGGCTGGCGTCTCGCTGCCCCGCACCGGCGTGGCCGTTCTGGACGCGCTGTTCGCCTACCTGGGGCAGAAGGCCGCGGGGTCGGGGATCACCTTGCGGCTGTGCCTGCCGGTTGACACCCCGTCGCTGCTGCGCATTGCCCTGCCCGAGCAGGACGCGGCCACCCTGCTGGCCGACCTGGTGGAAAACGCCATCATCGCCGTCCGGGCCACAGGCGGGCCTGGGCGTGTGCTGGTAGAGCTGGTGCAGGAGGAGGACTGCCCCTCCATCCGGGTGAGCGACAGTGGGGTACCCTTCCCGGCGGAGGTGGCAGCAAACTGGGGCGTGCGGAGGATGACCACCCATGGGGACGAGGGCGGCAGCGGTATTGGCCTGATAAGTACTTATGAGCTTTGCCAGCGCCACCGGGCCAGCTTTTCCGTCCAGGCGCTGCCCCCGGGCGGGCCCTATACCAAGACGGTGACCGTCCGCTTTGACGGAGGCAGGGGTTTCCATATGGCCGGGCCGGAGGGGTGAGCTGGGGATAAGCGGAGAAAATTGCCGAAAAATGAGGTTCAGACCTTGACAAGTTTGGGCAGTATAGATACAATGAAATTGCCAATTTGGCCCGGTGCTTTTATGCACATAAAAGCAGCTGTTCCCCTGGGGAACAGCAGGGCTGCCTGCCACTGTGCCGGGGCCCCACACTCCGGCAAGGCGGCGGACAAGTCCGACTACGACTCTGAATTTGGAGGTAGAAGAATGAAACAACAGAAGAGAAGTGGGCCCAGGCGCCTTATCAGCGGCCTGCTGGCCATGGCCATGGTGCTCTCCCTGGCGCCCTTCGCCTGGGCGGCTGATGCCACGGTCAGCACCCTTGGTGAGTTGCAAACCGCGCTAAGCAGTGCTGCGTCTGGTGACACCATCACCCTGGATAGCGATATTGAAGTATCGGGCACCGAATTTTCCGCAGTATCGGCTACTGGGTCGCTGATTACCATCCCCGCCGGGGTAACCTTGGATGGCGGCGACCATATCATTTCTATGGCGGCTGATGTGAGTGCGGACGGCACCCGGCGGCATGTTATCGGGATGACAACGTCTGGCACGTCTACCGTTCAGAACCTCACGATAACCGGGAACCCCCACGGTGCGGGTGTGATCGCCTATGGCTCCGGGGTGGAGCTGAACCTGACTAACGTCACCATCAACGGCTGCGCCACCGTGGCAGTGCAGGTCAACAATGGTGCGGAGGTGACTGCGACCGATCTTGCCACCAGCGGAAACGCCTGGGGCAGCGTAAACCTGGACAGTAGTAATATGAATGCTGCCAGCTTTACCCTAAACAGCGGCACTCTGAGCGAGGGTGATAAAATCTATGTAGATGGTGACGATACCATCCAGCAGTCTGCCCCGGATGCCGGTATTACGGCTTCGGGCTATAACCGCTATGAAGTGAAGAATGAGAGCGGCGGGATCGCCAGTATTGTTTATACAAACGCCACTGAGTTGACTGGAGTGGGTGTAGCCACGGTCACAGCTGCTACGGATGGTGGGGTTACGGTGTATACCACTCTGGGGGCGGCCCTGGCGGCCGCTCAAGATGGTGACACCGTGACCCTGACGGATGATGCGACCCTCACCCAGAAGGTCACCATTGACAAAGACATTACCTTGGTTGGCGAGGACCACACCATCGCCGGCGTCAGCAATGATGCTGGGGTCTACTTCGAGATCAAGGGTGGCGTACTCACCATTTCGGACGCGACCCTGACCAACTTTGGCAATACGGCGGCTACCAGTACTGGCACCGGTGTGTTCAAGATTCCTGCGGAGGCGGATGCGGCCACCAGTGGGATTGTGGCAACCAACCTGATGGTGCAGGACTTTAACCGGGCGGCCTTTGATGTGCGTCAGGGCAGCTTTACTATCACAGATTGCACCATCAACTGCGACAATGGCCAGCCCAATATGCTGACCAAGGGCGTGGTTGCCGGTTATGCTGACGACAGCCAGGTAACTGGAACGATCACCGGCGGTAGCATTAGCGGCGCGGATTCCGACTTCACCAGTGAGGATGGCAGCGGCTGGACGGCCAGCGGCATTGAGGTGAGCGTTGGCGCGAACGTCACCGTGGAGAATGTCACGATCACCAGTATGAAGGGCGGCATCAGCGTGGCCCAGAACTATGGTCCTGATGGTGGCACGGCCAATGTGACCGTGAAGGACTGCACCATCACGGCGGACGACTTCGCCCTGCGTATCTTTGAGAGCAGCAGTAGTTTCACTGACCCCAAAGGCACAGCTGAGCTGACTGTAGAGGGTGGCACTTACCAGGGCGATGTCCGCATTTCGAAGACTGGCGACACCACTGGTGGGAACACAGATAACAGCACAATCACCATCACCGGCGGCAGCTTTAAAACGAGTGGTGGGAATAGCGTGTTAGATGTTACAAGGTTCGTTGCTGCCGACATGACCCAGGATCAGACGACGGGTGAAGTGACAGACGCCACCCCGACATCTCCTGTGCTGACGGGCCTGGTGGTGAATGGGGAGACCATTGATCTGGCTTCCGGCACGGTAGAATCGGACGGCACCATAAACCTTGGCACAGTGGATGGAGGAAGCGCCGCCACCATTGTGGTTAATGCGACCGTAGATGCGGGCAGCACTGTTTCCGTGACGGTGAATGGGAACGCTGTGACAAATCTCAACGAAGTCCCCCTGAACGTGGGTGACAACGAGATCACCATTACGGTGACAGACGATGCTGATTCCACCAACAGCACCACCTACACCATAACCGTCAACCGGGAGAATGCCTCCACGCCTGGTGGCAACCCTGGCGGCAATCCCGGCGGAGGCACCAGCTACCCGGTGAACGCCCCTGCGGTGGACAACGCCAACGTGGCCGTCAACCCCAGCCCGGCCCAGCCCGGCCAGACCGTCACGATCACCGTCACCCCCGACGAGGGATATGAGGCCAGCGGCGTGACCGTGATTGGCCCGGGTAATACGGTGGTACCTGTCAACGACAACGGCGATGGCACCTATACCTTCGTGATGCCCGAGGGTGGGGTCACGGTGAACGCCACCGTGTCTCCCGCCGACACCTTCCCCTTCGTGGATGTGCCTGAGAGCGAGTACTATCGTTCTGCGGTGGAGTACGCCTATGAGCTGGGGCTAATCCAGGGTACCAGCGCCACCACCTTCGGCCCCATGCTGGCCAGCACCCGCGGTCAGGTCGTGGCCATCCTGTACCGGCTGGAGGGTGAGCCCGCGGTGAACGGGAGCAACCCCTTCGTGGACGCCACCGCTGACTGGCTGCAAAACGCGGTGGTGTGGGCCAGCCAGAACGGCATCGTGGAGGGGTACAGCGACACGGTCTTTGGCCCCGACGACACCATCACCCGGGAGCAGCTGGCGGCCATCCTGTACCGCTACGCCGGCTACAAGGGCTATGACACGTTCGCGGCGGCTGACCTGTCCACCTTTGACGATGCCGGCGATGTGGCATCCTGGTCCCAGGCCCCGCTGACCTGGGCGGTGGACAAGGGCCTGATCCAAGGCTCCAATAACCTGCTGGATCCCCAGGGCAACGCCATCCGGGCGCAGCTGGCAGTCATCCTGATGCGTTTCCTGGAGAACGTGGCGGTGGTGTGAGCTAACCCCACAGCATAAAATCAACCCACAGCGGCTGCCCCCATGGAGCCTTGCTGCGCAGCGAAAGCCCCCCGGTCAAATCGGCCGGGGGGCTTTTCCGTGGCGGAGCGGCAGGTGCAGGTTTGGGTCGAAGGCGGGTGGATGCTTCTGAACGGGACGGCTGGCTCATAGGTTGGTAGCGGAAACCTGAAAGCAAGAGGGAGGGTCAGTCGATGAGATTGCTGTTGATCCGGCGTAAAACCCTGGCGGTGGTGGGCTGCCTGCTTGCGGCTGGGATGATGTTCTTTGCCGTGAACAACCCAGCGGTGGTAGGCGCTTCGGCCACCACCAGGCAACTGCCCATCTACTGCGTCCAGAAGGACTACAAGGTGCTGTCCATCAGCTTTGACGCCGCCTGGGGCAACGAGGACACCCAGCAGCTCATTGACATTCTGGGCCGCTATCAGATCCAGGCAACCTTTTTTGTAGTGGGAGAGTGGGTGGACAAATACCCGGAGTCGGTGCGGGCGCTGCACGAGGCGGGCCATGAGATCATGAGTCACTCAGATGACCACGCCCACTTCAACAGCTTGAGCACGGAGGAGATTACCCAGAATCTGAACGCCTGCAACGACAAGATTGAGGCCATCACCGGGGTGCGCCCCACCCTGTTCCGCTGCCCCTACGGGGAATATGACGATCATGTGATCAACGCGGTGCGGTCGATGGGCATGGAGCCCATCCAATGGGACGTGGACAGCCTGGACTGGAAGGACCTGTCCGCCCAGGAAATCACCCAGCGGGTGACGGGCAAGGTGCAGCCTGGATCCATCGTGCTGTTCCACAACGCGGCCCTGCACACGCCGGAGGCCCTGCCTTCCATCATCGAGAACCTGCTCCAGCAGGGGTACACCTTCGTGCCCATCTCCCAGCTGATCCTGGACGGGACGCACGGGGAGGACTACACCATCGACCACACCGGGCGGCAGTGCCCGGCGTGAGTCTGCAGGAAACAGGCCGGTGCCCCTTGGGAGGACGCCGGCCTGCCGGCCGCCAGATGGGCTGCGTGGTAAAGCATGGCTCCCAGGGCTTGACAAGCAGGGGGAAAACAGGCACAATAGAAGGCGGAAACCCGGGGAATTTTCACGATTGTCGCAAGGAGGAATTTTTATGCACGTCATCGAAACCAAGCGCGCGCCTGGGGCCATCGGGCCCTACTCCCAGGGCTATGAGACCCTGGGGCTGGTCTTCACGTCCGGCCAGCTGCCGGTGAACCCGGAGACGGGGGAGATGCCCGGAGGCATCGCCGCCCAGGCGGAGGGAAGCTGTCGGAACGTGGGGGCCATCCTGGAGGCGGCCGGTTCCGGCTTTGACAAGGTGATCAAGACCACTTGCTTCCTGGCGGACATGGGGGATTTTGCCGCATTCAACGAAGTGTACGCCAAATACTTTACCTCCAAGCCCGCCCGATCCTGCGTGGCCGTCAAGGAGCTACCTAAGGGGGCCTTGTGCGAGATCGAGGCCATCGCGGTCAAGTGAGCGGTAAATTTACTGTGACCCAGATTGTACAAAGGGGCCTTTCCGCGCAGCGGAAAGGCCCCTGATCTGTATGGGGAGGGCGGTCAGGCCATGGGCATGGTCAGATCGTCCCCGGACAGGCCGTCCTTTTTCAGCATATTCTCCAGCACTTCCACGTCGGAGGTGATGTCCATGGCGTCATTCTGGAACAGCTTATCCAGCTGCTTTTCAAAGCCGGCCACCACCTGGTCCATCATGCCTTCAATGCGCGCGGTGGCCGCGGTGATATTCTCCCCCTCCACACCCTGGGCCTCCAGCTGGGCATAGGCTCGGAGGATCTTCAGGGTGGTGGGCAGGTAGTAGTTCAGGAAGGGGCGCAGCTGTCCCTCCCGGTTGGGATGGGACTTCTGGTAGGCCAGGATCTTGGCGGTAATCTCTTCGATGCGGGAAATCTTGGCGCTCATGGCCTCGTCGGGAATGGCCTCGTTGATCTGCCGGATCTCCTGGAGGATGGCGTCCTCTTGGCTCTGGGCCTGTGCCCGGGCAGCCGCCTCATCCTGCTGGGCCTCGGCTTCCTGGCCCCGGGAGCGGTAGCCATTCTCCGTGAGGTAGAGCTTTCCCTCGGCCAGGTCCAGATAGCCGGTGGGAAGGATCCCTTGGGACAGCATTCGGCGCAGATCCTTGCACAGTTTACGCACCGACACACCGAAGGTGGCGGCCATATGGGCCAGGCTCACCTCCTGATTGCTGCCAATGTAGCCCAGGTAGTTGAGGTACCGCTCCCGGCGGGCCTTCCCGCTGATGCCGGCCAGCAGCATGGCCAGCCCCCCCGCGAAGAAGGCGGCGCAGGCCAGCAAGCCGGTGAGTTCCTCCGCGAAGGGGAAGGAGGCTCCCTCCCGGAACAGGCCGTCCAAGAACTCGATCAATACGGCTACTGTGCCCAGGGCGAAGATGCCCGCCATGATAGCCCCGCCGATGATCAGCCCGTTCCCCGCGCCCTCGCTCAGCCCGTCTGGGATTTGGCCATCCCGCTTGTCCTTGGCCTTGGAGGGCCCGGCTTTTTTGGAACTGCCCTGTGTTTGCCCAGCCTGCTCCCAGGGCTCCTCCGTAGGCCCGGGCTGGGCCCAGGCCTGGCGGCCGCCGGGGGCGTAGCCGGCGCCGTCGGCCCGGGAGTCGTAGCGCTGATCAGAGAAGCCGGAGGAACGGCTGCCTCGGAACATGTTCTCCACCTCCCGGCGGATGTGCTCGGCGGTGCGGCGGTACTGGTTATAATAGTAGCGGCGCTGCTGCCGAGACATACTGGCCACCTTCCGCAGGGCCCAGATGACGGCGATGACCTGGGTGATGCCGGTGGGGATCAGGAGCAGAACGATGATGCCCATCCAATCCCCCAGGCCGCTTTTCCGGGGAGGCGGGGTTGGGCCGGCGTTGAAATTGTAATTGTATTCGTAGTGATAGCCCGGCCCCTGGCTGTTCGGGCCGCCGTTTTGGCGGTGATCGCCGGGGCCGCTTTGCTGGGAGCCAGACATATGGGATTGCGCCTCCTCCAGGGGTAAACTGCTGTCTTTCTATTATACACGTTTTGCCCAAAGGTGTAAAGCGGTTCTTGCCCTTTGCCGGGGTGGACCACGCCCCGGCCGACCCATGGGACAGATGCCCTTTTTTACAAAAATGTTGTTGCCCATCGCCCTGGATTGGTGGTAAAATAGAATAGAGAATAGGATCTAAGGGAGAAGCCGCTGAGATCCAGCTGGCCAGTGAAGAAAACGGTGGCGGCGGTGCCTTTGGAGGTGCGATATGGAAGAATCGAAACAGAAAAGAAAACTGCCCGCTCCTGCCCTGGCGGGGATCATTGCCGGGGTGGCTCTGGTGGTGCTGGTGGGGGCGTATTGGGGGCTGTGCAAATGGGTGCAGGACAACGGCCGGCTGCTGCCCGGCTCCCAGGCCAGGGACAGCGCCGGCACGGTGGTGCTGGATCTGGGCGGCGTGGCCGAGCAGGACGCGGTGGCCCGGATGGCGGAATATATGGAGCAGAATCAGAACGAGCAGACCATCACCCTGCGCTATGGCGACGGGGAGCGGGCGCAGCTGTCCGGCCAGTTGCTGGCCAGCGACCCCCAGGCGTCGGTGGAGCACGGCATGGGGGTCAAGGCCGACCAGCCCTTCCTCAAGCTGGGGCTGCTCTGGCTGGGACTGGGCGGGGAGCAGGTGTCCTTGCCGCTGGCCGCTTCCGACTTCACTCCGGAAGGGGAGCGCCAAGCCAAACAGCTGATCGGGCAGATTGCCCAGGAACTGTATGTGGCCCCTGTGGATTTTACCTATGAGCTGGGGACGAATGAGCTGACCCTCCAGATGGGCGTGGACGGAGAGCGGGTGGATGAGCAGGCCCTGCTGGAGCAGGTGCTGGAGGCGCTGGCCTCCGGCCAGAGCGAGCTGCAGGTGGAGACGGTGGCTGCCCCCGCCAAGGAACTGAGCGGCCAGATCTTGGCCGGGCTGGTCAACGTGGAGCCCCAGGCCTCCACCCTCCAGGCCGACGGCACCATCACCCCCACGGTGGTGGGCGTGCGCATTGACGCCCAGCAGGCCCAGGAGATCCTGGATGGGATCGGCCCGGGGGAGAGCTGTGCCATCCCGGTGACTTATGAACAGCCTGACCTGAGCGGGGCTGAGCAATACCTCTATCAGGATCTGCTCTCCACCACCACCAACTATCTGGACGGGGTGTACGCCCGTTCCTACAACGTGGCCCTGGCGGCTTCCTCCTGCAACGGGGTGGTCATCATGCCTGGCGAGGTGTTCTCCTATCTGGATACCATTGGCAGCCCCTCCCAGGCAAACGGCTACCAGGTGTCCACCGGCTACGCCGGCGGCGAGACGGTGGACATGGTGGGCGGCGGGATCTGCCAGGTGTCCTCCTCGCTGTACTACTGCTCGGTATATGCCAACCTGGAGATCGTCAACCGGGCCTGCCACGCCTTCATCGTGGGCTACCTGCCCAACGGGCTGGACGCCACGGTGTACTACCCTACCCTGGACTATCAGTTCCGCAATAACACCGACTATCCCATCAAGATCGTCGCCGGCGTCAGCGGGAATCAGCTGACCGTGTCCTTCTATGGCACCAAGACGGACGACACCTATGTCCAGACCCAGCGCTACACCCTGTCCACCACCCCCTGGCAGACGGTGTACGAGCCGGACAGCAGCGTCCCCCAGGGTACCACTCAGGTCAAGACCACCCCCTACACCGGCTATGAGGTGAACGTCTACCGGTGCGTGTACGACGGCCAGGGCAACCTGATCTCCCGCACCTTTGAGAATTACAGCAAGTATGCCAAGCGGGACCGGGTGATCCTATTCAACCCCGCCGACGCGGCCAGCCTGGGGCTGACCCCAGAGGGGAACCCCCTGCCGGCGGGGCCGGCCATCGAGCAGCCTGAGGCACCCAGCCAGGATCCTCAGCCCTCCGTCAGTCCGGAGCCCCAGCCCTCTGAACCCACTCCATCCACGGAGCCTTCCGCCAGCCCGGAGCCCGCGCCCTCCGCCTCGGCGCCGGCCGGGCAGGAAGGGGAGCCCTCCGAGGCAGCCACAGGGGGATGACGCAGATGTTTCAAGGCTTTTCCCAGGAGACGGTGGACTTCATGTGGGGCATCCGGTTCAACAACGACCGGGGCTGGTTTGAGGCCAACAAGGAGCGCTATCAGCGCTGCTTCTACCAGCCCATGAAGCAGCTGGGCGCCCAGCTGCAAAGCGCCCTGTTGGAGCGATTCCCCAAGAGTGGGCTGAACGTGAAGGTGTCCCGGATCTACCGGGACGCCCGCCGCCTGTTTGGCCGGGGGCCCTACAAGGATCACCTTTGGCTGTCCCTATTCCGATGGGACGGCGGAGAGGAAGGGGCCAGGCCGGTGCTCTGGTTCGAGCTGGCCCCCGAGCGCTGGAGCTATGGCATGGGCTTTTGGTGCCCCAAGCCGGTGGTGATGGCCAAGCACCGGGCCCGGATGGATCGGGACCCCCGCCCGCTGCTGCGCCTGGCCAACCGGCTCAAGGGGCAGGAGGAATTCGTGCTGGAGGGGGCGGAGTACAGCCGGCCCAAGCAGCCGCCCCGGCCCCAGCTGGCGCGCTGGTACAATAAGAAGGAGCTGAGTCTCACCCACGAGGAGGAGCTGAGCGAGCTGCTGTACAGCCCAGAGCTGGTGGAACGGCTGACGGAGGGGTTCGCCTTCCTGATGCCCTACTACGACTACTTCTCCACCTTGTGGGCCGACCCAGATCCCAGGGGAGAGCCCTGAACCTGACCAGACGAAATGGGCCGCACCATCCGGTGCGGCCCATGATTTGACGGGGGATCAGGTCCCGGCCTCCGTCCTCCGGCGCAGAAAGGCAAACTTGGTCTCGGAGCACACCACGGCCAGGAAGATAAGTAGGAAGCCCAGATACATCAGGGGGGAGGGGGCCTCCTGGGCGAAGAGCACGGAGAAGGCCACGCCAAAGGGGGCTTCCAGCGCCAGCAGCACGGCGGCGGAGGCGGGGCTGGTATATTTCTGACCGATGTTTTGGAACAACAGGGCCAGGGTGGTGGCGGCCACTGCAAGGTAGAGCAGCACCAACCAGGCCTGGGTGGGCAGCCCATCCGTCGGGACGCCGCCAGAGGCCAGGGCGCCCACCCAGCAGCAGGCGGCGGTGGCGGCGGCAAACTGGATGACGGTGAGCAGAAAGATGTCCCGCCCCTGGGAGAAGCGGGCCACGGCGAGGATGTGGCAGGCGAAGAGGAAGCCGCTGAACAGGGTCAGTCCGTCTCCCAAGCCCAGGGCCAGTCCGCCGTCCCAGGACACCAGGCCGATGCCGGCAATGCACAGCAGGGCGGCCAGCAGATGGAACCGGTCGGGCCGCTGGCGGTCCACCAGCCAGTACAGGAAGGGCACGATGACGCAGTACACAGCGGTGAAGAAGGCGTTCTTGCCCGGGGTGGTGCCCATCAGGCCGTAGTTCTGCACGGCATAGGCTCCAAAGAGGAACAGCCCCATAAGGCCGCCCCGCCACCAATAGGAGCGGTCCACGGATTTCCAGCGCTTCCAGAACACCAGGGCTAGGATGCCCGCAGCAAAGGTAAAGCGGAAGGCCAGCAGAAACATGAGGTTTACCTCGTCCAGGGCGTCCTTCATGATGAAGAAGGTGGAGCCCCAGATGAGGGTGGCAAGGACGATGAGGGGCCTGGCCAGCTTGCTCAGGGTAGATTCGTTCATGATGTGATCAACTCCGGGAACAGGAATGAAAGGGGGATGGGGGATGCTGCCGCAGGACTTTTTCAACCGGGACACCGTGGAGGTGGCCCGGGACTTGGTGGGCAAATATCTGGTGCGCCGGTATGACGGCGTCACCCTGGCCGTGCGCCTGACCGAGACGGAGGCTTACATCGGCCGAATGGACAAGGCCTGCCACGCCTACCACTACCGGCGCACCCCCCGCACCCAGACGCTGTTTGCCCCGCCGGGCACCGCCTATGTCTACCTGATCTACGGCCTGCACCACTGCTTGAACCTGGTGACCGAGCCGGAGGGGGAGCCGGCGGCGGTGCTGCTGCGGGGCGGCCAGGTGCGGCACAACGGTGCTATCATAGCAGAAAATCGCTTTGGGCGCAAGGAGGAGGTGCTCTCCTCACACCAGCGCCGGAACCTGCTCAACGGCCCGGGCAAGCTGTGCGCGGCGCTGAAGATTGATCGCTCCCTCAACGGCCTGCCTCCCGGCAGCGGGGCGCTATTCGTATGCGAAAAGCTGGGAGAGGCCGGCCTGCCGGAGTGGCCGGAGGATCAGGGCCCGCTGCGCGTGCAGGCGGGGCCGCGGATCGGCATTGACTATGCCCAGGAGGCGGTGGACTTCCCGTGGCGGTTCTATCTGGAGGAAAAGTGAATCCGAATCGGAATATTTGCTAAATAAAATCCAAATTGTTATGTCCGGGCAGGGGAAATCCTTGCCCGGACGGCTTATGATGAGGCCGGTTCCTCCAGCAGTTGGGCCAGCCCCTCCGGCGTGTACAGGGCGTTGAGCACCGACAGCAGGGCCTTGCTGCTCAGGTGGGAGGGCAGCTCCAACCGGCGCAGCAGGGCGGCACGCCGCTCTGCTGCGTCCGGCGTGCCGGTGAGCCCCAGAGCGAACAGGTCTGCGGGGGTGAGCGCCCCCCGGGGCGGGACCTCCTGTTCCCCCTCCACGGTGGCCCCTGCCCGGAGCAGGGCCTGGACGAGTACCTGGGGGGACATACCCTCCACCCCCAGCTTGCCCTCCTTGCCCGGGGCGCGCTTGCGCCGCTCCTTCCCCCACACCTCCGGGATGTAAGCGTGCTTGAGCTGGGCGGGAGGGATGGCGCCCCGGAGGTAGTTGCGGATGACCAGGCCCGCCCCATCCGGGTCGGTGAGGACGATCAGCCCCCGCTGGCTGGCCAGCCGGCGCAGCAGGTTGAGCTTCTCCCGATCCTTGAACACGCGGAAGCCGGCAGTTTCCACGATCACGGCCTTCACCACCTGGGCCAGGGCGTTCTTGTCGTACCGCCCTTCCACCGCGATGGCCTCCCGGATGCTCAGCATGGGATGGCCCTGCGCCCGGCGGCCAGCTCGGCCAGCAGGGCGGTGAGCAGCTCCCGCTCCTGCCCGTAGTGGGATTTGAGCTGGAGTTCAGCCTGGCTACAGCGCAGCACGGCATGACGGCACCAGGGCAGGGAGAAGGCCCGGGCGGCGTCCATCAGCTTGTCGGCGGGATAGGTGCTGCGCAGGTTCCAAAGGGCCATCAGCTCCTTCCGACCCAGCCCCCGCTCCAGATATAGCCGGGCGGTGTACAGCTGCCGGAAGTACTTGCCCATGGCGGCCAGGATGCGCAGGGGGGGCTCCTGGCTGTGCAGCAGGTCAGCCAGCACCGAGGCGGCCCGGTTGAAGTCCTTGCGGGCGATGGCGTCGGTCATCTGAAAGACGATGGCCTCCACCTGGGGGATGGCCACCGCGTCGATGTCCGCCCGGGTGACTCGCTGGCCGGAGGCGTAGGCGGCGATCTTGCCGATCTCGCCGGCCAGGTTGGTCATCAGCTCGCCGCATAGGAAGATGAGGTAGCGGGCGTCCTCCCCGGCGATGGAGTGGCCAGAGGCCTGAAATCGCCGGGCGATCCAGTCGGCCAGATCCCCCTGGGACTGGCGCTGGAAATCCACCACCGACCCGTGGGCCTTGAGGGCGGCGGCCAGCTTGGACCGGCCGTCCGCCTTGTAGGGCAGCAGGTCATAGACAAAGACCAGGCAGCAGTAGTCGGGCAGGGCGGAGAACAGGGCGGCCAGCTTGTTCCGGGCCGCCTCGCCCTGGCCGTACAGGTCGAAGTCGGTGACCAGCACCAGGGTGCGCTGGCTCATCATGGGCAGGCAGTCCACCGCCTGCTCGATCCATTCCGCAGAGCAGTCCTTCCCCTGGGCGGTGTGAAGGTTGAAGTCCTCCAGTCCCGGGGGCAGCAGGGCCTGCTTCAGCCGGCCCACATAATACTCCCGCAGATAGGCCTCCTCCCCGTGAAACAGGTACAACTGGCCGGGGACCCCATCCCGCAGGGCGTGCTTGAGGGCGGTCATGGCGGCGTTGTCTGTTTTGGATTTGGGCGGCATGGCCGTCCCCTCCTTCTCATGCGTGATTACGAAACGTCCACCAGCCCGTCCCGGACGGTGATGGTCACCGGGCCGGATAAGTCGGTGCGGTAGACCTGGGCCCCGGCGGCGGCCAGCCGCTTTAGGGTTTCAGGGGCGGGGTGGCCGTAGGAGTTGCGCCCCACCGAGATGACGGCCAGCTCTGGACGCAACCGATCCAGCAGGACGGGGTCGGTGGAGCCGGCCGAGCCGTGGTGGCCCACCAGCAGCAGCTCCAGATCGGGCAGGGGCTGGTACTTGACCAGCATACGCTCTACGAAGGCGTCCGCGTCGCCGGTGATGAGCGCGTCAAACCCCTGGGCGCTGCACAGGGCGAACAGCCCCTCCTCATTGGAGGTGCCCCGACCCATGGGGGGCAGCAGGGTGAGCTGGGCGTGGCCCAGGGGATAGGTGAGAGCGTCCGCCCCCACAAAGGTGAGTTCGGCCCCCTCCCGATGGGCCAGATCCTCCAGCAGGGCCAGCTGCTGGGGATGGGTTTGCACCCGGGGCAGGGCCACCTGGGCGATGTCCAGCCGCTGGAAGAGTTGGGCCACTCCGTTGAAGTGGTCGTCGTCCAAGTGGGTGAGCACCAGCAGATCCAGCCGGGTGCGGCCCAGCGCGGCCAGCCGGTCGGTGGCCAGGTCCCCCGGGTTGTCCCCGCCGCTGCCGCCGCAGTCCACCAGAGCGGCCCGGTCACCGGACAGCAGCAGGGTGGAGGCCCCCTGCCCCACATCCAAGGCAGTGAGGGTGAGGTCGGCCCGGGCTACGCCCCAGGCGTTCAGGCCGATGGCGGCGGCCAACAGCAGCGCCAGCGACCCCGCCGCGGTTGCCAGCCGTCGGGCGGGACGGCGGCCCCAAATCACGGCGGGCAGATGGAGGTAGGCCGCCCCCAGCCACAGCTGGAACATGGGCTGGGACGCATCCAGACAGGCCAGGGGCCAGCAGCCCACCCGCAGGACCACCCACCGGATGTAATGGGCCAGCAGCCCGAGCACCCCGCCGGGCACTGCGGCCAGGCCGGGTAGAAAGATGCCCAGCACCCCCAGGAACAGCCCCGCCACGGTGAGGGCGCTCACCGCCCACAAGGTGAGGATATTGGTCAGCGGGGCAGCCAGGGGGATCTGGCCAAAATATAGGGCCAGCAGGGGAGTGGTGAACAGCATGGCAGCCAGGGACACGCTGACGTTGGCCCCCACCCACCGGCAGACCTGCCAGGCCGCCCGGGCGGGCAGCCCGTCCCGCCCCTTCAGACGGGCGCGGAAGGGGGAGAGCAGGGCCCGGTTGAGGGGGGCGGCGGCCAGGGCAATGCCCAGCACGGCGCCGAAGGACAGCTGCAAGCTGATGCTGGCCGCGGCAAAGGGATTTTGGAGCAGCAGGAGCAGAAGGGCCAGGCCCAGGGAGGTGGGCAGGTCCCCTTCCCGGCGCAGCACCGGCGCGGCCAGCAGCACCACCTGCATCAGCACCGCTCGCATGGCGGAGGGGGAGCCGCCGGACAGCAGGGCGAAGAAGAACAGCAGCGGCACCAGCGCCAGCACCAGCCCCCGCCTGCCCCGGCACAGGAAGAGCAGCACCCCCATCAGAAAGGAGATGTGCATCCCGGACACCACCACCGCGTGGAGGATACCTGAGCGGTTGAGGGCGGAGGACAGCCCCTCGTCCAGCCCGGACTGCTCCCCGATGGTGACGGCGGCGGCCAGAGGGGCGGCCACCGGGTCAAAGGCGGCAGCGAGTCCCTCCCGCAGGTACCGGGCGCATAGGTCGGGCCAGTATATAAGGGGAACGGCGTCCGCCTGCTGTACCTCCAGCGGCGACTGGTTGCAGTAGGCGATGAGGAACACGCCCCTGGCGGTGTAGTAGGTGGTCTGCTCCCCGTACATCCAGGTGGAGGCCTCCAGCCGGGCCTGGCAGGTGACCCGGTCCCCCGGCTTCAGCCCGCCCCACGTTTCGTCGCCGTAGAGCAGCACGTCCGGGGCGCGCAGGCCGCCGTCCAGCCGCAGGGTCATGGACCAGCTGCCGATGGAGGTCTGCTCCGGGTAGGAGGAGACGGTGCCGGAGATTGGCCCCTCCGTCCCGGCCAGGGCCTGGGCGGGGGCGTAGAACAGGGCGGAGTAGCCGGCAAACCAGCCAAAGGCCAGCACGCCGCCCAGGCACAGGGCGGCGCCCCGGCGGGCGGCGCCAAACAGCCGCCGCCGGGCAACAGGCAGCAGGGCCAGATCGGGGTGCTCCCCCGCCCGGGGCCTGGTCGCTTGCCGGACGGCCAGCATCCCGGCCCACAGCAGGGCAGCCGCCCCGCCGGGGAGCAGCCCGCCCCAGCCGTAGCAGGCCAGCAGGCAGGCAGCGGCGAAGCCTCCGGAAAACCAGGCCAGGGCGCGCACGGGCCTCCCCCCCTCCCTCTGCGTGTCTTAACGCTCCATTCTACCACCCTGGAGGGGACGCGTCAATCATCCGGGTACGCTGTACATTTTTGGGGGATTCTGTTATAATGAGTCAAATAAGCAAACCCCTTTGAGGGAAAGGACGGATACCCATGCTCAACCAAGCCCAGGCCCAGCAGTTTTGCCGCGCCCGGCGGGACGCCATCGCCCTGCAATACCAAACCCTGAACCCCCAGCAGCGCCAGGCGGTGCTGTGTACCGAGGGGCCGCTGCTGCTGCTGGCCGGGGCGGGCTCGGGTAAGACCACGGTGCTCATCCACCGGGTGGCCAACCTGATGCGCTATGGCCGGGGCTCGGACAGCGCTGAGGTACCCGAGTGGGTGGAGCCGGAGGACCTGGAGTTTCTGCGCGCCTATGTGGAACACCCCGCGCCTGAGGGACGGGAGCGGGCCGACCGGCTGTGCGCCCTGGACCCAGCTCCCCCCTGGTCCATCCTGGCCATCACCTTTACCAATAAGGCCGCAGGGGAGCTGAAGGACCGGCTGGAGCGGATGCTGGGGCCCCAGAGCCGGGACGTGTGGGCATCCACCTTCCACTCCGCCTGCGTGCGCATCCTGCGTCGGGACATCGAGAAGCTGGGGTTCCCGGCCTCCTTCACCATCTATGACACCGACGACGCCCAGCGGGTGATGAAGGACTGCCTGAAGGAGCTGAACCTGGACGATAAGCGATTCCCCCCCCGGTCGGTGCTGTCGGTGATCTCCCAGGCCAAGGACAAGCTGCAGCTCAGCGCCGACTTTGCCCGGGCCAGCCAGGCGGCAGGGGACTTCCGGCTGGAGCAGATCGCCCGGCTGTACGGCCTGTATGAGAAAAAGCTGTGGGAGGCCGGGGCGCTGGACTTTGACGATCTCATCCTGCACACCGTGCGCCTGCTGGAGCAGGACGGGCAGGTGCTGGAGTACTATCAGCGCAAGTTCCGCTATGTGCTGGTGGACGAGTATCAGGACACCAACAACCTGCAGTACCGCCTGACCGCCCTGCTGGCGGGGGGGCGGAAGAACCTGTGCGTGGTGGGGGACGACGACCAGTCCATCTATCGCTTCCGGGGGGCCACCATTGAGAACATCCTGAACTTTGAGCAGCAGTACCAGGGCTGCCGCACCATCCGGCTGGAGCAGAACTACCGTTCCACCAAGAACATCCTGGCCGCGGCCAACGCCGTCATCAGCCACAACCAGGGCCGCAAGGGCAAGCAGCTGTGGACGGCGGGGGCTGCGGGCGACCTGGTGGAGCTGCACACCGCCCTGGACGAGAATGGCGAGGCCCAGTATGTGGCCAATGCCATTCTGGAGGGCTACCGGAAGGGGGGGCGGTGGAACGACTATGCCATCCTCTATCGGATGAACGCCCAGTCCAACCAGCTGGAGGTGGCCTTCAAGCGCAACGGCATCCCCTACCGGATCATTGGGGGCACCCGTTTCTTCGACCGGGCGGAGGTGAAGGATATGCTGGCCTACCTGTGCGTGGTCAACAACCGCCAGGACGATCTGCGCCTGCGCCGGATCATCAACAACCCGCCCCGGGGCATCGGCCAGGCCACGGTGGACAAGGCGGCGGCCATCGCGGCTCGGGAGGGGGTCTCCCTGTGGCAGGTCATCGCCCAGCCCGCCGCCCACCAAGAGCTGGAGCGGGCCGCGGCCCGGCTGACCCAGTTTGCCGGGCTGATCGACCAGCTGGCCGCCCTGGCCCGGAGCATGGACTTGCCCGCCTTCTATGAAGAAGTGGTGGCCCGCACCGGCTATGCCGATATGCTCCAGGCCAAGGGGGACGTGGAGAGCCGCACCCGGCTGGAGAACGTGCGGGAGCTGCTTACCTCCATCCAGAGCTATTTGGCCAACGCGGAGGGGGAGCCCTCCCTGGCGGGCTTCCTGGATGAGATCGCCCTGTACACCGACCTGGACAACCACGACGCCAACGAGGAGGCGGTGGTGATGATGACCATGCACGCGGCCAAGGGATTGGAGTTCCCGGTGGTGTTCGTGGTGGGCATGGAGGAGGGGATCTTCCCGGGGATGCGCACCATTGGCGACCCGGAGGAGATGGAGGAGGAGCGGCGGTTGTGCTATGTGGCCCTGACCCGGGCCAAGCGGCGGCTGTGCCTGACCTGTGCGGGCCGGCGGATGCTCTTTGGCCGCACCAGCGCCAACCGCCCCTCCCGGTTTGCCGGGGAGATCCCGGAGCAGCTGCTGGAGCAGACGGGGGAAGAGGGTCGGCCCTGGGGGACGAGCTGGCAGGGCGAGGATTTCGACCAGACTCCCCGCCCGTCCGCCCTGGAGGGGTATGCCGGGCGGAGCAGCCGCCCTGCCCCGCCCCGCCCGTCCGGCTATTACACCCCGCCCGGGGCCTCGGTTCCCAGGAAGCCCGCCCCGCCCCGCCGGGCCAAGGCCGCCTCTCCGGCCCCCCAGGGGACGGGGGCCGCGCCTCTGCCCAGCTATGCCAAGGGGGATGTGGTGGAGCACCGGGCCTTTGGACGGGGCATGGTGCTCACGGTGCAGAAGATGGGGGGCGACGCCCTGTTGGAAATCGCCTTTGACGGAGTGGGCACCAAACGTTTGATGCTGAAATCGGCCCAGCAGAACATGAAGAAGCTGTGAGGACAGCCTCTGCCTGCCCCCGCAGCAAACAAGGGCGCGCGGATTCCCGCGCGCCCTTGCCTTTATGATTGGAATGGATCGGGGCACACCAGCTCCTCCAGCGAGCGGACATACCGGCTGCACACCCGTTGGAGCTCCTCCTGCCGGTGGGCGTAAAAGGGGTCGTACACCCCCACGGCGGCCATGCCGGCGGCCCGGGCGGTGGCGCAGTTGGCGGGGCTGTCGTCAAACAGCACGCACGCCTGGGGCGGCACGCCCAGCAGCTGGCATAGCTGGGTAAAGCACCGGGGATCGTGTTTGTCCAGCCCCAGCTCCTCAGCG
Source organism: uncultured Oscillospiraceae bacterium (assembly GCA_944387065.1). Classification (GTDB taxonomy): domain Bacteria; phylum Bacillota; class Clostridia; order Oscillospirales; family Oscillospiraceae; genus Enterenecus. The sequence goes on from CALXDM010000004.1 coordinate 91,593, forward strand.
TAGACGATGTGCCGGAAGTAGCCGGACAGCTGGAACCGCTCCAGAGCCAGCCGGGCCAGAGCGGGGCGGCAGGCGGTGAACAGGGCCATGTCCCGCCCCTCCCGCCGGCACTGCTCCAGCAGGGCCAGTGCCCCCGGCTTCAGGGGAACCTGCTCCCGATAGCGCCGGGCGGCCAGGGCCTCCCACTCGGCCATGATGGCCTCCGGGCTGTCGGGCAGGCGGTAGTAGTCCCGGGTGAACTGGGCTGCCACCGGGAAGATGGACCGGCCCACCACGTCTTCGTACTCCCGGGTGAGCTGCAGGCCTCGGCGGGAGAGGAACTCCAGATCCACCTGCGCCCACAGGCCGTTGGAGTCGGTGAGGGTGCCGTCCAGATCAAAGAGGTACACCAGCCATCACCTCCCGCCCGTCACTCCAGGTTGGAGCGGAAGTTGCCCAGCACCCGGAAGTCCCCGGTGGTCTGGGCCAGCTCATGGAGCACGTCGCTGGTGACCTGCTGGTCCAGATGGCCGTTGAACTCCAGGAAGAACATGTACTCCCAGCTGCGCTGGGGCAGGGGGCGGGACTCCAGCTTCACCACGTTCAGCCCCCGCATGGCAAAGATGGTGAGGATCTCGTGCAGGGAGCCCGCCTCATGGGGCAGGAGGAAGACCGTGCTGATCTTGTCCGCCCCCTCCCGCAGCTCCATGCGGGGGGAGACCACCACAAAGCGGGTAGTGTTCTGGCTGTTGTGGTTGATACCCCGGGCCAGCACTTGCAGCCCGTAGAGCTGGGCGGCCCGCTCCGAGCCGATGGCCGCCCGGGTCACGTCACCGCTGGCGGCCACCATCTGGGCCGACCCGGCGGTGTCTGCCTGGGGGACCGCCCGCCAGTTTGGGTGGGCGGCCAAGTACTGCTCGCATTGGAACAGGCCCTGCTCGTGGGAGTAGACGTGGGTGATGGTGTCCAGGCTGGCGCCGGGCGGGGCCATGAGACAGTGCTCCACCCGGACGGTGGTCTCCCCCACGATGAAGTAGTCAAACTGGCTGAGCAGGTCGTAGATCTGGCGGATGGCGCCGGTGGAGCTGTTCTCCATGGGCAGCACCGCGTAGTCCGCCCGCCCCTCCCGCAGGGCCTCAAAGGCGTGCTCAAACTGCTCCACCCCCTGGGCGCCGGACTGGGGGCCGAAAAAGTTCAGGCAGGCCTGCTCGCTGTAAGCGCCGGGCACCCCCTGATAGACCACCCGGGGATGGGCCACCGGGGGGCGGATCTGGGATCTGGCCTGGAGATAGCGGCGCAGGCCGGGGTTTTCCGCCCCCTCCCGCAGCAGGTCCCGCTGCTGCCGGCGGGACAGGGCCATGATGGTTTGGAACAGGATGGTGGCCGCCGGGCGCAGCGCCGGACCGGCCAGCGCGCCCTTGTCCAGCAGGACCTGGCGTTCCCGCTCCTGGTCCAGCACGGGCAGGTTGTGCTCGGCCTTGTAAAGCCCCACCTGGCGGGTGAGCTCCATGCGCTGGCGGAACAGATCCATCATCTGCCGGTCCACCTGGTCGATCTGACCGCGCAGGTGCTGCAGTTGGTCCATTATCGGTACAGCTCCTTCAGGTTGAGATAGTTCTGGGTGCTCAGTGGGAGCGCGTCGATCTCCTCCTGGGTGAGGGAGCGCTTGAGCTTGGCGGGGGAGCCCATCGCCAGGGAGCCCTCAGGGATCACCATGCCGCCGGGGACCAGCGCGCCGGCGGCCACGATGCAGTTCCGGCCTACCACCGCTCCGTCCATGACAATGGCCCCCATGCCGATGATGCAGTTGTCCCCCACGGTGCAGCCGTGGAGTACGGCGTTGTGGCCCACGGTGACTCCCCGGCCCACGCGCAGCGGGTCGGTGTGGCTGGTATGCAGAGTGCAGTTGTCCTGGATGTTGGTGTCCTCCCCAATGGTGACGCTTGACTCATCGCCCCGGATCACGGCGTTGAACCACACCGAGCAGCCCGAGGCGATCTGGACGTCGCCGACGATGTGCGCGCCGGGGAGGATGACCACGTCCTGCGCGATCCGGCAGTTGGAATTGGTGTTCATGGGCAGATATGCTCCTTTTGAGAAAGATGTTGGCTGGGAAAGGCCGCCGGTCAGATGCCCAGCAGTTCACAGGCGGCCAAGGCCGCGGCGGCCTCCAGCACAGGCACCGCCCGAGGGACCAGGCAGGGGTCGTGGCGGCCGTGTAGCTCCAGCACCGCGTTTTCCCCTTTGGCCAGGTCTACTGTGAACTGGGGCCGGGCGATGGAGGGGGTGGGGCGCAGGGTGACCTCAAAGACCAAGGGCATCCCATTGGTGATGCCGCCGTTGATGCCGCCGGCGCAGTTGTGCTCGGCCCGCACCGCCCCGTCCTCGTCCACATACAGCGGGTCGTTGGCCTCCGAGCCCCGCATGAGGGAGAAGGCGGTGCCCGCCCCAAAGGCCACGGCCTTCACCGCCGGGACGGCGAACAGGTACTGGGAGAAGATGCCCTCCGCGTTCTCCCCAAAGCCCGGGCCGCCCAGGCCGGCGGGCAGGCCGAACACGGCGCACTCCACGCTGCCCCCCACGCTGTCCAGCTCCTTCCGGGCCTGGGCGATGGCGGCCTTCATCTCCGCCCCCTTCTGGTCGTTGAGCACGGGGAAGGGCTTGTCCGCTGCGGCTGACAGGCTCTCCCAGTCCTCCAGGGGGTCGTCGGAGATGCCGTAGATGCCGCTGATGTGCCCGCCCACCCGGATGCCCCGCAGGGCCAGGATCTGCTTGGCTACCCCCCCGGCAAAGACCAGCGGGGCGGTGAGCCGGCCGGAGAAATGCCCCCCGCCCCGGTAGTCGTGAAAGCCGCCATAGCGCACGAAGGCAGGGTAATCGGCGTGGCCCGGGCGGGCCAGGTCTTTGGTGCGGGCGTAGTCCTGGGAGCGGGTGTCCGTATTGGCGATGACGGCGCACAGAGGCGCGCCGGTGGTCCTGCCCTCAAACACGCCTGAGAGCAGCTCCGGCTGGTCGGCCTCCTTCCGGGCGGTGGACCAGGGGTTGCGCCCCGGCGCTCGCCGGTCCAGCTCCCGCTGGATGGCCGGCAGATCCAGCGCTATGCCCGCCGGCACCCCGGTCAGGGTGACGCCGATGGCCGGGCCGTGGCTCTCCCCAAAGATGGTGTATTTCATGGCTCGCTCACTCCTCTCGGGCGATGCGCCCGCCCAGAGCCTTGTAATCGTCCCAGAAGCTGGGATAGGACTTGTCCACACACTGGGCCCCAAGCAGGGTGACAGGGGCCTGGCACCGGGTGGCGGCGATGGCCGCCATCATGGCGATGCGGTGGTCGTTGTGGCAGGAGAGGGCCATGCCGCCTTGAAACCCATCCCGGCCCGTTACCTGCATACCGTCAGGGAACTGCTCCACCAAGACGCCCAGGGCGGACAGTACGTCGGCCACTGCGGCGATGCGGTCGCTCTCCTTGAGGCGCAGCCTGGCCCCGCCGCCGATGTGGGTGACCAGGCCGGGCCGGGCGGCGGCCATGAGGGCCAGGGCGGGGAACAGGTCGGGGCATTGGCTCACGTCGATGAACAGCGCGCCCTCCGCCTGGGCCAGCTGCCGGCTGAGGGCGTCCACCCGGGCGTCCGGCTGGACGGAGGCGGGGTCCAGCCCGCAGATGGATACCGGGCTGCCCAGGGCCTGGGCGGCGTACCAAAAGGCGGCCTGGGACCAGTCGGTCTCCACGGCCCGGGTCAGGGGCCGGTAGCGCTGCCCTCCAGGGACGTCCCAGCCGGACAGGTGCACCCCGGCGGCCTCCATGGCCTGGCGGGTGAGGGCCACATAATCTTCCGACTCCAGCGGGGAGGTGGGTTGGATGCGGGAGGGCCCTTCCAGCAGGGGCAGGGCGAACAGTAGGCCGGTGAAGAACTGGCTGGACACATCCCCCGGCAGGGGATAGTCCCCCGGCGGGAGCAGGCCGCTGACGGTGAGGGCCTGCTCCGTCTGCTCCCAGACGATCCCTTTTGGGGGCAACAGCTGGGCGTAGGGGGTCAAGGGCCGCTGCAACAGCCGCCCCCGACCGGTGAAGATCCCGCCTCCCCGCACTGCCAGGGCCACGGGGATGAGAAAGCGCAGGGTGGAGCCGGACTCCCCGCAGTCCAGGCGGGGCAGGGCCATCCTGCGCAGGGGAGACATGGGGCTGGCCTCCACCCCCGCCACGGTGACGGTGGAGCCGTGGACCTGGATGCGGGCGCCCAGCTGCTCCAGGCAGCGGATGGTGGCGGCGATGTCCTGGGACAGGGCCACATTGGAAATGGTGCTCTCCCCCTGGGCCAGGGCGGCGGCCAGGAGGAAGCGGTGGGCCTGGCTCTTGGAGGGCGGCGGTGTGACAGCCCCCTGGAGCCGGGTGGGAAGTATGGTGATGTTCATAGCGGCCCTCCTTTCATGCCCCGCGGGCCCAGCCGGCACGGGCCGGGGGAGGGGCGGGCGATCTCACAGCAGGTCCAGCAGGGCCTGCTTGCCCATGGGATAGCGGATGGCGTGACCAGGCCGGTCAGGCAGGATCAGGGTGATGCCCTCCCCCGCCCCTTTCTTGTCCAGCCCGATGGCGGCGGCATAGTCCCGACCGGTGCAGGGGATGTCCCGGGGCAGCCCAAAGGCTTGGGTCAGTTCCCCGATCCGGGCGGCCAGGTTGGGCGGGGTGATGCCCAGCTCCACCCCCAGCTCCGCCTCCCGCACCATGCCGGCGGCCACCGCCTGGCCGTGGGTCCACAGCTGATAGCGTCCGGCCAGCTCATAGGCATGGCCCAGGGTGTGCCCGAAGTTGAGCAGCATCCGGGCGCCGGTATCCCGCTCGTCCTGCTCCACAACTTTGCGTTTTATATTACAACAAGTATACAGAACGGGTTCAATCTCCTGGGTGATTTGGGGGCGGCTGGCGTGCCGCTCTAGGAAGCGCAGCAGGTCCTCGTCGGCGATGCAGCCGTACTTGATGACCTCCGCCATGCCGTCGGCAAAGACCGGGTCGGGCAGGCTGTCCAGCGCGTCCGGGTCCATGAGCACCAGCCGGGGCTGCCAGAAGGCGCCGGCCAGGTTTTTCCCCCGCTCCAGGTTGACGGCAACCTTCCCCCCCACGGAGGAATCCACCTGGGCCAGCAGGGTGGTGGGGATCTGGACGAAGTCCACCCCCCGCAGGATGGTGGCCGCGGCAAAGCCGGCCAGGTCGCCCACCACGCCGCCCCCCAGGGCGACCACCCCGTCGGTGCGGGTCAGGCCGAAGGCCATCATCTCCTCCCACAGCTGGGCCAGCTGGGCGGCGCACTTGCTCTGCTCTCCAGCAGGGATGACCCGCAGGGCCACCTGGAAACCGGCGCTGGCCAGGCTGGCCCTCAGCCGCTCCTGGAAGAGGGGGCCGGCGACGCTGTCGGTGATCACGAACAATCGGCCCGCCTGGGGCAGGGTCTGCCGGCACAGCTGGCCCGCCTGGGCCAGCAGGCCCCGTTGGATCTGGATCTCATAGTTCCGGCCCGGCAGGGCCACGGTGAGGGTTCTCATCAAACAGCGCCTCCTTTTGGCTGAGTTGGGGAAGGTGGATTACAGCCCATCCAGGATCTGGGCCAGGGTGTCCAGGAAAGACTCCTCGCCCATGGTGTTGAGTTTGAAAAACAGGGCCTGGCTGCCGCCGGCGGTCATGGCGGTGACCCGGACCTGATCTCCCGTGCCCACGACGGTGACGGACATGGCCACTCGGTTGCCGCCCAGCATACTGTACCGCTCATACATCCGGACGGCCACCTGGACAGCGCCCAGGGTGAAGTCACTCCCCTCCTCATAGGAGGCGGAGGCGCTGCCGTTCAGCACGCCGTGATGCAGGTGTTCCACAATGTGACGGAAATCGCCCGTGAGGGTGCGCTCCAGCATAGCCATAGGGGATGCTCCTTTCTATCTTTGCGGGGCAGGTTGGTTTGGCCGGGTGGCCCCGCTTTAGGCCAGGGTCTTGCCCATCAGGGACACCAGGGGCCGCAGCTGATCCATCAGGCGGCGGAAGTTATCCGGGGTGAGGGACTGCTGTCCATCGCACTTGGCGTGGGGTGGGTCGTTGTGCACCTCCACCATCAGCCCGTCTGCCCCCACGGCGGCGGCGGCCATGGCCAGCGGCTCCACCAGCCAGTACATCCCCGCCGCGTGGGAGGGATCCACCACGATGGGCAGGTGGCTCATGCGCCGGATGACGGGGATGGCGGACAGATCCAGGGTGTTGCGGGTGTAGGTCTCGAAGGTGCGCACCCCCCGCTCGCACAGCACCACGTTCTCGTTGCCGGCGGCCATGATGTATTCCGCAGACATGATCCACTCCTCATAGCTGTTGGCCAGTCCCCGCTTGAGTAGGATGGGCTTGGACATCTTGCCCACCTCCTTGAGCAGGTCGAAGTTTTGCATATTCCGGGCGCCGATCTGCACCAGATCCACCGTCTCCTCGAATAGCTCACAGTACTTGGGGCTCATCAGCTCGGTGACGATGGGCAGCCCCGTGGCCTTTCTGGCCTCCAGCAGCAGCTCCAGCCCGTCGGTGCCCATGCCCTGGAAGGAGTAGGGAGAGGTACGGGGCTTGAAGGCGCCCCCCCGCATCAGGGCCGCGCCGGCGGCCTTCACGTCCTGGGCTACGGAGATGATCTGCTCCCGGCTCTCCACCGAGCAGGGCCCGGCGATGACGGTGAAGGCTCCCCCGCCGATGGGAACGCCGCATACGTCCACCACCGTGTCCTCGGGGTGGAACTTCCGGTTGGCCTTCTTATAGGGCTCCTGCACCCGCATGACCCGCTCCACGTGTTCGTCCATGGCCAGTTTATCCATGTCGATGTCGGAGGTGTCCCCCACCAGGCCCAGGATGGAGCAGCCCACGCCGTTGGTGATGCCCACCTTGACGCCGTGATCCTGTTCCAGCTGGCGCACCAGCGCCTGAATGTCCTCTTGCCGGGTACCCGGCCGCATTACGATCACCATATTGCGTTCTCAGTCCTTTCTTTGACCCATGAGATAGAAAGAAGCCCATTGACAGCGGACGTGTCAATGAGCTTCGGCATCCATAGCCTGTCGCGCGCCCCGGCGAAGGGGCGGAAACTCACAGCGTCCGCAGTCTCTCCATGGCAAAATAGCCGAACCCGGTAAATCGAGTCCAGCCAAACAGGAAGGAAAAACGGTGGGCGCGGCGCAGCTTCATACGCGTACCTCTCATTCGATGGTTGCCCATAGTATACTCCAAGCTGGAACAGATTGCAAGGGTTTTCTTGACAAGGCTGGGCAGGGGGGGTACCATGGAGGAGAAAAGGAGTTGACAGGCCGTGAGCCATAGTGTGGAATTGCTGGCGGTGGGCACCGAGCTGCTGTTGGGCAGCGTGGCCAACACCGACGCACAGCTGCTCTCCCGGGAGCTGTCCGGGTTGGGGCTGAACGTATACTATCACTCCGTGGTGGGGGACAACCCGGCCCGGCTGGCCGCGGCGGTGGAGCTGGCCAAGTCCCGGGCGGACGTGCTCATCACCACCGGCGGGCTGGGGCCCACCTGTGATGATCTGACCAAGCGGGTGGTGGCCCAGGCCTTTGGCAGGCAGCTGATCTACCACCCCGCGTGCGCCGACGCCATCCGGGCCTACTTTGCCGCCTCTGGACGGGAGATGCCGGAGAACAATTTGCAGCAGGCCTGGCTGCCCGAGGGGTGCCAGGTGCTGGAAAACCGCTGGGGCACCGCCCCTGGCTGCGCCTTTCACAGCCAGGGCTGCTGGGTGGTGATGCTTCCCGGTCCGCCGGGGGAGTGCCTGCCCATGTTCCGGGAGCAGGCCGCCCCCTGGCTGGCCCAGCTGAGCGAGGGGGTGATCCGCTCCAGAACCCTGCGGGTATTCGGATGGGGGGAATCCCAGGTGGAGCGGCTGCTGCGGCCCCAGATGGACCGGCTGACCAACCCCACCCTGGCCCCCTATGCCAAGCAAGGGGAGGTGGAGCTGCGCATCACCGCCAAGGCGGAGGACGGGCAGACTGCCCAGGCCCTCATCGCCCCGGTGGAGCGGGAGGTGCGCGCGGCGTTAGGGGATCTGGTCTACGGCACGGAGGGAAACAGCCTGGAGCGGGTGGTGCTGGAGGGGCTGAAGGACCGGGGGCTGACCCTGGGCACCGCAGAGAGCTGCACCGGGGGGCTGTTGGCCAAGCGGATGACCGACCTGCCCGGAGCCGCCGCGGCATTCCGGGGGAGCGTGGTGAGCTATGTCAACGAGGTGAAGCGCCAGGTGTTGGGGGTGCCCCAGGCTCTGCTGGAAGAGCGGGGAGCGGTTTGCGAGGAAGTGGCCCGGGCCATGGCCCAGGGAGCCCGCAGGGTGCTGGATTGCGATGTGGCGGTGTCCACCACCGGCGTGGCTGGCCCCGACAGCGACGAGTGGGGCAACCCGGTGGGACTGGTGTATGTGGCCCTGGCCACGCAGTCGGGGTGTTGGGTGAGAAAGCTCAACCTGGCCGGGGCCGTGGAGGGCCGGGAGCGGGTGCGCACCCTGGCGGCCAGCCACGGGCTGGATATGGTCCGCCGATGGCTGGCCGGGCTGGAGATCGTCCCCGACCTGTGAGGGCCGGCCCCGGCTTGACAGGGCCTTCCAGGCGGGATAAAATATGGGGATACAATGACACATTGGCTCGATCAGGGACGGAGGGGAGACGTATGAGGGAGATCATACTGCTCAAACAGGGGGAGATGGTGCTCAAAGGGCTCAACCGCCGGGGTTTTGAGGACAAGCTCATGGGCAACGCCAGGCGGCGGCTGAAGAGGTACGGCTCCTTCCAGGTGTACACCCGGCAGTCCACCACCTATATAGAGCCCCAGGACGAGGGGTGCGATCTGGAGGGGGCCTGGCAGGCCATGGGGAAGCTGTTCGGGGTGGCAGGACTGTGCCGGGCCCAGTCCTGTGCCAAGGACAAGGAGGCCATCGTGGCCTGCGCCAAGGAATATCTGGGGGATCAGCTGGGCCGGGCCAAATCCTTCAAAGTGGAGTCCAAGCGGGCGGACAAGTCCTTCCCCATGACCTCCATCCAGCTGTCCCAGTATGTGGGCGGGGCGCTGCACGACGCCTTCCCCCACCTGGCGGTGGACGTGCATAACCCCCAGCTCACCGTCCATGTGGAGGTGCGCGACTATGAGGCCTTCGTCCACGCCGATGCGCAGGCGGGGGCGGGGGGCCTGCCTGTGGGCATGGGGGGGCGGGCCCTGTCCCTGCTGTCCGGGGGCATCGACTCGCCGGTGGCCTCCTGGATGGTGGCCAAGCGGGGGGTCATCGTGGACATGATCCACTACTACTCCTATCCTTATACCTCCCCCGAGGCCAAGGAGAAGGTGCTGGAACTGGCCCGGTTGCTGGTGCCCTACCTGGGCAAGACCTGCGTCCATGTGGTGCCCTTCACCACCGTTCAGGAGACGCTGCGCCGGGCCTGCCCGGAGGAGCTGTTCACCCTGCTCATGCGCCGGTTCATGATGCGTATTGCCTGCCAGGTGGCCCAGCGCAACGGCATCCAGGCCCTGGTTACCGGGGAGTCGGTGGGGCAGGTGGCCAGCCAGACCCTGGAGGCGCTGGCCTGTACCGACGCAGTGTGCACCCTGCCGGTGCTGCGCCCGGTGGTGGGCATGGACAAGGAGGAGATTGTGGCGGTGGCCCGGCGGATCGGCACCTTTGAGACCTCCATCCTGCCCTATGAGGACTGCTGCACCGTTTTCACCCCCCGGCATCCCCGCACCCGGCCTCGGGTGGAGCAGCTGGAGCAGGCGGAGGCCGTTCTGGATGTCCAGGCCATGGTGGACGAGGCGGTGGCCGGCATCCAGCGGGTGGTGCTGGAGCTGTAAGCCCGCCCAGTTTGATAAGAGACGACCCAAACAAAGACCCAGGCTCCCGGCATACGCCGGGAGCCTGGGTCTTTGTGGCGGGCAGGGGATTACAGCAGCTCGGATACGACGGCCTGGACATAGTCCAGGTCCTCAAAACTGGTGGAGGCGCCGATGGAAAACAGCAGGACCCCGTCCTGGCTCTGGCAAAAGACGCTTGCCCTGGCCAGGGCCTGGGTTGCTTGCTGGTCGTCTACCCCGGCGATCCGGGCAGAAACCACTCCATCCCGGAGGATCTCCACCGGGTCGATCCCCTCCTGGCTGTACTCCCGCAGCCGGGCGGCCAGATGGCCGGTGAGGCGGCGCAGCAGGTTGGGATCGGCCGGGGGGCCGGCCCAGTCCGGATGATCGGGGGTTAGTACAACGGTGCGCTTCATGAGGATCCCTCCCAAGTGTGGGGTTGTGGCTGGGGAATGGGGGTTACAGGCCGGTGGCCAGGGTAGGAAGCAGCCGGTAGCCCTCGTCAGACAGGGCCTGCAGGGCGGCGGAGAGGGCGGCCTGGCCTTGACGGTCGCATACTGCCTCCACATAGTTGGCCTGGCCGCTGCTGAGCTGGCCCAGCAGCTGGTAGGCGGTGTCGGGCGCTTCCCACCGGATGGTGGCCGACCAGACGGCCCAGCCCGCCTGCTCCAGCTGGGCGCGCTGGTTTTGATCCAGCCCGTCGGCCCGCACCAAATAGGCCGGGCAACGGGCGATGTCGGCCAGCAGCTGACTGCCCTGCTGAGCCTGCTGGAGGCATTGCGAAACGGTGCTCCCGGTCAGATCCAGGCCCACGCTGTGCCCCGCCCCCACCAGCTGCCGCACCAGGCCGTCCTGCTGGACAAGCTGCTCGGGGGTGAAGAGGAACAGGGCCGGCGTGCCCAGGTCGGACATCTGCCTGGCGATAGCCTGCGCCGCCTCGCCCCAGAGGAAGGCCAGATAGACCGGAGGGCCGGAGTCGGGGGATTGTGAGGGTTCCGGCTGGGCCTGGGATGGGCTGGCGGAGGGCTGGCTTTGCTGGCTGATGGCCTGCTGGTAGCTGGCCAGGTTGTCCCGCAGCAATCCGTCGGCGGCGTCCAGGAAGTCTGCATCGCTAAGTACCACGGAACTGTTGGTGAGGCGCACCAGCGTACCGTAGGGGGTCCAGTTGGTGGTGTAGCGGGTCAAGCCAAAGTAGCTGCACAGCCAGGCCAAGGGCAGGAACACCATGGAGTTGCGCATCACCGCTCGGGCGTTCACCGGATTGCTCTGGGCGTCATAGGCGGCGTTGTTTTGCAGATCAAAGACGACGCTCCGGAACCCATCGGAGACCAGGGCGGTCTGGCGGGAGGCGTTGTACTGGGCGCTGACGCCCAGATTGATCCCTGTGTGCTGGATGGACAGCATGATATAGGGAACGTAGAGCGTCCCATCCACCAACATGGGCATATTCTCCGGCGTCATTTCCACAAACCGCTCGTTCACGGCCATGAAGTACACGTTGGAGGCCGCCCTGGAGCTGGCCGCGGCGATGGACAACAGCAGTGCGATGCCCAGCAGGGCCGCGCCTGCCCGGCGCAGGATGCCCATCCCGATCCCTCCCCTCCCCGCAGATGTTAGATGAGGATATCATAGCACATGCCGGGGCCTGGGCGCAAGGGGCAGCCGCGTGGGGACGGCAAACGCCCTGGCAAGGCCGGGGCAAAAGGAGCCTATGACCCGCCGCAGCAGCAGGCGGCCAATCCGGCCACAAACTGCTGAATTGAGGGCAACGCGGAGGTGCCGCACATGGCGTGCACCGCTGGGGCGCTGCGCCGGTAGCACACTTGCATGGCGGTGCGGATGGCCTGATCTACGCTGCCGATGTCGATCCGGCACAGGCGGGCCACCTCTGGATAGATGAGTTTGCTGGGCATCTCCAGCGCGGCCGGATCCGCGTGGACCAAGAGCGCTGCGTACACCAGGCAGCGATAGCCCTGATAGCAGCCGGTCAGCCCAAAGCTACGCAGTTTGCCTTCAACTTCCGAATGGATCATGGCCGCCCCCTTCTTTCCGTTTCCCGCACAATCTGGTCAGCGCCCGGCCCGGTCAGTCCAGAGTCAGGTCGCCGGGGCGGATCCAGCCCAGGCGACGGAATAGCAGCCCAAAGGCCCAGCTGAGCAATCCGGGGAGGAGGAAGCACAGCAGGGCCATGGCAATCCAGTCCATGGCGGTGATGGCCTGCTTCACCCCCGCGGCCACATCGGCCACCCAGCCGGCGTACACTCCGATGGGGCCCACCAGGCCGCAGGTGCCCATCCCGGCGGCCACGCCGCCGGCGGGATCATTCATCTGGAAGTGGAACACGCAGGTGGCCAAGGGGCCGGTGATGGCCGAGGTGAGGATGGCGGGCAGCCAGATGCGGGGGTTTTTGACGATGTTGCCCATCTGGAGCATGGAGGTGCCAAGCCCTTGGCTGACCAGACCGCCCCAGCGGTTCTCCCGGAAGGACAGCACCGCGAAGCCCACCATGTTGGCGCAGCACCCGGCCACCGCCGCGCCGCCGGCCAGTCCTGTCAGCCCGAAGGCGGCGCAGATGGCGGCCGAGGAGATGGGTAGGGTCAAAGCCACGCCGATGACCACAGAGACCACCACCCCCATGAGGAAGGGCTGCAGATCGGTGGCCAGCATGACGAATCCGCCCACGGCTGTAGCGGCGGTGCCGATGGCGGGGGCCAGCAGGGCCGACAGGCCCACCCCCACCAGGATGGTGACCAGGGGGGTGACCAGGATGTCCACCTTGGTCAGCTTGCTCACGGCCTTGCCCGCTTCCGCAGCCAGAATGGCGATGAACAGCACCGCCAACGGGCCCCCTGCCCCCGCCCCGCCGTCCAGGGTGGTGGAGCCCAGCGCGTTGGCGGCATAGCCCGCCGTGGCCAGGGAGAACAGGACCAGCGGTGGGGCCTTCAGCGCCCAGCCGATGGCGATGGCCATGGCCGGGCCGCTCATGGCCGATGCGTACTCCCCCACCTGAACCAGGAAGTCCAGGCTGAGCTGGGTGCCCAGCGTGTCCAGGATAGTGCCGATGAGCAGGGAACAAAACAAGCCCTGGGCCATGGCGCCCAGGGCGTCGATCCCATACCTGCGCAGGGAGATCTCAATCCCCTGCCGCTTGAGGAACTGCGAGGTTTTTCCCACTGCCTGCGCCTCCTGCCCTGTGAAAATCCCCAGGCGGCCACCCGCCGCCAAATGTCTTTGCAGATTATGATAGCGGCCAGGGGGAGGGTTGTCAACTGTTTTTTTCCAGCGCTGGGAACCAGGGTGGGGAGAGACCCAGTTTAGAGAATCCAAATGGTTATATTTTTAGAAAAAACAACAAAATGGAGCTTCATTGGGACCCGTGCGCCTCACATCTGAGTGACGGAACCGGAGAACAGGGTGTGGCGCGTCCCATCTGGGCAGGCCACCTCCAGGGCGAAGTGGTCGGTGACGGTCAGGGCGGTGCCGGAGCGGCTCTCCCCGTCAAGCTGGAAGGATACCGGACGGCCCAGGGTGAGGCAGTGGGCGCGGTAGCGGGCCAGGTAGTCCGCCTGCCGGTGTGGGAAGGACTGAATCATCTCCTCCAGGGCGGCCAGGATGCAGGCGGCCAGATGGTGCCGCTCGGGAAAGAAGCCCTCCAGAGCCAGGGAGGTGGCCACGCCGGCCAGCCCCTGGGCCTGGAAGTCTTGGGCAGTCTGGGTGAGGTTGACCCCAGCCCCCAGCACCACATAGTCGGGTTCTCCGCTCTCCCCCAGCAGGGCCAGCTCGGTGAGGATGCCGCACAGCTTGCCCCGGCCCAGATAGAGGTCGTTGAGCCATTTGATGCCGGCGCTGGCGCCGCAGGCGGCCTGGATGCCTTCCCGCAGGGCGACGGCGGCCCACCCGGTGAGGGTCAGCAGCTGCTCCAGGCCGGCCTTGGGCCGCAGCAGCACGGATAGGTACAGGCCCTGGCCCCTGGGGGAGCAGAAGGCCCGGCCCCGGGTGCCCCGCCCGGCGGTCTGCTCCTCGGCCAGCAGCACGCTCCCCGCCGGGGCGCCCGCCGCGGCCAGCGCCTTGAGCCGGGTATTGGTGGAGTCCACGCTGGCCAGAGCCTGGACCTGACCGGAGAACAGGCTGCCAGAGGGCAGTAGGGCCTCCAGATAGGGGGCGGACAGGGCTGGTGGGGGGCCGGACAGGCGATAGCCCAGCCGGGGGGAGGACTGGATGGGCCAGCCCTGCTGGCGCAGCAGGGTGATCTGCTTCCACACCGCGGCCCGGGTGACGCCCAGGGTGCGGCTCATCTCTTGGCCGGACAGCCACTGGCTGCGGCCGGCCAGCAGGGAGACGACGGCATTGGGATCCATGCTTGCGCTCCTCTCCTGGAGTGCCGCCCGGCGTGTCAGGGCTGGGCGGTCAGGCTATCGTAAAGGGTGATGGACAGGGTGAGGGGCTGCCCCTCCCGCAGGACGGTGAGCTCCACGGTACCGCCCACGCCGGCGGCGTACAGCCCCCGGGTGAGCTGATAGAAGCTGTTGATGGCCTGGCCGTTGAGGGCGGTGATCTCATCTCCCTCTCGCAGCACCCCCTGGGCCGGGGAGCCGGGGGTGACCTCGGCCACCACCACCAGCTGGCGGCCGTCCTGGGTGTAGATGTTGCAGGTGACGCCCAGGGCGGGACGGCAGGTCCGACCGGTCTGGACAATGGAGTTGAGGAAGGGCAGGCTGTCCGTGATGGGGATGGCAAGCCCGATGCCCTCGGTGACCACATCGTCGTTGACGCCGGTGATCTTGGCCGAGGTGATGCCCACCACCTGCCCGTGGACGTCCACCAGCGCCCCGCCGGAGTTGCCCGAGTTCAGGGCGGCGGAGGTCTGGATCAGGGTCATGTCCCGGCTGTCCACCTCCACTTCCCGGGCCAGGGAGGAGACGATGCCGTCGGTCATGGTGCCATAAAGGTAGCCCATGGGGTTGCCGATGGCATAGACCTGGTCGCCCACCTGGAGTAGGTCGGAGTCGGCCAGCCGGGCGGGGGTGAGCCCTTGGGCGTCCACCTTCAGCACGGCCAGATCCAACTGCTCATCGTAGCCGATGAGCAGCGCCCTGTCATACACATGCTGATTGGACAGCAGCATCACCTCGATGGCGGAGCTGCCCTCGATGACGTGGTAGTTGGTGACCAGGTAGCCATTGTGGGTGAGCACGACTCCGGAGCCCACGCTGTAAGAGGAGCCGTTGTCGGCCTGGACGCACACCACGGAGGGGAGCACCTGCTGGTAGATCTCCTGGGGGGTGAGCACCTGCTGGGAAGGGGTGTCCAGCGAGATCTGCACGGAGGGGTCCGGCTCCCCCCAGGGCAGGACCTCCTGGGCAGCCCAGTCCTCTGACTGGTTCTGGGGGAGAAAGCGGCTGGGCAGGGCAGGGGGCTGGGCGGTCTGGGGGGTGAGCTGCTCGGCCAGGAGGAGCCCGCCCCAGAAAGCGCCCCACACCAGCAGGGCCAGGCCGGCCAGACAGCCGAAGGTGATCAGCACCCCCTGGAACATCCGCCCGCCCCGGTGGCGGGGCCGCCGGGGCGGGTACAGGGACACGGGCAGAGGGTTGAAGCCGGCCTGGCCGGGCCAGCGGTGGGAGAGATGGTTGCGCATCACATACCTCCTGGATGGAGTGGGGTCAGAACCGGCCTGCCGGGCTGAGGGCCGTCAGGCCAAGGTGAGGGTGAAGGTGAACACGGTCCTGCCGTCCTGGCTGGCGCAGGTGATGCTCTCCTTGTGGCTGTTGAGAATGGTCTTGACGATATACAGCCCCAGGCCCACGCCGTCCCGGTCGGCGCTGCGGGAATGGTCGGTCTTGTGGAATCGGTCGAAGATCAGGGGCAGCTCTTCCGGGGAGATGGTCTGCCCCTCGTTGCCGATGGAAATCTGGGCCTTGGCCCCCTTGGCGGTGACCGAGATGGTCAGCGGCCCCCCTTCCGGGGAGAACTTGATGGCATTGTCCAGCAGGTTATAGCACACCTGAGTGATGGCGTCCTGATCCCCCCAGACTTGCACGGGGTCGTCGGGCAGCTGGGTGTCCACGTTCAAGTTCTTCCCGCTGATCTTGCTCTCTAGGCTGACCAGCACCCGCAGCAGCGTCTCGCTGATGTCAAACTGCTGCTGGGCAGCCCGTTCGTCAGACTGCAGTCGGGACAGGTCCAGCATGGAGCGCACCAGCCGGGACAGCCGCCTGGTCTCCGAGGAGATGACCTGCAGGTACTGCCGCTCCTTCTCCTGGGGGATGGTGCCATCCAGAATGCCGTCGGCAAAGCCGGCGATGGTGGTCATGGGGGTTTTCAGCTCGTGGGAGACGTTGGCGATGAACTCCGCCCGGCGCTGCTCGCTCTTGGCCAGGGAGTCGGCCATGGAGTTGAAGGACTCGGCCAGCTCCCCCACCTCATCCCGGCGGCGGCCCACGTCCACCCGCACGTTCAGCTCCCCGTGTCCAAACTGCCGGGCGGCGGCGGCGATCTCCTTCATGGGCTTGGACTGGCGCATACTGGTCACCGAGCTGATGATGGCCGCGATGAGGATGACCGCCGCGGCGGTGACCAGGAAGATGGAGGACAGGTCCTCCCACATGCTGCTGATCTCAGACGCCTCGCAGGACACCAGGATCATGCCCTGCAAGTTGTCCACGTATTGGATGGGCAGGCCCACCAGGTACCGGGGCCGCTCGTACAGCCCGCCCAGGGTGGTGGAGCCCACAAAGGAGTTGTCGATGATGGCCGACACGACCTGCTCGGGCAGGGGCTTCCATTCCAGCGTGGTCAGCTCGTTCCTGCCGTCGGTGGCGTATACCACCACTCCCTCCACGCTGCCCAGCATGATGTGGGAGTCGGTGACCAGGGCCAGGTAGCGCAGCTGGTTTTGAAAGTCGGAATTCTGCCAGGAGGAGCCGGTGTTGCGCAGGAAGTAGTTGGAGGCGTAGCTGGCAATAATGCCGGCGTTGCGGCTCATGGAGTCCTGCTTATCCCGGATGGTGTACTGATAGCTGAGGGTGGCGAAGGAGGCGCCCAGCATCAGGAAGGACAGCAGGATCATGCCGGCCATGGTGGCAAACTGCCGGCCGTACATACTTTTCACGGGGTGTTCACCTCAAACTTGTAGCCCACGCCCCACACCGTCTTGAGCGACCACTGCGTGGACACCCCCTCCAGCTTTTCCCGCAGGCGCTTGATGTGCACGTCCACCGTGCGGCTGTCCCCGAAGTAGTCAAAGCCCCACACCTCGTCCAGCAGCTGGTTGCGGGTGAACACCCGGTTGGGGGAGGAGGCCAGGTGGAACAGCAGCTCCAGCTCTTTTGGGGGGGTGTCCACCCGTTTGCCGTCCACCAGCAGCTCGTATGAGTCCAGGTTGATGACCAGCTTGTCAAAGCTGAGCTTGCGCTCGGCCCCCAGCTCCTCGCCGCCAAAGCGGCGCAGCACCGCATGGATGCGGGCCAGCACCTCCTTCATCTCAAAGGGCTTGGTGATGTAGTCGTCCGCCCCCATCTCCAGGCCGGACACCTTATCCTCCAGCTCCCCCTTGGCGGTGAGCATGATAATGGGCACCTTGGAGCTCTCCCGGATCTTCTTGCACACTGCCCAGCCGTCCATCCCAGGCAGCATGATGTCCAGCAGCACCAGGTCGGGCTGGAACTGGTGGAACACCTCCAGCCCAGCCAGCCCGTCCCCGGCCAGCTGGCACTCCATCTGTTCCTTCTCCAAATAGATGCGCAGCAGATCGGCGATATTCTTATCGTCCTCAACGACCAAAACTTTGGTGGACATAGGCGCGCCCCTTTCGCACACGGCATGGGAACCGGATCATATCGTGATAAGATTATAGCGCAATCTGCGGGATTTGTATAGACAAAGTGTGAATTGTGCGCCCTGGGTGGGGCGGCGTCACGGGATGTGGCTGTGATCCACCTGGATGACCGTGTGGCAGCGGGGTTCCCGGGCGCGGATCTGAGCGGTGAGGCGGGCCTTGATCTGCTCGTCGGACAGCTCCAGGTCGTAGGGGGCCACCACGTCGAAGATCAGGTTGGTGTGCAGCGGGCCCGTGGTGATGCGAAAGTCGTGGATGGTGAGGGTGGGGTGGAGCTGGGCGGCCAGCTGGGCGGTGAGCTGGCGCAGCCGGTCCACTTCCGGGTTGCCGATCTGGATGGGGTCGATGTGGATGACCGCCTCGATGCGGAACTTCCGGTTGAGCTCCCGCTCGATGTGGTCGATGATGTCGTGGATCTCCACCAGGTCGGCGTCGGCGGCCACCTCGGCGTGGACGCTCATCATCCGCCGGCCGGGGCCGTAGTCGTGGATGATCAGATCGTGGATACCCACCACCTGCCGGTGGCTGAGGATCACGTCCTGGATGGCCTGGACGGTCTCCGGCTCAGGGGCCTGGCCCAGCAGGGGGTTTAGGGTGTCCTTGGCCGCCCCAAAGCCGGACTTTAGGATGAACAGGGCCACCAGCAGGCCGATCCAGCCGTCCAGCGGCAGCCCGGTGAGCTGGGAGATGGCCAGCCCCGCCAGCACTGCGGCGGTGGCCACCGCGTCGGAGCGGGAGTCCACACAGGCGGCCCGCAGGGTCTGGGAGGTGATGCGCCGGCCCAGCGCCCCCTGGAACCAGCCCATTCCCAGCTTGACCAGGATGGACGCGGCCAGGATGCTGCCGGTGAGGGGGGTGAGCAGGGTGGGCTGGGGGTGGAAGATCTTTTGCAGGGAGCTCTGGCCCAGTTCCACCCCCACCAGCAGGATGAGCAGGGAGACGATCAGTCCGGCCAGGTACTCCGCCCGGCCGTGGCCGAAGGGATGGTCGGCGTCGGCCTTTTGCCCGGCCAGCCGGAAGCCCACCAGGGTGACCACCGAGGAGGCCGCATCGGACAGGTTGTTGAAGGCGTCGGCGGTGACCGAGATGGCCCCTGAGAGCAGCCCTGCGGCCAGCTTGCCCGCAAAGAGCAGCAGGTTGAGCCCCAGGCCCACCGCTCCAGCCACCACGCCGTAGCGCCGGCGCACGTCAGGGTCTTGGGTCTGGTCATAGTTGGGGATGAGCGCGCGCAGCAGGGCGTTGAGCATGGCGGAGACCTCCCGGGATGGAGTGGGGCGCGGGGTGTGGCGCCGATGGTACTAAGATATGCCGGCGGAGGGCAAGACAAAACCGCCCCGGGTTTGGGCCCGGGGCGTGGGGGACGGGCTCAGCGGCCGGGGGCGGGCAGCGTCAGGCGCATCTGGTGCCAGCGCGCGCCGCCCAGCTGGGAGGAGGAACGCCCCTCGTCGGCAAAGCCGAACCCGGCGTAGTAGCCGATCAGCTGGGGCTTGCAGGTGAGCACCAGGCCCCGCCGGCCTTGGGCGGCGGCGTCCGCGATGACCTGGCGCAGCAGCCGGCCAGCGCATCCCCGCCCCTGGAACTGGGGGGCGGTGCCCACGCCGAAGATCATTTGCCAGGCCCCGTTTTCCTGATGGACGGAGGGGTCGTGGTACATCCAATCATCCAGGCCAGGCTGCGCTGTGACGGGCCCGTTGACGTAGGACGCCAGGTGCGCTCCCGCCCACAGCAGCCAGAAGTGGCCGGGGTAGGCCAGCAGCCGGCCCCGGAGGGAGTCGGCCCCGGCGGCCTCGGCGGGGGGAAAGCACTGGGCCTCCAGCGCTGCCAGCGCGTCCAGGTCAGAGAGGGTGGCGCGTCGGATCTCCAAAGGGGAGCGCTCCTTTCAGGAATTGGGCCGGCAGGCGCGCAGCACGGACAGGGCAGGCACCGGCCGGGGCAGTTTCATGGAAAAGACCATCTGGGGATGGCGGGGCTGATCCAGGGGCAGACCCGCCTCGTCCGTCATGCCGGAGGCGGCCAGGGAGAAGGGGGCTACCCCAGGGCCCACCACCTCGATCTCGTCCCCGGCGGAAAACTTGTTGCGCAGGGACAGCCGGGCGTTGCCCGCCTCGTCGCAGGCGGTGACCACCGCCAGCACCTGCCAGTCCCGGAGGTAGCGAGCGCAGTCGGTCTGCTGGCCGGGCTGTCCGAAGTAGAAGCCGGTGGAGTAGGGCCGGTGGCTGACCTTGTCCACCTCGTCTCGCCAGGCCGCCTCCAGGGGCAGGTTCTGGGCGGCGGCGTCGATGGCGTGGCGATAGGCGGCGGTGACCATGCCGGTGTAGTAGGCGCTCTTGGCCCGGCCTTCGATCTTCAGGGAGTGCAGCCCGGCGGCCAGCAGCGCCGGGACATGGTCGATCATGCACAGGTCCCGGCTGTTGAGGATGAAGGTCTCCCCGTCCTCCTCCACGATGGGGAAGTATTCCCCAGGCCGCTTTTGTTCTACCAGGGCGTAAGAATAGCGGCAGGGCTGAGCGCAGGCGCCTCGGCCGGCGTCCCGCCCGGTCATGTAGTTGGACAGCAGGCACCGGCCGGAGTAGCTCATGCACATGGCCCCGTGGACAAAGGCCTCCACCTCCATCCCCCGGGGGGCCTTGGCGCAGATCTCCGCCACCTCCTCCAGAGACAGCTCCCGGGCCAGGATGGCCCGGCTGGCTCCCAGCTCGTGCCACACCCGGACCATCTCGTAGTTGGTGATCCCCGTCTGGGTGGACATATGCACCTGGACATGGGGGGCGTGGCGCTGGCACAGGCGCAGCACCTCCACGCCGGCGGCGATGACCGCGTCCACCCCGATGCCGTCCAGGTACTCCAGGTATTCCGGCAGCTGGGC
Organism: uncultured Oscillospiraceae bacterium; assembly: GCA_944387065.1. Classification (GTDB taxonomy): domain Bacteria; phylum Bacillota; class Clostridia; order Oscillospirales; family Oscillospiraceae; genus Enterenecus. The sequence goes on from CALXDM010000004.1 coordinate 112,128, forward strand.
CACCTCATCGTTGCGGGCCAGGGTGTTGCAGGTCACATGAACTCGCTTGCCCTGCCCATGGGCCAGCTCCACCGCCTGGGCCAGCTCTGAGCGGTCAAAGTTGCCCGCGAAGGCCCGCATCCCAAAGGTGTTGCCCGCCAGGTAGACCGCGTCCGCCCCATAGGCCAGGGCCATGCGCAGCCGCTCCATGTCCCCGGCGGGGGAGAGCAGCTCGGGCTTATCCATTGGAGGCGTACCGAGCCGTCTTGGCCTGGTGCTCGGCGTAGGTGCGGCTGAAGTCGTGCCGGTTGGTCTCGGGGTCGAGCACATAGTAGTAATAGCTGGTGTTGTTGGGGTTCATGGCGGCATAGAGCGACTCCATGCCCGGGTTGGAGATAGGGCCGGCAGGCAGCCCTTGATGGAGGTAGGTGTTGTAGGGGGAGTCGATCTCCCGGTCGGCCTCAGTGGGCACCTGGCCGCCGTTGATATACACCAGGGTGGCGTCGATTTGCAGATAGCCCGCGGTCTCCGCGGCGGTGTTCTCCAAGCGGTTATAGATGACCGAGGCAATGTCCCGGTAGTCCTCGCCGTCGGTCTCCTTCTCGATCATGGAGGCGATGGTGACGATGTCGTGCAGGGAGTACTCGCTCTCCTGGGTGAAGGTGGCCAGGTACTCCTCCATACGGTCATAGAAGTTCACCAGCATCTTGTTGATGGCGTACAGGGGGTCCTCCCCCAGGTAGAAGGTATAGGTGTCGGGGAAGAGATAGCCCTCCAGACGGTGGTAGTCCCCCAGGGGGATGCCGTCCAGGAAGTCAAAGTCATAGTCATGATTGGCCGCCGTCTCCTCCAGATGGGACACGGTGGACACCCCCTGCTCGTCCAGCAGGGCAAAGATCTGGTCCAGGGTGTATCCCTCGGGGATGGTCAGGTCGATGGTCTGCCGGGTAGAGGAGGACGAGCTCATGTTGGTCACCAGGGCCCGGTAGTCCATCTGGGTGTTCAGCTCGTAGGTGCCCGCCACGATCTTCTCATCGGCGTTGGAGAACCAGGAGTAGAGCTGGAAGAGGAACTTGTACTCGATCAGCCCTTCCTGCTCCAGCTGATCCACGATCTGGCCCATATCCGCCCGGGTCACGGTGTAGGGATTGCCATTCTCGTCGGTGCGCTCGGAGTAGGTGATGGCCTCATCCGGGATGGTGATGATGACGGAGGTGTACTCCTTGTTCAGCGCCAGCAGGTCGTTGGCCCACACCCAGCCCAGGGTGGCCAGGACGGCGGACAGGCCGATGACGAACAGGGCGTACAGGGCCGCGCTGGCCCCCTTTGAGGGCCGGCCGCGGCTGGGATGGGCGGTGCGGGGACGGCGCTGGGGCTGCTGCCCAGAGGAAGGGCTGCGGTGTGCTTCTGCCATGGCGTTTCGCTCCTATCGTAAGTTCAGGGTGTGGGAGGGGGGAACCAATTCTGCGGCCTCCACATAGGATGACGCAGAAACGGAGAAACGGGTGCCGCCTCGGGCGCCGCTCCCCAGGGGGCGGAGTCCGAGCCGGTACCTGTGACCGGACATCAAATGTGAGGTGACAAAATCATGTGTGGTAACAATGGTTTCGGTGGCTGCTGGTGGATCATCATCCTGGTTCTCATTCTGTGCTGCTGCTGCGGCAACGGCTTCGGCAGCGGCTGTGGCTGCGGCAACAGCTGCGGCTGCAACGACGGCTGCTGCTAAGCGGCGCCAGGCGGTGACCCCCGCGGGGGGGACATCGGGACGGAGGGGCAGCTGCCCCTCCGTCTTCCTGCCCTGGGATGGGACAGGCCCACTCAGCCGGGATATGCGATCCCGGCGCGCACCTGATCGGCGGCCTGGGTCCCTGCCAGCGCCTCCACCAGCGCCAGGCCGAAGTCGAAGGCGGAGCCGGGAGCCCGCCCGGTGATAAACCTGCCGTCCCGCACGGTGGAGCGGTGGGGGCAGGGGGTGGAGCCATGGGCGGACAGATCTCCCTCCATGCCGGGGTAGCAGACCGCCTGCCGTCCAGACAGCAGGCCCAGCCGACCAAGCAGGGCGGGGGCGGCGCAGATGGCGGCCAGCCACAGCGACTCATCCTGGGCGGCCTGGCGGGCCAGGGCAAGGGCAGCGGGGCTGCTCTCCAGCCGCTCCACCCCGGGCCCGCCGGGCAGCACCACCATGTCGCCGGGGCGCAGGGTCACCTGGCTGGCCACTGTGTCCGCCGCCACCAGGATGGCGTGGGAGCCGGCCACCTGACTGCCCTCCACTCCGGTCAGGGCCACGGGGACGCCTGCCCGGCGCAGCAGGTCGGCGGGGACCAGGGCCTCCGCCTCCTCAAAGCCGGGGGCCAGCAGAATGTATACCATATCAAAACCGCCTTTCCGGTCAGGGGTGCTCATAGGTGGGCGAGGATCTCCCCGTGGATGTCCTCGGGCGGACGCAGCCGGCCACTGTCATCGGCACACGGGATGCGCTGCCAGCCGAAGAAGCCTGCGGCCTGGGCCGCGGCCTGGCGGCAGGCGGCCAGGTAGTCCGGATCCACCTCATGGATGTCGCCGGTGGTGTGGGTATCTCGCTCCCGCCGGCGTAAATTGGCGGCCGCCAGGGAGGTGGGCATATCCAGCCACAATACCAGGTCGGGCCGGGGCAGCCCCAGCGCGCCGTACTCAAACTCAGACAGCCAGCGGAAGAAGGCCTCCCGCTCTGGGGGGGAGAGCTTAGCCGACTGGTGCACGGCGTTGGAGGTGGTGTACCGGTCCAGCAGCATCAGCCCCCCCTGCCGGTAGTACTCCCCCCAGAAGCGCTGGTATCCGGCGTAGCGGTCCACGGCGAAGAAGGTGGAGGCGGCGTAGGGGTTGACGTCGGAGGGGCGGGAGCCGAATTGGCCGCCCAGATACATGCGCACCAGGGCGGAGGATTCCTCCTGATACTGGGGGTAGACAAAGGTGCGAAAATCCCGGCCCGCCCGCTCCAGCGCCTGGCGGGCCAGGGCAAACTGGGTGGACTTGCCCGACCCGTCCGTCCCCTCAAAGACGATCAGCCTGCCAGCCATGGCCCACACCTCACTTTCCACGCAGCCGGGCGCCCAGCGCGCGGCCCAGGAACAGGGGCAGCTTGGCCACCCGCTTGAACCGGACGGGTTGTCGGATGGCCCGGTAGAGCCACTCCAGGCCCAACCGCTGCCAACCCTCCGGGGCCCGAGCCACCTGCCCGGAGAACACGTCCAGCGAGCCGCCCAGCCCCACCAGCAGCCGGGCTCCCGTCTGGCCGCCGTGGGCCGCGGCCCACTTCTCCTGCCTGGGCGCGCCCAGGCAGACGAACACCACGTCCGCCCGGGCCTCCCGGATGGCCTGAACCACTGGTTCGTCCTGCTGAAAGTAGCCGTCGTGGGTCCCGCACAGGTTCAGGCCGGGGTATTGGGCTTGCAGGCGCTGGGCGGCCAGCTGGGCCACACCCGGCTTGGCCCCCAGCAGGAACAGCCGCCCCCCGGTCTGGGCCAGCCGGGCCATGAGCGCGCCGGCAAAGTCCACCCCGGGCACCCGCCCTGGCAGGGGCCGGCCCAGGATCCGGGCGGCATAGACCACCCCCACCCCGTCTGGGAGCACCAGGTCAGCCCCGGCGATCAGGGCGGCGAACTCCGGGTCGGACTTGGCCTGCTGTACGATTTCGGCGTTGGGGGTGACCACCAGGTGGGGGCCATCCTGCTCCAGCAGGGCCATGGCCCGGTCCACCGCCTGGTCCAGGGTTACCTGGTCAAAGCCAACGCCCAAAACATCTGTGCGCACCGCGCTTCCTCCTTAGAAAATCACCCTCGCAGCTGCCCGACAGTATAGCATATCCGGCAGAAAAAGTCCATGCCTGGGCAGGGGTCCTCCTCTGCCTGCCCGGCGACAGGGCTGGGCAGGTCATGGGGCGGGCTTGAAGCTGTCCTTCAGGCTCACCGCCCGGTTGAATACCAGGTGGCCGGGGACGCAGTCTCTGCGGTCGGCGCAGAAGTAGCCCTGGCGCAGGAACTGGAAGCGCTCCTCGCTGCCGGCGTGGGCCAGGCTGGCCTCCACCTTGGCTCCGGACAGCACCTCCAGGGAGTGGGAATTCAGGCAGGACAGGAAGTCCTTGTCCGCCCCATCCGGGTCGGGGTCGGAGAACAGGTTGTCGTACAGCCGCACCTCCGCATCCAGGGCGGTGGCCGCGTCCACCCAGTGGAGGGTGGCCCCCTTCACCTTCCGCCCATCGGCGGGATCCCCCCCCTTGGAGTCCGGGTCGTACTCGGCCAGGATCTCGGCCACGCTGCCGTCCTCGGCCTGCCGGTAGCCCACGCATTTGATCAGGTAGGCCCCCTTCAGCCGGCACTCCGGCCCGTCCGGATACAGCCGCTTGTACTTGGGCACGGGCTGGGGCAAAAAGTCCTCCGCCTCCACATACAGGTGCCGGGAAAAGGTGAGCGGGCGAGTTCCGTCCTGGGGACGGTTGGGGTTGTGCTCCACCTCGAAGCATTCGCTCTGCCCCTCCGGATAATTGACGATGGTCAGCCGGACGGGGCGCAGCACCGCCATCACCCGGCGGGCCGATTCGTTCAGGTCTTCCCGCAGACAGTGCTCCAGAAAGGCGTATTCAATGGTGTTCTCCGACTTGCTCACCCCCACCCGCTCACAGAAGCTGCGGATGGAGCGGGGGGTATATCCCCGGCGGCGCATCCCGCACAGGGTGGGCATCCGGGGATCGTCCCAGCCGGACACCAGCCCCTGCTCCACCAGCTGGCGCAGCTTGCGCTTGCTCATCACCGTGTGGTCGATGCCCAGCCGGGAGAACTCGATCTGCCGGGGCCTATGGTAGGGGATGGACAGGTTGCTCACCACCCAGTCGTACAGGGGGCGGTGGTCCTGGAACTCCAAGGAGCACAGGGAGTGGGTGATCCCCTCCAGCGCGTCCTCAATGGGGTGGGCGAAGTCGTACATGGGATAGATGCACCACCGGTCCCCCTGGCGGTGGTGGTGGGCGAAGTGGATGCGGTAGAGCACCGGGTCGCGCAGGTTGAAGTTACCGCTGGCCAGGTCGATCTTGGCTCGCAGGGTCATAGAGCCCTCGGGGAACTCTCCGGCCCGCATCCGGGCGAACAGATCCAGGGACTCCTCCGCCGGCCGGTCCCGCCAGGGGGAGACGGCGGGCACGCCGATGGAGCCCCGGTTCTGCTTGAACTCCTCAGGGGAGAGCTGGCAGACGTAGGCCAGCCCTTTCCGGATCAGTTCCTGGGCGAACCCGTACATCTGCTCAAAGTAGTCCGAGGCGTAGAACAGCCGGTCGCCCCAGTCAAAGCCCAGCCAGCGGATGTCCTCCTGGATGGCCTGCACGTACTCCTGATCCTCCTTGGCGGGGTTGGTGTCATCCATGCGCAGATTGCAAAGCCCCCCGTACTTCTCCGCGGTGCCAAAGTCGATGACCAGGGCCTTGCAGTGGCCGATGTGGAGGTAGCCGTTGGGCTCGGGGGGGAAGCGGGTGTGGACGGCAACGCCATGGTAGGCCCCGCCGGGGGCGAGGTCCTGGTCAATCAGTTCGTGGATGAAGTTCTGGCCCGTGGACGGGCTGTGGGCTTCCGCCATGTGTGTCACTCCTTGGTAAAACGGGTGGGATCGGGCGTGTTTTCAACATTATAACGGCATCGGCCCGGAAAAGCAACCATGATTCTCCCCGACCCACCGGGGCCGTCTGGGACGGAATGGAGTCAAATGGGAGCAAAAAATGATAAAAAATTAACGAAATGGGGTTCGTGATTGACAAAAGAAGGGTGGTGTGCTATCATTTCGGAATGTGAAGGAAACGCTTTTCGCAATGGGAAAACCCTCTCTCATGAAACCTGGATAGGGGAGTATGCATCGCGTCGGGTTCCCGGCGCGAGACGGGTCCGTCAGGACGTCCCCGGGGCAGCCCCGGGGATCGGGCTCGTCTGAAACGCAGAGACCTGTTCGGCAGCGCTGCCACACCGTGTATGCGCCCTGCTGAGCGGGGATACTTTGCAAGAAGACGGATCCTGCCGCGCCGGGCTCTCCCCGGGCGAAACTTCTCATGGAGATAGGAGACCTTGCATGAAATCATGGTACACGCTTTCGGAAGAGGAAGTCCTGAGCCAGCTGGGGACCGACCGGGCCGCCGGTCTGTCCCAATCGGAGAGCGCCCAGCGGCTGGAGCGATACGGCCCCAATGAGCTGGAGGGGCACAAGAAGGAGAGTATGCTCAAGCGGGTGTTGGATCAATTGAAGGATCCGATGATCATCGTGCTGATCATTGCCGCGGTGCTGTCCTATGTCTCCAGCGGGTTTACCGACTGGGTGGACTCGGTGATCATCCTGCTCATTGTGGTGGTCAACGCGGTCATTTCCATCTCCCAGGAGGACAACGCCAACAAGGCGCTGGAGGCGCTGCAAAAGATGTCCGCCCCCCTGGCAAAGGTCATTCGGGACGGGCAGATCGTCCGGTTGGAGACCAGCAAGCTGGTGCCCGGCGACCTCATCGTGCTGGAGGCGGGCGACCTGGTGCCCGCTGACGCGCGCATCCTGGAGTGCGCCAACCTGAAGGCGGACGAGTCGGCCATGACCGGCGAATCCGTACCGGTGAGCAAGCAGGTCATCTCCTCCCTGCCAGAGCAGACTGCCCTGGGCGACCGGAAGAACATGGTCATCTCCTCCACCGTCATCACCAACGGCCGGGCCACCTGCGTGATCACCGGCACGGGGATGGACACCGAGGTGGGCCGCATCGCCCAGATGCTCACCACCAAGGATGACAACCAGACCCCCCTGCAAAAGAAGATGGCGGAGATCTCCAAGGTGCTGTCCGTCATCTGTCTGGGCGTGTGCGTGGTCATGTTCGGCGTGGGTCTGCTGCGGGGCATGGAGCTGCTGGGGATCTTCATGATCGCCGTCTCCCTGGCGGTGGCCGCCATCCCCGAGGGACTGGCCGCTGTGGTCACCATCGTGCTGGCCCTGGGGGTGCAGCGCATGGCCCGGCGCAACGCCATCGTCAAGAAGCTGCCCGCGGTGGAGACGTTGGGCTGCGCGTCGGTGATCTGCTCGGACAAGACGGGCACCCTGACCATGAACAAGATGACTGTGGTAGAGGTGTGGACCGCCGGGGAGAACGACCGGGCCCTGGCGCTGACCATCGGGGCGCTGTGCAACGACACGGTGCTCACCTATGGGGAGGACGGTGCGCCCAAGACCGCCGGCGACCCCACCGAGACCGCCTTCGTGGATCTAGCGGTCCAGGAGGGGCTGGACAAGAACGAGCTGGAAAAGGCCATGCCCCGGGCGGCGGAGCTCCCCTTTGATTCCGAGCGCAAGCTGATGAGCACCATCCACCCCTTTGAGGGCAAGTACCGGGTGATGGTCAAGGGCGCCCCCGACGTGCTGCTGGGCCGGTGCGTGGCCGACAAGGCCACCGTGGACGCGGCCACTGAGCAGAATGCGCAGATGGCCTCCCGGGCCCTGCGGGTGCTGGGGGTGGCCTATAAGGACGTTGACGCCATCCCCCAGGGGGAGTTGACCAGCCAGGAGTTGGAGGCCGGCCTGACCTTTGTGGGGCTGGTGGGGATGATCGATCCCCCCCGGATGGAGGTCAAGCAGGCGGTGGCCGAGTGTTACAGCGCGGGCATCCGCCCGGTGATGATCACTGGCGACCACAAGCTCACCGCCGTGGCCATCGCCAAGGAGCTGGACATCTTCCGGGATGGAGACCAGGCCCTCACCGGCGAGGATCTGGACGCCATGGACCAGGCCACCCTGGAGCAGCATGTGGAGCAGTACGCGGTGTACGCCCGGGTCTCCCCCGAGCACAAGATGCGCATCATCCAGGCCTGGCAGAAGCGGGGCATGGTGGTGGCCATGACCGGTGACGGGGTGAACGACGCCCCCGCCCTGAAGGTGGCCGACATCGGCTGCGCCATGGGCATCACCGGCACCGACGTGGCCAAGGGTGCGGCGGACATGATCCTCACCGACGACAACTTCGCCACCATCGTCCACGCCGTGGAGCAGGGCCGGGGCATCTATGCCAACATCAAAAAATCCATCCAGTATCTGCTCTCCTGTAACATCGGCGAGATCATTACCATCTTCGTGGCCACGGCCTTGGGCTTCCCGCAGATGCCCTTGGTGGCCATCCAGCTGCTGTGGCTCAACCTGGTCACCGACTCCCTGCCCGCCCTGGCCCTGGGCATGGAACCGGTGGAGGCGGGCGTGATGCGGCAAAAGCCCCGGGATCCCAAGGCCAGCCTGTTTGCCAACGGCTTTGCGGTGAGCATGGTGCTCTACGGCGTGCTGGTGGGGGTCATCACCCTGACGGCCTACGCGCTGGGCGAGTATGTGCTCTCCGGCCCCAATGCCGACGCCAGCGCCAACACCATGGCCTTTGCCACACTGGTGTTCTGCGAGCTGACCCGGGCGTTTGCCGTGCGCAGTGAGCGGCTGAGCATTTTCCAGATCGGCCTGTTCACCAACAAGACCATGAACAAGGCCTTCCTGGTGGGGCTGGTTCTGCAGCTGTGCGTGCTGCTCATCCCACCCTTCCAGTCGATCTTTGAGATCACCAGCCTGAGCGCCGCCCAGTGGGGCACGGTCATCGGGCTGGGGCTGCTCCCGCTGATCATCAGCGAGATTGTCAAGCTTGTGGGCCGTGTCCGGGAGCGGGCGGCCTGAGGGCGCAGCGCCCCATCTTTCTTTGTGGGAATATTGTGCATCCGCACAGTTTACTCAAATATTTAAAGTCATGAGGAGGACATGAGAGATGAGAGACGTATACGTCGTAAACTGCTGCCGGACGGCGGTGGGGTCCTTTGGCGGGTCGCTGAAGGACGTGCCCGCGGTTGAGCTGGGAGCCGTTGTGGTGAAGGAGGCGCTGAAGCGGGCCGGAGTCAAGCCGGAGACGGTGGACGAGGTCATCTTTGGCGGCGTGCTCACGGCCGGCCTGGGCCAGAACGTGGCCCGGCAGGTGGGGGTGAAGGCTGGGATCCCGTATAGCGTGCCCGCCTTCACGGTGAACATGGTGTGCGGCTCCGGCATGAAGACGGTGATGGAGGCGGCCCGGGCCATTGTGGCCGGGGACGCGGAGATCGTGGTGGCCGGGGGGACGGAGAATATGTCCCAGGCCCCCTTTACCCTGCCCGACGAGCGCTGGGGCGCCCGGATGGGGGATAAGAAGGTGGTGGACACCATGATCAAGGACGGATTGTGGGACGCCTATAACAACTACCACATGGGCACCACCGCGGAGAACATCAACGACGTGTGGGGCATTACCCGGGAGGAGCAGGATGCCTTCGCAGCATCCAGCCAGCAGAAGGCGGAGGCTGCCCAGAAGGCAGGCCGTTTTGAGGCGGAGATCGTCCCGGTGATGATCAAGAAGAAGGAAATGGTGGAGTTCAAGGTGGACGAGTATCCCAAGCCCGGCGTGACCGCCGACGGGATCGGCAAGCTGAAGTGCGCGTTCCCCGTGGGCCCCGAGGGGATTGAGGATGAGATCGTCCATACCTTTGAGCCCACCCAGGTGCACCAGGCTGACGCCAAGAAGCACGTGCAGCGGGTGACGGCGGCCAACGCCTCCGGCCTGAACGACGGGGCGGCGGCGCTGATCGTGGCCAGCGGCGAGGCGGTGGCCAAGTACGGGCTCAAGCCCATGGCCAAGCTGGTGGGCTGGGGCCAGGGCGGCGTGGACCCGAAGATCATGGGTGTGGGCCCGGTGCCCGCCTCCCGCCAGGCGCTGGCCAAGGCGGGGCTGAGCATGGGCGACATCGACCTGGTGGAGGCCAATGAGGCCTTTGCCGCCCAGTCCATCGCCGTGGGGCGCGAGCTGGGCTTCGACATGAGCAAGGTGAACGTCAACGGCGGGGCCATCTCCATCGGCCACCCCATCGGCTGCTCCGGGGCGCGGATCATCGTGACCCTGCTGCACGAGATGCAGAAGCGGCCGGAGGCCAAGCGTGGTCTGGGCACCCTGTGTATCGGCGGCGGCATGGGTGTGGCCACCATCTTTGAGAAGTGCTAAAGCCCTCGGCGCCCCCGCTTTAGGCGGGGGCTGTGGAGAGAACGAAACGGCCGCCTAAGATCGCGCAAACCGGAAGGGCGGCATGAAAACTTGCCCTGCGGGCGGCCCCATCCGGCCGCCGCGTGGCAGAGCGCGTCCATGATGTTGGGTAGCAAGGGGAGGGCGGGCCCTGAGTTTGGAACCGCCCTCCCTTGCTCTATAAAAAGTTCTAAAAACCATTTTTGAGGAGGCCAAAAAAATGCCTAAATTCGTAAGCATGGAAGAGGCGGCAAAGCTGATCCCCAGCGGAGCCACCGTCATGGTCGGTGGTTTCATGGGCTGCGGCAGCGCCCACCGGTTCCTCACCACACTGAGCCAGAGCGGCGTCAAGGATCTGACCGTCATCTGTAACGACGGTTCTAAGCCCGGCGGCCCGCTGGGTGAGGAATACTACGGGGTGGCCAAGCTGATCCACAACCGGCAGGTGAAGCGGCTGATCACCAGCCATGTGGGCCTGAACCCGGAAGTGGCCCAGCAGAACATGCAGGAGGGCACCCTGGAGGTGACGCTGGTGCCCCAGGGCTCTCTGGCCGAGATGATCCGGGCCGGCGGCGCCGGCCTGGGCGGCATACTTACCCCCACCGGCGTGGGCACCGTGGTGGAGGAGAGCCCCCTCTGCCTGGGCAAGCAGACCATCAACGGCAGGGACTACCTGCTCATGGCGCCCCTCCACGCCGACTTTGCCATCATTGCCGGCTACAAGATCGACCGGGAGGGCAATGTGTGGTACAAAGGCACTACCATCAATCACAACCTGGTTATGGCTACCGCCGCTGACACTGTCATTGCCGAGGCCGAGCAGGTTGTGGAGGTGGGGACCATCGCCCCGGAGGACGTGCGCACTGCTGGTGTGTTTGTGGATTATGTGGTTGAGGGAGGTCTTTATTAATGGAAAAGTCTCAGATCAAAGGGTTCATTGCCGCCCGTGTGGCCAAAGAGCTGAAGGACGGCGACGTGGTTAACCTGGGCATCGGCGTGCCCACCCTGGTTCCCAACTACCTGCCCCAGGACGTCCATGTGACCCTGCAGGCGGAGATCGGCACCGTGGGGTCTGCCTCCGCCGGGGACAACCCCGATCCCATCCATGTGGTGGACGCGGGCGGCGCTCCCTCCGGGGTGCGCCCGGGCGGCTGCTTCATTGACTCGGCCACCTCCTTCACCCTGATCCGGGGCGGCCATGTGGACGCCACCGTGCTGGGCGGCCTGGAAGTGGATGAGGAGGGCTCTTTGGCCAACTGGCTCATCCCCGGCAAGAAGATGCCCGGCATGGGCGGGGCCATGGACCTGCTGGTGGGCGCAAAGACGGTCATCGTGGCCATGGAGCACACCGCCGGCGGCAATCCGAAGATCCTCAAGAAGTGCCGCCTGCCCTACACCGCGGTCAAGTGCGTGGACAAGATCATCACCGAGATGGCCGTGATCGAGGTCACCGACAAGGGGTTGGTGCTGACCGAGTACAACCCCGAGTTCACCGTGGAGCAGATCCAGGCGGCCACCGAGGCCACGCTGACCATCAGCCCCAATCTGAAGAGCATGGTGTAAGCTGGCCCCGGTTTCACAACGGGGAACGGTTAGGCAAGGGGGTTGGGCCTGCGGGCCCAACCCCCTTACTTTTTTGCGTCAGGCCGGGACCGGGATGGCCAGGCAGGGGGCGAGCCCCCGTCGGAGGATGAGACCGGGCTATGAAATTTGGGAACGCTGTGGTATAATCTCGGGCAGATCACCAGGCCCGCCCCGGCTGGGGCAGGCCGTCTGGAGGAGGCGCACACATGGAACCCATCGCCCATATGCAATCTGACTTTCCATCCAAGTTCGGCATCCCTCGCCAGGCAGGGCTGGTGTGGGCGCTGCGGGGCAGCGTCATCTTTGCCCCCGCCTACCGCAATCCAGAGGCTTTGCGGGGCGTCGAGGGCTTTTCCCACCTGTGGCTGCTGTGGGAGTTCTCCCAGAGCAGGCGGGCGGATTGGTCGCCCACGGTGCGCCCGCCCCGGCTGGGAGGCAACGCCCGCATGGGGGTGTTCGCCACCCGCTCTCCCTTCCGGCCAAACCCCATTGGCCTGTCCTGCGTCCGGCTGGAGCGGGTGGAGTGGGGCACGCCCCAGGGCCCCGTGCTCCATGTGGCTGGGGCCGACCTGATGGACGGCACGCCCATCTACGACATCAAGCCCTATCTGCCCTACGCCGACTGCCACCCGGAGGCCACCCAGGGCTTCCTCCCCCCGGAGGGACGGCCCCTGCTGCGGGTGGAGCTTCCCCCGGCGCTGCTGGCCCGGGTGCCCCAACAAGTGCGCCCCGCCCTGGAGGGAGTGCTGGCCCAGGATCCTCGCCCGGCCTATCAGGACGACCCGGAGCGGGTGTACGGCTTCGGCTTTGCCGGGCTGGAGGTGCGCTTCACCGTCCGGGCTGGGGTGCTCCGGGTGGAGGACATCCAGCCGGCCTGACGCCAGCAGCCATACGGCTGTGGGCCGAAAGGCTCCGCTGGGGAAGCCCATTCGCACCCTCCCGCCCCCCGGCCGCCGCCCCTTTGGGGGCGGCGGCCGGTTTTGCTTTCTGGGGAAGGCCGGTTCTGTTCCAGGGAAGGGGCGCATATGTCTAAAAGCAGGACAAGACCGCCCGCCGCAGCGGGGGCAGGGGAAGGAGGCGTGATGCCCTTGGAGCTGGCCCAGCAATGGAAGCATACCCGCAGAGCCTTTGCCGTGGGGATGGCCATGGGGGTGGTACTGTTTCTGCTCCCGCTGATGGTGCTGGGGGTGGAGGAAGAGGTGACGGTGCTGCCCTCCCAGCCCACGCCGGTGCCATCTCCCTCGTCTGCCCCGGCTTGGGAAGAGGGGGAGACCCTGCGGGTGCTGCAAGAGGATGGAACGGTGGAGGAGATGGCCCTGTCCGACTATCTATGGCGGGTGGTGGCCGCCGAGATGCCCGCCTCCTTTGAGCCGGAGGCCCTGCGGGCCCAGGCGGTGTGCGCCCGGACCTACAGCCTGTGGAAGATGACCGCGGGCAGCCATGCCCAGGAGGGGGCGGATTTGTGCACCGACTCGGGCTGCTGCCAGGCGTACATTGAGCCGGAGCGGGCCCAGGAGAACTGGGGGGGCCAGGCTCAGGCCTACACCGAGAAGATCGCCGGGGCAGTGGCGGACACCGCCGACCAGGTGCTCACCTATGAGGGCAGCCCCATCCAGGCGGTGTTCTTCTCCTCCTCCACCGCTTCCACCGAGGACGCCGCCCAGGTCTGGGGCAACAGCCTGCCCTACCTGGTACCCGTGTCCAGCCCCGAGGGGGAGGAGGTGCCCAACTACCACTCTACCGTGACCATGAGCACCCAGCAGCTGCGGGACACGGTGCTGGCCAGCTATCCGGAGGCGGACCTGTCCGGGGCGGCGTCGGAGTGGATCACGCAAGTGAGCTATAACGCCTCCGGCCGGGTAGCCAGCCTGGAGGTCGGGGGGGTGAGCATGAGCGGCGGGGCAGCCCGGAACCTGTTCGGCCTGCGCTCGTCTTGTTTCCAGGTGGAGCAGGAGGGGGAGAACTTCACCTTTTCCGTCACCGGGTATGGCCATGGGGTGGGCATGAGCCAGTACGGGGCCAACGCTATGGCCAAGCAGGGCAGCGACTGGCGGGAGATCGTGACCCACTACTACACCGGAGTGTCCATTGAGACCTGGGGCCAGGGATGAGGTATAAGGACTGGAATATTTGTCCAGACTGGTCATAGAGTGCAGTAGGAAGCTGTTGGGAAGCCCTTTGGGAGCGGTTTGGAAAGGAAGTGTGCGATCATGGCCGAAGCGGTGAAGTTCAGACGCCGTCGCCTGCTCACCCCGGAGCAGGAGCAGAGGCAGCAGTTACTGGAGGAAATGGCCCAGACCCGGTTGAGCCTCAATCAGGCCTATGCCGACTTCAACGCCCAGAGCGACCCAGACCTGGTGGACGCCTGCGTGTTCACCATCAACGCCCTGCGCAGCCGGCACTCCTACCTGGTGCGGCAGATCAAGCTGCTGGAGACCGGGAAAGGGGATGTGGGTTGAGCGGCTGGGTCTGGGCCGGGGTGGCTGCCGCCCTGGTGACGCTGGTACTGGCCCGGCGGCCGCTGGCCGCCTTGGGCCGGCTGCTGGGCCGGTCAGGCATGGGGCTGGCCTTTCTGTGGGCGTTCCAGTCCCTGGGGGGCTGGCTGGGGACGCAACTTGGGGTGAACCTGTTCAATGCGCTGGTGCTGGGGCTACTGGGGCTGCCCGGATTTGCCCTGCTGCTGATGACGCAGTGGCTGGTAAGATGAAAATTTTGCCTTTTCTATGGGATTAGGGGTGGAAACTGGGACGCGGCTGTGTTATCATGGGGCAGAAAGGTGGAAAAGATAGACCTGGATGCTGCGCCGGCCCGGACTGGGCTGGTTCCCCATGTGAGAATCTGAAACAGCCGGACGGTGTATGGGATGACAGGAAGATACGCAAAAGGATACCGCTCCCACCGGGGCCGCCGGCGGGGCAGCCCGGTGCTGAAGGCCATTGTGGTGGTGCTGCTGCTCCTGCTGGTGGCGTCTGTCCTGTTTGTGGTGGTGCTGGGACGGTATGTGGAGTACACGGACGCTGGGGTGCGGCTGAACCTGCCCTGGATGCAGGAGCCGGAGCCGGGTGGACCGGTGGTCACGGATCCGGTGGTGGTTCTCACCCAGACGCCCCCGCCCAGCCAGCCTGCGCCCGCCCAAGAGCAGGTTGGCGCGGTGGAGCTCACCCCCCGGCAGCTGGCCGACGGCACAGCGGCCCAGGCGGTGGCCCAGGCGGGCGGAAACGCGCTGGTGGTGGAGATGAAGGGACTCAGCGGCGCGCTGGCCTGGGTTTCCCAGTCGGATCGGGCGGCTGAGCTGGGGGTCAACGCCCAGGACGGGCAGGTGGCCCAGGCGGTGGCCGACCTGGCCCAGGCGGGGGAGATCCATCTGGTGGCCCGGGTCTCCTGCTTCCGGGACCAGGCCCTGGCCAGCGCCGGGGTGGGCGGCCCGCTGATGACCCGGGGGGGCAACATCTGGTATGACTCCGCGGGCTACCGGTGGGTCAGCCCCGCCTCCGAGCAGGTACGGGAGTACCTGACTGAGCTGTGCGTGGAGCTGGCCCAGATGGGCTTTGATGAGATCCTGCTGGAAGCCGCCGGCTTCCCCGGCCTGGGGGAGACCCATGTGCTGGCCACCTCGGAGAACCGCCCGGAGGACCGCTCCGCGCCGGTGGAGGGCTTTTTGGAGCAGCTGACCCAGGCCCTGTCCGGCACTGGGGCAACCCTGTCCATCCTGGCTGGGGAGGAGACGGTGCTGGGGAGGGAGACCCTCACGGGGCTCACCCCGGAGCTGCTGGCTGAGTACGCTGGCCGGGTGTGGGCCGTCCTGCCGGTGCAGGGGGAGGAGGCTTACGTCCAGGTCCTGGAGCAGGCTGGCATGGAGGAGGCCCGGCAGCGGCTGGTCAGCCTGGGCGGGGCGCGGCCGGACGGGAGCTGGACCACCCTGGACGAGCTGGGTGGGTCGGAGGCATAAGTGGAGTTGGACGGATCCTCCGGAGCGGTTGGCTCCGGAGGATCGCGCGCATTGGGGCCCTTTTTCCCAGGGGATGAGGGCCGGCGGGGCGAAGATTGCGGGAAAAGAGCGCTGAAAAAAGATTGCATTTCCCGACGAGATGTAGTACAATTTTTTATCATCAGGATGGGGAAAACTTGACGATTTTTGGGGAAAAGAGGTGAAAAAATGTCCTTGGACGCCGTTCGGATGGTGGCCCGGAGCGAGCAGGAGGCCCAGGAGTGGAAAACGGTGGCGGCGGCCCAGGCCAAGCGGATCTTGGCAGATGCTCAGCAGGAGGGCCAGCGCCGGGTGGATCAGGCCCGTTCCCGGGCGGAGGAGCAGGTCGCTGATCTGTTGGTTCAGGTGGAGACGGAAGCCGCGGCCCGGGCTGAGGCCGCCCGGGCGGCCAACCGGGAGGAATGCCAGCGACTGCGCCGGGAGGCGGAGGGGCGGTTGGCGCAAGCGGCCGGCCTGATTGTGGAAAGGATAGGGGAAATCTGATGGCGATTGTCAGGATGAAACGGTTGGGGCTGCTGGGGATGCGGCCAGACCGGGACCGGCTGCTGAACGCTTTGCAGCGGCTGGGGTGCGCCCAGGTGGCCGAGCCTGACGTGGACCCGGAGGACGAGCTGTGGGCCGCCCTGGCCAAGCCGGACGGGCAAGCGCTGGACCGGGCCAGGCAGGAGGATGACCTGCTGCGGCGGGCCCTGGCGGTGCTGAAGCGGTACGACCGGCCCAAGGGCGGGGCGCTCACCCCCCGCCCGGCCATCAGCGCCGACCAGCTCTTTGACCCGGGGGCCTATGCCGATGGGCTGGCCTGCGCCCATCGGATCGTGGAGCAGGAGCGGGCGCTGGCCGTGCTGGGCGCGGAGCAGGCCAAGCTGCGGGCTCAAAGGCTGGCCCTGAAGCCCTGGCTTCCCCTGGAAGTCCCTCTGGAGCTGGAGGGGGACGGGGTTGTGAGTTGGGTCTTTGGTACCGCCCCTGCCGGGGTGGAGCCGGCTGAGCTGGAGGGGGCGTTGACGGCGGCGTCCGAGCTGAGCTTCCTGTTCCCCGCCGGTAGCGACCGGGAGCTGCGCTACTACCTGCTGCTGTGCCACGCCAGCGTGGAGGGCCCCTGCCTGGAGGCGCTGGGGGCGTTGGGGTTTTCCCGGGCCAGCCTGCGGGGCTGGACGGGGAGCGCGGCGGACAACGACCGGGCGCTGGCCGACCAGCTGGCCGGCCTGGAGGAACAGGCCCGGCAGACGCGCCAGGCGCTAGTGGAGCTGGCGGCCCAGCGGCCGGCCCTCCAGCGCTGCGCTGACCGGTGCGCCCAGGAGATCGCCCGGGAGCAGGCCAAGGCCCAGGGGCTGGAGCTGGCCGACGTGTTTTTGCTGGAGGGCTGGGTGCCCGCCCGGGACGTGCCCCGGCTGGAGCGGCTGCTGGAGGGGTATGACTGTGCCTACGCCCTGGTCGACCCGGCCCCGGAGCAGTATCCCAAGGTGCCGGTGCGGCTGCGCAACGGCCCGCTCACCCGGTGCATGAACATGGTGACCAATATGTATGCCCTGCCGGTCTACGGCTCAGTGGATCCAAATCCCCTGATGGCCCCCTTCTTCATTCTGTTCTATGGGATCATGATGGCCGATATGGGCTATGGGCTGCTGATGGTCCTGGGCGGCATTTTCATCCTGGCCCGGCTGCGCCCTCGGGAGGGGATGCGCAACTTTGCCGAGCTGCTGCTACTGTGCGGGGTGAGCACCTTCGCCGTGGGGGCGCTCACCGGAGGCTTCTTCGGCGACTTCCTGCCCCGGCTGGCGGCCATCCTGAACCCGGATACCACCTTCACCGCCCTGCCCGCCCTGTTCACCCCCCTGGAGGATACCATGGCCATCCTGGTGGGTTCGCTGGTACTGGGCTTTGTCCAGATCATCACCGGCCAGGCGGTCAGCTTCGTCAAGAAGTTCCGGGACGGCCGCGGCGGGGACGCCATGCTGGATGAGCTGCCCTGGTGGGTGATCTACCTGGGCGTGGCGCTGTTGGTGCTGGGTTGGGGCAATGTGGGTGGCTATCCGGTGGTGCTGCTGGCGGGCATCGTGCTGATGGTCATCGGAGCCTCCCGCTCGGCCAAGGGCTTTGGCAAGGTGGGGGCGGTGATCGGCGCGGTGTACAATGGGGTGACGGGCATCTTTGGAGATGTGCTGTCCTATTCCCGGCTGATGGCTCTGATGCTGTCGGGTAGTATCATCGCCAGCGTGTTCAACACCCTGGGCGGCGTCACGGGCAATGTGGTGGCCTTTGTGATCATCGCCATGCTGGGCAACGCGCTGAACTTCGCGCTGAACCTGCTGGGCTGTTATGTCCACGACCTGCGCTTGCAGTGCCTGGAGTTTTTCAAGACCTTCTATCAGGACGGCGGAGCTCCCTTCCGCCCCCTGCGCATTGATACCAAATATGTAGACGTTGAGGAGGAAGATCGACATGTTGGCTGAATTCATCGAACTGTTTGGAGGGACCGCGTTGGCCTTTCTGGGCGCGGGGCTGGCCGTGGGGCTGTGCTGTGTGGGCTCCGCCCGGGGCACCGGCCTGGCCGGCGAGGCGGCCACGGGCCTGCTGTCCGAGGCCCCGGAGCACTTTTCCAAATGCCTGATCCTGCAGGTGATCCCCGGCACCCAGGGCCTGTACGGCCTGGTCATCTGGTTCTTCGTTCTGCTGGTCATGGGCGTGTTTGGCGGCGAGATGCAGCAGCTCACCGTCACCCAGGGGCTGGCTGTGCTGGTGTCCTGTCTGCCCATGGCCATCGGGGGCTATCGCTCGGCGGTCTACCAGGGGCGGGTGGCCGCCTCCTCCATCCAGATGGCTGCCAAGCAGCCTGACGACTGGTCCAAGGGCATTATCCTGTGCGTGGTGGTGGAGTTCTACGCCATCCTGTCCCTGCTGGCCTCCATCATCCTGCTGCTGAATGCCCTGTAAGGGGACGGAGTGTTGACTGGAAAGGCTGGGGAAGGGCATGAACGGAATCGAAAAGATCATCCAACGCATCCAGAGTGACGCCAAGGCGCAGGCCGACGAGATCGTCTGCCAGGCCAGGGCCCAGGCCCAGGAGATCCTGGACAGCTGTGAGATGCAGGGGGACCGGCAGGCCCGGGCCATCCTGGAGCAAGGGCACCGCACCGCCCAGCAGCACCGGCAGCGCCTGGACAGTGCCTTGCAGATGGAATGCCGCAACCAGACGCTGCAAACCAAGCAGCAGATGATTGAGCAGGCCTTTCAGCTGGCGCTGGAAAAGCTGAGGTCGCTGCCCCGAGACGAATACGTAGCCCTGTTGGCTAAGCTGGCGGCGGGGGCGTCCTCCACTGGGCGGGGAGAGCTGATCTTCTCCCCGGCCGACCGGGATGCGGTGGGCCGGGCGGTGGTGGCGGAGGCCAACCGGCGCCTGGGCGTCGGCGGCCTGACGCTGTCGGAGCAGACCCGGGAGCTGGAAGGAGGCTTCATCCTCAGCGACGGCGCGGTGGAGGTCAACTGCAGCTTTGGCGTGCTGCTGCGCGCCCACCGGGAGCGGCTGGCTGGCCCGGTGGCAGCGGCGCTGTTTCCATGAGGGGAAAGGGGGGGCTGGCATGAGGGATACCGAATATGCCTTTCTAGACACGCGGGTGCGGGCCATGGAGCGGAGCCTGCTCACCCGGGAGCGCATGGAGCGGATGCTGAGCGCCCCCACCCCGGAGGCGGCGGCCCGGGTGCTGACTGAGTGCGGCTATCCCGAGCTGCCCAGCCTGACCGGCCCTGCCCTGGAGCAGGCGCTGGAGCGCCGCCAGCGGGAGACCATGGAGGACCTGGCAGGGCTAATGCCGAACCAGGGGGTGCTGGAGCTGTTTCAGGCCCGCTTTGACTACCACAACGCCAAGGTGCTGGTGAAGGGGGAGGGGCTGGGCCAGGAGCAAGATCGCCTGCTCACCCCCGGGGGCAGATATGACCCGGCGCGGCTGGCGGCGGACTACCGCCAGGGGAACCTGAAGGCCTATGGGGAGCGGTTCCGTCAGGGGGTGGCCCGGGCTCGGGAGGTGCTGGGCGCCACCGGCGATCCCCAGCAGGCTGACCTGGCGCTGGACCGGGCCTACTTCGCCCAGCTGGCCGAGCTGGCGCAGGATACGGGCAGCACCTTCTTACAGGGTTATGTGGCCCTGCTCATTGACGCGGCCAACCTGCGGGCGGCCGTGCGGGCGGCCCGGCTGGGAAAGGGCAGGGAGTTTCTCCGGCAGGTGCTCATCCCAGGCGGCAAGGTGCCCCCGTCCGCCCTGGCTGGGGCCAAAAGAGAGGCGCTGGCCCAGGCGTTTCGCGCCGGGCCGCTGGCGGAGGCGGCTGCGGCGGGCGCGGCGGTGGCTGCCTCCGGCGCCGGGCCGTTGACGGAGTTTGAGCGGCTGTGTGACGATGCGGTGACCACCTATTTTGACGGAGCCCGCATGGTGGCCTTTGGGGTGGAGCCCGTTGCGGGCTACCTCTACGCCCGGCAGGCGGAGGCCACTGCCATTCGGACCATTCTGGCCGGGCGCATGGCGGGGCTGGATGAGAGCATCATCCGGCAGCGGCTGCGCCGGAGCTATTGTTGAGGAGGCGAAGGGGATGGCCAACTATCGTATCGCGGTGCTGGGTGACCGGGACAGTGTGCTGGGCTTTCAGGCCCTGGGGCTGTCGGTGTTCCCGGTACAGGACGGGCAGCAGGCCCGCACCACGCTGCACCGCCTGGCCCGGGAGGACTACGGGGTGATCTATCTCACGGAGGGGCTGGCGGCGGAGCTGGAGCGGGACATCGCCCGCTATCAGGACGTGCCAACCCCGGCCGTCATCCTCATCCCCGGGCGGGAGGGGCCGCAGGGCATTGGGCTGGGCAACCTCAAGGCTGCGGCGGAGCGGGCCGTGGGGGTTGACATCCTCTGAGCGGAAACGGACCGCAGGAAGGAAAGGTAGACAGTATGGGTAAAGTAGTAAAGGTCTCTGGTCCCCTGGTGGTGGCCACCGGCTTGTCAGACGCCAATATGTCCGATGTGGTCCGGGTGGGGCCGCAGCGCCTGATCGGTGAGATCCTCACCATGAACGGCGACTCCGCCTCCATCCAGGTGTATGAGGAGACCTCCGGCCTGGGCCCTGGGGCCGAGGTGGTGAGCACCGGCTTCCCCATGAGCGTGGAGCTGGGCCCAGGGATGATTGAAACGATTTACGACGGCATCCAGCGCCCTTTGGAGGAGATCCTGAAAAAGGCAGGGGGTAACAACCTGCCCCGGGGGGTGGAGGTGTCTGCCCTGGACCAGGAGAAGCTGTGGGAGTTTACCCCTGTGGCCAAGGTGGGAGACCAGGTGACGGGGGGCGACGTCATCGGCACCGTACCCGAGACGCCCTCGGTCCTCCACAAGATTATGGTTCCCCCCGGCCTGGAGGGGGTGCTGCGGCAGGTGGTGGCTGCAGGGTCGTATAACATCAAGCAGACGGTGGCGGTGCTGGAGCGGGCGGATGGCTCCCGGGTGGAGCTGACCATGACCCAGCGCTGGCCGGTGCGGGTGGGACGGCCCTACAAGCACAAGTACGCACCCAGCCGCCCCCTGTCCTCCGGGCAGCGGATTGTGGACACCTTCTTCCCCGTGGCCAAGGGGGGGACCGCTGCCATTCCAGGCCCCTTCGGATCGGGCAAGACAGTGATGCAGCACGCCCTGGCCAAGTGGTCAGACGTGGATATGGTGGTGTATATTGGCTGTGGGGAGCGGGGCAACGAGATGACCGACGTACTGCGGGAGTTCCCCGAGCTCACCGACCCCCGCACCGGGGAGAGCCTGATGAAGCGCACGGTGCTCATCGCCAACACCTCCGACATGCCGGTGGCCGCCCGGGAAGCGTCCATCTACACCGGCATTACCATTGCGGAATACTTCCGGGACATGGGCTATGACGTGGCGGTCATCGCCGACTCCACCTCCCGCTGGGCGGAGGCCCTGCGGGAGATGTCCGGGCGGCTGGAGGAGATGCCCGGCGAGGAGGGCTATCCCGCCTACCTGGCCTCCCGCCTGGCCCAGTTCTACGAGCGGGCGGGCAGTGTGGCCTGCCTGGGCAGCGAGGAGCGGCAGGGCTCGCTCACCGCGGTTGGGGCGGTCTCCCCTCCGGGGGGCGATCTGTCCGAGCCGGTGAGCCAGGGCACCATGCGCATTGTCAAGGTGTTCTGGGCCCTGGACGCCCAGTTGGCCTACAAGCGGCACTTCCCCGCCATCAACTGGCTCAACTCCTACTCCCTGTATCTGGACACCCTGCGGCCCTGGTTTGACAGCAACCTGGGCGAGCAGTTCCTTCGGAATCGGGAGCGGGCCATGAGCCTTTTGCAGAGCGAGGCCAGCCTCAACGAGATTGTCCAGCTGGTGGGCAAGGACTCCCTGTCCCCCGCCGACCAGCTCACCCTGGAGTCGGCCCGGATGGTGCGGGAGGACTTCCTGCAGCAAAATTCCTTTGTGGACGTGGACGCCTTCTCCAGCTACGACCGGCAGGAGAAGCTGCTGGCCCTCATCTTGAACTACGACCGGCAGTGCCGGGCGGCCATCCAGCAGGGGGCGGATGCCGCTCAGCTCTTCGCCATTCCCAGCCGGGAGCGGATCGGCCGGGCCAAGTCGGTCCCCGCCGACCGCTATGACCAAGAGTACGGGCACATTGCCCAGGATATGGAGCGGGAGATCAATCAGGTGACGGAAAAGGCAGGTGAGCAGCCGTGATCAAAGAGTATCGGACCATCCAGGAGATCGTCTCCCCGCTGATGATGGTCAAGATGGTGGAGAACGTCACCTATGACGAGCTGGTGGAGGTGGAGCTGCCCGACGGCGGGATCCGCCGGGGCAAGGTGCTGGAGGTCAACGGGGACACCGCCGTGGTGCAGCTGTTTGAGTCCGCCGCCGGCATCAATCTGGCCCAGTCCAAGGTGCGGTTTCTGGGCCACCCCCTCCAGCTGGGGGTGTCGGGCGATATGCTGGGCCGGGTGTTCAATGGCATGGGCCGGCCCATCGACGGCGGGCCGGAGATCCTGGCTGAAGAGTACCGGGACATCAACGGCCTGCCCATGAACCCCGCCGGCCGGGACTACCCCAACGAGTTTATCCAGACCGGGGTGTCCACCATCGATGGGCTCAACACCTTGGTGCGGGGGCAGAAGCTGCCCATCTTTTCCGGTTCCGGCCTGCCCCACGCCAACCTGGCCGCCCAGATCGCCCGGCAGGCCCGGGTACTGGGGGATGACGCGGGCAACTTCGCTGTGGTGTTCGCCGCCATCGGCATCACCTTTGAGGAGTCGGAGTTCTTCGTCCAGGAGTTCAAGCGCACCGGGGCCATGGACCGCACGGTGCTGTTCTCCAACCTGGCCAATGACCCCGCCGTGGAGCGCATCTCCACCCCCCGCATGGCGCTGACCGCTGCGGAGTACCTGGCCTTTGAGAAGGATATGCACGTGCTGGTCATCCTCACCGACATCACCAACTATGCCGAAGCCCTCCGGGAGGTGTCCGCGGCTAAGAAGGAGGTGCCTGGCCGGCGGGGCTTTCCCGGCTACCTGTATACCGACCTGGCCACCATGTACGAGCGGGCTGGCCGCCAGATGGGCAAGCCGGGCTCTATCACCATGATCCCCATCCTCACCATGCCCGAGGACGACAAGACCCACCCCATCCCTGACCTGACGGGCTATATCACCGAGGGACAGATTATCCTGTCTCGGGCGCTGTACCGCCAGGGGGTCCACCCTCCGGTGGACGTGCTGCCCTCCCTGTCCCGCTTGAAGGACAAAGGAATCGGCAAGGGCAAGACCCGGGAGGATCACGCCGACACCATGAACCAGCTCTTTGCCGCCTATTCCACCGGCAAGGACAACCGGGAGCTGATGTCCATTCTAGGTGAGGCGGCCCTCACCCCCACGGATCTGCTGTACGCCAAGTTCGCCGATGAGTTTGAGCGGCAGTATGTCAACCAGGGCTATGAGGAGAACCGTTCCATTGAAGAGACGCTGGATCTGGGCTGGAAGCTGCTGTCCATCCTGCCCACCTCGGAGCTCAAGCGGATCCGGCAGGAGTACCTGGAGCGATATTTGCCCCACCGGGAGCTGTAAGCCGGCCCCTGGGGTGGCGTTGGGGGACCACCCCAGGGAGCGAGCGGGCCAGAGGCCCGGGAAGGAAGGCAGGTGCCGACGATGGCCAATCTCATGGTAAACCCAACCCGGATGGAGCTGACCCGGCTCAAGGGCAAGCTGCGCACCGCCCAGCGAGGGCACAAGCTGCTCAAGGATAAGCGGGATGAGCTGATGAAGCGCTTTCTGGACACGGTGCGGGAGGTGCAGGCCCTGCGCAAGCAGGTGGAAGAGGAGCTGATGCGGGTGCACGGTTCATTTACTGTGGCCTCCGCCCTGATGAGCGGGCCGGTGCTGGAGCAGGCGCTGATGTACCCCAAGCAGCAGGTGGAGCTGGAGGTAAACTTCCAGAACATCATGAGCGTTCAGGTACCCCGCTATACCTTCAAAACCCGCACCGATGACAGCGGCGATCTCTATCCCTATGGGTTTGCCCACACCTCTGGGGAGCTGGACGACGCAGTGCGGGCCCTGGGGCAGGTGTCCTCGGCTATGCTGCGCCTGGCCGAGGTGGAAAAGACCGCCCAGCTGCTGGCCCGGGAGATTGAAAAGACCCGCCGCCGGGTGAACGCCCTGGAGTACGTGGTCATCCCAAACACGGAGGAGACCATCCGGTACATCTCCATGAAGTTGGAGGAAAACGATCGGGCCACCACCACCCGCCTGATGAAGGTCAAGGAGATGCTGCTGGAGCAGGCTATGGAGGAGCAGAGGGCCCGAGACGCCCAGGCCCTGGAGCGCTTCCAGGGCTGATTGCCTGGGGAAAGGGATACGCAGCATAGGATAAAGAATCCTGTGATCCACCATGTTCCCATCTTGAAAAGCTCTGGAAAAGCCAGTAAAATCAATGGCTTTGCGAAATGGAAAGGAGCTTACTACACTGATAATGGCCAGCCTGGAACTCTTTGCGGGCATGGGCCAAGCTATTCATTGAGAATGGGCGGCTGTCTGCCAATGGGATTTTGGAAAACCGGGTTCAGCTCCCTAAGTGGCAGGACAAGTTTTATACCAACATGAAGCGATGTTTTCCCCTTTTGCCTTGATCGGATCCGTCCCATCTGACTTGACCTCCTGGTGCTTGGAGGTGGGCTTTCGTTTATCCGGCTGCGGGAACAGATGGCCGCATAGCGGTCAAAGAGCATAAAGAATCCGAGCCCATTTTCTATCGAAAAAGGTTCGGATTATACTGGTTTAGTGCGATAAGGTACAATAATTTTCGCAAATTAAAAAGAGGATAAAAGAAGACATGGTTTGCAGATCTCTGGTAGAATGAAG
>CALXDM010000005.1 GCA_944387065.1 uncultured Oscillospiraceae bacterium
AGAGCAGTATGGACGGGCAAAAAAGCCTGTATTCATGCGGGTTTTCGCCGTTTCGAGCGTCATTCCCACTCGATAGTTGCCGGCGGCTTGGAGGTGATGTCATACACAATGCGGTTGACGCCCCACACCTCGTTGACAATGCGGGTGGAGATCTTGTCCAAGAGGTCGTATGGGATACGGGCCCAGTCTGCGGTCATGAAATCGCTGGTGGTCACCGCGCGCAGGGCCAGGGTGTAGTCGTAGGTGCGGCCATCCCCCATAACTCCCACGCTGCGGGTGTCGGTGAGCACCGCAAAATACTGGCTCAAATCCTTGTCCTCCCCCGCCCGGGCCAGCTCCTCCCGGAAGATTGCGTCCGCCTCCCGGAGGATGTCCAGCTTGTCCCGGGTGATCTCCCCCATCACCCGAATGGCTAGACCGGGACCGGGAAAGGGCTGGCGCATAACCAGATACTCCGGCAGACCTAACTCCCGGCCCAGCTGACGCACCTCGTCCTTAAACAGCAGGCGCAACGGCTCGATGATCTGCTTGAACTCCACACAGTCGGGCAGCCCGCCCACGTTGTGGTGGCTCTTGATGATGGCGGCCTGCCCTGTCCCGGACTCGATCACGT
Source organism: uncultured Oscillospiraceae bacterium (assembly GCA_944387065.1). Taxonomy (GTDB): domain Bacteria; phylum Bacillota; class Clostridia; order Oscillospirales; family Oscillospiraceae; genus Enterenecus. Next base: position 614 of record CALXDM010000005.1, read on the forward strand.
CGGGGTAGATCGTGCCCTGTGCCAAGAATTCCACCGCGCCAATCTTCTTTGCCTCTTCCTCAAAGACCCGGATGAATTCCTCGCCGATAATCTTTCGCTTGCGCTCCGGGTCGGCCACTCCGGCCAGCTTGGAAAGGAACCGATCCTGCGCGTCCACCCGGATAAAGTGCATGGCCCACTTGGAGAAGGCTTCCTCCACCTCGTCTCCCTCCCGCTTGCGCAGCAGGCCATGGTCCACAAAGACGCAGGTGAGCTGCTCACCCACCGCCTCGGCCAGCAGGGCGGCGGCCACCGAGGAGTCCACCCCCCCGCTCAGGGCCAGCAGCACCCGGCCGTCTCCCACCCGCTCCCGGATGGCGGCTATGGCGGTGCGCTTGTAGTCCTCCATGCTCCAGTCCCCAGCGGCGTGGCACACCCCATAGAGGAAGTTGCGGATCATGTCCACACCGTGCTCGGTGTGGTTGACCTCCGGGTGGTACTGCACCCCGTAGAAGCCTCGTGCCTCGTCGGCGATGGCCACGTTGGGGCAGGCGTCGGAGTGGGCGGCGAGGGCAAACCCCTCCGGCACCTTGGCCATGTAGTCCCCATGGCTCATCCAAGATACCCCCTGCTGGGGCAGCCCCTGGAAAAGCTTACAGGTGGTATCATAGTAGGTCACGGTCTTGCCATATTCCCGGGCGGCGTCGTCCTGGGCGGGCGTCACCTCCCCACCCAACGTGTGGGCCATGAGCTGGCAGCCGTAGCAGATGCCCAGGATAGGCACCCCCCAGGTGAAGAGTTCCCTGTCCACCTTGGGGGCCCCCGCCTCATAGACCGAGCTGGGCCCTCCGGTAAAGATGATGCCGATGGGATCCATGGCCTTCAGTTCGGCCAGAGGGGTGGTGTAGGGCTTGACCTCGCAATACACCCCGCACTCCCGCACCCGGCGGGCGATGAGCTGGTTGTACTGCCCACCAAAGTCCAGCACGATGACCTGTTGATGCTCCATGGGGCCTCTCCCCTTTCTGTGTCTAGAATTTCCCGCCGGCTACTTAAGGGCCAGCGTCAGATCGTAGTGATGTCAATGGGGTGCAGGTCCACGCTCCTGCCCTGCTCCCGGACGGTGAGCATGGCCCGGGCGGTGTCGATGGCTGTGACACAGCCCACCGAGTGCTCCACCGTTGCCCGGCGGATCTTGAACCCGTCGGTATCCTGCCGCCTGCCCTTGGTGGGCGTATTGATCACCAGGTCAATGGTGCCTGAGGCGATCATATCGCTCAGGTTGGGATGGGCCTCGGACACCCGGGCCACCCGGGTGCAAGGCACGTCTGCATCCTGGAGGGCCTTGCAGGTGCCGTCGGTGGCCAGGATCTCAATGCCCATGTCGGCAAAGCCCCGGGCAATGCCGACCACCTCCCGCTTGTCCTCGTCCTTGACGGTGAGGATGATCCGTCCCCCCCGCTTTGGCACCCGCATATTGGCCCCCTTAAAAGCCTTGAGCAGCGCCTGAGGGAAAGACTCGGCCAGGCCCAGCACCTCGCCGGTGGACTTCATCTCGGGGCCCAGGCCGGTGTCCACGTCGGTGAGCTTTTCAAAGGAAAACACGGGCATCTTCACCGCGTAGTACTCCGCTTGAGGATAGATCCCGGTGCCGTAGCCCAGGTCCTTTAGCTTCTGCCCCATCATCACCTTGGTGGCCAGGTCGATGACGGGCACGCCGGTGACCTTGGAGATATAAGGGATGGTGCGGGAGGAGCGGGGATTGACCTCGATGACGTACACCTGGTCATTGTAGATGATGAACTGGATGTTGATCAGACCGATGACCCCAAGGGCCTTGGCCAGTTGCCGGGTATAGCCCTCGATGGTCTGCCGGTGTTGATCCTCCACATGGATGGGCGGGTAGACCGAGATGGAGTCCCCCGAGTGGACCCCCGCCCGCTCGATGTGCTCCATGATGCCGGGGATGAGGATGTCATCCCCATCAAACACCCCGTCCACCTCCACCTCCCGTCCCATGAGGTACTTGTCCACCAGGATGGGGTGCTCCTGCACCGTCTGGTTGATGATCTTCATGAAGTCCCGGATGTTCCGGTCGTTGTAGGCGATCTCCATGCCCTGGCCCCCCAGCACATAGGAGGGACGCACCAGCACGGGGTAGCCAATCTCATTGGCCGCCTCCAACGCCTGCTGGGTGGTGAACACCGTGCGCCCCTTGGCCCGGGGGATGCCGCAGGCATTCAGGATCGCGTCAAAGCGCTCCCGGTCCTCTGCCGCGTCCACCCCGTCGGCAGGGGTGCCCAGGATGCGCACCCCCATCTCCGTGAGCGCCTTGGCCAGCTTGATGGCCGTCTGGCCGCCAAACTGCACCACCGCCGCCCAGGGCTTCTCCTGCTCCACGATGTTCTGCACGTCCTCGGCGGTGAGGGGCTCAAAATACAGCTTGTCGGCCACGTCAAAGTCGGTGGACACCGTCTCGGGGTTGTTATTGACGATGATGGTCTCGCACCCCAGGCGCTTGAGGGCCCACACCGAGTGGACGCAGCAGTAGTCAAACTCGATGCCCTGTCCGATGCGGATGGGGCCAGAGCCCAGCACCAGCACCTTCTTCCGGCCAGCCCCGGTGTCGGCCGCCTCGTTCTCCCCGTCGTAGGAAGAATAGTAGTAGGGAGTCACCGCGTCAAACTCCGCCGCGCAGGTGTCCACCATCTTGAAGGCCGGGATGATCCCATATTGCTCCCGCAGGGCCTTGACCTGGGCCTGCTCCATGTGGCACAGCGTGGCGATGTAGCTGTCGGCAAAGCACATCTCCTTGGCCCGGCGCAGGGTGTCCGCGTCAGGGGCGCCCTGGCAGGCCTTCAGCGCCTCCTCCTGGTCGATGATGCGCTGGAACCCGTCCAAAAACCAGAGGTCCATCCGGGTGATGGAGTTGATCTTCTGGGGAGAGATACCCCGGCGCAGGGCCTCAGCCACCACGAACAGCCGCTCGTCGGTGACCTGGGCCAGCAAGTCCTCGATCTCGTCGTCCTCCAGCTGCTCCAGCTTGTCCAGCTTTAGCGCCCGAACGTTCAGCTCCAGAGAGCGGATGGCCTTCATCAGCGCCCCCTCGAAGGAGTTGGCGATGGCCATCACCTCGCCGGTGGCCTTCATCTGGGTGCCCAGGGTGCGGCTGGCGGTGGTGAACTTGTCAAAGGGCAGACGGGGGATCTTCAGCACGCAGTAGTCGATGGTTGGCTCAAAGCAGGCGGTGGTCTTGCCCGTCACCGCGTTGGGGATCTCGTCCAGGGTGTAGCCCAGGGCGATCTTGGCCGCCACCTTGGCAATGGGGTAGCCGGTAGCCTTGGAGGCCAGGGCGGAAGATCGGGACACCCGGGGATTGACCTCGATGACGGCGTATTCAAAGGAATCCGGATTCAGGGCGAACTGGCAGTTGCATCCCCCCTCGATCTCCAGGGCGGTGATGATGTCCAGCGCGGCGGTGCGCAGCATCTGGTATTCCTTGTTGGCCAGGGTCTGGGTGGGAGCCACCACGATGGAGTCGCCGGTGTGCACCCCCACTGGGTCGATGTTCTCCATGGAGCACACGGTGATGACGTTGCCCGCCCCGTCCCGCATCACCTCAAACTCGATCTCCTTCCACCCGGCGATGCACCGCTCGATGAGCACCTGCCCCACCCGGCTCAGGTGGATGCCCCGGTCGGCGATCTCCTCCAGGCCGGCCCGGTCATAGGCGATGCCGCCCCCGGTGCCCCCAAGGGTATAGGCGGGGCGCACGATGACGGGATAGCCGATCTTCTCGGCGAAGGCCACCGCGTCGGCCACGCTCTCCACCACCTCGGAGGTGACACAGGGCTGCCCGATGGACTCCATGCAGTCCTTGAAGCCCTGGCGGTCCTCCGCCTTGCGGATAGAGTCGGGGCTGGTGCCCAGCAGCTTGACCCCGTACTTCTCCAGCGTCCCGTTCTCGTGCAGGGCCATGGCCAGGTTCAACCCGGTCTGGCCCCCCAGGGTGGGCAGGATGGAGTCGGGCCGCTCCCGCTGGATGACCTGGGTGACCGAGGGAATGTTCAGCGGCTCGATGTACACATGATCGGCGATGTCCTTATCCGTCATGATGGTGGCGGGGTTGGAGTTGACCAGCACCACCTCGATGCCCTCTTCCTTCAAAGCCCGGCAGGCCTGGGTGCCGGCATAGTCAAACTCCGCGGCCTGGCCGATGACGATGGGTCCGGAGCCCAGCACCAGCACCTTTTTGATGTTCGGATTCTTCGCCATTACCCCTCACCTCCCATGGACGCCACAAAGCGGTCGAACAGGTACTCGGTATCCTGTGGGCCTGGGCTAGCCTCTGGGTGGAACTGGGTGGTGAAGCAGTTGGGCCGCTTGTAGCGCAACCCCTCGCAGGTGCCGTCGTTCACATTCACATGGGAAACCTCGGCCACCGCCGGGTCCACCGTCTCAGACAGCACCACATAACCGTGGTTCTGGCTGGTGATGAACACCCGGCCCTCCGCCACGTCCCGCACCGGGTGGTTGCCCCCCCGGTGGCCATAGGCCAGCCGCCCGGTCTTGGCCCCGGTGGCCAGGGCCAGCAGCTGGTGGCCCAGGCACACCGCGTACAGGGGCAGGCTGCTCTCATACAGCTTCCGGACCTGTTCAATGACGCCCCTGTTGTCAGCCGGGTCGCCAGGGCCATTGGACAGCATCACCCCGTCATAGCCACCGGACAGCACCTCCTGGGCCGGGGTGGAGGCGGGCAGCACCGTCACCTGGCAGCCCCGGCGGCGCAGGCACTCCACCATGTTGCGCTTGACCCCGAAGTCCAGCAAGGCCACATGGCGGCGCCCCTCCCCATAGGCGGGAAGGGTCTCCGGCTGGCGGCAGGTGACCCGCTCCACCGCCCCGCTCACCCGGTAGGCCCGCAGCTGTTCTACCACCTGGTCGACATGAAAATGCTCCGCGCAGGTGATCATACCGTTCATGGATCCCTGGCTGCGGAGAAGTTTGGTCAGCGCGCGGGTGTCCACCCCCTCGATGCCAACAATATGGTGTTGCTTCAAAAATTCGTCCAGGGTGGCCTGGCAGCGGAAGTTGCTTCCCCGAGGGGAGAGATGGCGCACCACAAAGGCCTCCACCCAGGGGCGGCGGGACTCGTTGTCCTGCTCGTTCACCCCGTAATTGCCCACCAGTGGATAGGACATCACCACTCCTTGTCCCGCATAGGAGGGGTCGGTCAATACCTCCTGATAACCAGTCATGGAGGTGTTGAACACCATCTCGCACACCCGCTCCCCGGCCTCTCCGATGGACCGGCCGGGAAAGACCGCCCCGTTTGCCAGAATCAATGTCGCCTTCAATGTACTCCCGCCTTTCAAAAAGCCGCCCCGTAGACAGCGCCTCCTGCCGGGGCAGGATCGGTCCGGGGCGGCAATGCGCTGCTCTTTGCACCACACAGCAAACTGTGATCTGTTCTATCTTAGCGTATCTGACCGCAAAAGGCAAGGCGCACTTCCCGATTTTTTCTCCCCGGATCAAAAAATGTGGTTTTGGACAATTGGACGGCATATCCCCCAGGGTTGGCGGGCAAAATGATCCATAGCATTCTGCCATCTCATGGGGGTGATCCTGTGTTTGTGGTGCTCATTCGCACCGTTGTGCTCTACCTGCTCATCATCGTGGGCATCCGCCTGCTGGGCAAGCGCCAGGTGGGGGAGCTGGAGCCCTCCGAGCTCACCCTGGCCCTCATCATCGCCGACCTGGCCTCGGTGCCCATGCAGGACAACGGCATCCCCATGCTGTCGGGGCTGATCCCCATCGTCGTGCTGCTGGCGGTGGCCACCATCCTGTCCGTGCTGTCCGCCCGCTCCATCCGGTTTCGCGCCCTGCTGTGCGGGCGGCCCAGCGTGGTCATCCGGGACGGGGTGGTGCTGGAGGGAGAGCTGCGCAAAAACCGCCTGACCTTGGACGAGCTGATGGAGGAGCTGCGCATCCAAGGCTTCACCGACTTCCGGGCCATCCAGTTTGCCATTCTGGAGACCAACGGCCAGCTGTCCGTGCTGCCCCGGGCCGCCCAAAAGCCCCCCTCCTGCGCCCAGCTGGGCATATCCACCCAGGATCCAGGTATCCCGGTCATCCTCATCAGCGACGGACGCCTGCTGGAGCGCAACCTGAAGTCCCAGGGCTATGAGCGGGCCTGGCTGAACCGGCAGCTGGCCGCCCACGGGCTGTCTGACCCGGAGCAGGTCTTCCTCTTCACCGTGGACCAGATGGGCGGCACCTACTGCGTGGCGAAAGGGGGGGCGGCATGAAGCGGCTTTGGGTCGCCACAGCGCTGATCTTGGTCCTGGCCGGACTGTCCACCCTGCATGTATTCACCCTCAGCCACATCACCCATCAGCTGACCGGCCATCTGGACCAGGCCCGCCAGGAGCTGATCCAGGGCCAGTGGGAATCTGCCCAGTCCCTCATCCAGGAGGCCTGCCAGGAGTGGGAGCGGCATGGCTTCTACCTTCACACCACTTTGCGCCACACAGATCTGGACGCCATCCGGGGCGGTTTTCAGGAGGCCATGGCCTATCTCTCCGCCCGGGAGGACGCCTCGGAGTGCGCCGCGGTGTGCGCCCGGATGATCAACCAACTGGAGCTGATCCAGGAGGCGGAGCTGCCCACCATCCACAACTTGATGTAGGATGGGCGAGCGGGAAAAGGCCGTGAAAAAAAAACGGGGCAAAGCCCCGTTTTTTTCACCCCAGCCCCCTTACAGCTCGGGGGAGTGGAAGTGATCCAAGTCCTGCCACTCATCCAGATCCGTCCCCGCCCTGGGCGGAGTGGATTGGGGTCCGGCCTGCACCCTGCCCGCCGTCACATCCGAGAGCATCTTGTAGTCCGGCTTGCGGTACTTGGGCGCCTTTCCCCCAGACCAGATGTCCTTCCCTTTTCCTTTGGCCTTCCCCTTTCCCTGACTCAAGCTTACCGCCTCCTTATGATACCACATAGGCGGAGGGCTTCCGCCCTCCGCCTATGTTTCCCTTGCGCTTTAGTGCCCCTGGTTCGTGGGATTCTTGTTCTCGGGGCTGTACTCCTTCTTCGCCTCGGGACGCTTCTTGTTCTCCATGCCCTTCTTATTCTCCGGGCTCTGGTTCTTCCCCTGGACGGGGTTGCGATTGGATTCCACAGTTATCACCTCACTGTTGCCAGTATCCCTCACCCCGCCTCCCTTTATACGCCCCCAGCAAAATTTTTTCCAAAAGACATACCCAAGATGGAAAAACCATGCTATAATCAAGGCTGACTTCGCCGTCCCGATCCCCCGGCGCGGCGCAAAAGATCCCATCCCGCGAGGAGGAAACGCCATGAAATGTCCCTTTTGTGCCCACCCCGAAAGCAAGGTGGTGGACTCCCGCCCCGCCGATGAGGGCAACAGCATTCGCCGCCGCCGGGAATGCCTGGACTGCCATAAGCGCTTTACCACCTATGAAACGGTGGAGAGCCTGCCCCTGGTAGTCATCAAGCGGGACGGCAGCCGGCAGGCCTTTGACAAGGAGAAGCTGCTGGGCAGTATGCTCAAAGCCTGTGAGAAGCGCTCGGTGCCCATGTCCACCTTGGAGCAGCTGGCCGACGAGATCGAGCAGTCCCTCCAAAACGAGATGGAGCGGGAAATCCCCAGCACGGAGATCGGCGAGCTGGTCATGGACCGGCTCAAGGATGTGGACGAGGTCTCCTATGTCCGCTTTGCCTCCGTCTACCGGCAGTTCAAGGACATCGGCACCTTCATGGCCGAGCTGAGCAAACTGCTCCAGGAGAAGTGAGACCGGCTGCCCCCCTCTACCAGATCCATGCAAAGAGCAGGCGCCCCGTGGGGCGCCTGCTCTCTTATTCCTCTTCTTGCCTACTGCTCCATCCTCACTTGGTGCCGAAGATGCGGTCCCCCGCATCACCCAGGCCGGGCACGATGTAGGCCCGCTCGTTGAGCTTCTCATCCACCGCCGCCACATAGATGTCCACGTCGGGGTGATCCCGGCGGATACAGGCGATGCCCTCGGGGGCGGCCAAAATGTTCATCAGCTTGATGTGCTTGCAGCCGTACCCCTTCAGGAAGGTGATGGCCGCCGAGGCCGATCCCCCGGTGGCCAGCATGGGGTCCAACACGATCACGTCCCGCTCCGCGATGTCCTGGGGCATCTTGCAGTAGTACTCCACCGGGGCGTGGGTCTCCGGGTCCCGGTACAGGCCGATATGCCCCACCTTGGCCGAGGGGATCAGGTTCAAGATTCCGTCCACCATGCCCAGCCCCGCCCGGAGGATGGGCACGATGGCCAGCTTCTTGCCCGCCAGGGTTTGGAAGGTGCCGGTGGCGATGGGCGTCTCAATCTCCACCGTCTGCAAGGTCAGGTCCCGGGTGGCCTCATAGCACTCCAGGGCGGCCATCTCTGAAACCAATTCCCGGAACTGCTTCACCCCGGTGTTCTTATCCCGGAGGATGGACAGCTTGTGCTGCAGCAGCGGATGATCCAGAATATGTACCTTTTCCATGCTTGTCATTCCCCTTTTCTCCTTTCGGTTTGCTCCAGGCGCTCCCGCTCTGCCTGGCTGAGTCTATGATACTCTGGCATGAGCCGCTCCGGGGGCACCAGCTCTCCTGCCTGGGCCAGACGGAGGGCCGCCCGGGCCACCCCCCACGCCGTGGGATAGACCAGATGGGGCGGCATGGTGCGGGCGGGCACCCCCGCGGCCTGGAAGGCTTGACTGCACAGCGCCGCCCCGTCCCCCACCAGCAGCTGCTCCGCCCCAGAGGCCCCCGCCTGGGCGCACAGCTGCTCCAACTCAATGGCCTGATCCGGGCTCAGCCGGGTCAGCCCCCCGTCCCGGGCCAGGAAGCGGGCGCTGTACACCTGGGACCGCCGGGCGTCCATCACCGCGCAGATCTCCCCATCCACATGGGCGCACTGCCAGGCCATGGACTCCAGCGTGGAGCAGGCCGCGCACGGCTTGTCCCCCGGCCAGGCCAGGCCCTTGGCCGCGGCCACCCCGATGCGCACCCCAGTAAAGGACCCCGGCCCCGCCGCCACGGCGATCACATCCATCTCCGCCAGGCTCAACCCCGCCTGCTCCAGCAGGGCGGCCGCCATGGGCATCAGGGTGGCCGAGTGGGTCAGGCCACTGTTGTAGAAGCTCTGGGCCAACAGACGCTCCCCCTCGGTCACCGCCACGCTTGCGGTCACCGACGAGGTCTCCAGGGCCAGGATCTTCACAGCGCCACCCCCTCGATCCGGATCACCCGGCCGTTTTCCCCGTCTCCCCGGGCCATATCCACCCGGATCGCGTCCTCCTCCAGGGCCTCGGCCACATGCTCGCTCCACTCCACCGCGCACACGCCCCCCCGGGCCAGGTAGTCCTCCCACCCGATGTGGAACAGCTCCTCGGCGCTGCCCAGGCGGTACATATCAAAGTGGAACAGGGGCAGGCGCCCCCCCTCATACTCATTGACAATGGTGAAGGTGGGGCTGGTCACCCGTTCCTCAATCCCAAGCCCCTTCGCCATCCCGGCCACAAAGGCGGTCTTGCCCGCCCCCAGATCTCCGGTGAAGGCCACCACCGCCCCCGGCCACAGCGCCGCCGCCAGGCGTTGGCCCAGCGCCTGGGTCTGCTCCGGGCTGTGGGTGACAAATTCCATCTCCCACCCTCCCCCTTGCGCCCCCCGCGGGGGGATTTGTAAACTCTTTTCGAATAGTATAGCACATCCCCCTGAAATGTGCTATACTATTTTCCGGTTTTTCACTTTTCAGCAGAGGAGGTCTCCCCTTGCGCCTGGCCCGCAGTTTGAAGGAGTTTTTTCAAAAGGGCGACGTGGTCCTACTGGGCCTGTGCCTACTGGCCAGCGCCGCCGGCCTGGTCCTGGTGTACAGCGCCACCCGCTATGACCAGGCCCTGTGGGGCTACTTCCCCCGGCAGGCTCTGTTCATCGCCATGGGGGTGGTCGCCTATGTAGTGGTCACCTTTGTGGACGTGGAGTTTTTGCTGGAGAAGTGGTGGAAGGTCTTCCTCCTGCTGGGCCTGGTGGTCATCCTGCTCATCCAGCCCTTTGGCCGGGCGGACAACACGGGCAACAAAAGCTGGGTCTTTCTGCCCGGCATCCCCTTCGGCTTCCAGCCCGGGGAAATCGCCAAGCTGGCCTTCATTGTGGTGCTGGGCTGGCTGCTCAACCGTGAGCGGGCCAATGGGGCCAGCCGCATCGGGGCCATTGCAAAGTACCTGCTGCTCACCTGCACCTATGCCGGGCTGCTGGCCGTGCTGTCCGGCGACTTCGGCATGGTGCTGGTCTACCTCTTCCTCTTTGTCATCATGGCCTGGGTGGGGGGCGTAAACAAGTGGTGGTTCATCGGCGTGGGCGGTGGACTGACGGCGGTGGTGGTCCTCTTGTGGCAGTTCATCCTGCCTCGGATCGACCGGATCTGGAACGACTACCGCATCTTGCGCTTCCGGGTGGTCTTTGACCACGACCTGGACCCCCTGGGGGTTGGCTGGCACCAGTCCCGCTCCCTGTTGGCCATCGGCTCGGGGCAGCTGACCGGCATGGGCTACCTCAACGGCAAGCAGACCCAGTCCCCTCTGTCTACCAACTTGCCCGCCCGGCACACCGACTTTATCTTCGCCGTGTGCGGAGAGGAGTTCGGGCTCATCGGTTGCTGCATCCTGCTGGCCATCCTGCTGGCCATCATCCTGCGCTGCGTCTGGGTGTCCCGCCGGGCCAAGAGCCATATGTCGGCCTATATCGCCATGGGCTTTGCCGGGATGCTGATGGTCCAGACCGTGCTCAACGTGGGCATGAATCTCTACCTCACCCCAGTGGTGGGCCTCACCCTCCCCTTCCTCAGCTACGGCGGCTCGTCCACCCTGACCCTGTTTGTGGCCATGGGCATCGTCTCGGGCATCAAAATGCGCCCGCTGCCCAGCTGGTTGAAGGACCGCAGCCGGTTATAGCCCCCCTTCGACGGCTCGCTCCCAAATTTGGGATGGCGAGCCGTTTTTTGCATACTTTCCTCCCCGATGGCGCAAGCTATGCCCAGCATATGAAAAGGAGGGCTTCCTGTGAAATACCGCGCTTGCCTCTTAGCGGTGCTGCTGGCCGGGGCGCTGACCCTGCCGGTGTCCGCCGTTGCCGTCACCGTCACCCCCCAGGATGATTCCGACAACGCCGCCCCCATCGCGGAGCACCTGACCCTTTCCACCTACCGAGACGTGGCCATCTCCAGCCGCTTTGCCGCCGTGGATCCCGACGGCGATCCGGTCACCTTCCAGATCGTGGACAGCCCCGCCCGGGGGCAGGTCACCGTGGATGAGCGGGACTCCGCCGCCTTCTGGTACACCCCCTACGAGGGCAAGAAGGGCAAGGACAGCTTCACCTATGTGGCGGTGGACAGCGCCGGCAACGTCTCCCAGCCGGCCACGGTGAACATCACCATTGAGAAACAGTCCACCAAGGTGTTTTATGCCGATATGCAGGGGGACGCGGCCCACTATGCCGCCCTGCGCCTGGCCGAGCGGGAGATCTATGTGGGCCGCCAGCTGGGACAGCTGTACTACTTTGACCCCCAACAGGCCTTCTCTCGGGAGGAATTTTTGGCCATGGCCATGTCGGTGGCAGGGTCCGATCCCTTGCAGGATATATCCATGACCGGATTTTACGATGACACCAGCATCCCCTCCTGGGCCAAGGGCTATGTGTCCGCCGCGCTGATGAGCGGGACGGTGCGGGGCAGCTATAACGAGCAGGATCAGATCGTGTTCAACTCCGGTTCCCCCATCACCGTGGCCGAGGCCGCCGTGATCATTGACCGGCTCTTGAACGTGGGCGACGTGGCCGTTGAGACCTCTGCTACCGGGGTGGTCCCCGCCTGGGCCAGTCAGTCGGCGGCCAATATGGAAACCGTCTCCGTCCTGCCCGCCCAGGCCTCCCTCACCGACACACTCACCCGGGCCCAGGGCGCCCAGATGCTGTGCGCCATGCAGGATGTGCTGGACAGTCGGGAGGACAGTGGCTGGTTCTGGTGAGCCCGGCCGCCCGCCTGTACAGCATGCGGCGACGCTCTCTCTTACCACCCAAGGTCAGGCGGGTGAACCAGTCAAAAGGCCTCAACGCAAAAAAGGAAGGACATCCGAAATGGATGTCCTTCCTTTTTAGCAGGGACGGCCAAAGGCTACGAAGCCTGTATAACAGATCGTCCATTTAGCAACACCTCAAAAATTCTTTTTCTAAAGCCTTTCAAACTCGCAGGCGGCCATGACTCCTGCAGAAAACGATGACCGATGGCTCTTACTCCTTGGATGGCCCATCGAGCCATGCATTTTTCTTCCTTATTTCACATGTTTCGCGTGCCGATAATACCTGAAATAATAGAACAAGAGCTGCACATAGGAAAGGGAAACGACGGTGATTAGGTATACCGTTTCCAAACCGCTGCCAGCGGGCAACCCTCTCATAAGGACGATGCAATCGACTGCCCATAACACAGCCAGCCCAATCATCACCACAAATAAGATGGACTGCAACGGCCTTGTGGTGATGAGCTGGGGCACGTTGCTGCGCTCCGGCTCCCGGAAGACTTTGCCCACATAGAACAGATGCGAAAAGAAGTAATAGAGCCCATAAGCGATGCAAAGAATGGCCGGCGTCAGCCACTGGGAGGGCTTTGCAAGGAGGAATACGCCCACAAAAGCAACGTGAAAGCAAACCCAAAACACAACATGGCATCGCAGCAGTGTTTTATGGAAGGTAAATACACAGAGATAATACGGAAGCAGTAAGAAAGCACCCACGCTAACCCAAATCATCAAATCAGTCATCCTTGAAAGCACCTTGCTAAAATAAATTTGCTTATCTACACATCCGTCTTTTTGGTCCAGACAGTTTGCAATAACAGCCCCCACGCTGCCAGCAATTGCCCCATCTCAATCCCGCTTTGGCGGCCAAATGGCATTCATCCAATAAATCGTAGACAGGATAACACAGAGAAGGGACACCACAAATAGCGCGGGCAATTTACCATAGTTCTGCGAGAAGCAGTTTATGAAAAACCAACCGATGGGCCCCAGAGTTACCAATGTCATGACAACTGGAGTGCTAATTCTTCCTGGGTATTTATCTTTCTTCACCATGAAATTTCCCTGATTGTCCTCATTCAGATCTTCATCTTCGTGAACCCACTTCCATTTTGGCGGCCGAATAACAATCATCCAGAAAATCGTAGCCAGGATGGCACAGAGAAGGGATGCCACAAATAGCGCAGACACCTTATCGTAGCTCTGTGAAGACCAGTTCATGAAAAATAAACCGATGAGCCCCAGAGTTATCAAGGTCATGACAACTGGGTTCCTAATTCTTCCCGGATATTTATCGATCTTCACTATGAGAGCTTTTGGCGTATCCCCATCCAGCTCTTCATCATCCCAATTACACCCAATTGCATTCATCCAATAAATCGTAGCCAGGATGGTGCAGAGAAGGGCCGCTACAAATGCCACAGGCAATTTATCATAGTTCTGCGAGAACCAGTCTATGAAAAACCAACCAGTGGGTCCCAGGGTTACCAATGTCATGACAACTGGGCCACGAAATCTTCGCGGGTATTTATTTTTCTCCATTATGATTTCCCCCTTATTTTCCCTTAACCTCCAGTTGCAGACCTGGAAGATCTGTATCGCAAATAGTATATAGTATATTGTATATTGATGGATCCCCCCACCAAATCGTTCACGGTATCTATAGAAATAGCCACATCCGAAGATGTGGCTATTTCTATGGCGCAGCGGGTGGGATTCGAACCCACGTGCAGTTGCCTGCAAACTGATTTCGAGTCAGCCCCGTTATGACCACTTCGATACCGCTGCCTGAAGCGCGGGGCGCTCCCCCGCATGGTGCAGAACTAAGATACCGCATTTCCCCCCGCTTGTCAATTCCCTTTTCTGGCCATTGCGCCAAATCAGGGCGCGCCGTCAACCCCATTTCCCCACCTATTCTGGAAAGTCTGGCGACACCGTTCGCTCCCTGCCGGAGGGCAATTCTGCTATGATGATCCGGCCTGCCTCCCCCTGGCCGGCCAGTCCGCCTGGCCCCCCAGCTCCAGGCAGCAGGGCCGGCCTGGTATTCCGCCCAGATTTCAGAACTTTTTCCTCCCATTTGTGTGCAACACATCCAATCAAGTCCACACTTTCCTCTACTTTTTGTGCACCTTGACTTTGATGCCCAGGTGAAGTATAATTTGGAAAAAGCCAGGGCTCAGCCCCTGTCCCATAGCCCGCGGGGGCTACAACCCGCGGCACAGTTCTGGAGGGATTTCCGCCATGAAACACGCCCAGCTCCAAGCGGCGCTGGAACGCTTTCGCGCCGGTCAGAGCCACGACGCCTACCACTTTATGGGCTGCCACCCCGCGCTCCGGTCGGGGCAGCAGGGCTATGTCTTTCGCGTCTGGGCCCCACACGCCAAGAGCGTACGGGTCACAGGGTCGTTTAACAACTGGGACCGGAACGCCCCCGCCATGGAGCAGATCGTCCCTGGCGTCTGGGAGGGGTTCTATCCCGGCGTCCAGGTCTACGACACCTACAAATACTATCTGGAGCGGCCCGACGGCTCCTTCGTCTTCCGGGCCGACCCCTATGGCTTTCACGCCTGCACTCCGCCGGAGACCGCCAGCAAGGTCTACGACCTGTCAGGCTTTCCCTGGACCGACGGGGACTACCGCCGGGCCAGGACACGGCGCAATGCCGTCAGCAGCCCCATCAACATCTACGAGCTGCACCTGGGCTCCTGGCGTCGGCATCCGGACGGTAGCCCCCTCTCCTATGAGCAGGCCGCCCAGGAGATTGTCGCCTATGTGAGCCAGATGGGCTACACCCACATCGAGCTGCTGCCCATCAGCGAATATCCCTATGACCCCTCTTGGGGCTACCAGGTGACGGGCTACTACGCCCCCACCTCCCGCTACGGCACCCCCAAGGACTTCATGAAGTTTGTCGACATCTGCCATAACGCCGGCATCGGCGTCATCCTGGACTGGGTGGGAGCCCACTTCCCCAAGGATGAGCAGGGCCTGCAGGAGTTCGACGGGGGCTGCTGCTATGAGCCCAGCGACCCGCTGCGCATGGAGCACCCGGACTGGGGCACCCGGATGTTCGACTACGGCCGGCATGAGGTGCGCTCTTTCCTGATCTCCAACGTCCTGTACTGGCTAGACCTGTACCACATCGACGGCATCCGGGTGGACGCGGTGGCCTCCATGCTCTATCTGGACTACGGCCGCCGGGACGGGCAGTGGCGCCCAAATCGGGAGGGGGGCAACATCAGCTTCGAGGCCGTGCAGTTCCTCCAGGACCTGAACGCCGCGGCCTATGCCTTTGACCCCGCTGTGCTGATGATTGCCGAGGAATCCACCGCCTTCCCCATGGTCACCCGGCCCGGGTATGACGGCGGGCTGGGCTTTGGCTTTAAGTGGAACATGGGCTGGATGCACGATATGATCGACTATATGTCCACCGATCCCCTGTTCCGCAAGGGTCAGCACAACCGCATCACCTTCTCCCTCACCTACGCCTTTTCCGAGCACTTCATCCTGCCCCTGTCCCACGACGAGGTGGTGCACGGCAAGCGTTCTCTCCTTGAGAAGATGCCTGGGGATTACGATGCAAAATTTCAAAACCTGCGGGCATTCTATGGCTATATGATGACTCACCCGGGCAAGAAGCTTTTGTTCATGGGCGGGGAGTTCGGGCAATTCATCGAATGGGACTTTCACAAGCCGCTGGACTGGTTCCTGCTGGACTACGACAGGCACCGCCAGCTCCAGGGCTACGTCCGGGATCTGAACCGCTACTACTTGGATCACCCAGCCCTGTGGCAGAACGACGCGGACTGGCAGGGGTTTCAATGGATCGCCTGCGATGACGCCGATCAGAGCGTGATCTCCTTTCGCCGGGTGGCCGCCCAGGGGGACGAGGTCATCGTGGTGTGCAACTTCTGCCCAGTGGAGCGCAGGGGCTACCGGATCGGCATGGAGCGGCCCGGGGTCTACCGGCCGGTGCTATCCAGCGACGCGGCCAAGTACGGCGGCACCGGCGTCCGGCTGCGCCGGGTCACCACCCAGCCCGTCCCCATGCACGGGCGCAAGTACTCAGTGGAGCTGACCCTTCCGCCCCTGTCCACCGTGTTCTATGAGCGCTGCGCCCCAGCCCCAGACCGGGGCGGGGCGGCGGCCAAGGGGCGCGCCCGCCGGGCAAAGCCCAAGGGCGGGCGGCAGGCTCCGGGGGCGGGCGCACCGGCTCAGTCATCGTGAAGATAGGGGGTTGCTGTGATGGAACGAAAAAAAGAATGCATCGCCATGCTGCTGGCCGGCGGCCAGGGCAGCCGGCTGTACGTGCTCACCCAGGACACCGCCAAACCGGCGGTGCCCTTTGGCGGGAAATACCGCATCATCGACTTTTCCCTGTCCAACTGTGTCAATTCCGGCATTGACACAGTTGGCATCCTCACCCAGTACCAGCCGCTGGAGCTCAACGACTACATCGGTAACGGCCAGCCCTGGGACTTAAACCGCAACTTCGGAGGGGCTCATGTCCTGCCCCCCTATACCAAGACCAGCAACAACCAGTGGTACAAGGGCACGGCCAACGCCATCTACCAGAACATCCCGTTCATTGAGCGCTATCAGCCCGAGTATGTGCTCATCCTGTCCGGCGACCACATCTATAAAATGGATTACCACAAAATGCTCCGCTTCCACCAGGAGAAGCAGGCGGAGTGCACCATCGCGGTCATCACCGTCGGCCCGGATGAGGCCAAGCGCATGGGCATCCTGAGCACTGACGGCAACCAGGCCATCACCGAGTTTGAGGAAAAGCCCGCCTACCCCAAGGGCAACCAGGCCTCCATGGGCGTGTATCTCTTCACCTGGGAGGTGCTCAAGCAATACCTGATCGCCGACGAGGCCGACCCCAGCTCGGAGAACGACTTTGGCAAGAACGTCATCCCCGCCTTCCTCCGGGATGGCCGGCGGCTGTTCGCCTATCCCTTTGAGGGCTACTGGAAGGATGTGGGCACCCTTGGCAGCCTATGGGACGCCAACATGGACCTGCTCGATCCCAAGGACCCCCTGGATATGCGCAACCCCCGCTTCAAGGTATATGCCCGCAACTACGCCAGCCCCTCCAGCCTGCTGGCCCCCGGCTCCAGGGTGACCAACTCCTTTGTGGCAGAGGGGTGTGAGATCTACGGCGGGGTGGATCACTGCGTGCTGTACACCGGGTGCGTGGTGGAAGAGGGGGCCAGTGTCACCGGGGCGGTGGTCATGCCCAACACGCGCATCAAGCGGGGCAGCCGCGTCAGCTACGCCATCATCGGCGAGCAGTGCGTCATCGAGCCCGGCGCCACCATCGGGGCCCGCCCTGAGTGCTATACGGGCGGCGAGTGGGGCATCAGCGTGGTGGGCCACCGGCGGACCATCCCGGCCGGCGCGGTCATCAAGCCCAAGGAAATCGTTTAGGAGGGGCGCGCTATGAACATGACCGGGATCATCTTCTCCGAGATGTACAATGATGAGCTCAACGCCTTCACCCACGACCGGAACATGGCTGCCATCCCCTTTGGCGGGCGCTACCGGCTGATCGACTTCACCCTGTCCAACATGGTCAACTCGGGCATCACCAACGTGGGGGTGCTGGCCAAGCAGCACTACCACTCCCTCATGGACCACCTGGCCAACGCCCAGGAGTGGGACCTGAACCGAAAAAATGGCGGGCTGATGCTCCTGCCCCCCTTCGCTACCGAGAGCTTCAACCAGATGCACCGAGGCAAGCTGGACGATCTGCGCAACGCGCTGAACTACCTGAAAGGCGCAGCCACCCCCTATGTCCTACTGGCCAGCGCCCACGCCCTGTGCAACCTGGACTACCGCCTCGCCCTGGAGTCCCACGTGGCCAGTGGCTGCGACATCACCGTGGTGGCCACCCAGGCCGACGGCGCCAGCCAGGAGCTGTGCAGCCTGGTGCTGGATTGCGACCCGGCGGGCAAGGTTCGCTCCTGCGCCATCAACCACCCCGCCCCCAGCGGAAGCTTTGCGGGGATGGGGACCTACCTCATCGACCGGGAGCTGCTCATCCAGGTCGTCCGCTCGTACACCGCCCAGGGGGCCTACGACCTGGAGCGGGACTTTATCCAAAGCCAGTTCAACCAGGGCAGGCTGTCCATCAATGTCTACCAGTTTGACGACGTGGTTCTGCGGGTGCGCAATGTGACCGAGTACTTCCAAAGCAACCTGGCCCTCACCCAGGACCAGGTGCGCAGGTCCCTGTTCCGCGCCGGCGCCCCCATCTACACCCGGGTCCATGACGAGGTGCCCACCTACTACGGCATGGACTGCTCCGTGTCCGGCTGCATCATCGCCGACGGCTGCATCATCGAGGGCAGCGCGGAGCACTGCGTGCTCTCCCGGGGGGTGCGCATCGGCAAGGGGGCGTCCATCCGGGACTGCATCATCATGCAGGGCAGCGTGGTGGGCGAGGGCTCGGTGCTGGAAAACGTGATCGTGGACAAGTGGGCCACCATCTCCGCTGGAACCGAGCTCAAGGGGCTGGCCTCCGCCCCGGTGATTATCCGAAAGGGCGTGACGGTATGAAGATCCTCTTTGCCGCCAGCGAGGCGGCCCCCTACCTCAAGACCGGTGGCCTGGGCGACGTGGCCGCCGCCCTGCCCAAGGCCCTGAGCGACGATCCCCACGCCCAGGTGCGGGTCTTTCTGCCCTACTATAAGGCCATCAAGGACAATCCCCAGCTGTCCGTGGAGTATGTGACCCACTTCTTCCTCCCCCTGTCTTGGCGCAGCGTATACGCCGGGGTCTTTCGGGCCACCACCGGCCGGGACAACCTCACCTATTACTTCATCGACAACGAGTACTACTTCTACCGGGATCAGCCCTATGGCTACTATGACGACGGGGAGCGCTTCGCCTTCTTCTCCAAGGCCGTGCTGGAGGCACTGCAGCACCTGGACTGGTACCCCGACGTGATCCACGCCAACGACTGGCAGTGCGCGCTCATCCCGGTGTTCCTGCGGGCCTTCTACATGGGGCTGGAGGCCTATCGGCCCATCCGCACCCTATTTACCATCCACAACATCGAGTACCAGGGCAAGGCCCCCAACTCCTTTGTGGACGAGTGCCTGGGCCTTCCCGAGGACTGGCGGGCCACCATGGAGTACGATGGGTGCACCAACCTGATGAAGGCCGCCGTGCTGGTGTCCGACCGGGTGAGCACCGTCTCGCGCACCTACGCCCACGAGATCCAGAACCCCTACTATGCCCATGGCCTACACGAGGTGCTGCGCGCCCACAGCTACAAGCTGTCCGGCGTGGTCAACGGCATCGACACCCAGCAGTTCGACCCCGCCCACGACCCCAGGATCCACGTCCACTACACCGCCCAGGATCCGGCGGGCAAGGGAGCCAACAAACGCTTTCTCCAGCAGAAGCTGGGCCTGGAGGTGCGGGACGACGTGCCCATGCTCATCATGGTCACCCGGCTGGTGGGCCACAAGGGGCTGGACCTGGTACAGGCTGTGATGGACGATCTGATGTGGGACGAGCGGCAGATGGTGGTCATCGGCACCGGGGAGAGCCAGTATGAGGACCTGTTCCGGCGCTACGCCGCCCGGTTCCCCCACAAGATGTCAGCCAACCTGGTCTTTGACGACGCCCTGGCCCGCCAGGCCTACGCCGGAGGCGACCTGGTGCTCATGCCCTCCAAGCAGGAGCCCTGCGGGCTGACCCAGCTGATCGCCATGCGGTATGGCACCGTCCCTGTAGTGCGGGAGACCGGCGGGCTGTACGACACCGTCACCCCCTTCAACCCGGAGACCATGCAGGGGCGTGGCTTCACCTTCAAGACCTACAACGCCCACGATATGCTGGACGCGGTGCGTCGGGCCGAAGCCCTCTTTCGCGACCCCCCCCGCTGGGACGCCCTGCGCCGGGCCGACATGGCCTACGACAGCTCCTGGGGCCATTCCGTCCAGGAGTATTGGCAGATCTACCGTTCCATGCTATAATGCGCCCGACCGGCCCTGCTTTGGGCGCTGCTACATCCCCTGCCGCCCCGCGGCTTGGAGTTTTCCCCGCCGCCCGCTCGGGTGCGGCCCCTGGAGGTTTGGTTGGCTATGGAGATGCAGTTTAACAGCCTGGATCTGCGGTATAAGACCCCCTTCGGCTGCCTGCGCCAGCACGAGCTGTGCCGGCTGATGGTGGAGGTGCCCAAGGACTGCCCCCTCACCAGCCTGGAGGTGGAGGTGTACAGCGACTCCGGCTACGGCCTTCAGGTCCGCTTCACCCAGGCGGAGGAGCTGGGGGACTATTGGGCCTACCGCACCGAGTTCTCCCTGCCCCGCATAGGCCTGTACTTCTTCCACTTCAACGTGGCCCTCACCACCGGGGGCTTCCGCCTGATGCGCGCCGGGGAGTCGGGGCTGTGCGTGGAGACCGACGGAGGCCAACCCTGGCAGCTCACCTGCTATCCCGCCCACTTCCAGGTGCCCGAGACCTTCCAGGGGGCGGTGCTGTACCAGATCTTCCCCGACCGGTTCTTCCGCGCCGGCTCCTGTGACCTGTCCGGCAAGCTGGAGCCCTACTGGGTGCACGAGGATTGGTCGGATACCCCCCATTATCTGCCCGACCAACACGGGCAGGTGCTCAACAACGATTTCTTCGGCGGCAACCTCAGGGGCATCCAGGAAAAGCTGCCCTATCTGCGGGAGCTGGGGGTGGACGGGATCTACCTCAACCCCGTGTGCATGGCCTTCTCCAACCACCGCTACGACACCGCAGACTATCACCGCGTCGACCCCATGCTGGGCACCGAGGCCGACCTGGCCAGCCTGTGCCAGGCCGCCCATCAGCTGGGTATGAAGGTGATCCTGGACGGGGTGTTCTCCCACACCGGCAGCAACAGCGTCTACTTTGACGCCGAGGGGGTCTTTGGCCACGGGGCGGTGAGCGATCCCCACTCCCCCTACCGGGACTGGTATGAGTTCCAACACTACCCCGACCAGTACACCACCTGGTGGGGCATCTCCACCCTGCCCTGCGTGCGGGAGATGGACGAGGGCTACCTGGACTTCATCATCCGGGGAAAGGACAGCGTGCTGGCCCATTGGCTCAGCCTGGGCATCGACGGCATCCGGCTGGACGTGGCCGACGAGCTGCCCGACGCCTTCATCGCCGCGCTGCGCCAGCGCCTCAAGCAGCTCAAGCCCGACGCCTGGCTGCTGGGTGAGGTGTGGGAGGACGCCTCCAACAAGGTCAGCTATGGGGTGCGTCGGGCCTACTTCTCCGAGGGCGAGCTGGACGGGGTGATGAACTACCCCTTCCGCAACGCCATCCTGGGCTTCCTCTCCGGCCAGGGCGGGGACGCCTTCCGGCAGCAGGTGCTGACCATCGCTGAGCACTACCCCCCCTTCGTGCTCCACAGTGCCATGAACAGCCTGTCCACCCACGACACGCCCAGGATCCTCACCGTGCTGGGCGACCCCTTCTCCGGCTCCAAGCAGGAGAAGGCCGAGCGCTTCCTCTCCCCCCAGGCCCGGGCCCAGGCGGTGCTGCGGGAGAAGGCGGCGGCGCTGCTACAGTTCACCCTGCCCGGCTCCCCCTGCATCTACTATGGGGACGAAGCCGGCCTGGAGGGGTTTGAGGACCCCTTTAACCGCCGCTGCTACCCCTGGGGGCGGGAGGACAGGGATCTGCTGGACTACTACCGGTCCCTGAGCCGGATCAAGCACGGCTATCCCGCCTTGCGCACCGGCTCCATCCAATTCCCGCCCGCCCCCAGCCCAGCCACCGTCCGCTTCCAGCGCGGGCTGGACGGCCAGCGCCTCCAGATCCTCGTCCACGGCGGGGACCAGCCCCTCTTCCTGCCCCAGGAGGGGGAGCTGCTGCTGGCCCACAACGCCCGTCAGGAGGGGGATCAGCTGGTCATCTCCCCCTGGGGGGGCGTCATCATCCTGGAAAGGGAGGGCTGAAGCCATGGGCACCGCCTGCTTTGGTGTAGATATTGGGGGCACCGCCGTCAAGATGGGCCTGGTGGACGAGAAGGGAAACATCCTGCGGGACGTGAACTTTCCCTCCCCCCGAGACCCCGATGCCATGTTCGATGAGATCGCCCGACAGGCCAACCAGCTCCAGGAGGACTTCCCCGGCTATGCCTGCCTGGGCATGGGGGTAGGTGTGCCCGGACCCGTGCCCGACCAGGCCCGCGTCCACGGCTGTGTCAACCTGGGCTGGGGGGTGGTGGACGTGGCCGGCGGGCTTGGCCGGCGCACTGGTCTGCCCGTGCGGGTGGAAAACGACGCCAACCTGGCCGCCTTTGGCGAGATGTGGCAGGGAGCTGGCCGGGGCCATCGCAACTTAGTCATGCTCACCGTGGGCACCGGCGTGGGCGGCGGCGTCATTGCCGACGGGCGGATCGTCTCTGGATGGGCCGGGGCGGGAGGCGAGGTGGGCCACATGCCCGTGCCCTGGCACCAGGATTGGCCATGTACCTGCGGGAAGTGCGGCTGCCTGGAGGTCACCGCCTCGGCCACCGGTATCGTCCGAGCCGCCCGTCAATTCTCTCCCTTCAATCGGATAGAGGGCCTCACCGCCCGGGACGTCTTCGACGCGGCCCAGGCTGGCAGCACGGACGCCCAGAGGGTGGTGAAGGACGCCGCCAACTGCCTGGGCTACGCCGCGGCGATCATCGGCTGCGTGGTCAATCCCGAGCTGTTTGTGGTTGGCGGCGGCGTGTCCGCGGCGGGAGAGATGCTGCTGGCGCCCGTTCGGGAGGCATACCTGCAGTGGGTCTTCCCCCCTTGCCGGGGCGCCGCTTTCCGCCTAGCCAGCCTGGGCAATCGGGCGGGCATCTATGGCGGAGCGGGGCTGTTCTTCTGTCAAGACTAATGCCTTTTTATGCCTTACATCTCAAGCAATTCTATGGAAAAGGAGCGTTTCCCATGCTGAAGCTGGAGCTGGACAAGCTATCCCCTGACGTCACCCAGGCGCAACTGAGCGCCATGGCCGGCGAGGTGGCCGCGGCCCACCAAAAACTCTATGATCCCACCGCCCCCGGCGCCGATTTCACCGGCTGGGTGCGCTTGCCCCAGGACTATGACCGGCAGGAGTTCGTCCGCATCCAGCAGGCCGCGGCCCAAATCCGAGCCGACTCCGATGTGCTGGTGGTGGTGGGGATTGGCGGCTCCTACCTGGGGGCCCGGGCCGCCCTGGAGATCTTCCCCTCTGACGGACCTGAGATCTGCTTTGTGGGCTGCTCCCTCAGCCCCAATGAAACCCAGCGCGTTCTGGATCGGGTGCGGGGCAAGCGCTGGTCCCTCAACGTGATCTCCAAGTCGGGGGGCACCACCGAGCCCGCCATCGCCTTCCGTTTGTTCCGCCAGCTGCTGGAGCGGCAGTACGGCCCCCAGGCAAACCAGCGCATCTACGCTACCACCGACCGGGCCCGGGGCGCCCTCAAGACCCTGGCTGACCACAACGGCTGGCAGAGCTTCGTCATCCCTGACGCGGTGGGCGGCCGTTTCTCCGTGCTCACCGCAGTGGGGCTGCTGCCCATCGCCGTGGGCGGCACCGACATCGCCCAGCTGATGGCCGGGGCGGCCCAGGCCATGGCCGACTTTGACCGCCGGGAGATGGACAACCCGGTGTGGCAGTATGTGGCCGCCCGCAACCTGCTCTACCGTCAGGGCAAGCGGGTGGAGCTGTTTTGCAGCTATGAACCGGCCTACGCCTGCTTTGGCGAGTGGCTCAAGCAGCTGTTCGGCGAGTCGGAGGGCAAGGACGGCAAGGGCATCTTCCCCGCCTCCGCCCAGTTTACCACCGATCTGCACTCTCTGGGCCAGTATATCCAGGATGGAGAGCGCCTGCTGCTGGAGACCGTGCTCTATGTGGACGACACCGGCTGCGACCTGGCCATCCCCCACAGCCAAGACGATGGGGACAACCTGAACTACTTGGCGGGCAAGCCGTTGAGCTTTGTCCGGGAGATGGCCTTCCAGGGCACCCTGAACGCCCACCGAGAGGGCGGGGTCCCCGCCCTGGTGGTACGCCTGCCCCATATGGACGCCCATTCCCTGGGCCAGCTGTTCTATTTCTTTGAGCTGTCCTGCGGCATCAGCGGCCATGTGCTGGGGGTCAACCCCTTCAATCAGCCCGGTGTGGAGGCCTACAAGCGGAATATGTTCGCCCTGCTGGGCCGTCCCTGATCCTCCCTTCCCCCATCATCTGCCCGCTGATAACTGTCGGACAGCCCTTGCGCTTTGCCACCCGCTATGCTATACTCCTTGGAGAAGGCGGGGCGTCTCCCCGCTAACATCCAGATGGCGTAAAAGCGGTAGGCAGCTCACCACGCGTATACGCGGGTAGGATGAAATTGGTAAATATGCTGGATTTAGGTGCTGTCACCTCAGGAAAGCTCCTTGAAAGGATATTGCCTATTATGAAGTATGTAAAGTATGCAATATTGTGGCTACTTGTGCTGGCGGCTCTGTGTCTGTGTGGAACGGTTGTTATGCAGATCATGAATTTTGTACTCTGCCTTAATCTTGAACAAGTCTTTGGCATTGGTTTCAAGGTCGGATTCATCGCATGGCTGCTTTTATCTTGCAGCATTTTGATCCATAAGCTAAAACGCCCTGTTTAAATCATGACAGCTCATCTATGCGGGTATGGCGGAATTGGCAGACGCGCAGGATTTAGGTTCCTGTGCCGCAAGGCGTGTGGGTTCGACCCCCACTACCCGTACCAGTTTTTCATGTGGGCCGATGAATCGTAGGTAGGGACAACTCAGGACTCAGAATAAAGATTCCATAGAATATGGCGATTGAGTGTGATTGATATATCCGCTTGCTCGGTGAAAAAAGCGAAACGTCAAGTCCATCTCGCCATCTTTGTTTTCTTCTAAAGTTGTATGTGGTGATGGTATGGCAAACAAAGTTCTATGTGTTCTGATTCTGGGAAGCCTGCTTGCCGGATTCTGCATCCACCCATTCGCTTGGGGGTTACTGTTCTCGCTGACAGCCCTGCTGTGGCTCCTTTCCCTGGCTGTCTTTACCGATACGGCGTTTGAACACGCTTGCTCCCATCGAAATGTTGCCGACCTTTTGGCCAAAAGCGCTTATGTCGTGTGTACGGACATGATTCTGCTGTTTGGCAACCGGCAGCCCATCCCATTGGTGGTCGTCAGCGTATTTCTATTGCTCCTGGTCCTTGATTTGGCGTTTGTCAAACTCCCCTATCGCCAGGTCAGTGGCAGCCGTGTGTATGCGCAGCACGCCGTGGGCATCGCGCGGACAGAATATGAGAAATACCTGGACGGGCTGCCCAATGATCTGCGCGGGAATGCCACCGTCCGCGCACAGCGTCTCAGGTCCCTGAGCTTTGTGACCTACTCCGTTGTGACCACCCTGCTCTTTGCGGTGCTGGGCGTTATTTTTGGCAGACTATTTCACAATTTGCTACTGCTTTGCCTGTTGAGCCTTCTCATCTCCATCCTGCTATGGCGCTCGTTTTATGAAATGCTCCGGTATCTGCGGCCGGGTCGATTGTGCCAGCTGTTGTGCGGCATTTCCGGCTTTGTCCTGCCCGCCGCCCTGTTGCTGGCCCCGTCCCTGACCGGTACGATAGACGGCCTTGCGGACCTCCGGCTTCCATTGTATGTGCTGGGGATCGGCGGCGGCGTCACCTTGCTCATGGCCTGCGTCAAAGCCTCGCAAACGCTCAGCAAGATGTTGAATGAGGCTGATGCTTAGACTTAACCTCTTGAAAAAGCAAATATCTAATCATTGCTGAGGCAAAGCCAACTCTCTTTGGGCAGGGTTTTTGTTGCGCAAAAACCCTGCCCAAAGCCATATTTGTCCCATCACAGCATATGGAATCGGAGGTGATGACCCATTGGAGTATCTGCGGAAACAGCGAGAGGGCACCCCGGAAGCCAGGACTGTGCACCCCCAGCCGCCTGCTTTCACGGAGATAGGCAACCAGGCCCTTCTGTCCCTGCTGGCAACACGGGAGGGGCGGTATCCTGCCCAGTCCGCGTCCGAGGGCCAGCTCCTGGCCGCCGCCATGCAGGCCAAGTTCCAGCGGCAGTTTGGCCAACCCATGGACGGTGTGCCAGTGCATTTCGATTGGGACGAGCCTGCCGAGTTTAGCCCCGGGAGCCACACCTCCGGCAGCGGCGTTCCCACCCCCCCTGGACACGAAGGACGGGCAGGGCAAAGCCCTAACCTAACTGGCATCCCCACCCAGATGAAGCTGGACTTTGAGCAAAGGAGCGGGCTTTCCTTTGACGATGTGCGGGTGCATTATAATTCGGATAAGCCGGCAAAGATTGACGCGCTGGCCTATACCCAGGGGACGCAGGTGTATATGGGTCCCGGTCAGGAGCGGCATTTGCGGCATGAGCTGGGTCATGTGGTGCAGCAAAAGCAGGGCATCGTCCGGCCCACCACCTGGATCCGCGGGCTTCCGGTGAATGACTGTCCGGCATTGGAGCGGGCCGCGGATCAGGGGCCAAGCGCGCCAGTCGGCCCCCCCTCTCTACCCATTTCCCAGAGCGCCGCGATACAGCGCTTCCACGTTGTCATGCCTGATCAGCTGACAGCTACAAATGGCTCCCCTGAACCCATCTTCTCCACACATAAAGTTGTGCATGACCCAACCGGTGGGACGGAAACTTCCAATCCCCCCTCCATTGGAAAAACCAATATCCATAAAAAATTAGAGAAAAAGATAATCGGCATCTTACATCAAATCCATCAGAAAGAAGCGGATTCTGAACAGGGAATTTCCCCTCGTATCAGGCAAAGTTCTTCTCAGGCATCGAATCATGCTTCAGAAACGGATCAAGACACGCTCCCTTCTGCGTCTTGTTTCCCTGCCTCTTCATTCTGCTTTACGAGCTCCTCAACCAGCAGATATCATAAACGCTCTTCCTTTGATGACGGACTATCAAGTCTTTATGATCAATACTTTAGATTGTCAGGCCGGATCTCTGAGCCGCAGTTGCAGAATCGATCCCTGGGGGCACAATATTTTAACAGGGATCCCTTCATGATTGCAACAGATCAAAGGACTGCGCCACAGCGCAACCGGCTTGTCATAGTCGGGCCGCACAGCAAGCAGATACAAGTAGAGCAGGTCAAGTCCCGCTTCTATGTGGGCGAGGTTGAAGCAGACCAACGGCATCCCATGCTTGTTTCGGAACATGGTCAGTTTGCGCTTACTGCGCTGTATCCTGAACCGAAGGAGGTATACTTATCTGACCAAGCTTTCCAGCAGGTAAAGGAAAGGTTGGAGCACAGAAATCATGGCGCCCCGACCGGCAATGGCGATATAGAACGCTCTCCCTTCTCCCTGGAAAAGAGGGGCCCATCCATTGACATAAGGGACAATGGCAAGACGTATCAACTTCATCGATGCATTGTTCTTAAGGACCAACAGGCGCTTATCGCTCTGTCTACTACCGTATGTAACGCGATCAGGTTCAATGTTTTAGGCGATAATGGCACAAACGGCTTGTTTGTCAGCTTCGAGGATGAGGATCAAAAATATATGCCCTGGGACTATCATCATGCCGCGATTCTTTGCAACGATGGCGATGACAATTTAACATTAGAAAACGGCGCCCGGAATGCTTGGCTTTTCAAGCAACTGGCGGAACGTCTTTCCATAGATGATCTGGTTGATTTAAAAAACTCGAGAAGAGGGTTCTCAGCGGTGAAAGAAATCTTGGAAGAGATGAACAAAACATGGCATTTCCGAATGTATGGTCCGGAAAAGCATGGCCAGGATATGGAACATCAACTCATATCCCGGTTTAAACGTCCAGGGCAGCCATAGTCGAACTGAGGTTCCCAAAGGGATATCCTGGGGATGCCCCTTCGGATCGGTGGGTTCTTTTTGGGCGGCGGCCTTTGGCCGCCGCCCTTTTGGAATTCAAGTCCCCGCTGCCTGGGCGGAAAAGGTTAGGCGTCGGTAAACACCTTGGCCATGATCTTCCACCCCTCCTCATCCTTCTTCAAGGCATGGAAGTCCACGTAGTTGGCCCCGTGGTAGTTCTCCAGCGTGATGCGGATAACCGCGATGTCCTGTACCGCGTCCAAGACGTCCACCCGGGCCACACAGTCTGTCGGGCCGGCTTGGGTGGCACTGTCAAACAGGGTCTGGATGGGCGCGCCATTGATGGTGGCGCTCTGGTGGAACGCGGGCTTCATCAGCCCCCCATCCCCCTTGGCACAGCCGTCCACATACCGCTGCGCGGCGCGCAGGATCTCTTCATTAGTCCTTCACTTTCAGCTCTTTCATAGCTTGTGGCCTCCCATTCGATAATGTGCCGGAGGGCTTGACAGCTTCCGGCCCTTCCGCTATCATCATAGCATGGGCTTTCAAAATTTCAAGTACGCACATTGGGGTGTGGTACTTACCAAAAGGAGAGTGCCCCCATGGGACAACGCTGCATCGCCAACGAATGCCTGGGCTCCACCGGGTTTAGCTATACCCTGTCCCTCATCAACGGCAAATACAAGATGACCGTCCTCTATACCCTGATGGAGTTCGGGGTGGTGCGCTTCAATGAGATGAAGAAGTACATCGGCGGCATCTCCTACAAAACCCTCAGCTCCACCCTGAAGGAGCTGGAGTCCGACGGACTGGTCCACCGGGAAGAGTACCCCCAGATCCCACCCAAGGTGGAGTATAGCCTGACTCCCCGGGGCCAGTCCCTCATCCCCATTCTGGATCAGATGTGCGAGTGGGGGGACCAGAACCGACTGTGAATCAAATGAAGGGCCAGGCCCCTGCCGCCTAAGCGGCAGGGGCCTGGCCCTTTTCTTGAAACGATCAGCTACGCCCCGCAAACAGGGCCCGGATGGCGTTGAGCACCGCCAGGATCATCACCCCCACATCGGCGAAGATGGCAAGCCACATATTGGCCACCCCCAGGGCCACCAGCAGCAGGCAGGCCAGCTTTACCCCGATGGCAAAGACGATGTTCTGATAGACGATGGCCAGGCACTTTCGGGAGATGCGGATGGCCTGGGCGATCTTCCTGGGGTCGTCGTCCATGAGCACCACGTCGGCCGCCTCGATGGCCGCGTCCGAGCCCATGGCCCCCATGGCCACGCCGATGTCCGCCCGGCTGAGCACCGGCGCGTCGTTGATGCCGTCGCCCACAAAGGCCAGCTTTTCCCGCTCCCCCTCGGTCTGTAAAAGCGCCTCTACCCGCTCCACCTTGTCCCCGGGCAGCAGCTGGGCGTGCACCTGGTCAATCCCCAGCTGGGCTGCCACCTGATCGGCCACCGGCTGGGCGTCTCCGGTGAGCATCACCGTCCGGCGCACCCCAGCCTTCTTTAGCTCCTGGATGGCCTGCTGAGCGGTGGGCTTCACCCGGTCTGCGATGACGATGTGCCCCGCGTATGCCCCGTTCAGCGCCATGTGAATGATGGTGCCCACGCTGTGGCAGGGCCGGAAGGGGACGCCCAGGCGCTTCATGAGCTTTTCGTTGCCCGCGGCCACCTCCATCCCGTCCACCTGGGCAATGACGCCGTTTCCACTGATCTCCTGGATCTCCCCCACTCGGGAACGGTCTATGGGCCTGCCATAGGCCCGCTGCAAGCTCTTGCTGATGGGGTGGGACGAGGCGCTCTCGGCCAGGGCGGCGTACTCCACCAGCTTGGCCTGCTCCATGGAGCTGTGGTGGATGGCGTTGACCTCAAACACCCCCTGGGTCAGGGTGCCCGTCTTGTCAAACACCACGGTCCTGGTCTGGGACAGGGCCTCCAGATAGTTGGATCCCTTCACCAGCACCCCGGCTTTGCTGGCCCCGCCGATGCCGGCAAAAAAGGACAGGGGGATGCTGATCACCAGGGCACAGGGACAGCTGGCCACCAGGAAGGTCAGGGCGCGATAGATCCAGGTGCCCCAGTCCCCGTCCAGCCCCAGCCCCGCCAGGCCCACCAGCGGCGGCACCACGGCCAGCACCAGGGCCGCGCCGCACACCGCCGGGGTGTACACCCGGGCAAACCTGGTGATGAAGTCCTCCGACCGGGACTTGCGGGAGCTGGCATTCTCCACCAGATCCAGGATCCGGGACACGGTGGACTCCCCGAAAGGCTTGGTGGTGCGCACCCGCAGCACCCCCGTCAGATTGATACAGCCGCTGATGATCTCGTCGCCCTGCCCAACCTCTCGGGGCAGGCTCTCCCCGGTCAGGGCGCTGGTGTTCAGGGTAGAGCTGCCCTGGTCCACCACCCCGTCCAGCGGCACCTTCTCCCCCGGCTGCACCACGATGAGCGTCCCCACCTCCACCTCGTCCGGATCCACCCGCTCCAGCCTGCCCTCCCGCTCCACATTGGCGTAGTCGGGGCGGATGTCCATCAGGGCGCTGATGTTCCGGCGGCTCTTGCCCACGGCATAGCTCTGGAACCACTCGCCCACCTGATAGAACAGCATCACCGCAATGGCCTCGGTGTAGTCCCCGCTGCCCGCGTACAGCGCCAGGGCAATGGCGCCGATGGTGGCCACTGCCATGAGGAAGTTCTCGTCAAAGATCTGCCCATTGCGGATGCCCCTGCCCGCCTTGAGCAGGATATCGTAGCCAATGATCAGGTAGGGTACCAGGTAAAGCGCAAAGCGCAGCCATCCCTGGACTGGAATCAGGTTCAAAGCGATCAGCAGCACCGCCGCCACCAGGATCCTGGCCAGCATCCTGCGCTGTTTCTTACTCATCTTCACCACCTCAGTTTCCCATTCAACAATTAAATACTTATTTATTTGTTTGTGGCTAAGAAAGCGCCCTCGGCCAGGGGCGCATTGCCTGGGGCGCTTTCTCCTTCCTGTTGATCAGAGGTAGACCTCGCAGTCGCTCTCCACCCGTTTGCAGTTCTTCCGCACCTGCTCCATCACCGCTTTGGGGTCGTGCCCCTCGGCAAACTCCACGATCATCTTCAGGGTCATGAAGTTCACCGTAGCGGCCTGGACGCCCTCAGTCTTGCGGGCAGCCTGCTCCATCTTGTCCGCGCAGCTGGCGCAGTCCACTTCAATCTGATAGGTTTTTTTCATGTGATGCTTCCCCTTTCGGACAAGATTATTTATCAATTAAATAATCTTTTAATTCTAATCGCATCATACGCTGTCTGGGCCATCTTGTCAACCACTTTCCATCAGATCCTTCCAATTGGGCAAACTCTGCTTCCAATTCGGCATCTTTCTGCCTGGGTCAGGCTGGGACGAGTCGGGGAAAGCCGCCCCAGCCCGCCTCAGGTCAGAAACAGCCCCAGCTGGTAGACCAGGAAGGTGACTGCCCAGGCCACCGCCAGCTGGAACAGAGCGGTAAAGCCCATCCAGGCCCAGCTGCCCGATTCCTTCCGGATGGTGGCCAGAGTGGCTGCGCAGGGGATGTAGAGCAGGCAAAACACCATCAGGCACAGGGCGTTGAGAGGCCCGAAGCCAATCCCGGCCAGGGCCGCGGCGAAGGCGTCCATCCCCTCCGGGGCGGCGGCGTTGGCCACGCCGAAGAGCACCGCGCAGCTGGACACCACCACCTCTTTGGCTGAGATGCCCGCAATCAGCGCCACCACGATCTGCCAAAAGCCCAGCCCGATGGGGGCAAAGACCGGCACCAGCCAGCGGCCGATATGGGCCCCAAAGCTGGCCCCCATCCCGCCGGAGTAGCCCTGAGGTCCGAAGTTCAGCACCAGCCAGAGCAGCAGGGTGGCCAGAAAGATGGTGGTGCCCGCCTTGCCCAGGTAGTCCTTCACCTTTTCCCAGACATAGATCGCCACCGTCCTGCCGTCCGGCAGCTTGTAGTCGGGCAGCTCGATCATCAGGTAGTTGACGCTGCCCCGCCGGTCCAGCAGGTGGAGCACCCAGGACACCCCGATGGCCACCCCGATGCCGATCAGGTACATGGAGTAGGCCACCACCATGGCGCTGTTGGGGAAGAACAGCTGGGAAAACAGGATGTAGATGGTCAGCCGGGCGTTGCAGCTCATGAAGGGGGTGACCAGCATCACCTTATACCGGTCCCGCCGGTTCTCCAGCGCCCGGGAGGCCATGAGGGCGGGTACCGTGCAGCCAAAGCCCAGCAGCATGGGGATGAACGCCTTGCCAGACAAGCCCAGCCTGCTCATGATTCCCTCCATCACATAGGCCACCCGGGCCATGTAGCCGCTGTCCTCCAGCAGGGCCAGGCAGAGGAAGAGGATCAGGATGTTGGGCAGGAAGGTCACGATACTCCCCACCCCGCCGATCACCCCATCCACCACCAGGGAGGACACCACCCCATTGACCTGGGCCACGGCCAGAAAGTCCGCCACCCCACCGGACAGCCAGCCCACGGCCAGCTCAAAATACCCCTTGATCCAGTCGCCTATGGTAAAGGTGAGGAAAAAGGCACCGGCCATGATGGCCAGGAAGGCGGGGATCCCCCACACCGGGTGGGTGAGCACCCGGTCAACCCGCTGAGTGAGCAGGTCCTGGCGCTGCTTGTGCAGCAGCACCTCATGGAGGATCTCCTCGATGAATTCATATTTCTGATTGACGATATCCGATGCGCAGTCCTCGGAAAGCCCCTGGGGCAGCTCCAACGGATAGCGCTGGGTGATCTCCCGATCCCCCTCCAGCAGCTTCAAAGCGTGCCAGCGGTAGTTGTCCAGCTGGGGATAGCGCCGCTCCAGCTGGGCCGTGAGCTGGTCGATCTGATCCTCGATGCCGTCTGAGTAAACCATGGCGTACCGCGCATGGCGCTCCTCCCTTCCGCCGCCTCCCCGGTGGTGATGGATCAGGCAGTCGGGCTGGGTGCATCCCCTGTGGTGGACGGCGGCGTGGAGCAGGATGTCCAGCCCCCGGCGCTTCCGGGCCGACACCGGGATCACCGGGATGCCCAGCATCTCTGGCAGGCGGTGCAGGTCGATCTCCATGCCCCGCTTCTCCACGATGTCCATCATGTTCAGGGCCAGCACCACCGGCTTGCCCAGCTCCAGCAGCTGCAGCGTCAGATACAGGCTGCGCTCCAGGGTAGAGGCGTCGGCCACGTTGATCATCACATCCACCTCATCGCTGAGGATGAACTGCCGGGCCACCGTCTCCTCCATGGTGTAGGAACTCAGGCTGTAAGTGCCGGGCAGGTCCACCAGCCGGATGTCCAGGCCATGGTCCTGGATGGCCCCCTCCACCCGTTCCACCGTGACCCCCGGCCAGTTAGCCACCTTCAGGTTGGCCCCGGTGTAGGCGTTGAACAGGGTGGTCTTGCCGCAGTTGGGGTTGCCGATGAACCCGATGGTCATCCCCCCGCTCATGCCTCGTCCTCCACTTCGATGTTCCGGGTGATATAGGCCCCCAGGGCAAACCTGGCCCCCCGCAGCCGGATGATGAGGATGCCATCCCCCTTCCGGTTGAGGACGGACACCGGCGTCCGCCGGGTCATCCCCAGCGCCTCCAGCCGGCGCTGGACCTGAAAGGGTAGGTGGATCTCCTTCACCCGGTAAGTTTGTCCGATCTGCCCGTGCCGCAAACGCATCTGTACGCCCCCTATGCATTGGTGTTTTCGCTTTTTATCTTACTCCACAGCAGGCCAGGCCGCAAGTCCAAATCTCCCCCAAAATCCCATGCGTTGACTTTTCCCGCTCAATTGTATATACTGGCTGCAAACGCAGCGGCTGGACAGCCCGTGCGCCGCACCGCAAAGGGGGAACCGGGATGACGGGGAAACCACTGCCCCATGACCATGGGCAGAAAACAGAGGCCATTCTGGAACGGGTACCCCGGCTGGATCAGTTCCAGACCGTGGCCGACATCTTTAAGCAGCTGGGCGACGGCAGCCGGATCCGCATCTTCTGGCTGCTTTGCCATTGCGAGCAGTGCGTCATCAACCTGTCCTCCATGGTGGAGATGAGCAGCCCGGCGGTCTCCCACCACCTGCGCCAGCTCAAGAGCGGCGGGCTCATCGTCAGCCGCCGGGAAGGCCGGGAGGTCTACTACAAGGCGGCCCAAACCCAGCGTGCCCAGTTGCTGCACCACATGATCGAGGCCATGGTGGAGATTGCCTGTCCCTCCCCTTGATCCTATGCCCAGAGGAGGGATTCCATGATGCGAGCGGAATTTGCCCGGCTGGAGCAGTCCCTGGCCCGGGTACCCATGGGCTGCTTGGCCGTGGAGCGGCACGCCGGGGAGGACGGTCCCACCCCCTTCCCCTCCGGCCTACGCGCCCAAGTGGACGGCCGGGGGGCGGTGGGGGTCTACCAGCCCCTGCCCGGCGTACAGGTGTGCCTGTGGCGCTTTGCCGCCAGCCGGGTGGACTTCGCCCCTGCCGCGTCGGGCTCCGTCCTGGCGGTCACCCACTGCCGGCTGGGCCGGGTGGTGTGGGATCCGGAGGAGAACGCCCCAGGGGAGCTGGATGCGGGGGAGGTGGCCCTGGGCCATCTGGGCAAGGGTGGGATAGCCCTGCGCTTCCCCTTGGACGCTTTTCAAGGGGTGTCCATGCTGCTCAGCCCGGAGGCGCTGGAGCGGAGCTGTCCCCCGTTTCCCGGGCTGGACGGCGGGGTTCTGGAGCATCTCCCCCCTGATCACGGCGCCGCCACCCTTCCAGGCGACCCGGACGCGGCCTGCATCTTCGATCCCCTCTACCGCGCCCCGCCCGCCCACCTGTCCCCCCTGTGCGCGCTGAAGGCCCAGGAGCTGCTGCTGTGGCTGGCCCGGCAAGGCCCCAGCCTTGCCTCGCCCATCCCCTACCCCGCCCAGCAGGAACGGGTGATCCGGGAGATCCACCGCCTACTCACCACCCACCTGGACCGGCGCTTCACCATCCAAGAGCTCTCCCGGCGCTACCTCATCAACACCACCACCCTGAAGCAGCGCTTCAAAGCGGCGTATGGGCTACCCATCGCCGCCTATATGAAGCGCTACCGTGTCCGCCGGGCCGCCCAGCTGCTGCTGGAACCGGACGTGCGCATCGCCGATGTGGCCTCTCAGGTGGGCTATGGAACCCAGGGAAAGTTCACCCAGGCCTTCCAGGACGTGCTGGGCCAGTCCCCCTCCCAGTACCGCAGACAGCGCCTTGCCCGGCCCGGCCCACCCCCGGAGGATCCCTCCGTGGGGCCCAGCCCTTCATTTTGACAAAGGAGCGTCCCCTATGGCACAGACTTTAACCTTTCTCATCTTGCTCACCCTGCTCACCGGCGTGGGCGGACTCGCCCTGGGCGGCGGCCTGGCCGCCCTGCTCCGCCGGGAGTCCTCCCGGGCCACCGGCCTGCTGCTCTCCTTCACCGCAGGGCTGATGCTGTGTATCGTGTCCTTTGACATGGTGCCCCATGCCATGGAGGCCACCGGGGCGGACTATCTGCCTCCCCTCTTTCTGGTGGCCGGATTTGCCCTCACCTTCCTGCTCAACGCCTGGATTGACAAGAGCGCCCACCACAGCCACGGACATGGCTCCCACCACTGCGCCTGCGGCCGCCATGACCTGCACACCGCCGGCATCGTGCTGGCCGCGGCGGTGGCCCTGCACAATATGCCCGTGGGCATGGCCGTGGGCACCACCGTGGCCGCCCACGGCATCTGCTGGGCCAGCACCCTCTCCGCCGTCACCATCGGGCTGCACAACATCCCGGAGGGGATGAGCATCGCCCTCCCCCTACTCCATGACGGAAGCAAGGTCCGCGGCGCGGTGGGGGTGGCCGCCCTCAGCGGGTTGCCCACCGTGGCCGGCGCCCTGGTGGGCTACTTCATCGGCGGCCACACCCCTATGGCCCTGTCCATCCTGATGAGCATCGCCGGAGGAGCCATGCTCTATGTGGTCTTCTTCGAGCTGCTGCCCGAGGCTGGCCGTCAATGGCGTTCCCGCTGGACCGTCCTGGCCACCGTGGTGGGCTTTGCCCTGGGTGTGCTGCTCCTGCTCACCCCCGGCCACAGCCACGCCCATTGAGCACAAAAAACCAGCGGCAGGGGAAACGCCCCCGCCGCTGATACGATTGGCCCGCCCCTGCAGGGGCGGGCCTTTCTCACATCAGTTTTACAGTGAAGAACACCGCCTGGCAAAACAGCCAGCCAATCAGGCCAAAGATGAGGTAGAGCGCCGCCGACGTGCCCAGCACCAGTCCGGCCGCCAGCGCTGCCGCCACAATCCCGCAGGTGACCCAGGTGCTCACATAGTGGGAGCGCACCGGCATCAGCCGCCTGCCGCCCAGCACCCCGCCCGACTGCCGCAGCCGCCAGCACAGCGCTGCGGCCCCGGCCAGCACCATCCAGACCACGAGGAAACATCCTACGACCGCCCCGGGATGGCTGGGATAGTAAGCCCGATGGAGCCATAGCGCCGCGATCCCGCCTCCAGTAAGGACCGTGTTGACAAAGAAAGAGCGCTGGTAGAGGAAGTAGACCAGGATGAGCCCCGCCCCGATGGCCGGCAGCACCAGCAGCACCCGCACCCCTTCATCATAGAAGTGGTAAGCCACCCAGGACACTGCCAGCAGGAAGATGGCCGCTCCAGTCAGGATCCTTGAGCGCAGCACACCCTTGCCCCGCCGGGCCGCCTGCACCGCCCACACCGCGGCTGCCGCCGCCAGCGCGATGCCCAGGAAGCGGTACACCCGGAAAAACAGGAGCAGCCCCTGGGCCACCGACACCCGCCAGGCCGCACCGGTGATGTCCACATAAAAATACTTGACAAGCAGGACAACCAGCTCCGCCACCACCGCGACCAGCAGCCAGAGCAGCATCCGGTGAAAGGCCGCGTCCTCCGCCTGGCGGCGTTTGCTCTGCTGTTCCTTGTCGGTCATTCTCATCATTCCTTTTTTCAATCATCGGGCAAAATCCCGCGGCCGCAGCGCGGCAGCTGCAGAAAAGCATGATATAGTATAGCAGAAATCCCCGCCCTTTGCAACCAGAAAACCTCCCGTCCGACCCTGCCGCCCGGGAATTGCCCGGTTTCCCCTTGCTCCTTTTCCCATCCCGGCCTATAATAGGGTCAGCCAAACGGAAAGGATGCTGAGCGCAATGCTGTCAGACAAAGAGTTAGTGGACCTTGCCTTCCAGATGCTGGAGCGTTCCTATGTCCCCTATTCCAAGTTCCCCGTGGGCGCCGCCTTGGTGTGCTCTGACGGAACCGTATTCACCGGCTGCAATGTGGAGAACGCCGCCTACGGTTCCACCATCTGCGCCGAGCGCACCGCCCTGGTCAAGGCGGTGAGCGAAGGGCGCCGGGATGATCTGGAGCGCATCGCCGTCGTGGGTAACAGCGCCGACTACTGCTGGCCCTGCGGGGCCTGCCGGCAAATGCTCTATGAGTTCAACCCCAACCTTACGGTGCTGGTGGCCCGGGCCGACCGGCAGTTTGTCTCTTTCCCGCTGCATGAGCTGCTGCCCCACGGGTTCGGCCCCAAGGCGCTGACCCAGGCCGAATAGCCGTCGCAGCCTGGCCGGTCAGCGTTGATTTTTGTCAAAACATCAAAACTTTCCAGCATTTCTTCCCTGCCCCCGCACAAACTATCCCCGTGGAGGCAAGGAGGTTTTCAACCATGTTTTTGGATAAATTGGCCCTGACTTTGGCCGTCATTGGCGGCCTGAACTGGGGCGCCATCGGTCTGTTCAACTTTGACCTGGTGGCCTTCCTCTGCGGTGGCTCCGGGACCTGGCTGGCCCGCATCATCTATACGGTGGTGGGCATCGCCGCCCTGTGGTGCATCACGCTGCTGTTCCGCAGTGAGCGCGCCCCCCGCAGCAGCCACGCATAAGCCCCATACCGGCGCAAGGGAAATCCCTTGCGCCGGTCTATTTTTCGGCCTATTTTAACCACGCACTCAGCTTGCCCGACTCCACTTCCACCACGCCATAGCCCGGCCGCTCCCGCACGCCGCCCGCCGTTCCCGGGTTGAACAGCCAGGGCCCAGCCCCCGCCGGCAGGTTCAATCCCTGGTGGGTGTGGCCAAAGCAGACCATATCCACCCCCGCCTGCCGCCCGGCGGCCATCAGCCCATCCAAGCCCGACTTTGCCCTTTGCAGATGGCCGTGCACCAGCAGAAAGCGCGCCCCCTCCACCTCCACGAGCAGCTCATCCGGCCCCGCCTCCCAGTCGCAGTTGCCCCGCAGCACATCCATGGGAAGGCTTGGATATCGGCCGGCCAGGGCCTGTCCATCCCGCAGGTTGTCCCCCAGGAAGAACACCCGGTCAGGACGCTCCCGCTCCACAGCCGCGGCCATCCGGCCCACCTGTCCATGGGAGTCTGAAAAAATTGCGATCTTCACAGGGTTCACCCTTTCCCGCTTGCTACATATACTGGGACAGGAAACCCCACCCGGGGTTTCATCGGAAACGGAGGGAATTGCCATGCCAGGCTTCGATTCACTGCGCAACGACCCCCAGGCCTCCCGGCTACTGGGCGACTCGGCCAAGCTGGAACAGCTCAAGGACGCGCCGGAGACCCAAAAACTCTTTGACATGCTCCGCCAAGGGACCGGGGGCGAGCTGGAGCAGGCTGCCGGCAAGGCCGCCAAAGGGGATACCGGACAGCTGATGGGCGCCATCCGCCGGCTGATGGCCGACCCGGAGGGAGCCCAGCTGATCCAGAAGATGAAGGAGAAACTGAAATAACAACAGCTCTGGAGGGGAGGGGCGTGGCGTGAGTGAACTGGAGGAAAAGCTGGAGGGGATCCTGAGCAATCCCAAGGCCATGGAGCAGATCTTCTCCCTGGCCCAGTCCCTGGGGAAAGGCTCCGCCTCCGCCCCGCCCCCCGCCGGCGATCCCCCGCCCCAACGGGAGACGCCCCCCGCCCCGGCCGCCGAGCCAGAGGGCGGCGGCCTGCTGGGCGCCCTGAGCCAGGTGGACCCCCGCCTGATCTCCGGGGCAGTCCAGCTGATGAGCCGGTACAACAGCCAGGACGACGGCCGGGTGGCCCTGCTCCACGCCCTGCGCCCCTTTGTCAAGGAGCGCCGCTACGCCCGGCTGGACCAGGCCATCCAGATCGCCAAGCTCTCTCGGCTGATCCGGATGGGGCTGGAGCTGCTGCGCCCAAGGGAGGATCCCCATGTATAACCACTATCAGGGAAACCCAGAGTTCATCGTCCTGGACGCCGAGCCGGAGGACACCCGGGATCAGGCCCAGCCCGAACCTCAGCCAGCCCAGGCCCCAACCTCCGGCCACTCCCCCGTACTGGGCGAGCTCACCGGCAGCCTGGGCCAGCTGCTGGGCGGTTTGCGCAAGCACTTCTCCCTGGAGCGGCTGGACACCGGGGACATCCTGCTGGTGCTGATCATCCTCTTCCTCTACCTGGAGGGGGATAACCTGGAGCTGGTGATCACCCTTGGGCTGATGCTGCTGCTGGGCCTGGGGGAGGATTGATCACTCCCGGGGCGACGTCCCGTCAGGCAGGACAAACCAGTCCCCTGTCCCGGACAGGGGGCTGGTGAGCTGGCGGGAGCTCATCTCGTACACCACCTGCCCCTCCGACTCGGTCTGGGCAGCGATGAGCAGGCCGCTGTTCACCGAGATCCAATACCGGTATAGGTAGCCCAGCTGCTCGTGCTCAAACTCCACATAGATGCAGTCCTGCCCGTCCCGCTCCACATAGCCTGCTTGGGTAATCCCGGCCGGATCCAGCGCCAGCACGTCCTCATAGGTGGGCAGGCGCTGGGCCAGGTCGGCACTCTGATCGCCGGCGGGGGCCCGGTAAACCTGGTCCTGGCCGTCATACCACAGCCAGAGCTGCCCGTCGCCCACAAGGGAGCACTCCACCAAGCCGGAGGGCAAGGTGGTCTCGGTGCGCACCCAGCCGCCCTCCACCCAGACCTGGGCGGCGATGGAGCCCACCGCCTCCCCATCCTCCAGGTAGGTCGCCGAAACGCTCCGGCTGTAACTCTCATACCGGCTCAGGCTGGAAATGGCCAGCTGGACAGTCTGAGGCGTGATCTCCACCGGGATGCCCCCAGCCGCCGGATCTCCGGTGGCCTGTCCCGGGGTGGAAGAGGCGTTCAGTCCAGGCGCCTCCAGCTCCGGGGTCTGGATGAACAGGTTCAGCCCAAAGCTATACAGCACCGCCACCAGCACCACGCAGGCGATGAGCACCGCCAGGATGGTCCGCTTTCTCTCCTCCAAATCACTCCCCCCTCTCCACGCTGGACAGCAGCCTTCAGCCCTGGCCGGAAAAGGCCGCCGGCGGCTGGGGCAGCCGCCCAAAGGCATAGGCGATGGCGTCGGCGATCCGGCGGCAGGCCCGTCCATCCCCATAGGGGTTGACTGCATGGGCCATCTGGCCATAGGCCGACGGGGATTCCAGAAGCTCTGCGCTCAGCTCCAGGATCCGCCCGGTCTCCACCCCCGCGATCTTCACCGTGCCCGCCTCCACCGCCTCGGGCCGCTCCGTCTCCCGGCGCAGGACAAGCACCGGCTTGCCCAGGGCGGGAGCCTCCTCCTGCAGGCCGCCCGAGTCGGTCATCACCAGGTAGCTGCGGGCCATCAGGTTGTGCATCTCGTCCGCCGCCAAGGGTGGGATCAGATGCACGTTGTCCAGCCCATCCAGATGGCGGTGGGCGGCCTGCTGCACCACGGGGGACAGGTGCACTGGATAGATCAGCTCCACCTGGCGGGGATAACGCCGGGCCAGCTGGGCCAGGGCCGAGAGAATCTGCTCCATGGGCTGGCCGTAGTTCTCTCGCCGGTGGCAGGTCACCAGCACCACCTTCCGGCCCTCATAGTCAATCTGATTGAGGATCTCAGTTGTAAAATGATAGTCCTTTACCACTGTTGTTTGCAAAGCGTCAATCACCGTGTTCCCGGTGACATATACCCCTTGGGTGATCCCCTCCCGGGCCAGGTTGTCCCGGTTGGAGGGGGTGGGGCAAAAGTGCAGCGTGGCCAGGCGGCCCACCAGGGAGCGGTTGAGCTCCTCTGGAAAGGGGGCGTACCGGTCTCCGGTGCGCAGCCCGGCCTCCACATGGCCCACGGCGATCTTCTGATAAAAGGCGGCCAGCGCCCCGGCAAAGGTGGTGGAGGTATCCCCATGGACTAGCACCAGGTCTGGCCTGGCCTGCTCCAGCACCCCCTCCAGGCCCAGCAGGCACTTGCTGGTGATGGTGGACAGGCTCTGCCGCGGCTCCATGATGTCCAGGTCAAACTGAGGCCGGAGCTGGAAGATGTCCAAAACCCCGTCCAGCATCTGCCGGTGCTGGGCGGTGACGCAGCAGCAGGTTTCAAACTCCTTCCGCCCCTCCAGCTCCTTGACCAGGGGGGCCATCTTGATGGCCTCCGGCCGGGTACCAAAGATGGCCATCACCTTGATTGCCCCCTCAGCGCTCAGACGGACCATGCTCTTCCTCCCCTCCCTCGTCCTTCCCCTCTGTTGGCTGGCCGGGCCGAGCGCCCCCCGTGTGCCCCGCCACCAGCACCCGCCAGGCCAGCAGCGCGGCCAGGGCCGCCGCCGCCAAAAAGATCATGGCCCGCAGCGCCCCGCTGGTGGTGAGCACCACCGCGGACAGCCCCAGGATGGCGGAAATCACATAGAGCATCCCCACCGCCTGCTTCTGGGACAGGCCCATGTCGATCAGCCGGTGATGGACGTGGCTGCGGTCTGGACGCATGGGGCTTTGCCCCTTGGACAGCCGGCGGATCACGGCAAAGCACACGTCGAAGATGGGCAGGCCCAGCACCAGGAATGGGGCCACAAAGGAGATGATGGTGTACATCTTGAACATCCCCTGGATGGACATATTGGCCATGATGAAGCCCAGGAAAGTGGCCCCTGTGTCCCCCATGAAGATCTTGGCCGGATTGAAGTTATAGGGCAGAAACCCAATGCAGGCCCCCACCAGGGCGCCCATGATCATGGCCACGTTCAGCTCGCTGACCAGCAGGGCAATGACCAGCATGGTGGCCGAGCTGATGGTGGACACCCCGCAGGCCAGCCCGTCCAGCCCGTCGATGAGGTTGACCGCGTTGGTGATGGCCACCACCCAGACCACCGAAAGGACGATGGCCAGCCAGTCCTCCAGCACCCAGACCGGGTTGTCGCTGAGCAGGTTGGGGTTGGACAGGATGCGGATCTGGTTGCCCGCCAGCACGGATACCAGCGCCGCGGCAATCTGCACCACAAACTTCAGCTTGGCCGGCAGGGCGTGGATGTCGTCAAACACCCCCAGCACCACGATGATCACCGCCCCCAGCAGCATCCCCCGCTCCTCTCCATTCAGCGGCACCATCAGCACCACCGCGAACATGAAGCCCAGGAAGATGGCCAGCCCACCCAGGCGGGGAATGGGTCGGTTGTGCATCCTCCGGTTGTCCTTTGGCACGTCGATGGCCCCCACCTTTACCGAGAAGGCCTTGACCAGCGGGGT
The DNA here is from genome assembly GCA_944387065.1 of uncultured Oscillospiraceae bacterium. GTDB lineage: Bacteria > Bacillota > Clostridia > Oscillospirales > Oscillospiraceae > Enterenecus. The sequence continues at coordinate 42,994 of CALXDM010000005.1, forward strand.
GAGCACACAGGCCATCACCGCCGCCAGCAGCAGGGTGAGCAGGATCATGCCCACGCTGCCCATATCCAGCGCCTGGCCCGGCTGTGCAATCGTCGCTATATTTGGCATCTCACCGCAGCTCCTCTCTCGGCTTACAGGGCCACAAACCCCACTTTTCGATAGACCTTGCGCAGGGTCTTGTCGGCCACATAGCCCGCCCGCTGCGCACCCGCGCGGTACACCTGCTCCAGATAGGCCTTATCCTTCAGGATGCGCTCGGCCTCCTCCCGGATGGGGCGCAGCGCCTCGATCACCGCCTCCCCCACCGCCGGCTTGAACACGCCGTAGCCCTGGCCGTCAAACTCCCGCTCGATCTGGGCATAGTCCTTGCCAGTGACGGCGGAATAGATGTTCATCAGGTTGGCCACCCCAGGCTTGGCCGCCGGGTCGTAGCGCACGCACCGCTGGGTATCGCTGTCGGTCACCGCCCGCTTGAACTTGCGCTGGATGTCCTCCGGCCGCTCCATGAGGAACACGCACCCCTCGGGGGCGGACTTGCTCATCTTGCTGTCCGGCGCGGTCAGCCCCATGATCCGGGCCCCCGCCTTGGGGATATACGGCTCGGGCATTTTGAACACTTCGCCGTAGATGCCGTTGAAGCGCTGGACGATATTCCGGGTCAGCTCCACGTGCTGCTTCTGATCCTCCCCCACCGGCACATAGTCGGGCTGGTAGAGCAGAATGTCCGCAGCCATGAGGGCCGGGTAGGTAAACAGCCCCCCGTTGACGTTGTCCCCGTGCTTGGCCGACTTGTCCTTGAACTGGGTCATCCGGGACAGCTCCCCAAACATGGTAAAGCAGTTGAGCACCCAGCCCAGCTGGGCGTGCTGGGGCACATGGGACTGGATGAACAGGGTGTTGCGCTCCGGATCCAGGCCGCAGGCGATGTACTGGGCCAGCTGCTCCAGGGTGCGCCGGCGCAGATCGGCGGGGGTCTGCCGCACTGTGATGGTGTGCAGGTCTGCCATAAAATAGTAGCAGTCAAACTCCTCCGCCCGGTCCCGCCAGTTCTGGATGGCCCCCAGGTAGTTGCCCAGGTGCAGATCCCCGCTGGGCTGGATGCCGGAGAGCATAACCTTCCGCTTTGCTTGTGCTTCCATTGTGCTCACACCTTTTCCTCATGATCTCCCCCCGGCGGCCTGGGGAGGCTACCCCTGCCCTGTCCCCTCCAGGTAGCGGGCAGGGTCTACCGGCACCGCGTCCGACCACAGCCGCTCCAGGGCATAGAACTGCCTGGCCTGGACGGTGAACACGTGGACCACCACCGCCGAGTAGTCCAGCAGGGTCCACTCCCCGCCCCGGTGCCCCTCGATGTGGTGGGGCGCCTCCCCCCTCAGGTCCATGGCCTCCTCCACCGCCTCGCACAGGGCTCGCACCTGGGTGGCGGAGGCCCCTGTACACAGCACGAAGTAATCGGCCAACGTGGTCTGGTCCCGGGTATAAAGCACCCGGATGTCCTCTCCCTTCTTCCCGTCCAAAGCCCGTACGGCAATGGCGGTCAGTTCTTCCGCTGTCAACAAAGTTGCCGCTCCTTTCCTTGCCTTTATGGCTGCGTCTCCGTCTCATCCTGGACTTCCACCGGGTCGGTGGGGGTGGAGGTGGCAGACGGTGGGTCCCCCGCCCCAGGTTGGTCTGACGCCACAGGCTCCTGGGAGGCTGACGGCCCCCCTGGCCCCTCCGGCTCCTGGGTCGCCCCTGGCTCCTGGGACACCTCCGGCTCCTGGGTCGCCGGGGCGCTGGACTGGGGCGGCTGGGAGGCGGCTGGGGCGCTGGGCAGCACCGACGGCTCCGGCTCCGGGGTGGATACCACAGATGGAATGCCCGCCGAAGGGTCGGCCAACACCCCGGTGCTGGAGGACAGAGTGCCGTTGCTGTTCACTGTGATCAGGTCCAGCTCGTTGAGGGTCACCTCGTCCACAAAGGGATTGAGGGACTCGTTGATCAGCTCCAGCAAGGCGCTCTGGTTTGGGTAGACCCGGCCGTAGTAGGGGTTGCCCTGAGCCACGCCGTAGTAGGGCATGGTGACGAAGTTCACATCGTCCACGCTCAGCCCACCCAGCACCGCCTGGGAGCCGAACCAGAACAGGTTCTCAATGGTCAGGTCGCTGGTGACGTTCTGCCCGAACAGGGAGGCCAGCTCCCCAATCTTGGTGATGTTTCGCAGCTGGAGGGTCTGGCTGAGCACCGCTTTGAGAAAGTCATTGCGCATCTCAATCCGGGTGATGTCGCTGCCGCCCCCCGGGTTTCCATAGGGGCTGCCGTAATTGTTGTGCCGCCAGCGGATCACCTTCATGGCGTCCTCCCCGTTGAGGAACTGGTTGCCCGGCTCGAAGTGGATATGCAGGTCCTGATAGGGATCATCATAATCCATATGGTACGGGATGTCAAACCAGACCCCGCCGATGGCGTCCACCATCTGGCCCACGATCTGCCAGTCGATCATGACGTAGTAGTCGGGGACAAAGCCCACCAGCTCGGCCACCTCGCTCTTCAGCCCCTGGGCCCCTTCCTCCCCCTGGCCGTACCGGTTGTATACCGCGTTGAGCATCTTCTGGGTCACCGACCGGCCGCTGGAGTTGATCAGGGTGTCCCGGGGGAAGGACATCACCGTGGCCTGCTGGTTGGTCACGTCGTAGGACACCAGCATCATCACGTCGGTCAGCCCCGAGGTCTCGTCGGGCCCAAAGATCAGGATGGTGTAGAAGTCCTCGCTCTTGCGCGCCCCGCTCACCTTGGGCTGGACCGAGTCGATGTCCACCCCCGCGCTGCTGTCCGGCCTCCCGCTGGCATTGGGGTCGCCCCCGGGTAGCTCGGGCCGCCGCACCCACCGGCTCCACAGCGCGGCAATGGTGGCCGCCAGCACCATGATCACCGCCAGCACGATCAGGATGATCGCCCGCCGCCACTCCTTCCGCCGCCCACCGGGCGCCTCTCTCTTTCTGTTGCCGTGGTTTGCCGTCATAGTGAAAGCCCTTTCCGCAGTGTCTGCTCCGCTTCCAAGGTATTGGGATGGATCTGGCGGCCCAGCGCCCGCATCTCCTGGATGGACAGCTCCACCCCCATCAGCACTGCCCGGTCCAGGTCCTCATAAGCCAGGCGGCGCATCTGCGCCACCTCCGGGAAGTCCCGGGTGGGCTCCATATAGTCAGCCAGGTAGAGCAGCTTCTCCTCCAGCGTCATATTGCCCCGCCCGGTGGTGTGGTACAAAATGGCCCGGACCACCGTTTCGCTCTGTCCGAACACGGCTTTGGCCAGCGCCGCCCCGCTCTTGGCGTGCAGCAGCTTGCCCGCCCCCTGCTCCATTTGGTCCAGCGCCACACCGTACCGGCGGCAGATCTCCAGGTGCTCCTGCCGGCCCAGGTACTTGGTGCAGTCGTGGAGGATGCCCGCCCGGCGCATCTCCTCCGGATCCGCCCCCCAGCGTTCGGCCAGCCGTGCCCCCTCCTCCTCCACCCCACGGATATGGGCCAGCCGCTTGGCCTTCACCATGGAGTAGGAGACGCAGCGCAGCTGCTCCAGGGTGAGCCGGTCCAGCTCCACCTGGGTCCCATATAGCTTTTTCCGCAGGATGTAACCGTATACCGCCTGGGGCAGATAGTCTGCGCCCTCCCCTCGGGCCAGCAGAGCGCGCAGCTGGGTGGAGGAGACGTCCACCAGCTCCTGGCTGGGGATGGCCATGGTCACCACCTGAGCCCCATAGTCCCGGCGCAGCCGCTCTGCCTGGGGCTGCAGCAGGACCAAAGCGTCGCCAGCGCTCCGCCCAAAGGCGCACACCCCCGCCAGGGACAGCACGTCCTCCGGCTGGTGCCATTGCTGGAGGGTAGCAAACATATCCGCCCCCATCAGCAGCCACAGCTGCGCCCCGGGCCACTGTTGGGCCATCTGGCGCAGGGTGTCCACGGTGTAGCTCTTCCCAGGCCGGCGCACCTCCCCGTCCCACACCCGAACCAACTCCGGCTGCAGCAGTTGGTCGGCCAAAAGGGCGGTCATCTCCAGGCGCTGAACGTCGGTGGGGCTGCCGGCGGGCAGGTCCTTGTGGGGCGGCGTCCCCGCCGGGATGAAGATCAATCGGTCCAGCCTCAGGGTGGCCGCCGCCGCCCGGGCCGCCGCCAAGTGCCCCCCATGGGGCGGATTGAACGTCCCTCCATAAAGCCCGATGTTCATGCCATCCACCACCTTTCCCCCAGTCGGGCAGCCCCAGCTCACCGAACCAGCTTGATCCGCTTGTCCTTCTCCTTGCTGTGGCTCTCCCGATACAGCACAAACCGGCTCCCGATGACCTGGATCACCTCGCTGCGGGTGGCCTTGGCCAGCGCCTGCGCCCCCTCCCGGGCAGACAGGGGACAGTTGTCCAACACTCTGCCCTTGATCAGCTCCCGGGCCTCCAGCGCGTCGTCCGTCTGCTGGATCAGGTTGTCCCCCACCCCATCCTTGCCCAGGTGCACGATGGTATCCAGCCCGTTGGCCAGCCCCCGCAGCTGCGCGCGCTGCTTGCTTGTCAAGTCCATATCCTTTCCTCCTCTTCCCCCTTGCCGTCCGAGGGCCAGGCCCCGCCATGCCCCCGGCCCGTCACCGCTCCAGATACCGCTTCAGCTCCACCTGAAAGGCCCGCAGGGCCTGGCCCCGGTGGGAAATGGCATTCTTCTCCTCCGGCGAGAGCTGGGCAAAGGTCTTTTTCAGCTGGGGCAGGAAGAACACCGGGTCGTAGCCAAACCCGCCCTCCCCCATGGGGGTGAAGGCGATGGTGCCCGGGCACTCGCCCCGGGCGGTGAGCACCGTCCCGTCGGGCAGGCAGCAGGTGATGACCGATACGAACTTGGCCGCCCGGGGCTGTCCCCTCAGGTTTTCCAAAAGCAGACGGCACCGGCCCGCGTCGTCCAGGCCGGGCCCGCCGTACCGGGCGGAATACACCCCCGGCGCGCCCCCCAGCGCGTCCACGCACAGCCCCGAGTCGTCTGCGATGGCGGGCAGGCCGCTGGCCTCCATCACCGCCTGGGCCTTGAGCCGGGCGTTCTCCTCAAAGGTGGTCCCGGTCTCCTCCACTTCCACGTTTACCCCCACGTCCCGCTGCAGGCACACCTCCACCCCCAGCTGGGACAGGATCTGCGCCATCTCTTGCAGCTTTTTCCCGTTCTGACTGGCCAGCACCAATTTCATATCCTGCCCCCCAATGCCGCTTTCTGCATCTGCTGGAGCGCCTCAATGCCCTTCTGGCACAGCTCCACCAGCCCCCGCTGCTCGGCTACGGTGAAGGCCCTTCCCTCCCCGGTGCCTTGCAGCTCCACGATGTCTCCGGCCTCGTTCATCACGCAGTTCAAGTCCACCTGGGCCCGGGAGTCCTCCTCATAGCACAGGTCCAGCATGGGCCGCTCGTCCACAATGCCAGCGGACACCGCTGTCACCATGTGCCGGATGGGGCTGCGGGGCAGCACCCCCTCCTCCACCAGCTTCCGGCAGGCCAGGGCCAGGGCCACAAACCCGCCGGTGACCGAGGCGGTACGGGTGCCCCCATCCCCCTGGAGCACGTCGCAGTCCACGGTGATGGTCAGGTCGGGCAGCAGGGTCAGATCCACCGCCGCCCGCAGGGAGCGGCCGATCAGCCGCTGGATTTCCGCCGAGCGGGGGGCCAGCTTCAGCCGAGAGACGTCCCGGCGGGAGCGCTCCCGGTTGGCCCGGGGCAGCATGGCGTACTCCGCCGTCACCCAGCCCGTCCCCTCCGGCACATGCCGGGGGGCAAAGCGCTCCACGCTGGCGCAGCACAGCACCTTGGTATTGCCCCAGGTGAGCAGCACGCCTCCCTCGGGAAAGCGCACAAAATCCGTTTGAAATTCTACGTTTCGCAGTTCATCGTATGCACGTCCATCCAAGCGAGCCATGCTGTTTCCTCCTTGTCTTGCCCAGCTTTCTCCCTCATATCCCCGGCCTCTCCTGGATCAGCAGGTAGAGAAGAACCGCCGTCCCCACCACGGCAATCGCCGCCCCGGCCACCCGGGCGGTCCGGATCGCGGACTTTGGGGCGCCGGACTTCCCGTATTTTTGCTGAAAGGAACGGGAAACCGTGGGCTTTATGGCATAAACGATGCAATAGACCACTGTCAATGCCAGCAGCGTGATCCAGATGTCTCTCATAGCAGCGCCTGGACAAAGGCCTGGGGGTCAAAGGGCTGCAGGTCGTCCACCCCTTCCCCCACGCCCACGTACTTCACCGGCACGCCTAGTTCCTTGGCGATGGCGATGACGATGCCACCCTTGGCCGTGCCGTCCAGCTTGGTTAGCACGATGCCGGTCACCTGGGCCGCCTGGGAGAACTGCTTGGCCTGGATCAGACCGTTCTGTCCGGTGGTGGCGTCCAGCACCAGCAGATTCTCCCGGCTGGAGTCCGGACACTCCCGCTGGATGACCCGGGAGATCTTGTTCAGCTCGTTCATCAAGTTCTGCTTGTTGTGCAGCCGCCCGGCGGTGTCCACCAGCACCACGTCGGCCCGCCTGGCTTTGGCCGCGGCCATGGCGTCGTAGACCACGGCAGCGGGGTCGGCCCCCTCGTGCTGGCGGATCAGCTCCACCCCAGCCCGCTGGGCCCAGACGGCCAACTGGTCGGCGGCGGCGGCCCGGAAGGTGTCCCCCGCACACATCAGGACCTTTTTCCCCTCCCCGTGCCAGCGGGCGGCCAGCTTGCCGATGGAGGTGGTCTTCCCCACCCCGTTGACCCCGATGACCAGCACCACCGCCGGCGTCCTGGACAGCTCCATGGCGCAGTCCTGCTGGGAGAGGGCCTGGGTCAGGATCTCCCGCATACAGGCCCTGGCCCCCTCCACATCCTTGATCTTCTCCTGGCGGCAGCGCGCCCGCAGCTCCTCCACCGCCTCCAGGGTGGTCTGGGCCCCCATGTCGGCCATGACCAGCGACTCCTCCAGCTGGTCATAGAAATCGTCATCTAGCTGGGAGAACCCGCTGAAGATGCCGATTTTTTTGATCTTGTCAAACAGTCCCATGGCGTCTCCTTCCCTCCGACTGGCATCTGATGCATCCGCCCTGCACAAATCTCCGCTGCCGCTCCGATTTTTCCCCGCCCTTCGGCGGTGGGCGTCAGCCGGATGCACTGCTGTTACTTGATCTGCAGTTCCTTCTCCACCTCGTTCAGGTTGATCGTCAGCATCCGGCTGGCTCTCCACCCGGCGTGGCCGGGCGGGGACCCCGCTTTCAGCCTGCTCGGGCGGAATGCATCCGCCCTGCGCAAATCTCCGCTGCCGCTCCGATTTTTCTCCGCCTTTCGGCGGCGGGCATCAGCCGGATGCACTGCTGTTACTTGATCTGCAGTTCCTTCTCCACCTCGTTCAGGTTGATCGTCAGCATCCGGCTGGCTCCCCACCCGGCGGGGCCGGGCGGGGGCCCCGCTTTCATCCTGCTCGGGCGGAGTGAATCCGCCCTGCGCAAATCTCCGCTTCCGCTCCGATTTTTCTCCACCTTTCGGCGGTGGGCGTCAGCCGGATGCCTGTCCCTTACTTGATATGCAGCTCCTTCTCCACCTCGTTCAGATTGATCGTCAACATCCGGCTGACGCCCTGCTCCTGCATGGTGACCCCGTAGAGCACGTCCGACTCCTCCATGGTGCCCCGGCGGTGGGTGATGACGATGAACTGGGTTTTACTGCTCATCTTACGCAAATATCGGGCAAAGCGCACCACGTTGGCGTCGTCCAGGGCCGCCTCAATCTCATCCATCACGCAGAAGGGGGTGGGGCGCACCTTCAAGATGGCAAAGTACAGGGCGATGGCTACAAAGGCCCGCTCCCCGCCGGACAGCAGGGAAAGCGTCTTGAGGGCCTTGCCCGGGGGCTGCACCTTGATCTCGATGCCGCAGTTGAGCACGTCCTCCGGGTCGTCCAGGCTCAGCGAGGCCCGTCCACCCCGGAACAGCTCCTGGAAGGTCTGCTGGAAATTCTCGTCGATCAGGGCAAACTGGGTCTTGAAGATCCCGGTCATCTCCCCGGTGATCTGGGTGATGATCTCCTCCAGCTCCTCCTTGGCCTTGGTCACGTCGTCCCGCTGCTCGGCAAAGTAGGTGTAGCGCTCGTTGACCCGCTCAAACTGCTCCACCGCGTCGGGGTTGATGTTCCCCAGGTCTGAAATGGACCGCTTCAGCTCCCCAATCCGGCGCTGGGCCTTGGCCGTGGACTCCACCTCCACCCGCTGGGCCAGGGCCGCCTCATGGGAGAGCTGATAGCTCTCCCACAGCCTGTCCAAAATCTGGTTCTCCTCCCAGGCCGCAGCGTTGACTTTCTGCTCCAGGGCGGCCACCTCCCGCTCCAGCCGCAACAGCTGGTCGTTGGTTCCCCGGGCGTCCCGGTCGGCCTGGTTGCGCTGACCCTCCAGGGCCAGCTTTTCCTCCTGGATGGAACGCAATTGGTCGGCCAGCCCCTGGCCCTCCAGCCGTAGGGCGCTCAGCTGCTCCTCCGCCTGGCTCACCTGGAGGGCTAGCTGCTCGTTATGCTGCTCAAACTGGGCGATCATCCCCGCCCGCTGGGCCCGGTCCCCCGACAGATCCTGCCGCAGCCGCTCCAGCTCGTCCAAGCTGTTCTGGGAGGCCGAGCGCTCCCCCTCCAGCCCGGCCAGCCGGGCGCTGTGCTCCGCCGCCTGGGCGCTCAACGCGCTCAGCTCCTCTTGCAGGGTGGTCTGCCCCTGAGCCTTGGCCTGGGCCTGGGCCCGCAGGGCGGCCGCCTCCCCCTCCAGCTGCTGGATACGCGCTTTGGCCTGCTGGGTCGCCCGGCTGTTCTCCTCGATGCGCTGGGCCACCTCCTGCCGCTGCTGGGCCAGCGTCTGCCGGCGGTCCTGGGCGGACTGGAGCAGGCTGTCCGCGCTGTCGGCCCGCTCGGTGTAGGTTAGCACCGCGTTCTCCGCCTCCCGCAGCTGGGCCGAAGCAGTCTCCAGCTCATAGTTGGCTGCGGTCAGCTCCCGCTGGGCCTGGGCCAGCTGTTCCTCCGCCTGCTGGAGTTGCTGCTCCAGCCCCTGGCGCTGCTGCTCCAGCCGCGCCAGCTCGTTGGCTCGGGACAGGATGCCCGCCGAGCGGGAGGCCGAGCCTCCCGTCATGGATCCGCCGGCGTGGAGCACCTGCCCATCCAGGGTGACGATGCGGAAGCGGTGGCCAAACTTCCGGGCCATGGCCATGGCCCGGTTCAGGTCGCTGGCGATGACGATCCGGCCCAGCAGGTTGGAGAAGATACCCGCGTACGCCTGGTCAAAGGAGATCAGCTCATCCCCCATGCCCACAAAGCCCTCCTCCCGCTCCACCGCCCGGTCCTGGAAGTGGGCGGGGCGGATGGTGTTCATGGGCAGGAAGGTAGCCCGGCCGGCGTCCCGCCGCTTGAGCCAGCCGATGGCCTGCTTGCCATCCTCGTCCCGCTCCACCACGATGTTCTGCATGGCGCCGCCCAGGGCGATCTCAATGGCCACCGCGTACTGGTCCGGTACGTGCAGCAGGCCGGCCACCGGCCCCCGGATCCCCTGCAGACCGCCCCGCTGTGCCTCCCCCATAAGCAGTTTCACCGCCTTGGAGTAGCCCTCATACATTTTTTCCATCTCGGACAGCAGTTTGATACGGGATTTCAGGTTATTCTCGTCCATGCGCAGCTGGCCGCAGTGCTCTTGGGCCTGGTCCAGCTTGCGCTGGCGGGTCTGGCAAAGCATCTGGTGGCCGCTGATGACGTTCTTGGCCCCATCCCGCTCCTCCAGCACCCGCGCCAGCTCCCGCCGCAGCCCCTCCACCGCGGCCTGGGCCTGCCCGGCCCGCTCCTCCTGGTCGGCCAGCTCCTGGGTCAGCTGCTCCTCCCGGTCCAGCAGCTCCTGGGCCGCGGCGGACAGGGCGGAGAGCAGTGCCTGGGCCTCCGAGGCGGAGGCGCTGCCCAGCCGCTCCTGGGCTTGCAGCTGCTCCAGCTCCTGGCTCAGCGCGCCGGCGGAGCGGGCACGCTGCTCCATCTGGCGCTCCAGCTCCTGGCGCTGGGCCTGGCAGGCGGCCACATCCGCCTCGATCTGGGCTAGGCGGGCCCGGCGCTCCTCAATCTGCCCGGCGATGGAGCCCGCCCGGTCCTCCTGCTGCTCCAGTTCCTGGCGCACCCGGGCGGCGTTCTCAGCATTGTTTCGCATATCGTTTCGCAGCAGGTTGATGCGGTTCTCACAGCCGTGGATCTGCTGCTCCACCTGGGTCTGCTGGTCCCGCAGGCCCTCGGCCGCCACGTCCTTGTCCCGCATCTGGCTGGCATAGTCCTCCAGGGCCGCGTACAGACCGTCCAGCGCCTGCTTGGTCTGCCGCTGCTGGAGGGCGGCCGTCTCGCAGTCCGCCTTGAGCTTGACGCTGCCCGTCCGCAACTGCTCCAGCTGATCCAGCCAGACAGAGATCTCCAGCCCCTTCAGCTCGTCCCGCAGCAGCAGGTACTTCCTGGTCTTTTCCGCCTGGGCCCGCAGAGGCTCCACCTGCAGCTCCAGCTCGTCGATCTTATCGTTGATGCGCACCAGGTTCTCCTGGGTGCGCTCCAGCTTGCGCTCGGCTTCCTCCTTCCGATGGCGGAAGCGGGAGATGCCCGCCGCCTCCTCAAAGATCTCCCGCCGGTCGGCGCTCTTCAGGGAGAGGATCTCGTCGATTTTGCCCTGGCCAATGATGGAGTACCCCTCCCGGCCCAGGCCGGTGTCCATGAACAGTTCGTTGACGTCCTTGAGCCGGCAGGAGCGGCGGTTGATGTAGTACTCGCTCTCCCCCGAGCGGTAGTACCGGCGGGTGACGGACACCTCGCTCTCCTCCAGGGGGAAGATATGTTGGCTGTTGTCGATGACCAGGGACACCTCGGCAAAGCCCAGCCCCTTCCGCTTGGCCGTGCCGTCAAAGATTACGTCCTCCATCTTGCTGCCCCGCAGGGTGCGGGTGGACTGCTCCCCCATCACCCACCGGATGGCGTCGGCCAGGTTGGACTTGCCCGACCCGTTGGGCCCCACAATGGCCGTCAGGTCGGACCCGAACGCCAGTACAGTCCGGTCCGGGAAGGACTTAAACCCCTGGATCTCCAGTGCCTTAAGGTACATAAGCACCCTTCTTTCTTTTTATAACCCCTCATATCCCTTTTGCAAGGGGAGCCCAGGCTGCCGTGCTTACAGGCTCCTCAGGCTTCCACAGCTCATCCAAAAACCGGTATAACCTACGGTGAATAATGGGATCAAACGGGAACCAGCGGCGTCAAACCTCTCGTGTTTGATCCCGGCTCCCAAGCTGTGAACAGGGATCTAACATAGCGATGGATATAGCATTTTATTCTATCATATTGGAACCCGAATTTCAAGTTTCAGCTTCGATCCCACCGAACCTGGCAGACATTTGCTTAAGTAAGCAATTTTTCTGTTCTCTGAAAGAAGGCTGACGGTTAACGTACTTGTAATAGGTGCTCCGGTTCACATTCAGAACCCGGCAAAGGATGGAGATCCAATGCTGTTTGGAATCATTCTCTTATCGTTCCCTGTGTTTTGCCCTTAATTTTTCCCTCATGAGCATCCGTGAGACCGTGAAAATGCGGTAATGTCCGATAACAGTCTATAACGCCTTCACACGGATAAATTGGCATATTCCTAAGGGTTTCCTGGTTTTTAATAACACCCGGCAACACCTCTCTGGAGGTGGTGAAATCTCAAAGAGCTAATTAAAATTTCATGTATATTTCAATTGAGAAGCCCCCCGCGCCCAGTGGCGCGGGGGGCTTCTGACTGTGATGGATCAGATTGATGGTACTCCCTTTCCAAACGCACAGGAGCTTCCAAAGGAAAAGATCCGCGGCTTGATTGACCGCTTACGACTTTCTCCTAGCAAGACCCATCCCGCTTCGCAGACCGGTGCTGACTGCGTCTACAGCAGATTCCACAACCTCCCAGTCCTCTTTGAAACTGATGGGCGCTCTGTCCATGCTTTGGCCGGACTGGCTTAGAATCACAGCCTCCTGATAAAAAGTCATCCCCGGTGCTGCTCTACGCAAATTGCCAACCCGTACATGGACTTCGTACACCTTCGACGCTCCAGTCTCCGAGTATACCGTATACCTCACTGGGCCGTTTGAAAAGTTCTGGAAGGTATCCGATAGGGGAACGGTAACTGCACCATTGTGGATGATGCTAGGCCGCAGGCGGCTGATATTCGTCCCGGTAGGCATCCAAACCGTGATGGAGCCAATGCCCCCATTCTCACCATGGTTGATCTCTGCCAAGCCAACCTGGCCGCTGATGTAGACTTCAAGGATTTGATTATTCTCGCTGATCCCGGCCGCCCTAGTTACGGTAATCTGCACCTCAGTGCTCGCCGCGTCCAGGCCATCAGTTGCACTTACGGTAAACCGCACCGTAGTACCCTCATCTGCGTCAACCGGAGTGTAGGTGAGGACCGAGCCATCCATCTGGATGCTGCCTCCGCCGGTAAGGCCGGAATAGCTGTACGTCAACACGGACGTATCCGAATCCTTAAACCAGCTGGACAGATCAGCTGTATACGGCTCTCCTCCACGGTCAAACTCGTTTGCCAGCACCGCCGTGCCGATCTGGACCGGCTGTGTTGCCTGCGGCCCGTTGTTATAGGCAGCATAGTAGGTAACATCCGCGGTGACAACTATGCCAGAAAGGTCACTGCCAACGTTTGCCGTCGGATCCTCGCTCCAGCCGTGGAAGTTCACCCCAGCAGGCACGGCCCGAAGCTGTGGCACGTCCAGCAGCTCACCTATCGTCTGCGTGGTTACGATCGGGCCGTCCACATAAGCACCGCTTACCTCATCCACAAACCCGTATTTGGATACAAAGGTGACCGTCGCCTGCTGATTGTCATCCACGCCGTCCCCATTCACATCCTTGAACCATTGGGCCGTGAACACCACGTTCTGATTCGGCATAGTGAAGCTAGATCCTGGAGTCGTAGGCACACTGGATGGTTCCACACTCCAGCCCAGGAACTCATAGCCTGTAGCCGTAGGCATCTGGTCAGAGACCTCCACCCTTTGGCCGGAAACCAGGTTAACTTGCCCGTTTGGCATCCCTGTCAGGCTAACTTCTCCGCTGGCAGCGCCGGCCAAATAGGTAATGTTAAACCTATTCTCCTGATCGTCTGGCTGGTTGTTGTTGTTTAGGTCTGCTCCATACACCAACTGATAAGTGATTCTGGTAGCAGGCACCAAGGCGCCGGCCGGGATCTCAGGCGTCCATCCCACCACCGCAACATTGTCTCCAGCTGTGTCCACACCATTTGGATAGGCCAATGTGTCACCTGGGGTCTGCAGCGTCGTGATGCTCGTCTCACCTGCGCTCCACGTCTGGTTCCCATGGGTAAAGGACTGGAAGCCAGCCAGATTCCCTGTGATCGTGAAAGTGATCTCCACCTGCTCCTCATCGGGAACGCCATCCCCATTCGTATCTGCAGACCACAGGGCGGTAAACTCTACGTTCCCCATCGGCATACGGAAGATCTCCCCACCGATGGCGGGCATGGAATTCCCATCGTAGTCTGTGGCAGGGAATACATTCCAGCCGGCAAAGACATAGCCATCGGCCGTCGGCACATCCAAGGACACAGTCTGGGTGCTGCCTGCCAGAACATCCTGTACCATATCTGGCAGATTGGTCGCTCTGGTTCCAGCAACGCCGGAAACATAGCGAATGGTGTACCGATACTCCTGATCATCGGGAACATTATCATTGTTGCTATCGGTGGCATACTGCGCCGTGTAGGTTGTGGGCCTATCCGGCACCACCGTCACACCCGCGCTGACAGCTGGATCCCATCCGATAAACACTACGCCGTCGCTGTCAGTGTCAATCGGCGTGGGAGTGATCAGTCTCTCCCCAGGCCGCTGATAGACCTGGTAGGGCGCACTCCCCTGCTCAAATCCTCCGGTAGACTGGGAGTCAAAGGTGATCCGAACCTCCCACTGAGCTGTGAACACTACGTCCTGACCAGGCATGTTGAAGCTTTCCCCGGCCATAGTAGGCAAGCCACTCACATCCACGCTCCAGCCAATGAACTGGTACCCCTCCGCTGTCGGGTTCTCCTGGGCAACCATTACCGTCTGCCCTGCCACCAATCCACTCTGATTCCCTGGCATCCCAGTCGCTCCGCGCCCAGCGATTCCCGCCTCATAGATTACGCTGTACTGCTCCTCCTGGTCGTCCGGACGGTTATTGTGATTGGCATCTGCCTCATACACCGCTATATAGGTAACAGCGCGATCAGGCACCTGGGTTGAACCCTCGTCGATCCCGGGTTGCCAGCCAATAAAGACTACGTCATCTGCCGTCGTATCAAGCGGACTGTCCGGAATCGTCAGCACTGTCCCTGGCGTTTGCAGGCTCTCGATGCTCGTCACATGGGCTCCTGCATTTGTAAAGCCATACTGGGACTGGAAGGTAAGCTGCACCTGATCCCCATCCGGCACACCGTCTCCATTGGCATCCTCCACCCACTGGGCCCGGAATACCACGTTCTGCTCCGGCATCGTAAAGCTGTTACCAGGAGTCGTAGGCATGGGGTCATTGTCTCCGTCACTCGTAGGCATCACGCTCCACCCCGTGAAGATCCAGCCAGAAGCCGTCGGCTGCTCCATACTCACCTGCTGCTTGCTCCCAGCCAAAACGTCCTGCACGGTGGCCGGCAGACCTGTGACCTCATCTGCAATTCCACCAGTGTAGCGGATACTGAACTTGCCCTCCTGATCATCGGGTACATTGTTGTTGTTCTCATCCGTCTGATAAACGGCGTAGTACGCTACGCTCTCAGCTGGCACCGATGCAGGTATGGTAATTGGATCTGTGGCATCTGGATCAGGATTCCACCCCACAAAGGTCACATTGTCTGTGCTCCGATCCAGCGGAGTGTCGGGGATGTTCAGAACTGCTCCTGGCTCTTGCACCGTGACGATCTGCTTGGTTGCCGCTCCCGCAATGACAAATCCATACTCTGAGTAAAATGTTATTGTGACCTGCTCACTATCCGGTCTATTGTCATTGTTCTCGTCAGCCGAATACTGGGCGATGTAGACCGTGGGGCCAGCAGGCACGGTTGTCACGCCCAGCTCGATGGCGGGTTGCCAGCCAGTGAACACTACCCTATCTGTCATAATGTCCCGAGGCGTGGGTATGTTAGCCAGCGGCTGGCCCGGCGTCTGGTAACCGCCGTCATAGCTCAGAGCGCTTTCGCCATCAAACCCATTGCTTGACAGGAAGGTGATCTGTACATCCCATTGGGCCGTGAACACCACATTCTCGCCAGGCATCAGGAAGCTCTCTCCCGCTCTCTCAGCCAGACCTGCCACGTTGCTCGCCCAACCCGTGAAGCGATAGCCCGTGGCTGTCGGGGTCTCATCAGCCACCACTACCATCTGGCCAGCCACCAGGTCGCTTTGCGTCCCGGGCATCCCGCTGGCTGCCGCCCCGGCAATGCCAGGGTCATAACTTACACTGTACTTCGTCTCACTGCTGTCAGGCGTATCGTCGTTATTCACATCGGAATCATACGCCAACGTGTAGACGCGGTCTGTTCCGGGAACCAGCCCCGGAAGCTCCGGATCCCATCCCACCTGGGCAATGTTGTCCTCAGTGCTCTCCAATCCCTCGGGCGCAACCAGCCAGGCCCCGATCTCCTGATAGGTCACAATCGTTGTCTCGCCCGCGCTCCAATTCTGGCTGCCGTGGCTGAATGCGTCAAACCCGGCCGGGTTGCCCGTAATGGTGAAGGTAATCTCCACCTGCTCGCTGTCCGGGATCCCATCCCCATTGGCATCCTGAGACCACTGTGCTGTAAACGTCACGTTGCTTCGAGGCATCAAGAAGGTGTCGCCCGCGGTGGTGGAGATGGCATTGCCATCATAGCCCACTCCGGGATAGACGCTCCAGCCGCCAAAGACGTAGCCCTCCGCCTCGGGTGCTGCGCTGGACACCTGCTGGCTGCTTCCGGCCAGCACATCTGCCACATTCCTAGGCATCCCAGTCACCGGAGCCGACACGCTGCCTTCTTTGTAGATTACTGCATACTTCTGCTCCTGAGCGTCCGGAATCCCGTCGTTGTTCTCGTCTGTCTCGTACTGCGCCACATAGGTGGTGGATACATTGGGCACCCGGGTACTGCTCTCATTGATGGCGGGCAGCCAGCCGGTGAAGGCTACGCCGTCGCTGTCCGTATCCATCGGCGTGGGAATCCCAGTCAGGATCTCCCCAGGAATCTGGAAGCCGCCGTCCACGGTGTTGCCTGTCTCACCAACGAAGCCATGGTCAGAGTCAAAGGTAATCTGCACGCCCCATTCAGCTGTAAACACTACGTTCCGTCCCGGCATGGCAAACTCTGTTCCCGCCGTGGTGGGCAGACCGCTCACGTTTACACTCCAGCCCGTGAATTCGTACCCTGCCGCCGTGGGCACCTGCGTGGACACACTTACCATCTGCCCCGCCACAAGATTGGCCACAGGATCTGGCAGATTGCTGGCAGCTGGGCCAGCAAAGCCAACCTCATAGGTGATGGTATATTTCGTCTCCTCCGAATCAGGTGTACCATCGTTGTTCAGATCGGCCTGATACATCAGCTCATAGCTCTGGGGGCTGCTAGGTACCATGCTGGGCAGGCTGGGACTCCATCCAACCTGCGCGATATTGTCCCCATCATACTCAACTCCTGTGGGCGAGACCAGCGTGGTGCCAGGTGTCTGGAGCGTCTCGATGATGGTTACACCCGCCGTCCAGCTCTGGCTGCCGTGGGTAAAGGTGTCAAAGCCCTCCTCGTTCCCGCTGATCGTGAAGGTAATGGCCACCTGATCCGAATCGGGCACGCCGTCCCCGTTGGCATCCTCCGTCCACTGCGCGGTGAACACCACGTCAGACTCCGGCATCAGGAAGCTCTCCCCACCGATCGTGGGCATGGTGTTTCCTGCATAGTCCTCAGCCGGCGAAACCGTCCAGCCGATAAAGATCCAACCCGTGGCCGTGGGCTCCTCACTTGCCACTGTCTGGGTCGTCCCGGACAGCACATTGGTCGCACTGCTTGGCAGACCACCGGCCCCAGTTACTGTCGTACCGGCGGAGTAAATGATGCTGTACTTTGTCTCTGCCTCGTCCGGCTCATCATTGTTGTTTGCATCCGGCCCATATACCAGTGTGTAGCTCTGGTCGCTGGTCGGTACCCGCGTGCTTCCGTCAATGCTGGGGTTCCACCCCACCAGGGCAATGCCATCTCCTGCATGCTCCACCCCAGCCGGATAAGCCAGCACATCATTCGGGGTCTGCAACGTCTGGATGCTCAGCACCCCCTCTTCCCAGCTCTGGGTTCCATGCCGGAAGGCTCCAAATCCGGCTGTGTTCCCGTCGATGGTAAAGGTGATGGTCACCTGCTCCTCATCGGGAACGCCGTCCCCATTGGCATCCGCCGTCCACTGCGCGGTAAAGACCACATCAGACTCCGGCATCAGGAAGCTCTCCCCACCGATGGTGGGCATGGGGCTGTTGGCGTAATCCTGGGTCGGCGTCACACTCCAGCCTGTGAAGATCCAGCCAATCGTCGTGGGCACGGTGCTGCTCACCGTCTGGCTGGTTCCGGCCAGCAGGCCGGTCTGTGTTTCAGGCAGCCGGACCGCTCCAGAGACATCACCGCCCAGGTAGGTAATGCTGTACCGGTCCTCATCCGAGTCAGGCGTCCCGTCGTTGTTCTCGTCGGCGCCATACTCCAGTGTGTAGGTAGTGGGGTCATTGGGCACCACGGTGCTTGCTGTAATCTCAGGATTCCAGCCCACCAGTGCAATGTTGTCATTGGCAGACTCCACGCCCTCGGGATGGGCCAGTGCCGTTCCCGGCGTCTGAAGGGTCTCGATCCGTGTCACACCCTCCCGCCAGCTTTGCGTCCCATGGTTGAATGCCTCAAATCCATTGGTGTTCCCGCTGATGACGAAGGTGATGGCCACCTGATCCTCGTCGGGTACGCCGTCTCCGTTGATGTCCTCCGCCCACTGCGCCGTGAAGGTCACGTTCTCCCGGGGCATTTGGAACTGTGTCCCCCCGGTTGTAGGCATAGAATTGTTGGCGTAATCCTGGGTCGGCGTCACACTCCAGCCTAGGAAAAGCCACCCAGTAGCCGTGGGCTCCTCCTCGGCCACCATCTGGCTGCTGCCGGCCAGCAAACCGGTAGCGCCGGTGGGCATCCCGGCCACCGTGGACGGGCCACTGCCCTCCAAGTAGGTGATGCTGTACTTGGTCTCGTCGCTGTCCGGTGTGCCATCGTTGTTCTCATCAGCACTATAAGTCAAGGTATACGTCGTGTTCTCATTGGGCACATTGGCGGGCAGCTCAGGGCTCCACCCCTCGGAGGCGATATTATCCCCTACGCTCTCCACGCCTTCGGGATGGGCCAAGGCTGTCCCAGGGGTCTGCAGCGTCTCGATGGTGATCCTGCCCGCTTCCCATCTCTGGCTGCCGTAGGTAAAGGTGTCAAAGCCCTTATCATTCCCGCTGATCGTGAAGGTGATGGTCACCTGGCTGCCGTCCGCCACCCCATCGTTGTTGGCGTCTGTCACAAATGCCGCTGCATAGATCTGGGGGGCACTGGGCACCACTGTTGTTCCCGATATGATGGGAGGATTCCAGGTGTTGAACACCACGCCGTCACTGTTTGTATCAATAGGCGTGGGAATGCTGGTCAGCACATCCCCCGGCGTTTGATATCCCCCTTCGAAGAACACCTCTCCGCTGGTCCCTTCCACAAATCCAGTCAAAGAGTAGAATCTGATCTGCACATCCCATTGCGCTGTGAACGTCACATCCTGGGCGGGCATCTCATAGCTCTGCCCCGCCGCAGTGGGCACGCTGGTCACATCCACCCTCCAGCCAGTGAACTGATAGCCGTCTGCGGTGGGCACATCGGTAGGCACCGTCATGGGCTGCCCTGCCACCAGTCCGGTAACCTGAGCAGGCATACCGTTCAGGCTGGCAACACCGGTAGCGATCCCAGCATCATAACGCACGGTATACTGCCTCTCTCCACTGTCCGGCGTATTGTCGTTGTTCAGGTCAGCCTCATAAGTCAGGGTGTATGTCGTGTTCTCATTGGGCACGTCAGTTGTGGATGTGATGCTGGGCGTCCAGCCAACCATCGCGATGTCGTCGTTGGGAGTCTCCACACCCTGGGGATAGGCCAGGTTCTGACCCGGTGTCTGCAGCGTGACAATATCTGTTGTCGTTCCCGCCGGCCAGGTTTGACCACCATAGATAAATTCCGAGAAGCCATTCGGGTTGCCATCCAGATGGAAAGTGATCTGAACCTGATCCTCGTCGGGCACGCCGTCTCCGTTGGTATCCGCTGTCCACTGGGCTGTAAAGGTCACGTTGGACAGCGGCATAGTGAAGCTATCCCCTGCACGAGTGGGCATGGGGTTCCCCTCATAGTCCTCCTCCGGAGTCACGCTCCAGCCCGTGAAGAGCCAGTTAGCGGCAGTCGGCACGTTGTCCTCCACGGCCTGGCTGCTACCCGCCGCCACGGTGACGGACGCTGGCAGGTTGGCCGCGCTGCCAACTGTTCCTGCTTGATAGGTAATGGAGAAGTTTTCCTCACCATCCAGAACACCGTTATTGTTTAGATCCGGGCCATACTCCAGCGTATACGATCCGCCAGAGGTCGGAACATTCGTTTCCAGCTCAGGACTCCATCCAATCATCACGATGTTATCCCCGGTGCTCTCCACACCTTCCGGGTGCTCCAAGCGCTCACCCGGGGTCTGCAAGGTAGTGATGGTGTCCACACCTGCATCCCAACTCTGTCCGCCATGAGTGAATGCCTGGAAGCCGTTTGGATTGCCCGTCACCACAAAGGTGATCTCCACCTGCGTGCCATCTGGCGTACCATCGTTGTTGTCGTCGGTGGCGTAGATGGCATAGTACGTGGTGGGTACGGTGCCCACCTGCTCACTACGCAGGTCAGTACCGGTGGTGGCGTTCTCGTCGGTGTTCCAACCAACAAATACCACACCGTCGCTGGTGGTGTCCGTCGGCGTGGGCACGTTGGACAACGTCTCACCTGGCGTCTGGTAGCTGCTGACGCTGGTGCCCGTCTCGTCGTCAAATCCACGGTCGGACTCAAAGGTGATCTCCACGTCCCATTGAGCGGTGAACACCACGTCCTGGGCGGGCATGACAAAGCTAACATCATACCAATACATAGCTCCCGGTGGAACTAAATTACTATCAGCCCCATCTATAGCATAAGGCCACCAGTCGGTAGGAATAGAGTTGTTATTGTGATCACTGGCGGGGATCACGGTCCAGCCAGTAAACTCATAGCTATCTGGCACAATCATCCGCGTATCACCGCCAACAAAATCCACTGGCTGGCCAGCTACCAAGCTGCTAAAAGGTGTGACAGCAGTATTACTGCTACTACCATCATCGCTCATCATGTGCCATTCAAACCCAGGCACACCATCCACGATACCCGGATCAAAGGTGATGCTGTAATGCTCGTTCTCCTGGTCATCGGGCGTGTCATTATTATTCAGGTCGGCGCCATACTCCAGCGTATAGCTCCCGCCACCCGCCGGCACAGTGGCATCCAACGGGGGATTCCAGCCGATCTCGGCGATGTTGTCCCCGGTGCTCTGCACACCATTGGGATGGGACAATGTATCGCCTGGGGTCTGCAGCGTCTCAATGGTGTCCTCACCCTGCGGCCAGCTCTGGCCGCCGTAGGTGAATGCCTGGAAGCCGTTGGAATTTCCGGTGATAGTAAAGGTGACTGTTACCTGACGCTCATCCTCTGTGCCATCGTTGTTGGTGTCGTCCTTGTAGATGGCATAATAAGTGGTGTCCATGCTTGGCACACTCTCCCCGGACAGGCTGGTACCAGTGGTGGCGTTCTGATCGGTATTCCAGCCCACAAACACCACACCGTCGCTGTCGGTGTCCAGCGGGGTATCCGCGATGTTCAGTGGACCACCCGGGCTTTGCAGCGTGTCAATCCGTTGCATACTCGCGCCGGCATTGACAAAGCCATGCTCCGAGACAAACGTGATGGTCACCTGCGCTTCATCCGCTACCCCATCATTGTTAAGGTCATCGGCATACTGCGCCGTATAGGTGGTAGGCGCGGTGGGCACCACGTCGCCGGTGCTCACACTGGGCTGCCAGCCGGTGAACACCACACCATCACTGTCAGTGTCCACCGGGGTGGGGATGCCAGCCATCGTCTCACCCGGGGTCTGATAGCTGCTGATGCTGGTGCTTGCCCCATCTCCATTCAGCCCGTAGGCCGAGGTGAAGGTAATCTCCACGTCCCATTGCGCGGTAAACACCACATCGGAAGCTGGCATGAGAAAATTCACGCCTTCCAATGGATAGAATACCTCAGTACTTCCATCCTGATGCCCTAAATTTGGCATAAATCCTGTTGGAATAGGGTTGTCATTGTAGTCATTTGCAGGACTCACTGTCCACCCGGTAATCCGATAGCCAACCGGCTCATTCAAATCCCACATTGTAATCAGATTGATGGGCTGGCCAGCTACCAGGTCAGTATATATATCAGCAGGCCATGGAAACTCTGGTCCAAATTCGTCAGCAGCAATCCCCGGATCAAAAGTAATGCTATAGTGATTCTCCTGGTCGTCAGGCGTGCCATCGTTGTTCAGGTCAGGGCCCAGGGTGAGGATATAGGTAGTTGCGCTGCTTGGCACCATAGTTGCCCCCTCCGTGATGACAGGATCCCAGCCTACGATGGTCAAGTTGTCATCTGGGGTTTCCACAGCATGAGGTACTACCAACTCCTCGCCCGGCTTCTGCAGACTGATGATCTGGGTATCTCCTTCATTTACATGCTCGGTGCCGTAGTTCCACTCCTGGAATCCAGGGTTTGGGACGGTCGCTCCGCTGGCCAGCACCACCTCAAAGGTGATGCGCACCTGCTGGCTGTCTGGGATCCCGTCGTTGTTGGCATCAGTCGCATAGATGGCGGTATAGGTAGAGGGGCCATCAGGCACCCGCTCATTACTCAGGTCGGTGCTCAGCTCCGTAGTGATCACGCCGCTAGGTGTAGTGGTCTCCCGCTCCCAACCCACGAACACCACACCATCACTGTTGGTGTCAATAGGGGTAAGCGCTTCTAGCAGGTCGCCCGGCGTCTGGATCGTAGACCACCCACCGTGGCCGGTATATTCCTCAAAATTGTGATCAGACTCAAAATAAATGTCCACGTCCCACAGTGCGGCAAATACCACATTTTGGGCCGGCATGGTATAGCTCTCCCCGGCAGTCGTAGGCAGGGTACTCGGCTCTACACTCCAGCCAGTAAAGTAATAGCCGTGATCTGCACTAGGTCTCGTTTCCGTTACTGTCATTGGTTGTCCCGCCACTAGATCAGTTTGATTGCTGGGCATACTAGCAAAAATGCCTGCTATCCCAGGATCAAAGGTGACGGTGTACTTCTCCTGGGTGTCGTCCGGCGTCCCGTCATTGTTCAGATCATCCGCATAGACCGCTGTATAGGTGGCATCAGACGAGGGCACCTCCGTCGTCCCTACTACCACATCAGGACTCCAGCCAGTAAATACCACATCATCGTCTTCCGTATCCCATGGGGTTGGAAGAACCAGCGTCTGGCCAGGAGTCTGGAGCGTGCTGATGGGCCCGTCAACCTGATTGCCGTTCTCGTCCTCAAACCCATAATCGGACTCAAAGGTGATGGTCACCTGATCCCCATCAGGTACACCGTCGTTATTGCTGTCGGTGACGTACTGGGCTACATAGGTGGTGGGCCCATCTGGCACCGTCTCGCCAGTCAGGTCGTCAGTCAACTCCGTGGTGGTAGTGTTACCACTCATGGTAGTCGACCGCACCCAATTGGTGAACACCACGCCATCGTTGCTGGTGTCTGCCGGCGTTGGCACACCGACCAGCGTCCCGCCCGGAGTCTGGTAACCTCCGTCAGCCGTCCCAGTGCTAAACCCATGGTCAGATTCGAAGGTGATCTGCACATTCCACTTGGCGGTGAAGTCCACATTGGAAGCAGGCATGATAAACTCTACCTCAGTTGCATATGGGGCAGTCGAGGGCAGGGAAGTCTCAAGATTACCGTGAGGTCCACCAGAAATCGGGCCAGGAAGCCACTCAGTGGGGATGGGGTTACCATCGCCGCCATTGGTTGGGTTCACTTCCCAGCCAGCAAACTGGTAACCGTTTGGAGTCGAGACGAGGAAGTTCACACCAAATCCTGTAGTTTGCGCATTAACCAGCTGATTGGCAACCAGGTTCTTATAGAGGCCTTCATAGGAACCACCACTTTCAGCGAATGGAAACTGCCTGGTGATTGCACTCTCAGTCGTGCCGGCCCAAAACGTAATGCTATACTGCGCCTCATCTCTGTCCGGTGTGTCGTCGTTATTCAGGTCCGCCACATAGACGGCATAGTAGATCGTATCAGCCTCTGGAACCGTAGCACTGGTCAAATCCTCGCCAGTGGTGGCGTACTGGTTAGTGCTCCAGCCCACAAACACTACGTTATCGGTATCATCATCCCAGGGGATTGGCAGATTGCTGAAAGCTCCACCAGGCTGCTGGTGCCGATACTGAGTGTTCATGACATTGCTACCGCTCACATCAAAGCCATAGTCGCTATCAAAGGTGATGAGAACGGAGGGAACGACAAAATAAAGATGAAACTGATTATTGCTTACACCACCTGCGGACAACTTAAGCATCGAGGTGCTGATGACCGGATCCAGTACATATCCATCTGGAACAAACCCCTGAATCGCATTTTGCACCTCGGAAATAGACATCACGGTATCCCGATCTAGGTAGCTGCCCTCAAGCAAACCGGCAATATTGATGCTGTGGGTGCTACTGCCCCAGTGGAACGTAACCTGGGCCATAGTAGGCGCTCCCACTCCGGTCGTGGTGGTAGTCACAGGATAGAGGTGAATGGTGGCCTGGCCGGCAGTGTTCTCATAGGTCACGCAGCCCCCCTGTCGGGCGACGATGTCCGCCCGGGGAATCGTCTGGCCAGGGTAGTAAACGGTGGAACCATTTATGCCCAGCTTCCAGCCGAGCAGCGTCGCCCCACCGGCATCTCCAGCCAGCACCACCGAGGAATTTGTTGCCTGCCCGGTGGAATCTAAGGGCAAGGTGAAGGCCATCCCATCTTGTACGTTGAGACTATCGTTGCTCAGGTCGTTATGATAGGCAAACTGGAAGTTAATCAACTCTGACTCCAGGTAGCCACGGTTAGTGGGGTTTGCCATGATCTTGTCGTAGTTCTGCTGGGCCAACGGGCCACCGCCGTTGTTAGCATAGTAGTTTTTATCCCCATACCAGGTACTCCCTGCCTGAGGGGAAATGGAGTCGCTGTCCCCCATGCGGAGCTGAGTCACATAGTAGCCGAACTCCACATCCAGAACCAAGCTGGGATTCTCACCAGAAGCCTGCATGGGATAGATGGCGGCACCTGGAATCAGCTCGGACTGGTTGTAGTTATGTATTCTCCCGCTGAGACCCTCGTCGATCTCATAGAAGATAAGATCCGGATATGCCTTGGGTGCCAGGTTGGCCCGGTTCATCTTAATATTGTTGTAGATCTCTACGAACTCCACTTCGGTATATGTACCATTGGGATTGTTGGCTTGAGACGGATAACTAGAATTCCCGCTACCAGCATAGTTCACCCGAGTGGTAATGTTTACGGTGGCCATCTTATTCTGAGCAGAGTCAAAGAGCACAACATTGTTTCTCTCGGTCGTAACATTAGCCCCGGAGGAGGCCGGTCTTGTCCAGCTAAAGTCGGGCAGATTCAGAGCGGTGCCGTTGAGCACGATGGTGTTCACCATGTATGATTCTGTCATGTTTGAACCGCCAGAATTAAACTTGAGTACATCTCCTTTCTTG
This sequence comes from uncultured Oscillospiraceae bacterium, assembly GCA_944387065.1. Classification (GTDB taxonomy): domain Bacteria; phylum Bacillota; class Clostridia; order Oscillospirales; family Oscillospiraceae; genus Enterenecus. The sequence goes on from CALXDM010000005.1 coordinate 67,941, forward strand.
ATCCCAATCGTGCGCTGGTCTCTGCTCAAAGCTGTTCCGTTAAGCATGACTGAAAATCCATGGTAACTTTGATTGACCCCTGGATTATCCACGTAATGGCTGTACTCCAGAAGATAGGTACTCACGCTCTTAAATTCAACGGTGACGGATTGACCGCCCTGCATCCTGTCACCAGAGAACTGATAGTTAAAGCGTTTCACCTCGTATCCATCCCGGTCAGAATCAAAGAGAACTTCATCTGTGGTGGTGTTGGTGACCACTGCATTGGAATCGCTGGCGATGCCCACCGAAAAATCTAAGAAGCCATTCTCTGGCACCGAGAAAATATATGTATTGTCCGCCAAGGGCGAGCCATTGACGGTATTGCCCAGTTTATTGTCAAATCCTTCAATCGTGACATTCAGCAAATAGGCTCGCTGGTAGTAGATCCAAAGGTCATACTCACTCACCGGCAGCAGGACGCTGTCGGCAGAGGACATATCTGAATCTACCTGATAATATAGACCACCGTACACCAGTCGCACTGAAGTCACTGAAAGGGAACCAGATCCGGTCTTGGGACGCAAAGCGGCAGAATGATAGCCCCAAGTAGTGCCTTCTGGGATAGCAACATCAGATCTCCTCAGAGCATCGAGGGCAGAGGTATCATTAATTGGACCAGCTACCAATTTACCGGTTCCGGTAACCGGAACCTGCGTATCCCCGGGATAGCCGCCCAAAGACAGGTGCACATCCACCAGCCCAGAGTCAGTCTCTTCCCCATTCTGACGGTAGAATAAGTAAATAGTGCCACCCGAGCTCTCCACGTCATCGTAAGTCAGTGTGTCGATGGGGTCAGCTCCATATCGATCCTCCCAGGCAGCAAAGTCAAAGGTGTAGGTCACGCCGTCGCTGTCCTGCACCACGTTCATCCCGAAGCCGGAGGCAAGGTTGAGTAAGCTAACGGGAGTAGACCCCACGTTGAACTGAGCGCCGTCCAGACCATTTACCGTTGGGGTAAAGGCTACAGCTGGGAGAGACGCATCCGTCCAAGCCCGGAACTCCACGTTCAAGGTCGTGAAGGTGGCCGGATCCCGGATCACGGTAACGGTGGTACCGCCAGCGGACCGCGTGATGGCTCCAGTTACGCCGCCATGGGCAACGGCAGCCAAGGCCGGGGCAGCCTGAACGGTAACCCGGCTGGTGAGCTCGGCCCAGGCAGCCTGCTGGACCGGATCAACCTCATCGCCGGTCTGGAACTCCGTCTCTCCATCCGGCTCAGCCGCAGTCCCGGTCTGCCCCTGCCCTTGGTCGGAGACGGTTTCCTCCGCTGGCGCGGAAGCGGGGATTGAGGCGGCCCAAGCCCCAACGGGCAACAATCCCAAGCATAGGGCCAGGGCCAGCACGATGGACAACACTCTCTTCTTCATCTTCTACGAATCTCCTTTACTCTCAGATTTAGGTAAGCGCGATTACGTTCCCTATCTTTCTAGAGGTGGTGAAGCACAAATTTTCGATCCATTCCCCCTTCTTCTCCCAGGCCAACAAAGGAAATACGGCCGTTACCGTACAGGAACGGCCCTTTCAGGAATTCTGAAAGGGCCCCTCTTCCCTCCTGATGCCTGGGATGCATGCAGAAAATTTAGGAAAATTTTTCTATATTATAAGGAATCTGGAATAAAATTTCAACCACTTCAACCATTTTTTTAGAAAGTTTTTGCATGGACTATCTGGCCGAGCCAGCAGCCCTGCCCCTTCTCCACGGTGGTGATTTTATCACGGAAAACGGGCAGACTGATGGATATAATACTCATATATATTTATGTAAAAATCCCAATTCAAAACCTGACAGGAAGGTGGAATTTCCAGATGAAAGTCGTCATCGTTGGAGGGGTAGCGGGAGGTGCCACAGCCGCCGCCCGCATCCGCAGGCTGGACGAACAAGCTCAGATCACGGTCTTTGAGCGCTCAGGCTATGTATCCTATGCCAACTGCGGGCTGCCCTACTACATCGGCGGGGTGATCTCCGACCGGGAAGCGCTGACCTTGCAGACGCCGGAGAGCTTTCAGCAGCGCTTCGCGGTGGACGTGCGGGTAGGCCATGAGGTCATCTCCATCGACACCCAGGCCAAGCGAGTGCGGGTGCGGGAGCTGGCCACAGGCCGGGAGTTTGAGCAAGAGTATGACAAGCTGCTCCTCTCCCCAGGGGCCAAGCCCACCCAGCCGCCCATGCCGGGGCTGGATGACCCCAGGCTGTTCACCCTGCGCACGGTGGAGGACACCCTGCGCATCCGGCAGTATGTCCTGGAGCACAAACCCCAGTCGGTGGTGATGGCTGGCGGCGGCTTCATTGGCCTGGAGCTGGCGGAAAACCTGCGGGAACTTGGTCTGGAGGTAACCATCGTGCAGGGCATTTCCCATATGCTGCTCCAGATGGACGGAGAGATGGCGGCCTTCCTCCACGCCAAGCTGCGCCAGAAAGGCATCCGGTTGATGACGGGCTGCCTGGTGGAGGGCTTTGCCTCCACGGGGAACGGCATCCAGGCCATGATCAAGGATGGGCCTGCAGTACAGGCAGATATGGCGGTGATGGCCATCGGCGTCACCCCAGATACCGCCTTAGCCAAGACTGCCGGTCTGGAGCTTGGACAGCGGGGCAGCATCGTGGTCAACGAGCGCATGGAGACCTCCCAGCCCAACATCTATGCCGTGGGCGACGCGGTACAGGTGCGCCACCTGGTCTCCGGACGGGAGACCCTAATCGCCCTGGCCGGGCCGGCCAACAAGCAGGGCCGGATCGCCGCGGACAACATCTGCGGCGGGGATAGCCGCTATCGGGGGGCGCTGGGCTCCTTCGTCCTCAAAGTATTTGACATGACCGCTGCCTCCACCGGGCTGAGCGAGGAGGCCGCCGTGGCCGCAGGCATCAACTGCGACAAGCTCTACCTGGCCCCGGCCAACCACGCGGGGTACTATCCCGGGGGCAAGGTCATGATGATGAAGGTGCTCTTTGAGCGGGACAGCTTCCGCCTGCTGGGCGCCCAGATCGTGGGCTACGAAGGGGTGGATAAACGCATTGACGTGCTGGCCACCGCCCTCCAGGCCGGCCTCACCGTCCCGGAACTGAAGGACCTGGACCTCGCCTATGCTCCACCCTATTCCTCGGCCAAGGATCCGGTGAATATGGCAGGCTTCATGGCAGAAAACCTGCGGGACGGATTGGTCCAGCAGTTCCATTGGGACGAGGTGGACGCCCTGCCCCGGGACGGCAGCGTGACGCTGCTGGATGTGCGCACCCCAGCGGAGTACGCCATGGGCCACATCGACGGCTTCCAGAACATCCCCCTGGACGAGCTGCGCCCACGCATGGGCGAGCTACCTGCGGGCAAACCGGTTTACGCCCACTGCCAGAGCGGGCTGCGCAGCTATGTGGCCTGCCGGATGCTGGCCCAGAGCGGGTTTACCTGCTACAACCTCTCGGGCAGCTACCTGCTCTACGCTACCGCCACCCAACACTACTCCCCCGCCCCCTCTGCCGATCCCTGCGGCCGGGAGCGGCGGTAACCAAACAGAGAAAGCCAACAACGCAGACAGCCGCCACCCGGAAGGGTGGCGGCTGTCTGTCTACGCGGGTTGCAGGGCCTATCCTACTTCAGGGGGCCAGACGGGCCCGGTGGAACACCTTTTTGCCCTTTTTGAGCAAAAGCCCTTCGCCGGCAAAGTCCTGCCGGTCCAGCCGGGCATTGGGATCGGTGAGCTTCTGGTCGCCGATGGATATCCCCCCCTGCTGGATCAGCCGGCGGGCCTCGCCGTTGGAGGCGGCCAGGCCGCACCGGACCAGCAGGGTGAGCACGCCGATCTGACCATCTGTAAAATCATCAGAACCCAGCTGAGTGGCGGGCATGTTGGAGCTGTCTCCTCCACCGGAAAACAGGGCCCTGGCGGCGCTCTGGGCCTGCTCGGCCTCCTGCTCGCCATGGACCAGCTTGGTCAGCTCGTAGGCCAGGATCTCCTTGGCCTGGTTGAGCTGAGCCCCCTGCCAGGTATCCATCTCGTCAATCTGTTCCAGGGGCAGGAAGGTGAGCATGCGCACGCACTTCATCACGTCCGCATCCTCCACATTGCGCCAGTACTGATAGAAGTCATAGGGGCTGGTCTTGTTGGGATCCAGCCACACGGCGTTGCCCGCGGTCTTGCCCATCTTATTTCCCTGGGAATCGGTGAGCAGGGCGATGGTCATGGCATGGGCGTCCTGGCCCAGCTTCCGGCGGATCAGTTCGGTGCCCCCCAGCATGTTGCTCCACTGGTCGTTGCCGCCAAACTGCATGTTGCAGCCGTAGTGCTGAAACAGATAGTAAAAATCGTAGGACTGCATGGGCATATAGTTGAACTCCAGGAAAGACAGCCCCTTTTCCATGCGCTGCTTAAAGCACTCGGCCCGGAGCATGTTGTTCACCGAGAAGCAGGCCCCCACCTCCCGGATAAACTCCACATAGTTCAGCTCCAGCAGCCAGTCGGCGTTGTTCACCATCCGGGCCTTGTCGGGGCCAAACTCGATGAAGCGCTCCATCTGCTTTTGGAAGCAGTCACAGTTGTGCTGGATGATTTCCCGGGTCATCATCGAGCGCATATCCGTGCGCCCGGAGGGGTCCCCAATCATAGCCGTGCCCCCTCCGATGAGGGCGATGGGTTTGTTTCCCGCCATCTGAAGGCGCTTCATCAGGGTCAGGGCCATGAAATGGCCCACGTGCAGGCTGTCCGCCGTGGGGTCAAAGCCAATATAGAAGGTGGCCTTGCCCTGGTCGATCATGGTGCGGATCTCTTCCTCGTCGGTCACCTGGGCGATCAGGCCCCGGGCGACCAGTTCCTCGTACAGCGTCATTGTCTTAGCTCCTTTCCCGTTCAAACTTGGCCCACATATCGGGTAGGCCGCGGGAAGGGGCGCGCCATGGGCAAAGAAAAACGCCCCTGTCCCAAAGGACAGAGGGCGAACGCTCGCGGTACCACCTCTGTTCACTCCGCCCTCGCGGGCGAAGCCTCAGAGAGTCAGAGACTCTGCACGCTGTACCGGGCGCAACCCGTCCACCCCTACTGGGACAAGGTCCGTTCAGGGGGCTGCTCCAGGGGGTATTGGGCGAAGTTCCTCTCTCCCTTTCACCGGCCGGGAGCTCTCTGTGCAGGAGGTCAACGCCTACTCTTCCCTTTCTACGCATTGTCAGCATCATAGCACAGAGAAATGGCAAAGTCAAATCTTTTTTCCCTCATGGCAGCAGACCAAAATGCCGCAGCGCCTTGCTCACGCCGTCCTCCTCCACGGTATCGGTGACATAGTCCGCCTGATCCTTCACCACCTGGACCGCGTTGCCCATGGCCACACTGGTTCCTGCCAGAGCCAGCATGGACAGGTCGTTCACCCCGTCCCCAAAAGCCACGATCTCCTCCCGCTTCAGCCCATAAACCTCCAGAGTGGCCCGGATCCCCGCCGCCTTGCCCTCCCCCACGGGGATGATATCCACCCCCTTGGGGTGCCAGCGGGTATGGGTGCAGTGGGGCATCGCGTCCAGAAAGAGCGCCTCCTCCCCCGCCTCCACCAGGGGAATGAACTGGTAGATCTTCCGCTCCAGCATCCACTCCGGGGGACGCACTGGGTAGGGCGGGGTGTGCATATAGGAGAAGATCTCCAGCGCCCGCCGGTTGAGCTGGCTGACATAGCTCTCCCCGTCGGAGGCCATCAGGGCCGCCAGCTGCGGGTGGGCCCGGAGCACCTTGCAGGCCCCCTCCAGGTCGCCCTGGCGGATGGGATGGTCCAGATAGAGCCCATGGTCGTTGTAGCAGCAGTGGCCGTTGAGGGTCACATAGCCGTCAAAGCGCAGGTCCCGCAGCATCCCGGTGCGCGCCAGGTCCTGCCGGGAGCGTCCGGTGGCCAGGAAGAGCAGCAATCCTCGATCCCGCAGGGCCAGCAGATCGGCCCGCAGGCGGTCGGTGACCACTCCCAGACGAAAGGAGACCAGGGTGCCGTCCACATCGAAAAAAGCCGCTTTGATCATCTCTGCTTCGGTCCTCCCCTCTCCTGGCCCGCCTTATACGCCTGCGCCTGCTCCAGCATCTCCTGGGCCCCGTCCAGGGCGGTCTGGGTGACCCGCTCCCCGCTGGTCAGCCGAGCCAGTTCCTGCCGGCGCTGGGCCTGCTCCAGCCGCTCCACCGCCGTATAGGTACGCCCGTCCCGCTCCCTCTTCTCCACGCAGAAATGCACGTCCCCCATCGCGGCGATCTGGGGCAGGTGGGTGACGCACAACACCTGCTTGGACTGGGCCACCTGGAACAGCTTCCGGGCCACCTTGTCCGCCGCCCGACCGGACACGCCGGTGTCCACCTCGTCAAAAATCAGGGTGGACACCTGCTCGGTCTCAGCCAGCACGTTCTTCAGGGCCAGCATGATCCGGGCCAGCTCCCCGCCGGAGGCCACCCGCTGGATGGGGCGCAGCTCCTCCCCCAGATTGGCCGACATGAGAAAGCGCACCTCGTCCACGCCGGTGGCGTCCATGCCGTCCTGGGCCTGCTTGGGAGCAAAGGCCACCGAAAAGCGCACCTTGGGCATATCCAGCTGGGCCAGCTCCTGGCCAATCCGCTCCTCCAGCCCCCCAGCCGCCGCCCGGCGGGCCTGGGAGAGGGCCTGGGCCGCTTGCCCCGCCTGGGCAAGCGCCCCATCCAGCTCCTCCTGGAGCTGCTGCATTCGCTGGTCGGAGCCCTGGATCTGATCCAGCTGCCTGCGGCAGTCGTCCAGAAAGGCCAGCATCTCCCCCTCGCTGCCCCCGTACTTGCGCTTGAGCCGGTGCAGTTGGTCCAGCCGGCCCTCCAGCTCGTCCAGCTCCCCAGGCTGAAACTCCATGGACTCCCGCAGCGCCCGCAGGGACTCGGCCACGTCCTCCGCCTCATAGCGCAGCTCCTGAGTCCGATCGGCCAGCTGGGCCAGCTCCTGGCTGTGTCGGCCGCCCTGGGAGAGCTGCTGGGCGGCCTGGTCCAGCAGCGCCGCCGCCCCCAGGCCGTCCTCCCCGCCGGTGAGGGCGGCCCAGGCCCCGTCCACGGACAGGGTCAGGCGCTCGGCGTTGCGCAGCAGATCCCGGCGGGCAGCCAGTTCCTGCTCCTCCCCCTCCCGCAGCTGGGCCCGCTCCAGCTCGTCGATTTGATAGCGCAGCGTGTCCACCCGCCGGGCCTTCTCCCCCTCGTCCATGGCCAGCCGCTCCAGCTCCCCCCGCAGGGCGCGCACCCGCTCATAGCGCTGGGCAAAAGCCTGGCGCTGTTTCCCCAGGCCCCCAAAGCTGTCCAGGTAGTCCAGGTGGCAGCTCTCGTCCAGCAGCTGCTGGCCGTCGTGCTGGCCGTGGATGTTCAACAGCTGGCAGCCCAGCGCCCGCAATTGGGTGACCAGCACGGGCCGGCCATTGACCCGGCACACGTTCTTCCCGTCGGCCTGGATGGAGCGCTCCAGCAGCAGCTCCCCATTCTCGTCCGGGCCCAGCCCCTCCTGCCGGAACCACGCCAAGTCAGGCAGGTTCTGAAACAGCGCCGACACCTGGGCCGATTTGGCCCCCGTGCGGATCAGATCCCGGCTGGTGCGCTGCCCGATGATGGCGCCGATGGCGTCGATCACGATGGACTTGCCCGCGCCGGTCTCGCCGGTGAGCACGTTGAGCCCCTCCCCAAAGGCGATGTCCGCCCGGGAGATCACCGCGATATTCTCAATATGCAGCAGGGACAGCATGGTCGTTCCACCTCAATCCAACATAGAGCCCATTTCCTTGCACAGCTCGGCCGCCAACTGGTTGTTGCGCATGATCAGGATGACGGTGTCATCCCCCGCCAGCGAACCCACCAGCCCGTCGATCTCCATGCCGTCCAGCGCCGCCCCCGCGGCGGGGGCCAGGCCGGGCATGGTCTTGACCACCACGATATTTTGCGCCATATCAAAGGAGGTAACCCCCTCCTTGAAGATGTTGCGCAGCCGCCCGGCAAAGTTGGGGTGGGCGGGCTTGGCCGCCGCAGCCACATATTTGTAGCGCCCCTCCCCGGTGGGCTGCTTGACCAGGTTCAGCTCCTTGATGTCCCGGGAGATGGTCGCCTGGGTCGCCCGGATGCCGCAAGCGCGCAGGCAGTCCAGCATCTGCTCCTGGGTCTCGATGTCCTGGCGGACCACCAGGCGCAGGATCTCCGCTTGCCGTTTGGCCTTCATCCCATCACGACCTCCCCAGTTTCTGGTTAATCCGCTCGTAGAAGCTGCGCCCCGTCAGCTTGACCAGCTTGGTCACCCGCTCTGAGCGCCGGCATTCCACCCAGTCCCCCGGCTGGACCCGGAAGGCCCTGCCCCCGTCCACCGACAGGTAGGCTGTCTTGCGGCTGCCCGGCGGGACGCGCACGCCCACCACTCGGCCGCTGTCCAACACGAAGGGTTTGGCGTGCAGCGAGTGGGCGCACACCGGCGTGACGATCACGTTGGCCGCGGTGGGCTCCACAATGGGGCCCCCCGCCGCCAGCGAGTAGGCGGTGGAGCCGGTTGGGGTGGCCACGATGACCCCGTCCCCGGAAAAAGCGGAGATGGTGGCCCGGTCCCCGGTCACCTCCAAGTCCAGCACCCGGGCCACCGAGCCCTTGGTGACCACCGCGTCGTTCAGCGCCGTCTCCCGGAAGATCCTGCGCCCCTCCCGGCGCACCGCCACATCCAGCATCATCCGCCGCTCCACATCGAACTTTCCCCCTGCCAGCCGGGCCAACAAAGACAGCTCGCCATGCTCCAGCTCCGCCATAAAGCCCACGCTGCCCAGGTTGATGCCCAGCACCGGGACGTTGTAGGGGTTGGCGTCCCGGGCCGCGTGGAGGATGGTCCCGTCCCCGCCAAAGCACACCAGCACATCCGCCCGCTTGAGCTCCTGCTTCATCCCCTTCAGCGCCACATGGGCGGGCAGCTCCAGGCGGCTGCTGGCCTCCGGCTCAAAGGGCAGGCAGACCGCCGTCTCCACCCCGCATCCCTCCAAGATGCGGATGGCGCTCTGGGCCGCCTTCAGCCCCCTGTCCCGATAGGGGTTTGGGCACAGCACCACTTTCAAAGCTCCACCTCCTCCGCTTGCTCATGGGAACGCCTGACCAGCTCGGCCAGATCCCCAGGGGCGGCCGGGCCCGGCCGCGCCTCCAGATACCCCAGGTACTCCAAGTTCCCCTCCGGCCCCCGGATGGGGGAGACGTCCATGCCCCGGACGGTGAAGCCGGCCTGGGCGGCGTGGTCCAAAAAGCGCTCCAACACCTCCAGGTGGACCGCCGGGTCCCGCACCACCCCCTTCTTGCCCACCTTCTCCCGCCCCGCCTCAAACTGGGGTTTGATCAGGGCGGCCACTTGGCCGTCCTCCCCCAAAAGGGGACGCAGGGCGGGCAGGATGAGCTTGAGGGAGATGAAGGACACGTCCACGCTGGCAAAGTCCAGCTCCTCCGGGATCTGCTCCCTTGTGAGGTAACGGGCGTTGGTGCGCTCCAGGCAGACCACCCGGGGATCGCTGCGCAGGGACCAGGCCAGCTGGCCGTACCCCACGTCTACGGCGTAGACCCGGGCTGCCCCATGCTGGAGCATACAGTCGGTAAAGCCCCCGGTGGACGCTCCGATGTCCGCGGCCACCTTCCCGTCCAGGCAGATGGGAAAGCACTGCATGGCTTTCTCCAGCTTCAGGCCCCCCCGGCTGACGTAGCGCAGCTTTCCCCGCACCTCCAGAGGGACGTCCTCGTCCAGGGCCATGCCCGGCTTATCCAGCCGGCGGCTGCCGGAGAAGACCGCCCCGGCCATGATGACCGCCTGGGCCCGCTGCCGGCTGTCCGCCAGCCCCCGTTCCACCAGCAGCATGTCCAGCCGCTTCTTGGCCATCGCCCATCACCTCCATCGCCCGCCGGCACAGTCCATGGGCGTCAATGCCGCACAGGGTCCGCAGCTGGGCCACCGTGCCGTGCTGCACGAACCGGTCGCCCAGGTTGGCCAGCGCAGGGCGGCACGCCACCCCCCGCAGGGCCAGCTCGGACAGGATCCTGCGCCCCACGCACCCGGCGTCCACGCACTCCTCCGCCACCAGCATCCGTCCACCCGTGTCTGCCAAGCTGCGGACAATGGCGTCCAGGTCCAGCGGGACAATGCTGTTGAGCTTGAGCACCTGGGCAGATACCCCCTGCTGCTGGAGCAGATCGGCCGCCCCCAGCGCCTCGTTGAGCATAGTCCCGTAGGCGATCAGAGTCAGGTCCGTGCCGGGGCGCACCACACCGGCCCCCTCCAGGCCGCACAGCCCCTGGAAGGCGCCCTCCCCCCCTTTGGGGTAGCGCACCGCCACCGGGCCGGTCAGCTCCAGCAGCGCGTGGCGCAGCATGGCCCGCAGCTCGGCAAAGCTGGCCGGGCACAGCACCCGCAGGCCGGGGATGGAGCTGAGGTAGGCCACGTCAAACACGCCATGATGGGTCTCGCCGTCCTCCCCCACCAGCCCCGCCCGGTCCACGGCAAAGACCACGTGCAATCCCTGGATGGCCACGTCGTGGATGAGCATATCGTAGGCGCGCTGTAAAAAAGTGGAATACACCGCAAACACTGGCAGGGCCCGCTGCTTGGCCATGCCCGCGGCCATGGACGCGGCGTGCTCCTCGGCGATGCCCACGTCGAAAAACCGCCTGGGGTACTGCTGGGCAAAGCCGTCCAGCCCCGTCCCCGACTGCATGGCCGCGGTAATGGCGCACACCTGGTCCCGCTCCTGGGCCAACTGGCACAGGGTTTGGCCGAACACGTCGGAGAAGCTCTGGCCCTTCCGTTTGCCCAAATCCGTCCCGTCCTGCCGCCGGAAGGGGCCCACCCCATGGAAGCGGTCGGGCTCATCCTCGGCGGGGCGGTAGCCCTTCCCCTTCACCGTCTTGGCATGGAGCAGCACCGGGCAGCGCAGCTCCCGGGCATACTGCAGCAGCTGGGTCAGCCGGGCCACGTCGTGGCCATCCACCGGCCCCAGGTAGACAAAACCCATATCCTCAAACACGCTGCCGGTGAGCAGCGCGTCCTTCACCAGCTTCTTGGCCCGGTGGGTGAAACGGTACACCGCCCGGCCCACCGGGCCGTGGTTGGTCAGGCGGCGGTAGATCTGCTTCATGCGCAGGTACTGGGGCTTGAGGCGCTGCCGGGCCAGATGGCTGGCCACCCCGCCCACGTTTCGGGTGATGGACATCCCGTTGTCATTGAGGATGACGATCAGGGGCTCCCCGCTGTGACCGGCATTGGACAGCCCCTCGAAGGACAGCCCCCCCGTCATGGCCCCATCCCCCATCAGCGCCAACACCTGGTAGTCCTCCCTCGCCAGCGTCCTGGCCCGGGCCATGCCCAGGGCCACCGACACCCCGTTGGAGGCGTGGCCGGCGATGAAGGCGTCCGACCGGTGCTCCCAGGGCTTGGGAAAGCCGGACAGCCCCCCCAGCTGCCGCAGGGTGTCCATCCTTCCCGCCCGGCCAGTGAGCAGCTTGTGGGCATAGCACTGGTGGCCCACATCAAACACCAGCCGGTCGGTGTTCAGGTCGAACACCCGGTGGATGGCCACTGTCAGCTCCACCACCCCCAGGTTGGAGGCCAGGTGGCCGCCGGTGCGGGAGACGCTGTCCAGGATCCGCTCCCGCAGCTGGGCGCAAAGCTGCCTGGCCTGCTGGTCGGTCAGCTGGCCCAGCCGCTCTGGTAGTTCCATGTGCCGTCCACCTCCTTGTCTGTTCCATGTTTCCTACCCAGCTATGGGTTCAGGGGTTCAGGCGGTCAGCAGACTGCCCACCGCCCCCACCGCGATGCCCAGCACCGCCCCCATGGCCACCTGGAAGGGGGTATGGCCCAGCATCTCCTTGAGCTCCCGGTCCGGGAACTCCGGTTTCTCCCCCCTCCAGGCCCGCATCATGCAGTTGAGGGCCTTGGCCTGCTTGCCCGTCTGCCAGCGCACATTGCACGCGTCATACATCACAATGAAGGCCAGCACTGCGGCGATGGCAAACAGCGGGTCGTCCACCCCCTGGTGAAAGCCCACCCCAGCAGCGCAGGCGCATACCATGGCCGAGTGGGAGCTGGGCATCCCGCCTCCAGTGGATAGGTACCGCCAGGCCAGCTTCCGGCCGGAGGCGGAGGCGATGATCATCTTGATGGCCTGGGCGATGGCCCAGGCGGCCACCGCGTGGATCAGGATGGGTGTAATCATGGCCGTTCCCCCTTTCCCCTCAGCGGCCGCGCCCGGCCAGCCAGTCGGCCAGCCAGCACAGGAACCCGGCCTCCCCAAAGGCGCTGGCCACGGCCTGCTTGGCCTGCTGGCTGTGTGCCTCCACCAGCTGCTGGCACCGCTCCGGATCGTACAGGGCGGCAAAGGTGTGCTTGCCCTGCTCCACATCCGATCCCACCGGTTTGCCCAGCGCCTGGGTGGTGGACTGCCGGTCCAGCAGATCGTCCCGGATCTGGAAAGCCAGGCCCAGCTCCCGGGCATAGACCGCCACCGCGTCCTGCTGGGCCGGGGTTGCCTCTACCGGAGAAGCGGCCAGCCCCATCAGGCAGGCCGCCTGGAGCAGCGCCGCCGTCTTCCACAGGTGGATCTGGGTCAGCTCCCCCTCGTCCAGCTGCCGGCCCTGGCCGGCCATGTCTAGGTACTGCCCGGCGCAGATACCCGCCAGGGCGCCGGCGGCCTGGCCCAAAATGGCGCAGGCCCGGGCGTTGGCCGCCGGCCCTGCCGACCGGCGGGAGGCCGCCGTACGCCGGAAGGCCTCCGCCTGGAGCGCGTCCCCGGCCATCACCGCGTTGCACTCCCCATAGACCTTGTGGCAGGTGGGCTTGCCCCGGCGCAGCGCGTCGTCGTCCATGCAGGGCAGGTCGTCGTGGATAAGGGAGTAGGTGTGCAGCATCTCCACGGCGCAGGCGTAGTCCAGCGCGGGTTCCATGTCGCCGCACAGGGCCTGGCAGATCTTCAGGGTGAGCACCGGGCGCAAACGCTTGCCCCCGGCCAGCAGGCTGTACCGCATGGCCTCCAACAGCTCCCGCTGGGGCCCCTGCTCCAGAAAGCAGCCCTCCAGCTCCCGCTCCACCAGCTGGGCCGCCTGCCGGTAGGCTCGCTCAAAGTCCGTGCCGCTCATCCCTCTTGCCCGAAGGGAGCTTCCTGCCCGGTCTCGGCGTTGAGCAGCAGGTCCACCTTCTGCTCCGCCTGGTCCAGCATCTGATTGCAGCTGCCCACCAGCTTGGCCCCCTCCTCAAAGAGCTTGAGGGACTCGTCCAACCCGCACGTCCCCTGCTCCAACTTGCCCACAATCTCTTCCAGCCGGCTCATGGACTGTTCAAAGCTCAGCTTTTTCTCTGCCATTGCCCTTCCTCCTTTCCCCGCACCTCACAGCGCAGGGTCCCGTCTGATAACATCACGTCCAGCGCCTGCCCCGGTTCCACCTGGGCCAGCTGGGTCACCACGCCCTGCGCCCCCATGGCGATGGCATAGCCCCGGCCCAGCACCCCCAGCGGACTCATGGCGTCCAGCCCCGCGCTCAGCCGGGCCAGCTCCCCCCGGGCCTGCTTCAGACCCGCCCGAAGCGCGGCGCTCAGCCGCTCCCGGGCCCGGTCGGCCAGCAGCCTGCCGTCCTGAATGGGCGCCTTGGGCTGGCGCAGCGCCCGGCTGTCAGCCAGGCGGCGCAAGTCCTGCCGCCCCGCCCGCAGCCGGGCCTGCTGGGCGGCGGCCAGCCGTCGGCCCAGCTGGGCCAGCCGATGGCGCACCTGGGCCTGGTCGGGCACGGCCAGCTCGGCGGCATTGGACGGCGTGGCCGCCCGCAGGTCGGCCACATAGTCGGAGATGGTCACGTCCGGCTCATGGCCCACCGCGGAGATCACCGGGATGGCAGACCGGGCGATGGCCCGGGCCACCGGCTCCTCATTGAAGGCCCAAAGGTCCTCCCGGGATCCGCCCCCCCGGCCGGTGATGATCAGGTCGATGTCGGCCCTCCGGTTCACCTGGTCGATGGCCCCGGCGATCTCCTGGGCCGCCCCCTCCCCCTGCACCCGGACGGGGACCACCAGCACCCCGGTCATGGGCCAGCGGGCCCCCAAAATACGGATCATGTCCCGCACCGCCGCCCCGGCGGGGGAGGTGACCAGGGCGATGCGCCTGGGCCAGGCGGGCAGGGGCCGCTTGCGCGCCGGGTCGAACAGCCCCTCCTCCTCCAGCTTCCGGCGCAGCCGCTCAAAGGCCAGGTCCAGCGCTCCCCGCCCGTCCTCGATCAGTTCGGTGCAGTACATCTGGTACTGCCCGTCCCGGGGAAAGACGGACACCCGGCCAAAGGCCAGCACGCTCATTCCGTTGTCCGGCTGAAAGCGCAGCCGGGCCGCGTCCCCCCGGAACAGCACGCAGCGCATACTGCCCTTGTCGTCCTTCAGGGAGAAATAGTGGTGCCCGGAGGGGTAGCGCTTGTAATTGGAGATCTCCCCACGGATGAGCAGGGACTGGAGCAGAGGGTCTGCCTCCAGCAGCTGCTTGAGATACCCGTTGATCTGGGAGACTGTATATACGGGCAGTTGGGCCAGGTTCATTCCGATCCCTCCCGTTCCAGCCCCCGGTGGGCCAGAATGGCCACTCCCAGGGCGTTGTCCACAGAGTATTCCGGCGGGGCGAACACCGCCCCCAGCTCCGCCAGGCGGCGGCGCAGCAGGGTGTTGGACGCCACCCCGCCTGAGCACAGCAAGGGCAGGTCCCCATACCGTTCCCGGGCCCATCTCGTGGCCTGAATCAATGCCCCGGCCAGGGTCTCCAGAGTGAAGCGGGCCGCGTCCGCCCGGGGCGTGCCGCCGGCCAGCATCCCCCGGATCTTGTTCTCCATGCCGGACAGGGAGAAGTACCCCTCCCGCACCTTCACCGGGAAGCGGTCTGTCCGCTGGGACTGGCCGCTCAGCTCGTCCAGCCCCCGGCCGGCGGGAAAAGACAGCCCCATGGCCACCCCGATCCGGTCCACCAGCTGCCCGGCGGACAAATCCTGGGTGCCACCCACGCATTGGGCCTCCACCAGATGGCCCTGAGGCTGGACATAGAGCAGCTCAGTCGTGCCTCCCGACAGGTGCCAGGCCAGGTGGGGTCGGTCCAACAGGTCGGCCCGCCCGGCCGACCAGGCCGCCGCAGCGATGTGCCCCTGCTGATGGGAGCAGGGAAAGAAGGGCACCCCCAGCGCCGCGGCCAGGGTGCGCCCATGGCCCTCCCCCACCAGGAAGCAGGGCATATAGGAGCCCTCCGCAGACCTTGGACGGGTGGAGGCGCCCACCGCGTGGATCCGGCCCAGCAGCCCATCCTCCCGCAACCGCTCCACCATCTCATGCAGCCGCCTGACGTGCTGGAACACCGCATCGCTCTGCCGCAGGCCCAGCTCCCCCGGCTCCACGGCCAGCAGCCGCCCCCGGTTCTCCCCCCGCGCCCCGTCAAACACCGCGGCAGAGGTGGTATAGTTGCTGGTGTCCAGCCCCACGCACAGCCCGGGCATCTTCCTCATCCCCTCCCAGCCGGCTCCTGCTCCTGGGGCCGCTCCTCCCGGACCAGGGAACCCAGGATCCCGTTGACAAAGCCCACCACGTCCGTGTCCAGGTACTTCTTGGCGATCTCCACCGCCTCGTTGATGGCCACCTTGTCGGGCACCTGGGGCAGATAGAGGATCTCGTAGATGGCCACCCGCAGCACCGACACGGCCACCCGGTCGATCCTGGCCACCCGCCAGCCCCGGGCATAGCGCTCGATACGCCCGTCCAGCTCCTGGCGGTACTGCTCCACCCCCCGCACCAACTGGCAGATGTAGTCCCGTTGGGCCTGATCCGGGAAGTCGGCGTACAGCGGCTCCTCCCCCCGCCGGCCGGCGAATACCTCCGGCGTCAGCTCCCGCTCCAGCAGCGCCTGCGCCCCGTCGCCGGAGATGGCCTGCTGGAAGACCAGGTGGACGGCAATCTCCCTGGCGCTGGTCCTGGTCATGGTGCATCCATCCTCTCCCCGGGGCGGCCCGGAGCCACCGCCCGTTTTTTTGCATATACGCTGATTATACACGGGCCGTCCCCAAAAGGGAAGCCCTTTTTCCATTCAGGCACAAAAACAGAGCCGGATCCCTTCAGACCCGGCTCCATGGGCGCTTTGCGCCTACTTTGGAAAGCTCACCCCAGCCACCGTCACGTTGACGCAGTCCACCTGCAGGCCGGATGTGTTCTCCACCGCGCTGACGATGGCGTCCTGCACACCCCGGGCCACATCGGGCACCACATGGCCGTAGCGCACCATGAGGGAGATGTCCACCGACACCCGGTCCTCATCCACCGACACCCGCACCCCCTTGGACAGCACCTTCCGGTGCACCATGGCGGCCACATCGCTGCCCAGGCCAGAGCCCAGCGCGCTGACTCCCTCCGTCTCCAGGGCGGCGGCGCCGGCGATGGCGGCCAGCACCTCCTCGGAGATGTTCACACTGCCCAGCTCCTCTTCCCGGGAGATATATTCCCTGCTCTCGGCCATCCGGCCTCACGCTCCTTCCGGTACGTTTGTGCCGCTATTATAGCATCCCCCCCGGAAAAATACAATCCCGTTTTTCCTCACGGATCCGCTTCAATGATCTTGATCTGGTTGGCCTCCAGCCCGGTGGTTTCCATGACGATCTCCACGATCCGGGCCGTGTCGCTCTCGGTCAGGCCGGTCTGGGTGGTGGCCACCACTACGCTGGCGCTGTTCTCATTGAGGAAACACACGCACTCCCCATAGCCCTTGGCCGTGATCAGGTTTTCCGCCTGGGCCTCGGACATGGTGTAGGTGGCCATGGCCTGGATGGAGGCGTTGGCCTCGTCGATCAGGGCCTGGTCCGCCGAAGCGTCCGCCGCCGCCTGCTGCAACAGCGCCAGGGCGTTGTCCCGAGCCTGCTGCCGGTTGAGGCGGGCGGATGCAAAGTAGCCGGTCTGGTCGCTCTCCATCTGGGCGGTCCCGCTGGGCGCGGGGCTGGCGCTGGCGTTGGGCTGGGCGCTGGCCCCGCCGTCCTGCCCCTCCTCCTGGGCGTTGACCAGGCTGGCCTCCCCCAATACCCTGCCCGGCTCCTCCCCGGTCTGCTCGGCCTGGTTGTTGTACGACCAGTTGAGGTAGACCGCCGCGCCCACAAACAGGACGATGGCCACCACCACCGCGTTGCGCTTCCATACACTCATCGCTTTTCCCTCCGTTATCGCTTTGATTTCAAGGCTTTACGAACCCGCGCATACTGTGATCCGGTCCGAGCCCAGCCCCGTCAGGCCGGATACCGCCTGGGTCAGCGTCAGCCGGAGCTGGGGATCGTCCCCGCCAGGGCACACCACCAGGGCGCCTTGGAAGGTGGGATACCGCTGGGCCACCAGCACCACCTCCTCCCCTTCGTCGGTGGAGAGGATGACCGTCTGCTCCTGGCTGGACAGCTCCCCCTCCCCCTGCTGCTGGGTCTGGTCGGTGGCCAGCACCCGCTCCATGCCGCTGTCCACCGTGAGCACCACCGACACCTCTCCCGCCCCCTCGATGCGGGACAGGGCCTGGGCCAGGCGCTGCTCCAAGGCCTCCACGGAAAAGTCCTCCTCCGCCCCGGTCAGGCCCTGCTCTTCCACGGGCTGCCGCTGCCGACCGCCTGTGGGCCAGAGCAGCAGCAGGATCCCCGCCGCTGCCACCAGCAGCACATACCGGTACTGCTTGAGGACGGCCAGCACCTGCCCCTGCTTGGGCGGCTTCCATGCCAGCTTCATGGCGTCCCCTCCTCAAACAACTGCCGCTGGATGGGGATGCCCAGGTCCTGCTCCAGGATCCGCTCCAGCTGCTGCCGCTGCTCCTGCGTCCACTCCCCCCGGATGCTCGCCTCGTAGGGATAGGGGGTCGCGTCCTGGTCATACTGGTACCTCACCTCCACCTGGCAGGAAAGCCCCAGCTGCGCCGCCTTGTCCGAAATATATGCGGCAGTCTGCCGCTCTATGATGGATTGATACAGCAAATCGTTTTCCTCCTCCAGTGCGTCGGTATAGCCACCCACACTGGCCGGGAAGTCCCCGGCCAGCCGGGCCAGCGCCCCCTCGTCCAGCCGCAGCAGAGGCTGGACGGTGGCCAGCAGCAACACCAGGGCGCCGGCCAGCCTGCAGATTCGTTTGGGCCCTCCCTCCGGGGCCAGGCTCTGGGCCAGGGCGGCGGCCATGGCCGCACAGGCCATGCCCAGAAGCCATTGGCGGATCAGCTCCATCATGCCGCCACCACCGAGACGGAGGACACCAGCGCGATGAGCAGCAGCAGGCAGCAGGCCCCAATCATGCCCAGCATCAGCCCAAAGGCCCCGCCGATCTGATCCACCAAAGCGCACAGCGGCCCGGACCCCACCGTGGCCGAGAGCGCGGCGGTCAGTTTGTAGAGCAGGTAGTGCACCGCCATCTGCAGCAGGGGCAGCAGACAGATGGCCAGGATGGTCAGCATCCCAAACACCCCCACCGTCCCCTTGAGCACCCCGGCGGAGGCCAGGATGGTCTCGGCCGCGTCGGACAGGATGCCCCCCACCACCGGGATGGCCCCGGAGATGGCGAACTTGGTGGCCTTGACAGTCATGGCGTCGGCGCTGCCGGCCACCACGCCGCTCACCGTCAAGTAGCCCACAAAGGCCAGCATCACCGTGGTCAGCAACGCCCCCGCCGCCCATTTGAACAGCCCCGCCACCCGCTTGAGCCCCTCGTTGCCCAGCGCGGCGTTGGCCACGCAGGCGGCCAGGTAGGCATACAGCAGGGGGATGAGCAGGCTGTTGATCAGGTTGACCAACGCATCGCTGAAGAGCACCGCCGCCATCTGCCGCACCGTGGCCCCCGTCACCGCCCCGGTGGCCGCCGTCACCGCCGCCACGGCGGGCAGCAGCACATTGGCAAAGGTGGTCATGCCGCCGATGGCCTCCCGCCCCAGGCCCAGCAGGGAGTTGACATCGGTCACCGCCACCGCCGCCACCGCCAGGGTGCCCGCCAGCGCCACCGCTGGCGTGCTCTGCCGGCTCAGCCCCCCGTACAGGTTATCCGCCACCCCGCACAGCAACATCACCAGCAGGATCAGCACCCCCGAGCGCACCGCCCGGCGCACAATGCCCACCAGCTCCTGGCTTCCGGTGTCCAAGATCTGCCCCAGCCCTTGCTCCAGGCCGGTGCCATAGTCAATCTCGCTCCCGGTTTGGCCGGCGGCCCGCTCCAGCTCGTCCACGTCCAGGGCCTGCTCCTGGGCGGAGAGGATCTCCTCCTGCTGCGTGGCCGCCCGGGCGGGCAGGGCCAGAGCGCAAAGCATCAAAGGAATCAGCGCCAGCATCTTCCATCTCATCATTGGTATCCCCCCGTTTTACAGCAGTTGGGCCAGCAGATCCAGCACCGCGCTCATCAGCGGCAGCACCGCCGCCAGGGCCAGGACGGTCCCCGCCAGCTCCACCACCCCGGCCAGGGCGCTCTCCTTGGCGTCTCGGCAGAAGTCCGCAGCCAGCCGGGTGACCAGGCCGATGCCCACCGCTTTGAGCATGGGGGAGAGCACCTGGGGGGACAGCCCGCCCAGCTCGGCCAGCCGGTCTAAAAATGCGCTCACCGTCTCCAGCGCGCCGGAGCAGTACAGCAGGATCAGCGCCCCCGCGCAGATGGCCAGCAGGATGGCCACCTCCGGGGCCTGCTTGCTCACCACCAGGGCGCACACCGCGGCCAGGATGGCTGCCGCGGCTACGCTCAGCGCCCCGCTCATAGGTCAAAGAGATTCTCCACCAGGTTAAACAGGCTGCTGATCTCCTGTACCACGATCATCAGCACCACCACCAGGGCCACCAGGGTGGTCATGGTGGCCATCTCGTCCCGCCCCGAGCGGGTCAGCACCTGGTTGAGTACCGAGACCAGGATGCCCACCGCCGCAATTTTGAAGATCAGATCCACGTCCATACACGCCCCTCCTATACCTATACCAGCAGTATGATCAGCAGGGCGCCGGCGGCTATCCCCAGCGTCCCGTACACCCGGCCCAGCCGCTGCCGCTGGGCCTGGGCCTGGAGCCGCTGCTGCTCCAGCCGCTCCACCGCACCGGCCAGGGCCTGGCGCTGGCTGTCCCCGTCGTAGCGGCCCAGCACCGCCCCCAGCTGCTCCAGCAGCAGCCGGTCCGTCCCCTCCAGGCGCAGGCCGCTGGCCTCCTCCCCCTGGGTCCAGACCTGGCGGAAGGCCCGTCCATTCAGGTGACCCGCCCCCTGGGCGCACAGCCGGAAGAACTGGGCGGCGTGGCCGCCGGTGGCCTGGGCCGCCCGCTCCAGCAGCTCCGGCAAGGGGGGCAGGCGCCAGGCCAGCTCCCGCTCCATCACCTCCAGCCCGGCCACCAGGTCCCGCAGGTCCCGCACCCGGCCCTCCAGATGGCCCACCGCCGACAGCCCCAGGGCGCAGGAGCCGGCGGCCAGCAGCACCGCCCCCACCATCCGGATCATGACAGCACCTCCAC
Organism: uncultured Oscillospiraceae bacterium; assembly: GCA_944387065.1. Lineage (GTDB taxonomy): Bacteria > Bacillota > Clostridia > Oscillospirales > Oscillospiraceae > Enterenecus. The sequence goes on from CALXDM010000005.1 coordinate 88,418, forward strand.
CCGGGCCTGCCGGACCGTCCCCCGGCGCTCCAGCACCGCCGCCTGCCGGAACACCCCGCTGTCCAGCAGGGCGCGGTACACCGGCCTGCGCCGCAAGTCGTCCACGCCGGCGGCATGGGCGGTGGCCAGCAGAGCAACCCCGCAGCCCGCAGCCTCCTCCATGGCCCGCACGTCTGCCGGATGGGTGATCTCGTCGGCGGCCAGCACCTGGGGGTTCATCCCCCGCAGCAGGATGGTCAGCCCCTCGGCCTTGCCGCAACCGTCCAGCACATCGGTGTGACGGCCCACATCAAACTGGGGTCGGCCCTGCCAGAGGGCCGCCACCTCCCCCCGCTCGTCGGCCAGCCCCACCCGCAGCGGAGGGCCGCCCACCCCATCGGACAGGCAGCGCACCAGCTCCCGGAGCAAGGTGGTCTTGCCCGCCCCCGGCGGGGCCAGGATCAGCGTACTGCGCACCCCCTCTCCCCCCCGCATCCGATCCAGCAGGTCCCCAGCCTGTCCCTCCACTGGGCAGGCCACCCGCAGGGCCAGGGAGGTGAGGTAGCGCAGGGTGGTGATCTCCCCCCTGTGGCGGGCCACCGTCCCACACAGGCCCAGGCGGTGCCCACCCCGCAGGGTGACATAGCCGTTTCGCACCTGATCCAGCACTGTGTGGGCGGAGGCCTGACTGGCGTTTTCCAGCACCTGGCGCAGATCCTCCTCCGTCACCGGCCCGCCGCCGGCCGCCCACTCTTCCCCGCCCAGGTTCACCGTCACGGGACGGCCCAGGCGCAGGCGCACCTCCTCCGCCCGCTCCAGCTCGTCCCCCTCCAGGGCGAGGACCGCCCGGGCCAGCCTGTCCGGCAACACGGCGGCCGCCTGCCGGACGGCCTCGATCCGTCCCCGCGCCCGGGCCGCGGCCGCCCCGCGCCCCAGGGCCTCTTGCCTCATTCCAGCTTCCATGGCAGTTTCCTCCGGCCCTTCGGCCTATGTAAAATCGGGTGGGACGGCAGCCAGCCTGTCCTGCCGCCCCGGTGTGTCAAGCTGTCCCCATCCTATGAGAGCATGTCCCGGGATATTCCAGCTCGTCCAAAAAAATTGAGGCGGCCCCCACGGGCGCCGCCCCAGCCCCCGCCCTGGCGAAGGCAAAAAAAACAGGGAGAGACGTCTGGCGTCCCTCCCACATCTAAGGTCTGCTGTCTCCGGCCACGGCCGGCGGGGTCCCTCCCCCCTCACACGGCGGCGGCCATGGCCGCCGCCAGGCGCTCCATCTGAGCGCGGCTCTCCTCATTCAGCGCCGAGCGGATGGTCACCGTCTGCTCCAGCACCTTCATGTTCTTCATCTCCCCCACGGCCGCCTGCATCGCCAGCAGCGCGGTGGGGCCCCAGGAGCCGTTCTCCACCAGGCCCACCACCCGGTTTTGCAGGTTGCGGATCTTCATCCGGTACAGGAACTGAGCCATGGGGGTGAACACCCCGCCGTCATAGCTGGAGGCGGCCAGCACCACCCCACTGTACCGAAAGGCCTGGGCCACCGCCTGGGCCCAGTCCTCCCGGGCCAGGTCAAACAGCTGCGCCTTTACCCCCGCCTGGGTCAGCATCTCCACCAGCTCCCGGGCGGCTTGGGCGGTATGGCCGTGGATAGAGGCGAAGGCCACCAGCACCCCCCGCTCTTCCGGCTGATAGCGGCTCCACAGATCGTACAGCTCCAGCGCCCGGGAAATGCGCTCCCCCGTCAGCACAGGGCCGTGCAGCGGGCAGATGGCCTGCACGTCCAGCTGGGTCACCTTCTTCAGCATGGCCTGCACCTGCACACCGTACTTGCCCACGATGTTGCAGTAATACCGACGGCCCTCGTCCTCCCAGGGCAGGCTCTCGTCCGGGTTGCCAAAGCGGCCGAAGGCGTCGGCGGAGAACAGCACCTTCTCCGTCTGCTCATAGCTCACCATCACCTCGGGCCAGTGCACCATGGGCGCCATGATAAAGCGCAGGGTATGCCGGCCCAGCTCCAGGGTGTCCCCCTCCCCCACGGTGATGGTGCGCCCCTCGTAGCTCTGGCCGGTAAACTGAGCTAGCATGCAGAACGTCCTGAAATTGCCTACCATCTTCATCTCCGGGTAGAGGTCGGCCAGCCGGGCGATGTTGCCCGCGTGGTCGGGCTCCATGTGATGGATGATGAGGTAGTCCGGCTGCCGCCCGTCCAGGGCCTGCTCCAGATTATCCAGCCACTCCTCACCCTTGCGGGGGTCGACGGTGTCCATCACGGCGATCTGCTCATCCAGGATCACATAGGAGTTATAGGAGATCCCCTCGGGGACCACATACTGGCACTCAAACAGGTCCAGCTCATCGTCATAGCAGCCCACACGGCAAACAGCCTGCGTGTTCGGGCGGTAACTCATTGCACATTCCACCTTTCCTATTTTCCCGACTATACTACTATGATTTTCGGGATTCGTCAAGCCCTAATTTGTCTTTTTTTTGACACATCTTTCTTTCCCTTGAATTTCCTTGACTTGAAGCCGTTTTTATGCTATAATTTTTGCATAAAATCATTTTTAAAACAACATTAGAGGTTTTTGATTATGAGTTTTCAGATCGTTGTGGACAGCTGCTGCGACCTCACCCCCCAGCAGCGCTCCTGCGGAGTGTATGCCATTGTTCCGCTGACCATCCAGGTGGGGTCCACTCAGTACCGGGATGACGCGTCGCTGGACACCGCGCTGCTGGCCGACGCCATGGCCCGGTGCAAGCAGGCCGCCCACACCGCCTGCCCCTCCCCGGGGGACTATATGGCCGCCTATGAGTCCGCCCAGGGAGACGTCTACGTGGTCACCCTCTCCGCCCTGCTCTCCGGCTCCCACAACAGCGCCTGGCAGGCCGCCCAGCTCTTTCAGGAACAGCATCCCGAGCGGCGCATCCACGTCTTCAACTCCTGCTCCGCCTCGGCCGGGCAGGCGCTGGTGGCCGCCCAAGTGGCCGACCTGGCTGGGCAGGGCCTGCCCTTTGCCCAGGTGGTGGCCCAGACCCACCGGTATATCGCCGAGCTGAACACGCTATTCGTGTTGGAGGACCTGGACACCCTGCGCAAGGCGGGCCGGCTGAACCGGGCCCAGGCGCTGATCACCGGCGCGCTGCGGGTAAAGCTGGTCATGGGCTCTACCCCCGAAGGGGCCATCTGCAAGCACACCCAGGCCCTGTCCATCAAGCAGGCCCTGAGCAAGCTGACCGATTTGATGGCCCAGGACCGGCTCCACCGGGGCAGGACGCTGTGCATCTCCCACTGCCTGTGCCCCCAGCGGGCGGACTATCTGCGAGATCTGGCCCAGCGGCGCTGTGCCTTCTCCCGCATCCTGATCACCGAGACCCGGGGCATCAGCACCTTTTACGCCAACCGCGGCGGCATCGTGGCCGCCTACTGAGTCCGCCCAGGCCGGCCAGAGGAGAGAGATACCAATGAGAAAGCCCCATCTTCCCACCATCCCCCACATCGGGATGCGCACCATCAAGACCGCCGTGGCGGTCACCTTGTCCTATCTGATCTTCGTCCCCTTCGGGCTGCTATACAACGAGAGCTATCCGGGGGTACTGGGCTACCTGGGTCCCCTGTACGCCTGTATCCCCTGCGTGGTGTGTATGCAAAGCTCGCTGGAGCAGACCCTCCAGGTGGGGCTGGCCCGCTTCCTGGGGGTGCTGGTGGGGGCGCTCATCGGCGCGCTGATGATCCTGATCCCGGAGAGCGTGTTCTCCTTCTGGGCCTTCCAGGCGGTGCTGCTGGGGCTGTCCTGCGTGGTGGGCATCTGGATCTGCACCCTGCTGCGCCAGCCCGCGGCGTGCACCATGGCCTGCGTGCTGCCCTGCGTCATCATCCTGTCCAGCGGCTTGAGCGGAGGGGAACGCCACTATTATGCCCTGGCCCGGGTGCTGGAAACCATCGTGGGCGTCTCCATGGCCTTCCTGGTCAATGCCGTCCTGCCCGCCCGGCCCGCCGCCCCCCAGGATGATCCGCCCCAGCCATAGGCATTTGGACGCGGGATACCGCCGCCTGATGGCAGGCGGCGGTATCTTCTCTCAACAAACAACATAGGCCGCCCACCCCTTGTGTGGACGGCCTATCTTTTTCATCTTATCCGTGCTTCCTGGCCCTGGGCTCAGCCCCCCAGCTCCCCGCTGCGCCGCCAGGCGGCCAGCACCGCGTCCATGGCCGCGGCCCGGAAGCCTGCCCGCTCCAGCGCGGCCACCCCCGCAATGGTGGAGCCGCCGGGAGAGCACACCTCGTCCTTGAGCACGCCGGGGTGCTTGCCCCGCTCCAGAGCCATGGCGCAGGTGCCCAGCACCATCCGGAAGGCATACTCCATGGCCAGCGCCCGGGGCAGCCCCGCCAGCACCCCCCCGTCAGCCAGCCCCTCCAGAAACAGGCAAGCAAAGGCGGGCCCGCAGCCGGCCAGGGCAGAAAAGGCGTCCATCTGTCCCTCTGGGATGCGGGTGACCAGGCCCGACTGGCTCAGGATCCGCTCCACCTGGGCCAGCGCCTCCTCCCCGGCCCCCTCCGGAGCGCACAGGGCGGTCACTCCCTGGCCCACCCCCACGCAGGTGTTGGGCATCAGGCGCAGGACGAGGGGGCTGTACCCCGCCCCCTGGGCAAAGCGGGAAAGGTCGGCCAGGCGCAGGCCCGCCGCCACCGACACCAGCACCTTCTCCTGCCCCGCCTCATGGCAGCGCCGGAGGGTGGGGGCCAGCTGCTCCAGCACCCCCTGCATCATCTGGGGCTTGACGCACAGGAAGATGTATTGGGCCTGCTCCACCGCCCGGTCATTGTCCGGCGCGGCGGCACAGCCCAGCTCCTGAGCCAGGGCCTGGGCCTTTCCGGCGGTGCGGTTTGTCAGCACCACCTCATCCGGGCCGATGGCCCGGCAGGCTGCCCGGGCCAAGGCCCCTCCCATATTCCCGGTTCCGATAAACGCGGCTGTCTTCATGGCGATCCCTACTTTCTGACGGTTTGTCTCATCCTACCACGTCTGCCCGTCCCTGGCAAGGGTCACCTCAGCAAAGAGCGGTTGATCGCGTTCAGGATGGCCCGCAGGGAAGCCCGGTTGATATTGTGGCTCTTGCCCACGCCGAACACGTCCTCTCCCCGGGGGTTTTTCAAGTGGATGTAGCACACCGCCTGGGTGTCCGAACCGGTAGAGACGGCGTGCTCCTGGTAATCCACGAACTGATAGCCGTCGATGGCCCCCTGGGGCAGGCCGTGCAGGGCGTTGAAGAAGGCGTCGATGGGGCCGTTGCCCTCCCCGCTGGCCGCCATGGTCTTGCCCTGGTAGCCGATCTCTCCCTGGAACTTCACCCAGCTGGCGTCCCCGTGGCGGGCGTCCTCCTGGAAGATGTGGCGCACCAGCTGGTAGGTCTTGGGGGCAGAGAGGTACTCCCGGTCAAACAGGTCGAAGATCTGCTGGGGTTGAAGCTCCCGGCCCACCCGGTCGCTCTCCCGCTGGACGATGGCCCCAAACTCCCCGTGCATGGCCTTGGGTAGGTCGTAGCCGAAGGTGTGCTGCATGACAAAGGCCGCCCCGCCCTTGCCCGACTGGGAGTTGATGCGGATGATGGGCTCATACTGCCGGCCCACATCCGCCGGATCGATGGGCAGATAGGGCACCTCCCACAGATCCGTGCCGCTGCGCTCCATGTACTGGAAGCCTTTGTTGATGGCGTCCTGGTGGCTGCCGGAAAAGGCGGTGAACACCAGCTCGCCCGCGTAGGGCTGGCGCTTGCCCACCTCCATCTTGGTGCACCGCTCATACATCTCCCGGATCCGGTTGATGTCATGCAGGTCCAGCTGGGGGTCCACCCCCTGACTCCACAGGTTCATAGCCAGGGTGACCAGGTCCACGTTGCCCGTACGTTCCCCGTTGCCAAACAGGGTGGCCTCCACCCGCTCCGCCCCCGCCAGCAGTCCCAGCTCAGCGGTGGCTACGCCGGTGCCCCGGTCATTGTGGGGGTGTAGGGAGATGATGGCCCGCTCCCTTCCAGGCAGCTTGCGCAGGAAGTACTCCAGCATATCGGCAAACTGGTTGGGCATACAGTTCTCCACCGTGGTGGGCAGGTTGAGGATGACGGGGTGCTCAGGGGTGGCGTGCAGGTGGTCCAGCACAGCCGCGCAGATCTGGGCGGCATAGTCCATCTCGGTGCCCATAAAGGACTCCGGGGAGTACTCATAGCGCAGGTTCATCCCGCCGGCGATCACCGGCTGGGCCATCTCATAGATCAGGTCGGCCGCGTCGGTGGCTATCTTGGTGATGGCCGCGCAGTCGGCATGGAAGACCACCTTGCGCTGGAGGGTGGAGGTGGAGTTGTAGAAGTGCAGGATCACGTTCTTGGCCCCGTCGATGGCCTCAAAAGTGCGGCGGATCAGGTGCTCCCGGGCCTGGACCAGCACCTGGATGGTCACGTCATCTGGGATATGTCCTCCCTCGATGAGTGCCCGGCAGATCTCATACTCCGTCTCCGAGGCAGATGGGAACCCGATCTCGATCTCCTTGACCCCGATGTCCACCAGGGTGTGGAAATACTCCAGCTTCTCCTGGAGGTTCATCGGGTCAACCAGGGCCTGATTGCCGTCCCGCAGGTCCACCGAGCACCAGATAGGCGCCTTTTGGATGGTCTGATCCGGCCAGGTCCGGCCCTGGATGGGCTGAGGCTGGAAGGGGATATACTTCTGAAATCCTGGTTTCAGGTTCATGGCGAGTCCTCCTTTGGCTCATGCGGGGGACAAGCGAACACGCCCCCGACTGCAAATCGTCAGGGGCGTGGGATCACGCGGTACCACCCTTATTCCACCCCGGGTTGCCCAGGGGCGCTCAACGGCCTCCAACAAGGCCTTGATCTGTAACGGGATCACCCGTCCGCCCCTACTGCGCGTCACGGTTCGGGACGGCGGCTCCGGGCCCAGTATCCGCGCGGGCCCCCGCGCCGGTTCGCACCTGCCACCGGCTCTCTGCATCGGGGGGTTCCGCGCCTTCTTCCCATCCACGCCTTTGGTTGGCTCTATTCTAATGGAGGGCAGCGGCGTTGTCAAGGGGTGGCGTGGGAGAATTTTTCGTTGACAAACCCCATTGTCTATGGTAAGATAATGCTCGCATTTAAGCCATTCCTGTCTGGAGAGATGTCCGAGTGGTTTAAGGAGCCGGTCTTGAAAACCGGTGACCCGCAAGGGCCGTGGGTTCGAATCCCACTCTCTCCGCCAAAGCCAAATCGGCTGCCTGTCAGCGTTCCCATTCTGCCTGCGGAAGTACCCAAGAGGCCGAAGGGGCTCCCCTGCTAAGGGAGTAGGCGGTGAAAGCCGCGCGAGGGTTCAAATCCCTCCTTCCGCGCCAAAAAACCACGAATCCGTTGAAAGCTAACGGGTTTGTGGTTTTTTGTTTTTCGTCAAAAAAGAACGAATTAAAAAGTGATAATATTAGAAAATACGCCTTATAGTTAGCCTTATAGTTAGCCTTATAGTTAGCGATGAAGCCACACCCAAAAATTTCGGGCGGGGCCTCCTTTCCGTTACAGTTCCACCTTCGTCATTATCTCATCCCAAGCTGAATCGCGAGGAAGGTAATCACCGCGCCCGCCGCAGCAGACAAGATCGACTCCACCACCATCTCCCACTGCTTCCCGGGCTTGGAGAGCAACCCATCCACTTTATCGGACATATCTTGGAGCTTGTCCAAGATGGTATTGAGCTTCGTGTCACTTACAGCCATACCGTTCTCCAGCTTGCACAGCCGTCCGTCCAGCTCATTGTCCGCCATGCTCCGCTTCCCTTTTCCTCCCTCAGATCATCCCCCAGGCGGGCAACCTTGGTGGACAGAATTTACACATCATTTTCCATGAGAACCTCCTATCTCTTTCATTGGAACCTCCCTAAATGGTTGGGGTATCGTCGGACTTCTGGGCCGCTTCGTGGGAGTACGGCTTTAAAAAGTTCTTCGCTTTGGCCGATCCAAACGTGATGCCGCCCGTCAGGCACTGTTTTTCAGACTTCTTCATGTAAAAACTCGCAACCGTCTCCCATGCAGTCCATGGCAAGCCTAAGTAGTAAAACTGTCCAGGGACCAGAATCACGTCCTTGATGCTATCCGGGAATCTTGGATCATCCACACGATTAAGCACGCACCACATCACCGCTGCCTGGTTGGTTGTCGTGCAGCCTCGTCCTTCGCACCACGCCAGCCGGGCCAGCATCTCGGCATCCTCCTGGTCTACCGTCCATGGCTCATATACCGCTGTCGTTTCTACAACCTCCACGACTTCGGTTGTATAAGTAATTTCCTCTATCGGGCGCTTCATGGATGCCGCCCATGTCAGCACGGCGATCACGGACACCGCCCATGCCACAACCGCCAGCCGGAACCCAATCTTATAGCTCATCTTCTCCCCCTCTCTTTTCCCATTTAGACCAAATCCCCTCCATAAATTTTGCTTCCAGTGGGCAGGTATTCAAAATCGGCTTCCCGTCGTAGGTAAGCCCTTGTTCCCGCTGCATCCGGTTGTACTCGGACAGGCTTATGAACGGTTTCGGCTTCCCCTCAAGCGTAATGATAGCCCGATCTGGACTCCGGTATCGTTTTCTTTCGTATTCCCGTTTATTTTTCTTGACGCAGCTATACACAGCATGACCCGCTTTCCATCCCTGTCCATCGGGCCACCGCATTGCTTACACTTCTTTTTGCTGTCCATCATCTTTCAGATCGTCTCTGCGATTTCCGTCTCCCTCGACATGATCTATCACCCCAAATATCGCTCTGATTTCTGCCCACGACTGTTTCATCCAGCTTCGCCACTCCACGCAACTGCATTCACCCGGACATTTCCTGCACTGCCTTTTTGACGTACTGCACCAGTTTTGATGTCATTAGGGCATCAAAGGGAGAGTAACTGGACTTAAAGGAACCCCCGCAATCCAGCAATGCAATGGATTGCGGAGGTTGGCGCAGCGGGAGGGATTTGGACCCTTAATAAAGTGGACGGGGAGTTCGGCGGCCGGCGGGAGGAGACCGTGATCCAGAATCGGCCCAGATCCCTGTTGATCGCCTGTGG
>CALXDM010000006.1 GCA_944387065.1 uncultured Oscillospiraceae bacterium
TTCAGATGATCTTATTGTACTGAATCCGGGTACAAAATACCCCCTCCACAGCAAAAAAGTACCCCCGCGCCCTATGACGTGAACCGCCCCAGATTGTGCGGGCAGCACAAAAAAGCCCCTGTGCAGGAATATTGAGTTTTAGTAGCAGTGGCGCAGTATCAGCAGCGCTACTCCTGTTTTGTACTGGATGCGCTCGTAGTTGTAAAAGTGGATGTGCCGGTCAATCATCCCATTGGCCTCGGCGAAAGTAGCCGGTTTGTGCTGTATAGATGCATTCTGTTTTGAGGATGGAAAAATTTTCCCTCCATCGCATTGTCATACGGGTTTCCGCGCCTTGACACGGAAGGCGTAATGCCGTATTCTCGAGTCAGATTAAAAGTACGCTTGTGAGGTATACTGAAACCCTTGATCGCTGCGGAGCTGAAACTATGCAGTGACTGCTTTTTTCTCCTGCTTCATGGCCAGCCGGATGGTATCCAGCACTAAATTCACCGTTTGCTGTGTCCCAGTCTTGTAGGCCACAATGCTGTTGTTGTACAGATCCCGGATCATAAAGATATAGTACCCCCTGTTTTGTCTGAATATAGCAAATGTCGGTCACCCACTTGGAGTTCGACTTTTCAGCATGAAACTGGCGGTTTGGCAGGTTCTCGTACTTGTGCAGCTGCTGGCTCATCTGCTGCCACTTTCTACGGCGGCCGTAGGTTTGAAAGCATTTGTCTCACTGCCGGCATATCTTCTTAGCAAACTCCGCATCTTTCTCCGGCTGGCTCAAACGGCTTACAAAGCCGTAATAACCACTCCTGGACACCGTAAAAAACTGCACATCACGGCTATGGGATATTCTTTCCAGTAACAGTATATCACTGCATATTTTACCGTGGCTCTCACTTCCTTTCCACGGATTGCAGAAAATCCCACAGTAATTCACTCTCTATTTTCAGCCGCTCATTTTCCTTTGCATAGTCCTCAATTGTTTTCACCTCCTGAGGTCTGCCTTTTGATACAGGAGCTATTTGTCGAAGCTTTGTCTCCGGCCGAAGCCCGCACCAGCTCTGAATTGTATAGCGGCTGATTCCGTATTCACGGATGATTTCTCTCTGACTTTTCCCTCCCTGGATTTCTCTGCGGCCTTGTTCTTTCACTTCCTCATTATAGTAAATCATTCTTTTCCCCGGCATAGCAATACCCCCTGATGTAACTATTTCCCTATATTAGGGAGCTTTTTGTCTATTGTCCGTTTTTACTGGCGCGGTTCACGGCTGCATGGTCGGGCAGGCTGTTTTTCTCTTGCCGGCTACCACGTCACCCCGTAGTCGGCCAGCACCCGGTAGTAGTCCTGCTGGATGATCTGCTTGGCATAGGTATACTTGGCCTGGACCAGCTGGGTCACAGCCCTCACATAGCCCTCGTCCACCGTCACGCCCGGGTTGGGGGTAAAGATACCGGTGGCTGCCTCATAGGTGCCCGCCGCGGTGATCCAGCTGTTTCCAAAGCCGGTGTTGGCAAACACCACCAGGGGCATACAGGTGGAGACCTGGTCCACCTCATAGTTGGTGGCAAAGACGTCCCGGCCGGAGTACAGGCGGGAGTCATAGTCCAGTCCGAACAGGTTGCAGAGGGTGGGCACGATGTCGATGGACGAGCAGGGGGTGTCCACCTCCACGGGCTCCTCGATGGCGGCCGACCACATGATGAGGGTGTTGCGGTATCGGGAGGTGTCCCGCTCGGTGTCGCTCATCCCCCGCAGCTCGTTGTAGTAGTCCACCTCCCCGGCAGCCATCTGATAGGGATAGTGGTCCGAGGTGAGCACGATGAGGGTGTCGTCGGCAATGCCCGCCCGCTCCAGACGGCCCACCAGGTCTGCCATGGCCGCCTCCAGCTCCAGGTTGCAGGCGATGTAGGCCTGCACCTGCTCGGAGGCGTTGGGATAGGCGGCCTGTGCCTCCGCCTGGTGCTTGCGGGCCATGGCGTTGTCCGACCAATAGTAGTTGCAGTGGCCGCTCACCGTCATATAGTAGGCGTGGAAGGGGGTACCGTTCTCCACATAGTCCTGGATATAGCTGTCCGCCGTGGCCTGGATCATCTCCAGGTCGGACTTGGGCCAGAGGGTTGGATCGTCGGTGGACAGCACCAGGCCGTTGCCGATGCCATGGTAGTCATAGCCCAGGTTGGTGTGGGTCTGGTCCCGGCCGTAGTAATCATAGGTGTGGTTGTGCCAGGCCGGGACATTGTACCCCAACTTGGCAAACTGCCGGGCCAGGGAGATGGGCATATCCTTGTCCTTGCTGGCCCCAAAGGCGGTCTGACTGCCAAACCAGTTGGGGATGAGGCCCGTCATCACCGCGAACTCCCCGCCAGAGGTGGACTGGGTCCAGTTGGGCTGGTAGTAGTTCTGGAACACGAAGCCCTCATGGGAGAGCCGGTACAGGGTGGGGGTGAGTTCCTGGCTGATCAGGTAGGGAGAGAAGGCCTCGGCGGTGATCAGGATCAGGTTCTTGCCCTGGAACATCCCGGTGTACTGGTTTTGCCGGGAGGGGGTCAGCCCACCCAGGTACTGGTGCAGGGCCTTTAGATTGCTGTCGCTGGCGGAGGCGGCCAGGGCGGCAAAATCGATGTCCAGCGCGTTGTCCCCATAAACCGTCGGCGTGCTGGACGGCGGCTGGCTGGCAGCGCCGGAGGGATCTGGCTGGGGCGAGGCCGAGCTGCCTGGCAGCAGATCCGGGTGAAGCTCAGGCAGGGGGGCCTCGGGCTGGCCAAACAGAGCGTACTCCAGCTCCAGCCGAAGAGCGCTCACCAGCCCGAACTGGGGGATGGCGGTGTTGGCGGTAAAGTCATAGGTGTAGTAGCTGCCCGCGCCCCCCAGGGAGGAGATGAGGAAGGCGGCCAGCTGGCACACCGCCATCCCCCCCGCCAGCAGGCCCCGGACCAGGGCGATCTGCCCTCCCTGGGGCACGATGGCCCTGCCCAGCAGGCAGTAGGCGGCCAGGGGCAGGAAGGCCAACAGGAGGAAGGGCAGAATGTCCAGCACTACATCCCAGATGGTGGAGGCGAAGTTGCCCATCACGTCTCCGGCCATCCCGCCCATGAAGGTCAGCCCATAGTAGACCCCGAACATGCTCCGGCAGCCCCGCTCCACGCACAGGATCACCCCGCCCAGGGCCACCAAAACACCCCCCGCTACCCGGGCCGCCCGGCGCCAGGGCAGCAGGTCCAGCACCAGGAAGATGGCCAGGCCGGCGGCCACAGAAAACAGGAAGATGCGCACCAGCGCCTGGGTAAAGAAGGGAACGTCCCGGTCAAACAGGCGCAGCAGCAACTCGTGGTAGAGCACCGTCACCGGGAAGAACAGCAGGGAGAGCAACGGCTTACCGCCCTCCCCCCGGCGGCGGGTGCGGCGGTCAGCCGGTCCGCCCGACTGCAGATATCTGGGTTGGCGCATTGGGATCCCTCCGTCTTTCCCTATGGCAAAATACTCGGCCGCCTGCCAGGGCAGGCGGCGCTTTATGTCAACGGATTTATCTTATCACAGTCCCCATGGGATTTCAATGATAAGATGGTGACAATCAGATGACAATCAAGTGACAAATACCATCTTGAATCCCCATGAGGGATGCCTCCAGCCATCCTATATACGCCCCAAGGGGGCAAATGGTTGCAGGGTAGGGGAGGCGGGTACAAAAATCCACCCCGTTGGCGGCGGGGCGGGCAGGAAACGCTTGCGCCCCCGGCAGGTCCATTTGCCGGGGGCGCATTTCGGCGGCCGGGTTCAGCCCAGCTCCTCGGGGCGGAAGGACTCTGGCGGCAGCAGCTCGCTAAACGCCACCAGGGCCTCGTCAAACCCGCCCGGGTCATAGGCCGGGGCGGGGCTCTCCAGCCGACCGGTGGGACGGCCCAGTCCCAGCGGCAGCAAGGCCACCAGGGACAGCCGCTCCCCGGGCGCCCGCTGCTCCACCAGGCTGCCCGCGTGCAGCTCGGCAATCTGCCGGGCCAGGGGCAGCTCCCAGCCCTCGGCCAGTTCCTCCTGGCCGGGGGCAGACAGTCGCTGGATCAACTCCTCCCCCGGGCGGGCCGGCCCCGGTCCGCGCACGGTGAAGCAGGCGCTGTCCTCCTGCTGGGTCAGGGTGATGCTCACCTCTCCCCCCGGCCGGGCGGCACAGGCCACCAGGGAGAGCACCATCTGCTCGGCCAGGTCCTGGTCCACATGAGCCAGCAGCCGCTCCGGCCCCTGGTAGCTCAGGCTCACTCCCGCCCCGCCCAACACCCCTCGGGCCCGGGCGGCCAGCTGGGCGCTCCACGGCCCCAGGTCCACCGGCGCGGGAAAGGCGCGGATCTCATCCTCGTCGGTCAGGCGGTCGAGCAGCTCCATCTGCCCCACCGACCGCAGCATCCGGCAGATGCTCTGGTTGAGCACCGCCAGATAGGCCCCGGCCTTTTCCCCGGTGGCCGTCCGCTCCAGCATCTGGCTGGCTGCGGTCAGGTTGGAAAGCTGTATGCGCAGCCGTGCGGCCATCCCGGCCACGCTGGCCGCCAGTGTCTCCCGATCCATTCCATCTGCCCCCTATCCTATCTCTCTTATTGTATGCGCGGCGGCGCACAGGCTGCCATGGAAAAATCTGTGCGCCGCCCACCCCAGTTTACCAGATTTTCCGACCCTTCACAAGCCGGACGGCAGACCGGGCCCGTCAGGCCCCCTCCGGCGCGTCCAGCAGGGCGGCCACCTCTGCCATCGGATTGGGGGCGTACTGCTCCAGCCGCCCCTCATCCATGGCCTGGGACAGGGCCGGATCCAGCGGCAGCTTGGCCAGCACCGGCAGGGACAGCTGGGCGCCCAGCGCGTCAATGGTGCTCTGTCCAAAGATGGGGTGGCGGGCGCCGCAGTCGGGGCATTGGAAGTAGCTGTAATTCTCCACCAGCCCCAGCACCGGGATCTTCATCATCTCGGCCATCCGCACCGCCTTGGTGACGATCATACCCACCAGGGTCTGAGGGGCGGTGACCACGATGGCCCCGTCCACCGGCAGGGACTGGAACACCGTCAGGGGTACGTCCCCCGTCCCAGGGGGCATATCTACGAACAGGTAGTCCAGTTCCCCCCACACCACGTCGGTCCAGAACTGCCGCACCGCGTTGGCCACCACCGGGCCCCGCCACACCACCGGATCGGTCTCCTGCTGGGTGAGCAGGTTCAGGCTCATCAGCTTCACCCCGCCCCCACTCACCGCCGGGATCAGGCCCTCCTCCCCGCCGGTGGCCCGGGTGTGCACCCCAAAGGCCCGGGGCACCGAGGGGCCGGTGATGTCCGCGTCCAGCACGCCCACCCGCTTACCTCGAGCGGCCATGGCTGCGGCCAGGGAACAGGTGACGGTGGACTTGCCCACGCCCCCCTTGCCGCTGGCCACCGCCACCACCTTCTTGATGTGGGAGGCCGCGTTGGCCGGCTTGCGCAGGTCCTGGGGCGCGCGCCGCTCCCCGCAGCTTGCGCCGCAGGAGCTGCACTCGTTGCTGCATTGACTCATGTTATACGCTTCCTTTCACCCCCGCCAGGCCGATGGCCTGGGGGAAATTTTTTGATGAAATACCTTGACAGGCGAGGTATTCTATGTTACCCTCTCCCCAGAAGTACTTCGGCAGATGATGTATATCCGCCGTGACTGGGAGGGCTGTACAATGCCTGGCATCCCCGCAGTCCGGGCTCCCGGATGGGGCCTGGGCGGGCGGCCTCCCGGCCGGGGCCAAGGCCCGGGGGTTCCGGGCCAGGCCCCTGAAACGGCGAGAAGGGGGGCAGCGCCGCCATGTCCATTTCCGGCGACACCTTGCGCGGGCATACAGACACCATTATTTTAACACAGCTGCTGCGCGCAGACAACTATGGTTATGAGATCAACAAAAAGATTCAGCAGCGCACCCACGGGCAGTACGGCCTGAAGGAGGCCACGCTGTACACCGCCTTCAAGCGGCTGGAGCAAAACGGGCTGATCCGCTCCTACTGGGGGCAGGACGGGCCCGGCGCCCGGCGGCGCTACTACTCCATCACTCAGGAGGGCCGCCGCCGCTGGGAGGAGAACACCCGGGAGTGGGCGGCCACCCGGGCGCTGCTGGACGCGCTGATTTCCATCGAGGAGGAATGAGCAAGCATGGAACCGATGAAACAGAGATTTGTCGACGCGGTGGCCGGCCAGCTGGCCGGCGCACCCCACTCCACCGCCAAGGACGAGCTCATCGAGGAGCTGTCTGACAACCTATACCGGCGCTATCAGGACCTGGTGGGCGCCGGCCTGGGCCAGGAGGATGCCTGGCGCCAGGCGATGGACTGTCTGGGGGACACCGGCGAGCTGGTGGAATATCTCAACGGCCTTCAGCCCGACGAGTCCCTGCCCGAGCCGGTGGCTCGTCCCGGCCAGGGGGACGGCGGGCAGATGGAGGAACTGCTGAGAAACGTGGAGGAAATGGTCAAGGGTGCGCTGGGCAAGGCCAAGAGCGCGCTGAAAGACGCCAAAGACCGGGCAGAGGACAGCCTGGGCGTGTCCACCGACGAGCTGGCCCGGGAGGCCAGGGAAAAGGTAGGCCAAGCCTTCCGGAAGGCCAAGGACGCGGTGGAGAGCACCGTCTCGGCCTGGGCCGGTGGCCGCTGGGAGGGGGAAGCGCCCGACCCCGTGCCGCTGGATGGGCCTGTCTGGGCAAATAAGCTTACGGGGCTGGACGTGCAGGTGGCCGGTGACGTCACCATTCGCCTGAACCAAGGGGAGGACGGGGACGTGGTAATTGGCGGCGATGTGGGGCGGCTGGAGGCCTTCCGCACCGAGGACGGGGTGCTCACCATCCGGCAGGACAGCCGGACGGCCAGCTCCTTCTTCCTGTTCCGCCGGGGACTATATGCCGCCGACGTCACTCTGGATCTGCCCCGGCGCTGGTGGGACTTCATCCGGGTGTCCACCGCCGCAGGGGACGTGGAGGTGAGCGGTGAGGTCCCCCTGGGCCAGCTGACGGTCCAGACCGCCAGCGGAGACCTCTGCGGCCGGCTGCCCCAATGCCAGCAGCTGGAGGTTCGCTCCACCAGCGGAGACGTGGAGTGGGAGGGCTGCGTGGACACGCTGCGGGTGGAGACGGTCAGCGGCGATGTGCACCTGCGCGGCCGGCTATCCCGGGTAGACCGGATGGTATGCAAGAGCGTCAGCGGCGACATAGAGTGGGAGGGGGCCGCCGGCCAGCTCCAGGCAGAGACGGTCAGCGGCGACATCCTGCTCAGCGGCCGCATGGGCCAGGTTCAGGCCTCCAGCACGAGCGGCGAGGTGGAGCTGTACGGCCCGGTGGAGCAGGCCCGCTGCTTCTCGGCCAGCGGCTGCGTGCGGCTGGAGAGCGGTCAGCTGCCCCGGCGCATGGATCTGTCCTCCAAGTCGGGGGACTGTGAGGCCCGCATCCCAGACGACGGCGCCTTCCTCCTCCACTTCAAGACGGCCAGCGGTCGGATCCAGTCCGATTTCTTCCCCGACGCCAAGGGCGGCCGGAGCTGCACCTTCTCCCACCGCGGGGACGAAGCTCCTGGCCAGGAAGCCCCCGCCTACCGGATCTCCAGCGTCAGCGGCGACCTGCACCTGTACAAGTACTGAGCGGGCGGGATGAGGCGGACCCGCTGCCCGCCCTGCCCCTACGCTTATCAACCGCAGAAACAATCCGGTTCGTATTTCAGGAAGGAATGTGTGATCTTCTCATGATGAAACGACTCTATCGCACCACCAGCTCCGACGCCGTGCTTTGCGGCGTGTGCGGCGGCATCGCCCGGTATCTGGGCCTGGACTCCACCGTGGTCCGGGTGTCCACCGTGCTGTTGGTGTTCGTGTTCGGCCTGTCCCTGTGGGTCTATGTCATCGCGGCCCTGCTCATGCCCAAGGAGAGCGCCCTGTGGAAATGAGCCCCGACCCGGAAAAAGGCCCCGCTTCCCATGGGAGGCGGGGCCTTTTCCAATTCTCATCCAATGAACTCATGGAGCAGGGAGCCTGCCGGCACCAGCTTGGGGTCGATGGCCTCAAACCAGTCAAAGGCGGCCACCAGCTCCCGCAGCTCCTGGGTGCGCTGGTTATCCTCAGGCACCGCCTCCATCAGCGGCCTGGCGTAGCAGGCCATCACCGGCACCTCATAGGGCAGGGAGGAGTCAAAGAGCAGGTGGGCGGTGTGTTTGTAGGGGGAGATATACAGCTTTTCCCCCCGGCGCACATTGTCCCACATGCCCAGCGTGCCCATCACGTCGGTACCCCGGAAGTTGTAGTCCCGCACCGCCCGCCGGGTCAGGCGCATCCAGGTGCCCTTAAAGCGCAGCGCCGCCCCGTCCAGCACGCTGCTGCGGGCGGAGATATACAGGCGGGTGGCCTCCGGATGGCTGCCGGTGATCTGGGGGTTCAGGGCGTGGATCCCCTCAAAGATGGCGATCTCGTCCCGGCCCAGCTTCAGGGGCACCCCCGCGCTGTCATTGCGCATCTGCCGGGCGAACTCAAACTTGGGGATGACGATCTCATCCCCCCGGGTGAGGCGGGAAAAATGCTCGTTGAGCAAGGCCAGGTCCATCACCTGAGGGGACTCGTAGTCGATCTCCCCCTCGGGCGTGCGGGGGGCGGTGCGGGGGTCTTGGTGGACGAAGTAGTCATCCATGGAGATGGTGTGGCTGCCCACCCCTCGGCGCTCCAGCTCCCGGCAGATCATCCCCGCCGTGGTGGTCTTGCCAGAGCCGGAAGGCCCGGAGAGCAGCACCACAGGGCTGTCTCCCATTCTATCACAAATGAGCTTTGCCGCCGCGCCCACCTTGTCTTGAAAGTCCTGGTCACATCTCTGCATATACCCCGGCGCGTCCTGGCGGACGGCCGCGTTGATGTCCTCCAGCTGATAGGCCATAAAATCCCCCATTCCACCGCTGCGCGCGGCACAAATCAAACCAACCGGATCGTCCCCGGGAAAGAACGGGCCGGCCCCCGTGCAGGGCGCTCCACAGCCCGTTCCCTCAGGTCCGTTTGAACTGCTTTTCCAACTGGGCCCGGGTCAGCTCAATGGCCACCGGCCGGCCGTGGGGACAGTAGCGCACCTGGCCGGACAGCACCATTTGGGCCACCGCCTCCAGCTCCTGGGGCCCATTGCGCTGCCCCCCCTTGATGGCCGCCTTGCAGGCCATGGTGTGCAGCAGCTCGTCCCGGGCCTGGGCCGGGTCGGCCGCGCCGGTGTGGCGGATACGCCGGGCCAGCTCCACCAGGGCGGGCTCAATCTCCCCCGCGTCCAGATAGTCCGGCGCGGCGCGCACTGCCAGGGCGCCGGCCCCAAACTCCTCCACCTCAAAGCCAAACTGGGCCAGCAGGGGCAGCCGCTCCAGCAGGATCGCCCGCTCCTCCGGGGCGGGGGTGAAGCTCACCGGCGTGAGCAGCCGCTGGACCATGGGCTGGTAGTCCTCCGCCTTCAGCCGGTCGAAATTCACCCGCTCGTGGGCCGCGTGCTTGTCGATGAGCACCACCTTGTCCCCCTGCTCCACCATCACATAGGTGCGGAACAGCTCCCCCCGCACCCGCCAGGGTTCCTCCCGGGCCGGGGCGGGGGCCTTGGGCTCCTGCGTCCGGGGGCGGGCAACGGCGGGTGGGGCTGGGGCCGGGCTGGGGCCGGGCTGGGCAGGAGCCGTCACGGCGGCTGGAGCAAAGCAGGCCACCGCCCCTTCCTCCTCCCCCGCCGGGGCCGGATGTGGCTGGGGCTGAAGGGGCGCAGCCCCGGGTTCCGGGGGCAGCGCCGTCCCCTCTGGGCTCCGGCCCTGCTCCTTCTCCACGGCGGGGGGCGGCGTGAGCAGCTGGGCCGGCCCGCTCCGCAGGGGCAGGGCAGTCTGGTTGGGCGTCACTGTGTCCTCCCGGGCCTCCCGCAGCACCGCCTGGGGCCGGCTCTGGTCCCCGCCCAGGGCGGAGAGCACCCCGTGGTACACCGTGGAGAACACCTGCTGCTCACTCTGGAACTTCACCTCGGTCTTGGCCGGGTGGACGTTCACATCCACCTCGTTGGGCCGCACCTTCAAGTGGATGACGCAGCTGGGGAAGCGCCCCACCATCTTCTGGTTCTTATAGGCCTCCTCCACCGCCGCCATCATGGTGCGGCTTTTCACATGCCGGCCGTTGACGAAGAAGTGCTGATAGCTGCGGCTGCCCCGGCAGCACATGGGCATGGAGGTAAAGCCTGACACGCTCATATTCGGCCCAGAGCCGGCCACCGGCAGCAGGCCCAGGGCGATGTCCCGACCCAGGACAGCGTAGACCGCGCTCTTGAGCTGCCCGTCCCCGGGGGTGAGCAGCTCCTGCCGCCCGTCCCGGATGAACTTCACCGACAGCTCAGGGTGGGACAGGGCCACCCGCTGAACCACGGCGAACACCGCCGCCCCCTCCGCCGCGTCCTTCTTCAAGAACTTCTGCCGGGCAGGGGTGTTGAAAAACAGGTCCCGCACCACCAGAGTGGTGCCCAGGGGGCAGCCTGCCTCCTCCTGGCCCAGCACCTTACCTCCCTCCAGAGTGAGGGCCGCGCCCAGCTCGGCCTGGGCCGGGCGGGTGAGCAGCTCCACCCGGGACACCGCCGCGATGGCTGCCAGCGCCTCCCCCCGGAACCCCAGGGTGCCGATGGCCTCCAGGTCAAACTGGTTGGCGATCTTGGAGGTGGCGTGGCGCAGGAAGGCCGTCTGGACCTGATCGGCCGGGATGCCGCAGCCGTCGTCGGTCACCCGGATGAAGCTCATCCCCCCGTGGGCGATCTCCACGGTGACGGCGTTGGCCCCGGCGTCGATGGCGTTCTCCATCAGCTCCTTGACCACCGAGGCAGGCCGCTCCACCACCTCGCCGGCGGCGATCAGGTCGGCCACATGGGGTTCCAGTTGTCTGATTGCAGGCATAGCGCGCCTCCTTTTGCACATCCGCCCACCAGGGCGGGGTCACACCTCCAGCAGAATGGTCACCGGGCCGTCGTTCTGGGAGAACACCTGCATATCTGCCCCAAACTCCCCGTGCTCCACCGGGAACCCCCGCTGCCGGCACTGCTCCATGAACCGTTCATAGAGGGGGCGGGCCACCTCCGGCCTGGCCGCCCCGGTAAAGCCCGGCCGGCGGGAGGTGGTGTCTGCGTACAGGGTGAACTGGCTGACCACCAGCAAGCCGCCCCCCACCGCCGCCAGGTTCCGATTCATCTTGCCCAATTCGTCCTCAAAAACCCGTAGGCCACACACCTTGTCGGCCATCTTGTCCGCCGTGGCCGGCCCGTCCTCCGGGGCCACCCCCAGCAGCACCAGGAAGCCCTGTTCAATCCGGCCGTTGACCCGGCCGTCAATCTCCACCCGGGCCTGCCGCACCCGGGTCACCACCGCGCGCATCCGCCCGGCCTCCTTTCCCCTTTGTCCTCCTGTCCCCGCTCACAGCCCCTTGCGCCGGATGTCCTCCCCATAGAAGGTCAGCTCCCGGAACAGCCCCCCGATACGGGACACCGTCTGGGGAGTATACCGGTGGGCGATCTGGTCCAGGGAGAGGTTGGTGGAGATGATGGTGTGCAGCCCCGCCTGGATGCGGCTGTTGACCACCTCGTACAGGGCCTGCTGGGCCATGGGACCGGTCATCTCGCTGCCCAGGTCGTCCAGGATCAGAAGCTGGCAGCGCAGGTAGCGCCGGGTGTCCTCCCGGGCCTGGCGCTCCTGCTCCGCGTCCCGGGTGAAGCGCCGGGTCTCAAAGGCGGAAAACAGGTCGATGGCCGTCTCATACACCACCGAATACCCCCGCCGGGACACCTCCCGGGCGATGCACCCGGACAGGAAAGTCTTGCCAAGCCCGGTGTCCCCCGACAAAAGCAGGTACCGGAGGGGATAGTCGGGGAACTGCCGGGCAAAGCCCTCGCACACCTGCACGATCCGCTTCATCTGCTCCCGGGGGGAGCGCTCTTCCCCCTGCCAGGGCCGGTCGGAATATACATCCAGCCGGAGCTGGTCAAAGGACTGCTCCGGCGTCAGGTTCATCAGCCTGGTCAGGCGCTTGATCTGCTCCTGGGCGCACAGCTGCCGCAGGCAGCGGCACATCCTACCCTCGGCCCAGCCCGTGTCTCCGCACAGAGGGCAGGCGGGGGTTTCCTCCAGCTCCTCGGGGCTGTGGCCCAACTGCCGCAGCAGGGCGGCCCGGCGGGTCTGCAGCTCCAGGTTCTTGCTCCGCACCGCCTGAAGCTCCGGCCCGCCGGGCTCCAGCGGCTTGCCCGCCGCCGCCAGGTTGGCTAGCTCCAGCATCGTGCTCCGCAGCGCCTGGTCCAGCTGACGCAGCTCCGGCTCCCGCCGATACAGCTCCTGTTCCAGCTGGTCCCGGCGCAGGGCCCGGGCCTGCTTTTGGCGCAGCAGCTTCTCGCTGGCCTGGCGTACCACCCCCGGTTCAAAGGCCATGCCCCGTCACCCCCCTTCCCCCTGTTGCTCCAAGAATTGATCCAGCCAGTCCGCGTTCTTCCGGATGCGCTCGGCGCTGGGCTGGAAGGTTTCCTCCCCGGCGCGCTTTTTGCCGGCCTGGCGGCGCTGGGGCGGCCGGTCCTCCCGCTCCACCTGCTGGGCGGTGGTGTAGCCCGCCTGGTGCCAGGACAGCAGGATCCGGTTCATGTAGGGCCAGCTCATCTCCTTCTTCTGATAGACCGTACGGGCATAGGCCAGGGCAATGAGCTCGTCGCTCAGCCCCAGCTCCACCCAGCGCTCGATGTACGCCCGCTCCTGCTCCACCGCCGGGCGGGGGGTGCTCACCCCAATGGCGGACAGGATCTGCCACTCCCGCCGGTCCACCAGCTCCTGCCGGCGCAGATAGGCCTCCGCCCGCTCCACCGTGTCCACCCCCAGGCGCTTCCATCGGAAGGCCTCCTTCTGGATCTGGGGCAGCCGGATGCGCTGGCCGCCGCCGGGCTTGCGCTGGCGCTCCCGCCGGGCCACATGGCTGGCCAGCAGCAGGATCACCTCCGGCGGCAGGGCCAGGTAGTCGTAGATGGTGTACAGGCACTTCAGGTCGTTGTCGGTGAGGGGGCGGCTGACGATGCGCTCCACCTCCCGGTACAGGCCCTGGAAGTCGGGCTCCCGCTCCAGGGCGTCGGCCAGATCCTTCCGGCTGTACTCCGGGCGCTGGGGGGCCGGTTCCGGCTCCGGGGAGGCGGGCTCTGGGCCCCGGGGCTGGGCAAGCTCCAGCTGGGCAAGCCGCTGCCAGGCCCGCTCCTCCCGGGCCCGATCCCAGCCCAGCTTTTCCCGGGCCTTTTCCGCTGCCCCGCCCCCCTCCAGCAGAGCCAGATAGAGCAGGGCCGCGTCCCCGTCGCCGGCCTGCACCAGCCGCCGGGCGGCCTGGGCGGACATGGACAGTATTTCGTTGGGCAGCAGCAGTGCGGACAACGCCCCCGCCTCCCCTTCGCAGAGATTCCCGTCAAGGTTTTATTGTACACGAACGGCCGGGAAATGACAACCGGGAAATCCCCCGGACAGACGCAGGCCCCGGTCCGCGGACCGGGGCCTGGGATGTATCAAGGCATCTGGGGCAGGGAGTCGTCTTCGTCCACCCACTCCCGCTGCACGTCCACCACCCGGTATTGGGTGGGGGTGTCCCGGATGACCACCTTGGCGATGCCCGCGTTGATGATCAGCCGGCGGCACATGGAGCAGGAGGTGGACCCGGAGACCAACTCCCCTGTCATGGGGCTGCGGCAGGCCATGTACAGCGTGGCTCCCAGCATCTCCCGGCGGGAGGCGGAGATGATGGCGTTGGCCTCGGCGTGGACCGCCCTGCACAGCTCATAGCGCTCCCCAGAGGGGATGCGCATGACCTCCCGGGTGCAGTAGCCCAGGTCCACGCAGTTCTTCCTGCCCCGGGGCGCGCCGTTGTAGCCGGTGGATACGATCTCGTCGTGGTTGACCACGATGGCCCCGTAGCTGCGGCGCAAACAGGTGGCCCGCTCCAGCACGGTCTGGGCGATGTCCAGGTAGTAATTCTCTTTGTCTATGCGCTCCATGGGGGTCTCCTTTCCCGTCGCGGGGTGCGCTCTCCGCCAGTATACCAAGTTTTCCCCCGACGTGCAATGTGCAAATTCACACATTGTTTACGGATACCCCATTGACGGCGACTTCCCAGGCGATTATCATAAAGAGTGGATCCACAAAGCCCCTTTCGGGCCCAGGAGGTGACATGGGGATGATTCGACAGTGGCTGGGCCGCTTTCTGGCGGGGCGCTATGGCATGGACCCGCTGAACACGGCCATGCTGACCCTGTGCCTGGTGCTGTATGTGGTGTTCCTGTTCGCCCCCCTGCTGGTGCTGGAGGTCTTGGTGCTGGCGCTGATGCTGGTCATCCTCTTTCGGATGTTCTCCCGCAACCTGGATCGCCGGCGGGCGGAGAATGCCAAGTTCCTTCAGCTGGCCCGCCCCATCTGCCGGCGCTTCAAGTCCTGCCGCGCCCGGATGCAGGACCGGGAGCACCGCTACTTCAAGTGCCCCAACTGCGGCCAGCAGATGCGGGTGCCCCGGGGCAAGGGGCGCATCACGGTACACTGCCGCACCTGCGGCGCGACCTTTGAGGAAAAGTGCTGAATCCCCACGGGCAATCCGGCCCGTCCGCCCCCAGGCGGACGGGCTGTTTTCGCGCCCTCACATTGGGGCAGGGCCGGGTTCCTTGTGGTTGACCGTCACATTGTCCCGGTTCATCTTTTGGCGCAGCAGCAAGAAGTTGGGCATCCCGCCCGCCGCGCACACCTGCTTGGCCGTCACCTCGGCATAGGGAAAGAGCTGGTGGTAGCACTGCACGTGAAAATCCCGCTTGTCCTCGTCGGTGACCGGGCCGCCTGTGATGGCAAACACCCCCACAATGTCCACCGAGACGAAGAAGCGGTGGTCCGGCCCGTCGCTCTTATCCTTCACGCATTGGTAGAGCTTGGCCACACAGCGGCTGTTATCCGGAGCATAGCTCACGGAGAAGGAGAAGTTGTTCTCCAGCTGCACCTGGCCGGGCTTATCCAGCTTGTTGAAAAATTGCAGGTCCTGCAGCTTATAGGACAGCATGTTCAGTTCCGCCACGGCTTGCACCTCCTATCGGTTTGCTCCATTCTACCACATCTGCGCCACCGGCGCAACCGCCCACGCCCCATTGCCAAACACTCCGGAGCGTGGTATCCTGTCAGGGCGACAACCCCCACGGCAAGCCGTGGGACAGCTTGCCCCTTCCGAGGTGACCCTGTTATGAACGATACCATTGCCGCCATCGCCACCGCCCTGGCCCCCGCCGCCATCGGCATCCTGCGCCTGTCCGGCCCGGACTCCATCGCCGTGCTGGACCGGGTGTTCACCCCCACCCACGGCGCGCCTATGGCCCAGCGCCCCGACCGCACCCTGGTCTACGGCGCCCTCCGGGGCCCGGATGGGCAGGTGATCGACCACTGCCTGGCCACCGTCTCCCGCGCGCCCCACAGCTACACCGGGGAGGACACCGCCGAGCTGCAATGCCACGGCTCCCCCGTGGGGCTGACCCTGGGGCTGGAGGCCCTGTTTGCCGCCGGCGCCCGGCAGGCCCAGGCCGGGGAGTTCACCCGCCGGGCCTTCCTGGCCGGCAAGCTGGACCTGACCCGCACCGAGGCCATCGCCGACCTCATCCACGCCGAGTCCGCCGCCGCCGTCGTCCAGGCCGCCGGCCAGCTGGGCGGGGCCCTGGCCGGGGCCATCGAGGAGGTCTACCAGTCCCTCACCGACCTGCTGGCCCACTTCCACGCGGTGCTGGACTACCCCGACGAGGACATCCAGCCCCTCCAGGCCGCCCACATCGCCGCCACCCTGGCCCAGACGGAGGACAGACTGGCACAGCTTGAAGGCAGTTACCGCCGGGGACGGGCGCTGGTGGAGGGGATCCCCTGCGCCATCATCGGCCGGCCCAACGCGGGCAAATCCACTCTGTTTAACGCCCTGCTGGGCTATGACCGGGCCATCGTCACCCCCACCGCCGGCACCACCCGGGACACGGTGGAGGAACGGTCGCACCTGGGCGGGGTGCTGCTGCGGCTCATCGACACCGCCGGCCTGCGCCAGTCCGACGACCAGGCCGAGCAGCTGGGCATCCAGCGCAGCCACAGTGCGGCGGAGCGGGCGGAGCTGGCCCTGGCGGTGCTGGACGGCAGCGCCCCCCTGACACCGGAGGATCAGGAGGCGCTGGCCCTGGCCCTGCGCGCTCCCCGGTGCGTGGTCATCCTCAACAAAGCCGACCTGGCCGGGGACACCCCCACCGCGCCCCCCGGCCTTCCCGAAGGGACGCCGGTGGTCCGGCTGTCCGCCCTCACAGGGGCGGGGATGGGCGGGCTGGAGCGGACGATACAGGCCCTCTTCCCTGCGGATCCGGGGCTGCGCCCCGGCTGTCTGCTCACCAACGCCCGCCAGGCCCAAGCCGCTCGGCAGGCCCGGCAGGCGGTGGGCCGGGCCGGACAAGCCCTGGGGGAGGGGCTACCCCCCGACGCGGTGCTCTCCGACGTGGAGCTGGCCCTGGCCGCCCTGGGGGAGCTCACCGGCCGAGTGGTGCGGGATGACGTCACCGCCCGCATTTTCCAGCGCTTTTGCGTGGGCAAGTAAAAGAGAAGGCCCCTCCGGTGGCCTGCTCTTTTCACAGCTTCTGCTTGAGCTCATACAGCAGATTTAGCGCCTCCAAGGGCGTTAAGGTTTCCACGGCCGTGGCCCGCAGCGTGTCCAGCACCTGCGCCCCCGCCATATCCCCCAGGGAGAGCTGATCGTCCTGAGGCCGCGCCTCCGGAGTCCGGGGGGCAGGCCCTCCCTGGGCCTCCAGCTGGGCTAGAACCTCCCGGGCCCGCCGGATCACCCAGTCGGGCGCGCCGGCCAGCTGGGCCACCTCGATGCCATAGCTCTGATCCGCCCCGCCGGGCACCAACTTGCGCAGGAACACCACATCGCCCTCCCGCTTCTTGGCGGCAATGTGATAATTCTTTACCCCCTGGATTTCCTGCTCCACCTCCGTCAGCTCGTGGTAATGGGTGGCAAACAGCGTCTTGGCCCCCAGCCGCTTCCTGTCCGCGCAGAACTCCAGCACTGCCCGGGCGATGGACATCCCGTCGTAGGTGGAGGTGCCCCGACCGATCTCGTCCAGGATGAGCAGGCTGTCCGCCGTGGCCTGGCGCAGCATCTGGGCCACCTCGGTCATCTCCACCATAAAGGTGGACTGCCCGGCCCCCAGGTCGTCGGATGCGCCAATGCGGGTGAACACCCGGTCCACCACCCCGATGCGGGCCGAGCGGGCCGGGACATAGGCGCCCATCTGGGCCATGAGCACGATGAGGGCCACCTGGCGCATATAGGTGGATTTGCCCGCCATGTTGGGCCCTGTGAGGATGGCCAGCCGGTTCTCCGCTGCGTCCATCTGGGTGTCGTTTGGTACGAACAGGCTGTCCTTGCGCATCCGCTCCACCACCGGGTGGCGGCCCTCCCGGATCTGGATGACCCCGCTGCCGTCCACCTGGGGCCGGCAGTAATCGCAGTCCACCGCCACGGCGGCAAAGGAGCGCAGCACGTCCAGCACCCCCACCCCCGCCGCCGCCCGCTGTACCTGGCGCACCTGGCCGGCGGCCTGCTCCCGCAGCTGGCAGAACAGCTGGTACTCCAGGGCGGTGATCCGGCTTCTGGCCGACAGGATGTCGTGCTCCAGGTCCTTCAACTCCTGGGTGATGAAGCGCTCGCAGTTGCTCAGGGTCTGCTTTCGGATGTAGTCGGGGGGCACCAGGTCATAGTTGGCCTTGGACACCTCGATGTAATAGCCAAAGACCTTGTTATAGCTCACCTTCAGGTTCTTGATGCCGGTGCGCTCCCGCTCCCGCCCCTCCAGGGCCAGCACCGCGTCCGCCCCGTGCTCCACCAGGTCCCGCAGCCGGTCCACCTCCGGGTCGTATCCCGGGCGGATGAAGCCCCCCTCCCGGATTGTAAAGGGCAGCTTGTGCCCCTCATCCTCGTCCAGGATGGCCCCGTCGATGCTGGCTTGGAGCTGCTCCAGGCCGGACAGGCTGTCCGCCGCCTGGGCCAGCAGAGCGCCGGGCAGCTCTTGGGTGTGGGCCAGCAGGGCGGGCAGCACCCCCAGGCCCTGGGCCAGCTGCTTCATGTCCCGGGCGTTGGCGCTGCCATAGACCACCTTGCCGATCAGCCGCTCCAGGTCGGGCACCTGGCGCAAGGTGAGGGCCAGCTCCTCCCGGGCTACGGTGTGCTCCACCAGGGCGGCCACCGCGTCCTGCCGCAGAGCAATGTCCACCGGGTCCCGCAGGGGCCGCTCCACCCAGTCGCGGATCATCCGGTGCCCCATGGCCGTCCGGGTCCGGTCCAGCACCCACAGCAGGGAGCCCTTCTTCTCCTGGCCCCGCAGGGTCTCGGTGAGCTCCAGGTTGCGCCGGGCGGTGAGGTCCAGCTCCATATACCGCCCCTCCGACTCCTCCAGCACCAGGGGGCCCAGATGGCTCAGGTCGGTCTTTTGGGTCTGGGCCAGGTAGTCGGCCAGCGCCCCCGCCGCCCGCAGCCCCAGCTCCCGCCGGCTCCCCGCCTGGGGCAGGGCCTGGTCCGGCTGCCACAGGCCGCAGGCGGCCAGCGCCTGCGCCCCCTGGTCGGGCTGGAAGACGCCGTCCTGCCCCGTCTGGCACAGGCAGCTCAACCGGTCCCGGAGAAAGCGTACCAGCGCCTCCTGGGCTGCGGCGGCGGGGGAGAGGATGGCCTCGCTGGGCGACCAGGCGGACAGCTGGTTGAGCAGCTTGGTCAGGGCCTGCCCCCCCTGGAAGGCACAGGCGGCAAACTGCCCGGTGGACAGGTCGCACCGGGCCAGGGCATAATCCTGTCCGTCGTAGTAGACCGCACAGAGGAAGTTGTTGCGGCTCTCGTCCAGCATCACGTCGTCCATGGCGGTGCCGGGGGTGACGATGCGCACGATGTCCCGCTCCACCAACCCTTTTGCCGCGGCCGGATCCTCCATCTGCTCACAGATGGCCACCTTATAGCCCCGCTTGATCAGCCGGGCGATATAGCTCTGGGCGGAGTGGTAGGGCACCCCGCACATGGGCACCCGCTCACCCTCGGGCTTGTTCCGGTCCCGGGTGGTGAGGGTGAGGCCCAACTCCTCGGCGCCGATCTTGGCGTCCTCGTGAAACATCTCGTAAAAATCCCCCAGCCGGAAGAAAAGCAGACAGCCTGGGTTCTCCTGCTTCATCTTCAGGTACTGGCGCATCATGGGGGTCAGTTCAGCCATGGGGCGGTCACGTCCTCTCTCTTTTAACCTACCGCGGCACGCGCCTTATCCCTCGGCGCCGAAATCGGTGATCACATATACATAGCGCACCCGCTCCAGGTCGGCCGCCGGCTCCACCTGGGCGTAGCGGCTCACCCCATCGGCCTCCGTGAACAGCCCCGTGACGCTGCCCACCACCAGGCCCGCCGGATACACCTGACCCAGGCCGGAGGTGACCACCTGATCCCCGGACACCAGCTGGGCCTCCTCGGGCAGGTAGGACAGCTTGAGCTGCCCGTCCAGCATCAGGGTGAAGTCCCCCTCCAGGATGGCGGTGTCATCGGTGCGGGCCACCCGCCCGCCCAGCTCCACGTCAGGGTCCAGCACGGTGTCCACCAGGGCCCAGGTGCCCCCCACCTCGCTGACCACCCCCACCAGGTTGCCGTACTGGTCCACCACGCAGTCACCCTGCTCCACCCCGTCCACCGAGCCCTTGTCGATGGTCAGATTGGCCTGCCAGTTGTCCGAGGTGCGGCGGGTGACCTGGGCGTCCTCATAGGCAAACTCGGGCCGCTCCTCAGCCAGCCCCAGCAGCTCCTCCAGACGCTGGTTCTCCCGGATGGCGTCCTGATACTCCCGCTCCAGCTCCTCCAGCTCAGCGATGCGCTGGCGCAGCTCCTCGTTGGTCTGCTCCAGCGCGTCGTATCGGAAGGCCCGGTCATACCGCTCCTGGGTCCAGGCGGCCACCGCCGAGGAGGCGGCGCGGAAGGGGGTGGAGACCAGCTCCACCAGGCCGGTCAGCGGGTTGAACCCCAGGATGGAGGACCCCACCCCCACCACCGCCGCCAGCAGCGCCGCGATGAGCACCAGAAGCAGCCCATTGTCATGAAAAAATCGCTTCATGCCGCCTCCTTCCCGCCCTCAGCGGCACGCCAAGGCCAGCAGGTCCACCCCAAATCCCGCCAGCATCTGGCCCAGGCGGTATAGCGGCAGGCCCATCACGTTGTAGTAATCTCCCTGGATGCCCGACACCAGCAGCGCCCCCAGCCCCTGGATGCCGTAGGCCCCCGCTTTGTCCATGGGCTCCCCGGTGGCGATGTAGCGGGTGATCTCCTCCGGCTCCAGCGGCCGGAAGGCAACGGTGGTCACCTCGTGCCCGGTGGCCTCCCGGCCGCCCTGGAGCAGGGTGAGGCCGGTGTACACCTCGTGTCGGTTGCCCGACAGGGCGGACAGCATGGAGAAGGCGTCCTGCTCCGTCTTGGGCTTGCCCAGCACCGCCCCATCCAACGCCACCACCGTGTCCGCCGCCAGGATCAGGCCCTGCCCGGACACCTGCCGGGCCACCGCCCGGGCCTTGCGTAGGCTCAGCTCCTCCACCAGCCGGGCGGGGGAGGGGCTGCCCTCCACCCCCTCGTCCACGTCGGGGGAGACGGCTTTGAAGTTCAGCCCCATCTGTTCCAGCAGCGCCCTGCGCCGGGGGGACTGGGAGGCCAAAATTAGCTCCACAGGATGTTCCTCCTTCCACATGGGCCGCCCCGCCGAGTAGGGGAGAGGGGCCCTGCCTGCCACGGTTCCCGCCCGGGCCGGTCACTCCACATCCCGGTAGTACAGCCCCCGGGTGTAGTTGTTGGGCGTGTAGCTGCCCACCCCCCGGTACCGCTCCAGCACCCGGGCGCACTCCAGGGCGTTCTCGGTGGTGAAGCTCAGCCGGATGGCCCACAGCCCCGCCCGGCGGTAGTCCTGGGCCTTGTCGGCCAGGAACAGCTTGTTGGCGTTGAAGATCTCGTTGCGGCAGCCAAAGGCCCGCAGCACCGGGAACTGCACGCCCTTCCGGTCGGTGAGGGTGTTGACGTTGGCGCACACGCACTTGCCAAACTGATTCTTGATGACGCAGTTTTCGGTGATCATCAGGGGCAGGCGGCCGTAGGCAAGCAGCTCGGTATCCACCGCCTTGGACAGGTCCCGGATCTGAGCCAGCTTCAGCTCAAAGGAGGCGGTGAGGGAGACAAAGCCCATGCGCTTATACTCCTTGGCAGCCTGGCTGTTGAACACCTGCAGGCCAAAGTCCCCCCGCAGGGCCATGCCCGTCTGCCGGGCCGGCTCCACCATGCCCAGGTTACCCACCAAGGCCTGGGTGACCCCCAGGGCCCGGCACCGCTCCAGCATCTCCCGCAGCTGGTCCAACTCCCGGTCAAAGCACACCCGGGGCAAGACGGCAGCCACCGGGACGTCCCGCTCCTGGGCCTGCTCGACCTGCCCAGGGTGGGCGCTAATCTCCTCCACCGGCAGGTAGAGCAGGTCGGGCTTTTGCTTGAGCAGCTCAAAGCTGAGCTGGTCGGCCCGGCGCAGGGACAGGTTCAGTTTGGGCTCCTGCCGGGGGTTTCCATACCTGGCGCCCACCTTATAAGGATTGTGCCGGCGGCGGGGCAGCGCCGTGCGCTGCTGGGACAGCTCGTCCAGCACCTGGCGGCGCAGGGCGTTGAGCGCCGACAGGGGGACGGCCAGCCCGTCGGCCACCAGGCTGCGCACCCCCGCGCAGCGGTAGGGGGTGCCGCCGGTCTTGGCCAACTGGCCCTCCACGTCCCCCTCGGTCACCGCCCGGGTCCGGGCCAGCTCGGGCAAGGGCCCCGCCGCGGTGGCCACCCGGCCGCAGTCGTCCTCCACTCCCACCTGTACCGGCTCGCCGGGGCGGATCATGGCGTAAAAGGTCACCGGGACGCCCGGCCCCTCCCCCTTTTCGTAGGCGGCCCGGGCCTGGGCAAAGAGCTGCTTGGGCTCCGGTTCCTTCTCCCGCACCCCGAACATCTCGGGGCCCAGGCTTCCGGTGAAGTACCCGTCGGTAAAGCCCTGCCGGGAGAAGGCCGCACGCAGCTGGTCCAGCTCCTCCCGGGTGGGTTCCCGCCCTTCCCGCAGGGCGTCGGCATACACCTTGGTCACCACCCAGACGTATTCCGCCCGCTTCATTCGGCCCTCGATCTTGGCGCTGGCCACCCCCATCCGCTCCAGCTCCTGCAGATGGCCGGCCAGGGACATATCCTTCAGGGACAGGGGGTGGCCCTCCGCCGGGCCGTCCCCCCAGCCGTAGGGCAGGCGGCAGGTCTGGGCGCACACACCCCGGTTGCCGCTGCGCCCGCCGATGGCGCTGGACATGAAGCACTGGCCGGAGTGGCACATACACATGGCCCCGTGGATGAAGGTCTCGATCTCGATGGGGGCGTGGGCGCACAGGTACTCCAGGTCCGCCCGCCCCAGCTCCCGGGCCGCCACCACCCGGCTGATGCCCAGGTCTGCGGCGGCCTTCACCCCGTCCAGGTTGTGGATGGACATCTGGGTGGAGGCGTGGACCGGCAGGTCTGGGGCCACCTGGCGCAGCATCCGCACCACCCCCAGGTCCTGGGCGATCACCGCGTCCATCCCCAGCTGGGAGGCGGTGGTCGCCTGTTCGGCCGCCTGCTCCATCTCCCGGTCGGACACCAGGGTGTTCAGGGTCAGGTACAGCCGCACCCCCCGCAGGTGGCAGTAGGAGACGGCCTGGGCCAGCTCTTCCCGTGTGAAATTTTTCGCGTTGCGCCGGGCGTTGAAGCTCCCAAAGCCCAGATAGACCGCGTTGGCGCCGGCGCACACCGCCGCGCGCACCGCCTCGGGGCTTCCCGCCGGGGAGAGGATCTCCATGTGCTCTCCGCTTCCTTCCTGGATTCTGATGTACTCGTTGGGCCCCGGGCCGCTTACTTCCTCTGCTGCAGCTTAAAAATCTCCCGCTTGGCCTCGCTCAGCTCCAGCTTCTGCTTGGCCGACTCCTCCAGCAGCTCCTTGATCTGCCGGCGCAGGTTCTCCGCGGCCTGCTGCTCCTTAAAGCGCTCGTCGGCGATGTTCAGCGCGGTGAGCACAGCGCAGTCCACCATGGCCATGCCAGCCTGGCCGGCAGTCTGGGCCAGCTTCTCGTCCACATAGGCGGCCACCCGCTGGACATACTCCTGATCCTCGGCCGCAAGCAGGGTGTACTGCCTGCCCTGGACGGTGACGGTGATTCTGTTTTGCATGGCTGACCCTCCCAAAATTTTTGTTGCCTTACAGTATAACACAAACCTTTGAAAAAGGGAACGAGAAAATCTCCGGCCCCACCCCCCCGGCCCCCCGGCACTTTTGCCCATTGACGGCCCCCTGTTTTGGTGATAGAATGCCCTTGATAAAAGGCATGGACCGGGAGGAGTACCCGTTCCGTCCGGGCGCAGAGAGGGGCCGGCTGGTGCAAGGCCCACCCGGGCGGCGGCGAAGGGCGCCCGGGAGCCGCGGGCAGGCAATGGCCCGCCGGGCCGTCCCGCCGTTACCCGGGGCGTGGAGCGCGCATCCCCCGGATGCGAATTCAGGTGGAACCGCGGATTGCATGATTCGCCCTGAGCCAAACCGGCTCGGGGCGTTTTTCTTCCTGGGCCGAACCAAGCGGAAAGGACTGTGCCGACATGAAAAACACGGAAAAGACCATGGAGCAGATCGTCAACCTATGCAAGGGCCGGGGCTTCATCTTCGCCGGCAGCGAGATCTACGGCGGCTTGGCCAACACCTGGGACTACGGCCCCCTGGGCGTGGAGCTGAAGAACAACGTCAAGCGGGCCTGGTGGAAGAAGTTCGTCCAGGAAAACCCCTACAACGTGGGGCTGGACGCGGCCATCCTCATGAATCCCCAGGTGTGGGTGGCCTCCGGCCATGTGGGCGGCTTCTCCGACCCGCTGATGGATTGCAAGGAGTGTCACGAGCGCTTCCGGGCCGACAAGGTGATCGAGGACTGGTGCCAGGCCAACCAATTTGACCTGGGCCACAGCGTGGACGCTATGAGCCAGCAGGAGATGAAGGACTTTGTGGCCCAGCACGCCATCCCCTGTCCCACCTGCGGCCAGCACAACTGGACGGACATCCGCCAGTTCAACCTGATGTTCAAAACCTTCCAGGGCGTCACAGAGGAGGCCAAGAACACCGTCTACCTGCGCCCGGAGACCGCCCAGGGCATCTTCGTCAACTTCCAGAACGTGCAGCGCACCACCCGGCGCAAGTTGCCCTTCGGGGTCTGCCAGGTGGGCAAGAGCTTCCGCAACGAGATCACCCCGGGCAACTTCACCTTCCGCACCCGGGAGTTTGAGCAGATGGAGCTGGAGTTCTTCTGCCAGCCGGGCACCGAGCTGGAGTGGTTCGCCTATTGGAAGGACTTCTGCCACCAGTGGCTGCTGGGTCTGGGCATGAAGGCGGAAAACCTGCGCCTGCGGGATCACGAGCCCGAGGAGCTCAGCCACTACTCCAACGCCACCACCGACTTCGAGTTCGTCTTCCCCTTTGGCTGGGGAGAGCTGTGGGGGGTGGCCAGCCGCACCAACTTTGACCTGAACGCCCATCAGACCACCTCGGGCAAGGATATGACCTATTACGATCAGGAGAAAAACGAGCACTATATCCCATATGTTATCGAGCCCTCCCTGGGGGCCGACCGGGTGACCCTGGCCTTCCTGGTGGACGCCTATGACGAGGAAGTGGTGGACGCGGACAAGCAGGACGTGCGCACCGTGCTGCGCCTGCACCCCGCCCTGGCCCCCTACAAGGCGGCGGTGCTCCCCCTGTCCAAAAAGCTGGGGGACAAGGCCCGGGAGATCCAGTCCATGCTGTCCAAGCACTTCATGGTGGACTATGACGACGCCGGCTCCATCGGCAAGCGCTACCGCCGCCAGGACGAGATCGGCACCCCCTACTGCGTGACAGTGGACTTTCAGACCGTGGGCTCCGACACGGAGGCGGCCGACCACGCCGTCACCATCCGGGACCGGGACTCCATGGAACAGGTGCGCGTGCCCATCGACCAGCTGAAAACCTGGCTGGACGAGAAGCTGGCGTACTAAGGCGCCACGGGGCGGGTCTTCCGGTGGATGATCCCCCTTCCCCCATTTTGCCTACGGATAGAGAAAGGAATGACCTCCATGACCCACCAGGAATTGGCCCTCACCGCCGCCCGGGCGCGGCTGCTGGGGCTGGAGATGGTGTACCGGGCCGCCTCCGGCCACCTGGGCGGCTCCTACTCCGCCCTGGACCTACTCACCGTCCTGTATCAGAACGTGATGCGGGTCGACCCCCAAGATCCCCAGGCCCCTGGCCGGGACCGCTTCGTGCTCAGCAAGGGCCACTGCACCCCGGCCCTTTACCCCACCCTGGCCCTGCGGGGGTATTTCCCCGTGGACGAGCTGGGGCAGTTCCGCTCCATCCGCGGGCACCTGTCCGGCCACGCGGAGATGCGCCATGTCCGGGGAGTGGATATGTCCACCGGCAGCCTGGGCCAGGGCGTGTCCGCCGCGGTGGGCATGGCCCTGGCGGGCAAGCTGGACGGTCTGGGTTACCGGGTCTACGCCATGTTGGGGGACGGTGAGGTGGAGGAGGGCCAGGTGTGGGAGGCGGCCATGGCGGCGGCCAAGTTCCAGCTGGACAACCTGTGCGCCATCGTGGACGTCAACGGCCTGCAGATTGACGGCCCCACCGCCGAGGTGATGCCCTCCGAGCCCCTGGATCAGAAATGGGCGGCCTTCGGCTGGCACGTCATCCCCTGTGACGGCCACGACTACGCCGCCATAGAGGCCGCCTACGCCCAGGCCGCCGCCGTCCGGGGCCAGCCCAGCGTCATCCTGGCCCGCACCGTCAAGGGCAAGGGGGTATCCTTTATGGAGGGCAGCGCCGGCTGGCACGGCAAGGCTCCCAACGACCAGCAGTACCAGCAGGCCAAGGCGGAACTGGAGGGTCAGATCGCGGCCCTGTCCCAGCCGGCGGGGCAGCCCGGCGCGGCCCAGGCCGCTCCTGCGGAACGGAAGGAGGGAAAGGCATATGTCTGAGACCATCGCCACCCGCGCCGCCTACGGCCAGGCCCTGGCCGCCTTAGGGGAGGAGTATCCCGACCTGGTGGTGCTGGACGCCGACCTGTCCGGCTCCACTATGAGCAAGCAGTTTGCCGACGCCTATCCCCACCGGTTCTTCAACGTGGGCATCGCCGAGGCCAACATGACCGGCATTGCCGCAGGACTTGCCACCTGTGGCAAGCGGCCCTTCCTGCACTCCTTCGCCATGTTCGCCGCCGGGCGGGCCTGGGAGCAGGTGCGCAACTCCATCGCCTACCCCCGTCTGAACGTGAAGGTGGTGGGCTCCCACGGCGGGCTGTCCGTGGGGGAGGACGGAGCCACCCATCAGTGCATCGAGGACTACGCCATCATGCGTGCCATCCCCGGCATGGCGGTGGTCTCCCCCTGCGACGGGCCGTCTATGCGCCTGGCCGTCCGGGCTCTGCTGGACTATGACGGGCCGGCCTACCTGCGCTTGGGCCGGCTGGCGGTGGAGTCGGTCACGGATGGGATCCCCGGCTACCGGTTTGAGCTGGGCCGGGGCTTCCAGCTGCGGGAGGGGAGGGACGTCACCGTCCTCGCCACGGGCATGATGGTGCAGGAGGCCTTGCAGGCCGCCCAGGCACTGGATGCGGAGGGGATCGGGGTGCGGGTGATTGACATGCACACCATTAAGCCTCTGGATGAGGAGATCGTGCTGAAAGCCGCCCGGGAGACCGGCGCCCTGGTCACCAGCGAGGAGGCCACCGTGCTGGGCGGGCTGGGCTCGGCGGTGTGCGAGTGCGTGGCCGGCTCGGGCCTGCCCGTCCCCGTGGTGCGCCACGGGGTGCAGGACGTGTTTGGCCGCTCCGGCGCAGCCCGGGACGTGCTGGCCGCCTACGGACTCACCGCCGACGGCATCCGGGAGTCGGTAAAGCGAGCCTTGGCGCTGAAGGGCTGAACGGGGCCTCCGCCCGCCCGTGCCACGGGATCCGGGCGGGCGGAGGGGGCTCCAGCGGGGAAAAAAGTTGTTGACAAACCCCCTGCCATCGGGTATACTAATGCTTGCCCTATCGAGGCCACCCATGGCGGCATAGCTCAGTTGGCTAGAGCGCACGGTTCATACCCGTAAGGTCATGTGTTCGAATCACATTGCCGCTACCACCCGAAGAGGCGGCGATGGCCGCCCCTTCGGGCCCACCAACTCTCCCTTGGGCAACCCGGCCCGTTGGTCAAGTGGTTAAGACACCGCCCTTTCACGGCGGTAACACGGGTTCGAGTCCCGTACGGGTCACCAATCTGGAGGCTTAGCTCAGCCGGTAGAGCGCTTGCTTCACACGCAAGAGGTCACAGATTCGAGTTCTGTAGTCTCCACCAAACACGGCCCTCTGGGCTGCAAGCCCCCCGGCTCCCTGTACGCAGGGAGCCGGGGGGCTTTTGTATGCTCTCCCTTCTATCATGCCCATCCCTTTTCGCTGCTGTAAAATATTTTCTCATTTCCCATTCCAGTTTCATTTTCCTTTCATGTTTCCCTGGTAGGATGTGGCCAGAAAGAAGAAAGGAGCTCTTCCCTTATGAACCGCAAGCAAAGAAGAAACGCCCTCACCGCCCTATGCGCGGCGGGCCTGCTGGCCTTTGCCGCCGGCTGCGGGCAGCAGCAGGGCTCGGCCGACTATATCGGCCTGGACGCAGCCAAAGCCATCGCCCTGGAGGACGCGGGGGTGGACGAGTCGGCCGCCTCCTTCTCCATCACCGGGCTGGACCGGCAGAACGGCACCGACTTCTATGCCATCGACTTCACCGCCAATGGCCAGAGCTACGCCTATGACATCGACGCGCTCACCGGCAACATCCTCAACAACGGCGATGGGGCCGGGGCCGCCCCCGCCTCCATCACCGAGGAACAGGCCCGGGAGATCGCGTTGACCCACGCGGGGCTCAGCGCCGACCAGGTCACCTTCCTGCGGTGTGTGGCCGACCAGGAGGACGGCCGGCAGGTGTACGATGTGGAGTTCTACACTGCTGATTTCACCGAGTACGATTATGAGATCGCCCTGGACAGCGGAGACATCCTCTCCTACGACTTTGACGTGGAGGGCTATGACCGTCCCGCTCCCAGCGCCGAGCCCACCCCCAGTGCCCAGACCGGCACCACCTCCACCGCCGGCAGCGGCGGGTCCTCCTCCGGGTCAGCTTCCTCTGGCGGGAGCGCCTCCAACGGCAGCTCTGGCGGAGCCACTTCCGGCGGCGGGTCCTCCTCCGCTGGCACCAGCACCGGTATCACCGCCGATCAGGCTCGGCAGATCGCCCTGAATCACGCGGGGCTCAGCGCCAGCCAGGTCACCTTCCTGCGCAGCCACCTGGACTGGGACGACGGTCGCCGGGTGTATGATGTGGAGTTTTACAGCACCTCCAACTACACCGAGTACGACTATGAGATCGACGCGTCCAGCGGCACGGTGCTCTCCTACGACTACGACGCGGAGTACTACACGCCCCCCAGCTCCGGCGGAAATACCGGCGGCGTCTCCGGCTCCTCCGGCGCCACCATCTCCCTGGATCAGGCCCGGCAGACCGCCCTGGCCCGGGTACCCGGCGCCACCGCCAACGACGTCCGGATCCACCTGGACTATGACGACGGCCGAGTGGAATACGAGGGCACCATCTACTACAATGGCACCGAGTATGAGTTCACCATCGACGCCTACTCCGGCGTCATCCGGGAGTGGGATGTGGAGTCCCACCAGGGCTGGTGGTAAGCCCGCCCCCCAACCACTTATCGTCACAGCCTCCCCAGGCAACGCTACCTGAAGACCAAATCTTTGAGAAAAGGAGACATGAAGCATGAAGCTGAAAACCATTTTCCGTCGTGCGGGGGCCCTCTTGATTGGCGCGTCCCTGGCCGCGGGCCTTCTGATCACCTCTGCCGGCGCAGTTGTCGCCAGCGGCGTGGCTGCCCAGCTGTCCCCCAACTTCACCGTGCTGGTGGACGGTGAGGCGCGCACCTTCTACAACGTGGCCGGCATTGAGGTTCACCCCATTTTGTACAACGGCACCACCTACCTGCCCGTTCGGGCCATGAGCGAGCTGATCGGCAAGAACGTCAACTGGGATCAGAGCACCTACACCGTCTCCCTGGGTGGGACCCGCACCACCCCGCCCACCGTGGGCACCCCTGACCTCTACGCTGTGACCCGGGATGTGACGGTGCGCCTGTCCCCGGACATCACCGTGCTCATGGACGGCGTACAGCGCCAGTTTGCCGACGCCAACGGCAACACCGTCTACCCCCTGCTCTATGACGGGTCGGTCTACCTGCCCATCCGGGCCATCGGCAACCTGATGGGGATGAGCGTGGGCTGGAACGGCTCCACCCAGACGGTCAGCCTGAACGGCAGCGCCGCCGGAGGGGATTCCCTGGTCACCGACGCGGACACCTTCGGTCCCACTGACCCCAGCACCGGCAACACCACGCCTACCTATCCTGACACCGGTTCCGGCTCTACCGGCTCCGGCATCACCGCCGAGCAGGCCCAGCAGATCGCCCTGAACCACGCGGGGCTCAGCGCCAGCCAGGTTGCCTTCGTACGCAGCCATCTGGATTGGGAGCATGGCCGCCAGGTGTACGATGTGGAGTTCTACAGCACCTCGAACTACACCGAGTACGACTATGAGATCGACGCCACCAACGGCACAATCCTCTCCTACGATTACGATGCAGAGTACTGGAACCGTCCCAGCTATCCCAGCTATCCTAACACCGGCTCCGGCGGCACCAACGCTGCCATCTCCCTGGAGGAGGCCAAGCAGATCGCTTTGGCCCGGGTTCCCGGCGCCACCAATATCCGCATCCACCTGGAATGGGATGACGGTCGGCTGCAGTACGAGGGCTCCATCTACTATGGCTACTGGGAGTATGAGTTCTCCATGGATGCCAACACCGGCACCATCTGGGAGTGGGAGCGGGATCACATCTACGACTGATCTCTTCCCCTGATCCTACTCTCTTTCACATCTTATCAGTCAGGAGATCCCTATGAAAAAGCATCCTTGGTTTCAGCTCTATCCGGAACATCACGGAGCCTCGCGCTGTTCCATCGCCGGCGGCGGCGTAAAACTCCTCTCCCTCTTTATCCTGGCCGCCGCCATCCTCTACTCTCTGGCCCTTCTGCTGTGCGGCTTTCGGATGGCGTCCGCCGCCGGGCTGGGCACCGCCCTGGTGTTCCTGATGGATGAACTGGATGACATGGTGTTACTCGCCTTCTTCCTCTGGGGGGCCTTCGCCGCCTGCCGGTTCGCCGCCAGTGTGCTCCACGCCAAGGCGGAGCTACTGGCCAGGACCGGTCAGCCGGCCACCGTCACCCAAACCGCTCAGGACACCACTTCTCCCTGATCGGGCCCCCTCTCCCCGCCCTCCCTGGGATTTTCCCCGGGAGGGCGGTTTTTTCCGCCCTGGCCCCGCCCCGGTTTTCCCGGGGAATCTCACCTCTTCACCCCCCGGTTTCTCCCTGCCTCATGCAGGTTTTCTCCTGCGCCGATTCATTTTTCCCAATGCCTTTTAACCAAAAAACCCACCCATCCCCTCCGATTTTTATCCATATCCCCGTCCCCTCCCAGTTGACAAATCCAGTTATTTCACGATATAATGCAATAAAGTTTTCGTGCGGATCCCCTGTCCCCACGCTCAGGCTGCCCCATCCGCCCAGATCCGGTTCGTAGAGAGGAGATGGTTCCTGTGGTCAAATTGGTCAACGTCAACAAGTTCTTCGGCGACCTTCACGTTTTGAAAGACATCAACCTTCAGGTTGCAGAGGGAGAGAAGCTTGTCATCATCGGCCCGTCCGGCTCGGGCAAGAGCACCACGGTGCGGTGCATGAACTTCCTGGAAGAGCCCACCTCGGGCCAAGTGTACATCGACGGGGTACAGCTAACCCATAAGAACAAGACCGAGCTGGTGCGCCGCTCCACGGCCATGGTCTTTCAGCAGTTCAATCTCTATCCCCACAAGACGGTGCTGGAAAACCTCACCCTGGCCCCGATCAAGCTTCAGAAGGTCCCCAAGGCGGAAGCGGTGGAGCGGGCCTACAAGTACCTGGACATCGTGGGCCTGCGGGAGAAGGCTGACAGCTACCCCGCCACCCTGTCCGGCGGGCAGCAACAGCGGGTAGCCATCGCCCGGGCCCTGTGCTCCCGGGCCAAGATCATCCTGTTTGACGAGCCCACCTCCGCCCTGGATCCGGAGACCGTCCAGGAGGTGCTGGACGTGATGATCCGGCTGGCCAGCGAGAAGAACATCACCATGGTCATCGTCACCCACGAGATGGGCTTTGCCCGCCAGGTGGCCGACCGGGTCATCTTTATGGACGCCGGGCGCATTGTGGAGGAGGGCCCGCCGGAGCACTTCTTCACCAATCCCACCGAGGAGCGCACCAAAGCGTTCTTGAGCAAGATCCTGCGCTGATTCCCCGCTTACAGCGGCGCTTGGCGCGCCTGTAAGAATAGATCGTTAGTTTTTTGATTTGAAATGGAGGACCTGTTATGAAACTTCGCAAGAAACTGCTGGCCGCCCTGCTGGCCGGGGCTATGAGTTTGGCCCTTTCCGCCTGCGGCAGCGGCGACACGCCCGCCTCTGCCAGCCCTGCCGCGTCCGGCGCCGGCTCATCCGCCAGCCCCTCTGGAGGGGCCCTGGCCGCCGACGTGCAGGCCATCGTGGACCGGGGCGTGCTGCGGGTGGGCGTAAAGACCGATGTGCCCGGCTTTGGCTATCAGGACGTGCTCACCGAGGAGTATTCCGGCATGGAGATCGATCTGGCCCAACAGATCGCGCAGAGTCTGGGCTTGGACCGGGTGGAGTTCACCGCCGTCACCGCCGCCACCCGGGGCCAGCTGCTGGACTCGGGGGACATTGACATGGTCATCGCCACCTTCACCATCACCGACGAGCGCCGAGACAGCTGGAACTTCACCACCCCCTACTACACCGACGCGGTCTCCCTGCTGGTCAAGACCGACAGCGGCATCTCCGACTACGCGGACCTGGAGGGCAGAGTCATCGGCGTCTCCACCGGCTCCACCTCCATGGAGTCGCTCATCACCGCGGCGGCGGAGAACGGCGTCACCCTGACTCAGGCAGACAACTTCTCTGAGTACGCTACCTATCCCGAGATCAAGACCGCCCTGGACGCCGGCCGGGTGGACGCGTTCTGCGTGGACGGCTCCATCCTGTCCGGCTATCTGGATGACAGCGTGGAGATCCTGGACTCCATCCGCTTCTCCCCCCAGGAGTACGGCATCGCCACCGCCCTGTCCAACACCGGACTGGCCGAATATCTGGACGGGCTGATCAACACCTGGCTGGATGACGGCACCATCGACCAGATCATCTCCGACAACGGCGTGGCCGCCTCCTTCGAGGGCTGAGCCAAGCCGCCAGCGGACGGCCCATCCCCGGGCTCGTCCCCAGGATTTCACCCGGGGCCGGAGCAGCCGCTCCGGCCCCGTCAGGAGCACCTCACCTGCCCGGTGGGATGCCCCTGACGGAGCATACCACCCCGGCAAAGGAGGCCCCTTGCATGATTGAACAGATTCTAACCCCTTGGCGCTGGCAGACCCTGCTCACCCAATGGCCCACTCTGCTGCGCGCCTTTCTCACCACGCTGGAGGCTTCGGTGCTGGCCCTGCTGCTGGCCCTGGTGCTGGGCGTGATCTTTGGGCTGATGTCCACCTCCCACCACCGTCTGCCCCGGGTGGTGGCCCGGATCTACGTGGAGTTCTTCCAAAACACCCCGCTGATGATCCAGCTCTTCTTCGTCTTCTTCGCTCTGCCCTATGTGGGCGTCTCCCTGCCCGCCTTTGCCTGCGGAGTGCTTTGCGTGGGGGTGTACACCGGCGCGTACATCTCCGAGGTGGTGCGGGCGGGCATCCAGTCCATTCCACTGGGGCAATTTGAGGCGGCCCATTCCCAGGGCTTCACCTACCTGCAGACCATGCTGCTGATCATCCTGCCCCAGACGGCGCGGATCATCCTGCCCCCCCTGGTCAACCAATGCGTCAACCTGATCAAGAACACCTCAGTGCTGGCCATGATCGCCGGGGGCGACCTGATGTATGTGGCCAACAACTGGGCCACCAACGGCAACGCCAGCTATGGCCCGGCCTATCTCATCATCGGGGTGCTCTACTTCCTGCTGTGCTTCCCCCTGTCTACATGGGCCCGCCGGTATGAGGAAAAACTGCAGCGGCAGGACACCCAGCGTCCCGCCGCCGGAAAGGAGGCGGCCGCGTGATGTTTGACCAGCTTGCAGACCTGTTCACCCCCACCGTTCTGCTCTATCTGCTGCGGGGGTTTGCCATCACCCTGCGGGTGGCGGTCATCGCCATCCTGCTGTCCATCCTATTCGGCACCATCCTGGGCCTGATCCGCGCTTACGCGCCCAAGCCCCTGCGGATGCTGGCAGGGGCCTACATCGAGTGGTTCCGCAACACCCCCCATCTGCTGTGGGTGATGGTGTGCTTCATCGCCGCCCCTCTGCCCAGCGATTGGGCCCGGTGCGCCATGGCCTATGTGCTCTTCACCTCCGCCATGATGGCCGAGGTGGTCCGGGGCGGGCTGAACGCCATTCCCAAGGGCCAGTTCGAGGCGGCCCACTCCCAGGGCTTTACCCTGATGGGCACCCTGCGCTACATCATCCTGCCCCAGTGCTTCCGGCGCATCGTGCCCACCATGCTCAGCCAGATCATCACCGTGGTGAAGGACACCTCCTTCATGGCCCAGGTGGCGGTGGCCGAGCTGCTGTTCCGCACCAAGAACCTGATGAGCATCTTTTACAACGTGGTGGGCCGGCAGATTACCGCCCTGGACGTGTTCCTTCTGTTCGGCTTTGCCATGCTGCTGTACTTCCTGGTGAACTTCGCCCTGTCGTGCATCGTGCGCTACCTGCAAAAGCGCAACCACACCGGTCTGCCCCACAGGTAAGTGCTTCCCCTAATCGCGCGCAGCAACTCCCCAGTTCCATGCCGGCACTGGGGGGTTGCTGTTTGTCTGTCTCCCTGGGCGTCATCCCCAGGGTGTAAGGGCGATCTCCCCACCGGCAGCTTCCACCCGGTAGAGCTGCCCCAGCCGGGTCCCCGAGGGCAGCAGCTCCAGCAGGGACTGGTCACACTCCATGAGGTAGAGATAGCCGCAGTGGTTGTCCCGCAGGGCGGCGGACAGGGTGTCGTAGTCCGCCTGCCCCCCCTGGTTCAGGTAGGTGTAAGCAAAGGACACCGGAGAGGCCGCGTTGACC
The DNA here is from genome assembly GCA_944387065.1 of uncultured Oscillospiraceae bacterium. Classification (GTDB taxonomy): domain Bacteria; phylum Bacillota; class Clostridia; order Oscillospirales; family Oscillospiraceae; genus Enterenecus. Next base: position 34,364 of record CALXDM010000006.1, read on the forward strand.
ACCACGGGGTTCATCTCCGCCTGGGTCAGCGCCAGCAGCACCCGGGCGCCCCTCTCCCGGTAGGGGACGGCCTCCAGCGCCTCCAGGAACGCCCCGTAATCCGTCTCGAAGCGGGCCCGGTGGGCCAGGCGGGAGGCGTCCAGCTCATCGTGGATGAACCTGCGGTAGGCCTCGTCATAGCTGGTGCAGCCCAGCAGGATCAGCGCCGTCAGCGCCCCCGCCATCAACTGCCGGCGGGCGGGCAGCCCCCGCAGCTGCGCCCCGGGCGCCATACCAGAGGCCAGCGCCGCCACCAGCATCAAAAGCCCCGTGTTGGCCGGCTCACAGTACCGGCTCATCAAGGTGACGGCGTTGACCGGTTCAAAATACTGGCTCTCGTCATAGAACATGGTCAGCTGGCCCACAGACACCACGAAGTAGATCAGGAACGTGACGCCCAGGATATAGGCCAGCAGCTTTCCCCGCCCCTTGGGCACCGCGCCAAACCGCCACAACAGCGCGGCGGCACAAACCAGCAGCACCACGATGGCAAAGGGGGTTAGGTCGATGGCCAAGGTGCCCTCCCGGTGGACGGGGGTGAGGAAGAAGGCCTGGAGATAGGAGCGGATATATCCCCGGGTCACGGCGGAGTCCAGGAAGGTGCCGTTGGCCAGCTCAGACAGCCGCTGGGCCGCCCGGTCAAAAAATCCGCTGGCCAGGTACCCGCTGCGCTCCATCACCCGGCAGTAGATCGACCAGCTCTGGGCTAGGAGCACGGGGACCGCCAGCATCAGCCCGGCAAAGCGGTACTCCCGCCGCCCCCGCCACCACAGCAGGAAGAACAGGACGGCCAGCACGCTCCACAGCAGGCCGATGCCTTTCATCAGCGCCAGGTATCCGGCGGCCACCGCCAGCTCACCCTTCCAGAAGGCCACTTGGCGATCGGGGCGCAGGACGATCTTGCACAGGATCATCCCGAACAGGATGGCCATGACCGGCTCCACGCAGATGGTCCGGTACAGGGCGGTGCTGGACACGCCGGGCAGGCACAGAGCGCACAGGGGGATGAGCAGCCAGGTGACCAGCCGCCCCCTGGGATAGCGTGCCCAAAAGACCGTCCCCACGGAAAAGAGCATAAGGCTGCTGAAGATGAAGTATCCAAAGAACAGGTACTGCTCCTGGTAGCCGCCAAACAGGTGGGCAAACCACCACAGGATCAGCTGAAGGCCCGGGCTGTAATCCCCGAACCCCTGGGCCACGTTGCTGTACCTGGCGGCAAAGCCCTCCCGGAAATACAGGCTCTTGGTGTCCGGACCCCAGAAATTATAGGCGTCCCACTCCAGGATCTGCTCCCCGCGCAGCAGCAAGCACATGACGGCCAGCAGCAACACGCAGCCCCAGAGGTAGGGATCGGCCAGCTGCCGCTTCAGCTCTTGAACCAGGACTCCGGCGCCCTCTCTGCGCACGGTGCGGGCAACCCAAAGGGCCCCCATCACCCCGGCCAGCAGCAGCACGCCGTCGATCAGCCCCATCCCCCCAAAGAAGGCCAGGACATAGAGGATCAGCCCGATGGCGCACAGCAGGTAGGGGGCCAGTTCCACCGGCCGGCGGCCGGTGCGCCAGGCCAGGGCAAACAGGGCGCAAAACAGCCCCAGCAGGGAGAAAACCACCATACCCTCACCCTCTCTCCGCTGGCGCTCCGGCCCCCTCCCGGAAGATGAGCCGGCGCTGCACCCAGTAGTTGACCACGAACAGCACCCCGTCCACCAGCGCCTTGATCAGCGTCAGGGGCAGGGGCAGTGGGCGCAGGAGGGTAACCAGGCCGCCGCTGGCCAGCATGGCGCAGACCCACAGCAGCGCGTATTTCCAAAACTGGCTCCAGGTGCGCTTGCGCACCTGGAAGCTCCAGCGCTGGTTGAGCTTAAAGTTGACATAGCCCGACACGCACCGGGCCAGGGCGGTGGCGGCCAGGATGCCCAGGCGAGGGGCAAGTAGGGCGAACAGCAGCAGATCCACCCCGCAGCCCACCAGGGAGGAGGCGGCATACTTCAGGGGCCGCTGGTAGATCCGCGCGCTATCCACCACCGTGCGGAAGTGGGAGCCCCGGTTGTTGTCCTCATAGACGGTCTGGATGGGAATCATCTGGATGGGATAACGGGCCTGGGTCACCTCGGTGAGCATATTGGTCTCATACTCATACCGCTCCCCGGGCAGGTCCAGCAGCAGCTGGAACAGCGCCCGGGGCAGACCCCGCAGTCCGGTCTGGGTGTCCGGGCAGTCCAGGCCGGTGCCCAGGCGGACAAAGAAAGATGTAATCCGGTTGCCCATCCGGGAGCGCCAGGGCACATTTCCCCCAGAGAAGTCCCGGATCCCCAGCACGAAGGGGTGATCCGGCCCAGCCAATGCCTGGGCCACCCGGCGGATGTCCTGGGGCAGGTGCTGCCCGTCCGCGTCTGCGGTGACCACCCCGGACAGGGCGGGGAAGCGCTCCAGGGCGGCGCGCAGCCCGGTTTTCAGGGCCGCCCCCTTGCCCCGGTTGGCATCGTGGCGCACCACCACCGCCCCCAGGGCCTCCACCTGCTGGAACACCTGGGCATAGGAGGGGCCCGAGCCGTCGTCCACCACCACGATGTCCCCCAGCCCCTCCTCCAGGCAGCCCTGGACCACTGCGGGCAGATGTCCGTCGGGGTTGAGCGAGGGGATCAAAACGACGCTGTCCATAGCGCCCTCCTTTCCGGCCACCTCAGGCCCCGGCGTCTGGGAACTCCACCGTGAGATAAGGGGGGAAGGGGATGGGCTCTGCCTTGGCGTACTCCAACAGAAGGTTGGCCCCATCCTCCTCCACCTCATCAAACCCCGCCAGCTTGTAGGTGATATACATGATCCGGTTGTGCTCGGTCTCCAAAAATTCCGCCTGGAGCGCCTTTCCCTCCGCCTGGGCCAGCTGGGTGGCGTAGGCCAGCAGGGCCGAGCCGATCCCCCGGGTCATCACCCGACAGGAGACGATCAGCAGCTTCAGGCGCAGGGCCTGGGCCTGCCGCTCCAGCAGCAGCAGGCCCACCTTGCCGCTGTCGCCATAGCGGTCCTGGAGCCCGCAGATGCAGAAGATGTGCTCCGGCGACTGGGCCAGGGCCAGCAGCTGCTCATAGGAATAGGTGTATCCGGTGGAGTTGAGCTGGTGGGTGCGCACCGTCAGCTCCTCCACCCGCTGCAGGTCCTCCTGCGTCACCCGGGTGATCTCCATGCGCATATCCAGCGTGGTCAAAAACTCCTCCGCGCTGCCCCCAAAGTCCCGCTCCGCCGCCTGGCGGTTCAGGTCCGCCTGGTACATCTTGCGGCGGTTGGCCGAGTCCTGGGTGATGAAGCGCACGCAGCACTCCGGCAGCTGGGGCAAGCTGGCGGCCTGGGCCGCATCATAGGTGCGCACCTTGGGGTGGGCAAAGCGCACCTCGTCCCGCTCAAAGGGGCTGTCGTCCACAAAGGCCACCGCCTCGGGCTTGAGGTTGAGGGTGTCCAGGATGGCCTGTACCGCCCCGGACTTAGGCCCCCAGGAGATCTGGGGGCACAGGAAGTAGTCAGCCAGGCCGAAGGCCTCCAGCCGCTTCAGGGCAGGGGCGGCGTCGTTCTTGGAGGCCACGGACTGGATGATGCCCCGGCGGTCCAGCTCCCGGATGGCGTCGGCCACACCGGGGCGCAGCGCCTGGGCGCCCCCCTCGGTCAGGGTGCCCTCCCACACGGTGCCGTCCAAGTCCCAGATCACGCACTTGACCTGGGCGGGCTTGTCAGCCATTCCCCTCACCCCCGCCGGCCAGGCGCCGCTGGACCAGCTCGGCCATGGCGTCGATGGTGTGGAAGTTCTGCTCCGTGATGTCCCGGCGGCCCAGCTTGAGATGGAACTCCCGCTCGATGAACTGGACGATCTGCAGGGCGAACAGAGAGGTGATATACTTGCTCTGAAACAGCTCCGTGTCGTACTGGAGCCCATCCGCCTGCTTCAGCTGGATGAGAAACTGATAGATCCGCTCCTTGATGACTTGCGCTTCCATATCCATTGCCTCCTTATACCCGTGGGCTTACTGTATGGCCTGTAACGATTCCTCGATCCGCTCCAGAAGATCCTGGGCCGTCAGAGCGCCCTCCACGGTGAGCCGGCGCAGCTGGTAGAGGGACTGCTCCGCTCCCTTCAGCAGCTGGTTGGCCCCGCTCTGGGTGGTGACGCTCACCTGCACACCCAGCCCCTGCAGCACCACCTCGGACAGAGGGGAGCACAGCCCGTTGGGATAGGTGTACACCGGGCAGGTCTCGCCCACCACCTCCTCCAGCTGCTGCTGGGCCTGGAGATAATCCTGGGTGAGGGCGGCGACGTACGCCCGCTCGCTCTCCCCCTCCAGCTGGAGCACCCCCTGCCGGCAGCCCTCCCCATCCAGGGCGGCCACCTGGTGCATGTCATAGCTGTGGGTGGTCAGGGTTAGCACCCCCCGCTGCACCCAGGGCAGGGCCTCCTCCAGAGAGAAGTGGGGGGTGATGGGCTGGCCGGTGTCCTTGTAGGTGGATTTCCCCACGGACACGCCGATAACGGCGATGTTGGCCGTAAAACCGTACTGCTCCAGCAGAGGGGCGGCCAGCTCCAGGTTGTTCCGGTAGCCGTCGTCAATGGTGATCACCACCGGCTTGTCCGGCAGATCAGTCCCCTGGGTGACAAAGTCGATGAGCTGCTGATAGCTCACGCTGGTATACCCCGCGTCCCGCAGGGCCTGGAGCTGGGCGGCAAAGTCAGAGGCGAGCACCGTGGTTCCGCTGACCTCATCCGCCCGGTCTGTGAAGGAGTGGTACATTAGAATGGGCACTTCGGCGGTGAGTTCCTCCCCGCCCTCCCCCTGGGCATAAGCGGCCTGGATCACCTCCGCCACGTTCTCCGCCGTGGTCAGCGCGCCAAAGCCCTCGGGCACATAGACCGACGCATCGTCAAACAGGGTGGCCAGCACCATCGCCCCGGCGTTATTGCGAAAATGCTGCACGTCGTAGAAGTAACGCAGGTCCCCATTGATGCTGTTGTTGCCCCAAAAGGCGTAGAAGTCGTCGATCTGAGCCGCCCGGGTCCAGAACTCCTCCACCCCCTCCCGGGGGTAGGCGGAAAACTCCGCCTGGGACACGGGCACGCCCACCATGGTGAATCCGATCCCGTTTTGGTCGCACAAATCCTTGATCTGCTGGATGGCGGCGATGGCCTCGTCGATGTAGTCCATGGACGCGGGGGCCAGGGTGGTGGCCATCCCCTCGTAGGCCAGGTAGCTGGCCATGTCTTGAATGGGGGAGGAGTCCCGCAAGGTCTTGTCGTAAACCCCCGTCTCGGGCACATAGACCGTGGAGTCGTCGGGCAGGTAACCTGCGGCCAGTCGGCTGACCAGCTTGTCCCAGGCATAGCCCAGGTTGGCAAAGAGGTAGCGGCCGTAAAACAGCAGGCCGCTCTCCCCGCACACCTTGCCGTGCATCGCCTGGCGCAGGTCGGACTGGCTGCCCTGGTCATAGAGGCTGGCGCTCTCTGGGTCGATGGTCAGCAGGATGTGCTCCACCTGGTAGTGCTCCACCAGGTAGGCGGCCAGCTGCGCCTCGTCCAGCAGGTCCCCGCCGTACCAGGTCATGTTGTAATAACGGTCCCCGGTGTAGGCGTTGAGCGCCTCCACACTGAGGGAGGAGGCCTTGGAGCTGCCGATGACATAGGCGTTGTAGTCCTGGTAGTGCTGGTCCAGATAGGCGATCTTGGCCACCCTGGGGTTCTGGGTCATGTCGTAGGCATACCATTGGAAAAACCGGTCGCCAAACACCCCGAAGGGGTCTACGATCACATTGCAGGCCGCCAGCAAAACCACCCCGCCCAGCAGCGCGGCCAGGAATCCCAAAAGCCACTTTTTGACCGACATAGCAAGCTCCTTTTGCGCCAGAGGCTTAGAAATTAAAGTAGAGGAAGGTGGACACCTGGCTCATGTTCAGCAGGGAGGCGGCCAGCACCAGGCCGCTCCACACCCCGTCCCGCAGGGAGAAGGTCTTTTTCTCCATGATCCCGTTGGAGTTGGGCAGGCAGAAGGTGATGATGGCCGAAGCGGCCAAGATCAGGCACAGCAGAAGGTGCTCCCCCACAAAGCCCGCCGCGCTGGCCAGCAGGCCGGCGGGGTCGGACCAGGCCGAGAGGGAGAACATCCTCCGATACACCTGGGCTGCCTGGCCCAGATCGGTGCAGTCAAACAGCACCCGGATGAGCACCGAACAGAAGAAGGTCATGGCCACGGCCAGGGCGGCGGGCAGCGGCTTGCGCATCTTCAGCGCCCGCAGGTTGGCCAGGCAGACCAGCACACCGTTGACCAGCCCCCAGGCCACAAAGTGCCAGCCCGCCCCGTGCCAGATGCCGGAGGCGGCAAAGGTGAGCAGAACCGCCAGGATCATCTTTCCCGTCCGGTCCCCAAAGTGGAAGACGTTGTGAAAGACATACTCGTTGAAAAACCGGGATACGGTGATGTTCCACCGCCGCCAGAAGGTGGCAAAGTCCCGGGCTTTGTAAGGGGAGTCAAAGTTGATGGGCAGGTGCACGCCGAAGAAGCAGCCCAGCCCCCTGGCCATGTCGATGTACCCGGAGAAATCGAAGTAGTAGGCAAAGGTATAGCACAGCACCCCTACCCAGGCCTCCACCGTGGTGGCCTGGGCCACTTGGCCGCCGTAAAAGGCGATGGCAAAATCAATCATGGGGTTGGCCAGCAGGATCTTCTTCCCGCAGCCCACGCAAAAGAGCATCACGCCCCGGCAGACGTCCTGGCCGGAAAACTCCAGCAGCTTCCGATCCTGGATCTGAGGTACAATCTCGTCCTCCTTGACCACAGGACCCACGATCAGCTGGGGGAAGAAGGTGATGAACAGGGTGTAGTCCAGAAAGGAGAGATAGCCGCACTCCCCCCGGTAGAAGGAGACGGTGTACATGAGGATCTGGAAGGTGAAAAAGGAGATGCCAATGGGCAGGATGGTGGACAGCAGGGCAAAGTCCGTGCCCAGTACCAGGTTGAGGTTCTCCAGGAAGAAGTTGGCGTACTTATAATACCCCAGCAGGCCCAGGTTGAGCAGCACCGCCGCGGCCAGCAGCAGCCGCCGGACCGCAGTGCGCTCCACCCGGTGCAGGAGGGTGACCAGCAGGTAGTTGGCCAGGATGATCCCCAGAAACCCCAGCACAAACTCGGGCTGGCCCAGCCCGTAAAAGACCAGGGAGGCCAGCACCAGCCAGCCCTTCATCCCGGCCACGTTCCCCCAATGGCGCAGCAGGTGATAGCCCAGCAGCACCACGGGCAGGAACAGGAAGATAAATTGGTAGGAGGAGAAGATCATAGGCGCGCGTCCGTTCTTTCCGTTTACAGGTTGAGGATTTCTTGCTATGATGGTGGGACAAGGCGGCGAGACAGGGGTGTCCCGCCGGCAAAGGAGGGTTGTCCATGCGCGTTTACTGGTGCGACCTGGCCCCGCTGCTGGCCCAGCCGGAGCGGTTGCTGGGCTGGTGCGGCGGCCAGGGCCTGTCCCTGGCCCCCTACCTGCGCCTGGACGACGCGGCCCGCCATCTGGCTGGGGCGCGGCTGCGCCGCCTGGCCGGGGCGGACGGCGTCCCGCCGGCCCGCCTCAGCATTAGCCACTCAGGCACCCTGGTGGTGTGCGCCCGGGGCGCCGGCCCGCTGGGCATTGACACCGAGCAGGTGTGCCCGTCCGCCGGGCCCCTGCCCCTGTCCTTCCTCACCCACCAGGAGCGCCTCTGGCTGGACGGGCAGGCCCAGCCCAGCCTGGCCTTCCTGCGCCTGTGGACCCGGAAGGAGTGCCTGCTCAAGGCCGAGGGGGGCAGCCTGGCCGACCTGGCCAGCCTGCCCTGCCTGGTGGAGGGGGGCCTTCTGCTCCCCCGGGCCGGCGGGCTGCGCTTTCGGGAGCTTTCCATCTTACCCGGGTATGTCACCAGCCTGTGCGCCCGAAAGGTTGCTCCGGTAGCGCTGCGCCCCCTGTCCCTGGACCAGGTATTCCCGCTCTGACGGGAAAAAGCCTTTCCTATGTTATCACATCGGCCCCTGGTCTGCAAGCAGAGAATTCCATTCGCCCCGAGGCGGGAGACGGCAAAGTCCGCCCCAAAGGTTTGGGGCGGACTTTGGCTTATTTCGGGCGGCGGTGGGCATTGTGCCGCTTGATGACTTTCAGGCGGACAAACTCCTCCCGCTCCTTCTCCTCCAGCGCCTCGGTGATGGAGCGGATGGTGTCCTCCAGGCCGGGGATCACCACGTTTTTTAGCGCGTTTGCCCGCTTCTGGGCCTTCTTGATGGCCTCCGCCAGGCGATAGATGGAGGTCTCGATCTCCGCCATCCTGCGCACCAGCACCTTCACCTTGGCAAACTCGATGTAGGCCCGGTCAAAGGCGGCATTGGTGTAGGCAAACCCATAGGTGGGCTTTGGGGGAGGGGGATCCCCGGGGATGTGGGGCAGCTCCACCCCCATCACAGAGCGCCAGCGGATGTCCAGGCTGTTGTCAGGGGCCACCCCCTCGGCGATGCGACCGCACAGCCCCAGCTCCATGTTGGCCCGGGCCAGAGCGGCGTAAGCGGCGTGGAACACCTGGTCAATCTCCCCCTGTACGGCGGAGGCGTCCTCCAGCAAGGTCATCATCTCCCGCACCAAGATGTTCCGCTTCCGGTCCATCAGCTCGTAGCCCGCCCGGGCCAGCGCCCTGGAGCGCTGGGCTGCCATCAGGTTGCCCTTTGTGGGGGTTGCCGCGGCCATAGGGCCACCTCCTTTCCTTTCTCGGGCGAGGGTGCATCCCGCCCTGCTGGAAATGCCACTCTATCGGGCATGAACGCCCAGGGGATTGTCACACCCCCGGCCCCTCGGCGGCCAGAGCCTCAAAGGCGCCCTCCCGGTAGTGAGCCTCCAGCTCCTGGTCGGACACCCGATCCAGCTCCCCCCGGGGCAGGATGGACAGCAGGGTCCAGCCCAGATCCAAGGTCTGCTCCAGGCTCCGGTCCTCCTGCTGGCCCTGGCGAACGAAGTACTGCTCAAAGGCCCGGCCAAACGTCAGGTACCGCTTGTCCAGGGGGGAGAGCTCCTCCTCCCCGATGACCGAGGCCAGGCTGCGGGCGTCCTGCACCTTGGAGTAGGAGGCAAACAGCTGGTTGGACACGGCGGGGTGGTCCTCCCGAGTGAACCCCTCCCCGATGCCGTCCTTCATCAGGCGGGACAGGGAGGACAGGATGTTGACTGGGGGATATACCCCAGACTGATCCATGCCCCGGTCCAGCACGATCTGCCCCTCGGTGATATAGCCGGTCAGGTCGGGGATGGGGTGGGTGATGTCGTCATTGGGCATGGTCAGGATGGGCACCTGGGTGACCGAGCCCGGCCGGCCGGCGATCATACCCGCCCGCTCGTACAGGGAAGCCAGGTCGGAATACAGGTAGGCGGGGAACCCCTTCCGGGACGGGATCTCCCCCTTGGAGGAGGAGAACTCCCGCACCGCCTCGCAGTACGAGGTCATGTCCGTCATCACCACCAGCACATGATAGCCATGGGTGAAGGCCAGGTATTCCGCCGCGGTCAGGGCGCAGCGAGGGGTCAGGATGCGCTCCAGGATGGGGTCGGAGGCCAGGTTCAGGAACATGACCACCCGCTGCAACGCCCCTGCTTCCTCAAAGTTGCGGCGGAAGAACTCGGCCACGTCATGCTTCACCCCCATGGCGGCAAAGACGATGGCGAACTCCCCGTCGTCACCGGCCACCCGGGCCTGACGCACCATCTGGGCAGCCAGCTCGTTGTGGGCCATACCCGCCCCCGAGAAGATGGGCAGCTTCTGCCCCCGGATCAGGGTGGCGCAGCCGTCGATGGCGGAAACGCCGGTGTAGATGCAGCTTCTGGGATACTGGCGGCTGACCGGGTTGATGGCCGAACCGTTGATGTCCCGCCGCTCGTCAGGGTAGAGCTCCCCCAGCCCGTCGATGGGGCGGCCTGCCCCGTCAAACACCCGGCCCAGCATCTCCTTGGACAGGGGGATGTCCATGGGCCGGCCGGTGAAGTGGGTGCGGGTGTTCTCCAGCGAGACCCCCCGTGTGCCCTCAAAGACCTGGAGCACCGCCCGGTCCCCCTCCAGGAGGATCACCCGGCCATAGCGGCGCGTGCCGTTGTACATGGTCAGCTCGGCCAGCTCGTCATACCCCACGCCGGACACCCCCTCCAGCACCACCAGGGAGCCGTTCAGACCGGACAGGCCGGTATATTCCAATCTCATGCCATCACCTCAGCTGTTGGCGGCGTTGACCTTGGCCAGGGCCGCGTCGATCTCCCGCTCATACCGGTCAAAGCCGGACAGGTCGTCGTTGGGCAGCTCGTACTTCATCCTCACCAGCTGGTCGAACACGCCGGTGGCGGTGAACTGGGACAGGGGCACCGCCTGGTCCACCGCCGCCTTCACCCCATCGTACAGCCGCAGGATGACCTGCATCATCCGCAGCTGCTTGGACAGGGGGACATAGGTGTCCACCGGATGGTAGGCGTTCTGCTGCAGAAAGCCCAGGCGGATCACCCGGGCGATCTCCATGGTGAGCTTCTGGTCCTCGGGCAGGATGTCCGCGCCGATGAGCTTGACGATCTCCATCAGCTGGCTCTCCTCCCGCAGCAGGTTGGCGATGCGCTGGCGGCACTTGTCAAACTCGGGGGAGATGTGCTCCCGGTACCAGCCCCTCAGCTCCCCGGCATACTCCGAATAGGAATTCATCCAATGGATGGAGGGGAAGTGGCGGGCATAGGCCAGGGTCCGGTCCAGGGCCCAGAAACAGCGGATGAACCGCTTGGTGTTCTGGGTGACCGGCTCGGAGAAATCGCCCCCCTGGGGGGAGACCGCCCCGATCACCGTGACCGACCCCTCCCGGCCCTCCAGGGTCTGGACATAGCCGGCCCGCTCGTAAAACTCAGCCAGGCGGGAGGCCAGGTAGGCGGGGAAGCCCTCCTCGGCGGGCATCTCCTCCAGCCGCCCGGAGATCTCCCGCAAAGCCTCGGCCCAACGGGAGGTGGAGTCGGCCATCAGGGCCACATGGTAGCCCATGTCCCGGTAGTACTCGGCGATGGTCATCCCCGTGTACACCGACGCCTCCCGGGCGGCCACCGGCATATTGGAGGTGTTGGCGATGAGCACCGTACGGTTCATCAGGGGCAGTCCGCTGCGGGGGTCCTTCAGTTCGGAAAACTCCTCCAGGGCCTGGGTCATCTCATTGCCCCGCTCGCCGCAGCCCAGGTAGACGATGATGTCCGCGTCCGACCACTTGGCCAGCTGGTGCTGGGTCATGGTTTTCCCCGCGCCAAAGGGGCCTGGGATGGCGGCCGCGCCCCCTTTGCCGATGGGGAAGAGGGTGTCAATGATCCGCTGCCCGGTGACCAGGGGCTGGGTGATGGGCAGGCGGCGGCGGATGGGCCGAGCCCCCCGGATGGGGCACCGGGCGGCCAGCCCCAGCTGGGTCACGCCGCCCCGCTGGTCGGTGACCTCCACCAGCACATCCTCCACCGCATAGGCCCCCGGCGGCGCCACCTTGGTCACCGTGCCCTTCACCCCGGCGGGCACCAGGCAGCGGTGGACGATGGCGGCGGTCTCCTGGCACTGGGCGTACAGGTCGCCGGGGGCGACCTCGTCTCCCTGCTTCACCGCCAGGGTGGTCTCCCACCGGCGGGTCCCGTCCAGGGTGGGCAGGTTGATCCCCCGGCCCAGGAATGGGCCGGAGGCACCCTCCAGCGCCCGCAGGGGGCGGCCGATGCCGTCGAAGATGTTGCCCAGCAGCCCCGGCCCCAGCAGCAGGGACATGGGCGCGCCCGTCCCTCGCACCGGCTGGCCAGGGGCCAGGCCGGCGGTGTCCTCGTAGACCTGCACCGTGGTCAGCCCGTCCTCCACGCCCACCACCTCTCCGATGAGCGCCTCCGGCCCGACGTGCACCATGTCCATCATGGCCAGCCCCCGGCCGCCGCGCACCTTCACCACTGGGCCGTTGACGCTGTAAATCTGATCCTCAGCCATGGCCGGTCGCCCCCTCACAGTTCATCATCAGAAATGGACAGCCCAAAGGACTCGGCAAAGTGGCTGACCAGCTCCTCCAGCCGGTTGTCGAAGGAGCAGTCCACCCGCAGCCCCAGCTCCGGGCAGCGCAGGGCCAGCCCCCCCAGGGAAAAGGAGCCCTCCTGGCAGTCCACCTCCACCGGGGCGATGGACTGGGCCAACCGCTCCAGCAGGGGCAGGTCCTCCCGGCGCAGGCGCAGGGACACCCGCTTGGCCCCGGGCAGCTGCCGCATGGCGGCGGCCAACAGCTCTTCCAGATGCTCGGGATATTCAGGGGAGGCCGTATACTGAGCGATGCGGGCGCGCACCTGGTCAAAGACCTCCTGGCTGATCTGCTTGCGGCGCAGGTAGATCTTCCGCTTGCCCTCCATCAGGTGCTGGGACACCTCCCGGCCCGCCTCCGCCCGGATCCGGGCCGCCTCCCGGTCATAGTAGCTCCGGGCGGCCTCTTGGGCCTCCTCCCAGACCTGCCCCAGGGTCTTGGCCCGAGTTTCCGCCATCTGCGCCCGCAGCGCGTCCCGCTGCCGGGCTGCGCTGCGGGTCACTGCGTCGGTGAAGTGGAGCAGTTTCTCCATCTGTTGCTGCATCGACAAGACCTCCTTTTCCCCATCCCGGCCGTCACAGTTTCACCCCGATGGCCTCCCGGATGTATTTCGTGATGGAGTCCCGGGCCCGCACCCCCTGCCGGTCTGGGATCTCCACCACCAGCGGGGCGCCCCCCTCCATCTTCCGGGGGGCCAGCTGGTCGGCGCACTGCTCGGCCAGGCGCTCAGTGACCAGCAGGATCCCAATGGTGGGGTCAGCCAGGGCCTGGGCCAGGGCGGCCCGGGCCTGGTCAGGGCTACGCACCACCACGCCCTCGATCCCCGCCAGGCGCAGCCCCACCTGGGTGTCGGTGTTATCCGAGATCACGAAGTAGCGCATTTCAGGACACGAACAGCAGCACCAGGGCGATGATCAGCCCGTACAGGGCCACCCCTTCCGCCAAGCCCACGAAGATCAGGGACTTGCCGAACATCCCCTCGTCCTCCGAGATGGCCCCCAGGGCGGAGGAGGCGGAAGCGGCCACGGCGATGCCGCCGCCGATGCCCGACAGGCCCACGGCCAGCCCCGCGCCGATATACTTCAGCCCCTCGGCCAGCCCGCCTGAAGCGACAGCCTCGGCGGCGGACGCCCCCTCCGGCGCGGCGGCAAAGGCCCCGGTCAACCCCGCCACCGACGTGAGCAGGAACAGGCCGAAGAACATGGCCACGTTGCCCAGCAGGGCCCGGCGGGCGGGCGCGCCGGTCAGCCGGCGCACGGCGATGGTCACCAGGGGCAGCGCCAGCAGCAAGGTGCCCAACAGCACAAGAATGATCTTCATGGTCATAACCTCCTATAATGCCTCCACCCGCTCAGTTCAGCTTGGCGGAGTAGTCTACCGTCTTTGGCTGGAACTGCCGGCCGCCGTCCTGATAGAACCGGCCAAACAGCTCGTAGAACTCCAGCCTCAGTACCTGGATGCACACCATCACGCTCTCCAGGCCCATGACGAACAGGTTGCCCAGCACCAGCACCGCCACGTTGCCTGACCCGGCCAGGGCGTGGACCACCAGCATCAGGGCCACGTGGGTGATGGCGTAGGCCCCCACCCGCAGGAAGGACAGGGTGTTGGTGAGGAAGGACAGCAGGGTTTCAAACAGCTCAAAAAATCCGCCCACCAGCAGCCCGCCCACCGACTCCGGCCGCCAGTCCGCCCGGCCCGCCGCCCGCTTGGACAGCGGCTCTCGGAAGAGCATCACCACCAGGGGCAGCACCAGTACCGGTAGGACGTACCAGACCCGAAACAGGTTGGCCACCCCCATCAGGGTGAGCACGGCGGCCAGGAGTAGCCCGAAGTAGAACACCATGCCCGCCACCCCGTTGGGGCCGAAGAAGATCTTGTCAAAGTCCCGCTGGCGCACCCCGTTGATGATGTTGAGCACCATGGCGTAGCCGATGAGGGCCGCCCCCAGCCCCAGACTGGCCAGCAGCAGGTAGAGCACGTTGCTCCCCTCCAGGATTTTGAAGCCGGGCAAGAGCTCCTCAAAGCCAAAGACTGAGCCGTACACCAGCCCAAAGGCCACGGAGGACACCCCGCAGCAGGCCAGGATCCGGCCCAGCCACATCTTCCGGCCCAGGGCCAGAAACAGCCCAAACAGGATCAGCAGGGCGCCCTGGCCCGCATCGCCAAACATGATGCCGAAAAACAGGCAGTAGGTGACGGCCATGAAGGCCGAGGGGTCCAGCTCCTGGTAGTTGGGCAGCCCGTACATGCGCAGGAAGGGGGCAAAGATCCGGCCCAGCGGCCCGTTCTTCAGCTTGGTGGGCGGGGTGAGCCCCGCGTCCTGGGCATCTTCCGTCACGTAGTCCAGGCCGCCGAAGGCCTCCACCCCGGCCAGGAAATCCGTCAGCTCCCGCTCGGGCACCCAGCCCATGAGGGAGAAGGTCTCCTCCGTCCGGGCCGCGTACCGGCGCACGTCCATCACCTGGTTCTCCCGGCGCAGCCAGGCCCGCAGACCCAGCAGGCGTTCCCCCTCCCGCTGGGCCAGGTCCTGGGCCTGGCCCTGCAGGTCGGCCAAGCGACTCTCATCGTCCTGGGCCTGGCTGGCCAAGGTCTGGATGGCCTGGCGCGCGGTGCCGTTGACCTGGTCGCCCAGCTCCACGGGGACAAAGTGCATGGAGGCAAACAGCGCCGCCACCACCTCCGCCCGGTCCCGCAGGGCAAAGTAACAGCCGTACATCTGGTCCCCGTCGGCCTGGGTGGGGAAGAAGAAGCAGTCCTCCCGCTTCTCCATGGCCGGCCGGAAGGACTGATAGCTCTCCAGGGGCATATGGCCGAAGCAAAAGACCAGGTGGCGCAGCTGCCGCAGCTCGGACAGCTCCAGGGACAGCCCCGCCAGCTTCTCCAGCTGGCTGGCCGCCGACCGGTCGTCCACCGCCTCCTGCCGCAGCCGCTCCATCTGCCCCTCCATCTGATCCAGCTGCCGAGCCAGCCCGTCCAGGTACTCCTTCGCCCCCGGCAGGTCCATCCCCTCCGGGAACGGGCGATAGGCCGGGTCCAGCCCCAGCCGCTCCATCAGGCCGTCCGCCTGCCGCAGCAGGGGCGCCACCGGGTTGGCCGTGTCCACCGGCCGCAGCACCCGGTTATGCCGGCCGGCGGGGAGGGCGGCCTCCAGGTGGATCTGCCGGTCGACCACGCAGCTGCGGGCCACCTGGTCCAGGACCTCCACCGGGCCGGTGATGGTGACCAGTTTCATCGCTTGTACGGACATGAAACGCTCCTCCTCTCCGCCGGCTCACCCGTCCAAAACTTGTAACAGGGCCGGGTCCAAGGCCTGGTGGTACTTCACGCTCTCCACCGCGGACACCACCGCCCGCAGCTCCAGCTCCCGCAGGTTCAGATAGGCCACCGCGGTATACACCGACGGCTTGCCCATCCGCAGCTGCCGCCGGCTGAGCCGATACAGCATCCCGTCATACCGGGCTTGCAGCTGCTCCGGCGCGGTCCCGCGAAAGACTGCGGCGTAAGGGGTCTGCTCGGCCAGCTCCAGCACCGCCTGGGGGTCTGGCGCGGCGCACATGGCCCGGATCTGCTCCGGCCCCACCTTATAGTGATAGGGCAGCAGCACGGGCAGGTAGTTGTCCTCCTGGGGGAAGTACTGCTTCATGCGCAGGATGTGCATGAGGTTGAGCAGGTCCACCTGGCTGCCCACCGTCTGCTCCAGCAGCCGCCGGGCGTCCCCCGCGTAGCGACGGGCAATCAGGCGCAGCAGGTGCCGGTAATACACCGACCACAGCAGCGCCTCCGTCACCCCGTAGTCGGGCAAGGGCTGCCCGGGGCGCAGGCGGTTGAGCGCGTCGTGGAAGATGCTGCCCCGGGCCGCGTCCACCAGGCCGGCAAAGTCTGTGCACCGGCGCAGCCCCTCCAGGTCCACCCGGGCCCGGGACACATAGCCCAGGGGCAGCTGCTCCGTCTCCCGGTACAGGCTGGCGTGCAGCCGCCGCAGCGCGGCCAGGATGCGCTCCAGCTCGGCCTGGCGCACCGGGGCGTCCATCAGCGCCCAGTCGTCCTGGGGCAGGAAGGCCATCAGCCCCAGCCCCTCCCGGCGTACCTGGCCCCGCAGGGCGTCCTCCAGCCTTTCCCGGGTGATCAGCCCCTCCTCCGCCAGGGACTGGGCCGCCGGGGCCCAGGCGGGCAGCTGGCCCAGCTGCGCCAGCACCTGCTCCACGCTGTCCAGCCGGGACACCCGTATCAGCTCCCCCCGGCGCAGCCGCCGGCCATACATCGCCCTGGCCTTGGCCGCCAGGGCCTCATACCGGGCGCTCACGGGATGTCCACCGTCTGCCGGAACAGGGTGTCCACCCAGTTGTCCCCGTACCGGACATAGGCCCGCTCCATCCTGGCGCTGGCCTCGGCCAGGCGGGTCTGCTGGGCGGCGATGGCCCGCTCCTTCTTGTCCTGCTCCTCCAGGCGCAGCTTGTCCAGCCGCTCTTGGGCCCGGGCCATCAGGCCTTCCCGGATCTGCCGGCCCTCCGCCTCCAGCCGGCTGTCCAGCCCCTCCAGCTCCTCCTGGGCCCCGTCGGCGATCAGCCGGGCGGCCCGCTCCGCCTCCAGAATGCGGTCAATCAGCGCCGAGTCCTCCATAGCAACGCCCCCTCTTGGCCCAGGCCGATCCCCCGAGCCCATTTCCCCGTCATTGTACCACCCCGGCGTCGAAATGGAAACCGCAATTTCCACAAACATTTGACCCCAGTCGGCCAAAAAGTACACCGTTTGCGAGAATCGCACCCCCACCGGAATGGGGGATTGCCATCTTTTCCGGGCCGGTATATAATACAATTATGCATACAATTACACTGGAGAATTCCTGACGCGTCCGGCCCAGCGGCGCTCCGCCCGCCGTACGCGCCAGTTCCCAGAGGGCTCTGCCCATTTTGCAAGGAGGAACTGCTATGAAAAAGCTGTTGCAGCTGCTGG
This sequence comes from uncultured Oscillospiraceae bacterium, assembly GCA_944387065.1. Lineage (GTDB taxonomy): Bacteria > Bacillota > Clostridia > Oscillospirales > Oscillospiraceae > Enterenecus. The sequence continues at coordinate 51,442 of CALXDM010000006.1, forward strand.
AGGACGATTGCACCCTGACCCACGCCCAACTGGCCTCCCTGTCCGGCCTGAGCGAGGCGGAGGTGGCCGCAGCCATCCAGAAGTATGAGCAGGATCGCGTCATCCTGGGCTATACGGCCATCGTGGACTGGGACCGCACCGACCAGGAGAGCGTCACCGCCCTGATCGAGGTCAACGTCACCCCCCAGCGGGGGGACGGCTTTGACCGGGTGGCCCGGCGCATCTACCAGTATGACGAGGTGGAGTCGGTCTATCTGATGAGCGGCTCGTTTGACCTGACGGTCATCATCTCGGGCCGGTCCTTGAAAGAGGTGGCCCTGTTCGTGGGGGAGAAGCTGGCCCCCCTGGAGGACGTCACCGGCACGGCCACCCATTTCATCCTGAAGAAATACAAAGAAAAGCACCTGGTCTTCCCCAAGCAGGAGGCCCAGGAGGAAAGGTTTGTTTTTGAATGATACAGTACGACCAAATCCTATGCCGGCGCATCCAGGACGTGCCTCCCTCCGGCATCCGCAAGTACTTTGACCTGCTGGAGGGGATGGACGACGGCATCTCCCTGGGCATCGGCGAGCCCGATTTCCCCACCCCCTGGCACATCCGGGACGCGGGCATCTACTCGCTGGAGAAAGGCTTTACCAAATATACCCCCAACGCCGGCCTGTCCGACCTGCGCCGGGCCATCAGCCGGTATCTGAAGCGCCGCTTTGACCTGGACTACGCCCCCATCGGCCAGGTGCTGGTCACCGTGGGGGGCAGCGAGGGGCTGGACCTGGCCTTCCGCTGCCTGCTGGAGGAGGGGGACGAGGTCATCATCCCCACCCCCTCCTTCGTGTGCTACGGCCCGCTGGCCTCCATGTGCCACGGCACACCCGTACTGGTGGAGACCAAGGCCGAGCACGAGTTCCGCCTCACCGCCGACGAGCTGCGCGCGGCCATCACCCCCCGCACCAAAGCCCTGGTGCTGCCCTTCCCCAACAACCCTACCGGCGGCATCATGGGCCGGGAAGACCTGGAGGCGCTGGCCGAGGTGCTGCGGGGCACCGACATCATGGTGATCTCCGATGAGATCTACGCCGAACTGACCTATGGCCAGCGCCATGTGTCCATGGCCAACCTGCCGGATATGTACGAGCGCACCATCGTCATCAACGGCTTCTCCAAAGCCTACTCCATGACGGGCTGGCGCATGGGCTATGTCTGCGGCCCCCAGGAACTGGTGGCCGCCATGACCAAGCTGCACCAGTACGGCATCATGTCCGCCCCTACCACCAGCCAGTACGCCGCCATCGAGGCGCTGGAGAACGGGGACCGGGACATCGAGAACATGCGAGAGGAATACGACGGACGCCGCCGCTTCCTGGTGGACGGCTTTCGCAAGCTGGGCCTGGACTGCTTTGAGCCCCGAGGCGCCTTCTACACCTTCCCCTGCGTGCAGTCCACGGGACTATCCAGCGAGGAGTTCTGCGAGCGGTTGATCGTGGAGGAAAAGGTGGCCGTCATCCCTGGCACCGCCTTCGGCCCCGGCGGGGAGGGCTATGTCCGGGCCTGCTACGCCGCATCCATGAAGGACCTGGGGGAGGCTCTGGATCGCATGGGCCGGTTTGTGGAAAAGTTGAAGCGGGGATGACCCACCCCAAATTGTGACAGGAGTTGACAGGATGAATATCGTATGTTTGGATATGGAGGGCGTGCTGGTCCCGGAGATCTGGATCGCCTTTGCCCAGGCCAGCGGCATTCCGGAGCTGTGCCGCACCACCCGGGACGAGCCTGACTACGACAAGCTGATGAGCTGGCGGCTGGCCACGCTGCAGGAGCACGGCCTGGGGCTGCAGCAGATCCAGGCGGTGATCGCCGGCATCGACCCGCTGCCCGGCGCCCGGGCCTTTTTGGACGAGTTGCGCCGGTTCACCCAGGTCATCATCCTCAGCGACACCTTTGAACAGTTCGCCCAGCCCCTGATGGAGAAGCTGAACTGGCCCACCCTGTTTTGCAACACGCTGGAGGTGGCTCCCGACGGGTCCATCACCGGCTACCGGATGCGCTGCCCCCAGTCCAAGCTCACCACGGTGCGGGCCTTGCAGTCCATGGGCTACGAGACCATCGCCGCCGGGGACAGCTTCAACGACCTGGCCATGATCCAGGCCAGCAAGGCGGGGTTCCTCTTCCGCACCACCCCCCAGATCCAAGCCGACCACCCGGAGCTGGAGGCCTTTGAGGAGTTTGACGACCTGCTGGCCGCCCTGCGGCGCGCCCTGGACTGACGCCCATCCCTCACGCTCAACGGAAAGGAGCCCTGCCCCATGTCAGACGACTTTTCCGCCCTGCCCTTTCGCCCCGCGGACATCCTGCTGCCCCAAAACTGCGACCTGTCCCTCTGGTCGGTGGTGGCCTGCGACCAGTACACCTCCCAGCCGGAGTACTGGCAGCGGGTGGAGCGGCGGGTGGGCCGCGCCCCCTCCTCCCTGCGCCTGATCCTGCCGGAGAGCAGCCTGGACGGCCCCCATGTGGAGACGGACATCATGGAGGTAAACAACACCATGAGCCGCTACCTCCGGGAGGGACGGTTTGCCCAGTTGGACGGAGCCATGGTCTATGTGGAGCGCACCTTGCACGACGGGCAGGTGCGCCGGGGCCTGGTGGGCATGGTGGATCTGGAGCAATATGACTATGAAGCGGGCTCCAACGCCCTTGTCCGGGCCACCGAGGGCGTGGTGCTCTCCCGCATCCCGCCCCGGATCGCGGTGCGCAAGAACGCGCCCATCGAGCTGCCCCACGCCATGCTGCTGTGCGACGACCCCCGGCGCACCGTCCTGGAGCCGCTGACCGACCAGAAGGATCAGATGGACTTTCTATACGACTTCCCCCTCATGGAGGACGGCGGCCGGGTGGCCGGGTGGCTGCTGGGCTCCCGGCAGCTGGGGCAGGTGGCCGCCGCCCTGGGCCGGCTGGCCGACCCGGCGGCCTTCCGCGCCCGCTACCACACTGGGCCGGACGCGCCGGTGATGCTCTTCGCCGTGGGGGACGGCAACCACTCTCTGGCCACCGCCAAGGAGTGCTACGAGCGGCAAAAGCGGCTGACCGATCCCCAGGTCTGGGCCACCTTACCCGCCCGCTTCGCCCTGTGCGAGCTGGTCAACCTCCACGATGACAGCCTGGCCTTCGCCCCCATCCACCGGGTGGTCTTTCACACCGACCCCCAAGCCCTGCTGGCCGCGCTGATCCACCGCTTCCCAGGGGCCAGTCGGGGCCGAGGGGAGCAGGGCCAGGTCCTGCACTATGTCCACGCCGACGGGGAGGGGGAGATCACCATCCCAGGCCCTCCCTCCCAGCTCCCCGTGGGCACCTTGCAGCTGTTCCTGGATGAGTACCTGAACGGCCACGACGGCCGGGTGGACTACATCCACGGGGAAGAGGTGGCCCGTCAGTTTGCCGCCCGGGCGGGCAACCTGGCCTTCCTGCTGCCCGCCTTAGACAAGGCCCAGCTGTTCCCCGGCGTCATCCACGACGGGGTGCTGCCCCGCAAGACCTTCTCCATGGGCCACGCCCATGACAAGCGGTTCTACCTGGAGGCCCGGAAGATCCGCTGAGCGCCGTCCCATTTCACCCAGGAGGGAGGCCACGCCATGCAGGTGCAGGCCCACGCCAAGCTGAATCTCACCCTGGACATCCTGGGCAGGCGGGAGGACGGCTACCACGAGATGCGGATGGTGATGCAGTCAGTGGCCCTGTCCGACCTGCTCACCATCACCCCGGGAACGGGGCGGGTGAGGGCCAACCTGTCCTACCTGCCCGCGGACGGACGCAACCTGGCCCAGATGGCCGCGGCCGCCTTCTGTCAAGCCACCGGGCAGGACGTTCCGGTGGACATCGCTATCCAAAAGCGCATCCCCGTGTGCGCGGGGCTGGCCGGCGGCAGTGCCGACGCCGCCGCGGTGCTGCGGGCGTTGAACCGGCACACCCGCGCAGGGCTCACCCCATTGCAGCTCGCCCAGGTGGGCGCTGGGGTGGGCTCGGACGTGCCCTACTGCGTGCTGGGTGGCACCGCCCTGGCCGAGGGCAGGGGAGAGCGGCTCACCCCGCTGCCCCCGCTGCCCGCCTGCCAGGTGGTGGTGTGCAAGCCCCCTTTCCCCATCTCCACCCCCCGCCTCTTCGCCCGGGTGGATGTGCAAAGGATCACCCGCCGGCCGGATACCGCCGGAGTGGTGGCCGCCCTGGAGGCGGGTGACCTGACCGGGGTGGCCCACCGGCTGTACAACGTCTTTGAGGACGTGCTGGAGCCCCGCCGCCGGGCCAAGATCGACGAGATCAAGGGTCTGCTCATCGACTGCGGCGCCCTTGGCGCCTCCATGACGGGCAGCGGACCCACCGTCTTCGGCCTGTTTGACGATCTCCAGGCAGCCCGGCATGCCGAGAAGCGGCTGCGGGAGCAATATCGGGAAGTTTTTCTCACCCAAACGGTATAAAATGACCATGCGCCGTCCACAATGTAGGCACAAACCTACATAAGGACGGTGCGTTTCTATGATCTCCAATAAGCTGCGCCTCTGGGAGGCGGCCCTCTTCCTGGCCTTCGGCCTAACCCTCACCGCCGGCGTGTGGTCCTCAGCCAGCGCCAGCGCCCTGGCCGACCAGGTGCTCCGACTCCATGTGGTGGCCAATTCCGACTCCCCCCAGGACCAGGCCCTCAAGCTCCAGGTGCGGGACGCGGTGCTGGACCGGGCGGGCGAGCTGCTGGGGGGAGCCTCCTCCCAGGCCGAGGCGGAGCAGATCCTCACCCCCCATCTGGAGGAACTGGGCTGGGCGGCCCGGGCGGTGCTGGACCAGGCGGGGTGCGACGACGCCGTAGCCGTCAGCCTGGACAACCAATGGTTCCCCACTAAGGTCTACGACGGATTCTCCCTGCCCGCGGGCACCTACCGGGCCCTGAGGATCGTCATCGGGGAAGGGCAGGGGCAGAACTGGTGGTGCGTGGTGTTCCCGCCCCTGTGCCTGGCCACGGTCACCGAGGAGGTGGCCTCCACTGCCACCCAGGCCGGCTTGTCTGAGGATCAGGTCAACCTCATCACCGGCCAGGACGGAGGCTATGTGCTCAAGTTCAAGTTTATGGAGTGGTGGGACAGTCTGCTCCACATCCTGGGTTTGGGGGATGCATCCCCCCAGGCCCAGCGGTAAGGCCTCGGATAGGGATACGAAGAGCGCCCGGAAGGCCAATGCCTTCCGGGCGCTCCTGCTTGCCTTTGGGGCGCGGCGGCCCGCTCAGTCCAAGGCCACCACGGCGCCCTGGTACTCCTGCTCGATCCAAGTCCTGATCTCATCGCTGCGCAGCGCGTCCACCAGGGCCTGGATGGCCTCGTTGTCCTCGTCGCCCTCCCGGACGGCCACCACATTGGCATAGGCCGTGGCGGCGGCGCCGTCGGTGGACTCGGTGGCCAGTGCGTCGGCCACGTTCAGCCCCGCGTCGATGGCGTAGTTGCCGTTGATGACGGCGACGTCCAGGCTGCTCAGGGAGCGGGGCAGCTGGGCAGCCTCCAGCTCCTCAATCTGGTAGTTGTGGGGATTGTCCACGATGTCCAGCACCGTGGGCTCCAGCCCGGCGTCCTCGGGCAGGGTGATCAGCCCCTGCTCCTGGAGCAGCAGCAGCGCCCGGCCGCCGTTGGTAGGATCGTTGGGGATGCCGATGACCGCCCCATCGGGCAGCTGGTCCAGGCTGGACACCCGGCCGGCGTAGATGCCGAAGGGCTCGTAGTGGATCTCGCCCACACTGGCCAGGTGGGTGCCGTGCTCGGTATTGAAGTTATTCAGGTAGGTGATGTGCTGGAAGTAGTTGGCGTCGATCTCCCCGGACTCCACCGCGTTGTTGGGTACGATATAATCGGTGAACTCCCGGATCTCCAGGGTGATGCCCTGCTCAGCCAGGATGGGCACCACCTGCTCCAGGATCTCGGCATGGGGGGCGGGGGAGGCCCCCACAGTGATGGTGACGTTCTCCGCCGGGGCAGAGTTCTCCCCGCCGGCGGGGCTGCCCGTGGGGGCGGCGGAGCTGCCGGAGCCGCCGTTGCCGCATCCGGCCAGCAGGGACAGGCTGGCCGCGCAAGCCAGCGCCAGGGCAAACACTTTCTTCTTCATCATGATGACTCCTTTTCTTCCAATCTTGATCTAATGATGTGAACCACGCCTTTGTGGATTTCACCGGGATGGGGCCAAGGGGTGTGTGCAGAAAAATAAAAACGCCCTTGACCTGTGTCAAGGACGAAAGCGCGCGCTTCGTGGTACCACCTTGCTTCACCCATACCTCACGGCAAGGGCCTTTGGGGGTGCAGGACGGACTGTCCGATACCCCTGCGCTGTGACGGGCGCCCCCGTCGCGGACTCAAGGGTTCCCCCGTTGCCCGCGCGGCTCCAAGACCATGTTCGGCGCGGCCTTCGGTACCCGTTTTCAGCTGCCCGGGCTCTCTGCCACCGATCCTCCACGCTTACTCTTCTCTTCCTCGCCTTTTTCAACCCTATTCAGTTGATTGCACTTAGTCTACCTGAGAACAGCCCCGGTGTCAATCGGATATTTTGCACAGAAGAAAGGCAGGCAAAGGGACATCTCTTTGTCTGCCTTTTCCAATTCATGTTGTCTCTTCCTGGCGGGCTGGGTCGTTGAGACGCACCCGGTAGCGGACCTTCCGGGTCTTGCCCTGGTGATCCACCCGGGCGGACAGGTAGCTGCCGATGGCCTGGGCGATCTGCACCAGGATGACGATGAGCACCGTGGCCACCAGGCAGACGGCCAGGTTGTAGCGGTGGTAGCCGTAATTGATGGCGATCTTCCCCAGCCCGCCGCCGCCGATGGCCCCCGCCATGGCCCCGTAGCCCAGTATGGTAATGAAGGCGGTGGTAAAGCAGGAGATGAGAGAGGGCAGACACTCGGGCAGGATCACCTTGCGGATGATCTGGAAGGGGGTGCACCCCATGGCCTGGGCGGCCTCGATCACCCCCGGGTCCACCTCCCGCAGGGAGGTCTCCACCAGCCGGGCCACAAAGGGGGCGGCGGCCACCACCAGGGGCGGGATGGATGCTACGGTGCCGATCTGGGTGCCCAGTAGGATCAGGCTCAGGGGAGTGACAAACAGCATCAGGATCAGGAAGGGCACCGAGCGCAGGATGTTGATGAGGATGTTGACCACCTTCATCAGCGGGCCGGGCAGGGGGCGCACCCCGCTCCGCTCCCCAGCCACCAGCAGTACCGCCAGCGCCAGCCCCAGCAGAAAGGCCACCACGGTGGCAATGACGGTGGAGTAGAGGCTCTCCCAGGTGCCGGTGAGAAACTCCTCCAGGTAGCGGTCGCTGGCAAACACCTCCGCCAGGTCGTTCCAGAACTTATCCATGGCCCTCACCCACCTCCTCCACCGTCACGTTGGGCTGGTTTTTGATGTAGTTCATGGCCCGGGCGATCTGATCCGGGTCGTCCGGCAGACCCAGCAGCATGGATCCAAAGGCCTGGCCGTTGACATTGCGGGTGTCCGCCCCCAGGATGTTGGCCTTCACCCCGCAGTCGATGGCCAAGCTGGCGATGAGCGGCTCGTAGGAGGAGCCCCCCTGAAAGGCAACCCGGATGACATTGGTCGCGGGCAGCTGGTCAATGGCCACCCCGTCGGGGTAGACCAGGCGGCGGCCCGCCTCGGTCTTGGGATTGGAGAAGATCTCCTCCACCGTCCCCGCCTCCTGGAGCACCCCGTGGTCCAGGATGGCCACATGGGAGCAGATCTCCTCCACCACCCCCATCTCGTGGGTGATGACTACCACGGTGATGCCCAGGCGCCGGTTGATATCCTGGATCAGGCGCAGGATATCCCGGGTGGTCTTGGGGTCCAGGGCGGAGGTGGCCTCGTCACACAGCAGGATCTTCGGGTCGGAGGCCAAGGCCCGGGCAATGGCGATGCGCTGGCGCTGCCCGCCGGACAGCTGGGCGGGATAGGCCCCCGCCTTGTCAGGCAGACCCACAATGTCCAGGTATTCCAGCGCCCGCTGCCTGGCCTGGGCGGGCTTCACCCCGGCAATCTCCATGGGAAAGCAGATGTTTTTCAGGCAGGTGCGCTGCATGAGCAGGTTGAACTGCTGGAAGATCATGGCGATGGACCGGCGCTTCCGGATCAACTCCCGCTCAGGCAGGGCGCACAGGTCCTGCCCGTCGATGAGCACCTGGCCCTGGGTGGGCCGCTCCAGCAGGTTGATGCACCGCACCAGGGTGGACTTGCCCGCCCCACTCATGCCCACAATGCCGAACACATCCCCGTCCCGGATGATCAGGTTGATGTCGTCCAATGCCCGCAGCTCCCCCTCGGCTGTGGGGAAGACCTTGGAGATATGCCTCAGTTCGATCATGGCGCACCTCTTTTCCGCCGGTTTGTCCGGCAATGGGTCAATTTTATGCCAAAACCCCCAGGGTGTCAAGCCTGTGCGGGGTGGGCCGCCCCGCTGTCCCGGCCAGACGGGAGATTCCATTTTGTATTTTTTTTGTTTTTAAATTTCATATAGTTATTAAAAATCCGCCGCAGCACAGGGCTGTGGCGGGTGGGTGGCGGCTACCTCCCGGGGCAGACTGGCGGGGGGCCTATTCCCGCGCCAGGGGCAGGCGCACCGTGATGGTGGTGCCGGAGCCCACCACGCTGGCCAGGTGGATCTGGCCGTTGTACAGCGCCACAATGTGCTTGACGATGGCCAGGCCCAGCCCTGTGCCCCCTGCGGCCCGGCTGCGGCCCTTGTCCACCCGATAAAAGCGCTCAAACACCCGGCCCTGGCTCTCCGGCGGGATGCCGATGCCGGTGTCTGCCACGGTGAGCACCGCCTGCTCTCCCTCCCGGGCCAGGGTCACGCTCACCCGGCCGCCGGGGCGGTTGTACTTCACCGCGTTCTCCATCAGGTTCAAAGCCACCTCTTTGAAGCGGTCGGCGCTGATCGCCCCCTCCACCTCCTGTCCGGAAACCAGCAGGCTCACCCCCGCCTGGCGGGCCACCGGCTCCAGGAACTTCTCCGTCTCCCGGGCCACCTGGGTCAGGCTGCACTGCTCCCCCGGCAGGGCACCGGCCACCGTCTCCAGCTCGGTCACCTGGAGGATATCGTCCACCAGCTTGGTCAACCGGTCCACCTCTACAGAGATCATGGACAGGAAGCGCTGCTGATCCTCTGGATCCTTCACCAGGCCGGAGGCCATCATGTCGGTGAACCCCTTGATGGAGGTCAGGGGAGTTTTCAGCTCATGGGTCACATTGGCGGTGAACTCGCTGCGGGCCGATTGCAGGGTTTCGTCCACCTGGCGGGCCGCCACCTGGGCCTGCTCCACCGGCTTGGCTGTGTCCGCGGCCAGCTTGCGGGCCAGGAGCAGGGCCAGCACCAGGGCCAGCGCCCCGGCGGCGGCCACGCTCACCGCGCCCTGAGCCACCAGGGCGTTGACGGAGGACACCGGCTGGGCCGCCCGGCCTACGACGCCGTCTGCAAACCGGCGGGCCACATAGACGGTGGTCACCCCAGTGGTGGCCGAGCGGCGCACGTCGCTGCCCTGGCCCTGGGCCAGGGCCTGCTCCACCTCCGGGCGGTCGGAGTGGTCCTCCCCGATGTCCGCATCGGTGTCGCCCAGCACCGTGCCATCCGGAGCGATGAAGGTCAGGCGCAGGCTGGGAGCCGCGCTGTCAAACTGCCTCAGCAGGCGCTCCACCTGGGTATCCCCACCCTGCGCCTCCATCAGGGCCAGCACCTGGCAGAGCGACTGCTTGGTCGCCTCCAACTCCTGCTTGCGGAAAACGGCCACCCCCACCGCAGTGGACACTGCCACCGCCACGGCGGCGATGAGGAAGATGGAAAGGGTCAGTTTGCGCTTGAGCACGTTCTCACCTCACGCCATTTTGTAGCCCACGGAGCGCACCGTGGTGATATATCCCTCTCCCAGCTTCTGCCGGAGGGATTTGATGTGCATATCCACTGTCCGGGTCTCGCCGGCAAAATTATAGTCCCACACGGCGGCCAGGATCTCGTCCCTGGTGAGCACCGTACCCCGGCGGCTGACCAGCAGGCGCAGCAGCTCAAACTCCTTATAGGTCAGCGGGATTTCCGCCCCGTCCCGGCGCACCGTCCGGCCGGCCGGGTCGATGACCAGGTCTTCATAGACCAGCTGGGGATCCCGTTCCCCCATCCGCCGCAGCACAGCGTTGATGCGGGCTTGCAGCTCCATGACGCCGAAGGGCTTGGTGATGTAGTCGTCCGCCCCGGTGTCCAGGGCGGTCACCTTATCCATCTCTGTCTGCCGCGCCGTGAGCATGATGATGGGCATCTTAGCCGTCGCGGGGTCCTGGCGCAGGCGGCGCACGATCTCCAGGCCGTCCATACCGGGCAGCATCACATCCAGCAGGGCGATGTCCCCCCGCACCTCGTGGGCAAACAGCTCCTCGCCGCTCTCATAGGTCTGCACCTGGTGCCCCGTGGACTTGAAGTAGTACTCCAGCATAGCGCGGATGGAGGCGTCATCCTCCACGATGATGATCTTCAGCGGCATGGGCCACCCCTCCTTTTGGCTCCGCTCCGGTCTTAGCCCGCTGCTGCGCGCTTCCTTATTGCAGCTGCCCGGTCACACAGAAGATGGCCCAGTTGGCGATGTTCACCGCGTGATCGGCGATGCGCTCCAGATACTTGGCGATGATGATCAGGTCCACCGCCCGGCCGGTGTGGTCCTCCTGGTGGGCGATGCGCGCGGTCAGGTCGTGCTTGATCTTGACAAACAGCTCATCCACCACGTCATCCAGGTTGATGACCGCCTGGGCAGTGGTCTCGTCCCGGTCGGCGTAGGCCGCGATGGCCTGGCGGACCATCAGGCCAGCCTGGCGGCTCATGATGGCCAGATCCTCGGGCACCTCCGGCTTGGTGCCGTCGGAGGCCATGAGCAGGGAGATCTCCGCGATGTTGGCCGCCTGGTCGCCGATGCGCTGCAGGTCGGTGACCATCTTCAGGGCGGTGGAGATGGTGCGCAGGTCCCGGGCCACCGGCTGCTGGCGCATAAGCAGGGACATGCAGTGGTTCTCAATGTCCCGCTCCATCTGGTCCATGGAGGCGGTCAGCTCAATGGCCGTCCGGGCCCCCTCCTCGCCGCTTTTGGCTAGGGAGGCGGTGACCAGGTCGATGGCGTCCTGGGCGGTGCCCGCCATGGCGGTCAGCTCGTGGCCCAACTCCAGCAGTTCCGCGTCAAAGGTTTTTCTCATCTCAGCTCACTCCTTCGCCTCAGCCGAACCGGCCGGTGATGTAGTCCTCCGTGCGCTTATCCCGGGGCACGGAGAAGATCTGCTCGGTCTCGCCGGCCTCCACCAGCTCCCCGTGCAGGAAGAAGGCGCACCGGTCGGACACCCGGGTGGCCTGCTGCATGTTATGAGTTACAATCACTATTGTATATGATTTTTTCAAATCCGCAATCAAATCTTCGATTTTCGAGGTGGAGATGGGGTCCAGGGCGGAGGTGGCCTCGTCCATGAGCAGCACGTCGGGCTCCACGGCCAGGGCCCGGGCGATGCAGATGCGCTGCTGCTGTCCGCCGGACAGGGACAGGGCCGACTTCTTCAGCCGGTCCTTCACCTCGTCCCAGATGGCCGCCCCCCGCAGGGACTTCTCCACGATCTGGTCCAGCTCCTTCTTTCCCCGGACACCGTGGGTGCGGGGGCCGTAGGCAATGTTGTCGTAGATGGACATGGGGAAGGGGTTGGGCTTCTGGAACACCATGCCCACATGGCGGCGCAGCCAGGTCACGTCCACCTGGGGGTCAAAGATGTTCCGCCCCCGGTAGAGCACCTGCCCCTCGATGCGCACCCCTGGGATCAGGTCGTTCATCCGGTCCAGGGTCTTCAGGAAGGTGGACTTGCCGCAGCCCGAGGGGCCGATCAGGGCGGTGACCTGGTGGCCGGGCATCTCCAGGCTGACGTCTTTCAGGGCGTGGTTGTCCCCATACCACAGGTTCAGGTGCTCGGTCTTTAAGATGGCGTCCATACTGTCCCGCTCCTTACTGTTTCTTCTTCAGGGCCTTACCCGCCAGGGTGGCGGCCACGTTGATAACCAGGGTGATGACCATGAGGATGGCGGCAATGGCCAGCGCGGCGGCCACGTCGGCGTGCTCGTTGGCATAGACGTACAACGCCACGCTCAGCGTGCCCGAGGAGGTGGTCATCGCCTCCCACAGGCTGTTGACGACGCTGCCCATCCCCGCGGTGAACAGCAGGGCGGCCGACTCGCCCACGATGCGTCCCACGGCCAGGATGCAGCCGGTGACGATGCCGTCCACGGCGTTGGGCAGCACCACGGTGCGCACCATGCGCCACTTGCCCGCCCCCAGACCCAGCGCTCCCTCCCGGTAGGCCTGGGGCACCGTCTTGAGGGATTCCTGGGTGGTGCGCACGATGGTGGGCAGGATCATCACCACCAGGGTCAGCCCCCCGGCCAGGATGCCGTAGCCAAAGCCCAGCAACTGGTTGAAAAACAGCATGCCCACCAGGCCGAAGATGATGGAGGGGATGCCGGTGAGGGTCTCGGTGGCAAACTCCAGCACCGCCGCCAGGCGCCGATTGGCGGCGTACTCGGTCAGGTAGATGGCCGCCCCCACCCCCAGGGGGAGGACGATCACCATGGAGAACAGGATGATATACAGGGTGTTGAGAATGTTGGGCAGGATACCATCGGTCTGGTTGATATAGCTTTTCTGGGTGGAGAGAAATTCCCAGGTGATGCCGCCCAAGCCGCGGTAGAACACATAGGCGATCAGAAAGACCAGCAGGGCGCAGGTGATCAGCCCGCACAGGTACAGCAGCCCCCGCAGCCCCCGGTCATAGAGCCGCCGCCGCAACGAGAGATGTTCCACCCTCAGTCCCCCTTCCGATTCTTGATGAATACATTGAGGATCACGTTGATGAGCATGATGAACAGGAACAGCACCAGCCCGATGGAGAACAGCGCGTCCCGCCACAGGGAGCCCACGGGGGCATAGTTCATCTCAGAGGCGATGGCGGTGGTCAAAAACCGCACGGAGGTGAACAGGGAGCCGGGCAGGTTGGACACGTTGCCCGACACCATGATGATGGCCATGGCCTCGCCAATGGCCCGGCCCACCCCCAGCACCACGGCGGTGGCCACTCCGGAGCGGGCCGCCGGCAGAGACACCCGGAAGATGGTCTCGATGTGGGTGGCCCCCAGGGCCAGGCTGGCCTCCTCATACTCCTTGGGCACCGCCCGCAGGGCAGTCTCGGCCACGTTGATGATGGAGGGCAGGATCATGATGGCCAGCACCACGATGGCCGCCAGCAGACAGGCCCCCGAGGCCAGGCCAAAGGCCCGCTGGATGGCGGGCACCAGCACCATCATGCCCACCAGGCCATACACCACCGAGGGGATACCCGCCAGCAGGGAGACGGCGGAGCGGATGACGGCGGCCACCCGGGCCGGGGCCACCTTGGCCAGGAACAGGGCGGTGAGCACCCCGATGGGCACGCCGATCAGGATGGCACCGGCGGTGCCCGCCAGGGAGGTGAGCACGAAGGGCAGGATGCCAAACTGCCCCTGGCTGCCGTTCCAGGTGGCGCCAAACAGGAAGTCGGCCACGCCGATCTGGGCGATGGCAGGCACACCGGAAACCACCAGGTACACGCTGATGAACAGCACGCAGGCCACCGCCACAAAGCCGCACAGGAAGAAGAGGGCGTGGACGAGAAACTCCACCACCTCCCGGGTGGTGCGCAGGCCGAAGCGGGCCTTGAAACGGGCCAGAGCGCTGGGCCGGTCCCCGCTCTGCTCCCCCTGTCCGGGGGCGTGGGGCAGCTCAGCCATGACGTTCTCCTCTTGCACAGCAAGCACTCCTTTCACAGGGGAATAGCCCCTGCCACAGGGCAGGGGCTGCTCCCGGTATTCTACAAGTAGACGCTCACTCGGCCACGGGCACCGCGCCGGCGGCGGTGATCAGCTCGTTGGCCTGGGCGGAAGTGGCCCAGTCGAAGAAGGCCTGGGCGGCGGGGGTCAGCTGGGCGTCGCTGTTAGTCACCAGCACGAAGGGGCGCTGGATGGCATAGGTGCCGTCCAGGATGGTGGCCTCGGTGCAGGCCACGCCGCCCACGGTGATGGCCACGATGCCCTCCTCCCCCTCCACCGCGGACAGGGAGGCGTAACCGATGGCCTGGGGATTGCTGCGCACCGCCTCGATGACCGCGCCGGTGGAGGTCAGCTCCTGGTCGTAGTCGCACTGATCCTCCGTCTCGGTGATGGACTCAAAGCCGTCCCGGGTGCCCGAACCGTCCTCCCGGCCCATGAGGGCGATCTCCGCGTCGTCCCCCCCCACCTGGGACCAGTTGGTGATCTCGCCGGTGTAGATCTGGGCGATCTGCTCCAGAGTCAGGTCGCTCACCGGATTGTCCCCATGGACGATGACGGCGATGCCGTCCAGGGCCAGGGTGGTGCCCACCAGGCCCTGGGCCTCCTCATCCGCATCCAGCGCCCGGGAGGCCAGGCCGATGTCGGCGGTGCCGGTCAGGGCGGCCTCCACGCCGGCGCTGGAGCCGCCGCCCTCCACGGTGACGGTGACGTTGCCGTTCACCTCCCGGAAGCCTTCGGCCAGGTAGTTCATCACGTCGTTCATGGAGGTAGAGCCCAGAGTGGTGACCGAGCCGCTGGCTGCGGCCGGGTCGCTGGCGGCCTGGCTGTTGTCCGCAGCCGGCTGGGAGTTGGTAGCGGGGCTCTGCTCGCCGCCGCAGGCGGCCAGGGTGCCCGCCAGGGCGAGGGTCAGGAGCGCAGCGGTGATCTTTTTCATGTTCGTTTCTCTCCATTCCTGAATCAAATTCGATTTTGCCAGGGTCACGATGTAGCTCCCTTGCGGGAGGACAGTTTGAGTGTACCGGAGCAGTGTAAAATGCGCGCCCAGGGCTTTGTAAAGTTTTTGTAAAACGCCGGCGGCCAGGGCACTCCTGCCGCCCAGAGCGACAGGTCGATTCCTGTTGCCCTGGCCGACAAGGTGTGGTAGAATAGACGAAACGGGAAAGGGGAGACGGCCATGCGCCATCTGATCGACTTTGGGGATCTGGATCGCCGGGAGTGGGACGAGCTGTATGCCCGGGCCGATCAGATCATCAGCCAGCCGGAGGCCTTTGGGGACACCTGCCGGGGCAAGGTGGCCTGCACCCTGTTTTACGAACCCTCCACCCGCACAAACTTCTCCTTTCAGTCCGCCATGCTCCGGCTGGGGGGCAGCGTATTCGGGTTTTCCGACCCCCGGTCGTCCTCGGTGTCGAAAGGGGAGAGCCTGAAGGACACGGTGAAGATGGTGGCCGGTTATGCCGACGTCATCGTCCTCCGCACCCCCTGGGAGGGGGCGGCCAGGGCCGCCGCCCTCTACTCCGACGTGCCGGTGATCAACGCCGGGGACGGCGGGCATATGCACCCCACCCAGACGGTGACCGATCTGACCACCCTCACCCGGCTGCGGGGCGGGGTGGACGGGCTGGCCATCGGCCTGTGCGGAGACCTGAGGAACGGGCGCACCGTCCACTCGCTGATCAAAGCCTTGGCCCACTTCCAGGGCGTCCACTTCTTCCTCATCGCCCCCCGGGAACTGGCCATCCCGGATTACCTGCGCCAGTTCATGCGGGAGCGGGGGATGCCTTTTGTGGAGGTGGCCGGCTTGGAGGCCGTCATCCCCCAGCTGGACGTGCTGTATATGACCCGCATCCAGCAGGAGCGCTTCCGCGACCCTTCGGAGTATGCCCGCAGCAAGGGCATCTATGTCCTCACCCGCGGCAAACTGGCCCGGGCCAAGGAGGACCTGCTGGTGATGCACCCCCTGCCCCGGGTGGATGAGGTCAGCGTGGACGTGGACGACGACCCCCGGGCGGTCTATTTCCAGCAGGCCCGCTTCGGGATGTTCGCCCGGATGGCCCTGCTGGCCGACCTGGCCAACCAGCCCCGCATCACCCCAGACCCGGTGGAGATCGGCAAGGCCCCCCTGTGCCGCAACCCCAACTGCATCACCCAGACCGAAACCTATCTGCCCCCCCTGGTCAAGCAGAACGGCGGCGGGGCCTGCTGCGCCTTTTGCGACGCCCCCATCTGACCCTCCAGGCCTCGGTTTGAGGCAGGCGAGGGCCGGGAAAGACGACCCCAGGAAAAGGGATTGACAAGGATTGTGGATTGTGCTATCCTATCAGGGCTGGCATTTGCGGCGTCACCCTTTGATGCGGGTGTAGTTCAATGGTAGAATCCCAGCCTTCCAAGCTGGTCGCGTGGGTTCGATTCCCATCACCCGCTCCATACGCGCCTGTAGCTCAGGTGGATAGAGCAACTGCCTTCTAAGCAGTGGGTCAGGGGTTCGAGTCCCTTCAGGCGTGCCAACCCCTGGCCCCATCTGCAAGGCTGCGCGTCCGGCCATCGCCTGCGGCTCGCCCCGACGCGGAAGGGACCCGGATCGGCCCAACGTGCCCCCGGCACGTTGGCCTGCGCTCCGGCTTCAGGCGTGCCAACCCCTGTCTCCATCTGCTTAAGGCCGCGCGTTCGGCCATCGTCTGCGGCTCGCCCCGACTGCCTGCGCCTGGCCATCCTGCCCTCGGCTGGGACAGGCCGCTCCCCAGGAAATTCTGACAGGTCAATACGGTGGGTATAGCTCAGCTGGCAGAGCACCGGATTGTGGTTCCGGGTGTCGTGGGTTCGAGCCCCATTACCCACCCCATACTGTGGCTGAGGGCCGGAGCGTCCGCTCCGGCCTTTCCCACTCTCTCATTGGGGTGTAGCCAAGTGGTAAGGCACGGGACTTTGACTCCCGCATTCGTTGGTTCGAGTCCAACCATCCCAGCCAAAGCAGGAAAACGCGGGGCCATCGCGGCAGGCTGGCCGCCCCGCCCTCAGCCCTGGTGGCCACCGAGGGGGCCGGCCAAAGCCATGCCTCGCGCCCACGACCCGTTAGCTCAGTTGGTAGAGCAACGCCCTTTTAAGGCGAAGGTCCGGGGTTCGAGCCCCCGACGGGTCACCACAAAAAAGGACACGACATCCGTCGTGTCCTTTTTTGTGAGTTCCGCGGACTGTCTCGGCCCGCTCCACCCGCCAGGGTTCAGAGCGCTCAGGGGAGGGTGCATTCACCCTGTGCCAGAGCCGCCATCTTTCTTTGTTTTTTTCTTGACAAACTCTGCCCGCTCCGCTATATTAAGGGGGCAAGCAAACCATCCGCGCGGCGTTGCCGCGCCTGGCCGGTAACCCCATGGAAGGACGGATGACAATGAGAGGCATTGAGACCAGGATCCAAGAACTGCGCCACCGGGTATTTCGGGAGGTAGCCCGAATGGCCTACCACACCGAATGGCCGGTGGACAAGCGCATTGAGGAGCTCCCCTATAAAATCATTCCCGGCGAGGTGGGCAACTTCCGCAACGACGTGTTCCTGGAGCGGGCCATCATTGGCGAGCGCCTGCGCCTGGCCATGGGGCTGCCCTGTCGCTCCGCCGCCGAGCACGCCCCCCTGTCTGACGGCATTGAGGCCGCCGACCAGGCTGAGACCTATTACACCCCGCCGCTGATCAACATCATCAAGTTCGCCTGCAACGGCTGCTCGGAAAAGCGGGTGCTGGTCACCGAGGGGTGCCAGGGCTGCCTGGCTCACCCCTGTGAGGAGGTCTGCCCCACGGAAGCCATCAAGCTGAACCGCTACAACGGCCTCTCCCACATCGACCAGGACAAGTGCATCCAGTGCGGCCGGTGCGCCGACGTGTGCGCCTATAACGCCATCATCGTCCAGCAGCGGCCTTGCGCCCGGGCCTGCGGCGTGGACGCCATCAGCAGCGACGCCAACGGCAAGGCGGACATCGACTACGACAAGTGCGTCTCCTGCGGTATGTGCCTGGTCAACTGCCCCTTTGGCGCCATCGCCGACAAGTCCCAGATCTTCCAGGTCATCCGGGCCATCCAGTCGGGGGAGCGGGTCTATGCCGCCGTGGCCCCCGCCTTCGTGGGCCAGTTCGGCCCCAAGGTCACCCCCGGCAAGCTGCGCGCCGCCATGCGGCAGTTGGGCTTTGCCGACGTGTTCGAGGTGGCCATCGGCGCGGACCTGTGCGCCACCCAGGAGGCGGAGGACTTCATGCGGGAGGTTCCCGATGAGCTGCCCTTTATGGGCACCTCCTGCTGCCCGGCCTGGTCGGTCATGGCCAAGAAGATGTTCCCCGAGCACGCCAACTGCATCTCCATGGCCCTCACCCCCATGACCCTCACCGCCCGGCTGATCAAGCACCAGCACCCCAACGCCAAGGTGGTCTTTATCGGCCCCTGCGCGGCTAAAAAGCTGGAGGCCATGCGCAAGAGTGTGCGCAGCGAGGTGGATTTCGTGCTCACCTTTGAGGAAATGGCGGGCATCTTCGCCGCCAAGCACCTGGATCTGGAGGCCATCGAGGAAGATCCCAACGGCGTCAACGACGCCTCCACCGACGGGCGCAACTTCGCCGTGTCCGGCGGCGTGGCCAAGGCGGTGCTGGGAGTGATCCAGTCCCGCTATCCCGACACCGAGGTAAAGGTGGCCTCCGCCGAGGGGCTGCGGGAGTGCCGCAAAATGATGCAGGCGGCGGTGGCGGGCAAATACCCCGGCTATCTGCTGGAGGGGATGGCCTGTCCCGGCGGCTGCGTGGCCGGCGCGGGCACCATGCAGCCCATCAAGAAGTCCCAGGCGGCGGTCAACCTGTACGCCAAACAGGCCAACCACCAGGTGGCCAGCGATACCGAGCACATCAAGGAGCTGGACAAACTGGTGGACTGACCTGCCCGCCCGGCCTGATCACAAAGGGAGCGCCCTCCAGAGGGCGCTCCCTTCCTTTTCGCACGCTCCATGGGCCTGGCGCCGGGCCAGCCCGGGATTATCGCTTGCTGCCGGTGAAGAACAGGGCCACACACCCCGGTCCGGTGTGGGCGCCGATGACAGGGCCAATGTTGTTGAGGATGACCTCCTTTACCCCATAGCGCCGCTTCACCTCGTCAGCCACGAACTGGGCGTCCTCCAGGCAGGCGCTGTGACTGACGTACATGGTC
Organism: uncultured Oscillospiraceae bacterium; assembly: GCA_944387065.1. GTDB lineage: Bacteria > Bacillota > Clostridia > Oscillospirales > Oscillospiraceae > Enterenecus. Next base: position 70,495 of record CALXDM010000006.1, read on the forward strand.
TGCTGATCGGGCTCCGTCCCCAGCTCCCGCACCTTGTCCACCAGCGCCAGCAGGGAGGCCTTGCGCCCCCGGGCCTTTGCCATGTTGATCAGGTGCCCGGCGTCGTCCATGTGCATCACCGGTTTGATCTGCAGCATGGTGCCCACCAGGGCGGTGGCGGCGGACACCCGGCCCCCCCGCTTCAGGAAATTCAGGTCATTGACGGTGAACCAATGGCACTGGTGCAGCCGGTTGTCCAGCACCCAGGAGCGCACCTGATCCATATCCATGCCCTGCTGGCGCAGCCGGGCGGCTTGGGCCACCAGCATCCCCTGTCCCAGGGAAGCACACAGGGTGTCCACGGCATAGGCCCGCCGCTGCCGATAGCGGTCGGCCAGCTCGGCCGCGGCCATCTGGAAGGAGTGGAAGGTGGCCGACAGCCCCGAGGAGAAGCCCAGCACCAGCACGTCCTTCCCCCCTTGCAGGATGGGCTCCAGGATGTCCATGGCCTGACCCACATTGACGGCGGTGGTGGTGGCCATCTCGCCGGCGGCCAGCCGGGCATAGAACGCCTCAGGCTCCATCTCCCGGTTGTCTGGGTAGTTCCGGTAGGTCGTCTCCCCCAGGGTAAAGGCCAGGGGGACCACCTGCAGCTCCAGCTCCTCCACCAGCTTGGCCGGCAGGTCACAGGACGAATCGGTCACGATGACATAGTCGCGCATACACATACCTCCCGATACAGATCAAATTGGGTCAACGGGGTCCGGCGCCCCTGGGGTCGCCTTTTCTTTTTTCCCTTTCTTTTTCTCCTTCTCCCCGGTCAGCAGCCCCTCGTAGCCCGCCCGCTGGGCCATGATAGCCAGCACCCGCCGGCAGGCCAGGCCGTCTGCATAGCTGCGCAGGGCCAGGTCCAGCACCAGCTTGGGCAGGTCCTGGTCGGCGGTGTTCTCGTCCAGCCGCTGGGCGGCGGCGGACAGGGCCGCGTCCAGATAGGCCCAGAAGTACTCGTACTGGCGCTTGGAGTCTTGCCGCTCCCGGCCGATGGCGGTCAGCGCCCGCATCTCCCGCACCGACAGCACCTGCTTGAGGGCGCTGATAGCGGTGAGGTAGGCCAGGTGCTCCTGGCCGTATTTCTTGCCGTTTGCCCGGGAGAGCAAGCCGTCCTTGATATAGTTGTTGATCATGGCCGGGGTGAGGCCGTCCCCCTCCTCAAAGGAGATCATCTGCCGGGACAGGTAGGACACCACCTGATCCATATATAGGGGAATGTCGGGCAGTTCCTCCCAAGTGTCCGGCCGGTGCTGCTCCAGGCAGCGCTTGAGCTCTTGCAGCTGCTCCATCCGGGCTACCCTCCCAATCTTGTTTCTATTATACTATCACACGGTTCTCCAAACGTAAAGAGGGAACACAGCTCCAGATGGGAAAATAGAGTTGCAATCCGCCGCCGTTTCCGGTACAATGGTCATGCATTCCCGCTCCAGGGGCCGGTCGGGTCCTTGGGCCGGAGAGAAAGAAGGAAAGGATTGATCTGTGAATGAAACTGTGGCGCAACTGGATGGGGGCCGCCCTTCTGGCGGCGCTGGTCCTGTCCCTGGCAGGCTGCGGCTCCAGCGGCGGAGCAGGCGCTTCCCCCGGGCCAGAGAGCAGCAACCAGGCAGGCGGCTCCGTGACCGCCAATGAGGACTACTTCATATGGCAGGGCAACACCATCACCGGCTTGAGTGAGAGCGGCCTGCAGCAAGAGGAGCTGGTCGTCCCTGCCCGGTGCGAAGAGATCGGGGATTACGCCTTTACACGCTCACAGAGCCTGCGCCGGGTAAGCTTTGAAAGCGATCAGGATATTCAGCTTGGCTCTGCTTTCCAGGGCGTATCAACCGTAGAGTCTATCACGCTGCCCGCCCAGCTCACCAGCCTGGCCGACTGCACCTTTAGTCTCTGTTCCGCCCTGAAATCCATCGACATCCCCGCGGGGGTGACAGAGATCCAGGAGGATGGCTTTGAGTTCTGCGAGGCCCTGGAAGAGGTGAATTTCCTAGGGGATCACATCACCGCCATTCCTGAGGGCGCCTTTAACGGCTGCACCTCCCTCACCAGCATCAATCTGCCAGACTCCATCACCTTCATCGGGCCCCAGGCGTTCCAAAATTGTGAGTCGTTGACCTCCATCACCCTGCCGGAGGGCCTGAAAACCCTTGGCAGCATAGCCTTTACCGGTTGTAATCTCACCCAGATGGTCATCCCCGCAGGGATGGAGCTGGAGGTATACGACCCCGAAACCCTGCCCTTCTATAAGTGTACCCACGACGATGGCATGACCGTCTATGTCACCGAGGGCTCCTGGGCCGATGAACACTTCAATGAGCTGTGGGGCTTTACCTCCATGACCAAAGCCTATTCCGCCGACTGACAAACAGCGCAGACGGGCGGGAAGCCATATGGCTTCCCGCCCGTCTTTTCACCGCGCACGGCGGCGTTTTACTTGTGGTCCACCCGGTACATGTGCTCGATCAGATCCAGCACCTTGCTGGAGTAGCCCATCTCATTGTCGTACCAGCTCACGACCTTCACAAAGGTGTCGGTCAGGGCAATGCCTGCCTTGGCGTCAAAGATGGAGGTGCGGGGATCGCCCAGGAAATCGCTGGACACCACGGCCTCATCGGTGTAACCCAGGATGCCCTTCAGCTCACCCTCGCTGGCCTGCTTCATGGCCTGGCAGATCTCCTCATACTTGGCGGGCTTGGCCAGGTTGACGGTCAGGTCCACCACGGACACGTCCAGGGTGGGCACCCGCATGGACATACCGGTGAGCTTGCCGTTCAGGGAGGGGATGACCTTCCCCACCGCCTTGGCGGCGCCGGTGGAGGAGGGGATGATGTTGCCCGAGGCCGCCCGGCCGCCCCGCCAGTCCTTCAGGGAGGGGCCGTCCACCGTCTTTTGGGTGGCGGTGGTGGAGTGCACCGTGGTCATCAGCCCGTCGGTGATGCCGAACTTATCGTTGAGCACCTTGGCGATGGGCGCCAGACAGTTGGTGGTGCAGGAGGCGTTGGACACAAAGGTCATATCAGGGGTATAGGCATCCAGGTTGACGCCGCACACAAACATGGGAGTATCGTCCTTAGAGGGGGCGGACATGATAACCTTCTTAGCCCCCGCGTCGATGTGGCCCTGGGCCTTCTCCTTGGTCAGGAACAGGCCGGTGGACTCCACCACATACTCCGCGCCCAGCTTCCCCCAGGGAAGGTCTGAGGGGCTGCGCTCCGCGCAGACAGGGATCTGCTTGCCATTGACCACAATGGCTCCATCCGTCGAGGAGACCTCCCCCTGAAACTGGCCATGCATGGTGTCATACTTCAGCATATAGGCCAGGTAGTCGGCGGGGCACAGGTCGTTGATGCCAACGATCTCAATATCGGGGTGATTGACGCTGGCGCGAAAAACCATGCGGCCGATTCGGCCAAACCCGTTGATGCCCACTTTGATACTCATTGGAATTTCCTCCTTCAATCGTCTGAGTCTCCTTTGCTTCATACGGGTACAGTATACCCCATCCCGCGGGGAAAGTGAAGGGATGGCTAAAAAATTTTCCCTGACAGGCCGGCCTTTACTGCTCCTGGGTTGTCAGCTGGATGTTCTGGGCGCTGGTGCGGAAGGTATCCATCCAGCTCCCGCTGGCGTCGGTGTAGGTGATGGTGTAGACTTGGTCGGCGTTGATGCACACGATCAGCTGCTCCAGGGTCACCCCGCCCAGCTCATAGGAGCAGGTGTACTGATAGGCGGGGAAGTCGGACACTGGATCCCGGGTCAGGGAGTCCTCCGCGATGGTCACCTCCAGATCATAGGCGGACAGGAATCCCTCCTCCAGGGTCTCCCGGAGCATCTCCACCGTGATCTCATCAAAGGAGGCGTCGTCCATGCCTGTCTTTTCCACGACGGTCATGTTAATGTTCGAGCCGTCCTCGTGGATGTAGTAGCGCTCTATCCCCTCCATCTCCGTCTCCTCAAAGCCCTCGGGAACGTCGATGTCATAGCCGGTCACCACCCGGTTGTCCTGCGGCGCGCCCCCGCAGGCGGACAGCACGAAGGTCATCCCCAATGCCAGCAACAACGCTACGATCTTTTTCATACTCTCTTCTCCTTTTCTTTCCGCTTGATTGCCTCGTCCCGAGGGCTGGCCCCGGGCCCCAATCCAAACGCGGCACAGTACGGCCGCCCTTTCTGTCTTACCATAACAGACAGGAAGGGGTTCTGTCAAGGCCATCCTCAGGCCCCTGCGGCCCCTCAATGATCAGGGAGCGCCGGTCTCTCCCGGCTCCACTATCAGACGTTTTCGAAAGTCTTCCACCAGTTGGGATAGGTGTGCCACGACCTCTTCAGACAGGCCGCTGACATTGATCACGCGTGTGGAATTGAGCCCCAGCAGATAATCGGTAGACACGTCAAGCACTTCTGCGATCCGCATCAACATTTCAATGGATGGCTGGATGTTATCGTTTTCCCAGTTGGATACGCTTTGCTTCGTAACCCCCAACCGTTTGGCCAACTCTACCTGGCTCATATTTCTTGCCTGGCGCAATGCCCGCACTCTTTCATGAAACATAGACAGCCCACCAAAATCAAATATTACAATACTATTGTAATATTTGATTTGACATCACAAAAATACTATGGTATTGTAATTTTATACTATCCAGGTCGAATTTTGGTATGAAATGAAGAAACGTACAGTCAAACTTCTCCTGCTACATCTCCTAGCTGCCCTGTGCCTGGCCGCCCTGGCGGGCTACGGCTGCCCATCCTATCGGCTGCTACGCCTGCGCTGTCCCGGCTGCGGGCTCACCCGGGCCTGGCTCCTCTTTCTGGGCGGTCATCTGGCGGAGGCCTTCCGCATGCACGCCCTGTTCCTGCCAGCCCCCTTCTGCATCCTGCTGCTGGCCCACCGGCACACCCCGCCCGTGCAGGCCCACCGGCGCCTTGCCACGGGCATTCTCTGTGGGTTTTTTCTACTGCTGGTGGTCTATCATCTTGGGCGCACCCTGCTGTTCCGGCGATAATGGGCTTGCAGCCCTTACCGTAATTCCAACGAGAGAGAGGTCACACCATGACGCAAGACAAAGTAGATATGTTCATCATGACCAACCAGAAATACCTTCCTGCGGAAAAAATCGTATTTTTGAAGCAGAAGCTGCTGGATCTTGACGAGAACCGGTTCTCCGTGGTTTCCACCATGGAGTTCAAGAACCCCACCACGCTGCTGCTGGTTTCCATTTTTCTCGGCTCCTTGGGTATTGACCGCTTCATGCTGGGGGAGGTGGGCCTTGGCATTCTCAAGCTGCTCACCCTGGGCCTGTGCGGCATTCTGACCATCATTGACTGGTTCACCGTCCAAAAGCGCACCAGGGATCAGAACTACAACGAGCTGATGCTGGTCTTGTAAGTCCCGCCGGCAACAGCGGCAGGGCTGCCTGAGGGCAGCCCTGCCGCTGTCTTTGCATCTGTTGAGTTTTTCCCCGCCCAGGGCCCACCGGACAGGCCCTGTCTGGCGCGGTCCATTTATTCCCCCAGCACCGCGGCGCATCGGTCGCACAGCTCCATGTGGTGCCCAGAAGCCCCAATGTGCTCGTCGTGGTTCCAGCAGCGGGGGCACTTGGGCGCCTGGGACGGCTTGACGGCAATGGTGCAGGGCATCAGGCAGTCCTCCGCCCGCTCCCCCTCAATGGCCTGGGTGGTGACCGTGACCTTGGATACGATGCACAGCGTGGCCAGGTCGGCCCCAGCCAGGAAATCGGCGTCCTTTTCCTCGGCTACGGAGATAGTCAGCTCCGTGTCCTGGGCCTTCTTGAACACCCCGGCGGCCCGGGCGTTCTCCAGGGCCTTGTTCACCGCGTCTCGCAGGGACACCAGCACGCCCCAACGGTACAGCTCCTCGTCGGACAGGGCCAGCTCAGAGCGGTAGTCGGGGATGTCGTTGAACAGCACACATGCTTCATCGTCCCCGGCGGCGTGGGGCATGGCCGCCCAGATCTCCTGGCTGGTAAAGGCCAGGATGGGAGCCAGCAGCCGAGTCATGCCGTCCAGAATGAGGAACAGGGCGGTCTGGGCGCTGGCCCGGCCTGCGTCGTCCCCGCAGTACAGCCGGTCCTTGATGATGTCCAGGTAGAAGTTGGACAGGTCGGTGACGCAGAAGTTGTAGACGGCCCGGTAGACGGCGTGGAACTCGTAGCGCTCATAGGCCTCCCGGCAGGTCTTGACCAGGTCGTTGAAGCTGGCCAGGGCAAAGCGGTCCAGCGTCTCCAGCTCGGCCACGGGGCGGTCCGGGTCGAAACCCGCCAGGTTGCCCAACATATACCGGGCGGTGTTGCGGATCTTCAGATAGGCCTGGCTGAGCTGCTTGAGGATTTCCGGGGAAATACGCATATCCTGGGTGTAGTCGGCGGAGGACACCCACAGCCGGAGCATATCCGCGCCGTAGTCCTTGATGACCTCGTCGGGGGAGACGGCGTTGCCCAGGGATTTGTGCATGGCCTTGCCCTCCCCATCTACCGTCCAGCCGTGGGTGATGATCTGCCGGTACGGGGCCGCCCCCTTGGCGGCGATGGAGGTGAGCATGGAGGACTGGAACCAGCCCCGGTACTGGTCGCCCCCCTCCAGGTACACGTCTGCGGGGAAGGCCAGCTCGTCCCGCTCGTCCAGCACGGCGGCGTGGGTGGAGCCGGAGTCGAACCACACGTCCATGATGTCCCCTTCCTTGGAAAAGTGGGTGTGGCCGCAGTGGGGACAGGCCAGCCCCTCCGGGACCAGCTCGTCGGCGGTCTTTTCAAACCAGATGTTGGAGCCGTGCTGCCGGAACAGGTCGGACACCCGCCGGATGGTCTCGGGGGTGACGATGTCCGAGCCGCACTGTTCGCAGTAGAAGATGGGGATGGGCACCCCCCACTTGCGCTGTCGGGAGATGCACCAGTCGTTACGCTCGGAGATCATGGCGGTCATGCGCTCTTTGCCCCAGGCGGGGTGCCAGGCGATGTGGTCGCAGCTTTTCACCGCCGCTTCCTTGATAGCGTCCACCGAGCAGAACCACTGTTCGGTGGCCCGGTAGATGATGGGGTGCTTACACCGCCAGCAGTGGGGATAGGCATGGGTGATGTGCTCTTTGGCCAGCAGGAAGCCGCCGGCCTCCAGGTCGGCCGTCACCTGGTCGTTGCCCTTGGCATAGAACTGGCCGTTGTAGCGCTCGTCGGTCATCACACCCTTGGCGTTGACCGGCACGCTCACCCCAAAGTGCGTCTTGCCCGCCTCGTCATAGGCCCGGCAGATGTTGAAGTCGTCCGCGCCGAATCCGGGGGCGGTGTGGACGCAGCCGGTGCCCGCCTCCAGAGTGACGTGTTCGCCGCACAGGATCACCGAGTTCCGGTCAAAGAGGGGGTGGCGGGCCGCCATCAGCTCAAACTCACTGCCCTTCAGGGTGGCCAGCACGGTGCAGGCGGCGTAGTCCAGCCCCGCGGCCTTGCACACGGTTTCCGCCAGGCCCTGGGCCAGGATATACACTTCGCCGTTGGGGGCCTGCAGCAGCACATAGTCAAAGTCGGGGTTGACGCAGATGGCCAGATTGCCCGGGATGGTCCAGGGAGTGGTGGTCCAGATCACGAAGAAGGTCTTGGACAGGTCTGCATAGCCGCCCAGCTTGCCCAGGTCGTCCCGGACGGGAAACTTGACGAACAGGGTGGTGCAGGGGTCGTCAGCGTATTCGATCTCCGCCTCGGCCAGGGCGGTCTGGTCGTGGGGGCACCAGTACACCGGCTTCATCCCCTTATAGATATAGCCCTTTTCCGCCATCTTACCGAAGATCTCGATCTGCTTGGCCTCAAACTCCGGCTTCAGGGTGAGGTAGGGATTGTCCCAGTCCCCAATGACCCCCAGGCGCTGGAACTCGGCGCGCTGGATGTCCACAAAGTTCAGGGCAAACTCCTTGCACTTGTCCCGGAACTGGGCGTCGGTCAGCTCATCCCGCTTGAGCTTCTTGTCCTTGAGGATGGCCGACTCGATGGGCAGGCCGTGGGTGTCCCAGCCGGGGACATAGGGGGCCTGGAAGCCGGTCATGTTCTTATAGCGCACGATGATGTCCTTCAGGATCTTGTTCAGGGCGGTGCCAATGTGGATGTGGCCGTTGGCGTAGGGGGGGCCGTCGTGGAGGATGAACTTGGGCTTGCCCTGGTTGCGCTCCATCAGCTTGCGGTAGGTCTCCACCTCCCACTTGCCGTTGAGCAGCTCAGGCTCCCGGCGGGGCAGCCCGGCCCGCATGGGAAAGTCGGTCTGGGGCAGGTGAATGGTCTGGTTGTAATCCATGGGTGGTTCTCCTTTTTCCTTGATCTTTTTCATGGGACAGCCGGCCCATTTACGGCGGCCGTCATGGATTTCAAGCTCGGCCCGTCAGTCCTGGAGGGTGTCCGCAATCACCCTCCGGCAGCCGCGGCACAGCATGGCCCGCACGGTGTTCTTATACAGCAGCTGCACGCCCTCCTGCAGACCCACCTCCCCCTCGCCCAGGGCGGCCCCGGTCATGCTGCGCCCCTTCTGGGTCCACTTGATGGGCTGGCCGCCGGCGGCCAGAAAGCCTACCTCCAGCGCCCCGCCGCAGAAGGGACAGGTTTGATCGTCCATGCGTATGCGCTCCTTTCCCGCTCTCTGCTGCAAATACAAAGCGCCTTTGCCTCCCAAATGAGAGACAAAGGCGCGCTGACCTCTGCGGTACCACTCTCGTTGCCGCGCCAAGCGCGGCCCCTCCACTTGTCCTGTAACGGGAACGCCCGGCGGAGCCTACTGGGGCGTACGCCCGTTGGGTCCGCGGCTCACAGGGGATCTTCCCCGGGACCGTCCCGCCGCTCTTCCACCATTTGAGCGACTCTCTGAGGGAGGTGTGCCGGGTACTCGTCCTGCTCAACGCCAGCTCCCCGCCGGGGTGGGCGAGGGGCGTATTTCATTGCTGGAACCCTTTTATCTTATCCGCGCCGGGTGGGTTTGTCAACCGTTTTTCCGAGAAAGCCGGGAAACGCCCCGCCGGAAGGCAGCTCCGGATCCGCCGCCCTACCCCGCCAAATAGTCGGATTCCTCGATGGTCCGGATGATATAGGCTACATCGTCATACCGCGAGCCGTTGGAACTGGACCCCAAACTGCAGATCAGGAACTCCCGGCCATACTGCTCATAGAGCACCACCAAGTTATAATCATCGCCCAAAGACCCCGTTTTAATCCCCGTCACCCGTTGGTTATAATATTCTGATGACACGTTGAGAAAGGCGTTGGTATTCCTCCACATCTGAGCGCTTCCATCCGGCAAAACCGCCGTATAGGTACTCTGCGCCACGATATCCCGGAACCATTCGTACTCCAGCAGGCGGTCCACGACGGCGCTCAGATCCGAAACCGTTGTCCGGGCATCTGCGTCAAAGCCACTCGGGTCGTATAAAATAGTGTTCTGATACCCGTTTCCCTGCAGATGCGCGTTCAGGCCAACCATAAACGCATGGACCCGCTCCTGGGCCGTCCCAGACTGGGGGGAAAGGATGCCGCCGCAATAGTCCGCCACTACATAGGCCGCGTCATTGCCAGAGGGAACCAGCATGGCCGCCAACAGATTGTGCAGAAAATACTCCCTCGGCTCAATCCCCGCAACAGAAGAGCCGGGCTTTGTCAGCGCGATTGCCTCCGGGTGCGCGGAAACAATGCTGCCCAGATCCGCAACGCTCGACGCATACTCCACCACGAACAGCTTGGCCAAACTGGCTGGCAGCTGGGGCTCCTCCGCCTTTTTGAAGATAAAAACCTTATCCCGCCCCCGGTCCACCACCAGCAGGGCCTGTGCATGATAGAAGTCCTCGGTATAGGGCTCTTCCTGCACCATCTGGGATAGAAAGACACGGAGCGCATCCTTTTGCTCGCGGAAATTTTCCGGCCGCATGACCCATGGCACCAGCAGCGCACCGCACAGCACTACGCCGGAAACCATGGACAGGATCCCCCATATACGCTTTTTCCCGCTTTTGCGTCTGCGCTCCATGGCAATCCACCTGTCTCCTTTCACTTAATCCTGGTCGGCACCCATTTCCCGGGAAAGGCAGTCTGCCAGAGACAGGCCCTACCCCTCCCCGCCAGCCCGGCGGGCCTGGAAGGCACACCAGCCAGCCCGCTCCAGCCGCCGGGTGACGGCAAGGCCGTTGTCCGCCAGGGCGGCGGCCACCTCGTCGGCCCGGGTGTCGATGATCCCCGAGGCCAAAAACACTCCCTCCGGGGCCAGGAAGCGTTCCACCACGGCGGACAGGGGGATGATGACGTCGGCCACGATGTTGGCCAGCACCACCTGGCTGCGTCCGGGCTCCAGCCGCTGGGCCAGCGCCCCGTCCCCCAGCACGTCCCCCGCGTACACCGTCAGCCGGTCCGGGCCGACGCCGTTCAGGGCAGCGTTCTCATAGGCCACGTCCACCGCCTTAGGGTCGATGTCCACTCCGATGGCGTGCTCCGCCCCCAGGGCCAGGGCGGCGATGGCCAGCACGCCCGAGCCGCACCCCAGATCCAGCACCTGACCGCCAGGGATCAACGCCTGCTCCAGCAGCTCCAGGCACAGCTGGGTGGTGGCGTGGGCGCCGGTGCCGAAGGTGAGCCCCGGGTTGAGGTACAGCGGCGCCCGGCCATCGGGCACCGGCTGGCCCCGCATCCACTCGGGCACGATGTAGAGCCGGCGGCCCACCGGGATGGGCTGGTAGTACTTCTGCCAGGAGGTGGCCCAGTCCTCCTCCCGCAGGGAGACGGTCTGGGGCTCGTACCCCTCCAGCCCAATCAGGTAGGCCGCCATCTGCCGCCGGCCCTCCTCGCTGTCCGGCACATAGAACTTCACCCGGCTGGCCCCCTTCATATGGCGGGCCAGATCCTCGTCCACATAGTCCCAGTACTGCCGGTTCTGCTCCAGAAAGCGGAGGAACTCCCCCTCCTCCTCCACCGCCAGCCCGGCCACGCCGTTGGCGGTGAGCACGTCGCACACCCGCTCCAGCTCCCGGGCCGGCACGGGTAGGGTCACCTCCAGCCACTGTTCGCTCATTGCGCTCTCTCCTTGCTCCCAATCATCGCGCTCACGTCTCCTTGACGCTCTTGATACTGTCCAGCCGGATGAGCAGTTCCCGCTCCTTCTTTTTCCCTTCGTCCGCCCGCACCAGAGCCCACTCCTCATCGGTGTCCAGTACCCGGCAGACCAGGCCGCTCATGTCCCAGCCGTCGCTGTACAAAGTGAGGGTGACGGTCTGGCCTGTCAGCTCTCCCAGGCGGCGGGACAGGTCTTTGCCCCCCACCGGCCGGATGCCGTTCTCCCGGAGCAGCCGCTCCAGCCGCCCCACCTTGCCCCACAGGAAGATCACCATGAGAAAGGCAAATACGCCGAAGAATTCCATCCCGTCCATCACGCATCCTCCTTTTCCTTCACAAAGGTGATGGAGTGGATGGAGGACACGGGAATGAGCAGGCTCTCCCGCTGGCCCTTTTTCTCCTTGACGAACTCCACGTTGGCCCAGGCCCCGTCAAACTCCCGGATGGCGCACCAGTCGCAGGCAGGCACTCTGTTTTCATTGCCGTAAAAAGACAGCCGCACCTTGCGCCCCACCGCCTGCTCCAGCAACCGGGTGACCAGGGCGGGGGAGGACACGGCAGCTGGGACAGGGGCCTCCTCCCCGTCCTGGAGCAGCCAGTCGCAGCTCACGCCCAAGAGCTTGCTCATGCGCACAATCTTGTCTGTCTCCGGATAGGCGGCGTCCGACTCCCAGCGGCTCACCGCCTGCCGGCTAACCCCCAACCGTTCCGCCAGCTGCTCCTGGGTCAGGTTGTTTTTCCGTCTGGCCTGGGCCAATTTACGCCCCATACTCATAGACATTCCTCTCCTCTCGCCTGTCAGGATGTCTTCAGCATATCAGCTTTGGCCCAAACCGCCAGCCAGTTTTGGTTTCACAAGGTAACGTTTGGGTTGCCGTTCAGCCCCCCGTCCGGGCGGACAGCTCCCGAAGGGTCATCTGATAGGCCTCCTGCTCATAGGGCAGCGCCGGCAGGGAATCGGGCAGCAGCCAGCCGTTGTGGGCAAAGATCCGGGCCACCATCAGCCGGGTAAAGGCCGGGTTCTTCACCAGCACCGGCCCGGTGAGATGAGTGGCAAACAGGTTGCCGGACACATAGCCCTCGCCGCCTCCCATCCCCTCGTTGCCCTCCCCCAGGGTGAGGCGGTCAAAGAGAGGACTGGTCACCCCGGCGGTGTAGGAGCACTTGTTCATAAAGCCCACCACCGGCTCGTCCCACAAGGGGGTGTGGGCAATCACATCCCCGGGGACCCGCCGGTCCGTCTCCTGGGTGGTAAACTCCGCCAGGCCCAGGCAGGGCCACACCTTGCCCGCCCGGTCGGCCACGCTCTGGCCCAGCAGCTCCATGGCGTTGCCGGTAAACAGCGCCGGCGCGCCCTGCTCCAGCAGCTCCTTCAGAGCCGGGGCATGGGGCCCCAGGGCGGCGAGGGCCCACTTCTGGCCCCGCTCGGTGCCCGCCCCCATATAGACAAAGCCCACGTCGGAGAAATCCGGGACATCGTCCAGCCCGGCCTGGCGCACCGTGACGGCCACACCCGCTGCCTCCAGATGCCGGCGGAGCACTGCCACGTTGGCGTATTCCCCGTACAGGGACATGCAGTCCGGATACAGATGCAGGATGGTCAGTTCCATGGTCTCTCCCCCTCAATCCCGCTGGGTCAGATGGAGCAGCTTGTCCCGGTCTGAGAAGCAGGTGACTACATACAGGGGCAGGCCCCCCTCTTTTTTGAGTGCCTCCGCCGCCGCGGCGATGTCCGGTTGGATCACCAGCTTGTCCCGGGACACCTGGGAGTAGTCCAGGCGCAGGGCCAGGTCGCTGGCATACCGGCCGCACAGCCACACCCGCTCCACATGGGAGCAGGCCAGCCGGTCAAAGTCGATGTCCCACAGCCAGCTGGTCTCGCCGGTGAAGTACTTGCGGCTGACCGCGTCCACGATCACCATCACCTCGCAGGGCTGGCCCAGCCCCTCAACATAGGCCAAGTTGGTGTCGTAGGCCACCGAGTTCTCATGCTTGGAGGTGAGCAGGATGCCCTTGTGGCCGCCCAGCGCAAAGGTGACCATCCGGCCGTTTTGCAGCAGGTAGTTGTTGATGACCCCCGCCATCACACCCTGCTCCACCCCGCACAGGGCGCACACCGACCAGGCGGCCAGGATGTTGTACACATTGTAGATGCTGCGAAAGGCCAGCTCCAGTTCCACCTGGCCATTGATGGTCAGCCGGCCCTGGGCCAGGTCCAGGCCGGTGGCGGCAAAGTCCGGCTGGGGCCGGTGATGGCCGCAGGCCTCGCAGCGGTAGTGCCCAATGTGGGCGTAGTGGTAGCAGGTATACGTCAGCTTGCCGCCGCACACCGGGCAGCGGGCCCCGTCGTGATAGGTCCCCCGGTGCTCTTGGGTGCTCACCGAGCACTCCTCCAGGCCGAACCACTTCACCTTGGACGGGTCGTGGCCCCGGGCGAAACAGGCCACCAGGGGATCGTCGGCGTTGAGCACCAGGATCTCGTCCGGGTGGATGGCGGGCTGGATGGACTCATATACCCACTGGGGATGGCCATTGCGGGTGAGCTGGTCCCGGTAGAGGTTGGTGATCACGAAATGGGTGGGGTGGAACCACCGGAAGATGTGGCGGGCATAGCGTTCATCGCTCTCCAGCAGCAGCACCTCTCCCCGCACCCGGCCCCCCAAAGTACAGCGGGACAGGATCAGGGTGGCCACCCCTTCGATCTGGTTGGAACCCTCCTTGTTGTACACCACCTGCCGGCCGTCCGCGGCCAGGATGGCGGCGATCATCTCCACCGTGGAAGTCTTGCCGTTGGAGCCGGTGACGGCGATGATACGGGGGGGCAGCTTCACCCGGCCCAGCACGCCCGGGCAGAGTTTCAAGGCGATCTGACCGGGCAGGGAACTGCCCCGGCCCAGCAGCTTACCCGCCAGGCGCAGCAATTTACAGGCCACAATGGCAAGAAATACGCGCATACTTCCCTCTCCTTATGGTTTTTCCGGTCCATACCGGCGGAAGGGTTTGCACAATCCCCCGGCGTCAGCCCCGGCCCAGATATATCATCAATGCCGCCACATCCGCAGGGCTGTCTCCCCACGGCCCTCCGGCCCGTGGGGGCCCCTTTCTTCATCCTGCTCGGGCCAACTGAATTGGCCCTGCGCCCAAGGTCTGGGCTGTGCCCAGCCCTGGTTCGGCGCTCCCGCGCCGCCCCACTTTCGTGGGGCCCCCAGCGTCAGCCCCGGCCCAGATATATCATCAATGCCGCCACATCCGCAGGGCTGACGCCGGAGATGCGGCTGGCCTGCC
>CALXDM010000007.1 GCA_944387065.1 uncultured Oscillospiraceae bacterium
TTCAGATGATCTTATTGTACTGAATCCGGGTACAAAATACCCCCTCCACAGCAAAAAAGTACCCCCGCGCCCTATGAAATACATACTTGTTTAAATAATAATACCTGAAATATAAAATTATATCAGGTGATATTATGAGGATTGGGAGAAATGAACAACAATTTGATTTTCACGATATAGGACGCGCCATCGAGCGGGCGTAGGAGGCCAGCGGGATGACGCAGGAGCAACTGGCCTATATTGTTGACCGGGCTCCGCGCACCATCATGTATAACGAGAATGACGGCCAGCACCCCAATCTCAACACCTTTTATCAGATGGTGACAATGTTTGATATATCCGTAGATCAATACTTCTATCCGTCCAAGAATAAGGGGAGCGAGTGCAGAAGGCGAATTGGTGCCATGCTCAACGCCCTGGACGAAAAAGAATTGAAAATCGTGGAGACCACCATTCAAGCAATGAAGCAGACCAAAGAAATGGAGGATGTATAAGAAAGCGCACACTTTCGTTTTTTGTGCCATTTTCAGGGGTGTCGCTAAATTGCAAGCATTAGGCTGTTTCCGGATGTTCAGTGAAAAAGACCACACATCAGGCATTGCAGCCTGTTGTGTGGTCTTTCTATTGGCTCCGCTTCAAAAAGATCGGCTCAAATTTGTTCGTTGATGCAAATCCCTAAGTCCAACCCTCTAAGGCGCGGGGGTACTTTTTGTTCCCGATGGAGTAAGCGGGGGCAGAGGGCTCACCGGCCCCCTTCAAACTCATCGTAAAACCGCTCGTGGATCACTTGGACAGCCCGGTCCGCGTCGCTGATGTGCACCAGCACGGACACCTTGATCTCGCTGGTGGAGATCATACTGATGTTAATCCCCGCGTTGAACAGCGCCTCGAACATGGCCGCGGCCACCCCGGGGCTGTTGATCATGCCGGCGCCCACGATGGACACCTTGGCGATGTTGTCGGATACGTCGATCCGGTCAAAGCGAATGGTGTCCCGATTGTCCTCCAGCAGCTTCTGGGCCAGCTCCATGTCTCCCTTGGCCACGGTGAAGCTGATGTCCTTGGTGTCGCTGCGGCCGATGGACTGTAGGATGATGTCCACGTTCACGTTGTTCCGGGCCAGCAGGGAGAAGATCTTGAAGGCGATGCCCGGGGTGTCCTCCAGGCCCACCAGGGCCAGTCGGGCGATGTCCTTGTCCTTGGCCACGCCGCTGATGTGGGATTCTTCCATGCTCTTGACTACCTCCTTGACTTTCGTACCGGGCTTTCCGGAAAAGCTGGAGAGCACCTCCAGCTTCACGCCGTACCGTTTTGCCATCTCCACCGAGCGGTTGTGCAGCACTTGGGCCCCCAAGGTGGCCAGCTCCAGCATCTCGTCGTAGGTGATCTCCTCCAGCTTGTGGGCCGTGGGCACCAGGCGGGGGTCGGCGGTGTACACCCCGTCCACGTCGGTGTAGATCTGGCACAGGTCCGCGTGGAGAGCGGCGGCCAGAGCCACCGCCGAGGTGTCCGACCCGCCCCGGCCCAGGGTGGTAATGTCGTCTGCCTTGTTCACCCCCTGGAAGCCGGTGACGATGACAATCCGCCGCTTGTTGTCCAGCTCGTCCCGGATCCGGTCGGTCACCACCCGCTTGATGCGGGCGTTGCCATAGCCCGAGTTGGTGCGAAAGCCCGCCTGCCATCCGGTCAGCGAGACGGCCGGGTAGCCCATGGCCTCAATGGCCATGGCGCACAGGGAGCAGGAGATCTGCTCCCCGGTGGACAGCAGCATATCCATCTCCCGCTTGGAGGGGTAGGGGCTGATCTCCCGCGCCTTCTCAATCAGCTCGTCGGTGGTATCCCCCTGGGCCGACAGCACCGCCACTACCTGGTTGCCCTTCTGATAGGTATCCGTGATGATCCGGGCCACGTTGCGCAGCCGGTTGACATCGGCCACCGAGGTGCCCCCGAATTTTTGTACGATCAGTGCCATGTTCCTTCCATCCCTTCAGAGCGTATTCCTGAAGCATCCTATGCCGGGCCGCCAGGTCAGTTGAGCACCCGGATGGCCGCGCGCACATCCAGGCCGGCCAGCTTGCCCTCCAGCTCCCCCTGGGTCAGCTGTGCCTCGCTCAGGCAGGCCGCCTCCTCCCCGGGCGCGCCCGACCGGGCCAGCAGCTTGACCTCCCCCAGGGCGGCCCGCAGCTGCTCCGCCCCGGCGTTGGCCCGGACGTACCAGCGGCTCTTCAGCGCCTGGGTGCCGCAGGCCGCGTCCGCCCCGCCGGGGGCCCAGCACAGCGCTTTGCGGTGGCCCAGGTTGCGGGCAATGTCCACCACGTCGGCCACCACGGCGGAGGCGGTGGGCAGCTTGCCCGCCCCCTGGCCGTAGAACATCACCTCACCGATGGCGTCCCCCCGCACTGAGATGGCGTTGAACACCCCCTCCACCCCGGCCAAGGGATGGGCGCTGTCCACCAGATGGGGCGCCACATAGGCGCACACCCGCCCGTCCTCCTCCCGGATGGCCCGGCCCAGCAGCTTGATCTTCTTGCCCGCCCCGTCGGCGTAGTCCACGTCGGCCAGCGTCACCTTGACGATCCCCTCAGTGGGCACCTGGTCGGGATAGATGTGCCGGCCAAAGGCGATGGCCGACAGGATGCAGATCTTCCGGCAGGCGTCGTGCCCCTCCACGTCGGCGGAGGGGTCCCGCTCGGCATAGCCCTTGTCCTGGGCCTCCTTCAGCGCCTGCTCAAAGGACAGGCCCGCCTTGATCATCCGGGTGAGGATGTAGTTGGTGGTGCCGTTGAGGATGCCGCAGATCTCCAGGATGTCGTTGGCCGCCAGGCATTGGGACAGGGGCCGGAGGATGGGGATGCCCCCGCCTACGCTGGCCTCAAAGAGGTAGCACACTCCCTTCTCCCGGGCCAGCTGGGTCAGCTCATAGCCGTGGGTGGCCACCAACTCCTTGTTGGAGCTGACCACGCTCTTGCCCGCCTCCAGCGCCCGGCGGGTAAAGTCCAGAGCCACCGTAGCTCCCCCGATGGTCTCCACCACGATGTCCACCTCGGGATCTGATTCAATGCGGGCGAAGTCCTTGACAAAGCACCCGGCATAAGGGCTGTCCGGAAAGTCCCGCACGTCCAGGATGTATTTCAGCTTCACCAGGTCATCCGTCTTTTGCGCGATGCTGCGCTCGTGCCCGGTGAGCACCTCCGCCACCCCGGACCCCACGGTGCCAAATCCCAAAATTGCTACATTGATCATGGTTTCCTCCCTCTTCAATCTCCTGTATTCAGCCTGCCAGAATCTCACAGTGGACCACTTCCCGCTTCTCCCGCAGCGCGCTGAGCAAATCTTCCAGCCCGGTCTGCATCCCAGAGGTCTCCAGCCCCACCGTCACCACCGCCGCGTCTCCCCCGGGGATGGCCTGGTGGATGGTGAGCACATTGCCCCCCCAGTCCGCAAGGGTGTTGAGCACCGCGGACAGGGCCCCCGGTTCGTTGCGCAGCAGGATCTGGATGGTGGCAATCCTGCCGTGGATCATGTCCCGGAAGGGGCGGATGGCGTCCTTATACTTGTAGAAGGCGCTGCGGCTGATCCCCGCGCGCCGGGTGGCCGCGTTCACCGTCTGCACCTCGCCGGTCTCCAGCAGGCGCTTGGCGTCGGCCACCTTCCGGTAGACCTCTGGCAGTGCCGACGCCTCCACAATGAAGTATTTCTGATTTGGGCCCATGCCAGTCCTCCTCCCTGCCCGCCCACCAGATCTGTCCTTGTACTGCGGTCTATTGTATCACAGGCAGGGACAGTTCTCAATTCATAAATCCTCCCCGTTTTCACCAAACATTTGCTCCGCCACCCCTAAATTTCTGGCAGGGCAGACGGAATGCGCGCCGCCCCAGAAGGGAGGTCCCTTCTGGGGCGGCGTCTTACAGGCTATGTCTCCGGTTCCGGTTCCGGCTCTGGCTCTGGCGGCAGGCTGGCTGTCACGGGAGGAGATGGCTCCACCCCTGCACTGGGGGTGGGCTCCGGCTGGCTGGAAACCCCCGGGCTCTCCGGCGCCCCCGGCTCCCCGCTGGGGGGGATCTCCCCGGACGGGGTAGGCTCCACGTCCGGGTCCTCTCCCGCCCCACCGTGTACCGTGCAGTACCGGTCGGCCTCATTGGGGAAGAGTGTCTCGTAGATGGAGATCAGGGCATACTGGTCCGACACCGGCACCGAGGCGGCCACGCCCTCCCGGATATAGTCCACCATGAATACCGTGCGCACCGACTCCTCGGGGCAGTTCTCCCCCGCCATCCGGTACAGGCCGGTGGCCTCCCCCTCGGCATCCAGCACCGGGCAGTCCAGGCAGATCTCCACCGGCACATGGCACACGCAGGCCTCCGTGGGCCCATCCCCCGCCGCCAGGTAGAAGGTCTGGGTGCGGTCGCCCCGGGTGTCGTTCCGGCAGTCTTCGGTGGCCAGGTTGCCGCAGTCCAGGCAGACGGTATAGGCCCGCAGGTTGTCCACCGTGGGGAACTCCTGCCTGGATAGGCCCTGGTGCACCAGGGTCATCACCTCCCGCCACAGGTAGACCGATGGGTTGCCCTGGCTGCTGTTAATGACCTCGTCATATCGGGGATACCCCGTCCACACCGCGGCGGTGTAGTGGGCGGTGTAGCCGGCAAACCAGAAGTTGAAGGCGTTGTCCGAGGTGCCAGTCTTACCCGCCACCAACTGCCCGCTGATCCGGGCGCCGGTGCCCGTGCCCGAGGCAACCGCGCTGGAGAGCATGCTGTTGATGTAGTAGGCGGTGGTATCCTTGATGGCGTCATCATTGGTCTGGGGGGTGTTGTCCACCACTACATTGCCGTCCATGTCCTCCACCCGCAAGAAGGTGGTGGGGGCGGTATAGCTGCCGCCCCGCGGGAAGGTTGCAAAGGCCGCGGCCATCTCAAAGGTGGACATCCCATGGGTCAGCCCGCCCATGGCCAGGGGGCTGTAATCATAGTCCGAGCGCAACCGGCCGGCGCTGTCATAGTAGCCCGGCTCCAGGGAGGTGATGCCAAAGCGCTCCTCCAGGAAGCGGTAGGACTCCTCCGGCGTCACCAGCTGCAGCACCCGGGTGGCAATGGTGTTCTTGGACTCAATGACCCCCTGGAGCACCGTGGTCAGCCCCCGGTAGCCCCGGGGTAGGTTCAGCGGCCAGATGTTGCCGTTGAGCAGCTGCACGGGGCTGTCGTCCAGCACGGAGGCCGGGGTGATCAGCCCCATTTCCAGGGCGGGGGCATACACCGAGATGGGCTTGATGGACGAGCCGGGCTGCCGGGTGGCCAGGGCGTTGTTCCAGCCCCGGTTGACCTCCTTCACCCCCAGGTCGCCCGCCATGGCCACCACATAGCCAGTGGTGTTGTCCACGATGGTGATGGCCGAGCTGATCTCCTGGCCCGTCCGGGAGGTATAGTAGGAGCTGTCCCAGTTTTCAAAGATCTGGTCCACGCCGGCCTGCACGTCCGGGTCGAAGGGGGTGTAGATGCGCAGGCCGCCGGAGTATACCATCTGGGTGGCCGCCCGCTCAGACATCCCCTCCTCCTCCACCAGGTAGTCCAGCAGCTCGCTGATCACCGCGTCCACATACCAGGAGTTGACGTTGCCCCGGTCGGTTTCCTCCGTCTGCCCCTCCTCCACCGTCTGTCCGGTGTAGGCGTCGTCCCAGGTGAAGACCAGGGTCTGGGCCACGGCGGCGTCATACTCCTCCTGGCTGATGTAACTCACGCCGTTGGAGCCGTCTGCGTCCAGCATCTCCCCCAAAATCAGCTCCTGCCGAGCCTTGTTGTACTCCCGGCCGGTCCAGATCTCCTCCGGCCCATAGTTGATGGCCCCGCAGGTATCGCAGGGCTCGTCGTTGGTCAGGGAGTAGGTGCCGCAGTTCAGGCAGGGATAGCGGCTGACGTTGAGCTGCGCGTTGGGGCTGTACAGGGAGGGGTTGTTGGTGATGCCCGCCAGGCTGGCGCACTCGGCCAGGGTCAGTTCAGACACCGGCTTGCCGAAGTAGAACTCCGAGGCCGCCTGGATGCCGTAGCAGCCGTTGCCCAGAAAGATCACATTGAGGTACAACTCCAAAATGTCCTCTTTGGAGTAATTGTCCTCCACATACAGGGCGGTGAAGATCTCCATGATCTTACGGGTGACGGTCACGTCATCGTACTGGGTCAGGTTCTTGATCAGCTGCTGGGTCAGCGTGGAGCCGCCAAAGGTATTGCGCATCCCCAGGAACATATTGACGAAGGCCCCCGCGGTGCGGTACCAGTCCACGCCGCTGTGCTGGTAGAAACGCCGGTCCTCGATGGCCACCACCGCGTCCCGCAGGTCCTGGGGAATGTCCTCCAGGTCCACCCACTCCTGGTTCTGAGAGCCCACAAGGGTGGTCAGCTCACGGGCCTGGCCGTCGTCATCATAATAATAGATGACCGAGTTCTCATTCAGGGTGTAGGCCGACAGGTCCAAGGTGGCGTTTGGCAGGATGGCGGTGCGGATATACACCGCGGCGTAACAGGCCAGAAAGGCCCCCGTCACCACCCCGATCAACAGCAGGGTGCCCAGTACCTGCAGGGCCCGCACCCCCACCCGGGACGCCGTGGAGCGCCCACCGCGCGCCGCGGCCCCGTCCTGCCCCCTCTCCCCGGACGGTCGCCTACCAGTGGGGTGGGAGCGCCGACGGGTTCCATCTGGATTGTAATGCTTATCTGCCATTGAGCATCCCTCCGAATGATTGCGCCCACGCCCGTTGGCGCGTCACGCCCGGTCCGTATTTGGAATAGAATCCAGTATGCCGGGATGGGGGCGCATACAGCGGTAGTATATCACATCCCCCCACCCTTGTCCACCCTGCCTTGCCCTGCCGCCCCCGCTGCCAATCTCTCCCGCAGGCAGAATTTTTCCTGTTATCCCCCCTTGCTTTTTTCCTCGGGAGACAGTACAATGAAGGCAGAAACGCAAGCGCAGAGAGGAGGCGTGTCCGCCATGAGCGAGGCCTTTGGCCCTGATTTTGTCAGCGTCACCGACGACGATGGCAATGAATTTGAACTGGAACATCTGGGCACGTTAACATACAAGGGCACCACTTACCTGTCCTTTCTGCCCGCCGATCTGGAGGAGGACGACCCGGACTTCGGGATGATCCTGCTCAAGATGGTGGAGGAAAACGGAGAGCAGCTGCTGGCCGACATCGACGATGAGCAGGAGCTGGAGCAGGTCTACGAGCAGTTTTTGCAGCAGCTGTTTGACGACGAGGACGGGGACGAGTAGCCCGCCCCTCCCCTGCCGGGTTCTAACTACGTGTCCGCCCGATAAAAACCCACATCTTTAATATGGGACGCCCCGCTCGCGCCGCGGATGGCAGGCCTCCCGGCCCTCCCCAGGGCGGGGCCGGACGTTGGAAGCCGTGAACCGGCGCGGAGGCGACCCACCTGCATTCCCGTGCAGGTTTTTCTTCGGGCGGCACGGCCACGGCGGGGGTTCTGCCTGCGCAGCGGGAGAGCGGTCGCTCTCCCGCTTTTTCGCGCCCTCGGGCCGGGCGGCCCGGTTGTGGCCATTTTGTGAATTTTCCCCAAGGGGCGGGCTGATGTGGGATTTTTCCCTTGCAAGGCTTGACCGGCCGTGCTATAATGTCCCCATTCAGCACATCGGTGGTATATGGCGGATGTGCTTTTGTTCCGTCTGTGGGCAACACACCAGAAACTGAGAGGATTGATACCATGAGCGCATCCAGAGAGAAGAAGCAGCGCCAGGGCGGCGGCCCCTCCGAGAAGGCCATGCAGGCCAGTCAGAAGAAGGCCGCCTACAAGCGCAAGGTCCGCACCTACACCGCCATCGGGATCGTGGTGGTGGTGCTGGTGGCCGCGCTGCTGATTTGGAACTCCGGCTTTTTCCAGGGCCGAGCCCTGGCCGCCACCGTGGGCGATACCCAGCTGAACGCCGCCGAACTGAGCTATTACTACTACAATGAGCGGTATATGTACGCCGCCTATGGCATGATTGACACCAGCCTCCCTGATGACGAGCAGATCTACAACGAGGAGGAAGGTACCACCTACCACGACTACTTCCTGGAGCAGGCCCTGCTGGCCGCCCAGTCTGACCAGTCCCTGTATGACGCGGCCATCCAGGACGGATATACCCAGGAGGACATCCAGGAAGACCTGGACGCCAGCATCGCCTCGGCCCGCACCAGCGCCTCCAACAGCGGTTACAGCTACCGCTCCTACCTGGTCTCCCGCTACGGTAAGCTGATGAGCCCCTCTATTTACGAGCGGCTGCTGGCCAAGTCCCTGCTGGCCAGCCTCTATACGCAGGACAAGACCCAGGAGTTCTATGACTCCTACACCGCTGAGGAGCTGGAGGCCCACTACCAGGAGCATGCCGACGAGTTTGACGAGTTTGTCTACTCCTACCTCTCCTTCACCCCCGAAACGGAGGAGAGCGCCGAGGAGGGGGAACAGACGGAAGCGCAGACTGAGGACCAGACCGAAGCGGAGCTGGAGGCCGCTCTGGCCGCCGCCCAGGAGCAGGCCCAGGCCGCCCTGGCCGCCTATGAGCAGGGCACTGAGGTGGCCGACCTGATCGAACAGTTCTCCCCCGCCGCTTCCAGCGACCACACCACTGTCACCGGCAGCGACAGCATTGCTGAAACCTATCGGGATGAGCTGCTGGAGCTGGGTGAGAACCAAGGAGCCGTGGTGGAGAACGGGGACGAGGGCTACTACCTGGTCATCTTCCACAGCCGGAGCCGCAACGAGGACCTCACCGCCGACGTGCGCCACATTCTGGTGCGGGCGGAGACGGGCACCGATGAGGAGGGCAATGTGACCGAGCCCAGTGACGAGACCTGGGAGGCCGCCCTGGCGGAGGCTGAGGACATCCTGGCCCAGTACGAGGCCGGGGAGCTCACTGCCGAGGCCTTCGGCGCGCTGGCCAACGAGTACTCGGACGACACCGGCTCCAACACCACCGGCGGCCTGTACGAGGCCGTCGCCCGCACCGACAGCTATGTACCGGAGTTCCTGGACTGGATCTTTGCGGATGGCCGCCAGGTCGGGAACACCGGCATCGTGCGGCATGAAGGCGATGTGGAGTCCTCCGGCTCCTACTGGGGCTACCACATCATGTACTTCCAGGACTGGAACGAGGCCGAGTGGATCCTGGACGTGCGCAACGCCATGAGCCAGGAGGAGATCACCGCGCTGCAGGACGGCCTGTTGGAAAACGACGCCTACGCCACCTCGGTGGCCGACGGCGCCAAGTACCTGGGCGCTTAAGCAATCCCCATACACCAAAGGGCCGGACGGTTTGTCCGGCCCTTTGCGCTTCAATAGGAGGAATCGCCATGCAAGAGCAGTTTTCCCGCACCGAGATGCTGCTGGGCACCCAGGCCATGGAGCGGCTGGCCGGCAGCCATGTGGCGGTATTCGGCCTGGGCGGGGTGGGCAGCTGGTGCGCCGAGGCGCTGTGCCGCTCGGGCGTTGGCCAGCTCACCCTGGTGGATCAGGATCGGGTGTCGCTGAGCAATCTCAACCGCCAGGCCGCCGCCCTGCATGACACGGTGGGCATGGAAAAGGCGCTGGCCACCGCCCAGCGCCTGCGCCAGATCAATCCCGACTGCCTGCTCCACCCCCTGGCCGCCCGGTACGAGTCCCAGGCGCGGGAGCGCTTTTTCCAACAGCGCTACGACTACATCGTGGATGCCATCGACCTGGTCAGCTGCAAGCTGGACCTGATCGAAACGGCCCACCGCCGGGGGATCCCCATCCTCTCCGCCCTGGGCACGGGCAACAAGCGAGACGCCCAGCAGCTGCGCATCACCGACCTGTCCAGGACCCAGGGCTGCCCCCTGGCCCGGGTGGTGCGCCGGGAGCTGCGCGCCCGGGGCATCGTCCACCACCAAGTGGTCTATTCCCCCGAGCTGCCCTGCCGTGCCCAGCAGGGGGACGAGGCCCCGCCGCCCGGCCGGCGCTCGGTCCCCGCCAGCGCCATGTGGGTGCCCGCCGCCGCCGGCCTGCTGCTGGCCCAGGCGGTCATCCTGGACCTGGCCCAAGGCGCCCCCCCCGTCGGCTCGCCGCACGCCACGCCCGGCCCATGAGCCAGGCCCCCAGCAGGCCGCACACCGCTCCGATCACCGCCCCGGCCAGCACGTCGCTGGGGAAGTGAACCCCCACATACAATCGGGAGAAGCCCATCAGCACCGCGGCCGCCAGGGCCACGGCTTTGAGCCAGCGCCAGGGGGCTGCCACCGCCACCGCCACGCCAAAGGCAAAGGCCGCGCAGGTGTGCCCCGAGGGGAAGGAGTTGGGGTCTCCGCTGGTGACCAATGTCTCCAGCCCCTCCAGCACCACCCAGGGCCGGGGCCGGCTGAGCAGCGGCTTGATGGTCAGGTTGGTCAGGGCAAAGCCCAGCAGCATCCCAACTCCCGCCCCAGCCCCAGCCCGCCGGGTGGCCCGGAAGCACAGCAGGACGACCGCCCCCAGGATGAACACCAGCCCGGCGTTGCCCAGGCTGGTGTAGAAGCTTATCAGCTCATTGAGCACGGGCAGGCGCAAGTGCTGGGTGATCCACAGCAGCACCTGCTCGTCCACCCGCTGGACCAGCTCAGCCATGGCCGCCTCCTCTCCTTGACCGTCAGGCCAAAGCTATGTATAATCAAAGCAAAGTCGGAAAACCCTGTGTTCATCCGACCACCTGCCCTGCCCAGGCTGCACGCCCTGGGAGAAGGGCCGGGTTTCGATTGCCATTGTATCGGATTTCTCCCACGCTGGCAAGCCCCTTTCCGCCGCCCCCATTCCCCGGTTTTTGGAGGTGATCCCCTTGAAGCAGATCCTCTGCCTCTCCCACAGCCCTTGGCAGGCCCGCCCCAACCGCACCCAGCAGCTGCTAGCCCGGTTGAACCAGGCCAGGATCCTTTTCTTTGAGCCGCCCCTCCCCAAGGGGGCGCCCCACCCCGATCAAGGCCGCCGGGTGCGCGCCCACATCACGGTGTACACCCTGCCCACCCCCCTGCTGCCCGGACTGGACCGGGAGGCACTGCAGCGCCGCAGCCAGCTCAAGGCCGCCGATTTCATCCAGAAGGTCATGGCGCGTCATCACTTCCGAGAGCCCGTGCTGTGGTGCACCGCCCCCGACCAGGCCGCCTATCTGGACCGGCTGGCCTACCGGGGCCTGGTCTATGACTGCGACCGGGAGTGGGGGGAGCAGCACCTGGACGCGGAGAGCGACCTGGCCCTGCACGCCGAGGTGATCTTTGCCGCTTCCCCCGGCCTGGTCCAGCGCCTGTCCCCCTGCAACGACAACATCGCCCTGCTGCCCAACGGCGTCAACTACCGGATGTTCCAGCGGGGTGAGCTGGCTCCGCCGCCCCATCTGGCCCACCTGGCCGGCCGGCCGGTGCTGGGCCGGGTGGGGGATCTGACCGACCAGGTGGAGCTGGAGCCCCTGCTCCACGCCGCCCAGGCCCAGCCCGACTGGACCTTCCTGATGCTGGGCCGGGTCACCAAGCCGGCGGCCGCCCGGCTGCGCCCCTTCCCCAATATCCTGCTCCACGGGCCCTTTCCGTCTGTGGAGCTGCCCGATTACCTGTGCGCGTGCACGGTGCTCTTCGATCTGATCCGCGCCGACCGGCGGGGCAGCGACATCATCCCCTCCCACCTCTACGAGTACCTGGCCACCGGCAAGCCCATCGTGATGATGCAGGAACCTGAGCAGGTGGAGTCCTTCCCCGATGTGGTCTACACCGCCTATGACAGCGCGGGCTTCCTTCGCCGCTGCCGCAAGGCCCTGGATGAGGACCCCCGCTTAGCCGGCCCCCGTCGACAGGCCTACGCCAGCCAGGCCGCCTGGGCCAACCGCGCCGAGGAGGTCAGCCGCATCCTGGACAGCACAGGGCTATTTTGAACACCCCCCCGGGCCGGAGCCCGGATTGCATTGTATAAGCATACGAAATTCTGACTTCCGTCTTGATTTGATCGGGATTTTTCGATATGATAGAACTAGTTTTGAGTGGAGGGGTGCTACCATGGAGTTCCACCGGTGTCCTGCCCTTGCCTGCGGGGCCTCACGGGGGATTCTTGCGCCCAATTTCACGCCCAGATCAACGACAACAGGCTGACGTCCCCCGTTGGCCTGTTTTTTTCTTTGTCCGGGCCGGCCCCCCTCCACCGGGAACAGGAAAGGGAGATCCGCATATGAAAAAAGTCGCCGTCATCATGGGCTCCGACTCCGATTGGCCGGTGGTCCAGGCCGCCTGCGCCCAGTTGGACGAGTTTGGCGTGCCCTATGAAACCCATATCCTCAGCGCCCACCGCACCCCTGCCGCCGCGGCCGAGTTTGCCCGGAACGCCCGGGCCAACGGCTTTGGGGTGCTCATCTGCGCGGCCGGCATGGCCGCCCACCTGGCCGGCGCCTTCGCGGGCAACTCCACCCTGCCCGTCATCGGCGTCCCTCTGAAGGGCGGGGCCATGGACGGGCTGGACGCGCTGCTGGCCACCGTCCAGATGCCCAGCGGCATCCCCGTGGCCACCGTGGCTATCAACGGGGCCAAGAACGCCGCCGTGCTGGCCGCCCAGATCCTGGCCGTGGCCGATGAGGGCCTGGCCGCCAAGCTGGACCAGGCCCGGGCCCAGATGGCCAGGCAGATCGCCCAAAAGGAGGCCAAGCTCCAGCAGGAGCTGGGCTGAGGCCCGCTCTGCAAGGCGCTCTGAACCCCATCCCATTTGTAAGTATGAGAGAAACAGAAAGGAAAGGCTACTATGGACAAGCGTGAGCAGCTCTACGAGGGCAAGGCCAAGAAGGTCTATGCCACCGACGACCCCAACGTGGTCATCGT
This sequence comes from uncultured Oscillospiraceae bacterium, assembly GCA_944387065.1. GTDB lineage: Bacteria > Bacillota > Clostridia > Oscillospirales > Oscillospiraceae > Enterenecus. Next base: position 12,833 of record CALXDM010000007.1, read on the forward strand.
CTCCTACAAGGACGACGCCACCGCCTTTGACGGTGCCAAGAAGGGCACCATCGACGGCAAGGGGGCCATCAACAACCAGATGACCAATTTCCTGATGGCCCAGCTGGAGCAGGCGGGGATTCCCACCCACCTTGTCCAGGAGCTCAGCCCCCGGGAGACGGCGGTGAAAAAGGTGTCCATCATCCCCCTAGAGGTCATTGTCCGCAACCGCTCCGCCGGCTCCTTCGCCAAGCGGTACGGCGTGGAGGAGGGCATCATCTTCGACGCGCCCACCGTGGAGTTCTCCTACAAGAACGACGATCTCCACGATCCGCTCATCAACGACTACCACGCCGTGGCCCTGAAGCTGGCCAGCTGGGAGGAGATTGAGCTCATCCAGCGCTACGCCTTCCAGGTCAACGACTTCCTCAAGCAGACCCTGGCCGAGTGCGGCGTCACCCTGGTGGACTTCAAGCTGGAGTTTGGCAAGACCGCTGACGGGACCATTGTGCTGGCCGACGAGATCTCCCCGGACACCTGCCGGTTCTGGGACGCCAAGACGGGCGAGAAGCTGGACAAGGACCGCTTCCGCCGGGACCTGGGCAACGTGGAGGGCGCCTACCGGGAGATGAGCCGGCGCCTGCTGGGAAAGTGACGGGCAGCGCGGCGTGATCCCCACTCGGAATCTATTCACGCGGGCCCCATCCCCACACACCCACACAGCTTTGACAGATCAGAATTGGGAGGAACTATGGGCGGTTTTTTTGGCGCGGTTTCCCAGCAGGATGTAACCTTAGACCTCTTTTTCGGAGTGGACTACCACTCCCACCTGGGCACCCGCCGGGGCGGCATGGTCCTCCATGACGCTCAGGACGGGTTCCAGCGACAGATCCACAACATTGAAAACACCCCCTTCCGCACCAAGTTCGAAGGGGATCTGCCCTCCTTTCACGGCACCAGCGGCATCGGCTGCATCAGCGACACCGACCCCCAGCCCCTGCTGGTGCGCTCCCACCTGGGGCTGTACGCCATCACCACGGTGGGTATCATCAACAATGCTGAGGCGCTCATCGCCCAGTACTTCTCCCAGCAGGGCCATCAGTTCATGGCCATGAGCTCGGGCAAGGTCAACTCCACCGAGCTGGCCGCCGCCCTCATCAACCGGGAGGGTGACCTGGTCTCAGGCATCCTCCGGGCCCAGGAGCTGATTGACGGCTCGCTCACCCTGCTCATCCTCACCCAGCAGGGCGAGATCATTGCCGCCCGGGACAAGCTGGGCCGCCTGCCTGTGCTGGTGGGAAAGAAGGCGGAGGGATGCTGCGTGTCCTTTGAGTCCTTCGCCTACCACAAGCTGGGCTACCAGGACAGCTACGAGCTGGGCCCCCGGGAGATCGTCCGCCTCACCCCTGACGGGGTGGAGACCCTCTCTCCCCCTGGCCGTCAGATGCGCATCTGCGCCTTCCTGTGGACCTACTACGGCTACCCCAACTCCAACTATGAGGGGGTGAATGTGGAGGTCATGCGCTACCGCAACGGCGCCATCATGGCCCGTCAGGAGGCCGCCCGGGGCGCGCTGCCCCAGGTGGACTTTGTGGCCGGCGTCCCCGACTCGGGGGTGCCCCACGCCATCGGCTATGCCAACCAGAGCGGCCTCCCCTTCGCCCGCCCCTTCGTCAAGTACACCCCCACCTGGCCCCGCTCCTTCATGCCCGCCAACCAGGAGGTGCGCAACCAGGTGGCCAAGATGAAGCAGATCCCGGTGCCCGAGCTCATCGAGGGCAAACGGCTTTTGTTCGTGGATGACTCCATCGTGCGGGGCACTCAGCTGCGGGAAACGGTGGACTTCCTCTACGAGCGGGGCGCGAAAGAGGTGCACATCCGCTCGGCCTGCCCGCCCATCATGTACGGCTGCAAGTACCTCAACTTCTCCCGGAGCAACTCCGACCTGGAGCTACTGGCCCGGCGCACCGTGCAGGAGCTGGAGGGGGACGAGGGCCAAAGCCACCTGGAGGAGTACGCCGACGCCTCCACCCAACGGGGCCAGTGCCTGCTCCACTCCATCTGCGACGGCCTGCGCTTCAGCTCCCTGGGCTACCAGTCCCTGGAGGGGCTGCTGGAGTCCATCGGCATCGACCCCGACCAGGTGTGCACCTACTGCTGGAACGGCCGGGAGTAGGCCCCGCATCCCCCATCTCACGCTGGAGGTTTTGAACCCATGAAGAACTCCCACTCGGAATCCTACGCCGCCGCCGGGGTGGACGTCACCGCCGGGTACGAGGCGGTGGAGCGCATCAAGCCCATGGTGGCCTCCACCTATATCCCAGGCGTGCTGGGATCGCTGGGCGGCTTTGGCGGTCTGTTCGCCCCCCACCTGGCCGGGATGAAGCGGCCGGTGCTGGTCAGCGGCACCGACGGGGTGGGCACCAAGCTGAAGCTGGCCATGCTGCTGGGCCGGCACGACACCATCGGCATCGACTGTGTGGCCATGTGCGTCAACGACATCATCTGTGGCGGGGCCACCCCCCTGTTTTTCCTGGACTACATCGCCTGCGGCAAAAACGTCCCGGAGCGGATCGCCAGCATCGTGTCTGGGGTGGCTGAGGGCTGCCGCCAGGCCGGCTGCGCCCTGGTGGGTGGGGAAACCGCCGAGCACCCGGGCATGATGGCCGACGACGACTATGACCTGGCCGGCTTTGCCGTGGGCATCGTGGACGAGGAAAAGATCCTTGACGGCAGCCGCCTGGCCCAGGGGGACGCGCTCATCGGCCTGGCCTCCACCGGCGTGCATTCCAACGGCTTCTCCCTGGTGCGCAAGGTGCTGGATGTGGAGCACGCCGACCTGGACGCCCCCCGGGCAGAGCTGGATGGGGCCAGCCTGGGCCAGGCCCTGCTCACCCCCACCCGCATCTATGTCCCGGCGGTACGGGCCCTGCTGGAAGGGGGGGTGGACGTCCACGCCATCAGCCACATCACCGGAGGCGGCTTCTATGAGAACGTGCCCCGGATGATGCGCGACGGACTCACCGCCCGCATCCGGCTGAATACCTTCCCCCGCCCGGCCATCTTCGACCTGATCCAGAAGGCGGGCGGCATCCCCCAGCGGGATATGTACAATACCTTCAACATGGGCCTGGGCATGGTGCTGGCCCTCCCCTCCGACCAGGCAGGCAAGGCCCTGGAGCTGCTGTCCGCCGCCGGCCAGCCCGCCTGGCAGGTGGGCGAGGTGACCGCCGGGGACGGCGGCGTGGATCTGGTATGAGCAAGCGCATCGCCGTGCTGGTGTCCGGCGGAGGCACCAACCTGCAGGCCCTCATCGACGCCCAGACCCAGGGCGGACTGGGTGGGGGAGCACTCTGCGCCGTCATCGCCTCCAAGCCGGGGGTCTTTGCCCTGGAACGGGCCGCCAAGGCCGGGATCCCCGGCTATGTGGTATCCCGGAAGGACTACCCTTCCAGCCAGGCCATGACCGTCGCCCTGGTGGACAAGCTGCGGGCGCTGCACATCGATCTGGTGGTGCTGGCCGGCTTCATGGTCATCCTCACCGAGGAGATGGTACAGGCCTTCCCCAACGCCATCCTCAACGTCCATCCCTCCCTCATTCCCGCCTTCTCCGGGCCGGGCTGCTACGGCCTCCACGTTCACGAACAGGCCCTGGCCTACGGCGTGAAGGTGACGGGCGCCACGGTGCATTTCGTCAGCCCGGAGTGCGATGGCGGCCCCATCGTGCTGCAGCAGGCGGTGGAGGTCCAGGAGGGCGACACGCCGGAGGCCCTCCAGCGCCGGGTGATGGAGCAGGCCGAATGGGTCATCCTACCCCAGGCCGTGTCCCTGTTCTGCCAGGGTCGGCTGGCGGTGGAGGGGCGCGCGGTCCGCGTCCTGCCACCGGGCGGAGGGGCCGGTTGAGCGCTCTGCCCCCCATCTGGAACAAGCGGTAGGACAGTCGGTAGGAGAAGCCCCCCAGGCAATGCCGCCTGCGTCCTTTCCCAGTCAGCTGGGCGCGCCATGATTCCGGCCTTGGCGCGCCCTGTTTCATTTTCAAACTATAGGAGGAACCCCCATGAACCCCATCGACCTGCGCGACTACCTCTCCCAGCGACCCTATCCCGGCCGAGGCATCCTGCTGGGGCGCTGCGCCCGCAACACCAGCGCCGTCATCGCCTACTTCATCATGGGCCGCAGTGAGAACAGCCGCAACCGGATCTTCGAAGCCACCCAGGACGGCATCCGCACCCGGGCCTATGACGAATCGAAACTCACTGACCCGTCCCTTATCCTCTATCATCCGGTGCGCATGGCCGGCCGGGGGGTGGTGGTCACCAATGGCGACCAGACCGACACCATCCGGGACTGCCTGCTGCGGGGTGGCACCTTCCACGAGGCCCTGCGCACCCGCTGCTTCGAGCCCGATCCTCCCAACTATACTCCCCGCATCTCCGGCCTGCTCGCCCCTGACGGCAGCTTCAAGCTGTCCATCCTCAAGTCTGCAGACGGCAACCCTGACTGCAACCTGCGCTTCTTCTACGAATACGACGCCCCCCTGGCTGGCGAGGGCCGGCTCATCCACACCTATCAGGACAACGCCGACCCCCTGCCCTCCTTTGAGGGGGAACCTCGCCGGGTGGCCCTCACCGCCCCTGACGCCCAGGGCCTGGCCGACCAGATTTGGGACAGCCTGAACCCGGAAAACAAGATCTCCCTGTATGTCTGTTACCGGGACCTGTCCTCCGGGCAGATGGACACGGTCATCCGCAACAAACACCAGTGAGGGGCTGCCCGCCCCCTTCCAAAAGGAGTGAAGCTTTCATGCAAGAGCTAGAACTGAAGTACGGCTGCAATCCCAATCAGAAACCCGCCCGGATCTTCATGCAGCAGGGGGAACTGCCCCTCACGGTGCTCAACGGCAAGCCGGGCTATATCAACTTTATGGACGCGCTCAACTCCTGGCAGCTGGTCAAGTCGCTGAAGAAGGCCACCGGCCTGGCCTGCGCCGCCTCCTTCAAGCACGTCTCCCCCGCCGGCGCCGCCCTGGGCACCGAGCTGACCGAAGTGGAGCGGCAGATCTACTTTGCCGACGGCTTGGACACCTCCCCCATTGCTCGGGCCTACATCAAGGCCCGGGGGGCCGACCGGCTATGCTCCTACGGCGACTGGGCCGCCCTGAGCGAAATCTGCGACGAGCCCACTGCCCGCTTCCTGGCCCTGGAGGTGTCCGACGGGGTCATCGCCCCCGGCTATACCGACGCGGCCCTGGCCATCCTCAAGGCCAAGAAGAAGGGAGCCTACAATGTGGTGCAGATCGACCCCACCTATGAGCCCGCTCCCATCGAGCTGCGCCACATCTACGGCGTCACCTTCCAGCAGGGCTACAACAGCTTTGAGATCCATGAGGGGCTGCTGGACAACCTGGTGACCCAGAACAAGGACCTGCCCCCCCAGGCCAAGCACGACCTGCTGCTGGCCCTCATCACCCTGAAATACACCCAGTCCAATTCGGTGTGCTATGTGAAGAACGGCCAGACCATCGGCGTGGGCGCGGGACAGCAGAGCCGCATCCACTGCACCCGCCTGGCTGGCAGCAAGGCGGACAACTGGATGCTGCGCCAGCACCCCAAGGTGTTAGGCCTGCAGTTTGTGGAGGGCATCCACCGGCCCAACCGGGACAACGCCATCGACGTGTATCTCTCCGATGAATACGAGGACGTGCTGGCCGACGGGGTGTGGCAGCAGACCTTCCAGGTGCGTCCCGAGCCCCTCACGCAGGAAGAGAAGCGGGCCTGGATCGCCACCATGCAGGACGTCAGCCTGGGTTCTGACGCCTTCTTCCCCTTTGGGGACAATGTGGAGCGGGCCCATCGCTCCGGGGTGCGGTATATCGCCCAGCCCGGCGGCTCCATCCGGGACGACCACGTCATTGCAACCTGCGACCAGTACGGCATCGCCATGGCCTTCACCGGGATGCGGCTGTTCCACCACTGAACCGGCAAGGCGGCGCTTCCCGCGCCAGCTCCCCCCTTCCAAGGGGACATGATTTGCTTGTTCCGCCCAGGGCGGAACTTTGAGAGAAAGAGGTGCTTGCATGAAGGTTTTGGTTGTGGGGGGCGGCGGGCGGGAGCACGCCATCTGCTGGAAGCTGGCCCAGTCCCCCAAGGTAACTCAGCTGTACTGCGCGCCCGGCAACGCCGGTATCGCCCAGGTGGCCCAGTGCGTAGACATCCAGGCCACCGATGTGAACGGTATGGTGTCCTGGGCCCGGGACAACGCCATGGATTTCGTCGTGGTCGCCCCCGACGATCCCCTGGCCCTGGGCATGGTGGATGCCCTGGAGGCCGCCGGCATCCCCGCTTTCGGCCCTCGGGCCAACGCCGCGATCATCGAAGCCAGCAAGGCCTTCTCCAAGGAATTGATGCGGAAATACCACATCCCCACCGCCAAGTATCAGACCTTTACAGCCCTGGACCAGGCGCTGGCCTACATCGAGGCCCAAGGCGCTCCCATCGTGGTCAAGGCCGACGGCCTGGCCCTGGGCAAGGGGGTGGTGGTGGCCGCCACGGTGGAGGAGGCCAAGCAGGCCGCCCGGGAGATGATGGAGGACAAAAAGTTTGGCCCATCCGGAGCCACTGTGGTCATCGAGGCGTGCATGACCGGCCCCGAGGTGACCGTGCTGGCCTTTACCGATGGGAAAACCGTGGTGCCCATGCCGGCCAGCCAGGACCATAAGCGGGCCTACGACGGCAACCGGGGTCCCAACACCGGCGGCATGGGTGCCATCTCCCCCCCGCCCCAGTACACCCCGCAGATCGCCCAGCGGTGCATGGAGGAAATCTTCCGCCCCACCATTGACGCCCTCCGGGCGGAAGACCGTCCCTTCCAGGGAGTGCTCTACTTTGGCCTAATGCTCACCCCGGAGGGCCCCAAAGTGGTGGAGTACAACGCCCGTTTTGGCGACCCGGAGTGCCAGGTGGTGCTCTCCCTGCTGGAAAGCGACCTGATGGACATCTTTCAAGCCTGCGTGGACGGCACGCTGGACCGGCTGGATATTCGGTGGAAGCAGGCGGCGGGCTGCGTGGTGGTTCTGGCCAGCGGCGGCTACCCCCTGGACTACCAAAAGGGCTACCCCATCTCCGGCCTGGAGGAGGCGGGCAGGGCCGCCACCGTGTTCCATGCCGGCACCAAGCTGGGCTCTCAGGGGGAATATCTCACCAACGGCGGCCGGGTGCTGGGGGTCACCGCCACCGCCCCTACCTTGGACGGGGCCATTTCCACAGCCTACACCGCCGCAAAGTCTATTCACTTTACGGATATGCACCTGCGCACCGACATCGGCCGCGCCTTTTAATCCGCGCAAGACCATCTACAAGACAGGGCAAGGGCCGGGGACTCCCCCGGCCCTTGCCCTGTCCGCTCTCCCGCTCCGCCCACAGGTACGCCGCTCAGTACTGCCGGAGCCGCCGGGACATCTTGAGGATAGCCAGCAGGTAAAACACCACCCCGGTGGCCAGCAGCACCAGCGCGTGTACCCACCACGCCGCCTCCCACTGGCCATACCAGAACGTCACACCCATTTGCTCCTCGAACTCGGTCAGGGCCTGCTCAGGCAGTTGTGCGAAGTCCGCCTGAATCCCCGGCCCCATCAGAAGCTGCCGGAACAGCACCGCGGCATGGGCGCAGGGGAAGCACTTGATCACCCATTGGACGCCGGTTGGCAGCTCGCCGACGTTGATATAGGCCCCCACCAAAAATCCGATCAGCGTACCCAGCAGGATGCTGGCCGTGGTGTACGCGCCCCCCGTTTTGAGGAAGGAAATGAGAAAGCACACCATGGCGCTGGAAGCAAAGCAGGAGAGCAGGATCACCCCCAGCACCTGAAGCAGGGTGACTGGGCTGATCCACGCCCCGCCCCGGGCCACGAGATAGATCTGCCCAAACAGGAGGGTAAGCAGAGACATCGCCACGCTGACCAGGAACCCGGTGCACAGGTAGCCCCCGGCGATGCCGCTCCGCCTCAGAGGGGAGGCATAGAAGTCCTTGACACACTTCTGCTCCCGGTCTGACACCATCACCGCATAGGCGCCCATGCTGGTTGTGATCGCGCACGAGGCCAGCATCCCCGACACCACCCACGCGTCCATGATCTGGCCGGCGTGGCTGAGGAAGTCCAGCCCCCGGGTAATGGTGTCCCCAATGAAGAACAGGAATAGGCAGAAAATCACGATCACACCCAACAGGGAGAAGACCACCCCGCCGGCGTCCTTGAAGAAGAGCTTCAGCCCCCTCACCGTCATCTGCCTCATTCCCTCAGCTCCCTCCCCGTGATGTTAAGGAACACATCGTCCATGGTGCCGTGCACCACCTCAAAACCCTCCACCAGCTGGAGGATCGGCTGGAGAATGTCGATGGACTCCAGCGTCGACTGAAGGCGCACATCGATCAGCCCGTTCCCCTCCGTCCACATCAGCCCCCGTTCCTCCAGGCGCGCCTTCAGCGCCTCCACCTGGTCTGGCTTGGCCTTGATCCTGATGTGGTCAAAGCTATAGGTTTCCTTTAATTGGTAGGGCGTCCCCCGGGCCACTATCCGCCCGTTGTCCATCACCACCACATAGTCGGCCTTGGCCGCTTCCTCCATGTAGTGGGTGGTCAGGAAGATGGTCATCCGGCTCTCGGAGCGCAGACCCTCCACCGTCTCCCAGATGTGGGCCCGGGTCTGGGGATCCAGACCGGTGGTGGGCTCGTCCAGAAATAGGATCTGGGGGGTGTTCAAAAGCGCCCGCGCAATATCCGCCCGGCGGCGTTGGCCCCCCGACAGCCTGCCGTAGGGCCGGTCCAGGAAGCCCTCCACCTGGGCATACCCCGCCGCCCGCTCCACCGCCCGCCGGCGCTCCGTCCGCTTCTTATCATAGAACCCAGACCGGATCCAGAGGTTTTCCCTCACGCTCAGCCGCTTGTCCAGCAGATTGTCCTGAAAGACCACCCCAATGCGGCCGCGGATCTCGTCCGCCTGTCGGTCCAAGTCAAAGCCGGCGATGGCGACCTGGCCCGCGTCGTATCCGCACAGGGTGCATAAAATGTCAATCGTGGTGGACTTGCCCGCGCCGTTGGGCCCCAGGAAGGCAAACAGCGCCCCCTCCTCCACGGAGAAGTCAATGCCCTTGACCGCCTGAACCGCTCCAAAGGATTTTTTCAGCCCGGAAACGGTGATGATCTCGCCCATGCCCAATCTCCTCCCCCGCTGCGCCCTACTGCCGGGCCGGTAGACGGCTTTCCCTTGCCGCCCTACGGAGCGCGTTTGTCTCTTCAGTTTACCCAGTTTATCATTTTATTTTTCCCCACGCAACTTACGAGTGTCGCCTTATGTCGATTCTTCTTTTTGCTTAAATCATATCAGTTTCCCCCCCCATAATTTTTGTCTATTTTGTCAGTTTCCTATGGCTAACCACGGATGATATAATGGTTCATATGCACGGAGGGCGTATCTGGCCCTGACGCGCATCTTTTTTCTACAGAAGTTAGTTGTTGCTAATCGACAAACGGCGATCCCGCGCCCAAAAGGAGGAGTCTACAATCAAACGGTATCTGACCACCATCCTGCTGTCCCTGTTCCTGCTGATCCTATCGGTCTGGTCCCTGTTCATCGGGGTCATCGACCTGGAGCTGTCCACCCTGCTCAACGGCAACCTGGAGCAGCTCAAGATCTTTCTCGTCTCCCGCCTGCCCCGGCTGCTGGCCATCCTGTGCACCGGCGTGGGCATGAGCGTGGCAGGGCTGATCATGCAGCAGCTGTGCCGGAACAAGTTCGTCTCTCCCACCACCGGGGCCACCATTTCCTCTGCCCAGTTCGGCATCCTGCTGGCCCTGCTGTTCATGCCCAACTCCACCTTGTGGGGGCGGGCCCTATTCGCCTTTGCCGCCGCCATCCTGGGCACCTGGATCTTCGTGTGGTTTATCCAGCGCATCCGATTCAAGGACGTGATCATGGTCCCCCTGGTGGGCATCATGTTCGGTAACGTCATCGGCGGCATCACCAACTACCTGGCCTATCAGTATGAGATGACCCAGGCCCTGTCCACCTGGCTGGTGGGGCACTTCTCCCTGGTGGTGCGCGGGCGGTTCGAGCTGGTCTACCTCATCGTTCCGCTGGTCATCCTGGCCTTCCTGTTTGCCAACCACTTCAATATCGTGGGCATGGGCAAGGATTTCTCCAAGAACCTGGGAGTGCCCTACAACCTGGTTCTGTTCGCCGGGCTGTCCATCGCCGCCATGATCACCGCCTCCGTGGTGGTCATCGTGGGCTCCATCTCTTACATCGGCCTGATCGTGCCCAACCTGGTGGCCATGTTCAAGGGCGACCGCATCCGGGGCACCCTGGTGGACACCGCCCTGTTCGGCGCCATCTTTGTGCTGGCGTGCGATATGCTCGCCCGGGTGGTCATCGCCCCCTACGAGCTGCCCATCGAGCTCATCGTGGGCATTCTGGGCAGCATCCTGTTCGTGGGCCTGCTGCTCTACCGGCTTCGCCGGGGCAACAAGGCCATCCGGCTGGGCTCTGCCCACAGCGGCGGCTGCGCCGCGGCCGTCTCCCAGGTGGAAGGGGGGGATGGGGCGTGAGCGCGAACACCCATACCAAGCCCTACGCCACCGCTGCCCGGCGTGCCAACGCCCGCAAGCTGGCCATCATGGCCGTGCTGGTGCTGGCGGCGGCTGCGGCCTACCTGTTGGTAGAGGTCAACCCCCGGTACTTCTCCTACGCCATGAGTCTGCGCGTGCCCAAGCTCATCGTCATGCTCATCGCGGCCTTTGCCATCGGCGGGGCGTCCATTGTGTTCCAGTCCGTCATCAACAACATCATCGTCACCCCCTGTCTGCTGGGGATGAACTCCCTGTATACCCTGATCCACACCGCGGTGGTCTTTGTGGCCGGCTCGGGCAGCATCCTGGCCATCAACGCCAACGTCTCCTTCGCCGTGGACCTGGTCCTCATGGGCATCGCGGCCACCTTGATCTATGGCTACCTGTTCAGAAAGACCAACCACAACGTGCTGTATGTGCTGCTCATCGGCACGGTGCTCACCTCCTTCTTTGGCAGCATTCAGTCCACCCTCACCCGGGTGATGGACCCCAATGAGTACGACTCCCTGCTGTCCACCCTGGTGGCCAGTTTCAGCAACGTCAATTCGGAGATCATCCTCTTTTCCCTGGTGGTGCTGGCCATCCTCATCTTCGTGCTGCGCCGGGACCTGGCCCTACTGGATGTGCTCACCCTGGGCAAGGCCCAGGCCATCAACCTGGGGGTGGACTACGACCGGAGCATCCGCCGGCTGCTGCTGGGGGTGACCCTGGCCATCGCCGTGGCCACCGCCATGGTGGGGCCCATCTCCTTCATGGGGCTGATCATCGCCAACCTGTCCCGCCAGCTGCTCAAGACCTACCGGCACAGCCAGCTCATCCTGGGCTCGGTCTTCTTTGGCATGATCATCCTGGTAGCCGGCCAGCTCATTGTGGAGCACGTATATACCTATGCCATTCCCATCAGCGTATTTATCACCGTGGGCGGCGGGATCTACTTCCTGTACCTGCTGCTCACCAGACGGAGGATTTGATCTATGAAAGTACAGCAGTTGACCAAGCAGTATGACGGAAAGGCGGTGGTGGACGGCGTCACCTTTGAGATCCCAAAGGGCAAGGTCCTCTCCCTCATCGGCCCCAACGGGGCGGGCAAGTCCACCGTCATGGGCATGATCTCCCGGCTCATCGCCCGGGACGCGGGGCTGGTGGACTTTGACGGGCGGGACATCGCCAAGTGGAAGAGCAAGGAGCTGTCCAAGCGCCTGGCCATCCTCACCCAGAGCAACCAGATCCAGATGAAGCTCACCGTGCGGGAGCTGGTGGCCTTCGGCCGCTTCCCCTACTCCGCCGGGCGCAACACCCCGGAGGACGAGACTATCATCGACCAGGCCATCTCCTATATGGAGCTGGAACCCTTCCAGGACCGGTTCATCGACGAGCTGTCCGGCGGCCAGCGCCAGCGAGCCATGATCGCCATGGTCATCGCCCAGGACACGGAATACATCCTGCTGGATGAGCCCACCAACAACCTGGACATCTACCACGCCACCAACATGATGAAGATCGTGCGCAGGCTGTGTGACGAGCTGGGCAAGACGGTGATCCTGGTGCTCCACGAGATCAACTATGCCGCCTTCTACTCCGACTACATCTGCGCCTTCCGGGATGGAAAGATCGCCAAGTTTGGCACTGTAAAGGAGGTGATGACCCGGGAAGTGCTCTCCCAGATCTACCAGGTGGACTTTGAGATCATGGAGATCGAGGGCAAGCCCCTGTCCATCTACTACTAAACCCCCGCATTGACTCATCTGGATGTTTCAATCAGAAAGAAGGAGTGTTTTACCATGAAAAAGCTTGCTTCCCTCATCCTGGCCCTGGTCATGCTGACGGCCCTGGCCGCCTGCGGCAACCCCAGCGGCGATCCCTCCCCCTCCCCTTCCGCCAGCGCGGACGCCTCCAGCTCCGCCTCCCCCTCCGCCACGGAGGTGACCATCACCAGCCTGAACGGTAGCGGGGAAGAAGTGGAGCTCACCGTCCCCTATGACCCCCAGCGCATCGCCATCCTGGACATGGCCAGCCTGGACATCCTGGACGCGCTGGGCGTGGGCGACCGGGTGGTGGGCACTGCCTCCACCAGCCTGGACTACCTCCAGACGTACATCAGCGATGAGATCGCCAACCTGGGCACCATCAAGGAGGCCGACCTGGAAGCCGTCATGGCCTGTGAGCCCGACGTGATCTTCATCGGCGGCCGCCTGGCCAGCTCCTACGACGCGCTCAGCGAGATCGCCCCTGTGATCTATCTGTCCACCGACACCGAGCTGGGCGTGGTGGAGAGCGTACGCCAAAACGCCACCACCATCGCCTCCATCTTTGGCCTGGAGGATGAGGTGGACGCCCTCATGGCCGACTTTGACAGCCGTGTCGAGGCTCTAGCCGCCTTCGCCGCCGACTACAACGCCATCGTGGGACTGGTCACCAGCGGCAGCTTCAACGTGCTGGGTAACGACGGGCGCTGCTCCATCATCGGCCGGGAGATCGGCTTTGAGAACGCGGGTGTGGACGCCAACGTGGACACCTCCACCCACGGCAACGAGGCCTCCTTCGAGTTCATCGTGGAGAAGGACCCTGACTACATCTTTGTGCTGGACCGGGACGCCGCCATCCAGACCGAGGGCGCCCAGCTGGCCCAGGAGATCATGGAGAATGAGCTGGTCATGGGCACCCGGGCCTACCAGGAGGGCAATATCGTCTACCTGGCCCATCCCGCCGTATGGTACACTGCCGAGGGCGGCATCACCGCGCTGGACCTGATGCTCCAGGACCTGGAGAGCGAGCTGCTTTCCAACGCCTGATTCCGGCGCTGCATCGACACAAGGCCGGGTCCTTCCCCCAATGGGGGAAGGACCCGGCCTTTGCTCATCCTGCGGAAGATCACAGCAGCGGCGCCATCAGCCGCAGCGCGTCCCGCAGCAGCCTCCGAGGCAGGGGCACCTGGCGACATGCCTCCAGGGTGATCTCCACGCTCTTGCCCTGGGTATCCAGGAAGTCCGCGTGGATCTCGGCCACGGTGGGGGTGTCATAGAGCAGCACGCCGTTTTCAAAGTGGAGGAACATGCTGCGGTAGTCCAGGTTCACCGTCCCCACGGTGGCGTACTTCCCGTCCACCACAAAGTTCTTTCCGTGGATGAAGCCAGGGGTGTACTCAAAGATGCGTATCCCGGCACGCAGCAGCTGCTCATAATAGGCCCGGGTCACCTCAAACACCGTCTTCTTGTCCGGGATATGGGGGGTGATGATGCGCACATCCACCCCCGCCTTAGCCGCCGCGGTCAGGGCCATGGTCAGCGAATAGTCGATGACCAGGTAGGGGGTGGTGATATAGACATACCGGGTGGCCCGGTTGATGAGGTTGAGGTACACCGTCAGCCCCACCGGCTCATTGTCCCAGGGACAGTCGTGGTAGGGCTGCACATACCCCTGTACCCCGCCGGGAGCCGGGGGCGGGCAGTAGGGGTCAAAGCGCTCCTGTTGGCTGCGGGTGAAGTCCCACATGGACAGGAAGGACACTGTCATGGACCACACCGCGTCCCCCTCCAGCCGGATGGCAGTATCCTTCCAATGGCCGAAGCGTGGCTTGACGTTGATATATTCGTCGGCCATGTTGATCCCTCCGGTGAAGGCCACCTGGCCGTCGATGATCATATACTTTCGATGGTCCCGGTTGTTCTGGCGCAGGGAGAGCAGGGGCACCAGCCGATTGAACACCCGGCAGTGGATGCCCATCTTCTCCAGCTTGGCCGGATAGTTGGCCGGTAGGGTGAAGATGGAGCCCACATCGTCGTAGATCACCCGCACCTCCACCCCCTGGGCGGCCTTGCGCGCCAGGATATCCAGCACCGAGTTCCACAGCTTGCCCTCCTCGATGATGAAGTACTCGATGAAGATGTAGCGCCGCGCCCCCTCCAGCGCCTCCAGGATGTCGTCATAGCACACATCCCCCAGGGGATAGTACTTGGTTTGGGTATTGCCATACACCGGGCAGTTCACCGTCCGCTCTAGATAGGCGGCCATCCGGCCCGCATCCTGCCCCTCCAGCAGGGCCAGGCTGGCCGACTTGGCGCACTCCCCCCCCAGCTGCTGCTGCATCCGCAGCTCCATGTTGCGCAGCCGGCGCTGGTTGAAGATGGACAGGTGGTTGCCCCCCAGCAGCAGGTAGGCCAGCGATCCAAAGGGGATCAGCGCCAGCACGATGATGATCCAGCCGATCTGATAGCCGGGATTGCTGGGGTTGCCCACGATCCACAGCACCGATAGCACCGACAGCGCCACCGCGATCCCCCAGTAGATCCCATAGTACTGGGTGTCCCGCAGCCAGAGCAGCGCCAGGACGTACACCGCGATCTGCGCGGCGATCAGCGTTAGCATAACCCCCAGCCGATGGAAGAGCAGCTTTCCCACTTTGCTCATCAGTTGATACATGGCCATTCCCCCGTCCTCACGCCCCCCGGAGCACCACGTTGCCCTGGCCCAACACCTCGTTCAGCTCAGCCAGCAGCGCCTCGTGGATCAGGCACCGGGTGCGCAGCTTCCGGCGGCTGTCCTCTAGGTAGACGATGGCGGTGTCATCCCCCGGGAACATATGCAGCAGCTTCTTCAGCCAGGCGAAGGTCTCCCCCTGTCCGTCCAGGCGGATCCACAGCACCTGCCCCTCATCCCCTCCCTGGGCCGGGCTGCCCAGGGGGAGCACCCGGTCCACCATCAGCTGGGGGGCCTTCTCGTCCCGGACGGACACCCGGCCGCTCACCACCAGGGGCTGGCCCGCCCTCAGGTAGGACCCGCACTCGGCCAACACCTTGGAAAAGACCAACAGCTCCATGGCGGCGCTGGCGTCCTCCAGCGTCACATAGGCCATCAGGGAATTGTTCCGGGTGGTCTTGGTCCGGGCGGCGGACACCACCCCGGCCACGTTCAGCCGGGCGCCGTCTCCATAGCGGCCGTCCCCCTCCTCCCCGCCGGCGCTTAGAACGGCGGCGATGGGCACTGGATTGTATTGTTTCACCTGTCCCCGGTATTCATCCATGGGGTGGCCGGATAGATACAGCCCGGTCACCTCCTTTTCCATGCGCAGCAGCTCCACCGGTGAGAACTCGTCCAGGTCGGGCAGGGACATCTCAGGAACCACTCCCCCGCCCTCCTGGCCGCCAAACAGGTCAAACTGCCCGTCCAGGCGCTGCTTACGGTCCCGGGCGATGGCGTCCAGCACCTGCTCATAGGCGGCCAGCAGCTGGCTTCTCCGATAGCCCATGCGGTCAAAGCAGCCGGCGCGGATCAGGCTGTCCAGCACCCGCTTGTTCAGCTCCGCCCCGTCGTACATCCGGCTGCAAAACTCGGGGAAGGAGGTAAAGTTCCCCCTCGCCTCCCGCTCAGCCAGCAGGGCGTTGACAAAGCCCCGGCCCACCCCCTTCAGAGCGGCCAGGCCGAATCGGATGTCCCCCCCAGACACGGTGAAGGCCGGGCCCGATTCATTGATGTCCGGCGGCAGCAGGGCGATGCCGTTGTCCCGGCACTCGGCGATATACTCGGCCACCTTGTCCTGGGAGTCCAGCACCGAGGTGAGCAGGGCCGCCATGTACGCCCGGGTGTGATGGCACTTGAACCAGGCCGTCTGGTAGGCCACGATGGCGTAGCTCATGGCGTGGGCCTTGTTGAAGGCGTAGTTGGCGAAGTCGTAGATCTCGTCGTAGATGGACTGGGCCACCGGCTCAGGGATGCCGTTGGCCATACACCCGGCGATGCCCCGCTCAGGATCGCCGTGGAGGAAGGTCTCCCGCTCCCGTTCGATGTCCTTGACCTTCTTTTTAGACATGGCTCGGCGCACCAGATCCGCTTGTCCCAAGGAATAGCCCGCCAGGCGGCGGAAGATCTCGATGACCTGCTCCTGGTAGACGATGCACCCATAGGTCACCGACAAGATGGGCTCCAGCAGAGGATGCTTGTAGGTGACCAGGTGGGGGTTCTGGGCGCAGGCCAGGAACTTTGGGATGGAGTCCATGGGCCCGGGCCGGTACAGGGCGATGATGGCGGTGATGTCCTCGATGCTCTTGGGCTTGAGCCCCACGCACACCCCCGTCATCCCCGCCGACTCCATCTGGAACACCCCGCTGGTGCGCCCCTCCGAGAGCATCTGGAACACCCGGGGGTCGTCCTCCGGGATGTCGGCCAGGGTGAAGTCAGGCTGCTCCCGCCGCACCAGCTTCACCGCGTCGTCCAGGATGGTCAGGTTGCGCAGGCCCAGAAAGTCCATCTTCAACAGGCCCAGCTCCTCCAGGGTGGTCATGGTGTACTGGGTGACGGTCACCTCGTCGTTGGTGGCCAGGGGCACATACTCGTACGCCGGCCGGCGGGTGATGACCACGCCGGCGGCATGGGTGGAGGCGTTGCGGGGCATCCCCTCGATCTCCCGGGCCAGATCCACCAGCCGCCGGACCTTCCCATCCTGCTCATACCGGTCGGACAGCTCCTTGGATAGGGCCAGCGCCTTGTCCAAGGTCATCTTCAGGTCAAAGGGCACCAGCTTGGCGATGGCGTCCACCTCGGAATAGGGCAGGTTGAGCACCCGGCCCACATCCCGGATGGCCGCCTTGGCCTTCATGGTGCCGAAGGTGACAATCTGGGCCACATGGTCCTGGCCGTACTTCTGGGCCACATAGTCGATGACCTCCTGCCGGCGGCGGATGCAAAAGTCGATGTCGATGTCGGGCATGGTCACCCGCTCCGGGTTGAGGAAGCGCTCAAAGTACAGGCTGTACTTCATGGGGTCGATGTCGGTGATGTCCAGGCAGTAGGACACCATGGAGCCCGCCGCCGATCCCCGCCCCGGCCCCACAGGGATGCCCTGGGCCTTGGCGTAGCCAATGAAGTCGGACACGATGAGGAAGTAGTCCACAAAGCCCATCTGGCGGATGACTCCCATCTCCATCTCCAGCCGCTCCAGATGCTCCTGGCCCGCGTTGGGATAGCGCCGGGCAAAGCCCTGCCGGCACAGCCGCTGGAAGTAGGCGTCCCCGTCCTGCTCCCCCTCGGGCAGCTTGAACTCGGGTAGTTTGCGCACGCCAAACTCGAACTCCAGGTTGCATGCGTCCGCGATCTTCTGGGTGTTGTCCACCGCCTCGGGGCACTGGGGGAAGAGCGCGCGCATCTCCTGCTCGCTCTTGACATAGAACTCCTGGGGCTCATACCGCATCCGGTTTGGCTCCTCCAGCAGCTTGCCCGTCTGCACGCACAGCAGCACATCCTGCATCTCCGCGTCCTGCCGGGTGAGGTAGTGGGCGTCGTTGGTGCACACCAGCGGGATGCCCGTCTGCTCGTGCAGGCGCAGCATCCCCTCCAGCACCTGCCGCTGCTGGGGCAGACCGTGGTTTTGCACCTCCAGGTAGTACCCATCCGGGCCGAAGATCCCCTGCATCTCCAGGGCATGGGCCTTTGCCCCCTCAAAGTCCCCGTTCAGCAGCCGCCGGGGGATCTCCCCACCCAGGCAGGCCGACAGGGCGATGAGCCCCTGGCTGTGCTCCCGCAGCAGATCCAGGTCAATGCGGGGCTTGATATAAAAGCCCTGGGTAAAGGCCATGGACACCAGGTAGGACAGATTGCGATAGCCCGTCTCATCCCGGCACAGCAGCACCAGGTGCCGGGGGGAGGCGTCCAGCTCATGCACCTGGTCAAACCGGGTGCGAGGGGCCACATAGACCTCGCAGCCGATGATGGGTTTGATCCCCTCCGCCTTGCAAGCCTTGTAGAACTCGATGGCCCCGTACATCACCCCATGGTCGGTGATGGCCACCGCCTGCTGGCCCAGCTCCTTCACCCGCTTGACCAGCCCCTCGATGCGGCAGGCCCCGTCCAGCAGGGAGTACTCTGTGTGCAAATGAAGGTGGGTAAAGCTCATTTCGCTTCTCTTCTTTCTCTGTATCTTGGATCGCGCACCCAGTCTCAGGGCGCCGCCCCGCTCCCCTGCCCGCTTCGGGACAGCTCCACCAGCCGCCGCAGCCGGTGGTTCAGGGCCGACTTGCTCACCGGCGGGTCGCACAGGCCGGCCAGCTCGCTCAGGGTGAGCTCAGGGTGGTCCAGCCGCAGCCGGGCCGTCTCCCGCAGCCGGGCGGGCTGCGCCGCCAGCACCCCCGCCTGCTCCAGGCGGCGAATGGCCTCGATCTGGCTCTGGGCGGCAGCCACCGCCTTGTCCAGGTTGGCTGCGTCACAGTTCACCCGGCGGTTGACGCTGCCCCGCAAATCCCGCTCCAGCTTGGCCGTCATCACCGCCATAGCCGACACCGGGGCCCCGATCTTGGTGAGGAAATCCTCAATGTGGTCAGACTGTTTAAAATAAGTGATATAGTTGCCCTTCCGGGTTGCGTCCTTGGGGGAGAAGCCCACCTCCCGCAGCAGGGCGGGCATCTCCCGGCCCACATGGTAGTGGGAGGTGGCCAGCTCCAGGTGATAGCCCTTTTCCGGGTCGGTCACCGAGCCGCCGGCCAGAAAGGCCCCCCGGAGGAAGGCCACCTGACAGTGCTCTTCCTCCAGGTGAGCGAAGTTGACGTGGATGGACACCGCGCTGCCCGCCTCCAGCCCGAAGGTGTCAAAGATCACCCCCAGCTTGTCCGGCGCTTCAATCAGGAAGGTGCCCTTTCCTTCCCCCTCCGCCGGGGTCTGGTCAAAGTCCAGGCGGAAGGCCTTTCGGAACAGGGCGGGCAGGCGCCGCTTCAGCTGGGGCGACTCGGTGATGATGCGCACCTGACGGCTGTGGAAGCTGTTGCAGTACAGCAGCACACCGTAGGCCTCCGCCTGGGCGCAGCAGCGCCGCGCCAACCCCTGCCGGCACAGCTCCTGCTTGACCTGCGCGGCAAAACTCATGCCCCTTCCCCCTCTGCCTCAGAATATCTTGGTGTCCGCCGTCTGATGGTACAGCTCCATCACCGCCTGGGCCACCTTCACCCCCGAGTGGCGGGCATAGTGGGAGCCCTCGTCGGTGAGTGGGCGCAGCACCACCTCCGCCCCCAGCAGCTCCACCGCCCGTCGATCCACCCGCATGGGCTCGGCGTCCTCCCGGGAATAGCGCTCCAGCAGCGCGCGGCGCACCGGCGTACTGTTGCACAGGCACAGCTTGACCAGCCCCGGCCCCCCGTGCTCCAGCAGGGCGGCCAGATGGTCGGCTGCGCTCATCCCCTCCGTCTCCCCGTCCTGGGTCATGATGTTACATACGTAGATTTTCAGCGCCCGGCTGTCCCGGATGGCCTCGGAGATGCCGTCCACCAGCAGGTTGGGGATCACGCTGGTGTACAGGCTGCCCGGCCCCAGCAGGATCACGTCTGCCCGGTGGATGGCCGCCAGCGCCGCGGGCAGGGCGGGCGGGTTGTCCGGCACCAGGCGAACATGGTGGATGCGGCAGTTCTGCTGCTTCTTGAAGGCGAAGATCTTGGACTCCCCACACACGCTGGCCCCGTTCTCAAAGGCGGCCTCCAAGCGCACGTTGGCGTTGGTCACCGGCAGGATGCAGCCGGTGATGGCCAGCACCTGGCTCATGCGCTCCACCGCCTGGTCAAAGGAGTCGGAGATGCCCGTCAGCGCGGCCAGCAGCAGGTTGCCGAAGGCCTGTCCCGCCAGCCGCCCTTCCGTGAAGCGGTAGGCCAGCAGGTTTTGCATCAGCGACTCGGTGTCCGCCAGGGCTTCCATGCAGTTACGAATGTCCCCCGGCGGGGGCATGCCCAGATCCTCCCGCAGCATCCCTGACCCACCCCCGTCGTCGGCCACGGTGACGATGGCCGTCAAGTCCTGGGTGTACAGCTTCAGCCCCCGCAGGATGGCGGACAGGCCGTTGCCCCCGCCCAGGGCCACGATGGCCGGGCCCCGCTTTGCTTGCTCTGCCATGGCTCAGCCCCTCGTCATGTCCCGGTGGTTCTCTCCGGCGGCGTAGCCCTGGGCGCGGATGTGCTGGGCCAGGGCGTGGGTGACGGCCACGGAGCGGTGCCGGCCGCCGGTACAGCCGATGGCGATGACCAGCGCGCTCTTCCCCTCCTCCAGGAACTGGGGCAGCAGGAAGTCGACCATGTCTGTCAGCCGCTCCAGAAACTGCCGGGCCTGGGGATAGCTGAACACATAGTCCCGCACCCCATCGTCCAGGCCGGTCTGGCCCCTCAGCTGCTCCACATAGAAGGGGTTGGGCAGAAAGCGCACGTCAAAGACCAGGTCGGCCTCCAGGGGGATGCCGTACTTGAAGCCAAAGGAGGTCACGGCAATGCTCATCTCGTAGCGCCGTTGCTGCCCCGGCATACACGTCTCCAGCACCCGGTCGCGCAGCTTCCGGGCCGACAGGGCGGTGGTGTCGATGACGTAGTCCGCTCGCTGGCGCACCGCCTCCATGGCCTGGCGCTCCCGCTCCACCGCCTGGAGCAGGCCGCCCTCCTCCGCCAGGAGGGGATGGCCCCGCCGAGTCTCCTGATAGCGCTTGATGATGGTCTTGGTATCCGCCTCCAGAAAGAGGATCCGGTAGTCAAACTGCATCTCCCGCAGGGCGTCCAGGGCCTGGAACAGACCCTCAAAGGTCTCCCCGCCCCGGATGTCGCAGGCCATGGCCACCCGCTCATAGGCCCCCGTTCCCGCCAGGCACAGCTCGGCAAACTTGGGGATGAGCTGCGGCGGCAGATTGTCCACGCAGAAAAAGCCGCTGTCCTCCAGCACGGACATCACCGTGGACTTACCAGCGCCGGACAGCCCCGATACGATCAGAAATTCCATCCCTGCCCCTCCCCCTTACTTCATATACTTTTCACATACTTCACTTCCGGCTCCAGCTCCACCCCGGTCTCCCGGAACACCCGCTCCCGCACCTGATCCATCAGCGTCAGGATGTCCCGGCAGGTGGCCCCGCCGGCGTTGATCACAAAGCCCGCGTGCTTTTCCGACACCTGGGCCCCGCCCACCCGCAGCCCCTTCAGCCCGCACCCCTCGATGAGGGCCGCGGCAAAGTGCCCTGCCGGGCGCTTAAAGGTAGAGCCCGCGCTGGGATAGTCCAGCGGCTGCTTCTGCCGGCGCCGGGCCATCAACTTCCCCATCTGATCCCGGATGGCCGCCGGGTCCCCCGGGGCCAGGCGCACCGATGCGGACAGGATGAGCCACTCCCCATAGGTGAAGATGGAGTGCCGGTAGGAGAAGCGGCACTCCTGCCCTGTCAGCGTGCGCACCTGGCCCGCCCCGTCCAGGGCCCGAACCTGGTCGATCACCTGACACATCTCCCCGCCGTAGGCCCCCGCGTTCATCACCGCCGCCCCGCCCAGGCTGCCTGGGATGCCATGGGCAAATTCCAGCCCGGTGAGAGCCCGGGCCGCAGCCTCCATGGCCAGCCGGGCCAGGGGGATTCCGGCGCCGGCCTCCAGGGTATTCTCCCCTGTCTCCTTCACCCAGCCCACCCGGGGGGCGGTCTTGAGTACCAAGGCGTCCAACCCTCCATCGTCCACCAGCAGGTTGGAGCCGTTGCCCACCACCAGCGGGTCCAGCCCCGCCCGGCGGGCTGCCCGGGCCGCAGCCAGCAGCTCCCCCTCGTCCCGGGGCAGGGCCAGCAGGGCGGCCGGTCCCCCCACCCGGAAGGTGGTGTGCCTGCTCATGGGCTCGTCCCGACGTAACTCCAGTCCAGGTGCCGCCCGGCGCAGGCGCGCCTCGATCTCATCCAGCTTTCTCATCTCGCTCCTCCTGGGCGGACCCGCCCCGACGTCTTCTCAGTTATTATACCAGAATCGAGCTGGAAAGAGAATAGGTTTCCAAAATTTCAGGCCCCGGCGGGCCTGTGCCCGCCGGGGCCTGGTGGCAATCCACTCGGTCGCTTTCAGTCTGTCCTTTCCGCCCGCTCAGCAGCAGATGTCAAAGTTTTTGGTATCCTGATAGCTGTCCGACTGGGGGGTGGTATTGGGCGGGAAGAACTCATCCACGGGGAACTGCACCTTCCGGAACACGGCGCAGGGATCCTCCTCTTCCCCGCTGCCCGGGCACTCCTTGCTGGGCATGCAGTAGTCGTAGGCGGGAATGAGCAGCTGGCTCTCCCGCTCCAGGCGGATGATGGAGAACTGCCCCAGGGTGACGTACACCCGCTTCCCCTCCCCGCTCATGGTCAGCTCGCCGGGGAAGCACCCGGTGATGGCCGCGGGAATGTCAGAGGCGTCACAGTAGTCCCGGATGGGGGGGTCGCAGGCGTCCACCAGCTTGATGCCCAGGATCAGCGGATCCACCGCGTCCACCACGGCCACGGGCAGGTTGGTGCGGGTCAGCTTCTGGGTGTCCAACTCGTTGCAGGACAGGTTGGAGGAGAACACCTTGGCCGATCCCTCGCTGCCAAACAGGATGGCCCGCTTATCAAACACCACCAGTCCGCTGATGGACACCGGGCGCGCGCCGCCCACAAAGGCGTCTGCGGTGACCCGGTAGAAGTAGCGCACATCCACGGTGTAGTACCCGCGGTTGAAGCTCACCGGCTCCACGTCAATGTAAGCGTACAGCAGCTCGGCACGCCCGGCCTTCAGGCTGATGGCGCGGTCGATCACCGCCTGGGAACTGGCGGTGGGGTACAGGCGCAGATCCTCCACGCAGTCCTTGTCGCGGCAGCTATCATAGATTTTTCGGGTGTGGATGCATACGGCCTCACGGATACCGGCGGTATCGGAAATGGGGCCCGGCTCGATGTATTCAGCCATAATCGTACCTCCCGATGGTTGATGGGGGAATGGAAAAGGCAAACGCGCTTTTCTTCCAATCCCATTGTATGTGCGCCCTGGGCTTTGGTGCGCGCGCCATCCTTCCATCGTCCATGGGCGCCCCGGCCTGCCCCTCAGAGCCGCTTGAGCACCCGGGCAGGCACGCCGCCCACCACCGTGTTGGCCGGCACATCCCGGCTCACCACGGCGCCGGCGGCCACGATGGCGTTGTCCCCAATGGTGACACCGGGCAGGACGGTGGCGTTGGAGCCGATCCACACGTTCCGGCCAATCACGATGGGCCCCGGGATGACCTGGCTGCGGTTGGCCGGATCTGGGTCATGGTTCAGGGTGGCCAGCACCACATTGTGGCCGATCTGGGCCCCGTCCCCGATGGTGATGCCCCCCTGATCCTGGAAGCGGCAGCCCGAGTTGAGAAACACGTTCCGCCCCACCTGGATGTTCCGCCCATAGTCGGTGTGGAAGGGCGGGAAGAGACAAAACCCCTCTCCCACCGGCCGACCGATGATCTGGGAAAACAGCGCCGTCACTTCCTCCGGCTCGTGGTAGTCCCGGTTCAGCTGGGCCGTCAGCCGGAGCGCCCTCTGGCTCTCCTGCCGCAGGTACTGGTAGACGGGCACCCCTAGCTGCCCGGCCCGCGCCTCAATCTCCTCATACCCCATGTCCACATACCTCCTATCTGCACGCCAATCCCGCTCAAAAGGTGGCGGCAAAACTGCCGCCACCTGTCAGGTGTTTTTACTTGCGTTGCGCCACTTCATGCCGGCCCGGCCCGGTGGACACCAGGGTGATGGGCACCCCGATGCGCCCCTCCAAGAAGTCCACATAGGCCCTGGCCTGGGCGGGCAGGGCAGCGTAGTCCGTCACCCCCCGCACGTCCTGCTTCCAGCCGGGCAGCCTCTCAAAGACCGGCTTGGCCCGCAACAGCTCCGGGGTGGTGGGAAAGCGGTCGGTGACCACCCCGTCGATCTCATAGCCCACGCACACCGGGATCTCATCCAGGTAGCCCAGCACGTCCAAACAGGTCAGGGCCACCTGGGTTGCCCCCTGCACCATGCACCCGTACTTGGTGGCCACCGTGTCAAACCACCCCACCCGCCGGGGCCGCCCGGTGGTGGCGCCGTACTCTCCCTTATCTCCTCCCCGGCGGCGCAGCTCCTCACCCTCTGGTCCGGTCAGCTCGCTCAGGAAAGGCTCTGTGCTGGAGCCTACGCTGGAGGAGTATGCCTTGGTCACGCACAGCACCTCTTGGATGGAAGTGGGGGGAACCGGGGCGCCCACACAGCCGAATCCGGCCAAGGTGTGGGAGGAGGTGGTCATGGGGAAGATACCCAGGTCTGGGTCCTTCATGGCCCCCAGCTGCCCCTCCAACAGCACCCGCTTGCCCTGGCCCAGGGCCTGGTGGAGGAAACCCACCGCATCCCCCACATAGGGGCGGATCAGCTCCCGGTACTCCAGCAGCTGCCCGTATAGCTGCTCCACGTCCAGCGGAGGCTGGTGATACAGGTGCTGGAACAGCACGTTCTTTACCTCCACCGCCCGCTCCAGCCGCTCCCGCAGGCGCGCCTCGTGGTACAGGTCGCACACCTGGATACCCATCTTGGCGTACTTGTCGGAGTAAAAGGGGGCAATGCCGCTCTTGGTGGAGCCAAAGGCCCGGCCCCCCAGCCGCTGCTCCTCATAGGCGTCTTGCAGGCTGTGGTAGGGCATGAGGATCTGGGCCCGCTGGGATACGATCAGGTTGGGCGCCGGAACCCCCTGCTCAGCCAGGCCGTTCAGCTCCTGGGCCAGCCGGGCGATGTCCAGGGCCACGCCGTTTCCAATGACGTTTGTCACATGGGGATAAAAGATTCCCGAGGGCAGGATATGCAGGGCAAAGCGTCCATGCTCGTTGAGGATGGTGTGCCCCGCGTTGGCTCCCCCCTGGAAGCGGACCACCACGTCTGACTGCTCTGCCAGCAGATCGGTGATCTTTCCCTTCCCCTCGTCTCCCCAGTTGGCGCCCACGATTGCTGTTACCATTGTCGTTACCTCCGCGGCCCGGGATTCGCAACCGCCTGTGCGGGTTTGCCTTTTCCGCCGCTGCCCGCTGCCCACGCAGCCTTTCTATTATAGCCGCTTCCACCGGGAAAAGCAACCTCCTTATCTGCCCTCCGTGCCTTTTTGACCGGATAGAAAAAATACAGGAGGGCGCCCCATCGGACACCCTCCTCGCTGCTATGAGATACTCACCCCTGCTCCCAGTTGTGCCAGACATTCTGCACGTCGTCGTTCTCCTCCAACAGGTCGATGAGTTTCTCCATGTTCTGCACATCTTTTGGATCGGTAAGGGTCACGTCGTTCTGGGGAACCATCTCCACCTTGGCCGACAGGAACGCGTAACCCTTCTCCTCCATGGCGGCCAGCACCTTGGCAAAGTCCTCCGGCGCGGTATAGACGGTGAAGTACTCGGCCTGGGCCTGGAAGTCGGCCGCGCCGCAGTCCAGCGCGTCCATCATCACCGTGTCCTCCTCCAGGTCCTCCCGCTCAATGACCAGCACGCCCTTCTGGTCAAAGGACCAGGAGACGCAGCCGGTGGCCCCCAGGTTGCCGCCGTACTTGTCAAAGAGGTGGCGCACCTCGGACGCAGTGCGGTTGCGGTTGTCGGTGAGGGCCTCCACGATGACGGCCACCCCGCTGGGGCCGTATCCCTCGTAGGTAATGGCCTCGTAGTCACTGGAATTGCCCGAACCCAGCGCCTTCTCAATGGTGCGCTTGATGTTGTCGTTGGGCATATTGGCCGCCCGGGCCTTGGCCACCACGGTGGCCAGACGAGCATTGTTATTCGGGTCCCCGCTTCCGCCGGCCTTGACCGCCACGATGAGCTCCCGGGCCAGCTTGGTGAAGATCTGCGAGCGCTTGGCGTCCGCCGCCCCCTTGGTCTTTTGGATATTATGCCACTTGGAATGTCCTGACATTGCCTGATCGTTCCCTTCGTTTCTGGTGTTCTCTCGGATGGGGCAAAATCTGCGGGAACGATTATACCATAGCCCCCAGCCCATTGCAAGGGGGACGGCTCACCCCTGCGCCTGCGCCCCAGGAGCATACAGCTCCTCCCGCCGGACCGCCCCCTGCTCCCAGAGCAGGGCCAGCAGCTGCTGGTCCCACGCCTGGGGCAGCGCCCGGCCCTGGGCGGCCAAGCGCAGCCCACCCAGCTCCGGCTGACCATACAGGCACAGCACCCGCCCCTGACCCCGCTCCCCCGGCCCAAAGGACGCCGTCACGTCCGCCGGCCCCTCTGGAGGGGACACCGGCAGCCCATACTGCTGATGGAGCCAGCGGGCATAGTCCTCCCCCTCCCCGGGCACTTGGATGCGCAGGGTGCGCACCAGGGGACACAGCCGCTGGGCAGCCCGGCGCAGCTCAGGGCACAGCCAGGGCCCATGCAGGGTCACGGCCCCCTGTTTGGGGGCTACCCCATCCAGGCGCAGCCCCTCCAGCACCAGCACGTCGGCCACTGCCCGATAGAAGGGAAGGGTGTCCACCGGGCGCAGACGGGTCAGCCCGGAAAATCCCTCCGGCACGACCACCCGGCCCACACCCACTCCCCGCAGCTGCCGCTCCAGACGGGCCAGCCGGCGTCCGGCCCGCCGCTGGGACAGGCCAGGGGGAAGATAGAGCACCCCTGTCATCAGACTCAGTCCGGCCAGGTACTCCACCTGTATCCTGCCCCTTCCCTTTTCCTCTCGGATTATGATCCGCCCTACCATCGTCCCACCTCCCTCCAGGCTATGAGGAGGCCAGGGCAAAGATTCCGTTGCATTTCCCAGGGAAACTGATATAATAGGGGCTGCTACGCGGGGATGGCGCCTCTCCCCCCAGTTGACTACCCCCGCCGCCACATTGGGCATATGGAGGTTCCGATGGCCATCAAGATCACATCTGACAGCACCTGCGACCTGCCCCAGACACTGCTGGAGCGCTATGACATTACCCTGGCACCCCTGTACATCACCCAGGACGGCGCCACCCGCCGGGACGGGGTGGATATCCATCCCCAGGACATCTTCGACCACGTGGCCGCCGGGGGCGGCCTGCCCACCACGTCGGCGGTGAACATTGCCGACTACCAGTCCCTATTTGCCCAGTACGCCCAGAGCTATGAGGCGGTGATCCACTTCAACATCGGCCAGCACTTCTCCGCCTGCCACCAGAACGCGGTGCTGGCCGCCCAGGACTTTGACAACGTCCATGTGGTGGACAGCCGCAACCTGACCATGGGCCAGGGCCTGTTGGTGCTGGAGGCGGCCCAGGCCGCCCAGCGGGGGATGGCCGCTCCGGACATCGTAGCCCTGGTAGAGGACCTGCTGGACAAGGTGTCCACCACCTTTGTGGTAGACCGGCTGGACTACCTGGCCAAAGGGGGACGCTGCTCCTCGGTGGTAGCCCTGGGGGCCAACTTACTCAAGCTCAAGCCGTGCATCATCCTGGCCGACGGTCGGATGAGCGTGGGCAAAAAGTACCGGGGCAGCTTTGACAAGGTATTGCTGGACTATGTCCGGGATCAGCTGGAGCCAGGGGACTACCGCCCGGACCGGTGTGTCATCGTCAGCGCCGCCTGCCGGCCGGAGACGGTGGCGGCGGTGCGCGCCCTGGTGGAGGGGTATGGCTTCGGGGAGATCCTGGAGGGTCAGGCCGGCTGCACCATCTCCGCCCACTGTGGGCCCAACACCCTGGGGGTGTTGTTCCTGCGCCGGTGACGGTTTTGCCACGGGAAACGGCCCGCCGCAGTTTCTGCGGCGGGCCGTTTCCTCGCTCTATTCCACTTCCTCCAGCAGCAGCTCTATGGCCACCTGGAGCTGGTTGTCCTCCGTCTCCGACCGCTCCAGCTCCACGTCGGGGACAATGCCCACGCCGATCAGGGAATTGCCCTGCCCAGTGCAGTAGGTGGCGGTGGATAGCCCCAATCCGCCCCCGTTACTCAGGGAAAATGTGATCTGGGAGTAGCCCTTGCCCGAGGTGCGCTCACCCACCACCGGGGAGTCCTGAAACTCCTTCAGCTCGGCGGCCAGCAACTCCGCCGCGGAATAGGTGTTGGCGTTGACCAGGGTGACCACGGGCAGCGCCACACAGTCCGCGTCCGACTGGTAAACCGTCGCCGCTCCCCAGCGGGGATTGTGCTGGAACACCGGCCCCTCGGGCAGCAGGTAGTCCAGGATGGATGTCAGCTCGTTGATGTAACCGCCCGGGTTGTTCCTCAGGTCAAGGATCAGCCCCCGTGCTCCCTGCTCAAGCAGCGCCGCCACTTCCTCCCGGAAGCTGTCCGCCGCACCGGAGTAGAAGTTGGTCAGCTGCAGGTAACCGATCTCCCCCTCCAGCAGCTCCCCCGCGGCAGAGGGGGTTTGCAGGGCGGCCCGGGTGCAGGTCACCGTGCGGCTAGCCCCATCCTCCCCCAGCAGGGTGAGCTCCACCTGGGTCCCCTCCTCGCCGGTAATCCGCTGGCTGCCCTGCTCCCGGCCCTCGCCGGCGATGGATTCCCCATCCACCGCGGTGATCACGTCCCCGGCCACCACGCCCGCCTGCTGGGCGGGGCCGCCCTCGGTGACCGACAGCACCAGCAGACCCTCCTCCCGCTGCTGTGGGTCCACCGTCACACCGATGCCCACATAGTGGTTGGCCCGGCGCTGCTGGGTCTGGACATAGTCCTCCCCTTCCAGATAGTAGGACCAGCGGTCCCCCAGCCCATCCACCAGGCCGTTCAGGGCCTGGTGGGCCGCCTCCCCCAGGTCGGCCTGGGGGTCTACAAAGGCGAAGCGGGCCAGCAGCCAGCCCTCCACCAGGGCGATCCCATTCCTCCCCAACAGCAGGCACCAGCCGGTGGTGGACACCGCCAGGGTGAGCACCACCGCGATGAGGATCTTACTCCAACCGGGTAGGCGCAGCCGCCGGCCCTGCCGCTTCTTCACCAGTTGCTCGTCCATATCCTTGGCCTCCTTGGCTTGGGTGATGTTCCCGGCTTGCCCGGGATGGCGAAGAGGCGCAGGCCGCGGCCTGCGCCTCTCATGGTGTCCGCGCCCTTTAGGCTCAGACACCCACTCCAGGACTCAGCCGCCCTGGATGGGGTAGCCGCCCCAATAGAAGGTCATGCCGGGATAGAGGGACAGGGAATCCCCCAGGCCGCTGCCGATGCGCAGCTCAAAGTGCAGGTGATTGCCAGTGGAGTCCCCGGTGGTGCCCACATAGCCAATCACCTGGCCCTTGCTCACCATCTCCCCCTCGGACACGGTGGGCAAGCTATTCATGTGGGCGTACAGGGTGGAATAGCCGTTGCCGTGGTTGATGATGCAGTAGTTGCCGTAGGAGGCGTTGTACCGGGACACAGTGACCACACCGCTCTGGGCGGCCAGGATGGGCGTGCCGCCGGGGGCAGGGATGTCATTGCCTCGGTGGTTGTCCGAATAGCCGTAGATGGGGTGGGGTCGATAACCAAAGCGGGATGAGATGTTGTAGTAGCCGGGCAGGGGCCAGGCATACACCCCGTCGTTGCTCTGGTTGGCTTGAGCGATCTGTTGGGCGTACTTCTCCTCCGCCTCTTCCAGCGCCGCAGCGATCTCCTCCTCGGCTGCCGCCAGCCGCTGAGCCTTGGCCGCCAACTCCGCCTGCGTCTCGGCGATGCTGGCGTACAGCGCCTGGGCCTCCTGCCGCCGGGCATTCAGCTCCGCCTGCTGCTCCTCCAGCCCCTCCTGCACCAGCGCTTGGGCGTCCCGAGAGTCCTGGAGTTCGCTCCGGGCCTCGGACAGCTCCGCCTGGGTCTGCTCCAGCTGGGTGATGATCCGCTGGTTGTAATCCATAATATCCAGAACCAGCATGGCGTAGTCCAGCATCTCAGAGAAGCTGGACGCCTCAAAGAAGACGGCCAGATAGGAAACAGGCCCCGTTTCCTCCAGCCAACGCACCTGGGCGCAGAACTCCTCGTACTGCTCCGCCTCCTGGGCCTCCAGCTGGGCGATCTGCTCCTCCTGCTGGGCGATCTGTGCGTCATACTCGTCCAGCAGCAGCTGGCTGGCGGCGACCTGCTGCTCGGTGAGCACCAGCTGGGCCTGGATCAGCTCAACCTGCTCCTCCGCCTGGGTCAGATCGTCCTGGATGGCCTCCAGCTCGGCCTCCACGCTCTCCTTCTGCTGGCTGATGTCGTTGAGCTGGTTTTCCAGGTTGTCGATGTCGCTCTGGCTGATGGACGCCGCCGCCAGCATCCCCAGGGCGGGCACCAGCACGGAGGCCAGCATGGCCAGAGCCAGTACGATTACGATCACACGCTGCGTTTTCTTGTTCATAGAAGCCTCCTTATCAGACCTGCAGGAACCTGCGGATGGCCAGTCCCGAGCCGCACGCCCCAATGAGCGCGCCGGACAACAGGAAGATCCCCAGCACCGGCCACCCGATGGCCCCAAAGCGCATCAGGGGGAACATCCCCATGGCCCCGTTGACCTCCACCATCCGGTAGACGGCGGTGTAGATGCCCCATTGGGCCAGGAAGGCCACCAGCGCCCCCGCCAGCCCCAGCATCAGCCCTTCAAAGACAAAGGGCCAGCGGACAAAGCCGTCGGTGGCCCCGCACATCTTCATGATGGCGATCTCCTCCCGCCGGGTGAAGGTGGCCAGGCGGATGGTGTTGGAGATGATAAACAGGGATACCGCGGCCAGGATGACCACCAGGGCGGTGGCCAGGGCGGCTGCTACGTTGCGCACGGTGACAAAGCCCCGTGCCAGCTCACCCATGGCCCGGATGTTCACCACCCCGGGCAGAGCCTCCACCGCCGCCACCGTCTGGTCAAACTGCTCTAAGTCCTCCACATGGATGGACAGCCGGTCCCGGAACACCTCGTCGGAGATCTCGGCGTACAGCCCCTCATCCGCGTGCTCCCCCAGGTAGTCCTCCTTGGCCTGCTCCCGGGTGATAAAGGTGACGGAGAGCACATTGTCCACCTGGCTCACCTGGGCCTGGAGCTGGGCGATCTGCTGGTCGGTGTACGTCTCCTCGATGATGGCCAGAAACTCGTTGTCATCCTCGGCCTGGCTGAGCATCCGCTCGGCGTTGATGGCCAGCAGGGCAAAGGAGCCCATGATGAGTAGACAGGCCACGATCATGCACACTGCGGCAAAGGACATCAGCCCGTGGGTGAAGATGCTGCCAAACCCCTCCCGGAGGAAGTAGCCCAGGTTAAACCGATTTTTCATACTGATAGTAGCCCCCCCGCTCGTCGCTGATCAGCGTGCCGTCCTGGATGGCCACCACCCGTTTGGAGAAGCGGTTGACCAGCTCCTTCTCGTGGGTGACCACCAGCATGGTGGTGCCCATGGAGTTGATGCGCTCCAGCAGCGTCATGATCTCCAGGGAGCGCTGGGGGTCCAGGTTCCCGGTGGGCTCGTCGGCGATGATCATCTCGGGGTTGTTGATCAGCGCCCGGGCGATGGCTACCCGCTGCTGCTCTCCCCCGCTCATCTGGTTGGGATAGACCTCCGCCTTATCCCCCAGCCCCACCAGGTCCAGAACGTAGGGGATGCGCCGGCGCATCTCTCGGGGCGTGGCGCCGATGATGCGCATGACAAACTCCAGGTTCCCCCGCACCGTTTTCTTCTCGATCAGCCGGAAGTCCTGGAAGATCACCCCC
The DNA here is from genome assembly GCA_944387065.1 of uncultured Oscillospiraceae bacterium. Lineage (GTDB taxonomy): Bacteria > Bacillota > Clostridia > Oscillospirales > Oscillospiraceae > Enterenecus. The sequence continues at coordinate 44,781 of CALXDM010000007.1, forward strand.
AGGGTGCGCCGCATATAGGGAACCTGCCAGCGGCGGATGTTGTTCAGGTTATAGCCGTTGACCATCACCCGGCCCGAGGTGGAGGCCACCTCTGCCGTGAGCAACTTGATGATGGTGGATTTCCCGGAGCCGGACGGCCCCACCAGAAAGACAAACTCCCCATCATCAATGCGCAGGTTGACGCCGTTGAGCGCCTTGGTGCCGTTGTCGTACTCCTTGCATACATCCATGAGCCGGATCATGGAAGGCCCCCTTTGCAACCGTTTTGTCACTTATGCGCCCTGCGCTATGATTCTACATTATATCGGGTGATTCCCCTTGTGTCAACATAATCTCCCCTTATCTGGAAAACCCCCCAGCATCATTATGTCAACAGTCCTCCCTGCCACGGCTGAAAAAGAAACAACTGATTACAAAACCGGCGCCGCCGCGCATATTGCGCGGCGGCGCCGGAGGTCGGGCGCTTCAGGAGTCGATGCCACGGGACACCAGGTACTTCTTGACCATCAGGGCCACATTGAAGGTGATGGCGTCGTCAAACTCCCGCAGATCCAGGCCGGTGAGCTTCTTGATCTTCTCCAGACGATAGACCAGGGTATTGCGGTGGACGAACAGCTTCCGGGCCGTCTCGGACACGTTCAGGTTGTTCTCAAAAAATTTGTTGATGGTGAACAGGGTCTCCTGATCCAGAGCGTCAATGGGGTTTTTCTTGAAAACCTCCTGGAGGAACATCTCGCACAGGGTGGTGGGCAGCTGATAGATCAGCCGGCCGATGCCCAGGTTCTCATAGTTGATGATAGAGCGCTCGCTGTCAAACACCTTGCCCACGTCGATGGCCACCTGGGCCTCCTTATAGGCCCGGGCCAGGTCCCGGACATGGTTGACCACCGTGCCCACGCCCACCACCGTCTTCAGCCCCAGCTCCCGGTCCAGCGCCTCCTGAACAGCCTGGGCAATCTTCTGCACCTCCCGGGCGTCCGTCCCCTCCCCCAGCTGCTTGACCAGCGCCACATCCGTCTCGCTGATGGACAGCACATAGTCGCTTTGCCGGTCGGGGAACAGAGCGGAGATCACGTCCACAGCGGCCACATCTGGCGTGCCCAGCTGGCGGACCAGGATTACTGCCCGGGGGGCCTCAGAGACAAAGTGCAACTCCTTGGCCCGCACATAAATATCCCCCAACAGGATGTTGTCGCACAGGATATTCTTGACGAAGGTAGCCCGGTCGTGCTTCTCTTCATAGTACGTCTTAGCCCCATTTAGGGCAATGGCCGCCATGGAGCATATCAGTGTTGCCTGCTCATCCTGCCCCTTGGCAAAGGCAGCGTAGTCAAACTGGCCGTTCCAACCCGGCATGGCCTTAAACGTGTAACCATTGCTCACCACAGGCGCGTCCTGCTCAGCGGCCAGCAGCGCGGGCACATTGCCCCACTTCTCTCCGATGCAGGGCAGGTCATTGCAGGCCACCACGGTACCCTGCTCGTCGATAACTCCCACAGCCCGGTCAGAGCAGTCTTTCATCTGCAGCACGATACTCTGGAAAATCCGGCTGGACATCGTTCCATTTCCCCTTTCTTCCCGCACGGGCAGGGCCCGCCCTTCCGACGCGGGTGGACAAAGTTCCGGTAGGTTCATTATAGCCGCTTGTCTTGCCGATTTCAATAGTTTCTTTCAAATTTTTTGTGAATTTTGACAGAACTTTTGGTTCATTGCCCAAAAAGAGCCTGGATTTCCAGCTGGGTTAGTGCTCTCCAACCACCTTTCCCAAGCTCCTCGTCCAGGATGAGAGGGCCAAAGCCCACCCGCTTGAGATAGCGCACAGGCTTACCCAGGGCCAACATCATCCGCTTGACCTGGTGGTACTTGCCCTCTTGGAGGGTGAGGTAGCCCCGGCCGCCCCCCTCCAGCAGTTCCAGCCGCCCGGGCAGGCATGCCAGGCCATCGGGCAGGGCCAGCCCTGCCGCCACCGCCCGGCAGTCCCCCTCATCCAGCACCCCGTCCACCTCCACATAGTAGACCTTGTCCACATGGCTGCGGGGGGAGAGCAGCCGGTGGGCCAACGGCCCGTCGTTGGTCAGCAGGAGCAGCCCCTCCGTATCCTTGTCCAACCGGCCCACAGGGAACAGCCCCATGCGCCGGTAACGCTGGGGCAGCAGGTGGAGCACCGTCTCCTGCCCGGCGTCCCGGGTGGCTGAGATCAGGCCGGCAGGCTTGTACAGCATCAGGTAGACTGGGCCCGCCCCGCCGATGTCCGTCCCGTCCACCCGCACTGGCGCCTGCCCATCCACCTTTTGCTCTGGGGCCCGGCACACCTGGCCCGCCACCTCCACCCGGCCGGCGCGGATCAGCTGCCTGGCCTGCTTCCGGCTCCACCGGCCGGTGTCGGCCAGCCGCTTGTCCAGCCGCTGCATCCCCTCTCCTCCTTCCGTCCGGACAACCCATGGCGCCCCAAGTTTCTTCCTCCCCGGTAAACATATCTCCCGCCCCATCCACATAGGTATCACTATACCCCAACCAATTTGCGAAACGGAGTGGTGCGGCATGTTCATCCTGACGGCCAAGGTCCCGAAAAAGCGCCTGCTGGCCGGCGCCATCACGACCCTATGCTGCTGCTTGGCGGTCATCCTCGCCCTGGCCCTCACCCTGGGACAGCGGGCGGTGACCACGATGGCAGAGGTGTCTGGCATTCGGGACAACGATGACCGGGTGGCCTATCTCACCGGGCTGGGCTGGCAGGTCTCCTCCCAGCCCATCAGCACCGAGGAGCTGCTCATCCCCGAGACCTTTGACGAGAGCTATACCTCCTACCTGGCCTTGCAGACCGAGCAGGGCTTCGACCTCACCCAGTACTGCGGCAAGCGGGTGAAGCGCTATGTCTACCAAGTCACCAACCACCCCAGCGGGGAGCAGGGGGTGCAGGCCGCCCTGCTGATCTACCGCAACCGTGTGGTGGGCGGACAGGTGCAGTCGGCCAGCGGCAGCTTTGTCCACGGCCTGTCCATGCCCCAGTCCAGCCCAGCCCTCCAGTCTGGCACGCCCAGTGCCAGTCCTGCCCTGCCCAGCGCCTCCCCCGCTCCGGCCAGCGGCCAGCCCGCCAGCCCCACCGCCTGAAAAGCGGCCCCAGGCACATGCCTGGGGCCGCAGGTGTTTCCCCACTTAGGCCAGGGCCTTGCTGGATCGGTAGAGAAAGACCAGGAACAGCACTCCGCCTACGAGAGAGGCGATCGAGGTAACAAGCAAGACCGGGATCGCCAGCAGATTCAGCACCGGGATAAACATCAGAAGGTTGCAGGCCAAACTGATGACGGTGCACACCAGATTGATCATCCACACGGTGTGCCCCTGGCGCGCCAAATCGTTCCAGCCCAGACTTCCCACCAGCAGAGCGGTCGTAGAGCACACCAGATAGAGAATGACAAATCCCAGGATATTCGAAATGAGGTCAAACAGGTCCCCCATCCATGACTCTCCCCAGAAGCCGCCCAAGAAACTGACGATCAGGCTGATAATCCTCAGGGCAAACGCACCTGAATAGCCCTCATCATCCATCTTCGCTTGATACAATCCGATCAGATACACCACCTGGCCCACCAGCAGCAGGATGACTCCCACCAACAGCGGCGTGGTGAGCACACCCACAATCATCAAGATCTGGGCCAGGAACAGCTTGCCCAGTCCCCGGGCCGCTTCAGGATATCCACGCATGACTTCAGTCCTCCCCAATCAGAACCGTCCAGATTGTCCTCCTCCGCCATCCAGGGCAGTCGCCCCCTGGCCCAAGGCCTGGCTGGCCCGGTGGAGAAAGACCATGTACATCACCATACCCAGCAGCCCTGTCAGCAGGGTGAGGGCCGCCGCTGCCAGGATGGTCCTGGCCGGCAGCCCCTCCACCAGGAGCATCCCAGTCAGTGCCCCGGTGACGATGGTGCAGGCGATGTTCACCCCGCCGGTTCCTCGGCCAAAGCTAGTCAGCGTCCCCCGGCCCTCCAGCTTGACCGAGCGCGCTACCACCAGCAGAAGGATGGCCAGGTTGAGCAGGTTGAGCAGGTTGGACGCCACAGTGCTGACCAGGCGGGCGGGTTCCTCCTCCATCGCGCCCATGGCCAGGTTGACGGCCACAGTCCCAACCAAAGTGGCCACCGACAGGAGGAAGGCCACGCCATAATACCGGTCGTCCCGCCGGGCCTGATACAGCCCCATCAGATTGAGCACCAGCCCCGCCAGGGATGCCACACCCCCCAGTGTGGCATCCACCATGATCGAGATCAGTTGGGCCGCGGCGGAAAAAGCCTGCCCCAGCAGCACCTTATACAGCCCCTTGGCGGCTTCCGGATATGCCTTTATTCCCATACCCTCTCCCCCGTTAAACGCCTGGGCCGGCATCCCACGGCAGGGCCGCCGGCCAGTTTTTCTTGAGTGTACCACATCCTGCTCTGGAAGACAAGCCCCCCGCAAAAGCCCCCCGGCCATTTCGGCCGGAGGGCTTTCGTTGCTACACAGCACTCCCCTGCTGCTGCATTGATTTGCAGCGGCTCAATTCACACCGCCACGTTGTCCACAAAGCGCATCAGGATGACCGCCAGCTGGGCCCGGATGGCGCTGCCCTGGGGATTCACCTGGTTGTTGGACCCCTGGATCAGACCCGCGCCGTTGGCCCAGGACAGGGCGCCGGCAGACCAGCTGGACACGCTGCCCGCGTCGGCAAAGCCGGACAGGTCGCCGCTGGCCGTCACGTCATACCCAGCACCGTCCGCATAGCGGTACAGGATGGCCGCCAGCTGCTCCCGGGTGATGGTGTCCTCCGGGCCAAAGACCGTGTCACTATACCCGTTGACGATGCTGTTCTGGCTGGCCCACACCACCGCATCGGCGTACCAGCCAGCTGTGGCGTCGGTGAAGGGATTGTCCCCCGTTACCGCCGGGGAGCCCGCCAGACGGTACAGGATGGTCACCACCTGGGCCCGGGTGGTCGTCACGTCCGGGCCAAAGGTGGTCTCGCTGGTGCCCTGCATCAGCCCACGCTCGTAGACATAGGCCACCGCCTCATCGTAGTACGCGCCCTCGGCCACGTCGGTGAAGGGCGTGCTGCCCAACTCCGGTGTAGGATCAAGTGCAGGATCATCCTCCGTCCCCTGCTCCGGATCCTCAATGGGGTCGTCGCCGGGCTGTGGGGCTGGCGTGCCGGTGCCACCCGTGCCGCCGATGCTGCCGCCGGTCCCCTGCAGCGAGCTCCAGTCGATGGTCAGGGTGGCCGCATAGGGCGTGGACACCCCAGGTTGGTTGGACGAGCCGCTGCCGCTGCCGTCCCCAAACTGAACCCCCATCACGTTGCTGTTGACATACAGCCAGAGGTGATAGGTTTCACTCCCCGTACCCACGCTCACCGGGAAGGTCATGCTGTCCACATAGCGCACCGATTCATTGGCCGGATTCAGCGCGGTATCCTCGCTGACGGTGTACGCCGCCTCCTGGACGCTCCCGCTCCCATCATAGTACCCGGGCGCGGAGTCTGTGGGATCCACAAAGGTGTCCACCGTGATGCTGTAAATGGTCACCTGCCCCGCCCCGAAGCGCAGGGTCAGCTGCGCGTTTCCAGACGCGTCCACCGTGACGCTTGCCCCCTGGTAGATGCCCTGCGCAAACTCGATCCCGCCCATGGCATTCACATAGAGCGAGAGACTGGAGCTTTCAATCTCATAGGTTCCCGCTCCCAGGTTAGCCTCCCCAGCGGCTCCGCCGGATTGGCTACCGCCGGCCCCCTGCACCGAATCCCAGTCAATGGTCAGGGTGGCCGCATAGGGCGTGGACACCCCAGGTTGGTTGGACGAGCCGCTGCCGCTGCCGTCCCCAAACTGAACCCCCATCACGTTGCTGTTGACATACAGCCAGAGGTGATAGGTTTCACTCCCCGTACCCACGCTCACCGGGAAGGTCATGCTGTCCACATAGCGCACCGATTCATTGGCCGGATTCAGCGCGGTATCCTCGCTGACGGTGTACGCCGCCTCCTGGACGCTCCCGCTCCCATCATAGTACCCGGGCGCGGAGTCTGTGGGATCCACAAAGGTGTCCACCGTGATGCTGTAAATGGTCACCTGCCCCGCCCCGAAGCGCAGGGTCAGCTGCGCGTTTCCAGACGCGTCCACCGTGACGCTTGCCCCCTGGTAGATGCCCTGCGCAAACTCGATCCCGCCCATGGCGTTCACATAGAGCGAGAGACTGGAGCTTTCAATCTCATAGGTTCCCGCCCCCAGGTTTGGACTGCTTCCCGCTGCGGCAGACGCCACGGGGAGGGACAGCAGCATCACAGCCGCGAGGGCCAGGCTTATGACGCTCCGGAAGAGGTGCTGTTTCATGGTTTGCATGGATGATATACGACTCCTTTCTACCCTTACAAGGTGACAGAATATTTCTCAAAGCAGGATCTGCTTTTGAGACCAGCTTGTGCCCCGGGTCAGCCATCCTCCCGGACGACGCGGATGGTAAACCAGGCCGTCCCGGTATAGCTGCCCACATTGGACGGGCTGCCCCCTAGCTGGATCACGCCAGTGAGCGTGTCCCCGCTGGCCTGGAGGACCTCCCCGGCCAGGGTGTTTGCAAAGGCGATCTCGTCCCCGCCGTTTCGCAGCGTCCCCTCTGGGCTGGCTGCCACGGCCATATGTGCCCCGGGCGGCAGGTCAAGGTCCCGGGCGGACACGGTGTAGGAAGCTGTCTCCACGGTGGAGGCCAGCCGGATCACGGCAGGGATCTCCACCAGGCCGGAGCCCCCAATGGGCCCTTCCTCCTCCCCATCGCTAGGCGCCTGGCCAGGGCTTCCGGTTGGCTGGGCGCCAGGCGTCTGCTGAGGGTCTGGCTCCGACGCTCCAGGGTCCGCGGCTCCCCCCTGCACCGAACCCCAGTCAACGCTCAGGGTGGCCGCGTAGGAGGTGAGCTGCCCAGGGCTGTTGGACCCGGCGGAGCCGCCCCCACTGCCGAACTGGCAGCCCATCACGTTGCTGTTGACATACAGCCAGAGGTGGTAGGTGGCCGTCCCCGTGCCCACGCTCACCGGGAAGGTCATGCTGTCCACATAGCGCACCGCCGCCCCGTTGTTGTCCAGCGCGGTATTCCCGCTGAGGGTATAGGAGGCGGTCTGGACCACCCCCTGCGGGTCATAGTACCCAGGCGGGACGGTGTACTGCACGCCGTCCACGGTAGGGGTGGCGTGGATGAAGGTGTCCACCGTGATGCTGTAAATGGTCACCTGACCCGCCCCGAAGCGCAGGGTCAGCTGCGCGTTTCCAGACCCGTCCACCGTGACGCTCGCCCCCCGGTAGATGCCGTTGGCAAACTGGATGCCCCCCATGGCATTGACGTAGAGCGAGAGGCTGGAGCTGCCGATCTCATAGCTGCCCGCCCCCAGCGCAGTCCTCCCAGAGGCGCGCGCCGGAGGCAAGCAGGCAGCCAGCAGCACCGCCGCAGCCAGCAGCCAACCCGCAAACCCCGTGCACCGGCATCTTCTCATGTTTCCCATGGATCACTCCCCCTTTCCGTCGCTTCCATCCCCTTTTGCCCTAGCCCACAGCGGACCACGGTCCAGAGGCATGGCTCATGGCTGCACCACCAGTTCAAATTGGACCTGGGCGCCGTTGAGCGCGGCAAGATCCGCCATGGAAAAGGCGCTGTAGTGGATCGTCGCGTCATAGCTCCCTGCCGGGAGGGGGCCGGACAGCTCCACTTCATATAGGCTCTGCCCCGGCTCCAGATAATCCGACTCATAGATCGTCTCCCCGCTCTCATCCAGCGTAACGCGCAGGACGAAGTAGCACCCATTCCCCTCCGGATTGTAAAAATGGGTGGGCACCGTCGTCTCCCCGGCGGGGATGGTCCAGGTGTCAAATCTGGGGATCTCGATCCCCTCGCTGCCCAGGCTGGCTGCCGGCGCCTGGCTCTGGCCCGGTTCCAGCTGGACTTCCGGCGCCAGGAACACCCGATACCCAAAGCCCGCGAAGAGCAGCAGGCACAGCAGCGCCGTGCCCCCGGCCACGATCAACCCATACCCTACCATCATCTTTTTACCCATAGTCTCCCCCTTGTCGGCGAAACAGGCAGTGCTTGCGCCCTGCCACCGTGATGATTTCAGACGCCACCCCAAACGCCTGGCTGAGCACCGGCGCCTGAACCACCCGTCCGATCTCCCCCTGGGCCATGACCACCCCATCCTTCAGGATGACCACCTCGTCACAATAGGCGAAGGCCTGGTTGATATCGTGCAGAACCATCAGGATGGTCATCCGCTTCTTCCGGTTGAGTTCAGCGATGAGATGCAACATCTCCAGCTGATAGTGAATGTCCAAATAGGTGGTGACCTCGTCCAAGAGCAGGATGTCCGCCTGCTGGGCCAACGCCATGGCCAGCCAAACCCGTTGGAGCTGGCCGCCGGAGAGCGCGGAGATGGGCCGGTGGGCAAACTGGACGGTGTCGGTATCGGCCATGGCCTGCCGCACGGCTGCTTCATCCCCCTCATCCAGGGGTCTGAGCAGCCCCCGGTGGGGGGTCCTGCCGGCGCAGACCAGTTTTTCCACCGTCAGGTCGCCGGGCGCCGCGTTGCTCTGGTGGACCACCGCGATCCGCCGGGCGATGGCCGGCCGCTTCATCGTCCCCAGCTCCCGCCCATCCAGCAATACCTGGCCGCTGTCCGGTTTGAGGATGCCCGCCAGCAGGTTGAGCAGGGTGGACTTTCCGCACCCGTTGGCCCCGATCAGCGCCGTGATCCTCCCCGGGGCAAACCGGGCGGACACCCCGCGCAGCACCAGCTTGCCCCGCTCATAGGCGTAGCACAGATCTGTGACTGCCAAGCCGTTTCTATCGTCCATAGACCGTGCCACTCCTTTTCAGCAGAATCACCAGCATGGGCCCGCCCAGGATCGCCATGATGATCGCCGCGCTGATCTCATAGGGATAGGCGATGGCCCTGCCCAGGGTGTCGGCCAGCAGGAACACCAGCGCTCCCAACAGGGCGGCATAGGGGAGCAACTTCCGGTGGTCGCTGCCCACCAGCAGCCTGGCCATGTGGGGTACGATCAGACCCAGGAAGCTGACCGATCCGATGACGGCGGCAAAGCCGGATGCCATAAGCACCGAGAGCAGGGAGATCAAAAGCCTGGTCCGGTGCAGGTTGACGCCCAGGCTCAGGATGGTCTTGTCGGAAAAGGCCAGGAGGTTGCACCGCTGCGCCGCGAGCCAGCACAGGGCCAGGGCGGCCACGGCATAGACCAGCAGGACGGACACATCATCCCACGTCTTGAGCGAGATGTTGGCGTTGATCACGCTGGCCGCCCCCGTGTAGGTGGAGCCGGTGAAGGCGTCAAACGCCTGGTACAGGCCGGTGAAGAAGGCGTCCACCGCGATGCCGGTCAGGATCAGCCGGACGGGGCTGAGCTGCTTGTTCCAGGCCAGCAGATACACCAGGGCGAAGCCCACCATCCCCCCCGCAAAGGAGAACAGCGGGGTGAACCGCGCCAGGGCGGGGAGCAGGGCGGTCACCATCGCCGCGGCAAAGGCCGCCCCCGAGGTGACGCCGATGAGACCGGGATCGGCCAGGGGGTTTCGCATCACCGCCTGCATACACACCCCCGACAGGGCCATGATCCCACCGCCCAGCATGGCGACCAGGATCCGGGGAAAGCGCAGCTGGAGGATGATGGCCACCGTCTCGTCATACGCCACAAACAGCCCCCGCAGCAGCTGCGGCACCGTCGTGGAAAGCCCACCGGTGTTGACCGCGGCAAAGAAGGCCGCCAGCAGCGCCGCCGCCGTGAGGGTGAAGGCCAGCGCGGTCCGGGCCCCATTCCTCCTCATCCCTGCCCCTCCCCAAGGATGGGAGCGAGGTACTCCAGGGCCTGGATCCAGTCCAAGCTGGCGCTCATCCTGAAGTACTCAGAGGGCAGGTAGGACACGTTCCCCGCCCGCACAGCCGCAAAATGCTGCCAGGTCTCGTTCTGAGCAAACTCGCTTTGCATGTACTGGAAGGCGTCCTCCTGGGCATAGTGGGCAAACACCAGGATATGGTCCGGATCCCTTTGGATCAGATCCTCGGGATTGATGTTGGCAAATCCATTCTCATCCCCCCGGTACTGCGCACCGTAAACATTGTTCCCCCCTGCCAGTTTGACCAAGTTGCCCACATAGGAATTCTCCGTGGCCACCAGGTAAAAACCGTCCGGGAAGGCCATCAGCAGCAGCACGTCCACCCCCTCCGATCCCTGACTCTGATGGCGCTGTAGGCTGCTCTCATAGTCCCGGTTCAGCCGGGCCGCCTCGTCCTGGCAGCCCAGATACTCCCCCAGGGAGGTGATGGCCGCATACATTCCCTCCACGCTGCTCAGGTCCAGGAACGCAGAGGTGATGCCCGCCGCCTGGTATCCCTCCGCCAGGCTCGCCTCCAGGGTCTGGGGAGAAAGCACCAGATCCGGGTCCAGGCTCTTGATGATCTCCAGGTCCGGGTTCATGGGCGCGCCCACCGTCTCCACCCCTTGGTAGCGCCCTGGCAGCGCGTTTTCCGTCTCGGGGACGCCGATCACCTGTTCATAGCCCAGCTCGTCCAGAATCTCACAGATCGCCACCGAGGTGGACACCACCGTCCGCTCCCCCATCACGTCCGCTCCGTCCTCCGGCGCATTCTGTCGAGCAGAGGCACAGCTCACCAGCAGGAGCAAGCAGGTGCTCACCGCCGCCAGCCAGCTTCGTCTTCTCCTGTTCATACCCTTCTCCCCCGTCTCCCGATCATCACAAGAACCACCCCCAGGATCACCAGCACGCCCGCGGCCCCGCCCACGGCCAACAGCACCGGCACCCTGATAAACGCGTGGTAGGTATCGCCTGTCCCCTGACCCGCCGTGCCGCCCGATCCTTCCCCCGCATCAGCATTGTAGATATTCAGGCCGTCCAGGCGCTCCAGATCCCCGCCGTCTGCTTGGGCCGCTTCCGACGGCTCGGCCTCCTCCTCGATGGGAGTAGCGGAGAGGGAGGCCCAGTCCACCGTCAAATTGGCCGGGTACCGATCCGCCGTGAACTGGGTGCCCATGACATTGCTGTTGATGTAGAGCGTCAGGCCATATGTATCCCGCTCCTCCTGGACGGGGAAGGTGATGGAGTCCACATAGTGGACCTGCTCCTGGCGCGCGTTCTCGGCGGTGTCGTCGCTCAGGGTATAGCGCACCCCCTCGGTCACCAAGGTACCGTCAGCCTCGTAATAGCCGATGGTACCGCTGCGCACCCCATCGGTGTCCGTCACATAGCTGGGGGACGCATCCAGGAAGGTGTCGCAGGTGATGCCGTAAATGGTAACTTGGCTTTTGGTGAAGTACAGGGTGAGGGAGCGGCCCCCGGTCTCGTCCACCTCCACCTGGGCCATGGTCAAAAGGGGTGTGCCAAACTCCACACCCCCCATGGCGTTTACATAGCAGGAGAGCTCTGCCTGCACATAGTAGCTGCCCGCAGGCAAGCCACTGGCCCCGTGGGCGGTGGGTACCGCCGTCCCCAAGCAGACTGCCGCCAGGGCCGCGGCCCCCAGAAGGAGCCGTTTCCATCTGCTGCTGCACGTCCGACTGCTGCGCGACATAGGGATCCTCCTTATCCGTTGAAATGTTGCCTGGCCGGAACCGGGTGGGCTGTAGCGCTGCCCGACTGGCTCCGTCCAGGGTCATCTCCCCCACAAGAAGTTAGCTATTGCTAACCGTGTGGGAAAAGAAAAAGCGCTTCCGGCAGCAGCGCTCTGCCTTGCCCACAGGCGTCCTCACTTGGGGTGCAAGGCCCTGACTGATCCCATGGTGGACCTCCCTGCCCCTCCCAAGGGCTGCCTTCCGGCCCAGCAGGCGGCTGCTCCCCATCAGTTAGCTTATGCTAACAATAGCACATCCAGTCCTTGCCTGTCAATCCCAATCCAGGAGAAATTTTTGAATTGTATCTGGGTGGGCCGGCTGCTGCCAGAAAGCGAATGATTCGAAGGGGCACTTTGCGAAAAAAGAGGGACCGGCCTTTGCCGGTCCCTCTTGCCTCTTGATGGATTAGTCCCCTACGATGTCGATGACCACGCCGGAGCCCACCGTACGGCCACCCTCACGGATGGCGAAGCGCAGGCCCTTCTCGATGGCGATGGGGGTGATCAACTCCACGCTCATGTCCACGTTGTCGCCGGGCATGCACATCTCAGTGCCCTCGGGCAGGGTGATCACACCGGTCACATCGGTGGTACGGAAGTAGAACTGAGGACGATAGTTATTGAAGAAGGGGGTGTGACGGCCGCCCTCGTCCTTGCTCAGCACGTACACCTGGCCCACAAACTTGGTGTGGGGGTGAATGGAGCCGGGGGCGCACAGCACCTGGCCGCGCTCCACCTCTTTCTTGTCAATGCCGCGCAGCAGCGCGCCGATGTTGTCGCCGGCCTCAGCGTAGTCCAGCAGCTTGCGGAACATCTCGATGCCGGTGATGGTGGTGTCCTTCTTCTCCTCGGCCAGACCGACGATCTCCACCTTGTCACCCATCTTGACCTGGCCACGCTCCACACGGCCGGTGGCCACGGTGCCGCGGCCAGTGATGGTGAACACGTCCTCCACAGGCATCAGGAAGGGCAAGTCCGCCTTGCGGTCAGGAGTGGGAATGTAGCTGTCCACCGCATCCATCAGCTCCTTGATGCAGGCAAAGTCGGGGTCATCGGGATTGCCGGACTCGCAGGTCAGGGCGTTCAGGGCAGAACCCTTGATGATGGGGATGTCGTCGCCGGGGAACTCGTAGTTGGACAGGGTCTCGCGCACCTCCATCTCCACCAGCTCCAGCAGCTCGGCGTCGTCCACCTGGTCGCACTTGTTCAGGAAGACCACAATGGCGGGCACGCCCACCTGGCGGGCCAGCAGGATGTGCTCCTTGGTCTGGGCCATGGGGCCGTCGGTGGCGGCGATGACCAGGATGGCGCCGTCCATCTGGGCCGCGCCGGTGATCATGTTCTTGATATAGTCGGCATGGCCCGGGCAGTCCACATGAGCGTAGTGGCGGGCGTCCGTCTCATACTCCACGTGGGCGGTGTTGATGGTGATGCCGCGCTCGCGCTCCTCGGGAGCCTTGTCGATGCTGGAGTAATCCTCGTACTGCGCCTGACCCTTCAGGGACAGATACTTGGTGATGGCGGCAGTCAGGGTGGTCTTACCATGGTCAACGTGGCCAATGGTGCCGATGTTGACGTGGGGTTTGGTACGCTCAAACTTTTGCTTAGCCATTTCTGCGTTTCCTCCTTATACTTCCACTAAAAGATTGAATTGGCACGGACCCCGCATTCTGCGGAATATTTTATCGCATGGGCGGGAAAAAAGCAACCATATTTTTTCCCTCGCCCCAGCTCATCCCTCGTCCTTGCGGCTGCGCTGGGCAATGATCTTCTCGGCGATGTTCCGGGGGATCTCCACATAGCTGTGGGGCTCCATGGAGTACTGGCCCCGCCCCTGGGTGCGGGAGCGCAGATCGGTGGCATAGCCGAACATCTCGCTCAGGGGGACCAGCGCGTCGATCTGCTGGGCGCCGGGCCGGGCCTCCATGCCCAGGATCTGGCCCCGGCGGGCGTTCAGGTCGCCGATAACGTCGCCCATATAGTCCTCGGGGACGATGACGGACACCTTCATGATGGGCTCCAGTAGGCAGGGGTCAGCCTTGCGGCAGGCCTCCTTAAAGGCCATGGAGCCGGCAATCTTAAAGGCCATCTCCGAGGAGTCTACCTCGTGGTAGGAGCCAAAGGTGAGGTGCACCTTTACATCCACCACGGGATAGCCGGCCAGCACGCCGGCCTGCATCGCCCCCTGGATGCCCGCGTCCACCGCGGGGATATACTCCTTGGGGATGACACCGCCGGTGATCTCGTTGAGGAACTCGTAGCCCTTACCGGGCTCGTTGGGTTCCACGGTGATGCGCACATGGCCGTACTGGCCCTTACCCCCGGACTGGCGGGCATACTTGGTGTCCTGCTCGGTGCTCTTCTTGATGGTCTCCTTGTAGGCCACCTGGGGCGCGCCCACGTTGGCCTCCACCTTGTACTCCCGCAGCAGCCGGTCCACGATGATCTCCAGATGGAGCTCGCCCATGCCGGCGATGATGGTCTGGCCAGTCTCCTCGTCGGTGTAGGTCTTGAAGGTGGGGTCCTCCTCAGCCAGCTTCATCAGGGCCACGCCCATCTTCTCCTGGCCTGCCTTGGTCTTGGGCTCGATGGCCACCCGGATCACGGGATCGGGGAACTCCATGGACTCCAGGATGATGGGGTGCTTGTCATCACACAGGGTATCGCCGGTGGTGGAGTTCTTCAGGCCCACCACGGCGGCAATGTCGCCGGAGTACACCTCCTCGATGTCCTCCCGATGGTTGGCGTGCATCTGCAGGATGCGCCCGATGCGCTCCTTCTGCCCCTTGGTGGCGTTGAGCACGGTGGAACCGGTGGTCAGCTTGCCGGAGTAGACTCGGATGAAGGACAGCCGGCCCACAAAGGGGTCGGTCATGATCTTAAAGGCCAGGGCGGAGAAGGGGGCATTGTCGTCAGCGGGACGCTCGTCCTCCTCCTCGCTGTCGGGCAGCACCCCCTTGATGGCGGGGATATCCACCGGGGAGGGCATGAAGTCCACGATGGCGTCCAGCAGCTTCTGCACGCCCTTGTTGCGGTAGGAGGTGCCACAGGTCACCGGGACCAGCAGGTTCTCAATGGTCCCCTTGCGCAGGGCGGCCCGGATCATCTCAGCGGGCACCTCCTGCTCCTCCAGCACCAGCATCATGATCTCCTCGTCAATGTCGGCGCAGGCGTCCAGCAGCTTGGAGCGATACTCCTGGGCCCGCTCCAGCATATCGGCGGGAATGTCCTCCACCCGCATGTCCTTGCCCAGGTCGTCATAGTAAACGTCGGCCTTCATCTCCACCAGGTCGATGATGCCCTTAAAGCTGTCCTCCGAGCCGATGGGCAGCTGGATGGGCACGGCGTTAGCCTTCAGCCGGTCCTGGATCATGTTCAGCACGTTGTAGAAGTCCGCGCCCATGATGTCCATCTTGTTGACATAGATCATCCGGGGCACCCGGTAGTGATCGGCCTGGCGCCACACCGTCTCGGACTGGGGCTCCACCCCGCCCTTGGCGCACAGAACCGTCACCGACCCGTCCAGCACCCGCAGGGAGCGCTCCACCTCCACGGTGAAGTCCACATGGCCTGGGGTGTCGATGATGTTGATGCGAGTCTGGGGGAACTGGTTGGAGCTGCCCTGCCAGAAGCAGGTGGTGGCCGCTGAGGTGATGGTGATGCCCCGCTCCTGCTCCTGGGCCATCCAGTCCATGGTGGCCGTGCCGTCGTGGGTCTCGCCAATCTTGTAATTGACGCCGGTGTAGTAGAGGATCCGCTCGGTCGTCGTGGTCTTGCCGGCATCGATGTGGGCCATGATGCCGATGTTTCTGGTGTTTTCCAGCGAGGTTTTTCTGTTTGCCATTTCTGCTTTCCTCCCCGATTACCAGCGGTAATGGGCGAAGGCCTTGTTGGATTCCGCCATCTTGTGCGTGTCCTCACGCTTCTTTACGGCGGAACCGGTGTTGTTGGCCGCGTCCATAATCTCGCCCGCCAGCCGCTCCCGCATGGTCTTCTCCCCGCGGTTGCGGGAGTAAGCGGTCAGCCAGCGCAGGCCCAGGGTCTGACGGCGCTCAGGGCGCACCTCGATGGGCACCTGGTAGGTGGCGCCGCCCACCCGGCGGGCCTTGACCTCCAGGGAAGGCATGATGTTCTCAATGGCAGCGGTAAAGACCTCCAGAGGCTCCTGGCCGGTCTTATCCTTGATGATGTCAAACGCCCCGTAGACGACCTTCTGGGCCACGCCCTTCTTGCCGTCCAGCATGATGCTGTTGACGAGTTTGGTAACTAAGACGGAATGGTACAGCGGGTCTGGAAGAATCTCCCGCTTGGGCACGTTTCCTCTTCTGGGCACTTTGCTTCCCTCCTTCTTATTCCATAGAAATCATAGGTACTCAAAGCCTGACCTGCGCCGGGGCGCCGGTCCGCATGGCTCCGTACAATGCCTGTCCGAGGTTTTCCCGTCCATCGTGATATTCGGTAAACGCTCGGCAAGGCGGGATTGCCCTGCGCGAATGCGCACAATGCAATATAGGTTTGCCCCTTGTCCGGGGCGCTGCCGGGAAGGGCTTACTTCTTGCCGGCCTTGGGCCGCTTGGCGCCGTACTTGGAGCGCCCCTGCATCCGGCCGTTGACACCCTGGGTGTCCAGCGTGCCGCGGATGATGTGGTAGCGCACGCCGGGCAGGTCCTTCACACGGCCGCCGCGGATCATGACCACGGAGTGCTCCTGCAGGTTGTGGCCCTCGCCGGGAATGTAGGCGGTGACCTCATAGCCGTTGGTCAGGCGCACACGGGCGATCTTGCGCAGCGCGGAGTTGGGCTTTTTGGGGGTGAAGGTACGCACCACCGTGCACACCCCCCGCTTCTGGGGAGAGGGCAGGTTGGTCTGCTTCCCCTTCAGGGTGTTCAGCCCATGCTGCATGGCCGGGGAGTTGGACTTGTACACGCTCTTCTCCCGTCCCTTGCGGACCAGTTGGTTAAAAGTAGGCATACTGTTCCTCCTTTCCATAAACTTATATTTTAACGAAACCTCCGAAGATTATTCGTTAAAACCAGTACAACCTTTAAATTAGGGCTGCCACGGCGGCCCCCACGGCCAGCCCGCAGGCCCGGCCCAGCTCGCCCATGGCGTCGGCCCATTGAACCGGGACGCCTGCCTCCTGCGCCAGCAGGGCCAGGGGCTGCGTCAGCGCCGGGTCCGCGTCCCGGGCCAGGAACACCACCTTGGCCCTTCCGTCCCGGAGCGCTCGGCGGGTCTGCTTAATGCCCGCCACTCTCTCCCCGTGCTCCAGCCGGGTCAGCATCGGGCAGCCCTCCTTTTTGGCATATCAGCGCAATTTGGGATTATAACACAAGAGTTTCCAGCCGTCAAGCAAATCCGTGCGTTTTTGTGGAAACCCCCGTCCGCCTGACCCACGCCTCCCTTCCCCCGCCCTGTCCGCCCAGGATTGGACAGGATCCCCCTTTTTCTCCCCTTGCGGCCCCGGTGCTTTCATGGTATACTGTGTCTCGTGTCGGAAGGGAGGGATGGCTCCATGGCCAGGGGCGGCACCAAGCAGGTGGCGGCCAACCGCAAGGCGTTTCACGACTACTTCATTGAGGACAGGCTGGAGACCGGCATCGCGCTGGCGGGCACCGAGGTCAAGTCTATCCGCCAGGGCGGGGCCAATCTCAAGGACTCCTTTTGCGTGGTAAAGGAGGGCGAGCTCTTTCTCCACGGGATGCACATCTCTCCCTATGAGAAGGGGAACATCTTCAACAAGGACCCCCGACGCACCCGGAAGCTGTTGGCCCACCGTCGGGAAATCCGAAAGCTCCAGGCCAAGGCCCAGCAGGACGGCTATGCCATCGTCCCCCTCTCCCTCTATTTTTCCGGCTCAAGGGTCAAAGTGGAGATCGCCCTGGCTAAGGGCAAGAAGCTCTATGACAAACGGGAGGCAGCGGCCAAGCGGGATGCCAAGCGGGAGATGGACCGGTCCTCTCGGGGCCGCTATTGAGCGCATTGATTCTCTCAAAAGATATACCATATGATGAAAAGGAGTGTGCTTTCCATGGCTCAAAACCCCATGGTCACCATCGAGATGGAGCATGGCGGCGTGATGCGCGCCGAGCTGTATCCCGATGTGGCCCCCAATACGGTACGCAACTTCATCTCCCTGGCCCGGAAGGGTTTCTACGATGGCCTGGGCTTTCACCGGGTCATCCCCGGCTTCATGATCCAGGGCGGCTGCCCAGACGGCACCGGCATGGGCGGCCCAGGCTATGCCATCCGGGGCGAGTTTACCCAGAACCGCTTCCCCAACGACCTGGCCCATGACCGGGGGGTACTCTCCATGGCCCGTACTATGCAGCCCAACTCGGCCGGCAGCCAATTCTTCATCATGGTGGACAAAGCGCCCCACCTGGACGGGGCCTACGCTGCCTTTGGCAAGGTGTTGGAGGGCATGGAAGTGGCCGACGCCATCGTCAACAGCCAACGGGATCCCAGTGACAAGCCCTTGGTCCCCCAGCGCATGAAGTCTGTTACTGTGGACACTTTTGGGGTAGACTACCCAGAGCCGGAGACAGTTTAACCCTTCCGCACCAGCGGCAAAACGCCCTGGCGCAGCTTCCCGCGCAAGCGGAACGCGGAGCACGGTAGACGTTGCTCCCACGAGGGGGCGTACTGGTTTCGACGGGGGTAGGGAAACGGGAATAGCGAGCGGATGCGCCCAGCATCCTAAAAATGGGCAACTATAAATTAAAGAACGACGATAACGTAGTTCTCGCCGCGGCTTAACGCGGCCGTCCTGCCCGGAAGGACCACGAGCCGGGTCTGGGCGTGAAATGAGTGGTGAACGTGCGTATGGAAAGAGTTGACCGTACCACGCATGATGACTCTACCAATCCCCTGAGTGTGGCGGCCCACGCTTGGGTGCGGGAATGTAATGGACCGCCTGCGCTCGGAGAAGTTCCCGTGGATCTGCTTTCGGACAGGGGTTCGACTCCCCTCGCCTCCACCAAAGAAGAACCGTGATTTTGATACAATGCGTATCAAGGTTGCGGTTCTTTCTTTTTGCCTGAAAGCCCTGATTTCAAGGACTTTCGGGTCTTTTATCGACCCCAGCTGCCGCCAGACAAAGCGATAGCCTGCCGCCGACCCCGTCCGCAAAGACGCTGGGTAGCAGCAGGCTATCGTTTATTTTATGGGTATCGTTTCATTTGTGAGCTATCGTTTAATTGTTAATCCAGGAAATTTTCTTAATTGGAAGCCGTTAGGTGAAAATGTTCCTCGGCAATCCCATTCAGTTGGGCGGCGATCTCGGAAAAATCCCGGTTCAGATCCAGGGTTCGAACGCTGATCTGGTTGCCGCTCATCTGGTAGCGGTTATTTGGCTGAACGGCTTCATCTGTTGCCGCATAGAGCAGCATCCCTGAAACCGTATGCGGCTTGTCCCCAAATTCCGCATCCTTATTCTTGACGTAGGTAAAAATCTGATACAAATTGCTGGAGTGGATCGTGTGGACATCGTACTGGGCTTGTGTGGTATGGGTGTAGTACTTGGCGTCAATGATCAGCACCTTGCTGCCTTTTGTGAGCATGATATCGCTCTGCATGACCGGCAACATTGTCCCGATGCCGTCATCCAAGGCCCAGGGAATCTGTGAAGCCGTTGCTGTCACCTGTGGACATTCCTTCACATAGTATTCGAGAATGAATTTCTCATACAGACGGTTCATGCGCTGCTCATCGACAAAGGAAGCCAGCTTGTATTCTCCGGAATCTGTTGTCAAAAGCATCCCTTCCAGAATGAACTGGCATAAGCTGATAAGCATACGATAGGTATTGTTGTTTCTCTGAAACCGAATAGCTGACCAGCGGATCGTAGAGGGATCGATTGTGTCAACATTTGAGAAGAACAACATTTCTTTCTTCAGATCGCTTTTGTATTCCTGATCCACTCTCGCGTGCCGGAGTAGAAGCATAACAGTCGTTTTGAGTATCTGATTCAAGAGATTGTTTTCAGAAAGCTCATCGTACTCGCAGGTCAGCACCCGCTTTCTGGCAAGGCGGTTCTGAATGGTCCCCGGCATGTCGATCTTGCCCCGGACTACAGCAACATCCTCTTTCCGGTTCAAATACTCCCGGTATAGGCCCTGCTTCAACTGTCTGCTGATTCCCTTAGCCAGAATCGCAGCGAAGAGGTTATGCATGTTCTCGAACTCTTCAGTAGCAACATCCTCATAACCGCCTTGATTCAGCGTCGTGAAGGCATACGAAAGCATATAGTATACGTTTTTTATGAAGATGCTCTTGTCCTTAATCATTGAAACACACCTTGCAAAATGTTTTCCCAACGCTGGAGTTTGTTGGTGTCGTCGAACCAATATTCGCTGAGCATCGGAAGAATGTCGTAGTCAACAATGGAGTGTAGCCACTCATCGGTGCAAACATCTCTACCGCAAAAATAGCTGTGGCCGATGCAGAAGCCCTTACCCAGCGACTTATCAAGGGAAATCTCACGATTCAGGTCTTTCACCTTGTTAATGAGTTCATTTAGTGTCTCGTTGTTCAGACTGTTCTGGTACTGAATGAATCCCTCGGAATCAAAGCCCGGTTCCACTTCAAAGAAGCTGAAACGGCGACGGAGTGCATAGTCGATCATGGCGAGACTACGGTCTGCTGTGTTCATCATGCCGATGATGTAGAGGTTCTTCGGAACGGAAAATGAGAGTCCATTATAGGCGAGAGTCACTTTTGTGCCTCTATAGTCTTTTTCAATCAGCATCAACAACTCACCGAAGATCTTACTCATGTTGCCACGGTTAATTTCGTCGATGATGAAGAAGAACTCCTTGTCAGGCTGGTTTGCGGCCTTCTGACAGAAGCGATAGAAAATACCGTATTTTAGCTCAAAACCATCCTCTACCGGTTTATATCCCATCATGAAGTCTTCGTAGGAATAGTTCTGGTGGAACTGAACGAACTCGATACGGCTGTCGTCCTTTTCGCCCATCATGGACCACGCCAGCCGTCTTGCGGCGAACGTTTTACCGACACCGGGTGCCCCCTGTAGGATGATATTCTTCTTGTTGCGAAGGACGGCTACGAGGTTCTCATAGCGTTTTTCGGTCATATACACTTCATCGAGGAAGTCGCTTTTTGTGTAAGCGTCAATAGAAGCCTCTGGAACAACCGGATTCTCCTCTCGGATCAGATCAAGAATGAAGTCATATTCGCCTCTGGTGAGCTTGAACAGACTACCCTGTGCATTCTGAAAAAACTCCATCCGCTCCAATTCGGGACACTCTTTTAACGCCGCATAGTCAATCGGCGTGGGCAATCCTTCCACTTTCTCAAAGAACAGTTTCTCTCCATCCTGTTCTGCGCTGATACGCCCAAGGGCAACAATTTGCTTGACCGGATTGGATTCGTACCCAATGATCATGTCACCGGCCTTCGCATCAAGAAAGTTCTGGAAAATACGGCGTTTGTTGCCGTTCTCATTGTAAAGAGTATAGGACTGAACCTCGCCCACGGCAATGTCGGAAAAGCTCCAAATCTTCGGATTGGCGGTGAGCCACCAATAGCCGCGGTCTTGTTCACCAGGAGCCGCAGCAACATACAGTTCGATCCCGCTGAGATCTGTTTGATCAAGAGCCGCTGAAAGCTCGTCTCGCAGTTTCCAGACAAAGCTACCATCCTCATCTTTACCAGCGTCACGACCTGTATAGAGGATGGTCCACCACTGTGTAGATCCATCTTCCCGGACGGCTGGCGTGATGCCCGTAGCTTCGCAGATCCTCCTGGCAAGCGCAACGGACCCGGAATTATAGAAGTTTTTTGTCTCACCATATTTCACCGCAAGCTGTGTGCAGGAAGCCATACCACCATAATCCTTTATGCGCTTCATGATTTCAAGGGCTCCGGTAGTAAAGACAGATTCATCCTTCAGAAGTTTCAACCAGTCCTCAACAGAAAGGCCTGGGTCGTAATTTGAACCATACCATTCTGTAGTCACAGCAGCGAAAGCATCTTTCTGAGAGTAATACCGGCTGATGTAAAAACCGACATCGACTGTCAGCGTCTTCAGTTCCGGGTCGGGATAGCAGGTGTCAGTCAACTGCGATTGGAACAGGTTCACCAATTCCGTATCTTCTTTCAGCGCCGCACTGATTTCATCGTACAGTTTTAAGAAATTGCGGATATTATCAGCATATGCACCCTTCTTAAAATGATAATCCGCCTCCAGTTCACTGGCGACCGTTTTTACCTCGCCAAATTTATAGATATAGTATTTGTCCGGAAATCGAAGCCACAAGTATGTGCTGATGGCATTTTCATATTGATAGTGTTGCGCTGCCCCGTTCCCATACTTCTCCAGGAGAACTGTAGATTGCATTTTGAACGCATTCATTCGTTCGTACACATCTTTGCTTTCGTCGTACAAAGATAAAAACATGGCGCGCACTTCTTCTGGGGCAGATTTTGCAAAACCAATAATCATGCCTTTCGGGAAATTGTTAGCAGAAGCTAGCAGATTATAGGTCTTGTCCAAAGAGCGGTCCAGCATTTCTGCAAAGTCTGAAGCATTTACATCCCAATTATCTTGGAACCACTTGACTGCTTCCCACTTATATTTTTCTTCACCCCATTGCTTGGAAACAAAATTCTGCTTGTATTGAGCAAGTACGTCTTTTAAGCGAAAACGGTCAATCATATTCTCACCCCTTATGCATTGCGCAAACTCTTGTAGATTTCTTCCGCAAAGATCCCCAGCACTTGCCGTTTCATATCATCGTTGGAAAGCAGCATGGAGAAAAAATCCTGGTTTTGTGACAGCCCTTCGATCAGCGCATCATCAATATCGTCAAAGTAAGAAAACTCGAAGTCCTTCTGGGTATTGTTTTTTGCACTGGTCTTAAGCCGCTCTGACTTCATCAGGATATCACGAATCTGGAGCATGGCTTTGACAACCACATCATTATCATAAGATTTTCCGGTACGGCTGTTGATCTCATCAATGATCTCTGACAGCCGCTGCTCCTTGTCTTCTGTAAGGCCAAAGTGCTCCGCCGTTGGTAATTTCGTCACCGGCTTTGCCACCAGGTTTGGAGAAAGGTGCTCCTCACCCTTCTTCTGAATAAAGTTGGACGCTTTAATTTTACCGTCAAGGTTAAAACCAGCACCGGGATGCTTGATATTGATGTACGCCAGCAAGTAAGCGATAAAGTTATACTTCTTGTGCAGTTCCGTATCCTCAAAGCAAGACACCTGCAACAGGAATTCGTAGTAGCGAACAAAACTGCGCATAGCGGCAACTGCCTCGCGCTGCTCCTCATATTCGTAATGGTCCAGCAGCTTCTTGCTTTTTTGCAGGAAAAATGTAAGGCGCTGCTTCTGCTTGCCAGTTACTTTATCGGAATATAGGATCTCGTTTGCACTTTCAATGTCGGCAGGATCGAGTATGGCATAGGCATCGATCTTGGCCTCCAGATCATAAATGGCGCTTGGTGTCACGGAATTTGACAGAAGCGTAGTTGTGTAATAAGGTGCAAACGCTGCTTTCATATCCTCGTAGCTGTTCACAAAATCCAAAACAAACGTCTTTTTGTCGTAAGGTGGACAGATACGGTTCAAGCGGGAAAGCGTTTGAACCGCATTTACACCTCGCAGCTTTTTCAGGACATACATGGCGCAGAGCTTTGGCTGGTCAAATCCCGTCTGATACTTATTGGCTACAAGAAGCACCTGGTAAGCATCAGTATCAAACTCTTTTGTCAGCCTGTCCTCAGGAAAGCCATTGATGGAGGCTTCGGTGTATTCCGTCTCATCGTCCGGCAGTTTCACCTTGCCGGAAAAGGCCACCAGAGCATGGATACCCTCATATCCCTTCTTTGTGATGTAATCCTCAAAAGCCTGACGATATTTCACCGCAGCCTGTCGAGAAGCCGTGATGACCATTGCTTTGGCCTGTCCGCCCAGTTCGTTCATGACGGTAGTGCGAAAATGCTCTACAATGACTTCAATCCGCTGCGAGATGTTGGTATCATGCAATTCTACAAATCGAGCGATCTGCCGCTTGGCGGCGTTGGTTTTACAGCGGGGATCATCTTCGATTTCCTTGTTGATTTGATAAAAAGTCGAGTATTCCGTGTAGTTTTGCAGCACATCCAGAATAAACCCCTCTTCAATGGCCTGTTTCATGGAGTAGACATGAAATGCTTCACGCTGCCCTTTGGTATTCAGTCGGCCAAAGAGTTGGATGGTGGTGGGCTTTGGCGTAGCGGTAAAGGCAAAAATGGACACATTGGCCTGCTTGCCGTTGCGCCGGATCTCATCGGAGATCATGTCCTCCACATCCCCCTCCACCTGTTCACCGGAGCCAAGGGACATAGTCACCGCAGCCATATCCTTACCGGCGGTGGAAGAGTGGGCTTCATCAATGATTACAGCGAACCGCTTGTTTTTCAGGCCCTTTACGCTGTCCACAATATACGGGAACTTTTGGATGGTGGTAGCGATGATCTTCGTGTTGCCATTAAGGGCAATGGCTAGATCCGCCGAGTTACACTTATCGTCCATGACACGGATGAGGCCAGCTTTGTGCTCCATCCCCACGATGGCCTTCTGGAGCTGGCGGTCCACCACCACGCGGTCGGTTACAATGATGATGTTGTCAAAAATGATCTTGTTGTCCGCATCGTGCAGCGAACTCAGACGATGCGCCAGCCATGCAATGGAGTTGGTTTTGCCAGAACCGGCGCTGTGCTGAATCAAATAGTTCTGCGCGGTACGGTTTACCCGGACATCCGCGAGAAGTTTGCGGATCACATCCAGCTGGTGGTAGCGAGGGAAAATGAGATTTTCAGACCGTTTCACCTTGCTGGTCTGGTCATCGACCTTTTCCTTTACCTCAACAAAAATGAACTTGCTGATCAGGTCCAGGATGGTATCCTTCGTCAGAATATCCTCCCACATATAGGACACGCTGTATTTGTCCGGAAAGGTAGGATTTCCCGCACCAGCGGTTACCCCCTCGCCGTTGCCCATATTGAAGGGCAGGAAAAAGGTGGCATCCCTGGCCAATTTGGTGGTCATATAGACCTCTTCCAGATCCATGGCGAAGTTGACAAGGCAGCCGGCCTTGAAGAGAAACAGACGGGTCTTGGGATTGCGCTCGGTGCGGTACTGGTAAATGGCGTCCTGATAGGACTGTCCAGCGGTGTTGCACTTGAGCTCAAAGGAGATGATGGCAAGGCCGTTCAGGAATATTACCACATCAATGCGCTCTTTGTCGCTGGCCCAGACCTCCTCCATGACCGAGAAGATATTCTGGCTGTATTTCTTCGTCAGATCCGGGTTGAAGGTGGTGGCGGGCTTGGTGTACATCAGCTCCAGCTTTTGGTTGGAAATCTCAATGCCGTGCTTCAGCACATCAATCAGGCTGCCGCGGGTTTTGGTGGTTTCCGTGTTGATAAAGCTGACGATGGTATCTTCCAAGTCATCCTTATAGATTTTTCGCAGGTAGTCCATGGTGTCCGGCTGGGTGCCGTTCAGAAACTGAAACAGCATTTCCCGGTCCATGGCGAAGGAGCGGTCAAAATGAGCAGCCTTGCGAATGACATAGCCGTTGTCTTTTTCCAAGCGCTCTAAGAGGAAGTTTTGGTAATCCTTTTCCGATAACACATGATTCATTGCGCAGGCACCTCCTTTTTACCAGTGACATATTCGTAGATCAGCGATTTTTTGTAGGCTTCCAAGGTGGAGAGCTGGTCTTGTTTCTGGGCGATGATACCATCGATTTCTGCACATTTTGCATCGAGATGATTTGCGATAGCTACCTGCTCATCATATGGCGGCTCAAATACCATCAGACGGGAAAACTCGGAATAGTTCAATCCTTGCCGTACGCCATTGCCCATATTATAGAATACTTTCATTACATCATAGGCGTGGAGCAGAAAGTGGAAATACCTCGAATCGACCTTTTTGATCGGACAAAGGTCGATATATGCAGAGGTAATAATGCCATGTTCCTTAACCAGTCCTGTGCGCAAGCTGCGCTTATCATTCTGAAGGTCAGTGGGCCGAATGATGATATCCCCAGCTTCAACAATATTGTAAGTATTGAAACTTTCCGGTAGCAAACCATCACTGGTATTAATGTCTTTACGGATAACCCTGCCGTAACTCAATGACAGAAGATTATCCTCTGCGCCAAACCGGTTTTTGTTTTTGCGTTCTCCGAAATAAGTATAGACAGGATGTATAATCCAGTGCGCAGGTATCATCCCAACCCACTCAATCCCACTATCCTTCATCTCCACATCCGGGTTCAGCCCCTTGGTGACCGCTTCGGTGATAACAGACCGCTTGTATTGTTCCAGGGTGTCAATCTGGGTCTGGATATCGGCGGCGAGGGCGTCGATTTCGGCGCATTTGGCGTCGAGGTACTTTGCGATTCTTCTTTGCTCATCGAGGGGGGGCATTGGTATTGTTATTTTCTTCATGTCCTGCCAACCAGTTGTCCACAAGTCATCTACGATACCATGCCCCCAACGGTAATTTTCATCGCCAAATTGAGTCGTATGGAATAGCCACTCGTAATATGTAGGCACCATTTCTTTTCTCGGCACCATAACGATGTTAATCAGAGAAACAGACCCATCATAGGGTGAAATACCACATGATCCACGTCTGTCAGATCGACTGTTAATTGCAAAATCACCAACACGCACCAGTTTGCGATTATCACCATCATTTGTTTTTGCTGCTGTTTCTAACTGTGGAAGTATCCCTTTATTTGTCACGGAAAGTGGAGGATAATCTTTATCGCTTACTTTTTCGTTCCTAATGGAATACAATCCACCAATTTTTGCAAGTGTCCAGTCGGCGGGTATTTTGCCGAGCCATTTAAGCCCGCTATCTTTCATCTCCCTCATACCATCACCGCCTCATTCAAACAGTTTCGCCACACGCTCGGAAACGGAAAGCTCCAGCTCGAGAAACTTCGCCTCAAGTTCCTCGCTGGGCACCGGCTGCTGGTACTTGTAGAAATAGCGGGTAAAGGGGATCTCCGCGCCGGTCTTGATGACCGGTTTTTTCTTGGAAAGGTCCTCTTCAAAAAACGCTTTGGCGTCGGGAATATGGGGCAGTACCTCCCGGGCCATATAGTCCTCGATCTTCTCGCCCCACTTTACGATTTCGGTGTCCTTGGTCTCCTTGTCGTAGAGCACATTGCCCTTGCGGTCTCGCTGAATCTCGGCGGACTTGTCCATCACCGAGAGGCCATCGGCGATTTTATCCAGCAGCTTCTTATCCGCTGTCACATTCGCCAGCACTTTGGTAAGCACCGGCATGAATGCCGCCGGGGAAAGATAAACCTCTTTAGAGATCGCATCGTGCAGGGCGGCGACAATGGCTTCATAGACCGGCTGATTGTTCTGGTAGTTCTCCAGTTTTTTCAGGTCTTTGCCGGTGGGTTCTTCCAAACTTTCTATCTCATCAACTTTCGCCTGGTCATATAAAGAGGACAGGGAACCTTTGGAGAGCATCGCTTCAATCCGCTCCGCTGTGATGGCATAGCTGCGCTGAAGGGGCTGCATCACCGTGTATTCCCGGTAGATGAACTCCTCGTTAGGATAGATCTTACAGTATTCGTTTTCCGCAAATTCGGCATACAGCTTTGTGATAGCTGTGCGGTCCTCGGGCGAGATCTCGTTTTTCTTATCGCCCAGGGCTTTACGCAGCTTCTTGAAGAAGCTGGATGCATCGATGAGCTGGATTTTTCCCTTGCGCTCCGGGCGCTTGTTCTTAGACAGCACCCAAATGTAGGTGGCAATACCGGTGTTATAGAAGAGGTCCACTGGCAGGGCGATGATGGCCTCGATCAAGTCATTTTCCAGCATCCAGCGGCGGATCTGGCTTTCGCCAGAAGATGTGCCGCCGGAAAACAGCGGGCTGCCATTTTCAATGATAGCGGCGCGCCCGAAGTTGTCATCCATCTTATCAATGGCAGATTGCAGGAACAGCATCTGCATATCGCCGGAGCCGGGCAGGCCCGCACCCCAGCGGCCATCAAAGCCCTTCTTGTATTCCTCCTGAACAGCAGCCTCTACACCTTCCGCCGCATCCTTTCCGCCCCACGGAGTGCCAAAAGGCGGGTTTTCAATGACAAAGCGCATTTTCGTGCCCTTGAAACGATCGGCAATCATTGTGTCCTGGTAGCAGATGTTCTCCGCGTTCTGCCCCTTGATCATCATTTCCGCAAGGCAGATGGCGTAAGACTCCGGGTTTATTTCCTGGCCGAATAACCGCACATCGGCGGAGGGATTGTAGCGCTTGATGAAATTGTAGCTGGTGGAGAGCATACCACCTGTTCCACAGGCCTGATCCAACACAGTGATGACTTTTCCGTCATCGAAGATATCATCACAGCCTTCCGCCAGCAGGATATTGACCATCAGCTTGATGATGTCCCGGCCAGTGTAATGGTCGCCAGCCTCGGCGTTTTCTGAAAATCGGCGGATCAGGTCCTCAAAAATGTAGCCCATCTTCACATTGTCGATGGTGTGAGGATTCAGGTCCAACTCCGAGAACGCCTTGACCACAGAAAGCAGACGGTTGTTTTTGTCCATCTTGTCGATCTGTTTGTCAAAATCCAGGCTCTTGATAATGTCCTGGATATTGGCGGAGAACCCCTGGATATACGATTTGAAATTTGCCGCCAAATGGTCAGAATCATTGACCAGCTCCGCCAGATCGTATTCGCTGGTATTGTAGAACTGGAAACCGGACAGGCGATACATGGCCTTGGCCGGATAGGTTGGATTGGTCTTATACATCTCCACAACTTTTGCCTTAGTCGGGGCCAAAGCACATTCAAAGCGCCGGATGATGACCATCGGAATGATGACATCCTTATATTTGTCACTCTGGTATGTACCGCGCAGCTTGTTTGCGATAGACCAGATGAAGTTTACCTCAGTAGACACGTCAACGGGAGAATCGTCCCACATTGCGTCGATCATCTTTTTATCAGCCATTTGTTGTATACCCCACAGTTCTAATTGTAATTCCTAACAACATCCATTTTACAAATTCCTTTGTCCAGAATTCAGGACTTTACTCGTTCTCCAGTCATCATCTTATAGTGCTGGCTTTGGCCCAAGGCGTCGAAAATCAGCTTAAACACCCGCTTGTATGCCTCTACATCCTCACAATCCTCAACATAGTTCAGGCCGTCGCTGATGCCATTCGGATTGTTGATATATGCAAGCAGCGAAGAAGCCAGCTGGTAATCCGTCATGTCCGGCTTCTCACCTTCAATTTGTTTAATAAACTTCGTCCGATTTTCCGGTTTCTCAAGCACTATTTCCCGCAGGTCGCTTCCCTCATAACCACAGAGTTGAAGGAAGTAATATTCCAGAATCCGTCGCATCACGTTTAGCGCTGGAATTGTGGACTGGAGATCACGTAGCTCGTCCCACAAAGCGGCATAGGAGTTCTGCACGGGGTTATAATTCTCCTCTTCAGACGGAATCTCCTTGCTTTGACGCTTGCAGAGCTTGATGGTGGAGATATTATCGTTCTTCCGAATCATGTAGAAAGATGTGCAGTTATAGTAACCGACCTGCTGATAGGTGACTTCTCGGTGGAAGTACACGTTGTGCGTCAGCACGAACAACTGCTTGATGTAGTCACCCGGGACCTTCGGATTCAAGTACTCAGTGTTGTTACGACAAACGTTTACCATCTCACGGACAATTGCGCTGACGAGGAACAGGGCTGTGCTATCCATGCTGGATACCGGGTCATCAATAACAACGATTTTTTCCTTGAGTTCTTCGCTGCTCATGCTGCCACGAACCTGATGGTAGAAGTACAGGAATGCGATGAAGTTACGCTCACCCTCACTGAGGTTTTCAGCGATGGAACCATCCTCACGGATTACTTCATAGACATTCTCAACACCAGCCTTGGCACGAATACTGAAGCCTTGGAAGCCGGAGTCTTTCAAAATCTTATTGATGCTGTCAATAGCAGCCTCTGTGTTAGCATTATGCTTATTGAGGGCGGAGATCTGAGTGGTCAGTTCTCCGATTTCTTTTTTGAGCTTCTTGCCACGCTCGGTAACGTCATCGATTTCCTTCTGGAGACGGGCCACTTCGTCCTGATAACTTTTCACGTCAGCGGCAAGCATGAACGCAAGATACTGCATGATTTCCGTTTTGCACTTTGTCTTACTGGACCGCTTGGCAGAAACGACATCGTTATTTGCCTTGATCTGCTTATTGATCTCGTCGATTATGGCACCGATCTCAAGCAGGAGCGT
>CALXDM010000008.1 GCA_944387065.1 uncultured Oscillospiraceae bacterium
AGCCGACGCAAGTTGTCAACCATGACCGCCGTAACATGGTAGATGTAAAAAGTATCGCTATCTAACCCCAGCAAAAGGCCGCCCTGTCCTAATTTCAACCTCTAAGCCGACCAAAAGGCTGTGCCCCGGGAAGGACCCCCGGGGCACAGCCTTTGCGATTGAAGGAAAGATCTCACACCCGGTCCCGGCGCTCCAGCAGCTCCAGCAGCAGCCGCTCGTTTTCCCGGGCGGCCTGGGCCAGCTGCTCGGACCGATCCCGCAGCCGGGCCAGGGTGCCGTCATAGTCAGCCATGAGCCGGTCCACACAGTCCGCCGCGGCCGGGCCGTCAAAGTGTTCCACATGCCCCGCCGCAGGCATCCCAAGCTCCCGCAGGTAGCTGTCCACCTTGGGATCGTACACCAGGCCGACGCAGGGCACCGCCATGCGCGCGGCGAAGATCAGCGTGTGCAGGCGCATGGCCAGACACAGCTTGGACTGCCCCAGCACCGCCATGAGCTCCTGGGGGACGCAGGGGGTGTCCAGCAGCCAGGAGGGCTCCTGCATAGCCTGGCGCACCGCCTGGGCAGCGGGCCGGTCCCGGTCAGGCTGCATCAGCAGGAAGAGCACCTCCAGCCCATGGGCCCGGCGCAGGTGGTCGCACACCCCGGCCAGGGCCTGGGAAAACCCCTCCACCCCCGGCCAGGCCCGCACCGATACCACCGCGAAAGCCCGGTCCGCGGGCAGCCCGGCCTGGGCCACCAGCTCCCGGCCCCGCTGGGGCGGAGCAGGGACCAGGTTGAACACCGGGTCGGCGGTGACGTACAAGTCCTCCCGCTTCACCCCCATGGCCCGCAACTCCTGCTGGGAGCTGCGATCCCGCAGGGTGACCAGGGCCGCCCGCTCCACCGCCCGCTTGACCCGGCGGCGGTTGCCCGGCCTGCGCAGCGGGCCGATGCCGTTGGCGTAGAGCACCACCGGCCGGCCCAGCAGTCGGGCTGCGCCCATGACAGTCAGGTAGTACATCAGGGAACGGGTGGAGGTCCTGTCCTGAAGCAGGCTGCCCCCCCCGGACAACAGCACATCGCAGCGGCGCAGGGCCTGGAACACCCGCCAGGCTCGGAACCGGGGCTCCGCCTGCACCTGGCACATCCGCTGGGTGAGACCAGGGGCGTTAGACAGCACTGTGATGTCCACCTGGTCGCTGGCCGCGGCGATGCCCTGGCAGATGGATTGCAGGATGGCGTCGTCCCCGGCGTTGGAGAAGCCGTAGTAGCCGCTCATCACCACCCGGTAACGGCGTTGGCGCACCTGCTCGTACACCTCCAGGCAGTCCTGGGCCATCCGATGCACCGAGTACTGCTCCAAAACCACCTGGCGGCCGTATGAACCCAACTGCCCGCGCCGCTCCGGCTCTAACGCCAGAGCCGCGCGCACCTCGTCAAGCAGGCGCTGGGGGGTGGGCAGGGGAAAGCCCCGGCAGCAGAAGTTGCCCGCCTGGGCGGGGGCAAGCTGCTCCGGGGTGAACAGGCCCTGGCAGCCCTCGTTGCCCGCCAGGATCACCGGCTTGGCCGCCGCCATGGCCTCCAGCGCGGCCCGGGACACCCCCACGAACAGGTCCCCCGCGGCCACGATCCGGTTGATGTCCGCACGGGGCCCGGTCAGCACCACGCAGGGCCGCCCCAGCGTCCGGTTCACCTGGTCGGCCTTGGACTGGAGCTCCTCCAGCAGCTCGCCGCCCCCCACCAGCACCAGCTGGACGCCGGGGACGGCCCGCTCCAGCTCCGGAGCCAGCTCCACCAGCTGGCCGGCCACCAGGGCCCGGTCCCGATCCATCCGGCTGACATGGCAGAGCACCGGCCGGGCCGGATCCAGCCCCAGCTCGGTCAGCACCTCCTTCCGGGGCAGGTCGGGGGAGAACTTCTGGGTGTCGATGCCGTTGACGGTGACGCTGATGTGTCCCTCAGGCAAGTTGTACTCCTGGATCAGATATTCCTTGATGTCCTGGGACACGGCGATGGTGCGCTGGCCCCAATTGGTGAGGTAGCGCACCAGGCCCCGGTTCTCAAAGACCCAATGGGCCGTGGTGACAAAGGGGAAGCGCAGCTTCCGCCACAGGGTGGCGCACAGGAAGGCGGGGATGCGGGCATGGGCGTGAACCACGTCGGGCCGCTCCTGGCGCAGCACCTTTCGGAGCAGCGACCTGGCCCGGAGCATACACCGCAGGTCCCGGCGGTGCATGGGCACGCAGTAGTGGCGGATGCCCGCGGCCTCGATCTCGGGCACGTAGATCCCCCCGTTGGAGGCGATGGCCACGTCGTGCCCCTGGGCCCGGAGCTGCTTGGACAGCTCCACAATGTGGGTCTCCGCTCCGCCGATGTCCAGCCCCATGGTCGCCATCAGGATGCGCATGGCCCCACCCCGCTCACTGCCCCTGATCCCCTTGGGGGATCTGGATGTTCATCACCCGGCCCACAAAGCTGGCATACTTGGTGGTGAAGGTACGGTTGCTGTTCACCCCCAGGGCATACACCCGATTGAGCAGCACCGTCCCATCCGCCTCCACCAGGGCCTGGCCCTCAATGGTCAGCAGCAGGTCGTAGTAGCCCTGGGCGGGCACCATGGCCACCGTGCCGTCGTCCAAGGAGGCCTGGTTGGTGCCGTCGCTGACCTGGATCTCGATGATCTCCCCCAGGGAGCCCCCGGTGCTCCGGGCCGGGTCAAACAGCTGATCCCCCTCCTGGATGGCCTCCAGCATCTCCTGGGGCTGGTTTTGCAGCCGCATCTGGTAGACCACCGGCACGGTGGCCACCGTGCTCCCCGTCTGGGGCATCTGGTTTTTCAGGTAGACGGCGGCCACCAGCACCCCGGCCACCACCAGCACGATCACGTCCAGGATGCTGATCTTGCCAAACAAACGGCCGTCCCGATCTATCAGCTTCATGCCTGCCCCTCCCTTTCGATCTGCGTCACCCGGCCGCTGCCCATGTACCCTGGGCCCCGGGCGGTGATGGCCTGGCCCACCCGGAAGTCATAGCCACCATCCAGCAGCAGCGCGTCCTCCTGCTGGGTGCAGGCGCTCTCCACCGTGATGTATACATCCTCATACCCCTCCAGCTGGGTCTGCACATAGCACCGGTTCTCCTGATCCAGCACCTGGGCCAGGGCCGGCTCAGCCCGGACGGACACCACGGTGCCCAGCCGATGGTTCTCCACCGTCTCCTCCAGCTGATCTCCCGGCTGGATCAGTTCGCTGTCCCCCTGGGCCATGCGCTGGATCAGGATGGTGTAGCGCACTGTGCCGGCGGCGCTCTCCTGCCCGCTTCCACCGTCGGATCGCAGCCCAAACCACACCAAGGCTCCCCCCACCACGAGCACCAGCACCAGGATGAGCCCGTCAAACAGGTTCAGCCGCAGGCGGAATTTTGGATTACTCTGTTCCATGGTTGTCTCCTTTCAGCACGTCCAGGTATACCTGCTCCACGTTCCGGGCAAAGCCCTGGCCGGTGAAGCGGGCCAAAAATTGCTCCCGGGCCTGCCGGCCCAGCTGCGCCCGGGTGTCCGGCTGGTCCATCAGCCGGGCGATGGCGCCGGCCAGCGCCCCACTGTCCCGGCTGGGGAAAATCAGCCCCGACATCCCGTCCTCTACAATCCACGGGTTGCCCCCGTAGCTGCTGGCAATCGTAGGCAGCCCCAGGCTCATCCCCTCCAGCAGGGCCAAGCTGGTGGCCTCGGTGCCATAGGAGGCGTTGAGCTGTACGTCCAGCAGGGACAACACCGGGGCCACATCGGACTGAAAGCCCAGGAAGAACACGGTGTCCTCCAGCCCCATCTGAGCCGCCTGGGCCCGCAGCCGTCCCTCCTCGCCGCCCGTGCCGGCCACCAGGATCTGAAGGCGCCGGCCTTCCTCCTTCAGCTGCCGGGCCGCCTCCAGGATGTGCTGGTGACCCTTATAGGGCTCCAGGCGGGCCAGGATGCCGGCGGTGAACACCCCTTCTGACAGCCCGTACTGCTCCCGCAGCGCCCGGCACGCTTCCGGGCCGCTGCGCGCCACCGGGGCCACCCCGTTGAGGATGACCCGGATGCGCCCTGCCGGCACCCCCGCGTCCACGAGGTTCTCCGCCGCGGCGGGGCTGACCGCGATGATCTGGTCGGCATAGCGCAGGTTCACCCACCGGTTGAGCCACCGCCCCGGGGGATAGCGCAGCTTGGCGCTCACGGGAAAGACCGAGTGGCGGGTGTACACCACCTTCTTCCCACACCGCCGGGCGGCGATGCGCCCGGACAGTGCGCCGTGGGTGTGCACCAGGTCGGGCCCCTCCCGACGGATCAGATCCACCAATGTCTGCACGTCCTGCCGGTGGTAGGACCGCTCAGCCATCCCCACCACCGGCAGCACCCGGGCCCCCGCCTGCTCCAGCGGAGTGGTCAGGGCGCTGCCCACCGGCACGGCCACCCAGGTCTCAAAGCGGTCCCGGTCGGCATAGCGCAGGTAGTTGAGGATCACCCGGCCCGCCCCGCCGATGTTGCTGTCGCTGATGATGTTGAGCACCCGGATCACAGCCTCACCTCCCGCTCAGGCAGCTGGTCCCGCCGGGCCAGCAGCGCCCCCAGGGCCACAAAGACCCAGAACAGCAGCATGACCCGGTAGTTATAAAAGGAGTAGTCGGTCATGGCCTGGACCAGGAAGCCTGACATGCCGGCCAGCACCGCCGCCTGGTGCAGCCGGCTGAAGGCGTCCCGCGTGCGGCTGAAGGCGGCGCACAGGTCCCGGAAGAAGTGGAACAGCAGCAGTAGGAAGACCGCCAGGGCGGCCATGCCCGCGTCGCATACGATCTGCAGGAACAGGTTGTGGGAATGGGGGGCCACGATCTCATTATAGCTGTACCGGGGATAGACCAGGTTGAAGGCCGCCTCCCCAGGCCCCACGCCGCACAGCCAGTAGTCCCGGAGCATGTCCAACGTCCCCAGCCAGATGGACAGCCGGTAGGAGGTGGAGGTGTCCTCCAGATTGCCGATGCTGGTAAAGCGGGCGATCACCGTGTCGGGCATCAGGAAGTACAGGGCCACCAGCAGCACCGGCACCAACAGCAGCAGACGGGGCTGCAGCAGCAGCACGAACACCAGCCCCGCGCACAGTAGCCCCAGCCAGGCCCCCCGGGACAGGGTGAGCAGCATGCAGAGGCACATCACCCCGCAGGCGAACAGGTAGGCCGCCCGTGGGCCCCACCCCTTTGCCGACAGCAGCCCCGCCCCCCCCAGGGGGATGATCAGGATCAGGTATTGGCCCAGCATATTGGGGTTGCCCAGGGTGGAGGGCACCCGGAAGCTGATGTCTTGGAACATCTCGGTGTCCACCCAGGCCTGGGACTGGTAGCCCCAGCCAAACAGGTACTGGCACACTCCATACAGCGCCACCACCGTCCCCGCCGCCACCAGCACCAGCACCAGGCCGTCCAGCTGCCTGCGGCTGTTCACGGCGTTTTCCAGCACGATGGCAAACAGGAGGAAGGCCACCGTCAGCAGCCCCACCGGCAGGCTGCCCGACGGGTTGACAGAAAACAGGGTGGCAACCAGGTAGACGGCGGCGTACAGCCAGATATACCGGTTGAACGAGGCATGGCGCAGCTCCAGATCCCGCCGCTGCACCAGCCGCAGCAGCAGGGACAGGGCGCTGACCAGTACCAGGGCCAGCACCGCCATGGTGGGCAGGATGGGGGCCAGGGCCGCCGCGGCCAGCGCCCACAGCCAGGTTTGCTGGAAGATGCTGCCCTCCAGCAGCCGGTTCAGGTGAAGGACCTCATAGATCCGGCACAGCAGCCGTCGCAGGGCCCGCCACAGCCAGGTGAACACGCTGTGCTCCGACTCCTCCCGCTCCCGTTGGGCGGGCGGGTGGAGGAACCACTGGGCCAGCCCGCTGCCGCGCCATTGCTCCCCGCACCATAGGGCCAGGGCCGCCAGAATCCGATACAGGACGCTGGCCTGTAAAATCCGCTGGATGCGCTGCATCGCTCAATCCTCCTTCCCCGTGCGCCGGGCCAGCTTGCGCCAGACCAGCTTCATCTCATCCAGCCGGAGCAGCCCGGCCAGCAGAAAGTAGACCACCGCCCCCACTCCGGCGCAGGCAGCCAGCAGCAGTACCTCCCCCAGCTTGTCCGCCGGCAGCAGCCCGGCCAGTCCCTGCCGGGCCATCCAGACCACCCCAGCCATCCCTGCCGCACATAATAGCATCTTGCCAAAGTCCAGGGCCAGGGCCCGGTTGACTACCCCATCCCCGCGGATTTGCAAGGGGATGAGCAGCAGCAGAGCGTAGAGGGTGGAGGACACGGTGGAGGAGATGGCCAGCCCCGCCACCCCCAAAGGCTGGGTGAGGAACACGCACAGTACCAGGTTGGCCAGGATGGACACCCCTCCCGCCACCAGCGGGGCCCGTCCCTCCTGCCGGGCGAAGTAGGCCCGGCTGAGGATGTTTTGCAGCGCGTACCCCACCATTCCCAGGGACACCCACACCAGAGCCTGGGAGGTGATGTCCACCGAGAAGGCGTCAAAGGCCCCTCCGCCGTACAGGAAGGACACCAGGGGCCGGGCCAGCAGCATCAGCCCCGCCGCCATGGGCAGCACGAAGAACAGGCTGCTGCGCACCGTCTGGCGCAGGGTGTCCTGAAAGTCCTGCTGCCGGCGCTGGGCGGTCAGCCGGGAAAGTTTTGGGAAGATCACGTTGGTGATGGACAGGATGAACACCCCGGCGATGACCAGATACAGATTGGTGGCGTACTCCATGGCCGACACCCCCGCCCCCCCGTACAGGTGGGAGCCGAAGCGGCTGTTGATGGTCAGGTTGATGGGCTGCACCCAGGTAGACACCATCACCGGCCCCATCAGGGCGAAGGCCTGGCGGATCCCCTCTGAGCGCAAGGAGAAATCGGGGTGGTAGCGAAAGCCGGTCCGGCGCAGGGAGGGCACCTGTACCAGCGCCTGGAGCAGCCAGCCCACCAGGTAGGCCACCGCCAGACCATACACCCCGTAGTCCTCGTCCAGCAGATAGAAGTAGCCGATGATGACCAGGTTGGACACCGCGCTGATCAGCGCCGGGACGTGGAAACGGTCCATGGCCTGGAGGATGCCCACAAAGGAGAAGGCCACCCCGGTGAGCAGCACGGTGGGGAACATCACCCGGGTGAGAGAGGCGGCCAGGGCGGCGGTCTGATCGTCGTACCCGTCGGCAAACAGGGCCACCAGCGGCTCGGCCAGCAGAATGCCCAGCAGGGTGAGGACGGCGGTGAGCAACCCCATCACCGACAGGAAGTTGCCCCCGAAGCGGAAGGCCGCCTGCCGCCCCTTTTGCGTCATGGTCTGGCTGAAGACCGGGATGAAGCAGGCCGCGATGGCCGAGGAGAACACCACGTCGAAAAAGACCCGGGGGATCCGGCTGGCGGTATAGAAGGCCATGGCCTCCATGCCGGTGGTGCCGTAGTGGACGGCCATCAGCCGGTCCCGGAACAGCCCCAACGCCTTGCCCAGCAAGGTGATGAGCATCACGGCGCTGATGGTGCCGGTGGCGTGATCGCTTTTCCTGGCCAAGCCGTTCCCTCCTCTCCCACCCCCGAAACGGGGCCCTTCCGGGCTTTCGCAGCCCGGCCACATCAGTTCAATGGACAGTATTGTACACCAACCCCTGCCCTTTTTCAACCATCCTCCGGGAGATTCATGGCTTGTTCACACTTTTGCCGGCCCTTGGCTGTCCTGCCCAGCCGGCCCCGGCGGGCAGGGACGCATTGAACTGCGGTCGATTTTATGCTATCATTATCCTATCTGCCCGAATTTTGGCTCTTCCAGAGCCCCAACGCCCCGGATGGGGCGATTCCACGGATGATGAAAAGGAGCGTGCCATGAACCGCAACACCTTCCCCCGCCTGGCCCGGCGCCTGACCGCTCTGGTCCTGGCCGCGGCGCTGCTGATCCCCACCGCCTTTGCCACCGCCGGCGACCCCCAGCTCTCCACCACCCAGGCCCTCACCGACCAACTGACCTACCGCAACACGATCTCCGAACACCCCTCTGCCGGCCGGGTGGAGAGCTTCTCCCTGGAGCTGGAGCCGGGGGGCTCGGTCTACCCCATCGCGGTCCAGGCCAGCGGCAGCATCTACGGCTCGGGCACCATCACCCAGGCCATCCAGGCAGCCGAGGCCATGGGATACCATGTGGTGGGGGGGATCAACGGCGACTTCTATACCCCCGGCACCGGCATCCCCAACGGCTTGGTCATTGAGCATGGCGTCTACCGCTCCAGTTCCGGGGGCTACCCTGTACTGGCAATGGTGGACGGCCAGCTCCAGCTGTCCCAGGCCCCCCAGGTGGCCCTGACCCTCACCAACAGCCGCACCGGCCGGGTGGACGCCCCGGACCACTTCAACAAGTGGCGCAACTATGACGGGGGGCTGTACCTGTTCAACGGCGACTTCGACGCCTCCACCCATACCGAGGGCTCCGGCGGCTGGATCGTCGTGCTGGAGCTGACCCCGGACAGCCAAGGGGCCGCCCTCACCGTCAACTCCACCTTGACCTTGGAGGTGGTGTCCGTCACGGACACGGCCGAATCGGTGGCCATCGGCCCCAACCAGTACATCCTCACTGCCGACCACTACTCCTCCAGCGTGGAGTTCTTTGACGGCTATCAGCCCGGCGACCAGGTCACCCTGACCACCACCTGCGCCGACCCCAACCTGGCCCAGGCCCAATGGGCCATGGGCTGCGGCGACATCATCGTATCCGGCGGCTCGGTTACCGACAGCTCCAACTGGGTCTATCCCACCGGCCGGGCTCCCCGCACCAGCGTGGGGGTCAAGGCGGACGGTACCATGGTGCTCTACGCCGTGGACGGGCGGCAAAGCGGCTACTCCGGCGGGCTGACCGAGCTGGATCTGGCCCAGGAGATGCAGCGCCAGGGCTGCGTGTGGGCCGTCAACCTGGACGGGGGCGGCTCCACCACCTTTGCCGTCCAGCTGCCCGGCCAGAGCAGTCCCACCGTGGCCAACTCCCCCTCGGACGGGGGGCTGCGGGCCTGCGCATCGTTCCTCTTGCTGGTGACCGATCCCTCTGCCGCCGACGGGGTTGCCCGGCAGCTGGCCCTCCAGGAGGACGGGCTGGTGGTGCTGGCCGGCTCCAGCGTCACCCTGGGCAACGTGGTCAGCGTGGACGGGGGCCTGGAACCCGTCCACAGCCGGGTATCCGACGCCGTGCTTACCTCAGCGGGAGGGCTGGGCAGCTTTGACGGCGGGGTGTACACCGCCGGCTCCACCCCAGGGACGGACACCATCTCCATCACCTCCGAATCCCTGGGCCTGTCGGGCACCGCCCAGATCCACGTGGTCAGTTCCCTCAGCCAGCTGAGCGTCACCCAGGCGGGCAGCGGCGCCCCTGTGTCCTCCCTGCAGGTGGCGGCAGGCCAGAGCGTGGCGCTGAGTGCCACAGGCACCTACTGGTCCCGCTCCGCCCTGCGCGCCGGCTCCGGCGGGGTGAGCTGGTCGGTGAGCGACGGGGCAGGCTCCATCACCCAGAACGGAGTGTTTACCGCCTCGGCCGTCGCGCAGCCCGGCGTCATCACCGTCTCGGCCGGCGGGCTCACCCGCACCATCCCCGTCAACCAGACCCAGCACGCCCACACCGACGTCACCCCGGACCACTGGTCCTACACCGCCGTGGTGTTCTGCTACCAGCAGGGCATCGTCAACGGCATCAGCGACACTCTGTTCGGCCGGGACGACCCAATCCGGCGGCGGGACTTTGTGGTCATGCTCCACAATGCCCTGGGCCAGCCCCAGGCCACCGGCTCCTCCGGCTTTGCCGACGTGGAGGCCGGGTCCTACTATGAGGGCCCGGTCACCTGGGCCAGTCGCGCGGGGCTGGTGCTGGGTGTCTCCGACACCCTCTTTGTCCCGGATGATCCCATCACCCGGGAACAGGCCGCTGTCATCCTGCACCGGGCCCTGCCCCTGCTGGGGCTGGACGCCCCAGAGCCCGAGCTGTCCGTCCTGGAGCAGTTTGCCGACCAGGCCCAGATCTCCGGCTATGCCAGGCAGTCGTTGGCCGTGCTGGTCTCCCTGGGCATCCTCAACGGCACCGGCGAGGGGATCAACCCCCAGGGGATCCTGACCCGGGCGGAGATGGCCGCGCTGCTCTACCGCCTGCTGGGGGAGCAGAGCAACACCCCCGACGCCCCCCAGCTTGGCCCTGACGCCACCCTGACCCTCTCCCCCACCTCAGGGACGCTGGAGTCCTCCCAGTCCCTCACCCTCACCGCCACCCTCACCGGCGGCACAGGGGAGATCACCTGGACCTCCAGCAACCCGGACGTGGCGGTGGTCTCCGGCCAGGGCGTGGTCACCAACGTGTACCTGGGGACGGGTTCCCCGTCGGTGACCATCACCGCCCACTGCGGGCCGCTGAGCGCCAGCGCGGTGTTCCAATGCGCCCCCGCCCAGCAGGTTGGCCTGGTCACCGCCAGCCCCAGCCTGAACGTCCGTTCCGGCCCGGGCACGGGCTATTCGCTGGTGGGCAGCCTGGCCACCGGGGCCCAGGTGGCCGTGCTGGCCGAGCAGAACGGCTGGTACCAGGCGCTGTTCCCCAGCGGTTCGGCTGCCGTCACCGGCTGGGTGTCGGCCAGCTATGTCACCCTGTCCTGACGCACCCCCGGCGAAAGTCACTTGGATCCGCGGCGGTAGCCCCGAGTCTCTGGGGCTGCCGCCGCAGCCTGTCTCCCGCCCCAGCCCTGGGCGAAAATGGTTGACGGGCCACCATTTCTGTTATATCCTGAACAGGCAACCAACGGAGTTGTCCGCACGGCCCGCCCCGGCCGGTCTGCGGAGCGCGAGCGAAGGGGGAGCGAACATGCGAGAACAGGAACTGATCCAGCGCATCCTGGCCGAGGTGCGCAAGGCGGTGCTGGGCAAGGACACGGTGCTGGCCCAGGTACTGCTGGCCATCCTGGCCCGGGGCCACGTCCTGCTGGAGGACATCCCCGGCGTGGGCAAGACCACCATGGCTCTGGCCTTCTCCCGGGCGCTGGGCCTGCGCTACCAGCGGGTGCAGTTCACCCCCGACGTCATGCCCTCCGACCTGACCGGCTTTTCCATCTTCAACCGGGAGACAAACGCCTTTGACTACCGTCCCGGCGCGCTGATGTGCAACCTCTTCCTGGCCGACGAGCTCAACCGGGCCACCAGCCGCACCCAGTCGGCCCTGCTGGAGGCCATGGAGGAGGGGCAGGTGACGGTGGACGGGGTGTCCCGCCCCATCGGCCAGCCCTTCGTGGTGATCGCCACCCAGAACCCGGTGGGGGCGGCGGGCACCCAGCCCCTGCCCGACTCCCAGCTGGACCGCTTCGCCCTGCGCCTATCCCTGGGCTATCCCTCCCACCGGTCGGAGGCGGCCATGGTACGGCAGCGCCAGACGGGAAACCCCTTGGACCGGGTGGAGCAGGTGGCCGACCACGCCCAGCTGGAGCAGCTGCGCCAGGCCGCCGACCAGATCTATGTGTCCGACGACGTGCTGGACTACCTGCTGGCCCTAGTGGCCGCCACCCGGCAGCACCCCCTCATCCTCCAGGGGGCCAGCCCCCGGGCCACCCTGGCCCTGACCTGCGTCAGCCGGGCGTTGGCCCTGGCCTCTGGCCGAGACTACATACTGCCTGAGGACGTGCAGGCCGTCTTCCCCCACGTCATCGCCCACCGGCTGGTGCTCTCCCCCAAGGCGGAGGACAGCCCGTCCGCCCGGGATGAGCTGCTGGCCGCCCTGATGCGAGGGGTGCGGCCCCCCCGGCTTCGGTGAACATGGCCAGCCGTCGCATCGTCTACGGGTTGGCCCTGCTGGCCGCCCTCGCCTTTCAGATCTTCTATGACGGGTATCTGGCCCAGTTCCTGCTGGTCTGTCTGCTGGCCCTGCCCGCCCTCTCTTTGCTGCTCAGCCTGCCCGGCCTGGCGGGGCTACGCCTGGCCCTGTCCCCCTCCAGCCCCCAGCTCGCCCAGGGCCAAGAGGGGCAATGGCGGCTGACCGCCCGCAGCTCCCTTCCCCTGCCCGTCGCCCGGCTGACCCTGCGCCTGACCTTCCACAACGCCCTGACGGGCGCCACGGCGGCCCAGCGGCTGCAACTTGCCGGCCTGGCCAGTGGCCAGACCCGCCCCCTTCCCCTGGAAGGGGACCATTGCGGCGCGCTCACCTGCCGGGTCAGCCGGGCCAGGGCTCTGGACTTCCTGGGCCTATTCTCCCTGCCTATCCACCGGCCAGACCCCGCCCAAGCCCTGGTGCTGCCCCAGCCCGTCCCCCTGGAGGAGCTGCCCGGGCTGGAGCCCCTTCTGGCCCAGACCGGGATGGGGCCGGGCTCCGCTCCGGACGAGGAGGACGAGGAGCTGCGGGACTATCGACCCGGCGACCCCATCCGCGCCATTCATTGGAAGCTCTCCTCCAAATACGACGCGCTGGTGGTGCGGGAGCGGGCCCTG
Organism: uncultured Oscillospiraceae bacterium; assembly: GCA_944387065.1. Taxonomy (GTDB): domain Bacteria; phylum Bacillota; class Clostridia; order Oscillospirales; family Oscillospiraceae; genus Enterenecus. The sequence continues at coordinate 12,475 of CALXDM010000008.1, forward strand.
TGCGGCCGGCCCCAGGTAGCCCTGTCCTTCGATCTGTTCGGCCCACCGGCGCGGCTGGACCGGGTGCTGGCCCGGCTGTGGACCGCCTCCCGCTTCCTGGCGGGGCGGGGACTGGCCCATGAGATCTGCTGGACCGCCCCGGACGGGCAGCCCCGGCGGGAGGTTGTGGACGGCCAGGGCCAGTTGCTGTCCTGCATGGCCCGCATCCTCTCCCAGCCCGCCCCGGCGGCCCGGCCCCAGCCCTCCGCCCCGCTGCCCCACAGCCCCGGGCTATCCCGCCTGCACATCACCGCCGGAGAGGAGGATGCGCCATGACCCAGCCCTTTTCTCCCCGCCGGCAGAGCCGCTGGGGCCTGGCTGTGCTGGCCGACGCTTTGCTGGTGACGGTGCTGCTGGCCGCTCTGGCCCGGTTCTGCCTGACCACCTATCTGCAGCCCTTCTACTACGATCTCCTGGCCGTCTCCTTTGCCCCCACGGGCGGGCTGCTGCCCATCCCCCTGCTGCCCGCCCTGGGTGTATGTGTGGGGGCCGGATTGACGGCCACGGCGGTATGGTCGCTGCCCCGGTTTCGCTGGCTGGCGGCGGGGGTGCTGCTGGCAGCGGCAGGAGGGCTGCTCTACTACCATCGGCTCCTGCTGTCCTGGGGTGCCCTGGCCCTGTGGGAAACCCTGTCCATCCTGTTCACCGACGCCACCGGCTTCCCCGGCTACTTCGTCTGGGACGCCCTGCTCTCCCCTACCCTACGGCAGCAGGCCATCCAGTCCCTGCTGGCCGCGGCGACGGCGCTGTATGCCCTGGCCCTGGCCTGGGCGGTGGTCCGGCTGCGCCGCTTTTGGCCCGTCTTTGCCCTCACCCTGCCCTGGCTGATCCCCGCCTTTCTGGCCGAGGTGGAGCTGGACTGGCCCGCCCTGATGGCGGTGTGTGCCTGCTGGGCCGCCCTGCTGCTGGCCAGCCTGTCCGCCCGGGCCGGACGGGAGGCCGGGGCCCGGGTGACCCTGCTGGCTCTGCCCGCCAGCCTAACCCTGATCCTGGGAGTGTCTCTGGCCTTCCCCCGTCAGGACTATGTCCAGCCCACCTGGGCCACGGCAGCCCGGGATGAGTTGCTGGCCCTGGACTGGTTCGCTTCAGGCAGCCCCCTGGAGGGCGGCTTCTCTGACACTCCAAACGGTGGGACAGAAGCCCTGGCAGAACCCGAGGTGGACCTGTCCGCCGCCGGACCGCGGCGGTACACCGGCCGGGCGGTACTCCAGGTGGAGGCCACCCACGCCGGTCCCATGTACCTGCGGGGCCTGGTCTACTCCGACTACACCGGGTCGGCCTGGACGGGATTGCAGATCCACACCCTGTCCGGTCAGGCGGCCCAGGCCCTTGACGGAGCGGCCCAAGGCCTGTCCGCCGCCCGCATTCAGTCCCTGTCCGGCTCCAGCACCCTGGCCTACCTCCCCTATCGAACGGTGCAGGTCCAGGACGTCTCCACCGCCCCCGCCGCCGCCCTGGCCCTGCCAGAAGCCGTAGCGGCGTACAGCGTGTCCTACCTTCCCCTGAAAGGGGAGCCCATCCCGGAAGGGGAACTGGACAGCGCCGTCCTGGAGGGCGGCCTTTCCCGCTACCTGGAGGTTCCCCAGCAGGCTTCCGCCTTCCTGCACGCCTGGTATCAGCAGGCCCAGTGGGAGCTGGCGGACAGCGGCGTACAGCCCGCCGGTGGGGCCACAGGCCCCTACGCCTGGCAGCTCGACACCGCCGCCCAGATCGCCCAGCTGCTGGCCCGGAACGCCCAGTACGACCTGGGCGCCCCCGCCGTCCCAGAAGGGGAAGACTTCGTATCCCACTTCCTGGGGGAGAGCGGCCGGGGCTACTGCGTCCACTTCGCCAGCGCCGCCGCCCTGTTGCTGCGCCTGGAGGGGATCCCCGCCCGGTACGTCAGCGGCTACGCGGTGAATATCCCCGGCTCCGGCCAGGCCCAGGTGCTGGACTCCAACGCCCACGCCTGGGTGGAGATCTATCTGGAGGGCTACGGGTGGTACCCGGTGGAGGTCACCCCCTCCGTCCCCAGCCAGGAGGATCCGGAGCCCCAGCCCTCTGCCACACCCACCCCCACTCCCGCTCCATCCACCACTCCCTCCCGCGACCCGGAGTCAACCCTGGAGCCCGACGCAACTCTCCCCCCTCAGCAGACTCCCGGCGAGCAGGCGGAAACAGAAGCCGGCACCCCGATCTGGCTGGCCTGGGCCATCCCCCTGCTGGCTGTGCTGGCCGCCCCCTGGGTACTGTGGGGGCTGCGGCGGCTGGGCTGGCGGCGGCTGGAGCGCCGCCCGGACGCCAACGCCGCCGTGCTGGCCGCCTGGGTCTGGTTCCAACAGCTGGAGCGGTGGGGCGGTCAAGCCGGCCCCATGGCCCGGGAGCTGGCCGGCAAGGCCCGGTTCAGCCAGCACATTCTCACCCCGGAGGAACGGGGCCAGATGCTGGCCGAGCTGGGCCAGGAGATCCTTCGGGTTCGGCAGGGCCTACCCATGTGGAAGCGGCTGCCCTTTGCCCTGCTCTTCCCCCTGCCTTGACGTTTCCCCAGGGCTGTGCTATCCTGTGGATGAGCCGCCCGCCAGGCGGGGGCCATCCGATTGATACGGGAGGGATTGCCATGTTCCGACCGATGCGCCGCCATCGCCAGGCCCTGTCCCATGAGGCGTGTGAGGCTGTGCTGCGCCGGGGCACCTCCGGCGTGCTGGCCCTGGCTGGGGATGACGGCTATCCCCCGTCCCCCTCAGCTACGTCTACCACAACGGCAAGCTCTACTTCCATTGCGCCAAGGCCGGGCACAAGCTGGACGCCATCGCCCGCAGCCCCAAGGCCAGCTTCTGCGTTATCGACCAGGACCAGGTGGTGCCTCTGGAGTACACCACCTATTTCCGCAGCGTCATCGCCTTTGGGGTGGTGCGGGTGCTGGAAGACGAGGGGCAACAGCGCGCCGCCATTGAGCAGCTGGCCATCCGCTACGCCCCCCAGGACAGCCCCCAGCACCGCCAGCAGGCCATCCAGGCCGAGTGGAGCGCCCTTTGTATGCTGGAGATGGAGCTGCACCACCTGTCCGGAAAGCAGGCCAAGGAGCTGGCCCTGCCCAAAGGGGAATGAACGCCCCCACAACTGCATCCTGCCGCCCGCCGGGGCGTTTTGCTTGTGTAGTAGGCCCGCGTTACTGGTGTAACGCGGGCTTTTTATTTTTTGGAGGTTGGAGCAGGTGCTGGGCCGGGTCTCCGCCTACCTGGTTCCCGCCGTGGTGGTGTGCTTGGGCGCTGTGTTGGCCGGATGGGGCGCGGCCCTGCTGTAAGCTCCGTCCCATGTGCAAAACGGCATTGCCAAACGAGGGCATTTTGTGTAGAATAGAATCTGATCCCATCTGTCATCTCCCGCCCCGCCGCGACCGGGGCCGGCCATCCTTGGAACCCGGAGGCGAATCCTGTGCGTATTTTAGTGGTGGAGGACGAAAAGGATCTAAACCTTCTACTCCAGAAAGCCTTGAAGAAAGCCGGCTACACCGTGGACGGCTGCTACGACGGGGAAGATGCCCAGCTGCACCTGCTGGGTGCGGAGTACGACGGCATCCTGCTGGATGTGATGATGCCCAAAAAGGACGGCTATACCCTGGTCAAAGAGCTGCGGGAGCAGGGGATGGACACCCCTGTGCTGTTCCTCACCGCCCGGGACAGCGTCTCCGACCGGGTAAAGGGGCTGGACCTGGGGGCGGACGACTACCTGGTCAAGCCCTTCGACTTTGACGAGCTGTTGGCCCGCATCCGGGCCATGACCCGCAAGCACACGGGCAACCGGACCAACCGCTTCACCGCGGGCGACCTGGTCATGGACGTGGGACAGCGCAAGGTGACCCGGAGCGGCCAGGAAGTTCCCCTGCTGCCCAAGGAGTTCTCCATCCTGGAGTATTTGCTGCGCAACAAGGAGAAGGTGCTCTCCCGGGAGCAGATCGAGGACCGCATCTGGAACTATGAGTACTCGGGCAGCTCCAACAATGTGGACGGTTACATGAGCCGGCTGCGCAAAAAAATTGACGAGGGGCGGCCGCAAAAGCTCATCCACACCATCCGGGGAATCGGCTGGGTCATCCGGGAGCCCTCCAGCCAGGGAGGCCCCCGGTGAAGGGGCTGAGCGTCAAGGTCAAGATCACCATCTGGTATGTGCTGCTCATGGTGCTGATGGCCGGGCTCATGCTGAGCTTTCTGGTGCTGGTCAGCGGCTCGGTGTCCACCCAGACGGCCATGGACCAGCTGGACCAGGCGGTGCGGGCCAACCTCACCCAGGTGGACATGGTGGACGGCAGCCTGCAGCTGGGGGAGGACTTCGTGTTTTCCGACAATGGCGTCTACATCCTGGTATACAGCCAGAACGAGTCTTTGCTGGCCGGCCAGGTGCCCGTGTCCTTCACCGCCAGCGAGCCCTTCCAAAACGGCCTGACCCGCCCGGTGAGCGTGGGGGCCAACCAGTACTATGTGCTGGACTTCTGGGTGCCGCTGAGCTGGGAGAGCGGCGTGTGGCTGCGGGGCATCCTGGAGGCCCCGGAAAACCCCCAGCTGCTTACCAACCTCATGCTCATCGCCCTGATCATCATGCCGCTGCTGATCGTGCTGGCCGCCCTGGGGGGCTATTTCATCGCCCACCGAGCCTTCCATCCCCTGGATCAGATCACCTCCACCGCGGCGGCCATCAGCGAGGCCTCCGACCTGTCCCGCCGGGTGGACATCCCGCCGGGCAACAACGAGTTTACCCGCCTGGCCCGCACCTTCAACCAGATGTTTGCCCGCCTGGAGCGCTCCTTTGACGCCGAGCAGCAGTTCACTGCCGACGCATCCCACGAGCTGCGCACCCCCGTGGCCGTCATCAAGAGCGCCTGCGAGTATGCCCAGCGGTACGGCGAAAGCCCCGAGGAGCAGCGGGAGACCCTGGCCATGATCCACCGCCAGGCCGACCGGATGACCGCCCTCATCGGCCAGCTGCTGTCCATCACCCGCCTGGACCAGGGCACCCACATCGCCCACCAGGAGAAGGTGGATCTGTCCAGGCTGGTTCAGGAGGTCTGCCAGGACCAGCCCTATCCCCAGGACCGGCTATTGGCCCAGGTGGAGCCGGGCGTCACCGCCCGGGCGGATCCGGCCCTGCTCACCCGGCTGCTGCAAAACCTCATCGACAACGGCTTTAAGTACGGCAAAGAGGGGGGGCATGTCTGGGTTTCCCTGCGTCAGGAAGCTGGGGAGATCCTGCTCACCGTCCGGGATGACGGGATCGGCATCCCCAAGGACCAGCAGGAAAAGGTGTGGCAGCGCTTCTACCAGGTGGACGCCGCCCGCACCGGTGAGAAGGGCGGAGCCGGCTTGGGCCTGTCCATGGTCCAAAAAATTGCCCAGGCCCACGGGGGCACCATGAGCTTGGAGAGCATCCCTGACCTGGGCAGCACCTTCACCCTCCATCTGCCCCTGTCCCAGCCCAGCTGAGCCCTCTGCCCAGCCGTTTTCCCATCCGTTTCATCCTGGCCTCATGTTACCCTGGTAACATGGGGCCACCCCCAAAGAAAGGAGCCCTTTCCATGAAGCTGACACGCAGATCCATCGCAGCCCTGTGCGCCGCCGCTGCGCTGACCCTCTTGGCCGGCTGCTCCCAGCCCAGCAGCCAGGCGGAATATATCGGCCTGGACGCGGCCAAGGCCATCGCCCTGAGTGCCGCCGGCGTACCTGAAGCGGCCGCCGCTTTCTCCACCACTGGGCTGGACCGGCAAAACGGCACCGATTTCTATGCCATAGACTTCACCGCTAACGGCCAGAGCTACTCCTACGCCATTGACGCGGTCACCGGCGTCATCATCACCAGCCAGGCCGGCGCCCAGGTCAGCGCCAGCCCGGACCCCTCCGCCAGCATGGACCCCACGCCCAGCCAGGCCGGCGACAGCGGCTCCGGCGCTGTTGTGCCCAGCACATCTCCCAACACCGCCCAAAGCGCCAACACCAACACCAATGCCGGCTCCAGTTCCGGTTCCAACTCTGGCTCCAACTCCGGTTCCAACTCTGGCTCCACCGGCACCGGCATCACCGCCGATCAGGCCCGGCAGATCGCTTTGAACCACGCGGGCCTCAGCGCCGGCCAGGTCACCTTCCTGCGCAGCCAGCTGGACTGGGAGAACGGCCGCCAGGTGTACGACGTGGAGTTTTACAGCACTTCCAACTACACCGAGTACGACTATGAGATTGACGCGTCCACCGGTACGGTGCTCTCCTATGACTATGACGCGGAGTACTATACGCCCCCCAACACCGGGGCCACCGCCATCTCCGCCGACCAGGCCCGGCAGATCGCCCTGGCGCGGGTGCCTGGCGCCACCGCCAGCAACATCGTGGAGTTTGAGGTGGACCGGGATGACGGCCGCCTGGAGTATGAGGGCACCATCTTCTATAATGGCATGGAGTACGAGTTCACCATTGACGGTTACTCCGGGGCCATCCGGAGCTGGGAGGTGGACTGATCCTCCCGCTGTCCTCCCGGCCACATAGCAAGACGCGCGCCGCCCGGCAGGGCGGCGCGCGTTTCCTTTATCCCGGCACTGAGGCCGGGGCACAGTGACATCAAAAGGTTGGAGACTCAGCCGGGTCGCCCTCACCGCCACAGGACGATGAGCAGCGCGATGAACAGGCCAAAGGCCGCCAGGAAGACGGCCGCGATGAGCAGCGCCGCCTTCAGCGCCCCCAGCACATACCAGCGGCGCTCCCGCCCGGTCATGGCATCCCTGTCCGCCTTCCCAGGCCCCTCCGTCCCCTGGCCGGCCCGCGGCCCGGGAGGCGGACCGGGCATCCACATCCGCTGGGGAAAGACCCCGCTCATGTCCGCGACGGTGCGCCCGTCGTCATCGTCGTAGACCTTCCGTTTCCTGGCCATCACGGATCGTACAGGTGGCAGACCACATAGTGGCCCGGCTCCACCTCCCGCTGAATCGGCTCCTCCTCCACGCACCGCTGGGTGCAATGGGGGCAACGGGTGTGGAACTTGCACCCGGAGGGCGGGTTGGCCGGAGAGGGTATGGAGCCCTCCAGCACGATCCGCTCCATGCGCACTGTGGGATCGGGCACTGGGATGGCGGAGAACAGGGCCTTGGTATAGGGGTGCATGGGATTGCGGAAAATGTCCTGGGTGCTCCCGTACTCCACCAGGTTGCCCAGGTACATCACCCCCACGCTGTCCGAGATATGCTCCACCACCGACAGGTCGTGGGAAATGAACAGATAGGTCAGCTTGTACTTCTCCTGCAGCTGCTTGAGCAGGTTGATGATCTGCGCCTGGATGGACACGTCCAGGGCGGACACCGGCTCGTCGCACACCACGAACTCGGGGTTGAGGGCCAGCGCCCGGGCGATGCAGATGCGCTGGCGCTGGCCACCGGAAAACTCGTGGGGATAGCGGTCCTTGTGAAAGGGCTGGAGGCCGCAGTTGTCCATCACCTGGTCGACATAGTCGTTGAACTGCTCCTTGGGCACCAGGTGGTGCTCCCGCACCGCCTCGCCGATGATCTCCCCCACGGGAAGGCGGGGGGGCAGGGAGGAAAAGGGGTCCTGGAAGATGATCTGCATCTTGGTGCGCAGGGCACGCAGCTGCTTGGGGGACAGGTCGTAGACCTCCTGGCCATTGAAGAGCACCTGGCCCCCAGTCTTCTCCCCAGACAGGCGCAGGATGGCCCGGCCGGTGGTGGTCTTGCCGCAGCCCGACTCCCCTACCAGCCCCATGGTGGTGCCCCGCTTCAGGTTAAAGGTGACCCCGTCCACCGCCTTGACCTGGCCCACGGTTTTGGACACCATGCCCCCCTTGATGGGAAAGTATTTCTTCAGCTGGTTGACCATGAGGATATATTGGGGGTCATACTCCACCGGGGTAAAGCCGCCGTCCTCAGCGGGGCCCCGGGCCCCGGCCGGCCTGTCAGTTTTCCGCTCCGGCATCCTCGCTCTCCCCCTTTCCGTCGCGATAGAGATAGCAGCTGACCGTGTGGGTGGGGGACAGGCGCGCCTCGGGGGGATATTCCCCCTGGCAGGTCTCCACGCACCGCTCACACCGGTCCTTGAAATAGCAATAGTTTGGCATATTGACCGGGTTTGGCACCTTGCCCGGGATGGAGTAGAGCTTGTCCACCTTTTTGCCCACCACCGGCTTGGAGGCCATCAGCCCAATGGTATAGGGGTGGCTGGGGTTGGCGAAGATCTCCTCCACAGTCCCCTTCTCCACCACCCGCCCGGCGTACATGACCACCACATAGTCGGCTATCTCCGCGATAACCCCCAGGTCATGGGTGATGAACAGGATGGAGGAGTTGATCCGGTTTTTCAGGCTGCGCAGCAGGTCCAGCACCTGGGCCTGGATGGTCACGTCCAGGGCGGTGGTGGGCTCGTCCGCGATGATCAGCCTGGGGTTGCAGGCCAGCGCCATGGCGATGACGACGCGCTGGCGCATCCCCCCGGACAGCTCATGAGGGTACATCCGGTAGACCCCCTCGCTGTTGGCGATGCCCACCATCTCCAGCAGCTCGATGGTGCGCTGCTTCACGTCCTGCCGGCTCTTGCCCTCCCCATCGTGAAGGGCGATCACCTCGTCCACCTGATCCCCGATCCGAAAGACCGGATTCAGGCTGGTCATGGGCTCCTGGAAGATCATGGACACCACGTTGCCCCGGATGCCCTGCATCCGCTCGTTTGGCACCTTGACCACGTCGTAGGCCTTGTTCCCCAGGTTCAGGCGGATCTCCCCCTCCACGATCTGGCCTTGGGGCCGCTGGAGCAGTTGCATCAGGGACAGGCTGGTCACCGATTTGCCGCAGCCGGACTCCCCCACCACCCCCACGGTCTTGCCGATGGGGATGTCAAAGCTCACCCCGTCCACGCTCTTGACGGTGCCCGCGTCGGTGAAGAAATAGGTGTGCAGGTTGTCAAACTCCACGGCGTTGTTGGAGTCGCGCATCCGGGTCAGGTACTCCGCCTCGGACACATTTCTGCGCTTGCGCCGCTTCTCAAAGGCGTTGGTGATCCGGCGGTTCTCCCGCGAGATGCGCCGGGCCTCCTTGGCGGAGAGATAGCCTTCCGCGTGTTTTTTTGCCATATGCCCGTTGCCTCCTTACCGCTTCATCTTGGGATCAAAGGCGTCCCGCAGCCCGTCTCCCACGAAGTTGAACCCCAGCACCGCGATGAGCAGGCAAACGCCGGCGGGAATCCAGATGAACCAGTAGCTGGTCATCACATGGGCGTCGTTGACCGCGCTGATGATGGAGCCCCAAGAGGCGTAGGGGAACTTGACGCCCAGGCCCAGGAAGGACAGGGTGGCCTCCATGATGATGACCGAGCCCAACCCCATGGTGCAGGTGACGATGAGCTGGGGGATGACGTTGGGGATCAGGTGGCGGAAGATCCTGCGGGGTACGCTGATGCCACAGGCCTCGGCGGCGGTCATGAACTCCTGCTCCCGCAGGGAGAGGATCTGCCCCCGCACCAGCCGGGCAATGCTTGGCCACCCCAGCAGGCCCAGCACCAGCATCAGGGCCAGCAGCCGCGTGGTGTTATCCACCTGCATCGAGTCCATGGCCGCCCCCAGGATGATCATCAGCGGCATGGAGGGGATGCAGTAAAACACGTCCACCACCCGCATGATCACGTTGTCCACCCACTTGCCGAAGTAGCCCGACACCCCGCCCAGGATGACGCCGATGACCAGCTCGATGAGCACCACCACAAAGCCCACCAGCAGGGACACCCGCCCGCCGTACATCAGTCGGGTGAGCATATCCATGCCGTTGCCGTCCGTGCCCAAGGGATGGGCCAGGGAGGGGCTGGCGTAGGTGTCGTAAACGTAGGTCTGCGTCTCCTGCATGACCGCCCAGACCTGGGTACTGGCGTTGTACTGGGTCTCATAGAGATGCTCCACCCCGTCCGCGCCGGTGTAGGTAAACTGGGTCAGGCCGTTTTCCAGCGCCTCCTGGAGCTGCTCCCGGAAGTCGGAGGGGATGGCCACCCCATTCTCCCGGGCCTGGACCACAAAGCGGCTGATATAGCCAATCTCCGCCCCGTCCAGCAGGATGTTGCCCCCCTCGTCCAGGGCATATGCCACCCCATCGGCGGTGAAGGCGTCCTCCCCGTTGGTATAGGCCCTCAGAGCGGCGCGCTGCATGGTGAAGCTCAGCTCCTGGCCACCGGGGGCAGCGTTGACGACATCCTGAAAGGCGATGCCGATCAGGGTCTCCCCCTGGTACACGCTGTAGAAGTCCGCCCCCTCCTCCACCAGGCGGTAGCTGCTCCCCCGGTACTCAAAGCTCTCCTGCCCGGTGGCCTGGGCCAGCAGGAACTGGGCCCGCAGCGACCCGCCAAACTCCTGGCCGTCGGCCGCGGCATAGCGGAACTCATCGTTCTGGGTGGCCGAGACGTACTCCTGGGATTGCAGGTTATAGGTGTAAAACACCTCGGCCTGCCCATAGGGGATCACAAGGCCGCCCACAAAGGAAAACAGGAACATGGCTGCCAGCATGATCAGGCCCAGCACCGCCAGGCGGTTGCGGAAAAACCGCTTGGCCACCAGCGCGCCGGGGGAGAGCACCTTGACCCGGCGCTCGTCATCCAGGGCCATGGCCTGGCCGTCTCGGGCCGCCTGATCCCGGCGGGCGTCCAACTTATCGCTCATATCCAGCTTCCCCTTTCCTCACGCGATGCGCACACGGGGATCCACCACCGCGTACAGAATGTCCGAGATTAGGTTGCCCAACAAGGTCAGGACAGCCAGGAAGGTCATGTAGAACATGGAGAAGGGGATATCCCCCGCCGTCATGGACTGGAAGGAAATATAGCCGATCCCATTGATGGCAAACAGGGTCTCGGTGATCAGAGCGCCGGAGAACAACCCCGGCAGGGAGCCACCCACAATGGTCACCAGGGGGATCAGGGTGTTGCGGAAGGCATGGTGATAGATCACCCTGCGCTCGCTCAGCCCCTTGGCTCGGGCGGTGCGGATATAGTCGGAGTTGAGCACCTCCAGCATATTGGCCCGGGTGTAACGCATCAGCGAACCCACCGAGACGATGACCAGGGTGATGATGGGCAGCACCAAGTGGTGGGCGATGTCCCAAAACTGCCCCCAGCTGTCCAGCAGGGCGTGGTTGCGCCCCACCATGCCGGACACGTCAAACCAGCCCAGCTGCACCGCAAAGACCAGCTTGAGCAGCGTGGCAAAGAAGAACGTAGGCAGGGAGATACCCACCAGGGCTCCGGCGGTGATGGCGTAATCCGCCTTGGAATACTGCCGGGTGGCCGCGATCACCCCCAGGGGAATGGCGATGACCAGCTGCAAGATCAGGGAGATGGCCCCCATGATGAAGGAGATGGGGATGACCTCCACGAACTTGTCCATCACCGGCACCGTCCAGCGCCAGCTGTCGCCGAAGTTGCCGGTGAGCAGGTTGCCCAGCTGCACAAAGTAGCCCGGCAGGAAGGGCATATCCAGCCCATATTGGGCGTTGAGCTGCGCCACCCACTCCTCATAGGGTTTGGAGCCCGGAGCGGCGGCAAGCTGCATGGCCCGCTGCTCCACGAAGGAACTGGGCAGGCAGCGCAGCAGGGCGTAGATGATAAACGTCACGCAAAACAGAATCAGCACCGAGATCAGCAGGCGCTTGATGATGAATTTGCTCAAATCGAATCCCTCCAAATCAAACCGGGACCCCAGTCCCTTTGACCGCCCGTGCGCGGTGGCCCGGCTGTACACCAAGCAGCTGCCCCCGACCACGGGAGCGGCTGCTTGCTGCACAGCGGGTCCAGACAGGGTTCCCCGGCCAGCCCAGAGCGGGCGGCCGGGGAACCCCCAGGAAAGCCTGCGCGTCGGTATATGACCGGCTGTTTCTCGCGGGCTTACTGCGTCACCAGGGACAGCGTGTGGATCTCCGCCAAGGGGCCCCAGTAGGGGGTCAGATCGGTGGGCAGGGTGGACACGTCCACCACCTGGCTGGCGATCAGGTAGGCCTCCGAGCGCTGGTAGACGGGGATCTCCACCGCCCAGTCCATGATGATCTCCATGGCCGTCTTATAGATCTCCTTGCGGTAGGTCTGATTGGTGTTGGTCCGGCCATCCTCGATGAGGGCGTCCAGCTCGGGATCAGAGATCCGGTAGTAATTGGTGGTGCCGTTGGTGTGATAGAGCTGATACATATCAGGATCGGGGGTGGCCTGCCAAGCGGCACACCACAGCTCGGCAGACCCGGTCTGATAGGTGGAGTACAGCTCGCTGGCGTTGGCGATGTCGTTGATGTTCAGCGTGATGCCGATCTCCTGCAGCGCGTTGGCCGCATTGGTCAGGATCATATAGGTGGGGTGGTCGCCATTCCCGCCGCCGCCAATGTTCACCTGGTAGTTCAGCTTAGCCCCCTCGGGCGCAGCGGTGACCACGCCGCCCTCCACGGTGAAACCAGCGGCTTCCAGATAGCCCAGGGCAGCCTGCTGGGCGGCCTCATAGCGCTCCTGAGCGCTCATCTCGGCGGTGTAGATCGGATTGCCATCCACGTCCACAGAGTAGGCCACCTGATAACCGTCGTCGGTGGTAACCGGCGCGGCCCAGGAAGTGCTGGAGATGGGGTAATTGATGACGGAGGCCGTCTCCTCATAGTAGGAGTTGATGCCCTCATCCCGGTAGACAGAGATGATGGTGGCCAGCGCCTTGCGCAGGTTCCTGGAGGCGTCGGAAGCCGAGTCGTCGCCCACTCGCACCCGCTCGGGGTTGATGCCGATATAGCCGTAGCCCAGGTAGTCATACAACCGGGTGGTGATGACCGAGCCGTCCAGCTCCTCGCTGCCGTTGATCTGGGTCACCTGGTCGGCAACCTGGTTGGAGTAGCTGGGGTCGGCGATGTCCAGGGTGCCGCTCTGCAGCCCGGTGACCATGTCCGCCTCCGAGGTCTCCTGATAGATGAAGTTCTTGATCTTGGGCGCGCCCAGGTAGTAGTCCTCATAGGCGGTGAAGACCACTTGGCCGTTGGCATAGCTGTCAAACACATAGGGGCCGGCCCCCATGGGATCGGTGGTCTTTTCCCGGATGATGGACAGGTCGCCCTTCTCAAAGCCGAACATATTGTTCTCGTAGTCGTACAGGGCCTCATCGCCATAGTAGTGCAGGGGGGCGATGGGCAGGGACAGCTGGTAGATCATGGTGGCGTCCACCTCGGTGGTCACCACCCGCATGGAGTACTCGCCGGTCTTCTGGATACCGGAGATATTGGGGGCGGACTCGCCGGTCTCCACACCCAGGCTCCACTGGTCCTCATAGCTCTCCATCAGGGAGAAGAAGTTGGACCCGGCGCTCTCCGTCTGCACCGCCTCCACAAAGGTGGGGTAGGCAGCGAGGATGGCATTGAAGAAATCTGTGAGGGTGGCGTCCTGCGCCAGGTCGGGGAAGTTCCAGGCGGCGGCCGCCTCGGCCACAGAGGCCCCTTCGGGCACCAGGCCGTTGTTGATGACATAGTCCACGATCTCCTGGGTCCAGGGCTCAATCACCGCGTCCACCTCAGACCAGAACTGGGTCTGCTGCTCCTGGGTCCAGTTGGTGAAGTCGGTGTTGTCCCGGCCGGCGTTGGCAATGAGCTGATACAGCGGGGTGATGCCGGAGCGGTACTCCTCCACCCCCTGGATGGGCCGGGAAAACAGGGTGGCGTTGCCGTCATAGGTGGGATCCAGGTAGACATACATCCCGAAGATCACGTCGTCAATGGTGGCGTTCTCCCCATCGGAGAAATAGATGTCATCCCGCATGGTGACATCGTAGTAGACGCTGCCATCCTCGTTCTCGGTCACCGCGATGTTGGCGGGGCCATAGTAGGTGTAGTCGGTACCGTTGTACTCCCGGGTCTCGCCCTCGATGGCATTGAGCACAGGCTCGCCCGCCCGGTCCACCGTGAGCAGGAACAGCTGGCTCATCATGACCACCTCCTCGTCCGCGGCGGCCAGGTAGAAGAAGGGGGAGAAGCGCCCCTCCAGCCCCTGCTCGATGGCCACCACCAGAGGGGTGGTCTCGTTGGCGTTGCCCTGGCCGCTATTGGCCGGGTCACCGCTGGTGTCGGTCCCGCTGTTGTTGCAGCCGGCCAGCAGGCTCAGGCTCATGGCCAGGGCAAGCGGCAGCGCAAGCAGTTTTCTTGCCTTTCTCATTTGCGTCATATCCTCCTTGCATATGCTTGGAACCCAACGGGCCGATGGCCCGGAGTTCAAGATGAAATGGCTTGTGGGACACAAGCCGGTGGAAAAGGGCCCTTTCCCACTGTCTGTCCCCAGCGGGCAAATGTCCGTCATTCAGATGACAGGGGACAGATTCTTTGTCTATTGTATCTGTTTCGCCCCGGGATGTCAATTTGAAGCTCCAGCAATATCGCACAAAATTCAGAAGAGCCGTTCTGTGATTTTTACCAGCGCAGATTTTGCCCCACCGCCCGCCAAACACCCCCGGCAACGGCGGCCACCACCTGGCAGGCCAGGAAGCCAATGGCGGCGGCCAGCCCTGGCCCCGGCCCATGCAGGGCCAGGTAGAGCGCCTCCCCTCCGGCGGCCACGGCGGGCCCGGCCAAGGCCAGCATCCCCCGGGCGCCAAACCGCTCCACCGTGGCAGCGTACACATAGTCGGGCAGGGGGTCGCCCCCGGCGGTGAGCCGGCCCATCAACCAGAGCACCCCCACCGCCGAGAGCAGCGACCCCGCATAGGGCAGGATCACATAGGGGGCGTTTGCCAGTCCGGGGGCGGGCAGACAGCCGGCGGCCGCCACCGCCCCGGCCTGCACCGCCGCCAGGGCCCACAGCCGGGCCAGGGCCTGCCGCCGGGTCAGTCGGCCCCCCCGGTAAGGGTGGGTCTGTCCAGCATAGCGGTAGCCCCCATCGGCAGTGGGGACAAAGTCGTCCAGATGGGCCCGGCGGCCCCGGCCCTTCCGCTGCCCCGCCATCTCAGCGGATCCCGGACAGGTCGGCCCCGTCCAGCCAATCCTGGGCCGCCTGGCACACCACCCGCAGGCAGCCCTCGTCAAAGGGGCTGTCCAGCCCGGCATTGGCCAGCAGCTGGGTGAAGGTGCGGCTGCCACCCTGGCGGGTATAGGCCATGTAGCGCGCCCAAGCCGCCTGTGGATCCTGCTGGATCAGGGCCCAGAATTGGAGCGCCACCGTCTGGGCCAGGCAGTAGTCGATATAGTAGAAGGGGCTGGAGTAGATGTGATGCTGGCGCTGCCAGCCCTCTCCCTGACTGTAGAAGGGGATGTCCCCATCCAGGCGCATCCAGGGCATATACACCCCCAAAAGCTCCTTCCACACCCTGTGGCGCTGGGCAGGGGTCATGTCCGGATTGGCGTACACCTCGTGCTGGAAATGGTCCACCAGGGCGCCATAGGGAATGAAGGTCAGCGCGCCGGACAGGTGGCTGTACCGGAATTTTTTTGCATCCGGGCCAAAGAAGCCGTCGGCCCAGGGCTCGGCGAAGAACTCCATGGACATGGAGTGGACCTCACAGGCCTCCATACTGGGCCAGGTGTACTCCATGGGCACCCGGTCCCGGTTGACCCAGGCGGCAAAGGCGTGGCCCGCCTCGTGGGTGACCACCTCCACGTCATGCTGAGTGCCGTTGAAGTTGGCGAAGATGAAAGGCACGCCGTAGTCGGGGATGGAGGTGCAGTATCCCCCAGACTGCTTGCCCGGGGTGGACAGCACGTCCATCAGTCCGTTCTCCAGCAGGGTGCGGAAGAACGCACTGGTCTCCGGGGAGAGCGCGTCATAGAAGGCCCGCCCCTGGGCCAGGATGTCATCAGGGCCGCCCGCCGGCCGGGGGTTGCCCGAGCGAAACTCCAGGGCGTTATCGGCAAAGCTCATGGGGTACTGCTTGCCCAGGCGCTGGGCCTGTCGGCGGTAGATGCCGTCGGCCACCGGCACCAGGTACTTGACCACCGCGTCCCGGAAGCGCTCCACATCCTGCTGGGTGTAGCAGTTGCGGCCCATGCGGTAGTAGCCCAGGGTGGTGTAGCCCTCATAGCCCAGCTTGCGGCCCATCTCATCCCGCAGGTGGACCAGCTGGTCATAGATGCGGTCCAGCTCGGGCTGGTGGTCCTTGTACCACTGCCCCTCCGCCTTCCATGCGGCCAGGCGGCGGGCATCGTCCGGGTCGTTTTTGAAGGGGGTGAGCTGGGACAGGGTGTACACCCCGTCCTCAAAGGGGATCTGGGCGGAGGCCAGCAACTTCTCATAGGCCTGGGTCAGCTCGTTCTCCTCCTGGAGCAGGGGGATGAGAGGCGGGGCGAAGGTCTTGATCTGGATCTCCGCGTTGACGAACATCAGATCGCCGTACTCCCGGGCGAAGTCCTGCCGGAAGGGGGAGTCCAGCATGGCCCGGGTCCAGGCCTGCTGGTGGGGCTGCAGCTCGGGCTCAGCGGCGTTCCAGAACTTCACCTCCCCGTCATAGAAGGCGTCCCGGGTGTCGATGGAGTGGCGGATGTGGGCCAGGGTCTGGGCCGTGTGCAGATGCTTTTGCTCCCCCTCCCGCTCCAGGAATACGGCCTTTGCCTCATCGTAGCTGGCCGCCCCTTTCAGACGGGCCGTCTGATCGCTCAGCCGCACTTTCACCTGCTCCAGATCCGGGCGTTGGTAGGGCATATCGTGAAACTTCATAGCGCAATCCTCCTGTGGCCGCCGCGGGGACGCCAGGCCGCCCGCGGGGAACTCTTCTGGGCCGGGCCGCCCCAACGGGCGGCGGGGTCTCATTCGTAAGCTGCCCGGCTGCCCCCGATGAGCTTTGGCCGGGTGCGGGCGCACAGCAGGGAGGCCTGTCCGATGCGGCACAGACTCAGCCGCACCGGCACCGCCACCTCCCGCAGGTGCATCCCGATGAGGGTTCCTCCAATGTCCAGCCCCCCGTGGGCCCGCACCCGCTCCACCACCACCGGGGCGTGGAACGCTTGCCAGGCGGTGGCGGCAAAGCTGCCCCCCGCCTTGGGCTTGGGCACCACCCAGACCGGGTCGTACCCATACTGCCGGGCACAGTCCCGCTCCACCACCAGCGCCCGATTGAGGTGCTCGCAGCACTGGGCGGCCAGCCAGATCCCCCCCTCTTGCAACAGGGGATAGATGCCGTCAAACACCGCCTGGGCCGCCTCCAGGCTGGAGGCCTGTCCGATCTGCCCGCCCACGATCTCCGAGGAGGAGCAGCCCACCACCAGCAGCGCGCCCTTGGGCAGCGCAGCCACCTCCAGCAGCTCCTGGACCGCCTGCCGGGCCTGGTCGGCCCACTGCCGCGTTTTGTCCACGTCCCATCCCTCCGTCCGTCTGTCCCCCGGGGCGCGGCCCCGGCGAGGCCCTTGCCCCGCCGCCGGACCGCCCTCCGCTTCCGCTTTTTTCTATGTAGTGTTCCGCCGGAGCCTGGGGGCTATTCCACCCTCCGCCCCGCCCGGGCCGGCTCCCCCGCCAGGCGCACCCCATCCCGCAGGCTCAGGGTGCTGGCCAGCAGCCGGCCCTGGGCGTCCAGGCCGTCGTCCCGGATGACCACCGTCCCCCGCCACAGCCCGGCCCGGCGCATCCAGAGCAGGGCGCGCACCGCCTGCTCCAGGTACTCCCCCGTCCCATGCCCCTCCAGCACCACCCGGGCAGGGCAGCGCAGGGGCAGCAGCAGCCAGCCCATCCCCAGCCAGAGCAGGCAGACCAGTCCGAAGGCGGCCAGCAGGGAGAGCAAACCCTCCAAAAACGCCATGGTTTCCACACCTCCTGGCCCATTCTATGCCTTCGGCGTGGAATTGGTCACCCAGCGGGGCTCCCGGCCCTGGTCGAACCCACCCCAATCACAGCATCCGCTTGAGGTACTGGCCGGTATAGCTCTCCGGGCAGGCGGCCACTTCCTCCGGGGTGCCAGCGCACACGATCTGCCCGCCGCCAGCCCCGCCCTCGGGGCCCAGGTCGATGATGTGGTCCGCGGTCTTGATCACATCCAGGTTGTGCTCGATGACCACCACGGTGTTGCCCTTGTCCACGAACCGCTGGAGCACGTCCACCAGCTGATGCACGTCGGCGGTGTGCAGGCCGGTGGTGGGCTCGTCCAGGATATAGATGGTGGAGCCGGTGGACTGCTTGGACAGCTCGGTGGCCAGCTTCACCCGCTGGGCCTCGCCACCGGACAGGGTGGTGGAGGGCTGGCCCAGCTTTACATAGCCCAGGCCCACATCCATCAGGGTCTGGATCTTGTTGTGCAGCCGGGGCAGATTCTCAAAGAAGGGCAGGGCCTCCTCCACCGTCATCTCCAGCACTTCGTGGATGTTCTTGCCCTTGTAGCGCACCTCCAGGGTCTCCCGGTTGTAGCGCTTGCCCTTGCACACCTCGCAGGGGGCGTAGATGTCGGGCAGGAAGTGCATCTCGATCTTCAGCAGCCCGTCGCCGGAGCAGGCCTCGCACCGCCCCCCCCGGACGTTGAAGGAGAAGCGCCCCGGGCCATACCCCCGGCTCTTGGCGTCGGGGGTGGAGGCGAACAGCTCCCGGATGTCGTTGAACAGCCCCGTGTAGGTGGCTGGGTTGGAGCGGGGGGTGCGCCCGATGGGGGACTGGTCGATGGCAATGACCTTGTCCAGGAACTCCTCCCCCTCCACCCCATCGTGCCGGCCCGGGCGGGCCTTGGTGCGGTTCAGATCCGCCCCCAACCGCTTGTACAAGATCTCGTTGACCAGGGAGGACTTGCCCGAGCCGGACACTCCGGTCACCGCGATGAAGGCCCCCAGGGGGAAGGCCACGTCGATGTGGCGCAGGTTGTTCTCCGCCGCCCCCCGGATGACCAGCTGATGGCCGTTGCCAGGCCGGCGCGTCTGCGGCACCGGCACCTTTCGGCGCCCGGCCAGGTAGTCCCCGGTGACGGAGCCGGGGGTGTCCATAACCTGCTGGGCCGTCCCGCAGGCCACCACCTGGCCCCCGTGAACCCCCGCCCCGGGGCCGATGTCCACGATGTAGTCGGCCGCGCGCATGGTGTCCTCGTCGTGCTCCACCACAATCAAGGTGTTGCCCAGGTCCCGCAGGTGCTTCAGGGTGCCCAGCAGCAGGTCGTTGTCCCGCTGATGCAGGCCGATGGACGGCTCGTCCAGGATATACAGCACCCCCATGAGGGAGGAACCGATCTGGGTGGCCAGCCGGATGCGCTGGCTCTCCCCCCCGGACAGGGTGCCCGCCTGACGGCTCAAGGTGAGGTATTGCAGCCCCACCGAGCGCAGAAAGCCCAGCCGCTCCCGGATCTCCTTCAGGATCTGGTCGGCGATGCGCATCTGGGCCGAGCTCAGCTTGACCGTGTCCAAAAAGTCCAGCGCCTGGGTCACCGGCTTTTCACACAGCTCGTGGATGGACAGTCCACCCACCGTCACCGCCAGCGCCTCCCGCTTCAGCCGCCGCCCACCGCAGGTGGGGCAGGGAGACTGGCTCATGCACTCCTCAATCTCCCGCTTCATGGCGTCCGACTGGGTCTCCCGATAGCGGCGCTCCAGGTTGTTCACAATCCCCTCAAAAGGCTGGTGGAGCACCCCCTTCCCCCGAGGCTGGTCATACTGGATCTCCAGCTTCTCCCCCTTGGTGCCGTAGAGGATGACCTCCATCACCTGCTTGGACAGCTTCTGCACCGGATCGGTGAGCTTAAAGCGGTACTTCTTGGCCAGGGCCTCAAAGTACATCCGGGAGATGCCGTCGGACTTGATGTGGTTCCAGCCCGAGGCGGTGATAGCCCCGTCCAGGATGGACAGGTACTTGTTGGGCAGGATGAGCTCCGGGTCCACCTTCAGCTGGGAGCCCAGCCCCGTGCAGGTTGGGCAGGCCCCGTAGGGGTTGTTGAAGGAGAACATCCGGGGGGTGAGTTCCTCGATGGACACCCCGCAGTCCTCACAGGCGTAGTTCTGAGAGAACAGGATGTCCCGGTCCTCCTCCACCAGGTTGATCAGCACGATGCCGCCGGACAGGTTGGAGGCGGTCTCCACCGAGTCGGTCAGCCGCCGGGCCGCGTCCTCCCGGATGACCAGCCGGTCCACCACGATCTCGATGGAGTGCTTCCGATTTTTATCCAGGCGGATCTCCTCGGTCAGCTCGTACAGGGAGCCGTCCACCCGGCAGCGGACATAGCCCGACTTCCGGGCGTCCTCAAAAACTCTGGCGTGCTCTCCCTTCTTCCCTCGGACGACCGGGGCCAGCACCTGGATGCGGGTGGCCTCGGGCAGGGCCAGCACCTGGTCAATGATCTGGTCGATGGTCTGCTGTCGGATCTCCTTGCCGCACTCGGGGCAGTGTGGGGTGCCCACCCGGGCCCACAGCAGGCGCAGGTAGTCGTAGATCTCGGTGACGGTGCCCACCGTGGAGCGGGGGTTCTTGCTGGTGGTCTTCTGGTCGATGGAAATGGCGGGGGACAACCCCTCGATATAGTCCACGTCCGGCTTCTCCATCTGGCCCAGAAACATCCGGGCATAGGAGGACAGGGACTCCACATACCGCCGCTGCCCCTCAGCATACAGGGTCTCGAAGGCCAGGGAGGACTTGCCCGACCCGGACAGCCCGGTGAGCACCACCAGCTTGTCCCGGGGGATGGTCACGTCGATGTCCTTCAAGTTGTTTTCCCGGGCGCCTTTGATGAAAATATGATCTTGCATAGTAATATTCCTCTGATATATTACAATTTGTATTTTGATTTGGGGCCGGTTGGGCCCCTCTTTTCCCGGCATCAGCAGGCTTTCAGTCCTCCGCCGTCACGTCGGCGGTGGCCGCCCCCACCAGGGCGATGAGGTCGGCCGGCCGCACCTCCACCTGGAAGCCCACCTTCCCCGCGGACACACAGATGGTGTCCTGCTGGGAGCAGCTGTGGTGGAACACCGTGGGGAAGCGCTTCTTCATCCCCACGGGGGAACATCCCCCGTGGATGTAGCCGGTGAGGGGCAGCAACTCCCGGCTGGGCAGCATGGCCACCGACTTCTCCCCCACCGCCCGGGCCGCCTTTTTCAGATCCAGGGCGGCGGACACCGGGATGTCAAAGACATAGTGCCCGCCTGAAGCGCCCCGGGTCACCAACGTCTTGAACACCGCCGCCGGGTCCTGCCCCAGCGCCCGGGCCACCGTCACTCCGTCGGGGGCCTCCGCCCCGTCATGGGGATAGGCGTGGGGGGTGTAGGAGATCCCCTTTTGCTCCAGTATTCTCATTACGTTGGTTTTTTCCTCTTTCTGCTTGGCCATGGAATCCCCTCACAAAATCATCACAAAGGTGCCTGCCGTAATGAGCACACAGCCCAGCACCGTCTTGACGTCCACCCTCTCATGAAGCACCAGAAAGGCCAGCACCACGGAGATCACCACGCTGAACTTGTCAATGGGCACCACCTTGCTGGCCTCCCCCTTTTGCAAGGCGTAGTAGTAGCACAGCCAGGACAGCCCGGTGGCCACGCCGGACAGGATTAGAAAGGCCCAGCTGCGCCCGGACAGGTCGGCCAGCCCGCCCGCCTTGCCGGTGATTAGCACAATGCCCCAGGCCATCACCAGCACCACCGCCGTCCGAATGGCGGTGGCCAGGTTGGAGTTGATCTCCTCCATGCCCATCTTGGCCAGGATGGAAGTCAGCGCCGCAAACACGGCGGAAAGCAGTGCGAATACAAACCACATACCTCGTCTTCCCCCCATCTCTACCTCCACAGCTGGACAGCCCTGTCCCGCGGCGGCACCGACAGCTCGGCAGCATCTTGGCCGCCACCCGGCGCGGCCCCGCCGCGCGGGGCAAGGGGCGGCCTCACTTCTTCTCCCCTCGCAGCTGGATGATCTGGTCCCGCAACATGGCCGCCAGCTCGAACTCCAGCATCTTGGCCGCCTCTTTCATCTCCTTTTCCAGCTTGGCAATGCGCTCCATACGCTGCTGGCGGGTCAGCTGGCGGCCCTCCGTGTCGTGGCTGCCCTCCCCCTCCGGGGTGAGGGCCATCAACTCCCGTACCGACTTCTTCACCGTGCGAGGGGTGATGCCATGGGCCTGGTTGTAGGCATCCTGCTTGTCTCGGCGGCGCTGGGTCTCCTCCATGGCCCGGGCCATGGAGGGGGTGACGGCGTCGGCATACAGGATCACCATGCCGTCCGCGTTCCGGGCCGCCCGGCCGATGGTCTGGATCAGCGAGGTCTCCGAGCGCAGGAATCCCTCCTTGTCCGCGTCCAGGATGGCCACCAGGGACACCTCCGGCAGGTCCAGCCCCTCCCGCAGCAGGTTGATGCCCACCAGCACGTCGAACTTGCCCAGGCGCAGGTCTCGGATGATCTCCATGCGCTCGATGGTGTCCACGTCGTGGTGCATATACCGCACCCGGATGCCCGCCCCCTTCAGATAGTCGGTGAGGCTCTCGGCCATCTTCTTGGTCAGGGTGGTCACCAGCACCCGTTCATCCCGCCCGATGCGCAGGTGGATCTCCCCGATCAGATCGTCGATCTGCCCCTCCACCGGCCGCACCTCCACCCGGGGGTCCAGCAGCCCGGTGGGCCGGATCACCTGCTCCACAATCTGCCCCGACCGGGTGCGCTCATATTCCCCCGGGGTAGCCGAGACGTAAACGACCTGGTTGAGCCGGGCCTCGAACTCGTCAAACTTCAGCGGCCGGTTGTCAAAGGCGCAGGGCAGGCGGAAGCCGTACTCCACCAGAGAGGTCTTTCTGGCCCGGTCCCCGTTGTACATGGCCCGCACTTGGGGCAGGGTGGCGTGGCTCTCGTCGATGAACAGCACAAAGTCCTTGGGGAAGTAGTCCAGCAGGGTGTGGGGTGGCGAGCCCACCGGCCGGCCCTCGATCACCCGGGAGTAGTTCTCGATGCCCGAGCAATAACCCAGCTCCTGCATCATCTCAACGTCATACATGGTGCGCTGCTTGATACGCTGGGCCTCCACCAGCTTGTCCTGGCTGTTGAAGTAGGCCACCCGCTGCTCCAGCTCCTTGTAGATCTCCTGGATGGCGGCGTCCATCTTCTCCTTGGGGGTGACGTAGTGGGTAGCCGGCCAGATGGGGATGTTGTTCAGCCGCCGGATGGGCGTGCCGGTGACCACGTTGATCTCGCTGAGCCGGTCGATCTCGTCCCCGAAGAACTCCACCCGGATGGCGGTGTCTTTCCAATAGGCAGGCCACACCTCCACCGTGTCCCCCCGGACCCGGAAGGCGTTGCGCTCAAAGGCCACGTCGTTGCGCCCGTATCGAATGGCCACCAGCCGCTTGAGCAGTTCCTCCCGCTTGATGACCATGCCCACCCGCAGCGCTACCATCATGGCCGCGAAGTCCTCCGGCTCGCCCAGCCCGTAGATGCAGGACACGGAGGCCACCACGATCACGTCCCGCCGCTCCAGCAGGGAGGCGGTAGCGGACAGGCGCAGCCGGTCGATCTCCTCGTTGATGGACGAGTCCTTCTCAATGAAGGTATCGGTGTGGGGGATATAGGCCTCGGGCTGGTAGTAATCGTAGTAGGAGACAAAGTACTCCACCGCGTTGTGGGGGAAGAATTCCCGGAACTCCGCACACAGCTGGGCGGCCAGCGTCTTGTTGTGGGCCAGCACCAGGGTGGGCCGCTGCACCTTTTCAATCACCTTGGCCATGGTATAGGTCTTGCCCGAGCCGGTTACCCCCAGCAGGGTCTGCTCGCTCAGCCCCATCTCAATGCCATTGGCCAGGGCCTGGATGGCCTCCGGCTGATCGCCGGAGGGCGTGTACTCGGACACCACCTGAAACTCTGCCATGCCGCTCCCCCCTTGTCTCCCTCGTTGTCTGAACCATTGAACCATGTGGCGATCCCCACCCGTCCAGGGCCCTGCCCGGGCCGCCCGGAATACTGGGAAACTTTATTATACCACCTGCCCGCCCCCGGCACAAGGGCGATTTGTCCCCAGATCTTCGGGAAAGAAAACACACAGGGGGAGAGTCTCCGCCTGTGTGTTTGGTGTAAATTCTGTCTCACGCCGGGCGCTGGGGCAGCCGGCTGCCCCAGCACGTATGTCTCTGTTGCGACGCTGTTTGGTGCCCCTTCCCCATGCTTTGGGGTCATCTCCCCTTCAGGTAGCCGGATGCGGCCATGGAGATCATCTCGCCCGCCGCCACTACGAAGTGGTCCACCAGCTCCACATGGACCTGGCGCAGCAGCTGGCGCAGCTCCAGCGTGGTGCGCACGTCCGCCGAGGAGAACACCGCCACGCCGGACACATGGTTGTGGGCCAGGGCCACCCGGCTGGCGTTACAGGCCAAGGCGATTTCCACCACCTTGCGCTTGGCCACCCCCACCTGGTCCAGGGTCCCCTCTCCCAGGGGGCGGCAGGCGATGAGCTTGCTCTTGGCGTCCATGCAAACCAGGTAGGCCAGCTCGTTGCGCGCACCCAGGAACAACGGCAGCAACAGGTCCTGAAACTGCCAGTTGGTCAGCATCTGGCCGGACACGTCCGCGTTGAGTTCCATGTACCGGGCGGCCACCGCGGGGATCAGGCGCAGCAGGCAGGCGGCGTTCTCCCCGATCCCCTTGACCTCCCGGAGCTGCTCATAGGTGGCGTTGAGCACCCCCGTCAGGCCGCCAAAATGCTCCACCAGCGCGTGGGCCAGTGGATTGACGTCTCCCCGTGGGATGGCGTAGAACAGCAGCAGCTCCAGCACCCGATGATCGGCCAGGCCGTTCAGCCCCCGGGCCAGGAATTCCTCCTTGGCCCGCCGGCGGTGCCCCGCGTGGACGCCCCCTCCCCCCTGCTTACCCTGCTCCATAGGTCTCCAGATAGGCCTCCATCCGCTCCCGCAGCCCGTCGTCGAGATACACCCTGCCGTCCACCGGCTTGTTGTGCAGGCAGTCTATGATCTCCCGGATGGTGACGATGGGGTAGACCTGGATGCCGTAGTCCTGGCGCAGCTCGTCCAGGGTGGTGCACGACCGGGTCCCCCGCTCCATCCGATCCACGGACACGAACAGCGCCCGCACCCGCACGTCAGCCACCCGCCGGAACAGCTCCAGGCTCTCCCGCACGGCGGTGCCGGCGGTGACCACATCCTCCACAATGGCGATCTCATCCCCGTCCTGGGGCTGATAGCCCACCAGGGAGCCCCCCTCGCCATGGTCCTTGGCCTCCTTGCGGTTGAAGCAGTAGGGCAGGTCCCGCCCGTACCGGCGAAACAGGGCGGCCGCAGCGCTCACCGCCAGGGGGATCCCCTTGTAGGCCGGGCCAAACAGGGCGGTGATCCCCTGGGGCATATTGGCCTGGATGCAGGCGGCATAGTAGTCCCCCAGCTGGGCAACCTGGGCCCCGGTCTTATAGTTGCCTGTATTGATGAAATAGGGGGTCCTTCGCCCGGACTTGGTGGTGAAGTCCCCAAAGGTGAGTACGCCAGCGCGCACCATGAAGCGGATGAACTCGTCCTGAATGGCCATATCCCGCACGCCCTCCTCTGATCTGTCTGGATGAGTGAGGCCATTATACCATTGATTTTCCCCCAGGACAAGCGCTCCGCGCCGGCCTCCCCTCCCACCCCGCCGGGGGAGAGGGAGCACCGGCGCGGAGCGCTACCCCCCTTTGTACTTCTTCCGGGTGGCGATCCCGCCTCGGATGTGCCGCTGGGCCTTGTTCACCTCCAGCACCGCCTTCACTTGCAGGTACAAGGGCCGGTTAAAGGCAGGCAGGCGCTCGGCCAGATCTTTATGTACGGTGGACTTAGAGATCCCAAACGCCCGGGCTGCGGCCCGCACGGTGGCCTTGTTTTCGATGATGTACTGGGCCATCCGGCAGGCCCGCTCTTCTATGTTCCCTTTCACATGGCAACAACTCCCCGCTCTTGGCGTCTTGGGCAATCTATATGCGACGGAGCGGGGAATTATGAAGGGCCGGTTTTTGCCCCCTTCCCCTTGCGGAAGAAGGCGTTTGCCACTATAATAAGGTCCAGATAACCGCCGCCGGACGCCGGCGGCTCCGGGAGGTCATGTCCATGGACCCATCCAAAAACATTGTCCTCATCGGCATGATGGGCAGCGGGAAGAGCACCTGCGGCCAACTGCTGGCCCAGCGGCTGGGCCGCCCTTTTGCCGACTGTGACGCTGAGGTGGAGCGGGCCTCCGGCCGCTCCATCCCCCAAATCTTCGCCCAGGAGGGCGAGGCCGCCTTCCGGGACCTGGAGCACCAGGCGGTGCAGGAGCTGGCCGGCCGGCCGGGACAGGTGATCGCCGCCGGCGGGGGGACAGTGCTGCGGGCGGACAACGTGGCCGCTCTGCGCCGGGGCGGGGTGCTGGTCTTTCTCCAGCGTCCCGCCGAGGAGATCTACGACGGGCTGGACCGGCAAAGCCGTCCCCTGGCCCAGGGGGGGCGGCAGACCTTCCTGGACACCTATGCCCGCCGGCTGCCCGCCTACCAGGCGGCGGCAGACCTGACCGTCTCCGACTTCTCCTCCCCTCAGGCCACGGCAGAGCAGGCGCTGCAGCTGGTGGAGGGGTATCGGATGCGCTTTCTCGTGCTCAACGGCCCCAACCTCAACCTGCTGGGCAGCCGGGAGCCGGGCATCTATGGGGACCAAAGCTATGACGCGCTGTGTGCCCTGGTGCGCGGCCATGCCCAGGCCCGGGGGGCCAGCGCGGTGTGCGTCCAGTCCAATCACGAGGGGGACCTCATCGACCAGATCCAGGCCGCCCCTGGCGTCTACGACGCCATCATCCTCAATCCAGGGGCCTACACCCATTACAGCTACGCCATCCTGGATGCCCTCAAGGCGGTGGACGTGCCCGCCTACGAAGTTCACATCAGCCACATCGACCAGCGGGAGCCCTTCCGGGCCGTCTCCGTCACCGCCCCGGCCTGCGTGGGCCAGCTCTGCGGCCACGGCTTCCAGGGCTACCTCATGGCCATGGACCACTTCCTGGAGGCCCGGCCATGAGCGCCCCCCTGCTGCAGGTCATCGGCGACCCCGTCCTGCACTCCAAGTCCCCCCTCCTCCACGGGGCCATGCTGGCCGCGCTGGGGCTGGACATCCCCTACACCCCCCAGGTGGTGCCCCGGGGCGGGCTGCCCGGCTACCTGGCCTGGGCCAAGGCCCGCCCGGTGCTGGGCTTCAACGCCACCATGCCCCACAAGGAGGACCTGATCCCCCTGATGGATCAGCTGGACGAGGACGCGGCCCGGATCGGCGCGGTGAACACCGTATGCCTGCGGGACGGTCGGTTCATCGGCTACAACACGGATGGCCAGGGCTGCCTGGCCGCTCTGGAGCAGGCCGGGCTTTGGCCCCGGGCCCAGGTGATGGTGCTGGGGGCGGGCGGGGCGGCCAAGGCGGTGGCCCTGACGCTGGCCGCCGCCGGGGCAGAGCAGGTCTTTGTGTGCAACCGCACCCTGGACCGGGCCCATGCCCTGGCCCAGGCCGACCCGGGGAGCAGGATCGTCCCCGCGGACTTCTCCCCGGCCACCTTGGAGCGCCTGGGCGCAGGGGCCGGACTGGTGGTCAACGCCACCAACCTGGGCATGGCCGGCTGCGGCCAGTTTGACGACCTGTCCTTTCTGGACGCGCTGGGCCGGGACGCCGGCGTGTTCGACCTGGTCTACCACCCCGCTGAAACCGAGCTGCTGGCCCAGGCCAGACGGCGGGGGCTGCCCGCCTGCAACGGCCTGCCCATGCTGGTACACCAGGCGGTGCTGGCCCTGGAGCGCTTCCTGGACCGGCCGCTGGACCGGGCGAGTTTGGCCCAGGCGGCAGCTGCCGCCCTGGAGCGGGCGGGGGGATAGCGCGCAAAAAAGCCTTCCAGGCCAGATGTCTGGCCGGGAAGGCTTTCCCCAGGTTTTTAAAGCGCGCCGTCGTCGTAATCGTCATACTCGGAAGAGCAGAAACAGTTGGCCTTTTTCTCCTCCACCTTATCCGCCAGGGTATAGAACGCGTCCACAATCTTGTCCCAATAGGCCGCGACCGCGCAGACGGCGGCGCCCAGCACGGCGATGACCGCGGCGGCTTTCAGGATGCAGCGGGCAGCTTTCATGTCGGATCCTCCTTTTGCTTTCCTATGCAACGTATAGTTTACACGATTCCGGCGGAAATTACAAGGGCTCCGGAAAATTTCCCGCCTGCGCCCCGGCGCAAAACCCTCTTGTTTTTTCCGGTGAAATGGAATACAATGAGGGGACACATGAACGAGCGTGACAAACCCCACAGAAAGGAAGGGTTCCATGAAGATCCAAACCGAGAGGGGCCGCATCCGCCTGGCTGGCGACGTGTTCACCTACATCACCGGCGCGGTGGCCACCAGCTGCTATGGCGTCAAGGGGATGGCCTTCCGCTCCAAGACCGACGGGCTGGTCCACCTGTTGCGCAGGGAGTCCATGTCCAAGGGGGTCAAGATCACCTATCACGAGGATGACTGCATCTCCATCGAGCTGCATATCATTGTGGACAACGGCGTGAACCTGATGGCGGTCAGCCGCTCGATCCAAAGTGAGGTCAAGTACAATGTCAACCGTCTGACCGGCATCGAGGTGCGCAGCGTCACCGTGTGCGTGGATTCTATGGTCATCGGGTGATGCCGGGACAGACAGAAAGGAAATATCCGAATTATGATCGATATCATTGACGGCTCTTTGTTCCAGCGCATGGTCATCCATGCCGCCGCCTCCATCGCCGCTCAGAAGCAGATCATCAACGAGCTCAACGTCTTCCCCGTCCCCGACGGGGACACCGGCACCAACCTGTCCCTGACCATCGCCACCGCCGCCGCCGAGGCCAGGAAGAAACCCGCCCAGTCCATCGGCCAGGCCGCCGCCACCAATGCGGCCGCCCTGCTGCGGGGCGCCCGGGGCAACTCCGGGGTGATCCTCTCGCTGCTGTTCCGGGGTGTGTCCAAGGCCCTGAAAGAGCACGATACCGCCGACGGCCAGGTGCTGGCCGCCGCCCTGAACGAAGGGGTGGGCGCGGCCTATAAGGCCGTGATGAAGCCCGCCGAGGGCACCATCCTCACCGTCTCCCGGCTGGCTGCCCAGCGGGCGGCTGCCGCTGCTCAGGAGCAGAACAGCGCCGAGTATGTGCTGGAGGCCGCCATCGCCGAGGGAGAGTCCGCCCTGGCCGACACCATCCACCAAAATCCCGTGCTGCAAAAGGCAGGGGTGGTGGACGCTGGGGGCAAGGGCTACCTCATCATCCTCCAGGGGATGCTGGACGAGCTTCGGGGCCTACCCGCCCCCGAGGTACAGGACGGCGATGCCCAGGCCCAGCAGCGGGCTGACTTCGCCTCCTTTGAAACCGGGGAGATCACCTTTGGCTACTGCACCGAGTTCATCTGCTCCCGGGGCAACACCAAGGATCCCGCCCTGCTGCGCTCCTTCCTCAACGGCATGGGGGACAGCCTGGTGCTAGTGGACGACGAGGAGATCATCAAGGTCCATGTGCACACCAACCACCCCGGCCGGGTGCTGGAAGAGGCGCTGACCTATGGCGCGCTGCTCACCGTCAAGATCGAGAACATGCGGGAGCAGCACACCCAGATTTTGGAGCAGTCCGACCAGCCAGCCGCCCCCGCCCTTGCTGAGAAGCGGTACGGGGTGGTGGCCGTATGCGCCGGGGCGGGCATGGCCTCCGTCTTTCGGGACCTGGGGGTGGACAGCGTCATCTCTGGGGGGCAAACCATGAACCCCTCCACCGAGGACATCCTCCGGGAGGTGGAACGCACCCCGGCGGAGGTGGTGTTCGTGCTGCCCAACAACAAGAACATCATCCTGGCCGCCCAGCAATGCGTGGGCCTGGTAGAGGGCAAGCAAATCGTGGTGGTGCCCACCCGCACCGTCCCCCAGGGGGTGTCGGCCATGCTGGCTATGGATCCCGACGCATCGCTGGAGGCCAATGTGGAGGCCATGCAGGCAGCCATGGATCATGTGCGCACCAGTGAGGTGACCTATGCCGCTCGGGATTCTGACTTCGACGGCGTCGCCATCCGGGAAGGGGACTACATGGCCCTGGCCGACGGGCAGCTGTTCGGCACGGCCCACGCCCTGAACGAGCTGCTGGAGCGGCTAGCCCTGGCTGACAGCCAGCAGCAGGCGGACTTTATCAACATCTTCTATGGTCAGGACGTCCCCGATGGGGACGCTCGCCAAGTCTTGGCCCTGTTCCAGCGGCTGTGCCCCAACGCGGAGGTCACCCTGCTGTCCGGCGGGCAGCCGGTGTACTACTACATGATCTCCGCTGAATGACCCGTCCTCCCCAGGCGCGGCCCCAGGGGGAGTCATTCTGATTCCCCCACCGTTCCCAACCCAGCATCCCCCCGGCCATGGCCGGGGGGATTTTGTCGTCTTGGACCGGGCGATTGCCTGCATCGTTGCACCCCTTCGTGCATAGGATACTCTGTATGCGGAAAATTTGAGTGCCGTTGGGAACAGAGAAAGGAGCGATACATCATGACAATCGACCACCAGGTCCGGCAGGACCCTACCGTGCCCACCCCGGATATCGACGACCTCATCTTTTCGGGCCAGACGGGCCCTTCTATCAGTCAGCGATAGCCAGGGGCTGCCTGTGGGCAGCCCCTTTCCCCTGCCCACCCCTTTACAACGGGAAAATTATTCTATATAATGTGCGTTGCGAAATCACGCCGGAACGGCAGGAAAAGGATGGCTCTTTCATGCTGCAATTTGATGAGTACAAGGTCAAGCTCCACAACCTGAAGCCCGAGCTGGAGCAGCTGGGGCAGTCCCTGGATCTGGAGGGCGCGGCCCGGGAGCTGGATATGCTCCAGGCGGAGTCGGCCGCGCCTGGCTTTTGGGACAACGTGGAGAAGGCCCAGAAGGTGCAGCAGCGCATCAGCCAGCTGGAGGGCAAGGTGAACGCCCAGCAAAAGCGGCTTTCCAACTGGGAGGACCTGATGGTGCTGTGTGAGATGGGCAATGAGGAGGAGGATGCCTCCCTGGTGCCCGAGGTGGAGCAGGGCTATGCCGCGCTGGTGCAGGACCTGGAAAACGCCCGGCTGGAGACCTTGCTCAGCGGGGAGTATGACGACAACCCCGCCATTGTCTCCCTCCAGGCCGGGGCGGGGGGCACCGAGGCCCAGGACTGGGCCCAGATGCTCTACCGGATGTACACCCGCTGGGCCGAGCGCCACGGGATGCGCTATACCATCCTGGACTACCAGGACGGGGACGAGGCGGGCATCAAGTCCGCCGCCATCCGCATCGAGGGCCCCCACGCCTACGGCTACCTGAAAAGCGAACACGGGGTGCACCGGCTGGTGCGCATCTCCCCCTTTGACGCCAACGCCCGGCGGCAGACCTCCTTCGCCGCTGTGGAGGTCACCCCTGAGATTGACGACAGCGTGGAGGTGGACATCCGGCCCGAGGATGTGGAGATGCAGGTTTACCGCTCCTCCGGGGCAGGGGGCCAGCACATCAACAAGACCTCCTCCGCCGTCCGCCTCATCCACAAGCCCACCGGTATCGTGGTGGCCTGCCAGACCGAGCGCAGCCAGTTCCAGAATCGAGAGACCTGTATGAAGATGCTGCGCTCCAAGCTCATCCAGATCAAGGAGCAGGAGCACCTGGATAAGATCTCCGACATCAAGGGTACCCAGCTGAAGATCGAATGGGGCAGCCAGATCCGCTCCTATGTATTCATGCCCTATCAGTTGGTCAAGGACAACCGCACCGCCCATGAAACCTCCAACGTCAACGGCGTCATGGATGGGGATCTGGACGGCTTCATCAACGCCTACCTCACTGCCTCCGCCACAGGGA
Organism: uncultured Oscillospiraceae bacterium; assembly: GCA_944387065.1. Lineage (GTDB taxonomy): Bacteria > Bacillota > Clostridia > Oscillospirales > Oscillospiraceae > Enterenecus. Next base: position 44,218 of record CALXDM010000008.1, read on the forward strand.
ACTGGGCCAAGTGACCCAGCTTTCCCCACACCTGTACCCCCACGCCTTCGCCGCCTCGGCGAAGGCGTTTCCTCATCCTGGGGCCTGGTAGACACCAGCAAAAGGTAAAGACTTGGAAAGCCCCTTGTATTTTTTCGACTTATTTCCCCAAATGGGCTTGTATTTCCCCGCCGAGTTGGTAGAATGGAGAGGACGGCGGCGCGAGGTGCGCCGACCTATCCAAGAGAAAGGTGGTTTTCCTCTGTGAAGAAACGATTCCGCTCCCTGCTGCTGGCCCTGGCCGTGGCCGCCAGCCTGGCTGCGACGGCCTCCGCTGCCGGCGGGCCGACCGTGGCCGGCCCGGACGACATCGTGATCCTGTACACCAACGACGTGCACACCTATATTGACAGGGGCCAGGAGGAAGGCGGGCAGGGCGCGCTGACCTACTCCAAGGTGGCCGGCTACAAGAGCACCCTGGACAACGTCCTGCTGGTGGACGCGGGCGACGCCATCCAGGGCACCGCCTACGGCTCCATGGACAACGGGGCCACCATCATTGAGCTGATGAACGCCGCAGGCTATGACGTGGCCACCCTGGGCAATCATGAGTTCGACTTCGGTATGGAGCGCATCCTCCAGATCATGCAGCGGGAGGCCGACTTCCCCTATGTGTCCTGCAACCTCTACCACCTGGACAGCGGCACGCCGGGGGCCAACGTGCTGGACAGCTACCAGGTGCTGGAGGTCAACGGGGTGCGGGTGGCCCTGCTGGGCATCACCACCCCCGAGTCCATCACCAAGTCCACCCCCGCCTACTTCCAGGATGAGAACGGCAACTACATCTACGGCATTGCCGGCGGTGAGGACGGAACGGAGCTGTATCAGGCAGTACAGCAGGCCATCGACCAAGCCGCCCAGGAGGCTGACTATGTCATCGCCCTGGGCCACCTGGGGGTGGATCCCTCTTCCTCTCCCTGGGCCTCGGAGGAGCTGATCGCCAACACCACCGGGCTGGACGCCTTCATCGACGGGCACTCCCACACCTCTGTGGAGATGGAGCTGGTGGAGGACCAGGAGGGCAACCCCGTAGTCCTCACCCAGACCGGCTCCTATCTGGACGCGCTGGGCCAGATGACCATCTCCGCCGACGGCACCATCACCACTCAGCTGCTCACCGGCCAGGACCTGGCCGATGTCACCCCTGACGCCGGCGTGCTGGCCATTGAGCAGGGGTGGATTGACTCGGTCAACGACGAACTGGGCCAGGTCATCGGCTACACCGACGACGTGCTGGACAACTATGACGATCAGGGCAACCGCCTGGTGCGCCGTCAGGAGACCAACACCGGTGACTTTGCCGCCGACGCGCTGTACTACCTCTTTGACAACATGGGCCTGGACGTGGATGTTGCCGTGATGAATGGCGGCGGTATCCGCAACGAGGCGGTCACAGGGGAGCTGAGCTATCTGACGTGCAGGCAGATCCACACCTTCGGCAACGTGGCCTGCCTGCAAACCGTTACCGGCCAGCAGATCCTGGACGCCCTGGAGTGGGGCGCCAAGGACGTCAGCGACGAGCTGCCCGTGGAGAACGGCGGCTTCCTCCAGGTGTCCGGCCTGCGCTATACCATCAACACCGCCATCCCCTCCACCGTGCAGCAGGATGACCATGGGGTGTGGACCGGCGGGCCCACCGGCGCATACCGGGTCAGCGATGTGCAGGTGCTCAACAACGAGACCGGGGCCTATGAGCCCCTGGATCTGACCGCCAGCTATAACCTGGCCGGCTACAACTACACCCTGCGCAACCTGGGCGACGGCTTTGCCATGTTTGATGGGGCGGTAAACGTGCTGGACTATGTCATGGAGGACTACATGGTGCTGGCCAACTACATCCAGTCCTTCCCCGCCAACGCAGACGGGCTGCATGAGGTGACGGGCTACGGCCAGGTAGACAACCGCATCACCATCGTCCACCAGGCCCCCTCCACCCTGTACGATGACGTGGCCAGCACCGACTGGTACTTCCCCGCTGTGGAGTACGTCACCCAGCAGGGCTACATGGTGGGCATTGGCGAGAACCTGTTTGACCCCAGCGGGACCACCACCCGGGGCGCGCTGATGACCATGCTGGCCCGCTTTGACGGCAACCAGCTGGAGGCCACCGACCCCTGGTATCAGGCCGGCATGGAGTGGGCCGTGGCCGAGGGCGTATCCGACGGTACCATGCCCACCGAGACCGTCACCCGGGTGCAGGCGGTGACCATGATGTGGCGTCTGGCGGGCCGGCCGGAGGCCCAAGCCGACCTGTCCGCCTACATCGACCGGGACCAAGTGCCCAGCTGGGGGCTAGAGGCCATTGAATGGGCCGTGTCCAACGGCATCATGCAGGGCAGCGACAGCCAGCTCAATCCCAACGGCACGTCCACCCGCGCCCAGATTGCCCAGCTGATGATGCAGTTTTCCAAGACCGTCACGGGCTAAATGCCCCATCCCCACTCCCCCTGCTCCAGGCCGCTCACCTAGGGCAGGGGGAGCATCTTTCAGAAATTCCCTTTTCCTTTCCCCGCGGTTTACAACCCTGCTCCCATATGGTAAACTGGATGGGCAAACCAGGCAAACTCATAGAGAGAGGACTGATCATATGCTCTACTGCAAGCACTGCGGCGCCCCCCTGGAAGAGGGCCAGCACTGCCTCTGCCCCGCGGCCCAGGCGGAACGGGCCACCCTGGGCGGCGCCTTCAGCCAGGAGGAGCCCCAACCTGTCCCGCCCAGCCAGGACGGCTCCGCCCCTGAGCCGGAGGCTCAAGCCCCCAACCCCGATGCCGGGCAGGAGCAAAGCGCCGGGGAATCCCAATGGGGGTCGGGCACAACCACCACCCATTCCGGCCCCGTTTCGCCCCCTTCCCACGGCCCATCATCCCAGTTTTCCCACACCCTGAAGAACCTGCTCCCCTTCCTGCAGGCCTATTGGCACAGCCCCTCCCAGGCCACCCGTTCGGCAGTGGCGCAGAAGGATTGGCTGCTGGCAGCGCTGCTGTTTGGGGCACAGATGATAGCGGCCATCCTGGCCACGCTGTCCATCCTGTTTCAGATCCGTCGGGCCCTCTCCTCACTCTTTGGCCTGATGATGGGCGGCTTTGGGGTCCTGGACGACATGGAACTCTCCACCGCCCTGAGCATCCCCTACGGGCTGCTGGCCACGGTGCTGGGCGGCGCGTTGATGATCCTCATGCTTTTTGCCCTGGCCAAGCTGTTCAAGTCGCCGGCCTCCTTCCAGGATGCCTTCATCGCCTGCGGCGTCAACACCCTGCCGGTCACCGCGCTGCTGCTGGTGACCTTCCTGGTGGGGCTGGTCTCCTTGGGTCTTGGCCTGGGACTGCTGATCATGGTGCTGCCCGTCTTTGCCGTCTCCGGACTGGTCCCAGCCCGGCAGCTGTGCCCCGACCAGGAGCGGGGCGCGTTCCAGGCAGCCTACCTGATCGGCATCATCCTGGTAACTGCCATCACCTATTTCCTATTCGTGGCTATCCTCTTCTAATTGCAAATAACCGGGCGCCGGCAAAGCCGGTGCCCGGTTGTTTTACATCTGCAGCACCACGCCCACCACCGCAGACAGAGCAATGAAGCAGATGGGGTGCAGCGTTTTCAGGCGGGTGAAGCGCAACAGCAAAAAGACCGCCAGCGCCAACCCCACCGCCGCCCAGTGGATCCCAGCCGCCCCCGCCCCGCCGCCCGGGAGCAGGGCGATCTGGGCCACCTGGAGCATCGCCGCGGTAATCAGCGCCACCGAGGCCGCCCGCAGCCCATAAAACGCCCCGTCCACCAGCCTGGACTGACGGAAGCGCTGGAGGAACTTGGCGATCACCAGAATGATGATCACCGACGGGCACACCAACCCCAGGGTGGCCACCACCCCGCCGGGCGCCCCGGCGGTGGCAAACCCCACATAGGTGGCGGTGTTCACCCCCATGGGGCCTGGAGTGGACTCGGAAATGGCTACCATGTCAGCCAGCTGCCCAGGGGTAAACCAGCCGGTGCGTCCCCCCAAATCGGTGAGGAAGGGGATGGTAGCCATCCCCCCGCCGATGGAGAAAAGCCCTACCTGGAAGAACTCCCAGAACAGGCGCAGATAGATCATTCCCTGCCGCCCCCTCTCCCCCGATGGACCAGCAGCCCCGCCGCCCCGGACAGCACCACCAGCGCAACCGGGGAGCACAGATAGCCCAGCGCCGCTCCCGCCAGCCCCGCCGGGCTGGGCGCAAAGGCGCCCACGGCGGACAGGATCAGCACCCCGGCGTAGATCAGCCGGGTGGGCCAGTCGGTCACGCTGCCCCGGAAGAGGCGGATCACGCTGTTGAGGATCAGCGCCACCACGCCAGCCCGCACCCCGTTGAAGGCGTGAACCACCCATGGAAGATCCATGAAATTGCTCAAAAAGGCCGCCACCACCAGGATAATGGCCACCGAGGGAAACACCAGCCCCAGGGTGGCCACCACCCCTCCGGCCACCCCCGCCCGCTTGTTGCCCACGAAGGTGGCGGTATTGACCGCGATCACCCCCGGCGTGCACTGACCCACGGCATAGTAGTCGGCCAGCTCGTCCTCACTGACCCATCCCCTGCGCTCGGCCAGCTCCCGCTGGAGGATGGGCAGCATGGCATATCCCCCTCCGAAGGTACACACCCCGATCTTAGCAAAGGTTCCAAACAGCTCCGCCATCTGCCCCACGGCAGCCCCTCCTTCCTCTTGCAAAGCATCCTCACAGACGCTTGAGCTGCTCCAACCAAAGGCTGGCCGCCCCGTCGCTGGGCATCCGCCAGTCCCCCCGGGGAGACAGGGTCAGGGTGCCCACCTTGGGCCCGTCAGGCAGGCAGGAGCGCTTGAACTGTTGGGCGAAAAAGCGGCGGTAGAAGCGCTCCATCCACTTGAGCAGGGCCGCCCGGTCGTACCGGTCTGCAAAGGCCTGCTGGGCCAGGCGCAGCACCTTGCGGGGCGGGAATCCCCAGCGGATGGCGTAGTACAGGAAGAAGTCGTGCAGCTCGTAGGGCCCCACCAGTTCCTCTGTGCGCTGGGCGATCTCCCCGTCCTGGGGGGGCAGCAGTTCCGGGGAAACCGGGGTGTCCAGAATATCCCACAGCACCCGGCCCAGCTCTCCCCCCAGCTCATCGGCCACAAAGGCCACCAGATGGCGCACCAACGTCTTGGGAATCGAGGCGTTCACCGCGTACATGCTCATGTGATCCCCATTGTAGGTGCACCAGCCCAGGGCCAGCTCGCTCAGGTCCCCCGTGCCCACCACCAGCCCCTCCCGCTGGTTGGCCAGATCCATGAGCACCTGGGTGCGCTCCCGGGCCTGGCTGTTTTCATAGGTGATGGAGTGATCCCGCATGGACTGCCCAATGTCGTCAAAATGCCGGCTCACCGCCTCCCCGATGTCCACTGTCAGCAGCCGGGCCCCCAGCTGCTGGGCCAGCTGCTCGGCGTTGGAACGGGTGCGGACGGTGGTGCCAAAGCAGGGCATGGTGACGGCCAGGATCTCCTCCCTGGCCCGGCCCAGCAGATCAAAGGCCATGGCCGCAATGAGGATGGCCAGAGTGGAATCCAGCCCACCGGACAGCCCAATGAGGGCGCAGCGGGCCCGGGTGTGCTCCAGGCGCTGCTTCAGCCCCAGGGCGGCCAGGCGCAGGATCTCGTCGCACCGCTCAGCCCGGTCCAGCTCCCCCTGGGGGACGAAGGGGGCGGGGGCGACCGGCCGGGTTAGCTCGGTGTCCTCCACGGTGAGGGAAAACTCCTGGACCGGCAACAGCGGCCCCTTGGGCGGGAAGGTGGACAGGCGCCGGCGCTCATAGCACAGGCGGTCGATGTCCAGCTCACTCACCGTCAGCCCTTCCTCAAACCGGCTCTCCGCCAGCAGGACTCCGTTCTCCGCCACCATATTATGCCCGGAAAACACCAGATCGGTGGAGGACTCCCCCTCCCCCGCGTCAGCGTACACATAGCCGCACACCAACCGGCCAGACTGGCCTGCCACCAGGTCCCGGCGGTAGGCCGCCTTGCCCGCCACCTCGTCGGAGGCCGACAGGTTGAGCACCAGCGTGGCCCCCGCCGCGCACAGACGGGTGGAGGGAGGCGCGGGCACCCACAGATCCTCGCAGATCTCCACCCCCACCGTCAGGTTGGGCAGGACGGCGCACCGGAACAGCTGATCAGGAGAGAGCAGCACCCCCTCCTGCCCGGCAAAGGGGAGGGTCACCTCCCCCTCCAGCGTCCCGGCGGAGGCAAACCATCGGGCCTCATAAAACTCCCCATAATTGGGGATGTGGGTCTTGGGCACCAGGCCCAAAAGCTTTCCCCTATGTAGAATTGCAGCGCAATTATACAGTTTGTTATTGGCCCGCACCGGCAAACCCAGGGCAGCCAGCAGGTCCAACCCCACTGTAGCCTCCATCACCTGGGCCAGGGCCTGCTCCGCCCCCTCCAACAGCGCGTCCTGCAAAAACAGGTCGGCGCAGGTATATCCGGTCAGGCACAGCTCGGGCAGGCACAGCACCTTGACCCCCTGCTGGGCCGCCTGCCTCATCAGCTCGATCACCTGCGCCCCATTGTAGGCGCAGTCGGCCACCCGGATCTTGGGGCTGCCCGCCGCCACTTTTACAAAGCCGTCTGTCATGAAGCGACCTCCTCCTTCCCCCCCTTGCTCTGGCACGCGCCCGCCCCAGCCGTCTCAGAAGGGTAATCAGTTCTTATCATACCCCAAATTCCGGGAAAATGCAACCGATCCTGATTGATATTAGAATTTATGAACGATTTGCAAAATTTTTGCCACCCCGGCCGCTCCCGGGCGGAAACCTTGATTTTTCGTGGGAAATGGTGTACACTAAGGCAACCATATCCAAGGATGGGAGGGGTTTTCATGGCGCATCCCTACGAGCATTATCAGCGCAGCGCCGACTTCATCCGGGGCAAGCTGAACGGCTTTACTCCAAAGGTGGCCCTGGTACTGGGCTCTGGCCTGGGCTTTCTGGGCGACCGGGTGGAGGGGGCTGTCGCCATCCCCTATGGGGAGATCCCTCACTTCCAAGCCTCTACCGCCCCAGGGCACAAGGGCCGCCTCGTGTTTGGCACCTTGGCCGGCCAGGCGGTTGCCGTCATGCAGGGGCGGATGCACCACTACGAGGGGCACTCCTATGAGGATGTATCCTACGCCGTGCGGGTGTTGCGCCTGCTGGGGTGCGACACCCTCATCGTCACCAACGCCGCCGGTTGCGTGCGCACCGATTGGCAGGCGGGGGATCTGATGCTCATCACCGACCAGATCAAGCTCTTTTCCCCCTCCCCTCTCCGGGGGGAGAACCTGCCCCAGTTCGGCCCCCGCTTCCCAGACGCCTCCCACCTGTACACCCCACGGCTCCAGCAGCTGGCCCGCACGGTGGCCGCCCGGCAGGGGCTGCCCTTGCGGGAGGGGGTGTACTTCTACTGCTACGGCCCGCAGTACGAGACCCCTGCCGAGGTGCGGGCCGCCCGCGCCCTGGGGGGAGACGCGGTGGGGATGTCCACCGCCCCAGAGGTGCTCGTGGCCGCCCACTGCGGCATGGAGGTGCTGGGCTTCACCCTGCTGAGCAACATGGCCGCCGGCATCCTGGACCAGCCGCTGAGCGAGCAGGAGGTGCTGGACGCGGCCCAGGCCGCCCAGGGCCGCTTCTCTGCCCTGGTGCTGGGCTGCCTGGAAGAGATGGGCCGCCCGGCGGGCGGAGGATAACCCCGCACCCCACCCCAGAGTCCCGGAAACCGGGGTCTATCCCCTCGCGGGAAAGGAGGTTCACGGCCATGTCAACCCTGTTCACCCACGTCACCGCTCTGCTCCTGGACAAGGCGTTCACCACCCTGAAAGACGGCTATATCGCCGTGGAGGGATCCCGGATCACCCACGTGGGGTCCCAGCGCCCCCAGGGGGTGTACGATGAGGTCCTGGACTGCACCGGCAAGGTGATGATGCCCGGCCTGGTCAACGCCCACACCCACCTGCCCATGACCCTCATGCGGGGGTACGGTGGGGGGCACAACCTTCAGGACTGGCTCCAGCGGTACATCTTCCCCGCCGAGGCCAGGCTGGACGACCGGGCGGTGGGCGCCGGGGCGGCCCTGGGGCTGGCGGAGATGATCGCCTGCGGCATCACCTGTGTGGCCGATATGTATCTGCGCACGCCCGCCATCGCCCAGCAGGTGCTGCAGGCGGGCATCTCCGCCAACCTGTCCTGCGGGGGGGTGTACTTTGGCCCCGAGGAGGACTTCTCCCCGGACACCTGCGCCGACTGCCGCCACCAGCGGGAGCTCACCGAGGGCTGGCACGGGGCGGGGGACGGCCAGATTCTGGTGGACGCGTCCATCCACGGCGAGTACACCTCCTGCCCGCCCCTGTGGCGGTGGATGGCCGACTACGCCCAGGCCCACGGCCTGGGGATGCACGTTCACATTTCCGAGACCGCCGCGGAGCACAAAGCCTGCCTGGACCGCCGGGGACTGACCCCCATCCAAGCCCTGGATCAATACGGGGTTTGGGGCGGGCGGGCCATTGCCGCCCACTGCGTATACACCACGCCGGAGGACTGGGCCGTCATGGCCCAGCGGGGGGTGTCCTGTGTCCACAACCCGCACTCCAACCTGAAGCTGGGCTCTGGGGTGGCCCCCATCCCAGCCATGCTGGCCGCCGGGGTCAACGTGGCCCTTGGCACCGACGGCATGAGCTCCCACAACAGCGCCGACCTGTTTGCCGACCTGAAGCTGGCCGCCCTGCTGCACAACGGCGTGGGCCGTGACCCCATGGCCATGACCACCCGGCAGGCCCTGGAGCTGGCCACCACCGGGGGGGCCCGGGCTCTGGGGCGGAACGCGGGGCGCATCGCCCCGGGGGCTGTGGCCGACCTGATCCTGCTGGACTTTGACGCGCCCAATCTGACGCCCTGCCACGATGTGGCGGAAAACTTGGTCTTTGCCGCCCACGGCTCCAACGTGGTGATGAATATGGCCCGGGGACGGGTCATATACAGAAATGGAACCTTCCTGACGCTGGATCTGGAGCGTATTCAGGATGAAGTGCGCCGGTATGCCCTGCCCTTGGTGTTCGGCGCTGGGAAAGGTTGAGATTATGGCCAACTCATACTCCAAAAAAAACTCCTTCTTTGGCGGCGCGGCTATCCTCACGGCCGGCATCGTCATCGTCAAGCTCATCGGGGCGCTGTACAAGATCCCCTTGGGCAACATCATCAGCGAGGCGGCCTTCGCCGACTTCAACACCGCCTACTATATCTACTCGCTACTGATCATCGTATCCACCGGCGGGCTGCCAGTGGCCCTGTCCAAGCTGGTGTCCGAGGCCAACGCCCTAGGCCGGGGCAACCAGGTGCGCAAGGTCTTTCGCCTGGCCCTGACGGCCTTCTGCTCCCTGGGGGTGCTGTGCTGCCTGATCATGGTGCTCTTCCCCAACCAGCTGGCCGCCCTGATGAACAACACCCACAGCGCCCCCAGCATCCTGGCCCTGGCCCCCGCCCTGTTCTTCATCTGCCCGCTGTCCGCCCTGCGCGGGTACTTCCAGGGCCACTCCCTCATGGCGCCCACCGCCGTGTCCCAGATCATTGAGGCGCTGTGCAAGCTGGTCGTCGGCCTGGCCCTGGCCACCCTGCTGGTCGCCCAGGAGGCGGAGGACTCCCTCACCGCCGCGGGCGCCATCTTCGGTGTGTCGGTGGGCTGTGCCCTGGCCATGGTGTATATGCTCTTTTGCTATCGCAGCCATCACCGCGCCCTGCCCGTCGGCAGCGATCGGCCCTCCCCCTCCCGGGACATCCTGTCCTCCCTGATCAAGCTGGCCATCCCCATCACCCTGGCCTCATCGGTGATCTCCCTGGCCAACATCCTGGACACCAGCATCATCTTTGGCCGCCTGCAGGATGCCGCCGGCTTTACCGAGGACCAGGCCCGGGTACTCAAGGGCGTGTATGATAAGGCCTTGACCCTGTACAACCTGCCCTCCGCCTTCATGACCCCCCTCACCGTCAGCGTGATCCCCGCAGTGTCCGCCGCCCGGGCGGTGCGCAACCACCGCCTGGGCGCCCAGATCAGCGAGACCGCCCTGCGCACCACCGCCCTGATCGCCATCCCCGCCGGCGTGGGCCTGTGCGTGCTCAGCGAACCCATCATCCGCCTGCTCTACCCCACCACCGACGTGGCCCTGGCCAGCTGGATGCTCCGGGCGCTGGGGGCCGCCTCGGTGTGCGTGTGCTTCATGCTCATCTGCAACGCCATCATGCAGGCCCACCGGCAGGTCACCCTGCCCATGTTCACCACCATCGTCGGCTGTGTCTTTAAGATCGTGCTCACTTACTTCCTGGTGGGCAACCCCACGCTCAACATCCGGGGCGGCAGCATCAGCACGCTGGTGTGCTTTGGCCTGATCGCGCTGTTGGACCTGACCATCATCAAGTTCTCCCTGGCCCGCTCGCTGAGCTATGTCCGGGTCTTTCTCAAGCCCGCCCTGGCCGCCGGGGCAATGGGGCTGGCGGCCTGGGCGGTCTACGGCCTGCTGTCCCGGCTGCTGCTGGGACTGGGGGCCTTCCAAAGCGCCGGGGAGGATGGAGTCCTGGCCCTCTCCGGTGCGGGCAACGCCCTGGCCACCATGGGGGCCATCGGGGTGGGCGCGGCGGTCTACTTCGCCCTGATCCTGCTCACCCGGGCCATCTCCCGGGCCGACCTCTCCCTCATGCCCAAGGGGGACCGGATCGCCCGGCTTCTGCGCCTTCCCTGAGCGCCCGTCCCCTGTTTTTGCCCCTTGGCGGAAAATCACGCAAAAAGCCCTTGCAGAGCAGGTGAAAGTATGGTAGATTTATGGAGACAGAGTCCCTACGACCTTTCTGACTTGGTGGAGATCGTGCGTATCCTGCGCGGCCCGGGCGGCTGCCCGTGGGATGCCGAGCAGACCCATCAGTCCATCCGCCGCAACCTCCTGGAGGAGGCCTATGAGGTGGCCGAGGCCATCGATGAGGACTGCCCGGAGCATCTGAAAGAGGAGCTGGGCGACCTGCTGCTCCAAGTGGTGTTCCACGCCTCTCTGGAGCAGGACGCAGGCCGTTTTGACCTGCGGGATGTGGCCGACGGGGTGTGCCGGAAGCTCATCTACCGTCACCCCCATGTGTTCGGCGACGCTACGGTTGGCTCCACCGGCGAGGTGCTCGCCAACTGGGAAGAGCTGAAAAAGGCGGAGAAGGGGCAGTCCACCCAGGCCGACGCCGTTGATGCGGTGGCCCGCTCTCTGCCCGCGCTGTGGCGGGCGGAAAAGGTGCAGAAAAAGGCCGCTCAGGCGGGCTTTGACTGGCCTGACCTGGCTGGCGCGATGGACAAGCTGTCTGAGGAAGCTCAGGAGCTGCAGGCCGCTGTGGCCGGACAGGGCGACCCAGTGGAAGAACTGGGCGACCTCCTGTTTGCCGCCGTCAAGGTGGCCCGTTTCCTCCACGCCGATCCAGAGGACGTCCTCCAGGCTGCCACGGATAAGTTTTCCGCCCGGTTCCGGCTTATGGAGCAGAAGGCGCTGTCCTCTGGACGCCGGATAGACGAGCTGTCCCTTCCGGAGCTGGACAAGCTCTGGCAGCAGGCCAAGCACAGCCCATCCTGAGACTTAACAGCGCCACGCCGCGCTTTAAGTAATAGAACCCGCGGCGATGCCGCAAAGAAAACAACATCAATGAGGAGGACGCAAACCATGAATAAAGCTGAACTGATCAATGCCGCTGCAGAGAAGGCCGGCCTGTCTAAGAAGGATACGGAGGCCGCCATCTCCGCCGCCATCGACGTAATCACTGCGGCGCTGTGCGAGGGCGAGAAGGTCCAGCTGGTGGGCTTTGGCTCTTTTGAGACCAAGAGCCGCGCCGCCCGGATCGGCCGCAATCCTCGTACCAAGGAGCAGATCAACATTCCCGCCTCCAAGATCCCCGTATTCAAGGCTGGCAAGGCCCTGAAGGATACCGTTTCCAAGTGAGTTTGTGGGCAGAGCACCCAGCTCTGCCCACACTTTATCGCTCCCATCCCTGGAAAGAGGGTGTGCTTTTTGCGATTGGACAAATGGCTGAAGGTCTCCCGCCTCATCAAAAGGCGCACGGTGGCCAACGAGGCCTGTGACAACGGCAGGATCTCGGTGGACGGGCGGGTAGTGAAGGCCTCCTATGAGGTCAAGCCGGGCGACATACTGGAGCTGAAGATCGGCCAACGCATCGTCCGGGTGGAGGTGCTCTCCACCGCTGAGATCGTGGGCAAGGACGGCGCGGACGCCATGTACCGCCAGCTGTCCTGATCCTTGACGGCAGGGCCCCGCTGGGGCCCTGTTTCCCATTCCCCCATCTCAACATCCTCAGGGTCACTTTGCCTGATTCCCGCATAATATGGGGAACAGAGGAGGTGCTTTGTGATGGATGAGTTGACGTTGCCCGCCCCGGAACATCAGGAGGTGTTCCAACGGGTGTGGGCGCGGGTGATGGGGGAGCAGGCCGCCCCGCCGGAGGGCCCGGCCATCCCGGCCATGGAAATGGCGCCCGCCGCGGCTTCTGTGATGGGGGCAGCCGCTCCCGCCAGGGCGACAGACAGCCCGGCCACCCCGCCGGCCACTGTGGGGGAATCCCTGCCGCAGCCCAACGAGCCCCAGGCTCAGCCCGAGCCGGATTCCCGCACTGCCCGGCTCCGGGCACAAATCTTGGAGGCCCTGGAGGGCTGGCAATTCTACCGCCACCTGGCCCGGCGGGCCAGGGCTGGGGCCCGGGTGCTGCGCGACTTGGCTGCTGACCAGCATCGGCAGGCCCGGCGGCTGGCTGCCGCCTACTTCCTGCTCACCGGCGTGCGCTACTGGCCCACCGATACCCTTACCACCCCCCCTCGGACCCCCCTGTGGGGCGCGCTGCGCCGGCGCCATCAGGCCGAGCAGGGGGCCCAGCAAGCCTACCTGGCCGCCGCCCAGGACGCAGGGGATCCGGAGCTTGTCGAGCTGTACCAACAGCTGGCCCAGGACTGTGAGGAGCATTGCTACCAGCTTCGCGGCTTGCTGGAACAAATTACCTGATCGTCTCCATAGCCATAGGAACAGGGAAGCTGGGGCGCGGCAATGCCGCGCCCCGGCTTCCCTATGTCTCTTCCCGTGTGCCACTGCCTCCAGCGGCCCCACCGCCTGAAACACCGCGCTTATCCTGCTGCCGGAAGTGCCCCTCCCTCTTCAGCCGTTCCAGCAGCCCTCGGCATCCCTCCAGCACATCCCGCCAGGTAGCGTCAAAGTCGCCGGTATACCAGGGGTCGGCGATGGAGCCGGGGCAGGCGGTATTGTCCAGCAACAGGCTCATCTTGCCCTGGGGGTCTCCCCCCAGCATCCGGGCCATATCCCGCAGGTTGGCCGCGTCCATCCCCACCAGGTAGTCAAAGTCCTGGTAGTCTCGGGCGGTCAGCTGCCGGGCCCGGTGATCTCCGCAACGCACCCCCATCTCCGCCAGCTTCCGCCGCGTGCCGGGGTGGACTGGGTTCCCGATCTCGTCGGTAGAAGTGCCGGCAGAGTCGGGGCAGATCTCCTCCTCCAGCCCCGCCCGACGGGCCAGATCTTCCATAACATACTGAGCCATGGTGCTGCGACAGATGTTGCCGTGGCAAACAAACAGGATTTTTACCATTTTCGCGTCCTCGTTTTCTCAGAGAAAAAGCCTATGTTTTATCCATATGTGCGTCTTTTCAGAACTTTTCTCCGTGTTCATATTTTTCGCTCTACGCATCTCTACGTAAATTTACGCCACTGTTCACACTTTTGGTGTAAGTTTGGTGTACGCTCAGCCGCTGCCCATGGCCTTTTTCATAGCGGCCTGGGCCGTCTCATAGCTGGCGTGGGCGTAGACATTGAGCGTCACCCCCACATCGGAATGTCCCATAAGATACTGCAGACTTTTCAGGTCGATCCCGCTGCTGGCCATCTCCGTACAAAAGGTATGCCGCAGCACATGGGGCGTGATGGAGGGCAGCTGATCCTCGTGGGTATCGTTGTACCGATCCACGATCCGCTTCATCACGTGTTCCAAGTGCATGGCTACCTTCGGCTTTCCATCCTTATCCAGGAACAGAAAGCCGGTGTGTCCGTCAATCAGCAGTTCCACCTTGGGCTGTTTGCGGCGCTGGACAGCGCTTTGAAACGCCCGATACACCGCATCGGTCATGGGGATATACCGCTCTCCGCTGGCCGTCTTGGGCTTCTCGATGTAATACTCGCAGTGCCTGGTCCGGGTCAGCTGCCGTTCCACCTTGATCCGCCGTGCCTCAAAATCAATGTCCGCTTTGGTCAGCCCATACAACTCGCTGACCCGCATGCCCGTCCCCAGCAGAATGACGATCTCGTCGTAGTACTGGGAATAGTGCTTACTCTCCCGGATATATGCCAAGAACCTCTCCTTGACTTCTTTGGAAATTGCCTGCCGTGTCTGCGAATCGTTGGGCACCACATCGGTAATCTTGAAGGAGAAGGGATTGCGCCGGATAATATCGTCCTCCACCGCCATCTCAAAAGCCGGGCGCAGAACGCCCCGGACACTGGTGATGGTGCTGTACCTTCTTCCATCCTCGTGCAGCTTGATGAACCACTGCTTTTCGTCTGATGGCTTAATGTCACGAATCATCCGGTAGCCAAAGTCCTCTTTGCTGACCAGGTTCAAAACAAACTGATACCCCACCTTTGTGTTATACCGCACACCCGTTTTGGTGGCGATATAGCGGTGTAAGAGGTCAATAACCGTGATTTCTCCCGCAGCGTAGTTGATCCCGTCGTGGAGATCCTGCTGGATTTTTTGTTCCTTCTCCCGCAGTTGCTCCAAAGTCTTGGCATACACGCACTTGCGCTCTCCACGCACATCGGTATAGCGGTACATATAGGTGCCGTTTTGTCTCTGGCTTTCGCCGTCTCTCAATACCCGTCCTTTCCTGTCTTTTCGCCTTTCGGCCATTGTGATCGCTCCTTTACGTCAGGAGCCCTAACGGGGTTATTATACCACATCAGGGCCCCTGATTCCACTGCAGTTACACGGAATACTGCCCTTCCAGATACTTCTCGAAGGGCTTGCGCTTGATCAGACGCTTGTTCCCCACCCAGAGGACATAGGGGCAATCATCCGTATCTGTCAGGGAGCGGAGCTTGTTGATCCCGATCCCGTAGTAGGCCGCCGCTTCCTCCAGGGTCAGGTTTGCCTTTTCCCAAATGGGAACCGTCCGCATGAAAAACACCACCTTGGTTGGATTCCTAAAAAACTTAGGTGGTTTACTCTATACAAGTGTTTTCCCGGTTATCAGGGGACGGTCATTCCGTGTAGTTGTAGTGGTTGAAAACGATCTCCAGGCGGTTGTGGCCCATGGCCCCGCTGACGGCGGCGACCACCTGGGTGGGGTGTCCCCGGTAGGTGTCTCCGCAGTGTTTGTCCCGCCCGCTGAGATGGATGTAGTTCTGAGGAGTGAGGTCACCGCCAAACCAGGGCTTCTCCTGGGCCTGCTCCTGTTCCAGTTGACGGAGCAGGGCGGCGCAGTACTCGGCTCGGAAACGGTGGTTGTCGATGTGGCTGTCATAGACCCTAAAAAGGGGCTTGGTGGCTTCCTGGGCCTTATCCATGATGGAGGTCACCTGATCCTTATACTCGTTGAGAACGGGCGCTATACGCTCCTTACCGCCCTTTTCCACCAGCCTGATCCCCACCACTTGTCCCTTTCCATTCCGTACACAGTCGTTGGGGGTGATCCTTGTGATGGACGCACGGCGGCACCCGCAGGCTTTGGCAACGGTGATCTGCTCCTGATACTTGGAAAACTGCCGCCTGTCGTTGGCCGTCTCCTCCCGGCTGCGAGTGATTTCGGACTTCTTGCGCTGGCGCAGACCCAGTTCCCCCTTGCTGAGAGAAAAGCCCATTGCCTTGTTGATGGCGGATAAATCCCGGCTCACCGTCCAGGGGGACAGTCCTGCCCCCTCCCGCTCCCGGAGATAGGCAGCGGCGTGTGCCTCGGTGATCTGTCCGGCGTTCTTCACATTGTGGGCGGAACACCACTCCGCAAAGGGCTGCATAGCGGCCCGGTAGGTCTCCATGGTGCCAATGCTGAAAATCCCGTCCACTTTGGCGGGATTGTACCCGTCCAAATTTCCATGCTCTTTTAAGTACGCAGCTTTCGCCGCCTGTTTCGCCTCGTGCTTGCTCTGACCAAACCGGGCCAGCTTGGACAGCCGGTTCTGTAAGCCGCCCAAAATTCGCTTTGCCGCCCCTTTTAGCTTTTTCACGGCAGGTTCCTCCTTTTTGCGCATAGCAAGTAACCGTGCGTGCATTTCATGTCCGCCCGTTTACTTGCCGCCCCTCCGATGATAAAAATGGATTTTTTAGCGCAAATCCAAAACGCAAGGTGTTGAGACAAGCGCATTTTTTCAGATGGTTGCGCTTCCATCAGGGTTCCGTTCCCGTGCCCGTTTTTCCCGGCTGGAGGCCGGGAGAAAACGGGACACAGAAACGGCTTTGGGGTGTATCGCCCCCACCGTCAGCGGTTTCCAGTTGGAAACCGCTTGACCCTCGTTGCCCTGGGGTTCTCTGTCCCTCCACGGCTGGCTGCCGTGTGGTGGATTGCCCTGTTGTCGTAACACCTGCGCTTGAGAAACCTGTTGTCTGTCTGACCTCCTTTTCTGATCCCTGAGATTGATACGGCATGGTGCCGTGCCTGCTGTCGATGTGGCCCTGATGCTTCTTGCGATGAAGAACCGCCCTGTTTTTGTGACTTGGTTTCTCTTTGCCGAGTTAGGTCTGTCTTACAATATACAAATCCCGAAAAAATTATCAGCACCCACGGCAAAAAGTTACTGCCGTGGGTGCTGTGTCTGTTTTTGATCCTTCTGTTGATTTTATTCGCTTTTTCGACTATAATATACTTAACGCAATATACGTCTAAGTCCCTGGAGGTTCTTATGAAGTATCTTTCCATCAAAGAGATGTCCGAGAAGTGGGGGATCTCCACCCGCCGTATCCAGATCCTCTGCAAAGAGGGCCGTATCCCAGGAATTATCATGATCGGCCGCACCTGGGGAATACCGGAGGATGCGGAAAAACCGGCGGACGCAAGGATCAAGAGCGGGAAATATGTTAAGCGGCCCTGACTTAAAAATATAAATCACATTCATGGAGGATAAGTAATGTCAAACTTTGAAAAAATCATGACAATTATCAATGTTATTGCAATCATTGCAATTCCGATTGTCGCTGTATTTGTAGGGCAATATTTACAGAATAGAAGTCAACAGCGTAAAGATAAACTTGATATTTTCAAAACATTGATGATGAACCGTGTCGGTTGGTCTGTTGAAAGTGTCCACGCTATGAATGTTATAGATATCGTGTTTGCCAAAGACAAGAATGTTGGGAGTAAGTGGAAAGATTATTACACCCTACTCTGTATCCAAGAGCCAAACGATATGCAGAAACAGCAAATTCAAACTGCACAGCACAAGTTATTAGAGGCTATGGCAATTTCATTAGGATATAAAGAACAAATAACATGGGAAACCATTCAGAACCCTTATATTCCAAAAGGCATGATAGATGCCATGCAGCAACAACAGATAATCCAGCTTGGACAGGAAAAGTGGGCCGGTGCTATGGACGCATTCACCCAAATGTTTGGGAAGGGCCCTTCGTTCCAGCAGCCAGCAGAGCGGGAGGATACACACCATGCCGACACTTGAATGGATCGGAAAAGATAAAGTCATCAACCACCACCAGGAGGTGCCCTTCCGGGTGCTGGAGCGCCGGTACAGCTATGACGAGTCCGGACAGCACGACGAGGACAACGGCAGTGAGAACATGATCATCCGGGGCGACAATCTGGAGGCACTGAAAGCTCTGCTGCCCCGGTACGAGGGCCGGGTGAAGTGCATCTACATCGATCCTCCCTATAACACTGGCAACGAGGGTTGGGTGTATAACGACAATGTGAACGACCCCAGGATCAAGAAGTGGCTGGGCGAGGTGGTAGGCAAAGAGGGGGAGGATCTGACCCGCCACGACAAGTGGCTGTGCATGATGTACCCCCGACTGAAACTGCTACATAAGCTGCTGTCGGAGGATGGGGTTATTTTTATCAGCATTGATGATAATGAACAGGCACATCTAAAGCTGATTTGTGACGAAATATTTGGGAAAAGCAATTTTATTGAAACGATAATATGGGATAAAAAGGCTGGCGCAAAAGGTGTTCCTCCGCGCAGTATGCTTGTAAATGTTCATGAATATATTATAGCTTATTCAAAAAACTCTAATTTTAAGTTTATAGGTGAAAGACGCCTTGCGGAAGCAGAGGGTTTTAGTAATCCAGACAATGATCCACGAGGACCATGGAGAATGTCGAACATTAAAAGCACGACCAAATCCAAGGATGAAGCATTCACAATAGTTGACCCAACAACTGGAAAACAGTATACGAATACATGGGCGTTTTCAGCTGCTTCGCTTGAAAAAATGATACGAGAGGGACGGATATTGTGGAAGAAATCATTGCCGAAGCAGAAAGAATTCCTCTATGAAATGAAAAATCCTAACAAGGCAATCAAAACAACATGGGGTGTTTTTGATCCGCAAAGTACGACGGTTTTTCTAAAAGAAATTTTACCAAACGAGAAGTTTGATAATCCAAAGCCTATTAAACTAATAGATTATTTGGTACAAGTTTCGGTAGGACCCAATGATATCATTCTCGACTCCTTCGCCGGTTCCGGCACCACCGCCCACGCCGTCCTCAACATGAACAAAGCCGACGGCGGGCACCGCAAATTCATCCTGGTGGAGATGATGGACTACGCCGACAGTATCACCGCCGAGCGGGTGAAGCGGGTAATCCAGGGCTACGGCGAGGGCAAAAAGGCGGTGGAGGGCACCGGCGGCAGTTTCAGCTTCTACGATCTGGGGGAGCCGCTGCTGATTGGGGAGTGCCTCAACGAGTCCGTGGGGGCGGACAAGATCCGGGAGTACATCTGGTTTATGGAGACCAAAGCGCCCTATGCCCCGGCTTCCGGGGAGAACCCCTACTATCTGGGGACCTGCAACGACACCGGTTACTATTTCTACTATGAGCCGGAACAGGTGACGGTGCTGGACTATCAGTTCCTGTCCACGGTCACGGAGAAAAGCGGCAGTACGGTCATCTACGCCGACCGCTGCTCCATCGGGGCGGACAAGCTGGCCCAGATGGGGATCGTGTTTAAGAAGATTCCCAGAGACATCAGCAGACTGTAAGGAGGCGGCACACCATGGAGATGAAAGGCTACCAGAAGAAAGTCATTGCGGACTTGAACCGCTATTTGCAGCTTTTGAACGAGACCCTGGACTATGCCGCCGCCTTCCGCTTCTTCTGGCAGGAGAAAAGCGCCCCCTCCCTGGGCCAATACCAGGACATCATGCCAGGGGTGCCCAACCTCTGTTTCAAGGTGCCCACCGGCGGCGGAAAGACTTTCCTGGCCTGTAACGCCATCCGGCCCATTTTTGACGCTCTTCCCTTTACCAAGACGAGAGCGGTGGTGTGGCTGGTGCCCTCCGATGCCATCCTCTCCCAGACGGTGAAGGCGCTGAAAGACCCGTCCCACGACTACCGCCAGAAGATCAACGCCGATTTCGGCAGCCGGGTGGAGGTCTACACCAAGCAGGAGCTGCTCAACGGGCAGAATTTTAACCCCACCGCCGTGACGGAGCAGCTTTCCGTCATGGTCCTGTCCTATGACTCCTTCCGGGGCCGGGGCAAAGAGGTGCTGAAAGCCTATCAGGAGAACAGCAACCTGGAGCCCTTCTCCAAGGCGCTGGGCAAACCGGAATTTCCCATTGAAAAGGCGGACGAGACCGCCCTGTTTCAGATCATCAACCAGCTCTCCCCCCTGGTGATCGTGGATGAGAGTCACCACGCCCGCTCGGAACTGAGCCTGGAAATGCTGAAAAACTTCAACCCCTGTTTCGTGCTGGACTTGACCGCCACACCGAAAAAGGAGAGCAATATCATCTCCTATGTGGACGCCGTGCAGCTGAAAAAGGAAAACATGGTGAAACTGCCGGTGATCGTCTACAACCGGGACAACCAAGGCGAGGTGCTGACCGACGCCATCGACCTGAGGAACCGGCTGGAGGAACTGGCCCAGTCCAGGCCGGAGCAGTCTGAGCAGTACATCCGCCCCATTGTGCTGTTCCAGGCCCAGCCCAGGGGCAAGGAGGAGAGCACGACTTTTGAAAAACTGCGGGACAAGCTGGTGGAGACTGGCATCCCCGCCGAGCAGATCGCCATTCGCACCGCCGACGTCAACGAGCTGAAAAACCGGGACCTGCGCTCTCCCGACTGCCCCATCCGATACATCATCACGGTCAACGCACTGAAAGAGGGCTGGGACTGCCCCTTTGCCTATATCCTGGCCTCCCTTGCCAATAAGACCAGCCAGGTGGATGTGGAGCAGATTCTGGGGCGCATCCTGCGGCTTCCTCACACCACCCAGCACAGCCGGCCAGCGTTGAATATGTCCTATGTGCTGACCTCCTCCAACGATTTTGACCAAACCGTAAAGCAGATCATCCAGGGATTGAACAGCGCTGGTTTCAGCGATAAGGACTACCGCCTCTCTGATCCTGTTGCGCCCAAGGAGCCGGAACCCACGCCGGAGCAGTTGAAGATTCCGCAGCCGGCTCCCGAGGAATCTAACAACACAGAGGAGTTCCTGGACTTTGATCCCCAGGCTGTCGGCCAGGAGCTGGAGCGCCGCCAGACGGAGACAGGTCCAGCCGAGGCTGCAACCAAGGGCAGCGCCATGTTGGAACAAGCAGAGCGGGCTGGACAGGAGTACAACGCTGCGGTGAGCCAAACCGCTGGGGACCCCTATATGCAGGATTTTGCCTGGGAGGTGCGGGAACAAGTGACCACATTCAAAGTAAAACCGGAATTTCAGCAGGATATTGAGACATTGATGATCCCGCAGTTCTTCCAGGTCGTCCCGGCCTCCCTGTTTAGCGACGGGGTATTGGAGCTGCTGGAGAAAGACCAGCTTGCCGAGGACTTTACCCTGAAAGGGAAAGCCTATGACATCGACTTTTCCGCTGCCGATGACGAAATCGTTGAGGTGGATGCCAGAGAGAACGAGGGTGGGCTTCCCAGGGCGTTCAAAATGGAAGATGCCGAGCAGCGATATTTCAAGGCGCACTTCAACTCCCTGCCTCCGGAGAGTCGGGTCAGCAGGTGCAAGGACCTGATGTTTCACCAACTCAACAAATTAAACATGGTGGACGCTGCCGAGCTGAGAAGTTATATTGACCGCATCGTGGGCGATATGGACAAGGATCAATTAGCGGGCATGGAAAAGGCCCCTCTGGGCTATGCGGCAAAGATCAAGGACAAGATCGACTCTCTGCTGACGCAGCACTATCAGGAGACGTTCAAACGCTGGCTGGAGACCGAGCGGATCGTTTGCAAACCCTCCTACCGCCTGCCTACGTATATTCACCCCACTACCAGCACAAATATCTACGGCGGTTCCTTGTATCAGGCGGAAGAAGGCAACATGGATAAGCTGGAGTCGGCCCTGGTCAGAGAGTTGACCGCCCTGCCCAATGTCAAGTGGTGGCACAGAAATATCTCCAGGCAGGGCTTCTGCATCAATGGATTTATCAACCACTACCCAGATTTTATCGTGATGACGCACAGCGGAAGGATCATCTTGGTGGAGCCAAAGGGTGAACATCTGAAAAACGACGACAGCCGGGAGAAAATCGCATTGGGCGAGGCCTGGAGACACGCTGCCGGAAATCAGTACCGCTACTATATGGTGTTCCGGGATGGAGATAATCTCCTGCCAGGTGCCGTGAGCATGAGCCAGTTTGTGGATACCATAAAAGCGTTATGAGGAGGAATTGTTGTTGGGAGACATCAAGGTCTATTTTTCAGACTACTTTGATATTGAAGAAGATGTCATCG
>CALXDM010000009.1 GCA_944387065.1 uncultured Oscillospiraceae bacterium
ACGGCAGTTAAGCTCACCCGCGCCCAAGATACTTGGCTGGCGACGGCCTGGGAAAATAGGTAGTGCCGACACAAAAAGAAGCAGACAGCCCTCAGGGCTGTCTGCTTCTTTTTTACATGACAGTTAAGGTTTGCAAGGCCAACGTCGCGATGCCCACTGGCTTACGGGTCAATTCGGAGAAAAGGGGAGTGGGAAGTTGCCATTGATCTTGCTCAGGATGTGAGTTGCCGACTGCGCCATGGAAGTCTGCCCTTGCTGGCATGGGCCGGGGGAGGGAGCCGGTGTGAGACGGGCGTTGCGCGTCGGCCTAGAAAGGGGTATAATAGGCCTGATAGGCGGAAGCGCTGGGGTGAAAACCAAGGGCGCAACCAGCTTGAAGATGAAAGGAGCGCTTTGTATGTCCATCCTTGTGAGCGGTGGGGCTGGCTACATCGGCAGCCACACCTGTGTGGAGCTGATCCAGGCAGGCTATGACATCGTGGTGGCGGACAATCTGGTCAACTCCTGTCAGGAGGCAGTGCGCCGGGTAGAGACCATTGTGGGCCGGCCCGTACCCTTCGTGCGGGCGGAGCTGTGTGATCCCCAGCAGGTGGAGGCCCTGTTTGAGCGCTACCCCGACCTGGACGCGGTGATCCATTTTGCCGGCCTGAAGGCGGTGGGGGAGAGCGTAGCCAAGCCTCTGGAATACTACACCAACAACCTGGTCAACACCCTGACCCTGCTCAATGCCATGCGGCGACACGGGGTGAAGCGCTTCGTATTTTCCTCCTCGGCTACGGTGTACGGAGACCCGGCCAGCGTGCCCATCCGGGAGGATTTCCCCACCGGGGGGACCACCAATCCCTACGGCACCACCAAGCTGTTCTTAGAGCGGATTCTCACCGACTGCTGCGCCGCAGACCCCACCCTGAACGTGGCGCTGCTGCGC
Source organism: uncultured Oscillospiraceae bacterium (assembly GCA_944387065.1). Classification (GTDB taxonomy): domain Bacteria; phylum Bacillota; class Clostridia; order Oscillospirales; family Oscillospiraceae; genus Enterenecus. Next base: position 929 of record CALXDM010000009.1, read on the forward strand.
TACTTCAATCCCATCGGGGCCCATCCCTCCGGCCTGATTGGGGAGGATCCCAAGGGCATCCCCAACAACCTGGTGCCCTACATCGCCCAGGTAGCGGTGGGCAAGCTGGAGAAGCTGCATGTGTATGGCGGCGACTATCCCACCCCAGACGGCACTGGTGTGCGGGACTATATCCACGTGGTGGACCTGGCCCAGGGCCACGTGGCCGCCCTGCGGAAGCTGGAGCAGGGGTGCGGGCTGTTCGTTTGCAACCTGGGCACCGGCAGGGGGTATAGCGTGTTGGAGGTGCTCCACGCCTACGAGAAGGCCTGTGGCAAGACCCTGCCCTATGTCATCGACCCCCGCCGTCCAGGGGACATTGCCGCCTGCTACGCTGACCCGGAGAAGGCCCGGAGGGAGCTGGGCTGGCAGGCCCGGTACGGCATTGAGGAGATGTGCGCCTCCTCCTGGAACTGGCAGTCGGCCAACCCGGACGGCTATGGGGTGCAGGATAGCTCTGCTGGAGAGGGGGCGCAGTGATGGTCAAGCCGGTGCTGATCGTCATGGCTGCCGGTATGGGCAGCCGGTACGGCGGGCTCAAGCAGCTGGACCCGGTGGGGGAGCACGGCCAACTGCTGATGGACTACTCCCTCTATGACGCCCGCAGGGCCGGGTTTGAGACGGTGATATTCGTGGTCAAGGAGGAGATGGAGGAGGCGTTCCGCCGGGCAGTGGGAGGCCGGCTGGGCCGGGCCATGGAGGTGCGCTATGCCCACCAGCGCCTGGACGACCTGCCCCCTGGTTACTCCGTGCCTCCGGAGCGGGTCAAGCCCTGGGGCACCTGCCACGCGGTGTTGGCTGCCCGGGAGCTGGTGCAGGGGCCCTTTGCTGTGGTCAATGCCGACGACTACTACGGCCCCCAGGGGTTCCAAATGATCTACGACTACCTGTCCACCCACCCGGATGAACCCGGCCGCTATGCCTTTGCCATGGTGGGTTACCGCCTGGGCAACACCGTGACTGAGCATGGCAGCGTGGCCCGGGGGGTGTGTGAGCAGGACAGCCAAGGGTATCTGGTCAAGGTCACCGAACGCACCCAGATCGAGAAGGATGGGGAGAATGCCCGCTTTACCCAGGACGGCGGGGCCACCTGGACAGGGCTGAGCGGGGACGCGGTGGTATCCATGAACCTGTGGGGGTTTACCCGAAGCTTTCTGGACGAGGCCCAGGCCCGCTTTCCCGCTTTTCTGGACAAAATCCTGCGGGAGGACCCTCTGAAGGGAGAGTACTTCCTGCCCGGGGTGGTGACCCAGCTGCTGGAGGAGGGGAAGGCCCGGGTGAAGGTGCTGCGCAGCGCAGACCGGTGGTACGGGTTGACCTACCGGGAGGATAAGCCGGAGGTAGTCCGGGCCATCGGGGCGCTGACCGCTCAGGGGCGCTATCCCAGCCGGCTGTGGGAGGGGTGAGCCCATCCCGGGCGGGAAGGGCCAAACGAGAAAGGAAATCGCCCGCACCCACAAAGGATTGGTGGGTGCGGGCGGTTTTGTTGACCGTGGGCCCTCCGATCCAGAGGGTCACAGGGAAAAGTCCTCCTGTTTCCACTGGGAGAAGTCCACGGGAAGGGGCTTGGGCGGGACGCGCTTGAGGGGATCATACCGAAAGCGGTGGCAGCCGCCGCCGGAGCCGAGCACACCCCGCTTGCAGCAGATCACCGTCTGCCCGTCCAGCGCTTGGCCCCGCTTGCAATAGACGCAGCGGGGATCCATGTCTTTCTCAAAGAGCATTGCCATTCCTTCTCTCTACGTGGGGTATAAAATTAGTATACACGATTTCCAGCGGTTTTTCCACCTCTTTTTCTGGCCAATGTTGCGCACAGGGCAGTGAACAGCAGCCAGCAGCCAAACGCAGCGCAGGTGGAGATGGCCAGGGCGGTGGAAAAGTCCAGCGCGGCAATGGATTCAGTCTGCTGAATGAGGTAGTGGGACACGGTCTGGGAGATGGGCAGCAGCCGGGCGGCCAGCCAGGTGAGGGCGGCGGCGATCAGGCCGTGGCACAGCTTGCCGGCCAGGTAGACCCGGGCGGACAGCCCGCTGTCCAGCAGGAAGGAGAGCACCTGGCAGTGGACAGACAGCCCAGCCCAGCCCAGCATGAAGGCGGCCATGGAGGCCGGGCCAGCCAGGCCGCTGGCCCCGCTGAGGGAGGACACTCCTGAGGACAGCTCCAACAGGCCGGCCACCAGCCGGTGGGCCCACTGCCCGCTCAAGCCCAGCAGGCTCAGGGCGTCGGCCAGGGCGGACAGAGCCCCCCAGGCGGTGAGCAGCTGGAGCACCACGGCGAAGAACACCACAAAGGCGCAGATGTTCAGGGTGCTCTGGAAGGAGCGGGAGACCGCCCCGGTGAAGGCGGCGGGCAAAGTGAGGGTGCCGATGGGCTTGGCCCGGCGGGGACTGCTGCCGGAACCCGGGCGGCGCACGCCTCCGTAAAAGCGGAACAACAGCCCCACCAGCAGGGAGGCCAGGGTGTGGGTGAGGTAGAGCAGCAGGCCCACCCGTCCGTCCCCAAACACGCCGGCCCCCACCACCCCAAAGATAAAGGCGGGGCCGGAGTTGTTGCAAAAGGCCAGCAGCCGCTCCGCCTCCACCTTGGAGCACAGCCCCTGGCGATAGAGCTGCAAGGCGGTGCGCGCCCCCACCGGGTAGCCGCCCACAAAGCCCAGCACCACCGCCGCCGAGCAGCTGCCGCTGACCCGGAACAAGGGCCGCATCAGCCCCTCCAGCGCCCGGCCCAAATAGGCGGCCAGCCCCAGATCCACCACCAGAGAGGAGAGCACGAAAAAGGGAAACAGGGAGGGGACGATGACGTTGAAGCACAGCGTCAACCCGTTCTTGGCCCCCGTGATGGCCTGTTCCGGCGCGGCCACCAGGGCGGCGGCGGACACCAGCACGGCGATGGTGGCAAGCAGGTCCCGCAGCCACTTCTGGCGCAGAATACGCAGCATCCTCTCTCACCCCCTACAGGAGAGCTTATGCGCCGGGGCGCCCAGGATTGCCTGTCCGGGAGGATTTTGCCGGGGAAGAGAGGTCGCCCGGCCCCTGCGCCGATTTCCCCCATTCAAAAATTTCAGGCAGGGGGCTTGACAACGGGGGAGGGGATAGGTATAATGACACACAACAAGTCAATTGTGTAAACCTGTGACGAAGAGCAGTAACCGGCGCGGCAAACCGTTAGCGAGTCCCGGATGGTGGAAGCGGGATGGGGCGCGGCCGGCGAATGGACTTCCGAGGGCGGACCGAACGGGCAACCAAGTAGGGACCGACGGGACTCCCACCCGTTATCCATCGGGGCGCGTATGATGGTACGCGTAAGCGAGCGGGCGTTTGAAACGCCAATTTGGGTGGTATCGCAGAGGCATCAGTCTTTGTCCCATGTGGGGCAAGGGCTTTTTTGTTGCCCGACCTCCGCCGGGCCCCTGGCAAGGCCCGGGTCATCTGCCGCCCAAACCAAATCAAAAGGAGGAACTCTCTATGAAAAAGCGCAACCTGATCCGGAAATTTACCGCCCTGGCCGCCGCCTGCGCCCTGGCCGGCTCCCTGGCCGCCTGCTCCAATGGCGGGACCGCCCCCTCCGGCGCCGGCAGCGACGATCCGGCCGGCTCGGCGGGCGCCCAGGCCAGCCAGGGTTCTGGCGGGAGCTATACCGTGGCCATCATCAAGCAGATGGACCACCCCTCCCTGGATGAGATCGCCGCCGCAGTGGAGGCCCGGCTGGACGAGCTGGCCGCCGAGCACGGGGTGAGCATCCAGTACACCACCTCTTCCGGCCAAGGGGACCAGACGGTGCTGACCCAGCTGGCCGACCAGGCCATCGCCAGCGGGGCGGACGTGATCATCCCCATCGCCTCCACCGCCGCCCAGGTAGCCGCGGTGCGGGCGGAGGACAGCCAGACCCCCGTGGTATATGCCGCCGTGTCCGACCCTGAGGTGGCCGAGCTGACCGGCATCGACTACGTCACCGGCACCAGCGACGGGCTGAACACAGAGCTGATCCTGGACATGATGCTGGCCCAGAACCCGGAGGTGGATCAGGTGGGGCTGCTCTACTCCCTGTCCGAGCCCAACTCTACCACCCCCATTGCCGAGGCCAAGGCCTATCTGGACGCGCGCAACATCTCCTACGTGGAGCAGACGGCCACCAGCAATGATGAGGTGATCGCCGCCGCCACCGCCCTGGTGGCCGCCGGGGTGGACGCCATCTTCACCCCCACCGACAATGTGATCGCCGCGGCGGAGCTGGCCATCTATGAGGACCTGGCCGAGGCGGGCATCCCCCACTACACCGGGGCGGACTCCTTTGTGCGCAACGGCGCCTTTGCCACCTGCGGGGTCAACTACACCGAGCTGGGGGCCTACACCGCCGAGCTGGCCTACCAGGCCGTGACCGAGGGCATGGCGGACATGGAGGACTACTACCGGATGGAGGGGGGCATCATCACGGTGAACATCGAGACCGCCGCCCTGCTGGAGGCCGACTACTCCGTCTTTGAGCAGTACGGCCAGGTGGTGGAGGTGACCACCACCCTGGAGTGAGCCCACCCCTCCTGACGGAGGACCGGGCCAACCGGACACGCACTCCGCCCGTCCCCTGCCCAGGGGACGGGCGGCAGTGTGCGTTTGGAGTGGGCGGGGAGACCGCTCACCCGCCCCTGCCGGCGACGGCCGGCGGGGGGAAAGGAGGAAAGAGCTGTGCTGCTGATCAGCCAAACCGCCCTGGAACTGGGCTTCCTGTACGCCCTGGTGGCCATGGCGCTATTTTTAAGCTATCGGATCCTGGACATTGCCGATCTGACCACGGACGGCTGCTTCGTGCTGGGGGGGGCGGTGTCAGTGACGCTGGCTGCCGCCGGCCATCCGATCTTGGCTATCCCGGCGGCCATGGCGGCGGGGGCGTGCGCGGGATTTGTCACCGCCTTTTTGCAGACCCGGCTGGGGGTGCCCTCCATTCTGGCGGGCATTGTGACCAACACGGGGCTGTACACCGTCAACCTCATGGTCATGGGCTGGCGCTCCAACGCCAGCCTGTTGGGGGTGGATACGGTCTTTCTCCTGCTGGAGGACGGCCTGGAGGCCATCGGACTTGGCGGGAAATGGAACGGGATCCTGCTGGCGGGGCTGGTTACAGCCCTGATGGGAGGGCTGCTCTACCGCTTTTTGGGCACCCGCCTGGGCCTGTCCATCCGGGCCACCGGAGACAACCGGGATATGGTGCGGGCCTCCTCCATCAACCCGGCCCGCACCATCACCGTGGGGCTGTGCATTTCCAATGCCCTCACCGCCCTGTCCGGCGGGATGGTGGGGCAATACCAGCGCACCATGGACATCAATTCAGGCACCGGCGTGGTGGTGATCGGCCTGGCCTGCCTCATCATCGGAGAGACGGTGCTGGGCCGCCGGGCGGTCTGGAAAGGGGTGGTGGCCGCGGTGGTGGGCTCTGTGATCTACCGCTTCCTCTATGCGGTGGTGTTCTACACCAATGCGGTGCCGGTGGAGTGCCTCAAGCTGCTCACCGCCGCCATCGTGGGGCTGGCCATCGCCGCGCCCACCATCAAACATTACCTGGCCTTCCAGCGGCGGAAGGCGGCCAGCCGGAAGGAGGAGGGGTGAGATGCTGGAGGTACGGGAAATTTCCAAGACCTTTCACCCCGGGACGGCCAACGAAAAGACGGCCCTGTCCAACCTGTCGCTGCGGCTGGAGCCGGGGGAGTTCGTCACGGTGATCGGTTCCAACGGCGCGGGGAAATCTACGCTGCTCAATGCCATCGCTGGCAGTTTCTATGTGGACGCGGGCAGCATCCGGCTGGGTGGGCAGACCATCACCTATCTGCCTGAGTACCGCCGCAGCCGGGTGATCGGCCGGCTGTTCCAGGATCCTCTCAAGGGCACTGCCCCCACCATGACCATTGAGGAAAACCTTGCCCTGGCTTATTTGCGGGCCTCCAAGGGCAAGGCGGCGCTGAGCCGTATCTCCAAGGGGGACCGGGCCTTTTTCCAGGATAAGCTGCGGCTGCTGGGCATGGGGCTGGAGGAGCGGATGCGCCAGCCGGTGGGCCTGCTGTCCGGCGGGCAGCGCCAAGCCCTGACCCTGCTTATGGCCACGCTGACCCCGCCCCAGATCCTGCTGCTGGATGAGCACACCGCCGCCCTGGACCCGGCTGCGGCGGAGCAGGTGCTGGCCTTAACCCGGACGGTGGTGGAAGGGGAGGGGATCACCTGTCTGATGGTGACCCATAACATGAGCCAGGCCCTGCGCATGGGCAGCCGAACCCTGATGATGGCTGACGGGAAGATCGTGCTGGATGTGAAGGGGGCGGAGCGAGCGGCCATGTCGGTGGACGACCTGTTGCGCCGCTTTAAGGCGGGTACGGGCCGGGAGCTGGACAATGACCGGATGCTGCTCAGCGACGAATAGGGGCATGAAGAAAGGGCTCTGCCGCGCATGGACGGCAGAGCCCTTTTCCTTTCGGGATGGGATTTATTCCAGTTCGAAGGCGCCGGTGTAGAGCTGATAGTACTTGCCCTGCTTGGCGATCAGCTCCTCGTGGCTGCCCCGCTCGATGATCCGCCCGTGCTCCAGCACCATGATGACGTCGGAGTTCTTCACGGTGGACAGGCGGTGGGCGATGACAAATACCGTGCGGTTGCACATCAGCGCGTCCATGCCCTGCTGGACGATGGCCTCGGTATGGGTGTCGATGGAGGAGGTGGCCTCGTCCATGATCATCACCGGGGGATCGGCCACGGCCGCCCGGGCGATGGCCAGCAGCTGCCGCTGGCCTTGGGACAGGTTGGCCCCGTTGCTGGTGAGCATGGTGTTATACCCGTCTGGCAGGCGGGTGATGAAGTCGTGGGCCCCGGCCAGCTGGGCGGCGGCCACACATTCCTCGTCACAGGCGTCCAGGTTGCCGTAGCGGATGTTGTCCATAACGGTGCCGGTGAACAGGTTGGTGTCCTGGAGCACGATGCCCAGGCTGCGGCGCAGATCGGCCTTCCGGATATCCATGATGTCGATGCCGTCGTAGAGGATCTTGCCGCTGTGGATGTCGTAGAAGCGGTTGATCAGATTGGTGATGGTGGTCTTGCCTGCGCCGGTGGCCCCCACAAAGGCCACCTTTTGGCCGGGTTCGGCATACAGGGTGATGTCATGCAACACGGTTTTCTTGGAGTCATAGCCGAAGTCCACTCCCTCCATGCGCACATCGCCGGTGAGGCGGGTAAGGGTGACGCTGCCGTCGGAGTTGGCCCGTCGCCAGGCCCACACGTTGGTGCGCTCCTGGCACTCCAGCAGGGAGCCGTCGGCCTGCTCCTTGACATTGACCAGGGTGACCCGGCCCTGATCCACTTCCGGCTGCTGGTCCATCAGCTCAAAGATCCGGGCCGCGCCGGCCATGCCCATGACCACGGAGTTGATCTGCATGGACACCTGGCCGATGTTACCGGAAAACTGCCGGGTGATGCTCAGGAAGGGGACCACGATGCTGATGCCGATGGCCATGCCGGACAGGGACACGTTGGGGGTCTGCAGCACCATCAGCAGGCCGCCTACCACCGCCACCACGGCGTAGAGCACGTTGCCCATGTTGTTCAGGATGGGCATGAGGGTGTTGGCATAGGTGTTGGCCTTCTTCGCGTCGGAGAAGAGCTCGTCGTTGAAGCGGTCGAAGTCCCGCTTGGTCTGCTCCTCGTGACAAAAGACCTTGACCACCTTCTGGCCGTTCATCAGCTCCTCCACAAAGCCCTCGGCCTTACCCAGGGAGATCTGCTGGCGGCGGAAGAACCGGGCAGAGCCGCCCCCAATCTTCTTGGTGATCAGCAGCATACAGGCCACCCCGGCCAGGATGACCAGGGCCAGCCACAGGCTGAAGTAGAACATGATACCCACCACCGTGAGCACGATGACCCCGGAGTTGATCAGCTGGGGGATGCTCTGGGACACCAGCTGGCGCAGGGTGTCGATGTCGTTGGTGTAATAGCTCATGATGTCGCCGTGGTTGTGGGTGTCGAAGTAGCGGATGGGCAGGTTCTGCATCCCATCGAACATCTTGCACCGCAGCTTCTTCAAAAGCCCCTGGGTCATGATGGCCATCAGCCGGGTCCAGACGAACACGCTGATGAAGGACACCGTGTACACCGCGGCTAGGGTGATCACCAGGTTCAAGATGCGCCCGGACACGGCGGCCCAGTCCCCGCTCTGCCAGTTCTGCTCGATGACGGCGATGATGTTTTGCATGAACAGGGATGGGATGGCGTTGACCACGGCGCTAAAGAGGATGCACAGCAGGGTGAGGGGGGCCATCACGGGATAGAACTCCAGGATGGTACGCAGCAGACGGCTCAGGGTACCCTTTGGGTTATTCATCCGTGTTCCCTCCCTTGTTCTGGGATTCATAGATCTCCTGATAGATGGGGTTGGAGGCCAGCAGCTGCTCATGATTGCCGATGGCCACGATCTGGCCGCCGTCCATGATGAGAATGCGGTCGGCGTCCTCCACCGAGGCCACCCGCTGGGCCACAATGATCTTGGTGGTGTCGGGCAGGTACTCCCGGAAAGCCTTGCGGATGAGGGCATCGGTCTTGGTGTCCACGGCGGAGGTGGAGTCGTCCAGGATCAGGATCTTGGGCTTTTTCAGCAGGGCCCGGGCGATGCACAGGCGCTGCTTCTGACCGCCGGAGACGTTGGTGCCCCCCTGCTCGATATAGGTGTCGTAGCCCTGGGGAAACTGGCGGATGAAGTCGTCGGCCTGGGCCAGCTGGCAGGCATGGATCAGCTCCTCGTCGGTGGCCGCCGGGTCGCCCCAGCGCAGGTTCTCCTTGATGGTGCCTGAGAAGAGCACGTTCTTTTGCAGCACCACCGCCACCTGGTTGCGCAGCGCCTCCAGGTCGTAGTCCCGCACGTCGATGCCGCCCACCTTGACGCAGCCCTCGGTGACGTCGTACAGCCGGGGGATGAGCTGGATGAGGGAGCTCTTGGACGAGCCGGTGCCTCCCAGGATGCCGATGGTCTCCCCGGAGCGGATGTGCAGGTCCACATTGGACAGGGCCATGCGCTCGGCGTGCTCGGAGTAGCGGAAGTTGACCCCGTCAAAGTCGATGGAGCCATCGGGCACCTGGGTGATGGCGTTGGCGGGGGAGGTGAGGCTGCTGCGCTCTTGCAGCACCTCGGCGATTCGGTGGGCCGACTCAAAGGCCATGGTGATCATTACAAAGACCATGGAGAGCATCATCAGGCTCATGAGGATCTGGATGCTGTAAGTGAACAGGGCCGACAGTTGGCTGACCTTGAGCAGCTCCCCCCGGGTGGAGATGATCACATAGGCGCCCACCCCCATGATGAGGGTGGAGGCGGCGTAGACGCAAAACTGCATCAGCGGGGAGTTCAGGGCCAGGATCTTTTCCGCCCGGGTAAAGTCAGCGCATACATCCTGGGCCGCGGCGGCGAACTTCTCCTTCTCATAGTCCTCCCGGACGTAGGACTTGACCACCCGCATGGCCTGCACGTTCTCCTGGATGGACTCATTGAGCCGGTCATACTTCTTGAACACCTTGCGGAACAGGGGCATGGCCCGCCAGATGACCAGGGCCAGGCCGATGGCCAGCACCGGGATGGTGAACAGGAAGATGAAGGCCATGGGGCCGCCCAGGATGTAGGAGAGGGTGAAGGCAAAGGCCACCATCAGCGGGCAGCGCACGGCGGTGCGGATGACCATCATGAAGGCCATCTGCACGTTGGTCACGTCGGTGGTCAGACGGGTGACCAGGGAGGAGGTGGAGAACTTGTCGATGTTGGCGAAGGAATAGTTCTGGATGGCGTAGAACATATCCCGGCGCAGGTTGCGGGAAAACCCGGTGGAGGCGGTGGCGCAGGTGGTGCCCGCGGCCCAGCCCAGAAGCAGGGCGATCCCGGCCATGGCGATGAGCAGGCCGCCATACCGCAGGATGACGTCCAGGCCGCAGCCGGCCTCGATCTCGTCAACCAGCCCGGTTAGGACAAAGGGGATCAGGCATTCCATGATGACCTCGCCGATGACCAGCACCGGGGTGAGGATGGTGGCCTTCCGGTATTCACCGATAGATTTAAGCAGTGTTTTGAGCATTTCGTTCCTTTCTCCGCAAGTGATCTTCTTCCAACAAACCGACATCATATTAAAGGCAAATAGTAAATATACTCCTTTTAATAAAAGAAAGAAATGGGCAAATTCACGAAAAGAGAAGGGGGATTCCCCGGCTTGTGGGGACATTTTGTATCAAAGGCAGCGGGATTGGCTCCGCCGGAGGTGGGAAATAGGATGGGGAATAGGGAGAGGCCCGCGCCGTTGCCGGCGCGGGCCTCTGGTTCCCTGGTTCAAAACATGGAAGGAGATTACATTGGAGATTAGCTCCTGCTAACCATGGCCTAATGTTAGCATAAGCTAACTATCTTGTCAAGGGGAAAATGAAAAAATTTTTTGGGCAGGGGATTTCCCATTGGCTGCGGAGGAAGTGGGGAGGGGGCAGGCCGGGCCTTCCGCCGCGCGGCAAAGGGAAGGCCCAACTTGACACCTTTGTGGGGGTGTGATAATATACTAAAGCATCAAGTGAATATCGCTGTGAACGTGAAGAGTAGCATGGGCGGAAGCTGACAGAGAGGCCTTGTCACCGGCTGAAAGCGGGGCTCGGGGGAACCCCATGCGAAGTGCAAGCGGGAGCGAGGGGGACGCAGGTGCCCTCCGTCCGGCCACGAGACGGCCATTGAGTGAGAAACGAGAGTGGAACCGCGACAATCTGCCGCCTCTCATGCCCAAAAGGGGCATGGGGGGCTTTTTTCTTGGAAAGGAGGCATACTACCATGACACGATTGGGTGAGACCCTGCGGGCCTATCAGGCCCGGGACCCGGCGGCCAGGAGCAGGCTGGAGATCTTCCTGCTCTACCCCGGCGTTCACGCCACCCTTTACCATCGGCTGGCCCACTTTTTCTACCGGCACCGCCTGAAGTTCCTGGCCAGGTTCGTCTCCCAATGGAGCCGCTTCTGGACGGGGATCGAGATCCACCCCGGGGCAAAGATCGGCCGCCGGCTGGTCATTGACCACGGCATGGGCATCGTCATCGGCGAGACGGCCGAGGTGGGGGACGATTGTCTGATCTACCACGGGGTGACCCTGGGAGGTACCGGGAAGGACCAGGGCAAGCGCCACCCCACCATCGGCAACAATGTGCTCATCTCGGCGGGAGCCAAGGTGCTGGGCCCCTTCACCGTGGGGGATGGGGCGCGCATTGCGGCCAACGCCGTGGTGCTCAGCGAGATCCCCAAGGGGGCCACTGCCGTGGGGGTGCCCGCCCATGTGGTGCGGGTGTACGGGAAGAAGGTGGACTACGCCAACGAGGTGAACCAGACCGATGTGAAGGACCCCGTGCTGGAGCGGCTGGCCGCCCTGTCCGACCGGGTGGAGTTTCTGGAAAAGCTGCAAGACGAGGGATACCTGAAAAACCAGGAGAAGGAGGGCAAGCCGGAGGATGTGGTTTGAGGGGATGCACCATGTGGCCATCCTGGTATCGGACTATCCCAGGGCCCGGGCCTTCTATGTGGAGCGGCTGGGCCTGCCGGTGCTGCGGGAGAACTACCGGCCGGACCGGGGGGATTGGAAGCTGGATCTGAAGCTGGGGGAGGTGGAGCTGGAGCTGTTCTCCAGCCCGGACGCCCCGGCCCGGCCCAGCCATCCCGAGGCGTTGGGGCTGCGGCACCTGGCCTTCCGGGTGGCGGATGTGGCCGAGGCGGTGCGAACGCTGGAAGAGCGGGGCATCCCCTGTGAGCCCATCCGGCTCGACCCCTTCACAGGCAAGCGGATGAGCTTCTTCCACGACCCGGACGGGCTGCCCCTGGAAGTACACGAGTAGAAATTGGAAAGGTAGGAGAAGCGCCATGGATCTGTACAATTCCGCCACCCATCGCAAGCAGCCCCTGCGCACCCATACCCCTGGCCGGGTGGAGATGTACACCTGCGGGCCCACGGTGTACCACTATGCCCACATCGGCAACCTGCGCTCCTATATCATGGAGGACGTGCTGGAGAAGTACCTGCGCTATGAGGGCTACGACGTGCACCGGGTGATGAACATCACCGACGTGGGCCACCTGGCCGGGGACACGGACACCGGCGAGGACAAGATGCTCCAAGGGGCCCAGCGGGAGGGGAAAGGGGTGCTGGAGATCGCCCGATTCTACACCGACGCCTTTTTTGACGACTGCCGCAAGCTGAACATCAAGACCCCAGACGTGGTCCAGCCGGCCACGGGGATGGTGGAGGACTATATCCGCATCATCTCCACCCTAATGGACAAGGGCTACGCCTACTTCGCCGGGGGCAACGTGTACTTTGACACCTCCAAGCTGGAGCACTATTACGTCTTTCACGACCACGACGAGCAGGACCTGGCCGTGGGCGTGCGGGAGGGGGTGGAGGAGGACGCCAACAAGCGCAACCAGAACGACTTCGCCCTGTGGTTCACCAAGTCCAAGTTTGAGGACCAGGCCCTGAAGTGGGACTCTCCCTGGGGGGTGGGCTACCCTGGCTGGCACATCGAGTGCTCGGGCATCTCGCTAAAATACAACGGGGAGTACCTGGACCTGCACTGCGGCGGGGTGGACAACGCCTTCCCCCATCACACCAACGAGATCGCCCAGTCGGAGGCCTACCTGGGCCACCCCTGGTGCCAGCAGTGGTTCCACGTCCACCACCTGAACACCAATGCGGGCAAGATGAGCAAGAGCAGGGGAGAGTTCCTCACCGTCTCCCTGCTGGAAGAGCGGGGGTACGACCCCCTGGCCTATCGCTTTTTCTGCCTGCAAAGCCACTACCGCAAGGCCCTGGTGTTCTCCTGGGAGAACCTGGACAACGCCGCCACCGCTTACCAGAAGCTGATCCGCCGGGTGGCCGCCCTCCAGCCGGGAGACGGGCCGGTGGACGAAGAGGTGGTGCGGGCGTATCGGGAGAAGTTTATCCGGCAGGTGGGCAGCGACTTGAACACTGCCCAGGGGGTCACCCTGCTGTACGATGGGCTGAAAGCCCAGGCCAACGCCGCCACCCGCCTGGCTATTTTAGAGGACTTTGACCAGGTGCTGTCCCTGTCCCTGCTGGAGAAGGGGGCCGCCCTACGGGAGGAGCAGGCCAGGGTGCAGGCCGCCCAGACGCAGGGGGGCTACACCGTCACCGGCGAGGGCGACCCGGAAATCGACGCGCTGGTCCAGGCCCGGGGCGAGGCCAAGCAGGCCAAGGACTTTGCCGCCGCCGACCGCATCCGGGATGAGTTGAAGGCCCGGGGCATCGAGGTCACCGACGTGCCCGGCGGGGCAGTGTGGAAACGGATATGAGACAGGGGGGCGGCCTACTGGGCCGCCCCCCTTTGCAAGGGGCTTGTCAAGAAAAGCGGGAGGGCCTGTGGCCCTCCCGGATGGCTTGCGGATAGCGTTGTCTGGCAGAACGTGCTGTCCTATAAAAACCGCTTCATCTCCTGGATGTTGGCCTCCTCTGTCTGCAGCAGCCGGTCGGCCAGCTGCTGCACCCGCTCGTCCGTCACCTGGCAGCTGCGGATGGTGCGCAGGCTCTTGCTCACCCCCATGGCCGAGCCCTGGATCATCATCTGGGCGAGGTTGGAGGGGGAGCGGTCGGCCAGGGTTTTCATGGCGGTCATGGCCTCGGAGGAGAACTTGGCCATGGCGCCGATCCCCTTGGGCACCCGACCCCGGGCCAGCAGCAGGGAGCTGGCCGAGCGCTGGAGCTGCCGGTACTCCCGCATCTGGCTGTGCAGGGCGGAGACCAGCCCGGGCTCGTCGGTGCGCTTGAGCACGGCGCGGATGCCGTCCTGGCCCATCTCGGCGGTCTGGTAGATGTGGTTGAGCAGTTGACTTTCGCTGAGCACGTTGCATCACCTCACAGGATTAGGATGCCCGGCGGACGACCAGCCAGCCGGGCAGTTTCCGCCAATGGGGGAAAATCCCGGCAGGAATGGGGCGCGGCCGCGTTGAAATGGGAGGAGAAATTTGCTATAATAGGAAAACATATGTTTGAGAAGCGGGGCGTCAACCATGGAGGAAGCCAGATACAATCAGGAGGAGCACAGCCGGTTGGAGGGGATTGCCGGCGCGGTGCTGTTTCGCAATGAGGAGAACGGCTACACAGTGCTCAGGCTCCGGTGCGGGGAGGAGGAGATCACCGCAGTGGGCTGTATGCCCGGGGTGGCCCCGGGAGAGGCGTTGGAGCTGGAGGGCAGCTGGGGGCACCACCCGGCCTATGGCCGGCAGTTCCGGGCGGAGGTGGTGATGCGCCGGATGCCGGAGGGGGAGCAGGCGGTGCTGGCCTATCTGGCGTCGGGGGCGGTGAAGGGGGTGCGGCTGGGGCTGGCCCGGCAGATCCTGGAGCGATTTGGGTCGCGGGCGCTGGAGGTCATCGAGCGGGAACCGGAGCAGCTGGCCCAGCTGCGGGGGATCAGCCCCAAGCGGGCACAGGCCATTGGGGCGGCCTTCCGGGAGCAGATGGGGATGCGGCGGCTGGCCGACTTTTTGGTTGAGCACAAGCTGCCCCTGTCCGCCGCGGCCCCCCTGTACCGGCGGTATGGCCTGCTGGCGGCCCAGGTGGTGGAGGACAACCCCTATGTGCTGGCCGAGCGGAGCTTGGGCATCCCCTTTGAGCAGGTGGACGGGCTGGCGGTTGCCCTTGGGGTGCCGGGGGACGACCCCCAGCGGGTGGAGGCGGCGCTGGTCTTTGAGCTGGAGCACAACGGGGACAACGGCCATGTGTTCCTGCCCCAGGACAAGTTGCTGGCGGCTACCGGGGCGCTGATCCATCTGGAGGGGGCGTGCCTGGGGCAGGGGCTGGAGCGGCTGGTGGAGCGGGGGGAGGTGGTCCGGGAGGACATCGCGGGGGTGCGGGCATGCTACCTGGCGGGGCTGTACAGCGCGGAGGGATATGTGGCCATGCGGCTGGGGGAGATGTGCCGGGAGGAGCTGGCGCCCCCTGGGGACTTGGACGGGCTGATCGACCGGATCCAGGCCGAGCAGGGCATCGTGTACGCCCGGCAGCAGCGGGAGGCGGTCCGGCTGGCGGCCAGCCGGCAGGTGATGCTGCTCACGGGGGGGCCGGGCACGGGAAAGACCACCTCGCTGCGGGGGGTGCTGGCCCTGTTTGATGCGCTGGGACTGGACACGGCGCTGGCCGCCCCCACCGGTCGGGCGGCCAAGCGGCTGGCGGAGACCTGCGGCCAGCCGGCCCAGACCATCCACCGCCTGCTGGAGGCCAAGCTGGACCCGGCCACGGGGCAGCTGGCCTTCACCCGGAACCGGGAGGAACCGCTGGCGGCGCACGCGGTGATTGTGGACGAGACGTCCATGGTGGACCTGGGCCTGATGGCGGCGCTGTTGGCGGCGCTGCGGGGGGATTGCCGGCTGGTGCTGGTGGGCGACCCGGACCAGCTGCCCTCGGTGGGGCCGGGCAACGTGTTGGACCACCTGCTGCGCAGCGGGGCGGTGCCTGCCCTGACCCTGACGGAGATCTTCCGCCAGGCTCAGCAGAGCGCCATCGTCATGAACGCCCACGGGGTGAACCAGGGGCGGGCCCCAGATCTGAGCAACCGGGGGCGGGACTTCTTCTTCCTGGGGCGCCGGGATGTGGAGCGCACGGTGGCCACCGTGGTGGAGCTGTGCCAGACCCGTCTGCCCCAGGGAATGGGCATCCCCGTCGACCAGCTCCAGGTGCTTTCCCCCGCCCGGCAGCGGGGGGCGGGGACGGGGGTGCTCAACCGGGCGCTCCAGGCCGCCCTCAACCCGCCTGGGCCGGACAAGCGGGAGGTGGCCTTCGGCCCCTATGTGTTCCGGGAGGGGGACCGGGTGATGCAGGTGAAGAACAACTACGACCTGTTCTGGGAGAACCCGGAGACAGGGGAGCGGGACCTGGGGGTGTTCAACGGGGACATCGGGGTGATCCTGGCGGTGGAGCCGGGGGGCGTGACGGTGTCCTATGATGGGCGGCTGGCGGCCTATCCAACCCAGCTGCTGGGGGAGCTGGAGCTGGCCTACGCCGTGACGGTGCACAAGGCCCAGGGCAGCGAGTACCGGGGGGTGGTGTTGGCCGCGTGCGGCGTGCCGGCCTCTCTGTGTACCCGGGGGGTGCTGTACACCGCCATCACCCGGGCCCGGGAGCTGTTTGTGGCGGTGGGCAGCGGGGAGCTGCTGGCCCAGATGGCGGCCAATGACCGCCAGGCCAGGCGCTACTGCGCTCTGCGGACCCGGCTGCTGCGGGAAGTGGGGCAGGGGGCGGGGTGAGGGAAAGTGCCACTTGACAAATCCCGTGCTTTTATCCTATCCTGAACACAATGCCAAGCAAACCCAGGCCGCAACGGGGCGGCAAAAAGGAGAGACACAGATGAAACGACCATTCCTCACCCTGGAGCAGGCCGAGCGGATCTGCCAGCGCTATCCCACCCCCTTCCACCTCTATGACGAGCGGGGCATCCGGGGGGCGGCCCGGGGGCTGAACGAGGCCTTTGCCTGGAACCCGGGGTTCCGGGAGTACTTTGCGGTCAAGGCCACGCCGACACCGGGCATCCTGAAGCTTTTGAAGGAGGAGGGCTGCGGGGTGGACTGCTCCTCCCTCACCGAGCTGATGATGGCCCAGCGCTGCGGCTTTTCCGGCCATGAGATCATGTTCTCGTCCAACGAGACGCCAGCCGAGGAGTTCCGCCTGGCCGATCAGCTGGGGGCGATCATCAACCTGGACGATCTGACCCATGTGGACTACCTGTACCAGACCCTGGGCCATGTACCAGAGACCATCTGCTGCCGGTACAACCCCGGCGGGGTGTTCTCCCTGGGGGAGAGCGAGGAGGGCTTCCAGGTGATGGACAACCCCGGCCAGGCCAAGTACGGCATGACCAGGGAACAGCTGAGCCAGGCCTTCACCCGGCTGAAAGCGCTGGGGGCCAAGCGGTTTGGGCTGCACGCCTTCCTGGCCTCCAACACCCTGTCCAACGACTACTACCCAGCCCTGGCCCGGGTCCTGTTTGAGCTGGCGGTGGAGCTGTCCCGGCAGACGGGATGCCAGATCGCCTTCATCAACCTGTCCGGCGGGGTGGGGGTGCCCTACCGGCCGGACCAGCCCGCCAACGACATCGCGGTCATTGGGGAGGGGGTGCGCCGGGCCTACGAGGAGATCCTGGTCCCCGCGGGCATGGGGGAGGTGGCCATCTACACTGAGCTGGGCCGATTCCTGCTGGCGCCCTATGGGCACCTGGTGACCAGGGCCATCCACGAAAAGCATATCTACAAGGAGTATATCGGGGTGGACGCCAGCGCGGCCAATCTGATGCGCCCGGCCATCTACGGGGCCTATCACCATATCACGGTGCTGGGCAAGGAGGACGCGCCCTGCGACCATCAGTACGATGTGGTGGGCTCGTTATGTGAGAACAGCGACAAATTTGCCATCGACCGCCTGCTGCCCAAGATCGACCGGGGGGACCTGCTGGTGCTGCACGACACCGGGGCCCACGGTTTTTCCATGGGTTACAACTACAACGGCAAGCTGCGCTCGGCCGAGCTGCTGCTCCGGGCAGACGGTTCGGTGGAGCTGATGCGCAGGGCCGAAACGCCGGAGGACTACTTCGCCACCCTGGTGTGGTGACAAGGCGTTTCGGTGGGGCCCCATGGCAGATGGGGCGGCGCGAGCGCGCCGTACAAGGGTTCCCCCTGGGAACCCTTGGCGCAGGGCGGATTGATTCCGCCCGAGCATGAAAATCTTCAACGCCGGAGGACTACTTCGCCACCCTGGTGTGGTGACCGGACGTCTTCCCAGCACAAAAAGCAAGAGCCTGGCAGAGTCCGCACCCCTGGGCGCGGGTTCTGCCAGGCTCTTAGTTGTATGAACGGGGAAATCACTTTTTCAGCCGGTCCAGAATGGCTTGCTCGACCCGGTCCCCGTACTTCATGGCCAGGAAAAAGACGGCCAGCCCGGCCACGCCGATGACCACCATGGCCCACCCGGGGATATCCAGAGCGGAGCCGCCCACCGCGCAAGCCACCAGCAGCCCCCAGGGCCGGGCCAGCAGGCACAGCAGCAGGAAGCGCCGCCAGGAGATGTCGCTCAGCCCGGCCAGGATGCACAGCAGATCGTCGGGGAAGAAGGGGAAGAGGAAGGCCAGAAGCAGGAACACGTCTTGCTTGCGGCGGATGACGTCCAGATACTTTTCCGACAGCTTTTTCCCCACCAGCCGGGTGGCAAAGCCCTGGCCCAGCCCCCTGGCCAGAGAGAAGACAAATAGGGAGCCCGACACCACCGCCCCATAGGTGAGTAGGAAGGCGGGAAGCATACCGAACATCACCCCGCCCACGGCGGCGGTGAGGTTGCTGGGGATGGGGGCGAGGATCACCGAGGCCAGCTGTACGCCGAAGAACACCAGGTGGGACCAGGGGGCGCTGGACTGGATATAGGCGGCCAGCCGCTCCTGGGAGGAGACGGCTTGGAAAAAGCCGGTGGACAGCAGCCACAGGGCCAGGATGGCCAGGATGAGGATGGCCAGCAGCCAGAGCAGGATTGTGCGTTTGCGTTCCCTCACGATGACATGATCCTCCCGGGTAAAAAGGTGAGGCCAGTATAGCAGAAAAAGGGCGAAAAGAAAAGGGGAATGGCCTTGAGAATTGTTTAAGAAAGGCGAAAGACCGCCGGCGCCCAGCTGAGCAGGAAGGGGTGGGCACGGCTGCCGTTGCCGCCGGAGAGCTCCGCTCCGGTGATCTGGACCACCGGTCGGACCACCCGGGCCACCTGGGCCGGGCCAAAGTAGAGGTGACCGTCCCGGGCGGCATAGCGCACCAGAGCGTCCGACGGGCAGTAGGGGGTCTCCAGCCAATAGGAAGCCCCGGAGATATCTTGCCCAGCGCGGGCCAGGGTAGCGATGAGGTCGATGTCGGGCAGGGTGACGGTGTCCTGCGCTTGGCGGCGATAGGCCCGGTCATAGCCACGGTCTGCCAGCACGGCGATGTGGGTGCAAGCGAAGTCCAGGTGCCCCTCCTGTGCTTGGCCCCGCAGGTGATCGGGCAGCAGCACCGTGTTGTCCTGGGCTTGGAGCAGGGCCAGGTGGTCGGGGGAAAAGCCGTCCAGAAAGCCGTCGTTGAGCCAGGTGCGCAGAGTGCTGCCCAGCCAATCGTTGCCCCCATCCTCGTCAAAGGGCAGGGAGATGGCTTCATCCTGGCACAGCAGGGTGAAGCGATCCTCCTCCTGCCCCACTACCAGCCAGGTGAGAGGCTGTCCGCCATAGCTGCCCAGAGTGACATAAGAGCCGGGCTGCAGTTGGCTGTGGGCCTGCCCGGCCCGCCACAGGGAGGCCGCCTGGTCCCAAGCGGGGGGCAGCAGCAGGGCCAGGGCCAGCGCCCCGCCCACGGCGGGGCACAGCACCCCTTCGGGGCGGCCCCGGCCCGCCCGGTCCAGGGCCAGGGCCAGACAGGCCAGCAGGAGCAGGTCCAAAAGCTCCAGGAAGGCGAACATATGCTTGGCGAAGTCCCCCTCGCCGTTGAGCATCACCGGCAGCCCGTAGCAGTAGCCCAGCGCCCCCCACAGAGCCAGCAGGAGCAGGGCCAGATGGGCCGGCTTGAGCCGCCTGCGCCAGACGAGGACGGCCAGCGCGGTGAAGGCGGCCGGGACGGCCAGGTTGCCCGCCAGGGTGTCAAAGGGCAGCGCGTCCCGGGCGGTGCTCCACAGAGACATACGCTGGGAATAGCTCATCAGGGGCTGATCCCCCCCGTAGTTTGCCAGGTAGTAGGGGCGGATCATACCGCAGTGCAGGGCGGTGAGCTGCATCTGTTCCCAAAGCCGGCCCGGGTGGGTGAGGTAGAAGCGCACCAGGTCCAGCTTGGTGACCGATTCCGCCGCGTCCCGCAGCCCCCGGGCCTCCAAGGACTCCAGAAGCCCGCCCAGGTAGTAGTTGGTGTCCCGGTAGTCCGACAGCTCCTCGGGCAGGCCCAGGTCGGAGAGGTACTCCTTTGCCGTGTCCTCGTCCACGTCCCGCACGATGCCGTAGAAGACGGCGTTGTAGTTGGTCTCCACGTCCATCCACCCCGGGACGATGGCCCACACCCCCAGCAGCAGGGCCAGGGCCGCGCCTCCCGCGGCCAGCACCCGCCGCCGTCCCAGCCGGACCAGGACGATGCCCTCCAGCACCAGCACCAGCAGGATGGCCACAGGGATGTTGAAGAACTTGGCCCAGCCGTAGCTGGCGGCGGCCAGGGCGCACCACACCCCGTCCCACACCGTGGGTTGCCGGGTGAGCACCCGCACCAGCATGGCTGCGCAGTAGACCAGGGCGATGTGCTCCAGGGCCTCCCCATACAGGGAGTTGAAGTAGGCCACATAGCCGATGTCGCACAGCACGACCAGGGCGGCCAGCTTGACCAACAGGTCCTGCCACAGCCGGCGTAGGCGGAACTGGCTTAGCAGCAGCCCGATCCCCGCGGCATACAGCAGGGTGTACATCCCCCCCAGCACCTCCAGGTGATAGGTGTCCATGGGCAGGCCGGCCAGCTTGTTGACCACCAGGCTGAGTACCACTGACACCCGCACGGGCAGCACATGGAGGGAGGGGTAGTTGGCCAGCCCGTCGCCGCCAAAGAGGATGGAGAGCACGTTTTGCCAGGCGGAGGGGTGGGGCAGGACGATCTGGAAGGTGTCCACATAGGTGTGGCTGGGCAGCTGGTTGCCAAAGCGCAGGGAGGAGGCGGCCATGGTGCGGACAAAGTCGCCATTGTTGGACAGGCCCACATCCTGCCCGACAAACAGCACGCAGGCCGCCATCACCAGGGCCAGAGCCCCGAACAGCAGCCCGCAGTATCTTTGATAGCCTGCCTCCAGTCGGCTTGTCCAATGCTCCATAGGTATGCGCCTCCGCTCACGTCCCCCGACGGGGGAAAGATGCGCCCCAGCTGGGGCGGGGTCAAAGGGCCCGGCCGGCCTCTCACTGTGGGGGAGGACCGTGGAGGATGAAGGTGTTGCGCTGGCAGCTGAGCAGTCCGTCCCGGCGCATTTTGGACAGCTCGTGGGACAAAGCGCTGCGGTCCACCCCCAGGTAGTCGGCCAGCTGCTGACGGTTGAAGGGGATGGAGAAGCGACGGCCTCCGGCCAGCAGGGCCCGCTCGGACAGGTAGGACAGCAGACGGCCCCGAATGGTCTTGGCGGAGGTGTGTAGCATCCGCCGGGACAGCTCCAGGTTCTTCCGGATGGAGACGCGCAGCAGGTTGCCCACCATCAGGTTTACCCCCGCGTCGGAGCGGGCCCCGGCGATGAGCCGCTGGGCGTCCAGAAAGAGGACCCGGCTGTCCTGGGCGGCCACGGCGGTGACCATCAGTGTCTGATCGGGCAGACAGGCATAGGTCTCGGCGAACATCTCCCCCGGTTCCACAAAGGAGAAGATGCTCTTGCCGCCCCAGGCGTCGTCGTGCTCGATGCGTACCCCGCCGGACAGAACCAGGCCCATCTGGGTGGTGTGGTCGCCGGCGTGGAGGATGGATTCATGCTTACGGTAGGCGCGCTGCCGGGCATTCAGCATGGGCAGAGCCGCCTGGAGCTGTGTGGAGGATAGGCCTTGGAATAGAGGGGTGCGGAGCAGAAAGGCGTCGTCCATGAGAAACCTCCAAAGCAAAGCCGCAGGAGCGGGCGAAAATTTAAGAAGCGTTGTTTTAACCACATCATGTTTAGCAGCAGTATAGTACAATCGGGTAGAAAAGGCAAGAGGCCGGAAACAAGGAGGACGACGCTATGGTCAGACGGATCATTCAGATTGACGAGGAGAAGTGCACTGGCTGCGGCATCTGCGCCGAGGCCTGCCATGAGGGGGCCATCGGCATGGTGGATGGCAAGGCTAAGCTGCTGCGGGACGATTACTGCGATGGGCTGGGGGACTGTCTGCCCGCCTGCCCCACGGGGGCCATCACCTTTGTGGAGCGGGAGGCGGCGGCCTATGACGAGGCGGCGGTGCTGGCCGCCAAGCGGTCGCAGGCCCGGCAGGCTGAGGCCCCGCTGCCCTGCGGCTGCCCGGGCAGCCATTCCCGGCAGATCACCCGGGAGGAGGAGCCGCTTGCGCCCCAGGCGGGCGGGCCGCGGCCCAGCCGACTGTCCCAATGGCCGGTGCAGATCAAGCTGGCGCCGGTGCGGGCGCCCTACTTCGACGGGGCCAAGCTGCTGGTGGCCGCAGACTGCGCGGCCTACGCCTACGGGGATTTTCACGAGCGATTCATCAAGGGCCGGGTGACCCTGGTGGGCTGCCCCAAGCTGGATGGGGTGGACTATGGGGAAAAACTCACCGCCATCCTCCAGCAAAACGACATCCGGGAGGTGTGCGTGGTGCGCATGGAGGTGCCCTGCTGCGGCGGGATCGAGCAGGCGGTCAAGACCGCCCTGCAAAACAGCGGCAAGTTCCTGCCCTGGCAGGTGGTGACCCTGTCCACCGACGGGCGCATCCTGGACTGAGTGGGGATATAGGCTAAAAGATAGCGCGGGCAGCTCCATTTGGAGCTGCCCGCGCTGCCGTGTCACATAGAGGTGGACCCATCGCCGGGGCGGGAGACGCCCTGCTCGGTCACGATCAGGTTCATGGGGTGGTCCCAGGGCTGGGTGGGGACGCGGGGCAGCCGCTGGACCTCAAAGGCCACGGCGGCGACGGTTGCGTCTGGCCGGCACTGGGGCAGATACCGGTCGTAGTAGCCCGCACCCATGCCCAGACGGCCGCCCTGGCGGTCAAAGGCGGCGCAGGGGCACAGGATCAGGTCCAGCTCCTGGGGAGGGACGAGCTGGGAGCGCTCTGGGATGGGCTCCGGGATCCCGAAAGGGCCGGGCCGCCAGGCGTCCTCCCCCTGGGGGATCAGGGCGGCCATCTGGCCGGAGTCCAGGCAGAGGGGATAGGCCAGGCGCTTGCCCTGGGCCTGGGGGGCCTGGGCCAGCCCGGACAGGTCCGCCTCGCCACGGACGGCGCGGTAGAGCAGCACGGTCTGGGCGGTCTGGAACTGGGGATGGTCCAGGACGTGCTGCACGATCTGCCGGGATAGCTGGGCCCGGGTCTGGGGGGAGAGGCTGTCCCGGGCACGGATCTTCTGCCGGCGCAGCCAGCCCCGCAGGGCGGTGGGGAAGGCGGTGCGGATGGCCCCAGCTAGGTACAGCGAGCCGAAGGCCGCCACGGGGAGTCCCGTGTCCAGGGCGGCGGGGATGGCCTGGGCGGGGCTCTGGTAGGCGGCGACCGGCAGGGGGCACAGTGCGCTGATGGCCTGGGCCAGCTCCTGGGCGGGCAGGGCCCTGGGGCTGTCGGGGGTCAGGCAGACGAATCCGGCGGCGAAGGGCAGCAGGGCTCGGAGGACGGAGGTATAATCCTTCTCTGCCAGCACCCCCACCAGGAAGGTGAGCTTTTGGCCGGGCAGGTAGTCCTGAAGGGCCTGGGCCAGGGCCTGGGCGCATTGGGGGTTGTGCCCGCCGTCCAGCAGGAACAGGGGATCCTGGCAGAGCACCTCCAGCCGGGCGGGCCAGCGCACCTGGGCCAGGCCGCGGCGGACGGCGTCCTCCGGGATGTGCCAGCCCCGCCGGGCCAGAGCCTGGACGGTTTCCAGGGCCAGGGCGGCGTTGCGCAGCTGATGGGCCCCCAGCAGGGGCAGGGAAAATTGGCTGTCCCGCCAGGCAAAGCCTTGGCCGGACAGGTCGTGGGAGAGGGGGGTGAGCTGGGAGAAGTCGGTCAGCGTCATGGGGACGCCCGCCTGCCGGCAGGCCTGCTCCACCACCCGGGTGGCCTGGGGTGGGCCGTCATAGCACACCACCTGGCAGCCCGGCTTGATGATGCCGGCTTTGGCCGCGGCGATCTCCTCCAGGGTGTCCCCCAGGTATTGGGTGTGCTCCAGCCCGATGTTGGCGATGACCGCCACTTCGGGGGCGGGGATGACGTTGGTGGAGTCCAGCGCCCCGCCCATGCCCACCTCCAGCACCACGATGTCGCAGCCCTCCTGGCGGAAGTGGGCCATGGCGATGGCGGTGACCAGCTCGAACTGGCTGGGGGGATCGTCCATGGCGTCGGCCACGGGCTGGAGCCGCTGGGTGAGCTGGGCCAACTGGGGTTCGGGGATGTTCTGGGCGCAGACCTGGATGCGCTCGCAAAAGTCCTGAAGATAGGGGGAGATGTACAGCCCCGTGCGGTAGCCGGCCTGGCGGAGGATGGACTCCAGCATGGCGCAGGTGGAGCCCTTGCCGTTGCTGCCGGCCACGTGGAGGAACTTCAGCTCCCGCTGGGGATCGCCCAGGGCGTGGAGCAGGGCCTGGGTGCGCTCCAGCCCCAGCCGCTGGGCGCTCCAGGGGTGAGCCTCCAGGTAGGCGATAGCCTGGGCCCCGGTCATGACAGCTGTCTCCCGCCTGCCTGTGCCCACTGGCGGAGGGGACGGAAGGCCCGGCTCAGGGCCAGCATCACCGTCACCTCCAGCACGGACAGGATGGCGGACTGGGGGATGCGGGAGAGCAGCAAGGGCCAGTAAGGGGAGCCGTACAGGACAGCGATCCACAGGGTGGTGAGGAATAGGCTCAGGCCAAACTGGTTGAGGATGGTGGCGGCCATGACCCGGCTCACGCTCTGCCGGCGATGGAGCAGCAGGCCGAACAGCAGCCCGGTCAGGGCACAGTTGAGGGTGAAGCCGGGGAAATAGGGGCCGATGGGGAACAGCACCGCCCCCAGCAGATCGCCCAAGCCGCCCACCAGGGTTGCCGGCAAGGGCCCAAAGAGGTAGGCGGCGGCGAACACAGGGACAAAGGTGAAGCCGATCTTCAGGTTCCAGGCGTTGAGGGACAGGAACCGGGACAGTACGATGTGGACGGCCACCAAAAGCCCAAGGGCGGCCACCGAACGAATTTTCCATTTTTTCATGATTCCAAACTCCTTTCCAACGTACGCCACGAAAGGAGCGGAAACTCCCAGGGTGGCAGCGGATGCGAGACAGCACCGCACACACGAGGTGTTTCGTCCGTGGGCGACCTCCCATCCCACGGCACTTAACGCGCTGGCTCTACTCTGTCATCTCTTGCCGCAAGCGGGTTTCTTCGCTGCGGCTGCTCTCTTGGGCAGGGGCGCCTTGCTGGGCGCTGCCCGGGTTGCTTGATGTTGCTTGCTTTAAAGCGGGCTATTTGCGGGCGGCCCCCGCTCTCGCTGGTCGCCGGACAGCCAGCTGCGGACCAGGGCGAAGGCCACCCCGCCCACGGCGTTGCCCAGGGTGATGACCAACAGGCGCAGCAAGGTGTCCCAGCTCCAAAGGCCGGCCATGGTGAAGTAGAACATATCGGCCACACAGTGCTCATACCCGGACAGGATGAAGCCGGTGACGCCGAAGAAGATGGCCAGGTACTTGCCGATCTGATGGGGGCTTTGCTGGAAGCCCTCCACGGCGATGTAGATGAAGAGGTTGCACAGTACCCCCAACAGGAACAGGCTCAGCCAGCCGTCGTCCAGCTTGATCTGACACAGCTGGGCGGCCTGCCGGGCCAGGTCCCCGCCCAGCCTGGTGGCCCCCGCGGCCAAGGCCACCAGCGCCGCCCCCGCCAGGTTGCCTAGCCAGATCAGGGGCAGGGACAGGACATAGGAGCGCTCCCGGGCGAAGAAGACGTAGCAGACCTTGCCGGTGAACAGGCTCAGCCCCAGCGTGTAGATGGAGAACAGGCCCACACAGAAGATCAGCGCCCCCAGGGCTTTGGAGGATACGGAGAGGTAGGCCACGCCCCCAAGGGCAATGCAAGCGCCGGCCAGCACGCCGGAGACGAAGGATTTTCCGCCATTCATCGGCAGCCCTCCCGATGGGTGGCGCGCTGTGCCGCCCGGACCACATGGGAGACGAGCACGCTGGTGGTGACGCTGCCCACCCCGCCGGGCACCGGGGTGATGGCGGCGGCCAGAGATTGGGCGGCGGGGAAGTCCACGTCCCCCACCAGATTGCCCTCGCCATCGGCGTTGATGCCCACGTCGATGACTACCTGGCCGGGGGCCAGGCAGTCCGGGCCGACCACCCCCGCCCGGCCGGCGGCGGCGATGAGCACGTCGGCCCGGCGGCACTCGGCGGCCAGGTCGGCGGTGCGGGTGTGGCAGAGGGTGACGGTGGCGTTGCGCTGGAGCAGCAGCATGGCCACCGGTCGGCCGATCACCAGGCTCCGTCCCACCACAACCGCCCGCTTGCCGGTCAGGTCATGGCCGTAGAAGTCCAGCAGCTCCAGGCAGGCCTGGGCGGTGCAGGGGGGAAAGCCCTGGCCCGTACCGGAAAAGACGGCGGCTAGGGAACCGGCGGTGACCCCGTCTACGTCCTTGGCTGGGGAGAGAGCGGCGCACACCGCCGCCTCGTCCAGATGGGAGGGCAGGGGGCGAAACAGGAGGCAGCCGTGGATGGTCGGGTCGGCGTTGATCCGGGCGATCACGTCCAGCAGCTCCTCCTGCCCCACCTGTTGGGGCAGGAGGAAGGGGCGCACGTCCACCCCCGCCTGCTCACACCGCTTCAGGGCCCCCCGCTCATAGGCCAGGTCCTCCGGCCGCTCCCCCACCCGGACGATGGCCAGGGTGGGGACCACCCCATCCGCCCGCAGGGCGGCGGCTTGGTCGGCCACCCGCTGGGTCAGGGCGGCGGCCGCCGGCGCGCCCTTCCAAAGTTCGGCCATCACGCAAACCTCCCCATGACCGCCTGATAGGTCTTCTCGGCGATTTTCCAGTACCGACCGGCAAGCTCGTCCGCCTCGTTATTGACCGCCTGGGCATAGGCCCGGTCGGCCATGCTCTTGGTGTTCACCTTCACGTTGAGCCAGGCCCCGTACAGGGCCCCCCAGCACAGCACGGCCCCGGTGCCCACGTCGGAGCACATCATGGCGCTGCCCCGCTCCAGCATCTGCTCGTGCAGGTCGATGGCCTGGCCGCACAGGCGCAGGATCTCCATGGGGGCGGCCGCCGCGTCCCGCAGGCAGCGCTCCATGACCTCCCCCCGGGTGGGGTCATCCTTGGGGATGGCGTAGGCCTTTGACAGGGGGGCGAAGGCGGCGGCGTCCTCGTCCACCAAGGCCAGCAGCCGGGCCCGGATGTCCTCAGCCCGGGCCATGAGGTCCTTCACCTCGCCCTCCACTTGGGCATACTTGGGCTTGCCCACGGTGTAGTTGCCCACCATGGTGCACAGGGCCGCCCCCAGGGCCCCCGCCAGGGCGGAGGCCCCGCCCCCGCCGGGGGTGGGCGCCTTGGAGGCCAGCGCGTCCAGAAACGCGCCGCAGCTTTGTTCAGCGGTGTTCATCCCGTTTCCTCCTTCTTATCTCACTTATCTCAGCAGGGGGCGGGGGAGCCCCCCCGCCGCCCGCCTGCCTATTTCTCAAAACAGCCCGGAGATCAGGCCGTTCTCATCCACGTCGATCCGCTGGGCGGCGGGGTGCTTGGGCAGGCCGGGCATGGTCATGATGTCGCCGGCCAGGGCCACCAGGAAGCCCGCCCCGGCGGACACCTTCAAGCTGCGCACGGTGACGGTGAAGCCCCGGGGCGCGCCCAGCAGGGTGGGGTCGTCGGAGAAGGAGTACTGGGTCTTGGCCACGCAGATGGGCAGATGGCCAAAGCCCAGGTCGGTGAGCTGCCGGGCCTGCCGGTCAGCCTCCGCGCTCAGGCGCACGCCGTCGGCGTGGTAGATGCGGGTGCAGATGGCCTCCAGCTTCTCCTGAATGGACAGCTCCAGGGAATAGGCCGGTTGGAACTGGCTGGGCTGCTGGCACAGGGCCACCACCTCCTGGGCCAGGGCCACGCCCCCCTCGGCCCCCTTGGCCCACACCTCGGAGCGGGCCGCGTTCACCCCCAGCTGGCGGCACCGCTGGGCCACCAGCTCCAGCTCCGCCTCGGTGTCGGTGGGGAAGGCGTTGACGGCCACCACGCAGGGCAGGCCGAATACATCCTTGAGGTTGCTCACGTGCTGGAGCAGGTTGGGAAGGCCCCGCTCCAGCGCGGCCAGGTCCTCCCGGTCCAGATCCTCCTTGGCCACGCCGCCGTGATATTTCAGGGCACGCACCGTGGCCACCACCACCACTGCAGCGGGGGCCAGGCCGGCCAGGCGGCACTTGATGTCCAGGAACTTCTCCGCCCCCAGGTCGGCGGCGAAGCCCGCCTCGGTGACCACATAATCGGCCAGCTTCAGGGCCATGCGGGTGGCGGTGACGGAGTTGCAGCCGTGGGCAATGTTGGCAAAGGGACCGCCGTGGAGGAAGGCGGGGGTGCCCTCCAGGGTCTGCACCAGGTTGGGCTTGAGCGCGTCCTTGAGCAGGACGGCCATGGCCCCCTCTGCCCCCAGGTCGTGGGCGGTGACGGGTTTTCCCCCGTAGGTGTAGGCCACAATCATCCGCCCCAGGCGGGCCTTCAGGTCGGCCAGGTCGTCGGCCAGGCACAGCACCGCCATGACCTCGCTGGCCACGGTGATGTCAAAGCCGTCCTCCCGGGGCACGCCGTGGGCCTTGCCCCCCAGGCCGTCCACCATGCGGCGCAGCTGGCGGTCGTTCATGTCCACGCACCGCCGCCAGGTGACCTGACGGGGGTCGATGCCCAGCTCATTGCCCTGGTGGATGTGATTGTCCAGCATGGCGGCCAGCAGATTGTTGGCCGCGCCGATGGCGTGGAAGTCGCCGGTGAAGTGCAGATTGATGTCCTCCATGGGCACCACCTGGGCCCGGCCGCCGCCAGCCGCCCCGCCCTTGATGCCGAACACAGGGCCCAGGGAGGGCTCCCGAAGGGCGGCCACAGCGTGCTTGCCCAACCTGCGCAGCCCGTCGGCCAGGCCCACGGAGGTGGTGGTCTTGCCCTCTCCGGCGGGGGTGGGGGTGATGGCGGTGACCAGGATCAGCTTGCCGTCGGGCTGGTCGGCCCGGTCCCGGAGCAGGCGGTAGTCCACCTTGGCCTTGTAGTTGCCATACTGCTCCAGGTATTGGGGCTCAATGCCGGCCAGGCCGGCGATGTCGGTAATGGCCCGCTTCTGGCAGGCCTGGGAGATCTCAATGTCGGTTTTCACGCAATCCTCTCCTTCCGAATCAAGCCTTGGGCACGCAAAAAGGGCGCACCCAGTTCCGGTGCGCCCAGACGGTCGGCATGGAGGCGCAGCAGACGCCCGCTATACTTCATGTGGTTCCATCCACTTCCGCCAGTCGTATAGCTCCCATCCCCCAGGGGGGAAAGTGCTATCACTATACCACAGCCCTTCCGGGCCGTCAAGCGCAAGCTGGGGACTGGGTGGGAGCGCAGGGCAGACGGAACTTGGGTTTTTGTGGTTATAACAACAGATTTGCCAGCGGGCAGGCTGGTATAATAACCCCAACCTGCGGGAGGAAAGCCCTTCCAACCCCCAGCAGGCAACCGCAAAGGAGGAAGTACAAATGGAGCATACCATGTTTTGTTATCAATGTCAGGAAACGGCAGGCTGCTCTGGCTGCACCCAGTCGGGGGTGTGCGGCAAGAAGCCGGATGTGGCGGCCATGCAGGATCTGCTGGTCTATGTGACAAAGGGGCTGGCCGCGGTGACCACCCAACTGCGGGCCGAGGGCAAGCAGATCGCCCCTGAGGTCAACCACCGGGTGACCAAGAATCTGTTCATCACCATCACCAACGCCAACTTTGACAAGCAGGCCATTATGGATGAGATTGCCGATACCCTGGCCGAGAAGCAGCGGCTGCTGGGGCAGGTGAGCGCCAGCGACGGGATGCCCGAGGCGGCCCGGTGGAACGACGGCCGGGAGCGCTTTGAGGAGAAGGCCGTCCAGGTGGGGGTGCCGGAGGAGGGGGACGAGGACGTACGGTCCCTGCGGGAGCTGATTACTTACGGGCTGAAGGGGCTGTCCGCCTATTCCAAACACGCCAGCGCCCTGGGGCAGGAGGACGAGGAGACGGACGCTTTTCTGCAAAGGGCCCTGGCCGCCACCCTGGATGACTCCCGCACCGTGGATGAGCTGGTGGCTCTGACCCTGGAGACGGGGAAATACGGGGTGAACGCCATGGCCCTGCTGGATCAGGCCAACACCCAGGCCTATGGGAACCCACAGATCAGCAAGGTCAATCTGGGGGTGCGGGGCAACCCGGGCATCCTGGTGTCCGGCCATGATCTGCGGGACCTGGAGATGCTGCTGGAGCAGACCCAGGGCACCGGTGTAGATGTATACACCCACTGTGAAATGCTGCCTGCCCACTACTACCCCGCCTTCCAGAAGTATCCCAACTTCGTGGGCAACTATGGAAATGCCTGGTGGCAGCAGGCCGCAGAGTTCGAGGCCTTCCATGGCCCCATCCTGATGACCACCAACTGTATCGTGCCGCCCCGGGAGAGCTATCGGGACCGGATGTATACCACCGGCGCGGCGGGCTATCCCGGCTGTCCCCACATCCCTGGTGAGGTGGGGGAGAAAAAGGACTTCTCCGAGATCATCCGGCGAGCCAAGAGCTGCCAGCCGCCCCAGGAGCTGGAGCAGGGAGAGATCGTGGGCGGGTTTGCCCACGCCCAGGTGCTGGCCCTGGCCGACCAGGTGGTGGAGGCGGTGCGCTCCGGGGCCATCCGCAAGTTTGTGGTCATGGCCGGCTGTGACGGCCGGGCCAAGAGCCGGGAGTACTACACCGAGTTTGCCAAGGCACTGCCAAAGGATACGGTGATCCTCACCGCCGGCTGCGCCAAGTACCGGTACAACAAGCTGGATCTGGGAGACATTGGGGGCATCCCCCGGGTGCTGGACGCCGGCCAGTGCAACGACTCCTATTCCCTGGCGGTGATCGCCTTGAAGCTGAAGGAGGTCTTTGGACTGGACGACGTCAACAACCTGCCCATCGTGTATAACATTGCCTGGTATGAGCAAAAGGCGGTGATCGTGCTGCTGTCTCTGCTCCACCTGGGGGTGAAGAATATCCACCTGGGGCCCACCCTGCCCGCCTTCCTCAGTCCCAACGTGGCTAAGCTGCTGGTGGACACCTTTGGCATTGCAGGCATCGGCACCGTGGAGGACGACATGAAGCTGTTCTTTGGCCAGAGCGCGTAAGACTCCAGGGATGAAAACCGCCCCTCATCAGGAATGTCAAAGCCCTGGGGCCTGCCTTTCGGCGGGCCCCAGGGAGCATAAGGGGCGTTATATTGCTTGAACATCGAAGGGTGAAGGCGGCCTCCGGCCGCAAAAAACCAGTAAAAAAGCAACTGCTTTCGCAGTTGCTTTTTTACTGGTACGCCCGAAGGGACTCGAACCCCCAACATTCAGAACCGGAATCTGACGCTCTATCCAATTGAACTACGGGCGCGTGTACATCTTGAACGCTAAAACAGTATAACAGGATTTGTCTGGCTTGTAAAGCATGAATTTCAAAAATCTTTGCGTCGTAACGGATTGGGAATTTTTTATGAAAAATTCATAGGCAAAGCCTGCAGGTTTATGGTACAATGGATCAGAATGCCTGTGGGCGCTCAGATCCGTGGCGCCTGGTGGGGCAGGGGAAAGGAGGCGGCGGCATGGCGCGGCGCGTGCTGCAAACGATCAGGCTGATGGCGCTGGCGGGGCTGCTGGCCCTGGGATGCGCCGGCTGCCTGTTCCAGTCGGTGGACGATCTGTACATCCTGCCAGCCCTGCCAGAGGCGTATACCGGGCTGGAGCAGACCATCCAGGAGACCATGGACGAGCTGGGGGCGGAGTATGCCACCATCAGCTATGGCAGCAATACATCCACCGTCCAGCTGCTGGACCTGGACAACGATGGGACCCAAGAGACGGCGGTGGTCTTCCTTCGGGTGACCGCGGCGGAAGAGCAGCCCCTGCGGGTTTGCCTATTCCGGCGGGGCAACGACGGAGTGTTTGAAAAGACCCACGAGATTGCTGGGGACGGGGCATCTATCAACTCCGTGGCCTATGAGGACCTGACGGGAGACGGGGTGGAGGAGATCATCGTCAGCTGGCAGATGAGCGCCCGGGTCCACATCCTGACGGCCCACATGATCCACGCCGACGAGGCGGTGGAGCTGATGAACACCACTTACAACGCCAGCTATCTGGTGGAGGATCTGGACGGCGGAGAGGGCTATGGCCGGGAGATCTTGGTGCTGCAGCAAAACAGCACCGGCCAGGTGGGGGGCAATCGGGCGGAATACTACCGCTACCAGGACGGGGTGATGGCCATGGCCTATACCGCCCCGCTGTCGGACAACATCGTGGAGGGCATCACCGCCCGCATGGGCCTGCTCTCGGACGGGCAGCCCTGCGTCTACGTCACGGCGGAGACGGAGGGGGGCGTGCTCACCGACATCCTCACCCTGGGGCGGGACGGGCTGCACAACGTGACCCGGGACGAGAACAGCGGCATCAGCTCGGCCACCTTCCGGGCTTATACCGACGTGGCCGCCACCGACATCAACGGCGACGGCATCCTGGAGATCCCGCTGCCGGTTCAGGTGCCCAGCTTGCTGGATGGGGAGGTCAGACTGCAGACGGCGTCCAACTCCGTGCCCGCCACTCCAGTCCCCTCCGAGTCAGCGCACCCGGCGTACTATGTGATCTATTGGCGGCAGTTTGACAGCTGGGGCAACCCGGCCACCAGCTGTGTGACCTATCACTCGGTCACAGATGGGTGGTATCTGATGCTGCCGGACAGCTGGCCGGGCAACATCACCGTGGCCCGGGATGATAGCCGCAGTAGCCGGGGGGAGCGGGCGGTGATTTTCTACTACTGGCCGGATGCTGAGCAGAGCCAGCCCACCGCCTTTCTGACCATCTATACCCTCACTGGGAACAACCGGGAGAGCTGGGCCGCCCGGCCCGGGCGATTTACCCTCTACCGGGACGGGTCCAGCATCTATGCCGCCACCCTCAACGACGCGGTGTGGGACTGCGGGGTAGATCAGGAGCAGCTGACCCAGCGCTTCCGGCTGATCACAACGGCTTGGTCCAGCCGATGAAGGGGAAAGGAGCCTGCCATGAGAAAGGTTTTAGTTTTAGAAGATGAGCTGAATATCCGCAGCTTTGTGGTCATCAACCTGAAGCGGGCGGGATATGAGACCATCGAGGCCGGGGATGGCGAGGAGGCGCTGGAGCAGATCCGGCGCAACCCGGACATCAAGGTGGTGCTGCTGGACATCATGCTGCCTGGGGAGATCGACGGGTTTGAGGTGTGCCGGCGCATCCGGGCGGGCAACGCTCAGATTGGCATCATCATGCTCACTGCCCGCACCCAGGAGATGGACAAGGTCACGGGACTGATGACCGGGGCGGATGACTATGTGACCAAGCCCTTCTCCCCTGCGGAACTCACCGCCCGGGTGGACGCGCTGTACCGCCGGGCAGGGGGGGAGACCCTGCGGGATCGGGACGAGATCAGCCAGCCTCCCTTCCTGCTCAACACCCGCAACCGCACCCTGGAGAAGAACGGCCAGCGGGTGAAGCTGACCCAGGTGGAGTATTCCATCGTCAAGCTGTTCATGGACAATCCGGGCAAGGCTCTGTCCCGGGAGGAGATCCTGGAGGCGGTGTGGGGCAAGGACTACCTGGGGGAGCTGAAGATCGTGGACGTGAACATCCGGCGCCTGCGCATCAAGCTGGAAGATGACCCCCAGAGCCCGGCCTATATCACCACTGTGTGGGGGTATGGGTACAAGTGGGGGTTTTGAGCCGGGACGGCGGGCTGTGACCTGCGTGCCGGGACGACGGTGGCAACCGGACAGGAGGGGAGGTGGATCAGATGGCCCGGAAAGAGCGAAGGCACCGCTGGCGGCTGGCCTGGCAGCGTGGGGAGACGAGCCGGCAGGAGCGTGGGGAGACGCCGGGGGAGGACGGGGAAAAGAAAGAGCACAAGCGCCGGGGCCGTACCGGCGCCATCCGCCGCCGGTGGCTGTTCAACTCGGTGCTGGCCACCTTCGGCATCGTGGCCATGGCGGTGACGGCGCTGACGTTGGCCATCTCCAACTACTACTCGGCCACCATGCAGACTTCCCTGGAGAGCCGGGCCCAGACGGCGGCGGGGATGTTCCAGAACTTTACCGAGAGTACCTACCTCTACTCAGCCCGGCAGTTCATCACCCAGTTTGAGGACCGGGACCGGATCGAGGTGCAGTTTCTCAGCGCCACAGGCTGGATTCGCATGACCTCGCTGATGGATCTGTCCGGCGGATACCCAGGCACCCCGGACGTGGCCGGCGCCATCGAGAACCGGACGCTGTCGGCCTGGTCGGGGCAGGACCCCTCCACGGGGGACCGGATCATGGCTGTGTCCGCCCCCATCCTGTACAACGGGACCTTGGTGGGGGTGGTGCGTTTTGTCACGTCCCTGCGCCTGCTGGACGCCCAGATGGCCCGGGTGGTGCTGAGCATGGCACTGACGGGGCTGGTGATCGTGGCGCTGATGTGGGTGTATACGTTCTACTTCAGCCGCTCGGTGCTGGAGCCGGTCTCCCGGGTGACGGAGACGGCCAAGCGCATCGCCACGGGCAGCTATGGCATCCAGATGGAAAAACGCTCGGACGATGAGATCGGGCAGCTGGTGGACGCCATCAACGATATGTCCCTGAAGATCGACCAGGCGGAAAAGACTCAGTCGGAGTTCATCTCCTCCGTCTCCCATGAGCTGCGCACCCCCCTGACGGCCATCAACGGCTGGGCGGAGACGCTGTACAACGGAGAGGTGCGGGACGCCCAAGATGTGAAGAAGGGGATGGGCATCATCGTGTCCGAGGCCCGCCGCCTGACCAACATGGTGGAGGAACTGCTGGAGTTCTCCCGGATCGAGACGGGGCGCTTTAACCTGTCCGTGGAGCCCATGGACCTGAAGGCGGAGCTGGAGGACGCGGTGTACACCTACCGGGAGTTCTTCCGGCGCAAGGGCCTGGAGCTGGTCTACGACGAGTGCCAGGAGGAGTTCCCTCCCATCAACGGCGACCCCGAGCGGCTTCGCCAGGTGTTCTGCAACCTGCTGGACAACGCCGACAAGCACGGCGGCTCGGGCGGGCGGGTGGACGTGTCCATCCAGCCGGAGGGGGACCAGGCGGTCATCCGCATCCGGGACTACGGCCCCGGCGTGCCCGAGGAGGAGCTGCCCTTCATCAAGTACAAGTTCTATAAAGGCTCCTCCAAGGCTCGGGGGTCGGGCATCGGCCTGGCGGTGTGCGAGGAGATCATGCTGGGCCACAACGGCACGCTGGAGATCAGCAACGCGGAAGGGGGGGGCTGCCAGGCCACCCTGCGCCTGCCCGTCCATGGGGATTGAGAAAATGGAACAAAAGTTCTAATTCCGGCTTGCAATCCTCCGGGAAACCTGTTAAAATAGGGCTGCGTCTGTCAAACGCGCCCCGGCGCTCCAGGCCCGGGGCGGTCTGTTTGAAGGGCGGATGATACAAAGGAGAACGACCAAATGGCAAATAGAGATCCACAGGGCTGTCACACGCCCTATAAGACGACCTGTGGTGGACAGGCCCTGATCGAGGGCATCATGATGCAGGGGCCGGAGCAGCGGGCGGTGGTGGTGCGCCGGCCGGATGGAACGCTGGACGTCACCACCAGCCCGGTGAAAAAGCGCAGGGGACTGGCCAAGCTGCCGCTGATCCGGGGGGTGTTCGTGTTCTGCGGCTCCATGGTCAACGGCGTGAAGGCGCTGATGCATTCGGCGGAGGTGGCTGAGGATGGGACCGGGGAGGAAGAGGAGCTCACCGGCCTGGACAAGTGGATCAGCGAACACATTCCCGAGGAGAAGGCGGCCTCCCTCATCATCACCCTGGCGGCGGTGCTGGGCATCGCGTTTTCCGTGGGGCTGTTCATCCTGCTGCCCACCGCTGTCACGGGGCTGATTGGCCTGGTTTGGAGCGGAATGCCCCTGTGGTTCCGGGCGGTGCTGGAGGGGGTGTTGAAGGTGGTTATTTTCCTGCTCTACCTGTTCCTGTGCTCCCGGCTGAAGGAGATCCGCCGGGTGTTTGAGTACCACGGGGCGGAGCACAAGACCATCTACTGCTATGAGAAGGGGCTGGAACTGACGGTGGAGAATGTGCGCGCCCAGCCCCGGCACCATCCCCGGTGCGGCACCAGCTTCCTATTCGTGGTCATTGTGGTGTCCATCTTCCTGTCCATCGTGATCTTTACCCCCTTGCAGATTGAGAATACCTGGCTGCGGATGCTGCTGCACCTGCTGCTGCTGCCCGTCATCGTGGGGGTGACCTATGAGTTCAACCGCTATGTGGGCGGCCACGACGGTCCGGTCTCCCGGTTCTTGCGGGCGCCAGGGATGTGGATGCAGAACTTCACCACCTTTGAGCCGGATGACGGCATGATTGAGATCGGCATCCAGGCCCTCCAGCTGGTCCTGCCCCGGGAGAAGGGAGCGGACCGCTGGTGAGCATCCGGCGGCGACCTGCCCGGTCTTGGGTGGGCTGGGCCGCCGGGGAGAAAGAAAGAGACGGGGGCGAAGGGTGCGGGTATGGCTGCCACCTATAACAATCTATATCTGGACGCCCGGCGGGCCCTGCGCCAGGCGGGGATCGAGGCGGCCCAAATGGAGGCCCGGGAGCTGCTGGGTCACGCCGCGGGCAAGAGCCGTCAGGAGCTGTTCCGGGACCTGGCCCTCTATGCTCCAGAAGGGGTGGAGGAGCGGTTCCAGCAGCTGCTGGAGCGTCGGCTGGCCGGGGAGCCGGTGGCGTACATCATTGGGGAATGGGAGTTCTACGGCCTGACCCTGTCCCTGTGCCGGGACGTGCTCATCCCCCGGGTGGATACCGAGACGCTGGCTGAACGGGGCATCCTGGCCGTGCGGGCCCTGGGCCGGCCGGCCCGGGTGCTGGATCTGTGCGCAGGCAGCGGCTGCGTGGGGCTGGCGGTAGCGGACAACTGCCCGCAGTGCCATGTGGTGCTGGCCGACTGGTCGGAGCAGGCCCTGCGGGTGTGCCGGAAGAACATCCAGCGGTGCGGCCTGAGCGGACGGGTGAGCGCGGCTCGGGCAGACGCGCTGGCCCTGCCGCCGGCGTTGCTGCGGGACTTTGACTTGATCCTGTGCAACCCACCCTACATCCCCACCGGGGAACTGGCTGGGCTGGAGCCGTCGGTGCGGGACTATGAGCCCCGGCAGGCGCTGGATGGCGGCGAGGATGGACTGAGCTTCTACCGGGCGGTGAGTGACCGATGGAAAACCGCACTGTGCCCAGGGGGCAGGATGGCCTTCGAGGTGGGCTGGAACCAGGCTCCCGACGTGGAGTATCTTCTGGGCCGGCAGGGCTTTCAGGACATCCAGACCCACCAGGACGCCGGAGGGAACTGGCGGGTGGTGGAGGGGGTTTTGGCCCCCTGAGACCAGGGAGAAATGCGCCGGCCCGGGCCGGCGGGGAAAGGAAGATGGAAGACATGGCAGAGAAGAGACACGTGGCGGTGGACAGTCCGGCCCCCGCTTCAGATCGAAAGCGGGCGCTGGAGACGGCCATCGCCCAGATTGAACGGGAGTACGGCAAGGGCTCCATCATGCGTCTGGGGGAGAATGCCCACATCATGGTGGAGGCCATCCCCACCGGTTCGCTGTCCCTGGACATCGCCCTGGGGATCGGGGGGGTGCCGAAGGGGCGCATCATTGAGATCTATGGCCCCGAGTCCTCGGGCAAGACCACCCTGGCTCTGCACATCCTGGCCGAGGCCCAGAAGCGGGGCGGGGACGTGGCCTTTATCGACGCCGAGCACGCCCTGGACCCCACCTATGCCCGGGCCCTGGGGGTGGACATCGACTCCATGCTCATCGCCCAGCCGGACACCGGCGAGCAGGGCCTGGAGATCTGCGAGGCGCTGGTGCGCTCGGGGGCCATCGACGTGGTGGTGGTGGACTCGGTGGCCGCCCTCACCCCCCGGGCGGAGATCGAGGGGGACATGGGGGACTCCCATGTGGGCCTGCTGGCCCGGCTGATGAGCCAGGCCTTGCGCAAGCTGGCCGGCTCCATCGCCAAGACCAACTGTATCGTCATCTTCATCAACCAGCTGCGGGAAAAGGTGGGGGTGGTCTATGGCAACCCAGAGGTCACCACCGGCGGCCGGGCACTGAAGTTTTACGCCTCGGTGCGCATGGAGGTGCGCCGGATCGAGGCGCTGAAAAACGGCTCCGAGGTGGTGGGAAACCGCACCCGGGCCAAGATTGTAAAGAACAAGGTGGCCCCTCCTTTCCGGGAGGCGGAGTTTGAGATCCTGTACGGGGAGGGGATCTCCAAGCTGGGCGAGCTGGTGGACCTGGCTGTTCGGCTGGACCTGATCCAGAAGTCGGGCTCCTGGTTCTCCATGGGGGAGGAAAAGCTGGGCCAGGGCCGGGACGCGGTGAAGAAATACCTGCAGGACAACCCGGAGCTGGCTGCCAAGATTGAGCAGGAGGTCCGGGATAACTCCTTCCAGCTGATGAGCCGCCAGTCCCAGATTGCCGCCCGGGCCGCGGGCCGGGCAGTGGATGTGTCCGCTGAGGATTTTGAGGGCTGATGCAGCCGGGCGGCCATGAGGATTGAGAAGTTAGAGCCATCCCGGCATAAGCAGGGGCGCTGGCTGGTGTGGCTGGAGGACGGCTCCCTGCTGCGGGTGGGGGAGGGGGATGTGGTATCCCTAGG
This sequence comes from uncultured Oscillospiraceae bacterium, assembly GCA_944387065.1. Taxonomy (GTDB): domain Bacteria; phylum Bacillota; class Clostridia; order Oscillospirales; family Oscillospiraceae; genus Enterenecus. The sequence continues at coordinate 39,544 of CALXDM010000009.1, forward strand.
GCTGCACACCGGCAAGGAGCTGACTGAGGCGCAGGGGCAGGCCCTGGTGGAGGCCCAGGCGCGAAACCGGATGGAGGGCCGGGCAGCCGCCCTGCTCACCGGCCGGCCCATGTCCCGCAAGGAGCTGGAGGACAGGCTGTCCACCCCGTCCCGCCGCCGGAGCGGACCGGGCGAGGGGCGGGAGGCTGACCTGGAGGTTCTGGAGCGGGAGCGGGCGCAGCTGCGGGAGCAGGCCCGGCGGACGGCGGACCGGATGGAGGATCTGGGGCTGCTGGATGATGGGGCGTACGCTGAGGTAGTGGTCCGGCACTATGCCGCCAAGGGCTACGGGGCCCGGAAGATCCGGGACGAGCTGTACCGCCGCGGGGTGCCCCGGGCGCTGTGGGATGGGGCGCTGGCCCAGGTGGAGGATCAGGGACCCAGACTGGACGAGCTGGTGCGCCGGAGGCTGCGGGGGGGCCAGCCCACCCGGGAGGAGCTGAAAAAAACCTCGGACTACCTGGCCCGGCGGGGCTTCTCCTGGGAGGAGATCGCCCAGGCGCTGGAGCGGTACCGGAGTTGGGAGGATTAGGGTCTTCCCAGGGACAGGAGAAGGGCAGTACGCCCCTTGACAAGCTGGTGGCGCTGTGCAAAATCTATCATGTTCTCGCGGGCTATCTACTGGGCATCACGGATGACCCTGCCTGCCGGGAAGGGAAGGAAGCCGGATTTGAAACCATATACCATAGCTTTTGTCAGCCTCGGCTGCGCCAAGAATCTGGTGAACGCCGAGCAAATGATGGCCCTGTGTCAGCAGGAAGGCTTTGCCGTCACCAGCGACCCGGAGGGCGCGGACGTGGCGGTGCTTAACACCTGCGGCTTCATCGAGGCGGCGAAAAGTGAGGCCATTGACCACATTCTCGCACTGGGTCGGCTGAAGGAGCAGGGCAAGCTGAAAAAGCTGCTGGTGGCCGGCTGCCTGTCCCAGCGCTACCCAGGAGAGATCCGGCAGGAGCTGCCGGAGGTGGACGGGATGCTGGGCACCGGAAGCTACACCGACGTGGTGCAGGCTGTGCGTGAGCTGATGGCAGGGGAGCGGGCGGAGCACTTTGGGGACGTGCAGCGGGCGGACGACGACGGAGAGCGCCTGGTGACCACCCCGTCCTACACCGCCTACCTGAAGATCGCCGAAGGGTGCAGCAACGGCTGTGCCTTTTGCGTGATTCCCAGGCTCCGTGGGCGGTATCGCAGCCGCTCTATGCAGGAGCTGCTCCGGGAGGCCCGGGGGTTGGCGGAGCGGGGCGTGCGGGAGCTGATCGTCATCGCCCAGGACACCACCCGGTACGGCTGGGACCGGAAGGACGGTACCAGCCTGGCCGGGCTGCTGGCCGAGCTGTGCAAGCTGCCCTTCCATTGGATCCGTCTGCATTACCTCTACCCCGAGGCCGTCACCGACGATCTGATCCAGCTCATCGCCCGGGAGAGGAAGATCGTACACTACCTGGACATTCCCATCCAGCACGCCAACAACGGCATCCTGAAGGCCATGCGCAGGGAGAGCACCAAGGAGGAGATCGCCGCTCTGTTTGCCAAGCTGCGCGCGGCGATGCCTGACGTGGTGCTGCGCACCTCCCTCATCTGCGGCCTGCCAGGGGAGGGAGAGGCGGAGTTTGAAGAGCTGTGCCAGTTTCTGCGGGAGCAGAAGATCCAGCGGGCGGGGGTGTTCCAGTTCTCCCCGGAGGAGGGCACTTTGGCCGCCGCCATGGACAACCAAGTGGACCCGGAGACGGCGGCCCGCCGGGTAGAGCGGGTGGTGGAGCTGCAAAGCCGGATCATGGACGCGTACAATGAGCAGCGGGTGGGAAGCTGTATGGAGGTGCTCTGCGAGGGGGTGGATCTCGAGCAGGGATGCTATGTGGGGCGCACCTATGCCGATTCGGTGGAAGTGGACGGTCGGGTGCTGTTCACTGCGGATGGCCCGGTGGAGGCTGGGCAGTTCGTGTGGGTGCGGATCACCGGCACGTCCGATGGGGATCTGACCGGCCGGCTTGCGGGCTGAGGCACGGGAAGGGAGAGGGGGGAGGGGCATGAATACTGCCAACAAGCTGACCATGCTGCGTTTGGCGATGATCCCAGCCTATCTGGTGGTGCTATACTGGGGCTTTCCCGGGGCTGACTATGTGGCCCTGGCTGTGTTTGTGGTGGCCAGCCTCACCGATTTTGTGGACGGATACATCGCCCGAAATTACCAACAGATCACCGACTTTGGAAAATTCATGGATCCGTTGGCGGATAAGGTGCTGGTGCTGGCGGCCATGCTCTGGTTCTGCCAGGAGGGGCGGTTGCCGGCTTGGGCGCTGGTCCTGGTGGTGGCCCGGGAGTTTGCCGTGTCCGGCCTGCGGCTGGTGGCGGTGGACAACGGCCGGGTGATTGCCGCGGCCTGGTCGGGGAAGGTCAAGACCTTTGCCACCATGGTGTGCCTGTGCCTGATGCATCTGCCCGTCCCGGTGCAGGTGGACTGGGTATGTGTGGCCGTCATTGCGGGGACCACCCTGTACTCTGGCGTGGAGTACTTCGTGCGCAACCGGGATGCGCTCAACTGGAAGAAGTGAAGCAAACCGCCCCCGATGGCCCATGGCCATCGGGGGCGGTTTGGTCAGGAAAGGGAATGGGTCACTCCACCGTGATCTCCCGGGTGGTGGGGATGATGCACACATAGCTCTTGCCGGTTTGCAGGGCGAGGGGCTGTCCGTCCTGGGTGTAGTAGCGCAGCTGCTCCTGAGCCGCGCCTTTGCGCCAGGTGATGGGGATGATCCGTCCGCCGCAGGCGTACCAGCCCGACCCGGAGGACAGATCCACCTCCAGCCGGCCGCCGCTGTCCACCACGGTGCAGGTGGCCTGGAGGATGAGCAGGTTGGTCACGGCTACCTGGCTGCCATCGTTGCCGTCCAGGTAGGGCTGGCCGTACTCCTCGGCCAGGTACAGTCCGTCCCCGGCATCGTAGCGGAACACCCCGGTCTTGTAGTTAGAGAAGGGGACTGTGATGACCTGGGCAGACTGGCCGCCGGTGGGGGTGGCGTCCTCCACAAAGGTCATCTCGTAGGAGTAGTCCTGGCTGTGGGGGCCCAGCAGCCCGTCCCGGGTCAGCACGGTGGATATGGCCTGGCCGGAGGTGACCAGGGAGTGCTCGTAGTCGTAGTGGTGGCCGGCCACCCGCTCCCGGTCCCGCCAGAACAGCCCGGCTTCGGCAGAGGAGTAGTAGCCGTTTACCCCGTCCACCGTGGTGGCGCCCTGGCTCCGCCGGGCACTGTAGAACTCAGGGCTGCCCCCGGCGTGGATGTACACCGCGTCATGCCCCTGGGCAAGCTGCCAGTAATACAGCCGGGCTGAGCGCACCGCCCCCACAGTATCCAGGGTGGAGGGATCCTGATACACGGCCATCATCCGGGTGATCCCCCCCTCGGCCAGCACCTCGTAGAGGATGTCCGCCTGGCCGTTGCCCTGCTGGGGCAGGGCCTGCTTGAGGTTGTTGAGCATGACGGCCACCGGCTTCTGACCGGACAGGTCGATGTCAGTGGGCAGGCCGGTGAGCGGGTTGCGGAACTGCGGGGTGGGCTCTGGCTCCAAGGTGGACGGAGCGGTGACCTGGGGGACGGCGGCGGGGGTGCCGTCGCCGGCAAAGCGGCAGCCTGCCAGGAGCAGCAGCGCCAGCAGGGCAGTCAGTAGAGAGCGTATGCGTGGCATAGATCTCGCCTCCTTGATGGTTAAGCACAGTATAGTAAGTTTGTCGAAGGGTGTAAACAGGGAAAGGCAACATTTTGGGATTGCAATCCTCCGACGGGTTGGATATAATCGTATGCTGAACTTGAACAGCTTGCTTCAGGGGCAGGCGGAAAAAGGAGGGGAGAGCATGGCGCGGATCAAACGGGTGGCGGCGCTTCAAGACCTGTCCTGCTTTGGCCGCTGCTCCCTGGCGGTGGTCCTGCCGGTGCTGTCGGCCATGGGGGTGCAGGGGTGCCCGATGCCCACAGCGGTGCTGTCCAGCCATACCGGGGGGTTTGGGACAGTGGCCAGGACGGAGCTGGCCGATCAGCTCCAGGGCACGCTGGAGCATTGGCGGCGGCTGGGCCTGGACTTCGACGGGGTGTATACCGGCTACCTCTCCTCGCCCCGCCAGGCCGGGCTGGCCCGCCGGGCGGTGGAAACACTGCGCCGGGCGGGGGGCGTGGCCTTGGTGGACCCGGTGCTGGGGGATGGGGGACGGCTGTATGCCTCGGTTACCCCGGAACTGGCGGCGGCTATGGGAGAGCTGTGCCAGGCGGCTGACGTGATCACCCCCAACCTGACTGAGGCGGCGGTGCTGCTGGGCAGGCCGGCGGAACAGGTGCTGGAAGACCCCCTGACGCTGGTCCGTCTGCTGTCGGCGGGGGGACGGCGCAGCGTGGTGCTTACCGGGGTGGAGCCTGAGCCGGGGAAGATTGGCGCGGCCTGGTTTGACCGGGAGGGCGGAAGGACGGGCCTGTGCGCCCAGGCCCGCGCGCCAGGGCACTACCCGGGTACGGGGGACCTGTTTGCCGCGGTGCTGGCCGGCAGCCTGACGCGGGGCGAGAGGTTGGAGACTGGGGTGGCCCGGGCGGTGGATTTTGTCAGCCGCTGCGCGCGCCACACCGCCCGGCTGGGGACGCCGGATCGGGAGGGCGTGGCCTTTGAGCCGCTGCTGGCCGGGCTGGCGGACAGCCCGGTGGGATAGGAGCCTTGCTTTCCCCGCCGGGGCCTGCTATACTGGGGTCAGATCGGGCTCTAGCCCGTTTGAGGGGAGCGCATTGATGGACGAGACGGTACCATCCTTTGGTCAGGTGCTGGGCCCGCTGGGGCTGGATGTGGCACCGGCGGGGGAGAGCAGCTTTGAACAACTGGTGGCGGCCTACCGCAGCCGGCTGAAGCCGAATGGGACGGGGATTGTGCATATCAACTGCATGATGACCATGTCCGAGTGCCGGGCCGCCCTGCTGGCGGTGGAAGAGCTGGGGCTGGAAGCGCCGTGGGTGTCCTGGGCCTGCGGGGAGGACGGGGCCTCGGTGACTCGGGTGCATATGCTGGCCGCCCTGTTTGTGGCGGAGGGGATGGGGGCGGCGGCCTTTGGGCTGAACTGCCGCCCCGAGCTGGCCCCGGCGCTGCTGGAGGAACTGACCCAGTACGCCCAGATCCCCCTGTTTTCCTGCTGGGACGGGACTGTCTTGCCCTATCCCTACCGGCCCCGGCCCCAGGACCCGGATGTGATCCCCTGCGCCAGTGCCACCGCCCCCTGCTTTCTCACCAGGACCATTGACGTGGGGGAGGAGCTGACGTGCAGCCCCGATCTGCTGGAGGACATCATCCAGGCGGAGGACGATCCGGTTGGGGCGGTGAAGATCGCCATTTTGGAGCCCGACGACGTGGACATCTTCGCCCAGCATCAGTATGCGGTGCGCAAGGCCCTATGCCTGTGGTCGGATGTGCCCGAGCTGCTGGAGGGGGCCTTGCGGGTGTACCAGGGGCGGGCCTTCTACGACGGCACCGGCGCGCTGAGGCGGGAGGAGCTGGGGCGGCTGAGCCGGAAGTATGGGCTGATCGTGCTGTGAGGCGGAAGTGGGGACGCCTGGCAGGAAGTCCGGAACGGGGAGGGAAGGGGCATGATGCTGTCCATTGACGAAGTGAACGACATTCTGGACCAGGCGGTGGAGGAGTACCCTCAGGAATTGTTCCAGAGCCTAAACGGCGGCATTCTGCTGCTGGAGGAGGCCCTGCCCGACCCCCAGGCTGGGGAGGACGTGTATATCATGGGGGAGTACTGTTGGGACGAGATGGGGCGGTATATCAACCTGTACTATGGCTCCTTTGCGGCCCTGCTGGCCGACGAGCCCCGGCAGGTATGGGAGCAGGAGCTGCGCTTTACCCTGCGCCACGAGCTGACCCACCATGTGGAGGGGCTGGCGGGGGAGCGCAGCCTGGAGCATAAGGACTCAGAGCAGCTGGCGGCCTTTCGCCGGGGAGAGGACTGGGAACCGGGGGAGGCCCTGGAGGATTAAAGGCCTACTTGCCGTGCCTTTCATGAGGCGAGCGGACTTGCCCTCCTACCCAGGCAGGCCTGGACTTTGAAGGGATCACCACATGAAAACCGCCTGCCGGAAATCTGCCGGCAGGCGGTTTTTGTCAAATGAGGCGCTTGGTATAGCGCAGGTCCACGCACACCGTGTCCGGCGGGAAGGGGATGTCGGCGTGGGTGCCGTCCCAGGAAAAGCCGTGGCGGGCGTAAAAGCGGCGGGCAGACAGGTTCTCCCGCAGGACAAAGACGAAGGCGTCCCGGTGGCCCAGCTCCCCCAGGCGCTGAACGGCCCGTTCAAACAGCAGTCCGCCGTAGCCCCGACCCCGGTGCTGGGGATGGGTGTAGAAGGAGACGATCTCCCCCCATCCCTCGTAGCCCCGGGAGTCGAACTGGACCAGGCTGCTCTGCCTGGGGCTGGGGCCCACCCGGGCGGGGCCATAGGTGATGCAGGACACCGGGGCGTCCCCCTGGTAGAGGAGCAGACCGTGGCAGCGCCCGGTCTCATAGTCCTCCTGGAAGTAAGGCACCCACCGGGTGTCGGTGACCTCCCGATCCAGGTAGTCGTCGGGGACATGGCCCCGGTAGGTGTCCCGCCAGCCCAGGGCATGGATCAGGGACATGGCGTGAAAGTGGGATTGGGTGCAGGCGTCCACAAAGGTGAGGGGGTGGGACATTTCACATCACCTCCATGACAAGAGAGATGGCGGGACACAGCGGGCTGGGTGGCGTGTAGGAGCAGACGGCCTCACACCACGCCGGCCAGCTCCTGCTCCTGCTCATACTCGTGCACCAGATCCTGCTGTGCTTCCCGCTCCTGCTTGGCCATGGCTTTGGCATTGGCCAGCATCAGCTTGATGCGGTTCTCCTGGTTGATCTTGGTGGCGCCGGGATCGTAGTCGATGGCCACGATATTGGAGTTGGGATAGTCGTCCTTCAGCTTGCGGATCATCCCCTTGCCCACGATGTGGTTGGGCAGACAGCCAAAGGGCTGGGTGCACACGATGTTGGGCACCCCGGAGTGGATGAGCTCCAGCATCTCGCCGGTGAGCAGCCACCCTTCCCCCATCTTGTTGCCGTCCCCCAGATAGCCGTGGACCATCTTGTGCATATTCTCGAAGGTGCCCGGGGCGCGGAAGCGGCTGTGCTCCAGGGCGGCGATCATGTCCTTCTGGCAGTTCTCGATGTACCGCTTGAACAGGCGCACCAGCGCCTTCTTGATCCATTTGCCGCCGTACAGCTCCACGTCGGACTCCCGGTTGAAGATCTTGAAGATGATGAAGTCGGTCAGGCCGGGCACCACGGGCTCGGCTCCCTCGGCCAGGAGGAAGTCCTCCAGGTTGTTGTTGCCCAGGGGGGAGAACTTGACGTAGATCTCCCCCACCACGCCAACCCGGACCCGCTCCTCCCCGGTGACGGGGATGGTCTCAAAGTCGGCGCAGATCTGGGCGAAGATGTCCTGCATCTGCTTGCGCCGCATCCCCTTGCCGGCCTGGAAGCTCTGGATGAGCTGGTTCTCCCAGCGCTCCACCATGGCGTCGGTGTCCCCCTTGTGGATCTCATAGGGGCGCACCTGGTTGGCTACGTTGACGATGAGATCGCCGTACATCATGGCGTAGATCATCCTGCGGATCAGGGGCAGAGAGAGGGACCAGCCCGGGTTCTTCTCCATGCCAGACAGGTTGACCGAGATGACCGGGATGTAGGCCATATCCGCCTTCTCCAGGGCCTTGCGCAGCAGGTGGATGTAGTTGGAGGCCCGGCAGCCCCCCCCGGTCTGGGTGATGATCAGGGCCACCTTGTGGGGATCGTATCCGCCGTGCTTGACCGCGTCGATGAGCTGGCCGATGACCAGCAGGGCGGGGTAGCAGGTGTCGTTGTGGACGTACTTGAGCCCCTCGTTCACAATGCCCCGGTGGTTGGTGGTGAGCATATCCACCTTGTAGCCCTCCAGCTCCAGAAGCTTGCGGAACATCCCGAAGTGGACGGGAAGCATTTGGGGCATGAGCAGGGTATACTCCTCTTTCATCTCTTTGGTGAAGAGCAGGCGACCGTCTTTCGCGTAAACCAATTCAGCCATGATGGGACTCCTTTCAAAAGGGGATGATATGGGATGATGACGGGGGGCTTTAGGCTCCCCGCTTGCTGCGTTCGGCCATGGCGGCCATCAGGGAGCGCACCCGGATCTTGACCGCACCCAGGTTGCTGATGTCGTCGATCTTGAGCTGGGTGTACAGCTTGCCGCCCTCTTCCAGGATGACGCGCACCTCGTCGCCGGTGATGGAGTCGGTGCCGCAGCCAAAGCTCACCAGCTGGATCAGCTGCATATCCGGCTGCTCACACACATAGCGAGCGGCGTTGTACATCCGGGACTGGAAGGTCCATTGGTTGAGCACCCGGCGGGGGGCGTAGCCCTCGTGGTGGGCCACGGCGTCCTCGCTGACCAGCACGAAGCCGAAGGAGGTGATCAGGTCGTTGATGCCGTGGTTGATCTCCGGGTCGATGTGGTAGGGCCGGCCGGCCATGACGATGATGGGGTGGCCGTCCTGCCGGGCCTGGTCGATATAGGCCTGGCCGGTGGCGCGCACGTCCTGCTTGTAGTCCTCATAGGCGGCATAGGCCTCCCGGATGGCCTGGACGGCCTCCCGCTTGGGCACCCCAAAGGTGTCGGCAAACCACTGGGAGCCGATGCGCTCGTAGTCCTTGGGGCGGTGCAGGCCGGTGTAGGGGTTGAGGAAGCGGGTCTTCTTCAGGTTGGGCACGTTGGCGGCCAGCAGTTCGGGATAATAGGCCACCACGGGGCAGTTGTAGTGATTGTCCGCGGACTTCTCGTCGAAGTTGTAGGACATACAGGGATAGAAGATGGCGTCTACCCCCTCCTCCACCAGGGCCTCCACGTGGCCGTGGAGTAGCTTGGCGGGGTAGCACACCGTGTCCGAGGGGATGGTGCGCTGGCCCTTGATGTACAGCTTCCGGGTGGACTCGGGGGAGAGGACCACCTCGAAGTTCAGCCGGGTGAATAGGGTGAACCAGAAGGGCAGGTTCTCGTACATATTCAGGCCGAAGGGCAGGCCCACCCGACCCCGGGAGCCGTCCCCAGTGCCCTTGCCCTGCATGGAGCGCAGCTTTTCGTACTTGTAGCGGTATAGGTCAGGCAGCTGGGCCTTCTCCTTGCCCAGGGGGCGGGAGCAGCGGTTGCCGGACAGGAAGCGTCGGCCCCCGTCAAAGGTGTTGACGGTGAGGGCGCAGTGGTTGGTGCACAGGTTGCAGGTAACGGGCTTGGCGGTGTGGGCGAACTGCTCCAGCTCCTGGGGCTCCAGCAGGGCCGAGCGATTCAGCCCCAGGTCCCGGGCGGCCAGGGCCGCGCCGAAGGCGCCCATGATACCGGAGATGGTGGGGCGGGTGACCTGCCGGCCAAGCTCCTGCTCAAAGGCACGGAGCACCGCGTCGTTGTAGAACGTGCCCCCCTGCACGACGATGTGCCGGCCCAGGTCGTCGGCGCTGGCGGCCCGGATGACCTTGTACACCGCGTTTTTCACGATGGAGATAGACAGCCCGGCGGAGATGTCCTCCACCCCCGCCCCGTCCTTTTGGGCCTGCTTGACGCTGGAGTTCATGAACACGGTGCACCGGGAGCCCAGGTTCACCGGGTGCCGGGCGAACAGGCCGATCTGGGAGAAGTCGGCGATGTTGTAGCCCAGGGCCTTGGCAAAGGTCTCGATGAAGGAGCCGCAGCCGGAGGAGCAGGCCTCGTTGAGCATGATGGAGTCCACCGCGCCGTTGCGGATCTTGAAGCACTTCATGTCCTGGCCGCCGATGTCGATGATGAAGTCCACGTCAGGGTTGAAGTGGGCTGCGGCCCGGTAGTGGGCCACCGTCTCCACCAGCCCCAGGTCGCAGGAGAAGGCGTTGCGGATCAGCTCCTCCCCATAGCCGGTGACGGCCGCGCCCTTGATGGTGATCCGGTCCCCGCACAGCTGATAGATCTCCTGGAGCTGGCCCAGCACCACCGCCACCGGGTTGCCCTGGTTGGAGTGGTAGTAGGTGTAAAGCAGCCCGCCGTCCGGGGCGATGAGGGCGATCTTGGTGGTGGTGGAGCCGGCGTCGATGCCCAGGTAGGCGTCCCCGGTGTAGCTGGCGGGATCCAGCTGGGGTGGGGCGGAGGCGCTGTGCCGGGCGGCAAAGTCGTCATACTCCTGCTGGCTGTCAAACAGGGGGGGCATAGCGTCGGCGGTGGAGGTGGCCTCCCGGCTCTCCTCCAGCAGGCGCAGCAGCTGCTCAAAGGGCCTGGCCTCGTAGTCTCCCGCGCACAGGGCCGCCCCCATGGCGGCAAAGCAGTCCCCGTCCTCAGGGAAGATGGCGTGCTCCTCGTCCAGCTGCAGGGTGTCCACGAACCGGGCCCGTAGGCCCCGGATGAAGTGCAGCGGGCCGCCCAGAAAGACGATCCGACCCTTCAGCTCCCGGCCCTGGGTCAGGCCGGCCACCGTCTGGTCCACCACCGCCTGGAAGATGGAGGCGGCCACATCCTCCTTCCGGCCCCCCTGGTTCAGGATGGGCTGGACGTCGCTCTTGGCGAACACGCCGCACCGGGAGGCGATGGGGTAGATCTTCTCATAGTGCATGGACAGCTCATCCAGCTCATCCACACTCACGTCCATCAGGGTGGCCATCTGGTCGATGAAAGCCCCCGTGCCGCCAGCGCACGAGCCGTTCATCCGCTCCTCCAGGGCGCCGCCAAAGAAGATGATCTTTGCGTCCTCCCCGCCCAGCTCAATGACGGCGTCGGTGTCCGGGATGTAGGTGTTGACCGCGGCGGCCGTGGCGTACACCTCCTGGACAAAGTCCAGGTTGGCCGCCTTGGCCACCCCCAGGCCGGCCGAGCCGGTGATGACCAGCTTGACCTTCTGCCCGGCCAGCATATCCGTGATGGAGCGCAGCGTCTCACAGGCTCGCTCCCGGGTCTTGGAGTAGTGGCGCTCATAGGAGCGGAAGAGCAGATGATTTTTCTCATCCAGCACCACCACTTTGACGGTGGTGGAGCCGATGTCAATGCCAACGCGCAGATTCATAACCTCGCACCTTTCTGCCAAGAGTCAGGACCCGGGGCGTAGGCCGCTGGGCCCGGTAGGTCGATTGCTCTATATTATACAAAAAAGATAGGTTTTTTTCAAGAGCTGATTCCACGGGAAAATTGTGAATTTTACGCACAAATCAGGGGCATTATCCAAGCAAAGCGCTGGAAAAATGGACAAGCCTTCCTGAAAATGTAAAAATAAAGAAGGCCCCGTGCGATGCGGCACGGGGCCTTCCCCAGAGGGGGAACCAGTCGAATTGAGGTGCGCTCTGGCCGCTTGATTCACGGTCGGAACGGTCAGTTTGGTGGAGAGAAGGCGGGTGCGCCGCAAGCCTCCGGGAAGTAGACCTGGTACCAGATGAGGAAGGAGAGTACGGTGTACAGCTTGCGGTGGGTGCGCCGCCGGCCGGTGCGGTGCTGCTCCAGCAGGTCCAGCAGATAGGACTGGTCAAAGAACTGGGCTACATAATCTTGGCTGAGCAGATCTTTGGCCCAGGTGTAGTAAGTCTCCTCCCGGAGCCACTGGGCGAAGGGGACGGGAAAGCCCACCTTGGGCCGCTTTACCCAGTCCCGGGGGAGGATGTCCTGGGCGGCCAGGCGCAGGGGATACTTGGTGGTGCCCCGGCCCCGCATCTTCTGACTGCTGGGGATGGCCCGGGCCACCGCCCACACCTCCCGATCCAGATAGGGCACGCGCAGCTCCAGGGAGTGGGCCATGGTCATCCGGTCCGCCTTGCGCAGGATGTCCAGCGGCTGCCATAGGTGCAGGTCCAGGTACTGCATCTGGGTCAGATCGTCCGCGTCCTTCACCTGGGAGAAGTAGGGGGCGGTGATGTCCCGCCAGGTGAGGGAATTGCGGTAGGGCGGGGTGAGCACCCGCTCGGCCTCGTCGTCATCAAAGATGAAGGCCTGGCCGGCAAAGGTTTCCTCCACCCCTTTAGCGGCCTTGGTCAGAAAGCCCTGGCCCCGGAAGGGCGGCCGCCGGGCGGCCCAGGCGGCCACCGCCTGGCGCAAGGCCCTGGGGGCCTTGCGATAGGCCCGGTACAGCCGGGTGGTATGATAGGTGATATAGCCGCCGAACAGCTCGTCCGATCCCTCGCCGGACAGCACCACCTTCACGTCCTGAGCGGCCAGCTGGGACAGGAAGTACAGCGGGACGGTGGACAGGTTGGCGTTGGGCTCGTCGGCATAGTACTGGATGGCGGGCAGGGCGGAGAAGAACTCATCGGGGGAGATGGTCTTGGAGCGGTTGCGCAGCCCCAGCTCCCGGCACAGGTCCTGGGCCTGGCCGGTCTCGTCAAAGCCCTGGTTGGCAAAGCCTACGGAATAGGTCTTGTCCGGCCGGGCCAGGGCGGTGATGACGCTGGAGTCGATGCCGCCGGATAGGAAGGCGCCCACCTCCACGTCGCTGATCTCATGGGCCTGCACCGATTCGGCCAGCACCTGGCGGATCTGCTCGGCCCGGCGGCGCAGGGGCATGGGCTGGGGGTCAAAGGTGAGGGCGGCGTAGGAGGAGAAGTGGGCGCGCCCGTCCCGATAGAGGAACTGATGGCCGGGCAGCAGCCGGTAGACCCCCTTGAAGAAGGACTCGTTGAGGGCGGAGTATTGGAAGGTGAGGTAGAACTTTAGCGCCGCGGGGTTGAGCTGCTTCTGGAATTGGGGATGGGGCAGGAAGCTCTTGGCCTCGGAGCCGAAGAAGAACAGATCGCCCATCACCGCGTAGTAGAAGGGCTTGATGCCAAAGGGATCCCGGGCGCCGAACAGCTCCCGGCGCTGCTTGTCCCAGACCACGAAGGCGAACATCCCCCGCAGCTTGGCGCTCACCCCCGCCCCCCACTGCATATAGCCGTGGAGGAGCACCTCGGTGTCTGAGCTGGTGCGGAAGGTGTGGCCGGCGTCGGCCAGCTCCTGGCGCAGCTGCTGGAAGTTGTAGACCTCCCCGTTGTAGGCCAGCACATACCGCCCGTCAGGGCTGGACATGGGCTGGTGGCCGTTGGCCAGGTCGATGATGGACAGCCGGCGGTGGGCGATGGCGCAATGCTCGTCCACATAGTGGCCCTGCTCGTCCGGGCCCCGATGGCGGATGGCGTCCCCCATGGCGCGCAGGGCGTCAGGATCGGGAGCGGACGAGGATATGAAGCCGGTGAAACCGCACATAGGCGAACTCCTTCCCAAGAAAACGAAAGATGGGGCAAAACTACCATACAGCATACCGCCTGAGGGACAAATTGTCAATTGAAATTGGGGTGGAAAAACCCCTGGGGATGTGGTATAATCCCAGGAGTTTGACTGGACGCGAGGAGGATGCGGACGATGCACAGGGCTTGGGCGGAAAAGCTCTCCATTCCGTTTGCCGTTGGGGGAGGGCTGTGCCTGGCGGCGGCGGTGGCGGTGTGCGCCGGGCTGGAGCGGGGCGGCCCCCTGGACCGGGCGGGGGTGGCCGTGGCCATGCTGGCTCTGGCGGGGCTGGCCCTGGGCCTGCTCCGGCTGGAGCGGGTGGAGGGCCGGAAGCTTTTGCTGATGCTACTGCCCATTGGGGTAGGGGTGCTGCTCCGGGCGAGTATGCTGGACTATGCCGGGACGGACTACACCGGCTTTTTGGCCAATTGGTATCGCTTTTTTCAGGACAACGGCGGTTTTTCGGCCATCGCCCACAGCGTGGGGGACTACAATGTGCCCTACCTGTACTTTCTGGCGGCCATCACCTACATCCCTATGCCCGACCTGTACCTGATTAAGCTCTTTTCCATCCTCTTTGACGTGATTCTGGCCTGGGGCGGCTTCCGGCTGGTTCGGGCGGTGGCCCGGCCGGAGTGGTCGGGGGTGGCCGCGCCGGTGGCCTTTGGAGTGCTGTTCCTGCTGCCCACGGTGCTGCTCAACGGGGCCTATTGGGCCCAGTGCGACGTGGTGTACGGGGCGTTGACGGTGCTGGCCATCGCCCTGGTACTGGAGGGGCGCAACAAGCGTTCGGTGGCGCTGATGGCGGTGGCCTTCTCCTTCAAGCTGCAAACGATCTTTGTGCTGCCCCTCTGGGGGGTGCTGTGGCTGGCCAAACGGGTGAAGTTCCGCCAGCTCTGGGTGTTCCCCGGGGTGTATTTCCTGACCATCCTGCCCGCCCTGCTGTTGGGCAAGCCCCTGGGAGAGATCTTGGGGATCTATGTCAACCAGGCCTCCCAGTACCCACGCCTGACCCTGAACGCCCCGTCGGTGTATCAGTTCGTCCCCTACGGCACTGAGTCCGGGGGCAATCACTATGCCCTGGTGGGCATTGTGGCGGCAGGGGTGCTGGTGCTGGCCCTGCTGGGGGTGGGGCTCTGGCTGGGCCGGCGGATGGACCGGCGCCTGGCGCTGACCATAGGACTGGTGCTGGCCATCGGTGTGCCCTTCCTGCTGCCCCATATGCATGAGCGGTACTTCTTCCTGGCCGATGTGATCAGCGCCTGCTGGGCCTGCGTGAGCCTGGCGGGCATCTCCACGGCAGCGCTGGTATCCGTCTCCTCCCTGGCCAGCTACCGGGTGTTTTTGCGTCTGAAGTTCAACTATGTGCTCAATTTGTTTGGCAATCAGTACGGGATGCCCATCGAGGCGTCGGTCATGCTGGCGGCGCTGGTCACGGCGGGGGTCTGGATGGTGTGGGAACTCAAGCGGTGCACCCGCGCCGCGGAACATGAGGTGGAATTATGGTAAGATTTGCGTCCTGGAACGTCAATGGCCTGCGGGCCTGCCTGAAGAAGGGATTTCTGGAGTCGGCGGTGGGGTTGGACGTGGACCTGCTCTGCTTACAGGAGACCAAGATGGAGCAGGGGCAGGCTCAGGTGGATCTGCCCGGATACCTGCAGTTTTGGAACTCGGCGGAAAAGAAGGGCTACTCGGGCACCGCCGTCTTTGCCCGGCGGGAGCCCCTGTCTGTGGCCTATGGCATGGGACTGGATCAGCACGACCACGAGGGGCGGCTGATCACCTTGGAGTACCCGGGGTTCTGGCTGGTCAACTGCTATACCCCCAACGCCCAGGAGGGACTGGCCCGGATCGACTACCGCATGGCCTGGGAGGACGACCTGCGCCAGTACCTGATCAGCTTGGACAAGACCAAGCCGGTGGTGTACTGCGGGGATCTGAACGTGGCCCATGAGGAGATCGACCTGAAAAACCCCAAGACAAACCGGGGCAACGCTGGCTTCTCCGACCAGGAGCGGGGAAAGCTGACGCAGCTGCTGGAGGCGGGCTTTGTGGATAGCTTCCGGCTGCTCTACCCTGACCGTACGGGGGCCTATTCCTGGTGGAGCTACCGCTTCCGCGCCCGGGAGAATAACACGGGGTGGCGCATTGACTATTTTCTGGTCTCCCGGCGCTTGGCTGGCCAGGTGCGCCAGGCGGCCATCCACCCGGACATCCTGGGCAGCGACCATTGCCCGGTGTCCCTGGAGCTAGACCTGCCTTAAAAATTTTCCAACGGAGGATTTCCTGATTTCGGTTAAACTATGGCCGAAGGAGGAATGCACATGAAGCGCAGCAACAAGGCCAAGATGAAGGCGGTCCTGCCCGCGGTGGGTGTGAGCATGGTGGCCGGGGCGGCCACCCTGATGATGATTGCCCGGCCCAAGAAGAAGCACAATGTGCAAAAGGCGGCCGGCAGGGCGATCCAGGCCGTGGGCGAGGCGGTAGAGAACTTTCCCAGCAACCTGAAGATGTGACGCGGGATCGGGATCCGCAAAGAGACGCGCCGCCGGGCCAGGTAGCCCGGCGGCGCGCGCTTTGGTGGTTCTATCACATCACAGCGGAGAGATGGGGAGGGAAAAGCCCTGGCGCGGCAGGTCTGCGCCAGGGCTTTGTGGTACGATGGATGTGTGGCGGACTTGAGGGTTAGCCGCAGCAGCAGGCTCCGCCGTGGTCGTGGCCATGCTCGTGCTCGTGGGGATCGTGATCCTCATCGGGGAACTGGGAGGCGTCGTAGGCGATGCCATTCTTGTCGTAGTAGTCCTGCAAGGCTTTCTTCAGGGCCTCCTCAGCCAGCACAGAGCAGTGCATCTTGTGGGCGGGCAGCCCGTCCAACGCCTCGGCCACAGCCTTGTTGGTCAGCTCCAGAGCTTCGGCCACAGGCTTGCCCTTGATCAGCTCGGTGGCCATGGAGCTGGAGGCGATGGCGCTGCCGCAGCCAAAGGTTTCAAACTTGACGTCCTGGATGATGTCATCCTCGATCTTCAGGTAGATGCGCATGATGTCGCCACACTTGGCGTTGCCCACCTCGCCCACGCCGTCGGCGTCCTCGATGACGCCGATGTTGCGGGGGTTGCGGAAATGATCCATTACTTTTTCACTATAAAGAGCCATAGTTACACCTCATTTACGATATAATATATAATTTGTTCTGGGTTTGCATTTGGGACTCTATGGGGGTAGCTGCGGTCAGATGACAAACTTCAGCTTGCCCAGCTCCAGGTCCCGCCACACCGGAGAGATGCCCCGAAGGTAGCCCACCACCTCAACCACGGCGGCGATGGTCTGCTCCACCTCCTGCTGGGTGTTCTCCTCAGACAGGGTCAGGCGCAGGGAGCCGTGGGCGATCTCATGGGGCCGACCGATGGCCAGCAGCACATGGCTGGGGTCCAGGGAGCCGGAGGTACAGGCCGAACCGGAAGAGGCGCACACCCCCTTGTCGTCCAGCAGCAGCAGAAGGGCCTCCCCCTCGATGCCTTCAAAGCAGAAGCTCACGTTGCCGGGCAGACGCTTTTGCGCGTCGCCGTTGAGGACGGAGTGGGGAATCTGGGCCAGCCCCTGGATGAGCCGGTCACGCAGGGCGGTCAACTTCTGGGTGTTGGCCTGCAGGTTTTGGCAGGCCTCGTCCAGGGCGGCGGCCATGCCCATGATGGCGGGCAGGTTCTCCGTCCCCGCGCGCAGACCACGCTCCTGGGCGCCTCCTTCAATCAGGGGGGCGATGGGCACGCCCCGGCGAACATACAGCGCACCGATTCCCTTAGGGCCGTGGAACTTGTGGGCGGACAGGGAGAGCATATCAATGCAGTCGGCCTGCACGTCAACCTTCAGATGGCCCACCGCCTGAACCGCATCGGTGTGGAAGGTAACCCCCTTCTCCCGGCAGATCTTGCCGATCTCCCCGATGGGTTGGATGGTGCCGATCTCGTTGTTGGCGTACATCACTGTCACCAGGCAGGTGTCGGGCCGGATGGCCTGGGCCACCTGCTGGGGCTGGATGAGTCCGTCTTCATGCACGTCCAACAGGGTGACCTCAAAGCCCTCCTTTTCCAGGCGGGCCAAGGTATGCAGCACCGCGTGGTGCTCAAAGGCGGTGGAGATGATATGCCGCTTGCCCTTGCGCGCGCCAAACGCGGCGGCCGAGCGGATGGCCTGATTGTCCGCCTCGCTCCCCCCGGAGGTGAAGATGAGCTCCCGGGCCTGGCAATTGAGGTGGCGGGCAATCCGTTCCCGGGCGTCGGTGAGCGCCTCGTTGGCCTGCTGGCCAAAGGCATACAGGCTGGACGGGTTTCCGTATTGTTGGTCAAAATAGGGCAGCATCGCCTGGATGGCGGTTTGGGTCATCCTGGTGGTGGCCGCGTTATCAAGATAGATCAATGGCGTTGCCTCCTTTGTGTCCCTATATCCGCGCCGTTGGCGCGTCAGATTCAGATCCGGGCCCTAGACCCAGCGATGGCCGGCCGCAGACTGAATAGCTCCCTGATTCGTTTCCTATTATATCCGCTTTTTCATAGTGTGTCAATAGGATAAACGGCGGGAAGGGAAAGAATCCGCGGACTTGGGGACAGGATCCAGGTGGACGGGGGGAAATTTTGAAAAAATAGTACTTGACAAATAGGGGGGATTCTGATAAGATACACCCTGCGCCAAGCAGTTGCAGAGATGCTGCTCTGGGGCGGCAGTAGGGCATCTGGGGGCATGGCTTAGCTGGGAGCCCGGTACAAGCGTGTACCAGCACCCCCTCACCAAAATTGAAAATCGAAATCTTGTGCCTCTCCCATATATGGGGGTATAGCTCAGCTGGGAGAGCGCTTGAATGGCATTCAAGAGGTCAGCGGTTCGATCCCGCTTATCTCCACCA
>CALXDM010000010.1 GCA_944387065.1 uncultured Oscillospiraceae bacterium
TTGGCGGTGGCCATGCGCTTGCGGAAGCCGTGCACCTTGGAGCGGTGACGCTTCTTGGGCTGATAGGTACGAACCATGGGGGAACACCTCCTGTATAAAATTGCGGCGGACAACCCGCCGCCTCCACAACGTCTCCAGCCTGGAAACGCGGTTGACCTGTTTGGCGCCGGAAATCGGCGCATATGCACATGGGATTATACCGGATTCTCCCTGCCCTGTCAATCCAATTTCACAGAAAACCCTGACCTTTCCCTTTGTATACAAGATCTTGTATCAGATATTCAGCCCATCCACAATCATTTTTCCAACACCCAAGTTGATTGCCACTTTTCCACGGGAGGAAAGGAAAAGGTGGAAAAACTCTTGTGAACGCACCTGTTTTTTGCTATAATTATGTGGTTATCATAATGCACGTTTGAGGTGACGCCATGTCGATGAAATCAGCCGCCGATATTTGGGAAAAAGCAAAAAGCCTGATGGAGGCGGAGCTGACTGCCGTGTCCATCGAAACCTGGTTCGGCGATGTGGAGGCGGTCGCCCTAGAGGAGACCAGGCTGATCCTGTGCGTTCCCACCGAATTTAAGCGCAACATCATCCAAACCCGATTCCTGACCACTGTGGAGAAGACCTTGCGGGAACTGTTTTCCTTTGAAGTGGGGGTCGCCCTGTTGCTGCCTGAGGAGCGGGAAAAGTACCAGTCGGGCGCGGCCGCCCAAAGGATTGATAGCCCTTACCGCTCCTATACTTTTGACCGCTTCGTAGTGGGCTCCACCAACAAGTTTGCCTTCACCGCCGCGGAAAAGGTGGCCGACGAACCGGGTGGGGCCTACAACCCCTTATTCATCTATGGACAGTCCGGGCTGGGCAAGACCCACCTGCTCCACGCCATCGCCAACCGGGTGCAGGAAAACCACCCGGATTACCGCATCTTGTACATCAAGAGCGAGGAATTCGTCAACGAGCTGATCCGGAACCTGATCCAGGGTCAGGATATGCAGGAGTTTCGCAACAAGTACCGCACGGTGGACCTATTTTTGATGGACGACGTACAGTTCATCGCCGGCAAGGACTCCAGTGAGGAGGAACTGTTTCACACCTTTAACACCCTGTATGAGCAGGGCAAGCAGATCGTGCTCACCTCCGACCGACCTCCCCAGGAGATGCTCCGGCTGGAACAGCGTCTCAAAACCCGCTTTGAGCAGGGCCTGCCCGCCGACATCCAGCCTCCCGATTATGAGACCAGGGTGGCCATCCTGAAAAACAAATCCATCGAACGTGGCATCGTGCTGCCCGACCCGGTCCTCAGCTATGTGGCGGAGAATATCACCGCCAACGTCCGGCAGATCGAAGGGGTGGTCAACAAGATCATGGCCTTCCAGGAGCTGATGGGCGCCCAGGTAAACGTGGAGAACACCATCCGGGCGGTGCGGGACATCCTGCGCGCCAAGGAAGACTTTCTCCCCTCGGCGGACACCATCATTCAAGAGGTGGCCCGCTTCTATGAACTGGAAAGCGACGCGCTGCGGGGACAGAGCCAGAACAAAGAGATCTCCACGGCCCGCAACGTGGCCATGTACATCATCCGGGAAATGACCCAGCTATCCCTGGCCGAAATCGGCCAGCAGTTTGGCGGGCGCCACCACTCCACCGTGCTCAACTCCATCAACCGAGTGGAGAAGTACCGAAAGAACCAGCCCGAGTTCAACGAGATCATCCGGGACATCACCAACGCGGTCAACTCCGCCTACTGACCTTCTCCACATCCCTGCGGACTGTGGTGTGGAAGGCTGTGGAAAAAATAAACGGCTCTCATGTAAACCATCATCCTGTTGAAATTTTGTGGAATGTTTTGCGCCGCCATATGCCGTGTCTTACCAAGACTTTCAACCAGTTTTCCACAGCTTCCGCCAACCCTACTATAGACTAC
This sequence comes from uncultured Oscillospiraceae bacterium, assembly GCA_944387065.1. Taxonomy (GTDB): domain Bacteria; phylum Bacillota; class Clostridia; order Oscillospirales; family Oscillospiraceae; genus Enterenecus. The sequence goes on from CALXDM010000010.1 coordinate 1,928, forward strand.
GAATTGAAATACTCCTCCCCTATATTGACCGGCGGGGAGAGAAAGGAAACCTGCCATGAAATTTTCCTGTGAGAAAGCACTGCTGCAAACCGCCGTCACCACAGCTGGGCGGGTAGTGGCTGCCAAGAGCTCCATCCTCGCCCTGGAAGGTGTGCTGCTGGAGGGCTTGGACAGCGGGCTGCAAGTCAGCGGCTACAACCTGGAAACAGGCATTGTCACAAAAGTGGAGGCGGAGGTAGCCAATCCTGGATCCATTGTGCTGCCCGCACGCCTGTTTGGAGAGATCATCCGGAAACTGCCCGACGATATGGTCAGCGTGTCCACACAGGGCACCAAGGTGCATATCAGCTGCGGCCCCACCTCCTTTGACATCCTGGGCAGCAGCGCGGAGGAATTCCCTGAGCTGCCCGCCGTGGATGAGGGCAACCGTTTGAACATTGAACAGGGCACTTTGCGCTCCATGATCTCCCGGGTCATCTTTGCCGTCAGCGATAATGAAAGCCGGCCCGTCCACACCGGCGCGCTGTTTGAGGTAGATGGGAACGAGCTGACCATGGTGGCGGTGGACGGTTACCGCCTGGCTCTGCGCCGGGAGGAGATCCTTCAAAAGGAGGGAGGAGAGCAGTTCTCCTTCGTGGTGCCCGGGGCGGCCCTGTCCGAGGTGGACAAGATCTGCGCGGACAGCGACGAGCCGGTCCAGGTGACCGAAGGGGAGCGGCACATCACCTTCCGCATGGGTTCCACCCTGCTGGTGGCCCGGCGGCTGGAGGGGGAGTTCCTCAACTACCGGCAGACCATTCCCCAGAATAACTCCGTCAGCCTGGAAGCGGATACCGGCGCGCTGCAGCGCTCTATCGACCGGGCGTCTCTCATCATCAATGACAAGCTGAAAAGCCCCCTACGGTGCAAATTTGAGGACGGTTCGCTGTCCATCTCCTCCCAGACCGCCATTGGCTCGGCCTTTGACCGCTGCCCGGTGGTGGGGGACGGGAAGGGGCTGGAGATCGGATTTAACAACAGATTCCTGATGGAGGCGGTGAAAGCGGCTCCCGCAGAGCAGGTCCGTCTGGAGCTGAATACCCCCACTTCCCCCTGCCTGATCCTGCCCACAAAGGGGCAGCCAGAGCGGTTCCTGTATATGGTATTGCCGGTGCGGTTGAAAGCGGAGAAGTAGGCACAGATCTGGAGAGCGGGACGTTGAGGGGAGGGCGCGGGGAATGCGGGAGATGCGGGTCAAGATCACAACGGAATGGATCAAGCTGGACGCCCTGCTGAAGTTTGCCGGAGCGGCGAATACCGGAGGGGCGGCCAAGGCAGCTGTCCAGGGAGGGGCTGTGACGGTCAATGGCGAGATATGCACCCAGCGCGGTCGGAAGATCCGGCCCGGCGACCGGGTGGAGCTGGGCGGGGAGACCGCCCTGGTGGTGGAATGACCGTCAACGGGCTCACCCTGGATTTTTTTCGGAACTACACCCACCTGGAGGTCAGCTTTGACCCCGGCGTGAACGTCATCGTGGGGGAGAACGCCCAGGGAAAGACCAACCTGGTGGAGGCGGCGGCCTACCTCTCCTCCGCATCCTCCCACCGGGCCAGGTATGACCGGGAACTGATCCAGTTTGGGATCGACCGGGCCTTCCTGAAAGCGGAACTTTTCAGCCGGAAGCGGGACTATGTCCTGGAGGCCCAGCTCATCCGGGGAATGCGTCGGCAGCTCTGGTCCAACGGGGTGCGGCTGAAGTCGGCGGGAGAGCTGGCGGGGATTTTAACCACGGTGCTGTTCTGCCCGGAGGACCTCTACCTCATCCGGGCGGGAGCGGGGGACCGGCGGCGGTTTCTGGACAGCTGCATCTGCCAGCTTCGGCCCAGGTACGCAGCCGCCTTGTCCGAGTATCATCGGCTGCACGAGCAGAAGGGCAGGATCCTCCGGGACTGGGAGGAGAAGCCCTCCCTACTGGGGGCGCTGGACGACTACTCCCTGCGCATGGCCCAATGCGGGGCCATCCTCATCCATTACCGGGCCCACTTTATCAAGAAGCTCAACCAGACCGCTCCCGCCATCCATACAGACTGCTCCGGTGGGCGGGAAGGGCTGGAGCTGTCCTATGACACGGTATCCACCGTTCTGGATCCGTTGGCCAGCCCCAAGCAGATCTTGGGACAGCTGCTGGATCACCAAGAGCGGCACCGGCAGGCGGAGATTGATTCCCACTCCTGCCTGACAGGTCCTCACCGGGATGAGTTGGTCATCCAGATTGATGGGAATCTGGCCAAGACTTTCGCTTCCCAAGGCCAGGTGCGCACCGCCGCGCTGGCGCTGAAGCTGGCTGCCCGGGACATCCTCTATCAGGACACCGGGGAGTGGCCGGTGCTGCTGCTGGACGACGTGCTGTCCGAGCTGGATCACCGCAGGCAGGAGTTTGTCCTCAACCGCATCACCTCCGGCCAGGTCTTGATCACTTGTTGTGAGGAAGAAAAACTGGCCCAACTGAGGACAGGGCGCGCCTTTCGCATCCATGCCGGCAAGCTGGTGTGACATTCCGGAGGAGGATTTCATGTATCTGCATCTGGGACAATCGGTGAGCGTTCCGGAATCTTCGATTCTGGGACTGTTTGACCTGGATAACGCCACCTGGTCCTTCCGCACTCGGTACTTCCTGCGCCAGGCGGAGCAGGAGGGTCGGGTGCGGGATGTGGGGGGCGATCTGCCCAGGTCCTTCCTGCTGTGTCAGCAGGGGGAGGAGGAAGCGGAAGTCTATCTTTCCCCGGTCAACACCGCAACCCTGCTTCGCAGAGTGGAGCAGGCTGGATTTGAGTGAATGGGAGGAATGAGTATGGAGTTCATCCAGTACCTTGGGTTTGAGCTGGAACAGGATCTGGAGAGCGATCCGGATTTCTGCCCCATGGAGTGAGTTTAGGACGGCGGCCTTTGGAAACAACAGCGAGCGGAGGGACACAGTATGTCTGAACAAATGGAACAGCATTCCACCATGGTGGAGCACGAGTACGGCGCCTCGGAGATCCAGGTGTTGGAGGGCCTGGAGGCGGTGCGCAAGCGCCCAGGGATGTATATCGGCTCCACCTCCGCCTCCGGCCTGCATCACTTGGTGTATGAGATCGTGGACAACGCCATCGACGAGGCACTGGCGGGGTACTGTAATCAAATTACGGTGGAGATCCTGGATGGGGACGTTATCCGGGTGACCGACAATGGCCGTGGCATCCCCGTGGACATCCAGCCCCAGACCGGGCGGCCTGCTCTGGAGGTGGTGTACACCGTGCTCCACGCCGGAGGCAAGTTTGGCGGCGGGGGATATAAGGTGTCCGGCGGCCTGCACGGGGTGGGCGCGTCGGTGGTCAACGCCCTGTCTCAATGGCTGGAGGTGCGGGTGCACAAGAACGGCCAGATCTATGAGATGAAGTTCTCCCGGGGCAAGATTACCCAGGAAATGAAAATCGTGGGAACCACCGACCGCACCGGCACCGAGGTGGTGTTCCAGCCAGATCCCCAGATGTTTGAGGAGACTGCCTACGACTATGACACCCTGCACAAGCGGATGCGGGAGCAGGCATTCCTCAACGCCGGGGTGCGCATCCTCATGGCCGACCGGCGCCCTGGGTCAGAGCGGGAGGAAAATATGTGTTATGAGGGGGGCATCCGGGAGTTTGTCACCTTCATCAACCGGAACAAAACCCCCCTGCACGACCAGGTCATCTATATGTCCGGCACCAAGGACGATGCCATGGCGGAGATCGCCTTGCAGTATAACGACAGCTACAACGAGGTCATCGTCTCCTTTGCCAACAACGTGCACACCCCGGAGGGAGGGATGCACGAGGAGGGATTTAAGCGGGCGCTGACCAATGTGCTCAATGCCTATGGCAAAAAGGCCAATCTGCTCAAGGGGGACGACAAGGTGGCCGGCGAGGACTGCCGGGAGGGGCTGACCTGCGTCATCTCCGTCAAGCTCACCGAGGCGCAGTTTGAGGGGCAGACCAAGGCCAAGCTGGGCAACAGCGAGATCCGCACTTTGGTAAACAACGTGGTCTCGGACAAGCTGGAGCAGTTTTTGGAGGAAAACCCCGCCGTGGGCCGGGCGGTGCTGGAAAAGGCCATGATGGCCAACCGGGCCCGGGAGGCAGCCCGCCGGGCCAGGGAATCCATCCGGCGCAAGAACGCGCTGGAAGGGGCTACCCTGCCGGGCAAGCTGGCCGACTGCAACGAGCGGGACCCGGCCCTGACCGAGCTGTATATCGTCGAGGGAGACTCCGCCGGCGGCTCGGCCAAGCAGGGTCGGGATTCCCGCTTCCAGGCCATCCTCCCCCTGTGGGGCAAGATGCTCAATGTGGAGAAGGCCAGGGCGGATAAGATCTATGGCAACGACAAGCTCCAGCCGGTGATCACCGCTTTGGGCGCCGGGCTGGGGGAGGAGTTTGACACAGACAAGCTGCGCTACCACAAGGTCATCATCATGGCCGACGCCGACGTGGACGGCTCCCACATCCGCACCCTGCTGCTCACCTTCTTCTTCCGGTTCATGCGCCCGCTCATCGACCGGGGCCATGTGTACGCCGCGGTGCCCCCTCTGTTCAAGCTCACCCGGGGCAAGACCACCCGGCTGGCCTTCTCCGAGGAGGAGCGGGACGCCGTCTCCGCCCAGCTGAGAGGGGACAATCCCAGCGCCAAGGTGGACATCAGCCGCTTCAAGGGTCTGGGCGAGATGGACGCCCAAGAGCTTTGGGACACCACTATGAACCCGGAGACCCGCACCCTCAAGCGCATCACCATGGAGGACGCGGTGCGGGCGGACGAGATCTTCACCCTGCTCATGGGGGAGAAGGTGGAGCCCCGCCGGGAGTATATCGAGCGCAACGCCTTCAAGGCGGTCAATCTGGACTACTGATTCCCATCCCTGTTAAGGGATGGGAGCCCGAACCGAGAATTGAGAAATTTGCCGGCGGGGCCGGCCACCCAGCCCACCGGGCAAACTTCATGAGGAGGGACCTCCAGTCATGGCAAAAGACGAGTATATGAGCCGGGACATCTCCTTTCCTGATCAAAAGATCGTAGAGATCAACCTGGAGCATGAGATGCAGGCGGCGTACATCGAGTACGCCATGTCCGTCATTGTGGGCCGGGCCCTGCCCGACGTGCGGGACGGCTTGAAACCGGTCCACCGCCGCATCCTCTACTCCATGTATGAGAGCGGTTTGACCTCTGACAAGCCCTTCAAAAAGTCGGCCACCTGCGTGGGCGATGTGCTGGGCAAGTACCATCCCCACGGGGATCAGTCTGTCTACGACGCACTGGTGCGCCTGGCCCAGGATTTCTCCATGCGCTACCCCCTGGTGGATGGACATGGCAACTTTGGCTCGGTGGACGGGGATCCTCCCGCCGCCTACCGTTACACCGAGGCCCGTATGGCCAGGATTGCCAACGAGATGATGCGGGACATCGACAAGGAGACGGTGAACTGGGACCCCAACTTCGACGAGTCGCTGAAGGAGCCCCGGGTGGTGCCCTCCCGGTTCCCCAACCTGCTGGTGAACGGCTCGTCTGGCATCGCCGTGGGCATGACCACCAACATCCCGCCCCATAACCTGCGGGAGGTCATCGACGGGGTGGTCTGCATTCTGGAAAATGAGCACGCCACCCTGGATGACCTGATGGAGCATATCAAGGGGCCGGACTTTCCCACCCGGGGTATCATCATGGGGCGGGCGGGCATCCGGGCGGCCTATGCCACCGGAAAGGGACACATCCGGGTCCGGGCCCGCACGGAGATGGAGGAGTTTGGAAACGGCCGCACCCGTATCATTGTCACCGAGCTGCCCTACCAGGTGAACAAGGCCAGATTGGTGGAGAACATTGCCGACCAGGTGAAGGAGAAGCGGCTGGACGGCATCTCCGGCCTGCGGGACGAGTCGGACGGCAAGCGGGGAATGCGCATCGTCATCGAGCTGAAGAAGGACGCCAATCCACAGGTGACCCTGAACCGGCTGTTTGCCCAGACCCAGATGCAGACCACCTTCGGGGTGATCCTGCTGGCCCTGGTCAACGACCAGAAGCAGCCCAAGGTGCTCACCCTGCGCCAGATTTTGGACGAGTACATCGCCTTCCAGGAGGAGGTCATCACCCGGCGCACCCAGTACGACCTGAAGAAAGCCCAGGAGCGGGCCCATCTGCTGGAAGGGCTGCTGATCGCCCAGGACAACATCGACGAGGTTATCCGCATCATCCGGGCCAGCTACGACGACGCCAAGGAAAAGCTGATGGAGCGCTTCGGCCTGGATGACATCCAGGCCCAGGCCATTCTGGATATGCGGCTGAAGGCCTTACAGGGGCTGGACCGGGAGAAGCTGGAGGCAGAGTACCGGGAGCTGGCCGAGCGCATCGACTACTATCAGCGGCTGCTTCAAGACGGGGCGATGCTGCGGGGGGTGCTCAAGCAGGAGCTGCTGGAGATCCGGGACCGATATGGGGACGAGCGCAAGACCGAGATCGGCTTTGCCGAGGACGATTTGGACGTGGAGGATCTGATCGTCGAAGAGCAGTGTGTGTTCACCATGACCGCAGGGGGTTACATCAAGCGCACCTGCGCCCGGGAGTATGCCGCTCAGGGCAAGGGGGGGATGGGTAAGAAGTCCATGTCCACCCGGGAGGAGGACTATGTGAACACGGTGTTCACCGCCTCCACCCACGACTACATCCTATTCTTCACCGACAAGGGCCGGGTGTTCCGCAAGAAGGGCTATCAGATACCGGAGGCGGGCCGCACCGCCCGGGGGACCAACATCGTCAACGTGCTCCAGGTGGAGGCGGGGGAGAAGGTGTCGGCCATGATCCACACCCGGGACATCACCGACGAAGGGCGCTTCCTGGTGATGATCACCCGCAACGGAACGGTCAAGCGTCTGCCAGTGGTCACCCTGAAGAACCTGCGCAACAATGGTCTGCGCGTGATCACCCTGGAGGATGGGGACGAGCTGATGGTGGTGCGGGAGACCGACGGAACCAAGCACATCCTCATCGCCACCCACGATGGCATGGCCGTGTGCTTTGCCGAAACCGATGTGCGCCCCACCGGGCGGGGTTCCATGGGGGTGCGGGGCATCCGTCTGCGCCCTGGGGATTATGTGGTGGGGGCGGCCCGGGCAAATCCGGGCCGGGCGGTGCTGACCATCACCGAGCATGGCTACGGCAAGCGCACCCCGGTGGAGGACTATCGGATCACCAGCCGGGGGGGCGTGGGTATCAAGAACTACGCCGTCACCGACAAGACCGGCCGGGTGGTGGGCATCAAGGTGGTGGACGGCACGGAGGACCTGCTGCTGGTCACCCAGTCTGGTACGCTGCTGCGCACTGGGGTGGATTCCATCCGGATGGCGGGCCGGGCCACCCAGGGGGTCATCGTCATGCGCTTGAAGGAAGCGGGGGACCAAGTGATCGCCATGGCCCTGGCGGACAAGGAGACGGAGGGGGAGACTGAAGTCCCTGAGGCATCCGAGACGCCGGCGGAGGGCGGCGAGGGCTGAGCCATCAGCCAGTTTCAGGAGAGCCCGTTTCCTGGGAAATGGAGTGCCGATTCCGGCAGGGAAACCGACAGTCGACCGGGGGAAACTGCCGGTGGGTTGCGCCGGTGTTGGCGGGTGTGATAGGATTCAACCATCCGAGGAAAGTAGGTGTGGATGGGATGAAGAAGCAGTCGTTGGGAGCCACGGTGGTCGCCCTTCGCAAGGAGAAGGGGATGACCCAGCTGGAGCTGGCCGAACAGATGGGGGTGACGGACAAGGCGGTGTCCAAGTGGGAACGGGACCTGTCCTTGCCAGACGCGGCCTCTCTGCCCCGCCTGGCGGAAGTCCTGGGGATCTCGGTGGACGAGCTGATGCAGGGCCGAGCCGCCGCCCGCGGTAAGGGTGGAACAAGGGAGCTGGTTGTCCTGATTCTGCGGGGGGTGGCGATGGCAATGGGGATCTCCGTGGCGGTGCTGTCTGCCCTGGATCGGATCGCGGTCAGCTCTGCCCTGTTCCTGCTGGGGATCGGCCTGGCCTGTCTGGCTATCGCCCAGTTTGACCGGGAGGAGTGAACCCGCTCTTCCCATCAGCCCTGTGAAAAGGAGAGGTTGCATGAAAAAGGTGACCCTGTATACCGATGGAGCCTGTTCCGGCAACCCTGGGCCCGGCGGATGGGGGGCCATCCTGCTATACGGAGCGCATCGAAGGGAGATGAGCGGGGGAGAGGCGTCCACCACCAACAACCGCATGGAGCTCACCGGGGTGATCCGGGGGCTGGAGGCGCTGAAGGAACCCTGCATGGTGGAGCTGTACTCCGATTCCAAGTACGTCATTGACGCGCTGGAAAAGGGATGGGCAAAAAGCTGGAAGGCTCGGGGGTGGGTGAAGGGAGACAAAAAGCCCGCCCTGAACCCAGACCTGTGGGCACGGCTGTTGGAGCTGTGTGAACGCCACCAGGTCAACCTTCACTGGGTCAAGGGCCATGCAGACAACCCATATAACAACCGCTGTGACGAGCTGGCGGTTGCACAGTGGCAGAAACTAAAAGTGAACAGCGGTGGCCCAGCATAGGCTGGGCCACCGCTGTTCTTGTTTGAGGAAGCGTCCCCTTTTAGGCGTCCTCTTGGATCGTGCAGGAGATGCTTAGCTCTTCCAACTGCTTGGGATCGACGGTGCTGGGCGCGCCCATCATGATGTCTTGGGCGTTCTTGTTCATGGGGAAGGGGATGATCTCCCGGATGGAGTCCTCGCCAGCTAGCAGCATGACCATGCGGTCTACCCCAGGGGCGATGCCTGCGTGGGGAGGTGCGCCATAGGTGAAGGCGTTGTACATGGCGGGGAATTTGGACTTCACGTCCTCCTCCCCCAGGCGCACCAGTTGGAACGCCTCCAGCATGATCTCCGGGTCGTGATTCCGCACCGCGCCGGAGGACAGCTCCACTCCGTTGCACACCAGGTCGTACTGATAGGCGGTGATGGTCAGGGGATCCACCTGGCCGGCGGCCGCCTGCTTGAGGACCTCCAGACCGCCGTTGGGCATGGAGAAGGGGTTGTGGCAGAACTCCAGCTGGCCGGATTCCTCGCCGATTTCGTACATGGGGAAGTCCACGATCCAGCAGAAGGAATACCGCTCCCGATCCATGTGCTCGGGGCAGAGCTGCCCCAGCTTGGCGCGCAGCACCCCGGCAGTCTTCTGCGCGGTGAGCAGCTTGCCGGCGGCAAGGCCCACAAAGCAGCCAGGGGTGAGGCCCAGGGCAGCCACCACCTGATCCTTCAAGGGCTGGACGAACTTGGCGATGCCACCCACGATCTCACCGCTCTCGTCATAGCGGAACCAGTAGGCCTTTTCCCCAGTCTGCACCTCCACCTGCTGGCACAGCCCGTCGATCTGCTTGCGGGTGGCGGAAAAATTAGGGACCACGACGGCCTTGACGGTGTTGCCCTGGAAGGGTTCAAAGCCACAGCCAGCCAGCGGCTGGGTTGCATCCTGAAGGGTGAGGTGGATGCGCAGGTCGGGCTTGTCGGTGCCATAGGTGTCCATGGCCTCCAGGTACGGGATGCGGGGGAAGGGAGCCTGGGAGGCGGTGGAGTAGGCGCCGTACTGGGCAAAGATGGGGGGCAGTACCCGTTCCAGCACGGCGAATACGTCGTCCTGGCTGGCAAAGGCCATCTCCATGTCCAGCTGGTAGAACTCCCCAGGGGAGCGGTCGCCCCGGGCGTCCTCGTCCCGGAAGCAGGGGGCGATCTGGAAGTAGCGGTCAAAGCCAGAGGCCATCAGCAGCTGCTTAAACTGCTGGGGGGCCTGGGGCAAGGCATAGAACTTGCCAGGGTGCTTCCGGCTGGGCACCAGGTAGTCCCGGGCGCCCTCGGGGGAGGAGGCGGTGAGGATGGGGGTGGTGATCTCCAGAAAGCCCTCGCCCAGCATGGCCGAGCGCAGGGCGGCCACCACGTTGCAGCGCAGCACGATGTTGTCCCGCACCGCGGGGTTGCGCAGATCCAGGTAGCGATAGCGCAGGCGGAGGGACTCGTCCGCCTCCCGGCTGCGACTGACCTGGAAGGGCAACTCGTTGTGGCGGCAGCGGCCCAGCACCTGGATCTGGGTGGGGACCACTTCGATGTCGCCGGTAGGCAGCTTGGGGTTCTTGCTGTCCCGCTCCCGGACGGTGCCGGTGACCTGGATGGCCGACTCCTTATTTACCCCTTTGAGGGAGGCCAGCATCTCCTGCGTCTCCAAGACCACCTGGGTGACGCCATAGAAGTCCCGCAGGACGACGAAGGCCAGGGTTTGGCCCACCTCCCGGATCTGCTCCAGGAAGCCCGCCAGGGTGACGGTTTGCCCTACGTGCTCCAGCCGGAGCTGGCCGCAGGTATGGGTGCGTGATTGAACCATGTTATCTCAACTCCAAATCGTATCGGGATGGGGTGGCGCAATGAGGCCTGGGCTCACCGGTCCAGGATCGGGGGTTGGCTGGCTTGGGCATCCAGCTGCCGGCGGACCTGCTGTGCGGCTTCCTCCAGGGACAGGGTCTGCTGCTGCCCGGTGGCCATGTCCTTCAGGGTGACCTTGCCCTGGGCGATCTCGTCCTCCCCCAGGATGAGCACGAAGGGTACCCCGAGCTTGTCGGCATAGCTCATGCGCTGCTTGAACTTCTTCTGCTCGGTGTACAGCTGGGTGCGGATGCCCGTCTGCCGCAGGGCGGTGGCCGCGGCGATGGCGGGGGATAGCTGATCGGTCATGGGCAGCAGGAGCACGTCGGCAGGGGCGGTGTTCATCCCCTGATTGAGATAGCCCTGGTCCTCCAGCACGAAGAACAGCCGGGTCAGCCCGATGGAAATTCCCACGCCGGGGAGTTGTTTATCTGTATAATATTCCGCTAAGTTATCATATCGACCCCCGGAACAGATGGAGCCAATCTCGGGATGATCCAGCATGGCGGTCTCATAGACGGTTCCGGTGTAGTAGTCCAGCCCTCGGGCGATGGTCAGGTCCACCACAAAGTGTTCCTCGGGTACCCCAAAGGCGGCCAGGCAGCTCACCACGGTGGACAGCTCGTCCAGGCCCTGGTCGAACAGGGGATGGCGGCCCCGATACCCCTCCAGGGCGGTGAGCACTGCCTGGTTGCTCCCCTGGATGGTCATGAACTTTAAGATTTCGCCGGCGGCGTCTGGGGGCAGGGCAATCTCCGCCCCCGTTAGCAATTCCCGCACCTTCTCCGGGCCGATCTTATCCAGCTTGTCCACTGCGCGCATGATGGCGGCGGACTGCTCCCCAAGGCCCAGCATGGCGTAAAACCCGTTGAGAATCTTCCGGTTGTTCACCCGGATCTGGAACCGGCGCAGACCCAGGGCGGTAAAAGTGCTGTAGATGATGGCGGGGATCTCCGCCTCGTTGACGATGTCCAGCTTGCCGTCCCCGATGACGTCGATGTCTGCCTGGTAGAACTCCCGGAAGCGGCCGCGTTGGGCCCGCTCCCCTCGGTAGACCTTGCCAATCTGGAACCGGCGGAAGGGAAAGGTCAAGTCGGCATAGTGCAGCGCCACATACTTGGCCAGGGGCACAGTGAGGTCAAAGCGCAGGGACAGGTCGGCATCCCCTTTGGTGAAGCGGTATATCTGCTTCTCTGTCTCACCGCCTCCCTTGGCCAGCAGCACCTGGCTGGCTTCGATCATCGGGGTGTCCAGTGGGGTGAAGCCATACAGGCTGTAGGAGCGGCGCAGTAGTTCCACCATGCGGTCAAACTGGACCTGCTTTTCTGGCAGCAACTCCAAGAAGCCGGACAGGGTGCGTGGTTTCTGTTTTGCCATGATGATTACTCCTTGAAATCCTTTCGATTTATATTACAAAATGTTGCTACTCAGCCGGGGATGACAATGCCCTCGCCCCATGGAAGCCGCACATGGGACGAGGGCAGCGGGGGGCCAGATTGGGGCGGCGCCCACGGCCCGCCCTCAGACCTTCAAGGGGGTGCTGGGCTTGATGAGTTCCCGCCAGTCCAAATCGCCCCGGGCCAAGCCGTGGATGAGCATCTCAGCGGTGGCGGCGTTGGTGGCGAAGGGGACGTTGTGCTGGTCGCATAGGTTGGTGATATAGCGGATATCCTGATCCAGTTCGTCAGAGTTGGGGTCATTGAAGAACAGCACCATGTCGATCTCGTCATAGGCAATGCGGGCGCCGATCTGCTGGCTGCCCCCATGAGCATGGGACAGGAACAGCTGGACAGGCAGCCCAGTGGCCTCGGCAACCAGACGGCCGGTCCGGTTGGTGGAGCACACGGTGTGCTTGGCCAGGATGCCGCAGTAGGCGATGCAAAACTGCACCATCAGTTCCTTCTTATTGTCATGGCTCATCAATGCGATGTTCACGGGGTGGATCATCCTTTCTTGTGCGCGGGGGTTAGCGGATGTGCAAGAGGGGCGCTTTCCGGCCCAGCAGCCGCCGGGCGATGTTGAGGTAGGCAGGACAGGCACCCTTGCGGCCTATCAGCACCACAGGTACGCCGGAGGCGGCGGCCAGGGTCACCTTCTGATCCTCCGGGACGAGGCCCAGCAGGGGCAGGCCGGCGGCGTCCATAGCGTGGTCGATGGTGGTGCGCAGCTTGCCCATGAGCTTGGGTTGCACCCGGTTCATCACCAGATGGATGGGGTCCACCTGGCCCACCAGATGGGACACGGCCATCTGGGCGTCCCGCAGGGCAGCGGGGTCGGTGGCGGAGACGAGGATGGCTCGGTCCGCAGCGGACATGGCCAATTGGAAGCCCAACCCCAGGCCGGCGGGAGAGTCCATGAATACGAAGTCAAAGTTGTCTTTGGCCTCCGCCACCATGGCGCGGAAGGCCCGCTCGTCCGGCTGGTTCAGGGACAGGGGAGCGGTGAGCAGGGACAGGCCCCGGATGTCCGAGTGCTCCACCGCCGCGGTGAGCAGGGGACAGCGCTGGGCCATCACATCTCCAAAGTCCATGACAGCCCGGTCGGCCAGGCCCAGGGCGATGTCCAGGTTGCGCAGGCCGATGTCCAGATCCAGGCACAGCACCCGGTTCCCCAGGGCGGCCAGGCAGGAGGCCACCCCGGCCGTCAGCGTCGTCTTGCCGGTGCCGCCCTTTCCAGATGTTACCATAATGGCGGTTCCCATAGGCTGTCTCCTTCCCATATATGCAAAATCATATCACGAATGGACAAAGATGGCAATAGAAAAATCAGAAAAATTATCCAAAAGTTACGAAATGGCTTGCGAGATTGTAAGGATTACAGAGGGTGTTTGCGCAGCTTGGCCCACCGTCGGGGGTAGGGGGCGGGGGTGGGTTGAAGCTTGTCCACCACGATCACCCGATGGGTTATCGCAGTGTGGGGAATGCTGTAGTCCCGTATTTGGGCCACCGCACCGCCCAGGGCGGCGATGGCGGGGCGGGCGGCATCCAGCTCTGCCTGGCAGTCCATCCCTTTCATGGCCAGGAAGCGTCCGCCCACCTTCACCAGGGGCAGGCACAGCTCGCTGAGCAGGCGCAGGTCGGCCACTGCCCGGGCGGTGGCGCAGTCAAACTGCTCCCGCAGGGTGGGGGACTGTCCCGCCTCCTCCGCCCGGCCATGGTACACCCTCAGGCCGGACAGACCCCAGTCATCGGCCAGCCCTGCCAGCCAGTCCAGCCGCTTTTGCAAGCTGTCCAGCAGGGTGACGGATAGGCTTGGAACCAGCAGCTTGAGCACCATGCCGGGAAAGCCCGCCCCGGTGCCCACGTCGATGAGGCTTCCGCCAGAGGGCAGGCCGCAGTCCAGCAGAGGGGCGCAGTCCAGCATATGGAGGGTGGCCACGTCTTGGGGCTGGGTGATGGCGGTCAGATTCATCACTTGATTCTGCTCCAGCAGGGCGTGGCCATATCGGGCCAGCAGGGTGGAGGCGTTGTCGGGCACACGGCCGGTCAGCCCCAGCTGGGCCAGGCCGGTGGCGATCAGCCCCTGCATGGTTTGCTCAGGCATAGGCGGTACGGACGGCGTGGATCAGGGCGGGGCCGCCCAGGGCCAAGCCCAGCACGATGGCGGCCAGGGCGATGAGGACGATGAGCACCGTGAGCACGATGCCGCCGGGCGCGGTGCCCTTACGCTGCCGGTAGATAGCCAGTACAATGCCCGCTCCGGACACGGGGAGCAGGAGCAGGGGAAAGGTGCCGGGCAGCTCCTTGCCGGTGAAGATATAGAAGGTGGTGACAAACAGCAGCATCAGGGCGTAGGCGATGCCCATCCAGGCCGCCGTCCGCTTCTCAAAGGAGGCGGGGGTATAGGCGGGCTGCTGCTGGCTGTGTTCCGGATCGGACATGGGACAACCTCCTAACATATTTGGGGTCAGGGCTGGCGCTGCTGCTTGAGTAGGTCCCGGATCTCCATGAGCAGCTTCTCCTCGTTGGAGGGCTCGGGCGGGGAAGGGGGCGGAGCCTGCTCCTGCTTCCGCCTGGACAGGGCCATGGCCTTGTTGAACGCCTTTACGATGCAAAAGACCACCAGGGCCAGGATGAAGAAGTTGATGACGGCGGACAGAAAGCTGCCGTAGTTCAACGTATTAGGGGCAGTGCCCTCCTCCAGGGAAAAGAAGGTGGGGAGGGTGACGCGCATGGTGGAGAAGTCCATCCCGCCCAGGAAGATGGATACGATGGGCATGATGATGTCGTTGGTCAGGGAGGTGGTGATGGTGGAGAAGGCGCCGCCGATGATGACGCCCACCGCCAGCCCCAACACATTGCCCTTATTGATGAAGGCCTTGAACTCCTGAATGAACTTTTTCATGGAAAAATATTCCTTTTATATCGGGGATGGGTTAGCACTTGGGGACCAGCACTTTGGTTCCACCCAGATAGGGCTGGAGCACCTCTGGAATGTCCACCGTCCCATCGGCTTGCAGGTGGTTTTCCAGGAAGGCGATGAGCATCCGGGGCGGGGCGACCACGGTATTATTCAGGGTATGAGGCAGGTAGGTGCCTTGCTCTCCCTTGACTCGCATCTTCAGGCGGCGGGCCTGGGCGTCCCCCAGGTTGGAGCAGGAACACACCTCAAAGTACTTCTGTTGACGGGGAGACCAGGCTTCGATGTCACAGCTTTTCACCTTCAGGTCGGCCAGATCGCCGGAGCAGCACTCCAACTGGCGCACAGGGATGCCCATGGAGCGGAACAGCTCCACAGAGTACTGCCACATCCTCTCATACCAGGCCATGGAGTCCTCAGGCCTGCACACCACGATCATTTCCTGCTTCTCAAACTGGTGGATGCGGTAGACCCCCCGCTCCTCAATGCCGTGGGAGCCCTTTTCCTTTCGGAAACAGGGGGAATAGGAGGTGAGGGTCTGGGGCAAGGTGTCCTCGGGGATGATCTGGTCAATGAATTTGCCGATCATGGAGTGCTCGCTGGTGCCGATGAGGTAGAGGTCCTCCCCCTCGATCTTGTACATCATGGCGTCCATATCGGTCTGGCTCATCACCCCCTCCACCACGTTGCCGTGGATCATAAAGGGCGGGATGCAGTAGGTGAAGCCCTTGTCGATCATGAAATCCCGGGCATAGGCCAGCACGGCGGAGTGCAGCCGGGCGATGTCTCCCAGCAGATAGTAGAAACCCGCGCCAGATACCCGGCCAGCGGCATCCAGGTCTATCCCGCCAAAGGAGGCCATGATGTCTGTGTGGTAGGGGATCTCGTAATCGGGTACCACAGGCTCCCCAAAGCGCTGTACCTCCACATTGTGGCTGTCATCTGGGCCGATGGGGACAGATGGGTCAATCATTTGAGGGATGACCAGCAGGATCTGATGCAGCTCCCGGCCCAACTCGTCCTCCTGGGCCTCCAGCTGGGCCAGCCGGTCGGCATTGGCCTTGACCTGGGCTTTGGCGGCCTCCGCCTCTGCCAGCTTGGCTGGGTCCTGTTTGGCCTGGCCCATGAGGATCCCTACCTGCTTGGACAGGGTGTTGCGCTCAGCCCGGAGGTTGTTGGCCAAGGTTTGAGTCTCCCGGTTTTGCCGGTCCAGCTCCAGCGCCCGGTCCACCAGGGGGAGCTTATCCTCCTGGAACTTCTTCCGGATGTTTTCCTTGACGGCCTCCGGGTTCTCCCGGATAAACTTCATATCCAGCATGAACAATTCCACCTTTCCCTGTTGAAAACTTTTCGGTTTCACGTGAAACAAAAACAATCAATCCTGGCCCGCAGGCTGAAGCCGGCCATCCTCGTCCTGTGTGAGGAAGCCTGCATCCAGCAGTATGTCCCGCAGGGTCTCATACCGCTGGGCGTCAGAGGGGACTCCGTCCTCGGACTGATCGCTGAGAGCGGCCAGCTCCTCCTCCCCCAGACTGGCTAGGGTCTGTGCGGCGGCCTGGTAATCCCCCTGCTCATAGTGGTACTGGGCGGCGGACAGGGCTTGGCGCAGATCGGCTTCCCCTTGGGCCTGCTGTTGGGCCTCCACCGCGTCGTTGTATTGCTGTTCCAGCTGCTCCTGCCGCTGCTGCAGGTCAGCCAGTTCATCCTCCAGGGCCCGGAGCTGCTCTTGCAGCTGCTGATTTTCCTCTCGCAGCTCATCCACCGCCTGGAAGGAGGTGAGGGAGTCCTGCAGATTGCCAATGATGACGTCGCTGTTGCGTTGCTGCATGAAATAGGCCATGAGCAGCAGCAGGAAGGCGGCGGCAAACAGTATGATGAGGTAGATGACCACCGATTGCCGGCGCTGGGGCCGGATGGGTGGGTCGCTCCGGGTAGCTTCTTCTTGCTCCTGGGGCGTGTCGGTATGGGGTGTCTTGTTAGCCACTTGCATGATCCTCCTCCAGAGGTTTGGGGGTGAGGGTGTGAAGCAGGTCCAGCAGGGCGTTCAGATCGTCCATGTTGTAGAATTCCAGCTCCAGCCGGCCCTTTTTTCGGCCGGTGGTGATGGTGACCCGCCGTCCCAGCCGGCCGGCCAAAGACTCCTCTGCCGCCTTGACATAGATCAGGTTGGGATCTTCCTGGGGTGCATGTCTGGAGGGGGGAGGGACCAGGGTGAACTTCTTGGCGGCGGCCTCCGCCTGCCGGACGCTGAGCCCCAGCTGGACGATCTCCTGGGCAAAGGCCTCCTGGGCGGTCTCGCCCTCTACCATGAGCACCGCCCGGCCATGGCCGGCGGACAGGGTGCCCTCCACCAGCATCTCTCGGACGGCAGGGGGGAGGGCGGTGAGACGCAGGGCGTTGGCGATGGCAGGACGGGACTTGCCCATCCGCCGGGCCACCTCCTCCTGGGTCATCCCGTGGTCGGTGAGCAGCAGCAGATACCCCTCTGCCTCCTCCATGGGGTTGAGATCCTCCCGCTGGAGGTTCTCAATGAGGCCCAATTCCATCACTTTTTTGTCGTCCGCCTCCACAATGATGACTGGTACCTCCGCAAGGCCGGCCAGCTTGGCCGCCCTCCAGCGTCGCTCGCCGGCGACGATCTGGTAATAGCCAGAGTCCAGCCGGCGCACGGTCAGCGGCTGGATGATACCATGCTCCCGGATGGAGTTGGCCAGGTCAGCCAGGGCCTGTTCGTCAAACCGCTTTCTGGGCTGATGCAGACCGGGCTCCACCTGGGAGATGGGCAGGGAGACAGAGCCGGACTCCTGGGGTTGCAGGGCGGCGTCCCCCATGAGGGCGCCCAGACCCCGGCCTAGACCTTTGGCTTTTGCCATGGACACAAACCTTCCTTTCTATTGGCGTAGGCTCACAGACGGGGCCCGCCGTTTTTCTGGTAAAACTCCCGGGCCATTGCCGCATAGGCGTCCGCGCCACGGCTGAGCCGGTCGTAGTCGGACACGGGTTTCCCATGGCTGGGTGCCTCGGACAGGCGGACGTTTCTGGGAATCACTGAGGCATAGACCTTGCCGGGGAAATGACGCTTGACCTCCTCGGCCACCTGCATGGACAGATTGGTGCGCCCGTCATACATGGTGAGCAGCACTCCCTCCAGATCCAGGTTGGGGTTGAGGGAGCGCTTGGCCAACCGGACGGTGTACAGCAGGTCGCTGAGCCCCTCCAGGGCGTAGTACTCGCACTGCACCGGCACCAGCAGGGTATCCGCGGCGCACAGGGCGTCCAGAGTGAGCAACTCCAGAGAGGGCGGGCAGTCGATGAGCAGGAAATCGTAATGCGGCTTGATTTCCTCCAAGGCGTTGCGCAGGCGATACTCCCGCTGGTCCAGGGCAATCAGCTCCACGGTGGCCCCGGACAGGGCCTTGTTGGCTGGAACCACGTCGGCCCAGCGGGTGGCCACAATGGCCCGGGAGATGGAGGCGGCCCCCATGATGACATCGTAGATGTTGGGGGAGTGGGCCTTATCCACTCCCAGGCCGGAAGTGGCGTTGCCCTGGGGATCAAAGTCACATACCAGCACCCTGGCGCCAAGCTCGGTGAGGGCGGCGGCCAGGTTGACGCAGGTGGTGGTCTTGCCCACCCCGCCTTTTTGGTTGACAATCGCAATGGTTTTTCCCATAAAATCCCCCTGCCTTCTCCCGGCACACAGGCACAGCCGGGCCATTGTCGGTAAATCTCATTATATCCATTTTGAACCCATATTGCAACTACTTTCCCGGAGGGGGTAAAAAATCTCTCCCTGCATTCCAGGGAAGCAGGGAGAGAGAAACGGGGGGAATTGTGGAAGTTGTGTGGATGTTTCACGGGAAACAATTGACCGGCCTCACTTGGGAATGCGGATGGTCAAAATGACCTCTTGATCGGTTTCCTCCCGGCCGCAATGGGCCTGCACGCCGGCGGATTGCATCACCGCCAGCCCACGCTGGAGGGTGTTGAGGAAGAGCCGGACATCTTTGGAGCGATAGATGGGCACCGCCTTGCGTGGGACGCCCCGGCACAGCTTGTCCACATACTGCTCGGCCTGGGCCACATTGAGCCCTCTGCGGATGATATACCAGGTGGCCTTGCGCTGGAGCTCCGGGTCATCCAGGCGGAGCAGCGTCCGGGCGTGGCGCTCGGTGAGCCTGGCCTGCTTGAGTGCTTCCATCACATCCTGGGGCAGGCGCAGCAACCGCAGCTTGTTGGCCACGGCAGACTGGCTCTTCCCCACCCGATGGGCGGCCTCTTCTTGGGAGAGGTGGAAGCGGTCGATGAGCTGGCGCAGGGCAGCGGCCTCCTCCCAGACATCCAGATCCTTGCGCTGGATGTTCTCCACCAGGGCCAGCAGGGCGGAGGTGTCCTCATCCGCCTCTACCGGGAGGCACGGGACAGTGGTGAGCCCAGCCCGCTGGGCTGCCCGCAGGCGGCGCTCCCCCGCGATCAGCTCCCAGCCGTCGGCCACCCTGCGCACTGAGAGGGGCTGGAGGATCCCCAGCTGGGCGATGGAGCGGGACAGCTCGTCCAGCTCTTGATCCCCAAACACTTGGCGGGGCTGGTTGGGATTGGGGGAAATGGCGCTGATGGGGAGATCCACCACCAGCCGTTTGGAAGTCTTGAGAAAGATGGCCATGGAATCGCCGCCTTCTGTTAAGGTTTTCCAAATTGTACCACAGCTATAAGGCAGTTTCCGTCGAAGGCAGGCGGGGCAGGAAGTTTTTTCCGTCTGATCGGGAATGGGGGTACTTACTGGAAAAAAATGTGAGCCAGGACGATGGAATCGCCCTGGCCCAAAAAGGATGGAGGATAGAATGAAAAAGAAAGGATTACTCTTGCAAGCATTAAGATACCGAAGATTCATTACAAAAGTTCGTGAAAAGTTGTTACAAAAGTGTTAAATCAAAGGGGAGATGGGGTCAACCCCTCCGCCGCAGCCCGGCGAAGAAATCCTCCAACAGCTGGCGGCACTCCTCGGTCAGTAGCCCGCCGTAGATCCGGGGATGGTGGTTGAAGCGTTCCTCAAACAGGTTGAGCACCGACCCACAGCAGCCCGACTTCTCCTCCCGGGCGCCGTAGCGCACCTGGGCGATGCGGGCGTTGAGGATGGCCCCGGCGCACATGGGGCAGGGCTCCAGCGTGACGTACAGGGTGCAGCCCTCCAGCCGCCAGCTGTCCAGGGCGCGGCAGGCTTGGGCGATGGCTTCCACCTCCGCGTGGGCCACGGCGCTGTGGTGGGCCTCCCGGCGGTTGCGGCCCCGGCCGATGACGCGGCCTTGCCGGTCGGCGATGACGCAGCCCACCGGCACATCGCCGTCGGGCAGGCAGGCTCGGGCCAGGTCCAAGGCCTGGCGCATATAGTCCGCATGGGTCATGGGAAAATCCTCCTGTTCTTTTCCTAATCATTATGGTAACATAGTTTGGGAGGAAACAAAAGAACCTTTTCGGAAAGGAAGAGACGCCATGAAAGAGATGCTGATGTTCATCCTCCCGGGTTGCCCCCACTGCAAGCTGGCCCTGCGGGCCCAGCAGGCGCTGCTGGAGCGGCACCCGGAATGGCAGGATGTGCCCCTGCGCATTGTGGATGAGAGCCGGGAGGCCGCTTTTGCCAACGCCCATGACTATTACTATGTGCCCACCTGGTATGTGGATGGGGAGAAGGTCTTTGAAGGCCACGCCGAGCCGGAGGACGTGGAACGGGTGTGGCGCCTGGCCGCAGAGGGGTGAAACCCATCCCGTCCGAATGGACGGGCAAGGGGGCAGAAAGGGCGGGGCCGGCGGCCCCGCCCTTTGCCCGGGTAGGGGCGAGGCGGACGGACCCAATCCCCAGGCCCGGAGCAGTCCGCGGGCCAGCCGCTGGGGCGGCGGAACCTGTGCAGGTGGAAGGTTGTCCCATTTGGGGGTTGCGGACCGGCTCTGCCCGGGGTATAATAGGGCAACACTTTGGAATGGAGGAGTGAAATGGACAAGGGAAAGAGGAGGCTGCCCCGCTGGGCGGTCTGCCTGCTGGTGCTGGCCGGCCTGGGGCTGGCGGCCTGCGTGTGGGAGCTGATCTCCAGCCAGAACCCCTACTTGCTGTCGATGAAGCGGGCGCTGAAGTACGAGGTGCTGGGCCTGGAGCCCATCTCCCAGCAGGCCCGGACCGACGGGCTGGCGGAGGGGTATACCACCCAGCACTACGGGGATGGGGAGGCGGTGGACGGCTTTGACGGGCACACGGACCGAAAGAGCGTCTATGAGGACGGGACGGTGACCCGCCTGGTCAACGAGCTGGACGGCTATCGGCTGGACCTGCCGACGGGCACGGAGTTTGACTTCACCCTGTCCCCCCTGTTCACCCGGGCGCTGGGGGAGGGGTTTGACGTCACCATTTCCCGGGAAACGGCTACTTACAACGGGCTGGGGGATGTGATTGGCTTTGAGCTGTCCACCTTCCTGCCATTCCTGTTCCAGGACAGCTCGGTGCAGGAGCATGTGGAGCATTATGAGTACCGCTTCCTGCTCAGCCAGGAGTGGCAGGCCAACAATCGGGTGACGGTGGAGCAGTGGAGGGATGAGAGCGGGGTGGACTTCCTGGCCGCGGTGCTCCAGGAGCCAGGGGAGGCGGTGTACGACGGCTACCTCTACGCCACGGTGTACACCGGCAGCCGGGAGTACCTGCGGGTATTGTGCCGCTATGACAGCGGGGACGCCGCTCTGCGGGAGCGGCTGTGCCAGGGCATCGCCCAGATGCAGGTGTTTGATCCCACGGGGGAGGGAGTATATACCGCGGAGTATGAGCTGACCGAGCCGGAGAACTGGACGCAGGAGACCGCCCAGCTGTTCGCAGACATTGTCAACGGGGACCGGCTGCGCTGGGGGGTGTTCACCCAGGACATCTATGGCGCGGGCATCCGGGAGACGGTGCCCGAGCTGGAGCAGGCGCTGGACTACACCTTTGACGTGCTCCTGTCCTATGTGCCGCTGAACACCGACTTCCCAACGGAATTCATGGAGGAGAACCGGCTCAGCGGCCGGCTGATACAGCTCACCTTCCAGGCCACGGACAACAACAACGAGGAGCTGTTTGCTCGCTCCCCGCTGCTGGATCTGTACCGGGGGGAGATGGATGAGCAGATCCGCTCCTTTGCCCGTCAGGCGGCGGACTGGGGCCATCCCTTCCTGTTCCGGCTGAACAACGAGATGAACTCCGACTGGACCAGCTACGGCGGTGTGGTCAACCTGGGCGACCCCCAGATCTTCATCAGCGTGTGGCAGCGGATCTATGACATCTTCCAGCAGGAGGGAGTGGACAACTGCATCTGGATCTTTAACCCCAACGACCGCAGCGCCCCGCCCTCTAAGTGGAACGACTCCCTGGCCTACTGCCCCGGGGATGGGTATTTTCAGATGCTGGGGGTCACCGGATACAACAACGGCACCTACTACACCCAATGGGCGGAGCAGTGGCGGGAGTTTGACGTGATCTATGACGAGATCCAGGAGATGTACCTGCCCCATTTTGACCAGTATCCCTGGATCATCACCGAGTTTGCCTCTTCCAGCATCGGGGGGGACAAGGCGGCCTGGATCCGCAATATGTTCGACCACATCGGGGACTACCCCAACATCAAGATCGCCGTGTGGTTCAGCTATGCCGACTTTGACGGGGAGACTCCCGCCCGACCCTACTGGCTGGACGAGACGGAGGAGACGCTGGAGGCCTTCCGGCAGGGGCTGGCCAGGCTCCAGGAGGGCCAGCCTTGACCGGCGGGCTGGGGTATGCTATGCTGAGGACTGGAAACATTTGGCCAGCCGAGCTGGTTGGCCGGGGGAAAGGAAGATTACAAAATGAAGAGACTGCTCAACGCCGCCATGGTGTATTTCCTGCTGGCGGCTGCCGCCGGGGTGTTTTACCGGGAGTTCACCAAGTGGAATGACTACGCCGGGGTCACCACCCTGGGCAAGCTACACACCCACCTGTTTACGCTGGGGATGCTCCTGTTCCTGATCCTGGCCCTGTTTGCCCGGCAGGACCCCGCCCTGGTGGAGCGGAAGGGGTTCCGGGCCTTCTTCGTGCTGTACAATATCGCCCTGCCCTTCCTGGTGTGCACCCTGCTGGCCAGGGGCATCCTGGAGGTGCTGCGGGTGGAGATGAGCACATCCATGGACGCCATGGTCTCCGGTATCGCGGGGCTCTCCCACATTCTGATCACCGTCGCGCTGCTATTGCTCTTCCTGGTTTTGCGCAGGAACCTGACCAGGGAGCAGGTGGCATAACAAGCGGGGATCACGCCATCCCGATTCCCTGGAGTAAAACCAATCAAACGGCGCAGGCCGGCAGCCCAGTTCGGGCCGCCGGCCTGCGTTATTTTTTACCGACGGGTTCCCGTCCCGGCGGGGGCGGGGCGGTGGGCAGAGCGCCGCTGGGCGGACCGCCGCAGGGCCTTTTCCAGCTCACACACCACCACGGGGGTTATGGCCAGGCCCAACACGCAGGCCCACTGGGGCGCGGTGAGGGCGCACACGCCAAACAGCCCCATCAGCGGGGGCAGGAGCAGCACCGCCAGCTGGAGGGCCAGCCCCACCAGGAAGGCCTTATTCATGGCCGGGTTGGACAGGATGCCCAGGCGCAGCAAGGACTGATCCTCGCTGCGCACGTCAAAGGCGTGGAAGAGCTGGCAGAGGGTGAGGGTGGCAAAGGCCATGGTGTTGGCCGCCGCGTCGGCCAAGGAGGGGTCTGACAGGATGTACTCGCCCAGCCAGTAGGCGGCCAGGGTGAGCAGGCCCACCATGGCCCCCTGCCAGGCCAGGCGCAGGGAGAAGGCCCGGTCGAACAGAGGGGTTCTGGCCGAGCGGGGCTGCTGGTCCATAACCGAGCGCTCTACCGGTTCCATGCCCAGGGCCAGGGCGGGCAGGGAGTCGGTGACCAGATTGAGCCACAGCAGCTGGACGGGTACCAGCGGGGCCTGCTGGAAGTTGAACAGGGTGGCCAGAAACAGGGTGAGGATCTCCCCGATGTTGCAGCTGAGCAGGTAGTGGATGGCCTTGCGGATGTTGGCGTAGATGCCCCGGCCCTGCTCCACGGCGTGGACGATGGTGGCGAAGTTGTCGTCGGTGAGGATCATGTCTGCCGCCCCCTTGGCCACGTCGGTGCCGGTGACTCCCATGGCGCAACCGATGTCGGCCACTTTCAGGGCGGGGGCGTCGTTCACCCCGTCGCCGGTCATGGCCACCACCATGCCCCGCCTCTGCCAGGCCTGGACGATGCGCATCTTGTGTTCAGGGGTCACCCGGGCATAGACGGAGAAGCGGGCCACATCCTGCTCCAGCATCTGCTGGCTCATAAAGTCCAGGTCCTCGCCGGTGATGGCCAGGTCGCCCGGCCGAAAGATGTCCAGCTGCTTGGCGATGGCCACGGCGGTGAGCTTGTGGTCGCCGGTGATCATCACCGGGCGGATGCCCGCCCGATAGCATTGGGCCACCGCCTGCTTGACCTCCAGCCGGGGGGGATCGATCATACCCACCAGGCCCACGAAGGTCAGTCCGGTCTCCAGCAGTTCCGGGGTGGGCTGGCCGGCGGGCAGGATGTCCAGATCTCGGTAGGCCACCCCCAGCACCCGCAGGGCCTGTCCGGCCATGGAGGCATTGGCCCGCTCCACGCCTATGGCCATGGCGGGGGAGAGGGGGACGGGCCGGCCGCGCAGCAGGTGGGAGCACCGGGAGAGCAGTACGTCGGGGGCGCCCTTGACCATCACCCGGTACCGGCCCTTATGGGGATGGACGGTGCTCATCAGCTTGCGCTGGGAGTCAAAGGGCAGCTCGGCCACCCGGGGCATATCCCGTTCCAGCTGGTTCTTGTCCAGCCCCTCCTGGAGGGCGGCCTCCACCAGGGCGGTCTCGGTGGGGTCTCCGATGGCGCTGTCCCCGCCCTGGGGCAGCACCGCGTCGGCGCACAGTGCCCCGATGGTCAGCGCCTGGGCCCGGTGTCCATCGTCCCAGGACCACACCTGCACCACCCGCATCCGGTTCTGGGTGAGGGTGCCCGTCTTGTCCGAACAGATCACCCCGGCACAGCCCAAGGTCTCCACCGCGGGCAGCTTCTTGACGATGGCCCCCCGGCTCGCCATGCGCTGCACCCCCAGGGCCAGCACGATGGTGACGATGGCGGGCAGCCCCTCGGGGATGGCGGCCACCGCCAGGGAGACGGCGGAGATGAACATGGACAGCAGCTGTTTGCCGTACAGCAGGCCCACACCGAACATCACCGCGCACACGCTCAGACAGAGGAAGGAGAGGGTCTTGGAGATCTCGGCCAGCCGCCGCTGCAGGGGGGTGGCCGACTCCGGCGCGTCGGTGAGCAGCCGGGCGATGCGGCCCACCTCGGTGTCCATGCCTGTGGCGGTGACCACGCAGGTGGCCCGGCCGTTGGTGATGACGGTGGAGGCCACCACCATGTTCCGTCGGTCTCCCAGGGGGGTGTCCTCCGGCAGGGAGGGGACGGCCTGCTTGCTCACGGGGACGGACTCCCCCGTGATGGCCGACTCGTCCGCCTTCAGGTTGGCGCACTCCAAAATGCGGGCGTCGGCGGGCACCAGGTCGCCCGCCTCCAGCACGATGAGGTCGCCGGGCACCAGCGCCTCGGTGTCCAGCCGGTCCAGCCGGCCGTCCCGGATGACCTTGGCCAGGGGGGCGGACATTCTTTGCAGCGCCTCCAGCGCCTTTTCCGCGCTGTTCTCCTGGGAGATGGAAATGCAGGCGTTGACCATCACGATGACCAGGATGATGACCGCCTCTACCCAGTCCTCCCCTCCGGTGGACAGCAGGGAGAGGGCCGCCGCGGCCAGCAGCACCAGGACCATGGGGTCCTTGAACTGGTCCAGCAGCCGGCTGGCCAGCCCCCGCCGGCCGGCGCGCTCCAGCCGGTTGGGCCCGTGCTGGGCCAGCCGGCGTTGGGCCTGGGCGGCGCTCAGGCCCCGCTTGGGGTCTGTTTCCAGCTCGGAGAGAACCTGGCCAGGCAGTTTGGAAAACCATGCAACCACAGCAAACACTCCTTTTCGTAAAAGCCGTTGCTGTCTATCACTATAAGCGGGGAGCGGGGGCGAAACAAAGGGAAGGACAGGCCCAAGGGGCAGAAAAAACCGGCCTGCGGCATTTGCCGCGGGCCGGTCAACGGACGGTTACAGGGAGAAGGGAGCTTACGAAACCTCGTCAGAGCTGCTGGGCGCGGGGCTGGCAGAGGCGGCGGCTTCCTCTTGGAGCTGCTGGGCCATGGCCTCCTGCCAGGCGATGTAGCGGGCATAGAAGTCGGCCACGTCCAGGTTCTCGATGGCTGTCGCCGGGGTGATCTCAGCCTCCTCCATCCATTGGTCGATCTGGGTCTCCAGCTGGGACTGGCGGTAGGCGTCCTGGTAGCTGTCCGGATTCTCTACCTCCCCCCGCAGGATGATGTGGTAGCCGTAGGAGGACTCCACCACCTCAGAGATCTCCCCAAAGTCTAGGGACAGGGCGGTCTGCTCAAACTCGGGCACCATCTGGCCCACGGTGGTGGTGTACCCATCCGGGTTGGTCGCCAGGCCGGTGTCCTGGCTGTACTCGTTCATCAGCTGGTCAAACAGGGTCGCGGGGTCGTCGCTGGCGCGCAGCTGGGCCAGCAGGTCGTCGGCCAGCGCCCGCTGCTGGGCGATGGTGTCCTCATCCAGGCTGGGGTAGGCATAGCTGCCGTCGGCCTGAAGGGTGGGGGTGCCCTCCATGTCCACGGTGAGTAGCAGGATGTGTTTGGCCTGGTAGACGTAGTTGTTCAACTCATCGGGGGTGGGTGCCTGAGTGAGGGCTTGCAGCAGGTTGTCGTAATAGTAGGTGACGGAGAAGATAAACTCCATGGTCTCATCGGTGAGGCCGAACAGGAGCTTCTGGTTGTCATAGGTCTCCTGGCCGTTGGCGGTCAGCTCTGCCTGGATCTGGGCCAGCTGCTCGTCGGTGAGGGGACAGCCCTCCTCCAGAGCCTTTTGCTCCATGATGATGTAGGAGGCGGTCATGGTGATGCTGTCCTGGAGCAGCTGGTCGGCGTAGCCGGCCACCGTCCCCCCGGAGGAGGCGTAGTACTGCTCAAAACTGGCGCAGTTCAGGGCCAGCCAGTACAGGAACAGGTCGGCGGGCACCTGCTGGCCATTGACGGTCAGGGCGGCGTCACCGGCCTGCATCCCGGCGGAGAAGGCCAGCAGGTCCTGGGTGAGGTCGGCCTCGATCTCCCCGGCGGCGCTGGAGCTGGCGGACGGATCGGCGCTGGGGTCGGATGTGGGGCCGCCGCAGGCAGCCAGGGACAGCGCCAGCCCGGTGGCGGCCAGCAAGGCGAGCAAACGTTGTTTCATGGGGCAAATCTCCTATCTTCCATTGGGTTTCCAAGGCTGGGGGCATGGCCCCCGCAGGATAAGGGACATTGTACCACCCCAGGCTGGAAAAGGCAATGGGGTGGGGGAAAGGTTCACGATTTGTTTTCCATCCCATCCCCCAGCAGCCCGGCGTACCGCTCCACCAGGGCGGAAGCCTGGCGCAGGGGATCCTCCCCCCGGTTCAGCTTTAAGGTGAGGGCGGCCTTGTCCCCCGGGGAGAAGAGCAGCCGCCCATCCAGGGCGCCAGCCAGGGCGGACACCGCTTGCAGGTCGAACCGGTCCAGGGTAAAGATAATCCGCTCTCCTTTCTGGGTGATGTCGGTGATACCGCAGGCTGCGGCCTGCCCCCGCAGCTGGGCGATGGCGATCAGGTTGTTCACCGGCCGGGGGGGATCCCCGAAGCGGTCGATGAGCTCGTCGGTCATGTCGTCGGCGTCCTCCTGGGTGCGGATGCGGGCGATGCGGCGGTACAGGTCCATGCGCTGTTCGGCGGAGGGGACATACCGGTCGGGGATGGCGGCGGCCACCGCCAGGTCGGCGGCGCACTCCGGGTCTGGCGCGGGCGCCTGCCCCCGCTCCTCCAGCACCGCCTGCTCCAGCAGCTTGAGATACAGGTCATAGCCCACGCTCATCAGAAAGCCGGACTGCTCGGGTCCCAGCAGGTTGCCCGCGCCCCGGATCTCCAGGTCCCGCATGGCGATCTTGAAGCCGGAGCCGAACTCGGCGTACTCCCGGATGGCGCTCATCCGCTTAGCGGCCACCTCGGAGAGCACCTTGCCCGCCCGATAGGTGAGGTAGGCATAGGCCCGCCGGGGGGAGCGGCCCACTCGGCCCCGGATCTGGTGGAGCTGGGCCAGGCCCAACTTGTCCGCGTCCTCCACGATGAGGGTGTTGACGTTGGCGATGTCAATGCCCGTCTCAATGATGGTGGTGCACACCAGCACGTCTACATCTCCGTCGCCCATGCGGGCCATCACGTCGGACAGCTCCTCCTGGCCCATCTTGCCGTGGGCCACCGCCACCTCCACTTCGTCCCCCAGCAGGGCTTTCAGCCGGGCGGCGGTGCGCTGGATGGTATCCACCCGGTTGTGCAAGTAGTACACCTGGCCCCCCCGCTCCAGCTCCCGGCGGATGGCGTCGGCCAGCACCGACCAGTCGTGCTCCAGCACATAGGTCTGTACTGGCTGGCGGTCGGCGGGAGGCTCCTCGATGGCGGACATGTCCCGGATGCCGGACAGGGCCATGTTCAGGGTGCGGGGGATGGGGGTGGCGGACAGGGTGAGCACGTCCACCTGCTGGGCCAGCTCCTTCAGCCGCTCTTTGTGGGTGACGCCAAAGCGCTGCTCCTCGTCCACCACCAGCAGGCCCAGGTCCTTGAACTTCACGTCCTTCTGGAGCAGCCGGTGGGTGCCGATGAGCACGTCCACCGAGCCGTCCGCCGCCCCCTCCAGGGCCTTGCGCATTTGGGCGGGGGTGCGGAAGCGGTTGACCACGTCAATCTCCACCGGGTACTTGGCAAAGCGGCTTTTGGCGGTGAGGTAGTGCTGGCGGGCCAGCACGGTGGTGGGCACCAGGATGGCGGCCTGCTTGCCGTCCAGCACGCACTTCATCACCGAGCGCAGGGCCACCTCCGTCTTGCCATAGCCCACGTCGCCGCACAGCAGCCGGTCCATGGGGCGGGGGGCCTCCATGTCCCGCTTGATCTCCCGGATGGAGCGCAGCTGGTCGTCCGTCTCCTCGTAGGGGAAGTCGTCCTCAAACTCCTTCTGCCAGGGGGAGTCGGGAGAAAAGGCGTAGCCCGGCTGGCGTTGGCGCTGGGCGTAGAGCTGGATGAGCCCCCGGGCCAGGTCCTTGACGGCGGCCCGGGTGCGGCTCTTGGCCCGCTCCCACTCGCCCCCGCCCAGTCGGGACAGCCGCTTGGCCTCCGGGTCGTCCCCGGCGCCGATGTATTTGGAGATGGCGTCCAGCTGGGTGGCGGGCAGGTACAGGGTATCTGAGCCGGCGTAGGCCAGCTTGACGTAATCCTTTTGCAGCCCGTCCACCTGCATCTTCACCAGCCCCACGAACCGGCCAATGCCGTGGTGCTCGTGAACCACCAGGTCGCCGGGGGACAGGTCGGTGAAGGCGTCCACCCGCCGCCGGTCCTCGGCCCGCTTCAGGCGTTTGGCCCGCCGGCGCTGCTGCCCTTGACCTTCGGCCAGCACCGCCCAGCCGCTGCCCACATAGTCAAAGCCGGAGGACAGGGCACCCACGGCGATGGTCACGCCCCCGGGTTGGGGCAGGGCATGGAGCTGAAAGTCCACGGCGGAGCGGATCTTCCGCTCCCGGAGCAGGGCCTGGAGATTGAGGGCCCTCTGCTGGCTGGCTACCAGCACCACAGTGGCAGTTCCGGCGGCCTGGAGCTGGGCCAGGTCGGACGCGGCCGTCTCCAGGCTGGCACCGAAGGCGGACAGCTGCCTGGCCTGGACGGACAGCATGGCCTTGGGGGGCAGGGGGGTGGCGGAGGTGGCGAAGGAGTCCAGAAAGCACAGGGGAAAGTCGGCCAGCACGGCCATGAGCTCCCCAAGGTCGGCGGCAAAGACGGCGTGCCTGCCGTCCAGCGCCTCCCGCTGGATCAGGTCCTTCACATCCTCCCCCAGCTGCCACAGCCAGTTCTTCCCCCGCTCCGCCACCCGCCCGGACTCGGACAGGCACACCACCGCCTGGCTGGGCAGGTGGTGCGCGGCGGTGGACAGGGTGGGATAGCGGGCGGGCAGCAGCCGGTCTGGGGTGGGCTGCCAGCGGCCGTCCCCATCCTGGGTGGGCAGGGCCTCCTGCACCGGCAGAAAGACCGCCCGGTCCAGCCGGGCGGTCCGGCGCTGGCTGGACACGTCAAACAGCCCCATGGAGTCCACGTCCCTGTCCCAGAACTCTACCCGCACCGGAAGGGGATGGGCGGGGGAGTACACGTCCAGAATGCCCCCCCGCAGGGCGAACTGGCCCACCCCCTCCACCTGCTGGCAGCGGGCATAGCCCAGGGCGGACAGCCGGTCGGCCAGCTCCTCCAGGTCATACTGACCGTCCGGCTCTACCACCACCGTGTGGTCGGCCAGCTCCTGGGGGGAAAGGGTGCGCTGGAGCAGGGCCTCCACGGTGGCCACTACCAGGGGGGTCTCCCCCTGGGCCATGCGGTGGAAGGCGGCCAGGCGCTGATGCTCCCATTGGCGGGAGGATGCCGCTCCCTCGTGGAACCAGAACTCCCGGGCGGTGAGCAGGGTGACGTCCTGGCTGGTGAAGGCGGTCAGGTCGCCAGCCAGGCGGCGGCCCTCCTCCTCATGGGCGCACACCAGCACCACCGGGCAGCCCAGGGCCTGGCGCAGCCCGGCGGCGAAGTGGGCCCGGTGCACCGGGGCCAGGCCGGATACCGCCACCGGGGCGCGGCCCGCGTCCAGGGCGGCCAGCAGCTGATGGAACTCCGGCACCTGTTGGAGGATGGGAAGCAATGCGTTCATCGGGGACCTCCCCACTACAGAGAACTACAAGGATTGGGAAAGACGAAAGGGCGGGAACTGAAAGGCCCGCCGGGGGCAGGGGAACGGCCTGCCTGGAGGTCAGTTAAACCGGTTCATGGCCCGGTCGATGCCCTGGGCCAGCAGGCACTCCACCGCCTGGGCGGCCTGATCGGCAGCCTGGTCCATGGCGGTGCGGTCCGCCCCCTGGAACTGGCCCAGCACCCAGTCGGCCATATCGTAGTCGGGGTGGGGTTTGCGGCCCACCCCGACCTTGAGCCGGGGGAACTGGTCGGTGCCCAGATGCTGGATGACGCTTTTCAGGCCGTTGTGTCCGCCGGCGGAGCCCCCCTTGCGGATGCGCAGTTTGCCCAGGGGCAGGTCCACATCGTCGGAGATGATCAATACCTGGTGGGGGGGCAGCTTATAGAAGCGGGCGGCCTCCCCCACCGCCTGGCCGGACAGGTTCATGTAGGTCAGCGGCTTCATCACCAGCACCCCCTGTCCGCCGATGAGGGCGGTTTGGGTCAAAGCGTGGAACTTCAGGCGGCGCACGGGGAAGCCGCCCCGCTGGGACAGCGCGTCGATCACCTGAAAGCCGGCGTTGTGCCGGGTGTGCTCATATTGATCGCCGGGGTTGCCCAGCCCGGCCACCAGCCAGGCCACCGGCGCGCGTTTGGCAAACAGCATGGCGGCACCTCCCATCTGGGAAAGAAGGCGGGGCGAGAAGCGCTCTCGCCCCACCGTTAAATTGCGGAGAAATCTGGATGTACAAAGCCGCGCCGGGCGGCCAGCCCGGGGGGTTAGTTGAACAGTTTGGACACCGAGCGCTCCTCGTAGATTCGCTCGATGGCCTCGGCAAAGATGTGGGCCACGGAGAGGTACTTGATCTTGGGGCACCGCTGGGCGATGTCCTCCCGGGGCCGGATGGTGTTGAGGAAGAGCACCTCGTCCAGGCAGGAGGCGTTGATCCGGTCAAAGGCGGGGCCGGAGAGCACCCCGTGGGAGGCGCAGGCGGTGACCGACTTGGCCCCGCCCAGCTCCACCAGGGCCTGGGCCGCGTGGCACAGGGAGCCGCCGGTGTCCACCATGTCGTCCAGCAGGATCACATGCTTGTCCCGCACGTCGCCAATGATGTTCATCACCTCGGAGGAATTGGCCTTCTGCCGGCGTTTGTCCACAATGGCCATGGGCATATCCAGCTTTTGGGCGAAGGCCCGGGCCCGGGCCACGCTGCCCACGTCGGGCGAGACCACGATGGTCTGGTCGTGGCAGGCGGCGTAGCGGCGCAGGAAGTAGTCCACAAAAACAGGGGAACCCCGCAGGTTGTCCACAGGGATGTCGAAGAAGCCCTGGATCTGGTCGGCGTGCAGGTCCATGGTGAGCACCCGGTCGGCCCCAGCCCGGGCGATCAAGTTGGCCACCAGCTTGGCGGAGATGGGGTCACGGGGCTTGGTTTTGCGGTCCTGCCGGGCGTAGCCAAAGTAGGGGATGACGGCGGTGATGCGCCCGGCGGAGGCCCGCTTGAGGGCGTCCACCATGATGAGCATCTCCATCAGGTTGTCGTTGACGGGGCTGCAGGTGGATTGGACCACAAATACGTCCGAGCCCCGGACGGTCTCGTAGATGGACACGAAGTTCTCCCCGTCGGAGAACGCGCCCACCTCGGCGTTGCCCAGGGGGATGCTGATGTCCCGGCAAATGGCCTCTGCCAGGGCGGGGTTGGAGTTGCCGGAAAAAATCTTGAGGTCCTTGCCATGTGAAATCATCGTTTGCTACATCCTCTCTCTGTGTGGGTGAATGGGGAGGGCGCTGATCCGGCTCCCGCCGGGGCAGGAAGGGGTTCACCCCCGTTTGTCCTTCCAGTCCAGCTTGACGGTCTGCCGGGACCGGCCGATGACAAAACTGTCCGGCGGCACGTCCTGGGTCAGGGTCGTGCCCGCCGCGATATACGCTCCGTCCCCCACGGACACAGGTGGGATGAAACGGGTGTGGCAGCCGATGAAGACGTTGGCGCCAATGGTGGTGCGGGCCTTCACCTTGCCGTCGTAGTTGCAGGTGACGCTGCCGCAGCCGAAGTTGCAGCCCGGGCCCGCGTCGGTGTCCCCCACATAGGCGAGGTGGGCCATCTTGGTGCCGGGACCCAGGTTGCAGTTTTTCAACTGTACAAAGGCCCCGATCTTGGACTCGTCCCCCACCACCGAGTGGGCGCGCAGGTGGGCGTAAGGGCCAATCTCACAGCGGGCCCCAATGCGGCTGTCCTCCCCCTGGGAGGCGTTGACGAAGGACCCGTCGCCCACCACGCAGTTGACCAGCATGGCGTTGGGGCCGATCTGGCAGTCCCGCCCGATGACCGTCTCACCCCGGAGGATGGTGCCCGGCAGCAGCAGGGTGCCCGCCCCCACCTGCACGGTGTCCTCCACATAGACGGCGGCGGGATCCATCATGCGCACGCCGGCGGCCAGCAGGGCCCGCCGCTTAGCGTCAAACTCAAACTGTTCCAAGGGGAAGCCATCCTTTCGGCTGGAAATCGGTTGCGAACCAAAAAGCTACCAACGGCATTATAGCAGACCCCAGCTTGTTTTGAAATGTTTTTTCGACATTTTTTCAATTTCTTTTCCGGGGGGCTCAGCAGGGCTGGGGCAGCCAGCGCTGGATGGGCCGGGTGCGGTAGAGCTGGATCAGCTCCAAGGTGGCGCACAGTTTGTCGGCCAGGTTGACCACCAACGCCTCCCGGCAGCGGGGCAGGTGGACAGCCAGGGGCCACATATGGGTGAGGATGGCATTGGCCTCCTGGTCGGTCAGGTCAGGGCACAGGGCCTTGGCGTTGCGCAGGGCGGCCACGGGATGGTCCAGGCACTGGTTGCCCGGGTGGGCGCTGCGGTCGGCGGGATCGTAGAGGTACAGGTCGTGCAGCAGTCCTGCCCGGGCGGCGGCCCGGCAGTCCCAGCCCAGCCGCCGGGCGATGCGGAAGGCCACATAGGACACGAACAGGGAGTGCTCATAGCAGGTGACGGAAAGGTGGTGGCGCCAGCGCTTCATGGCGTTGACCTCCCGGCTGTCCAGCAGGGGGGAGACGCAGTCCAGAAAGGCGGCGGTGTTCAGGTCGTGTCGGGACATGGGCGGGCCTCCTTGCTTCAGATGGGATCCGCCCGGCGGGCCGGGTGGGATCGCTTACGGATAGTATAGCAGATGGGGGGCAGGCTGTCAGCCGCCTTTTGTCCTTTTCTGCCGGAAAACTCTTCCTTTGCCCCGGAGGATGATGTTGACAGCGGTGTGGAGGCGTGATAAGATATCTGTACTAATACACGCAATACGGAAAGGGGGCGCAGGCGGCGTGATCCAACTGAACCATCGGGATGGCCGGCCGATCTATGAACAGGTGCGGGACGGGCTGCGGCAGCTGCTGGTGGTGGGGGCCATTCAGCCGGGGGATAAGCTGCCCTCGGTGCGGGCGCTGGCCGGCCAGCTGGCCATCAACCCCAACACCATCCAGCGGGCCTATGAGGCGCTGGAGCAGGAGGGGTATGTTTACTCGGTGCTGGGGAAGGGCAGCTTTGCCGCCCAGCGGGAGGAGATTGACCGCACTCGGCGGGAGGAGCTGCTGGCCCGGCTGGACGAGCTGGCGGGGGAGTTGATCTACCTGGGGGTGACCCCGGAGGAGATCGCCCGGCGCTGCGCCCAGGCGGCCCAGGGGAGACAGATCGGGAAAGGGGGAGAGAAGGCGTGATTGAAGTGCGCGACGTGGCCAAGCGCTTTGGCCGGTTCCAGGCCCTGGACGGGCTGAACATGACGGTGCCCCAAGGGGCCATCTACGGGCTGGTGGGGCCAAACGGGGCGGGCAAGTCCACCATTCTGCGCCACCTGTCTGGGGCCTACCGGCAGGACGCGGGCCAGATCCTGTTGGAGGGCCAGCCCATCTATGAAAACCCAGAGGCCAAGATCCGCGTCTGCGGCATCCCGGATGAGCTGTACTACTTCGGGTCGGCCACCGTGCGGGAGATGATGCGCTTTTACCGGCGGCTCTACCCCAGCTTTGACGCCCACCGCTATGAGAAGCTGAAGGAGGCCTTCCCCTCGGTGAAGGAGGGGCAGCCCATCCGGCGCATGTCCAAGGGGATGCAGAAGCAGGCGGCCTTCTGGCTGGCCCTGTGCTGCCAGCCGGACTACCTGCTGCTGGACGAACCGGTGGACGGCCTGGACCCGGTGATGCGCCGGCAGGTGTGGTCGCTGCTGATGGGGGATGTGGCCGAGCGGGGGGCCACGGTGGTGGTGTCCTCCCATAACTTGCGGGAGCTGGAGGACGTGTGCGACCATGTGGGCATCCTCAGCCACGGGCGCATGGCCCTGGAGCGCTCTTTGTCCGAGCTGCAGGGGGGCACCGTCAAGCTGCAGATCGCCTTCCGGCAGGAGCAGCCGCCGGAACTGCCAGCGCAACTGCACGTGCTGCACCGGTCCAACCTGGGCCGGGTGTACACCTACATCCTGCGGGGGAACACCCAGCAGGTGCTGGAGCAGTTTGCCGCCTATGACCCGCTGTTCCAGGAGGCGCTGCCCCTGAGCCTGGAGGAGATCTTTGTCTATGAGATGGGAGGTGAGGACTATGCGGTGCGGGACATTGTGCTTTAATCGGACGGTCTTTGCCAAGCAGCTGGCCCGGTTCTGGCCCATCTGGGTGACCCACCTGGTGATCTGGGTGCTGCTGCTGCCCCTGCAGGGGCTGACGCAGCTGCAGCTGGACGCGGCCGGCCGCGGGGGGGCGGGGAGCTACCTGGCCCAGTTTGCCGGCTACACGGTGCCGGGGATGGTGTGGCCCGCCAATTTCCTAGGGGTGCTGTTCGGCCTGCTGGCAGCCATGGCCGCATGCAGCCACCTGTATGCCACCCGGTCGGCTAACTTTATGGCCAGCCTGCCGGTGCGCCGGGAGGGGCTGTTTGCCAGCCACTACCTGGCAGGGCTGGTCATGGTGCTGGGTCCGCTGCTGGCCACCTTCTGCCTCACCGCCCTGGTGGAGCTGGCGGGGGGCTGCCTGATGCTGGCCCCCCTGGGCAGCTGGCTGGGGGCTGCCTGCGCGTCGGGGTTCTTCTTTTACTCCTTTGCCGTCTTTCTGGGCATGTTCACCGGCCACCTGCTGGCCCTGCCCGCCTTCTACCTCATCTTCAACGGGCTGGCGGCGGCGGTGATGGGCGTGGTGGAGTGGGCGCTCCAGACCCTGTACCACGGCTTTGACGCGCTGCCGGAATGGGTGGGCCAGGGGGTGATCTGGCTCACCCCCGTGGTGGGGCTGACCCAGGGCCTCCAACTGGGTTCCCCTACCA
Source organism: uncultured Oscillospiraceae bacterium (assembly GCA_944387065.1). GTDB lineage: Bacteria > Bacillota > Clostridia > Oscillospirales > Oscillospiraceae > Enterenecus. The sequence continues at coordinate 37,931 of CALXDM010000010.1, forward strand.
CTGTCACGGTGGCGCTGGGCGGCGACAGGGGGAGCGCGCTGTGGGTCTATCCCCTGGCCGCCCTGCTGCTCACGGCGGGGGCGCTGCTGCTCTACCGCCGCCGGGCCCTGGAGAGCGCCGGCGACGTGGTGGCGGTGCGGGCCATGCGCCCGGTGTTCCAGTACGGGGTGGCCCTGTGCGGGGGGCTGTTCTTCGGCGTGGTCACCACCCAGCTGCTGGTTCTGACCACCACCGGGCTGATGGTCTCCATCCTCCTGTGGGCGGTAGCGGGCTACTTCATCGCCCAGATGTTGCTGGACAAGAGCTTCCGGGTGTGGCGGCACTGGAAGGGGGCGGTGGGGGTGAGCTTGGTCTTCGCGGCCCTGTTCGCCGTGGTGGGACTGGACCTGACCGGCTTTGAGACCCGGGTGCCCCAGGCCCAGGACGTGGCGGAGGTGACCATCCGGGGATTGGAGGGCAACCCCTGGGACAGCGGGGCCAACGCGGAGGCCACCCTGGACGACCCGGAGGACGTCGCCGCCGTGGTGGCCCTGCACCAGGAGGCGGTGAGCCAGCGGGAGGTGGAGCCGTCTGCCGGCGTCTCCACCGTCAGCTTCCAGGTGCGCTACCGGCTGCGCAACGGCGCCACCCTGTCACGGCGGTACAGCCTGACCCTGGAGGGGGCGGCGGCCGACCAGGCCCAGACGCTGCGCAACGACCCGGAGGTTATCCTCCAAAGCTACGGTTTCACCGAGATGGAGCGGCAGGGAGGACAGATCTTCCTGGCCGAATGGAGCGGGGGAGAAGAGACGGTGACCACCTATGGCAGCCAGGCCCAGCTGGTGCTGGACGGGGTGCTGGAGGATATCCGGGCCGGCCGGCTGGGCCGGCGGGAGCTGACCGCCCAGACGCAGGACGAGGCCCAGCTGCGGCTCTACCTGGAGTGGCGGCTGTCGGGCTGGGAGTATGGCGAGGATTACTACCGCGCCATGGATATTATCGTCCCCGACACGGCCAGCAGCACCTTGGCGGCCATGGAGCAGATGGAGACGGAATAAGCGGGGAAACGGAAAATGAGCCCGCCGGGAGCAGGGGAGCCTGTTCCCGGCGGGCATTTTAGCTTTCTTAATAGAGGCAGTCCAGCAGGGCGATGGCCTGGGCCACGGCGTGGTCATCGCAGTGGCTCAGCAGGTGGACTCCCCACGCCCGCACCTGGGGCGCGCAGTTGGCGGGGGCGAAGGGGATGGCCGACTGGGCCAGCATGGGCAGGTCGTTCTGATTGTCCCCCATGCAGTAGACCTTTTCCTGGGAAATCCCCAGCAGCTGGGCCACCCGAGCGACCATCTGCCCCTTGTTGCTGCCCTTGTCGGTCAGCTCCAGCAGGTAGCGGTTGGAGAAGATGGCCTCGTAATCCGCCCCCCAGTGCTCCAGGATGTAGGCGCGCACCTGGATCAGGTAGGGCTCGTCCTGCTCCATGATGAGCTTGTTCCAAGGGGTGGGCATCTGGTCGATGGGGCAGGAGAGATAGGGCACGTTCACCCGTTCCAAGTGGCGCATGGTGACCACGTTGGGGTTGTGCACGTAGAGGTCCTCCCCGTGGTAGGCCTCAAAGGCCAGGTCGGGAAAGGCGGCGCACAGCTGCTGGATGCGGGCGGGGGTGTCTGGGCACAGGTGGGTGCGCGCCAAATAGCGGCCCGCCGCGTAGTCATAGATGGCCGCGCCGTTGGACAGCACTACTGGGGCGTTGAGCTCCAGGTGCTCTTTCTGGATCTGGGGAGTGAAGGTGCGGTGGGCCCGGCCGGTGGCCACCGAGAAGCGTCCCCCGTTTTGGATGAAGTAGCGGATGGCGGCCCGGTTTTCCGGCGAGACGGTGCAGTTGGAATTATATAAGGTATCGTCGTAGTCGCTGAAAAACAGCACGCCGTCAAATTTGCCCACAGGGAGGCCTCCTTCATTGGTTCAGGCGGGGCGCACATCCTCCGCCCGCAGATATTTGGCTGCTGGGGTGCGCAGCAGCGCGGCAAAGATCACCAGGCATAGGACCAGGTCGATGACCATGTACCAGCCGTTGTAGACCAGGGAATAGAGCCAGGCGTTCGTAAAAGTCAGCCCCAGCAGCTCGGTGGGCGCCAGGATCCGGTACACGGTGATACCGCTGATAAAGTGAATAATGAACCGGGCCAGGGCGCCCACAATGGAGGCGACAAAGATCCTGCCCCGGAAGAAGCCGCCCAAGCCGATGGCGCCAAAGGCCACCACATAGTCCAGTAGGATGGACACCCAGCCATAGCCCACCGCCCCCTGGACGAACACCTGGAGGATGCCGAAGGCGAAGCAGCCGATCAGCCCCCAACCCGGGCCCCAGCGGATGATGAGCAGGAACAGGGGCAGCATCTCAAAGGAGATGGAGCCGCCCTGGGGCAGTTCGAAGAATTTGAGCAGGCCCAGCACCAGGGACAGGGCGATGAGGATGGCGCACTCGCACAGGGCTTGAATGGTTTTGTGGCTTGTCTTCATGGTTGGTTCTCTTCCTTTCTAAAATAGGTTACCGCAATGCAGTCGGATGCAATGCGGTACACGAAAGGAACGAACCCGGCCCACCCCGGGGATGCATCACTTCCTACGCCGGCATTATCCGGATCAGGTTAAGGGACCGGGGGCTGCCGTTAGCCCCGCATCTCAGCCGGAGATGCCCTCCAGCGCCCCTGTGAATCTTCCATTGCGTTGCGGCGCCCCTATCTTATCGTGGAAACCGATGGACTGTCAAGGGGGCGAGCGGAATCGTCAAAAATCCTGTGGAAATTTTGTAGACTTTGCTAAAAGCGCAAGAAAATGTGTCTGGCATCGGGAAAAATCCTGGAAAGGCCACAAAATATGCGCTCCTGCCGGCACAGCGGCCAGAGGGCCCGGCCAGATTGGGGCTTGACGGGCCGGGGAATTGGGTGTAGGATAGCCCTGTTACTATTTTGTAACCTTTTCATTTGTTTTGTTACCATCTCCCCGGCGGGGAGTTTGAAGCAGTCAGGAGGGATCTCTTGTGAGGCAATCCCAGCACGATCAGGACAGCGAGATGAAACCGATCCACGGTGGGCTGCCCGCGGCATGGGGCCGGCTCCAAGCGGGCGCGGGACGCGCCTGGAGGGCAAGCCGCGCCGGCGTTGCGGCGGCCTGGCGGAAGGCCAAGGTCTGGGTGCCCGCGGCCTGGGAGCAGGTCAGGGCCGGGGCTGTGGCGGCCGGTCGGGCCATTGGACACGGGAGCATGGCAGCCTGGCAGGCGGCTACGCTGTTGGTGAAGCTCCCCAGGGGCCGGCGAAGGGTCCTGCTGGCCTGGATCTGGCGGCAGGCTCGGGCAGGGATCCGGAGAAGGGCCGCCGGGGCGCGGGCAAGGGTCAGGCAAGCCGGGTCGGCGGGCTGGGGCCGGATCCAGGCGGCCTGGGGCCGGGCCGGATCGCTTTGGGGCCGGGCCCGGGGGGCAGTGGACCGCCACCCCGTTTCCCCGCTGCTGTATGTGACGGTGCTGGCTGTGGGCATCGGGGCCATCGCCTTCAATGGGGTGTACTCCCGGGCCTACGTGCTGAACGTGGACGGGGAAGAGGTGGGCGTGATCGCCGACCAGGCGGAGCTGGACGCCATCGTCTCCCGGGTGGAGTCCCGGGTGGCCAGCATCCTGGGGGAGGACTACGACTATGACGCGGAGATCACCCTGACCCCCGCCTACGCCACCGCTAGCGAGGTAAGCGACGCAGAAGAGGTGACCAGAACCCTGTTTGACAGCGTGGGGGCCCTGGTAAACGCCTACGCCCTGTCTGTGGACGGCTACGAGCTGGGCTATGCCCTGAGCCAGGCAGAGCTGGAGGAAATGCTGGACGAGATCGCCCAGCCCTACCTCACCGAGCAGACGGTGCGCCATTCCTTTGCCGAGGAGATTGAGATCTACCCCAGGCAGGTGCCGGCCAATACGGAGTTTGATGTGGAGGTGCTCAAGACCACCCTCACCGGCTACGAGGTGGAGGAGGCCCGGTATGTCGTGGAGAGCGGGGACACCTTCAATGCCATCGCCTACTCCCTGGACATGACTCCGGCGGCGCTGAAGGAGCTGAACCCGGACGTAGAACCCAATACCCTCCGCGTGGGGCAGGAGCTGGTGATCCAGCAGGCGGTACCTTACCTGTCGGTGATCACCGTGAACAGCGAGACCTATGAGCAGGCTGTGGAGAGTCCTGTGGAATATGTGGACACCGCCGAGCTCTACGTGGGCGAAACCTCTGTCCAGACCCAGGGGACGGACGGCATGGAGCGGGTGGAGGCCGAGGTGACTTATCGCAACGGCGTGGAGCAGGAGCGGACGGTGAAGACCACCACCACCCTGCAAGAGGCCACCACCACCTATGTGTATCGGGGCACAACCCCCAAGCCTGTCACCGCCTCCAGGGGCTATCTCATCTGGCCGCTGAGTGGGAGCATCACGTCCTACTACGGCGGGCGCTATCTCTACGGCGGGTATGACTTCCACCTGGGCATTGACATCGCCGCCCCCTACGGGACTACCATCAAGGCTGCCGACGGCGGTACCGTGACCTACTCCGGCTGGCAGGGCAGCTATGGGAAGCTGGTGGTCATCACCCATGACAATGGGATGAAGACCTACTACGCCCACAACTCCACCCTGCTGGTGAGTGTTGGCGACAAGGTCTATCAGGGTCAGCCCATCGCCCGGGTGGGGCTGACTGGAAACACCAGCGGCTACCACTGCCATTTTGAGGTCCGAGTAAACGGCTCCACCGTCAACCCCCTCAACTATCTGTAAAGCGCAAAACCTGACACTCACCGGCCGCCGTACTCCCACGGCGGCCGGTTTCTTGCCCGCAGGCCTCTTGACAAAATCGAACATTTGTATTATCTTTATGGATGAGATGGCCTGGAGCCGAATAAAAGTCCGTTTTATAGGACTTTTTCTTTGGTATCCTATGCCCGATGTGGGCGGAGCGCGGCCTGTGGGGCGCGCCTTTGGCCCAGGGAAAGGAGACAAAAGGGATGCAGACGACTTATTATACCCTGACCGCCCGGGAGATCGTGGCGGTCGGAGACGAGGTGGCCCAGGCGGCGGGCGGGAGCCGCCGGCTGGTGTATATCCGCCGGGCGGCCAAGGCTGGCGGCCCTGCCCAGCCGGGAAAGGTCATCGACTTGGCAGCCTGGCGGGCGTCCCGGGAGGAGGGGGAAGATACGCCCGGCCTGGATGGGGCCTCGTCCCCCGCGGCCCGGCGGCCCCGGCGGGACCATGGCGGCCGGCTGCTGCTGTGGGGGGAGGCGTTGGCCACCCTGAGCGTGATGGGGACCATGCTGCTGCTGGCGGCCCGCGCCCTGGCGGGATGAATGGGGCGGCGGAAGCTGGAGAAAATGTCCTTTACAAACTACGGGGACTGTGATATACTGCTTGCGCGTGAATTTTGAGCGCATACCCACCGGCTGAGTTTCGGGGCAAGGGCCGCGTTGCCGCGGGAGCCACCCGCCCGATACCCGGCGGCTGGGCAGATCATCAGAAAGGTGGAACGACCCATGATCCGCAAGGAACAAAAGACGGCCGTCATTGAGGCCAACCGCACCCACGGCACGGACACCGGCTCGCCCGAGGTGCAGATCGCCATTCTCACCGCCCGTATCCAGGAGCTCACCGAGCACCTGAAGATCCACACCCATGACAACCACAGCCGCCGCGGCCTGCTGAAGATGGTGGGCAAGCGGCGCAAGATGCTGGACTACCTGGCTAAGAAGGACATTGAGCGCTACCGCGCCATCATCGCCAAGCTGGGAATCCGGAAGTAACCGTTTGGAACCAGAGGGCGCGCATTTACGCCGCCCTCTGGTTCTTTGCGACTGCCTGGACGGGACAACCGCTTATTTAGCAGTTGAACATGGGTCCTGCCAATCGGCGGGGCTTATGTTCAAGTGCTAAAAGGTGGGGTTCCGGATCACGAGAACAAAGGAGTGCAAGCCCCATGTCAACCATCATCAAGCACAAGCAGTTCGCCGGCTACAAGGTGTATGAGACCCAGGTGGCCGGCCGTCCGCTGAAGATCGAGGTGGGCAAGCTGGCCGAGCTGGCAAATGCCTCAGCCATGGTCACCTATGGGGAGACCAGCGTGTTGGTCGCCGTCACCGCCTCCCCCCGGCCTCGGGATGGCATCGACTTCTTTCCCCTGAGTGTGGACTTTGAGGAGAAGCTATACGCTGTGGGCCGCATCCCCGGTTCCTTCATGCGCAGGGAGGGCCAGCCCTCCCTGCCCGCGGTGCTGGCCAGCCGCCTCATTGACCGGCCCATCCGCCCCCTGTTCCCCTCCGACCTGCGCAACGACGTGGTGGTCACCTGCACGGTGATGAGCGTGGACTACGATTGCGCTCCTGAGGTCACCGCCATGATCGGCGTGTCCGCCTGCCTGGCCTACTCCGACATCCCCTGGAACGGGCCCATCGGCTGCATGGAGGTGGGCTATGTGGACGGGCAGATCGTGCTCAACCCCACCCGGGAGCAGAAGCACCGCTCCCAGATGGACGTCACCGTGGCGGCCACCGGGGAGAAGGTGGTGATGATCGAGGCCGGGGCCAAGGAGATTCCAGACGAGATCATGTATGAGGGCATCGTCCGGGCCCACGAGGAGATCAAGAAGCAAGTGGCGTTCCTCAATGGCATTGTGGCCGAGATCGGCAAGCCCAAGTTCGAGTATGAGCACGCCGACTTCAACCAGGCTCTGTTTGACGACATCGTGGCCAACTTCATGGACGAGGCCAAGGCCGCCATGGACACCGATGATAAGAACGTCCGGGAGGCCCGCTGGAACGCCATGATCGACCGCTGGCACGAGCGGTATCTGGAGCAGTACCCCGACATGGACAAGTACCTGGAGGAGTTCACCTACAAGTTCCAGAAGAAGATCGTCAAGGCCTGGCTGCTCCAGGGACACCGGGTGGACGGCCGGGCCAAGAACGAGATCCGGCCCCTGGCCGCCGAGGTGGGGGTGCTGCCTCGGGTCCATGGCTCGGGCCTGTTCACCCGGGGACAGACCCAGGTGCTCAGCGTGTGCACCCTGAACACCCTGTCTGCCTGCCAGAAGCTGGACACCATCTGGGAGGAGACGGAGAAGCGCTATATCCACCACTACAACTTCCCCGGCTTCTCGGTGGGGGAGGCCCGGGCCGCCCGCTCCACCAACCGCCGGGAGAAGGGCCACGGCGCCCTGGCTGAGCGGGCGCTGGAGCCGGTGCTGCCCAGCGTGGACGAGTTCCCCTATGCCATCCGGGTGGTGAGCGAGGTGCTGTCCTCCAACGGCTCCACCTCCCAGGGCTCGGTGTGCGGCTCCACCCTGGCGCTGATGGACGCCGGCGTGCCCATCAAGGCCCCGGTGGCGGGCATCTCCTGCGGACTGATCCAGGATGACGACGGTTCCTTTACCACCTTTATTGACATCCAGGGAGTGGAGGACTTCCACGGGGAGATGGACTTCAAGGTGGCGGGCACCAAACAGGGCATCACCGCCATCCAGATGGATCTGAAGAACGACGGGCTGTCCCACGCCATCATCAAGGAGGCGCTGGAGATCACCCGGGACGCCCGCTTTGCCATCCTGGATGAGATCATGCTGCCCTGCATCGCCGCGCCCCGGCCTGAGGTGTCCAAGTACGCGCCCAAGATGATCACCATGAAGATCGACCCGGACAAGATCCGGGAAGTGATCGGCAAGGGGGGCTCGGTGATCCAGAAGATCACGGCCGAGTCGGGGGCCACGGTGGACATCGAGGACGACGGCACCATCCACATCGCCTCCCCCAATCCCGAGGCCTGCGACGCGGCCAAAAAGATGATCGAAACCATCGTCTTTGTCCCCGAGGTGGGTGCGCTGTACTACGGCAAGGTGGTGCGCATCCTCCAGTTTGGCGCCTTTGTGGAGCTGGCCCCCGGCAAGGACGGGATGGTGCACATCTCCAAGCTGGCCAACCACCGGGTGAACCGGGTGGAGGACGTGGTCAACATCGGCGATATGATCTGGGTGAAGGTCACCGACATCGACGAGAAGGGCCGGGTCAATCTGAGCTATAAGGACGCGCTGCGGGAGATCGAGGCCAAGAAGGCCGCCGATCAGCCGGTGAAGTAAAGGAATCCTGTCAGACGGCCGGCGGGGGAGCCCTTGCCGGCCGTCTGCTTTCCGCGGGGCCGAGCCCTGCAGGGGGAGGACAGATAGGATGGAATATCGGGTCTTGAGCCGGTACCGGAGCGAGCTGATGGGCGTGGCCATGCTGTGGGTGATGCTGTTCCACTCCTACGACCTGGACCTGGGCAGCGAGCTGCTCAACCGGGTGCGGGGGGCGGGCTTTGGCGGGGTGGACATCTTTATCTTCCTGTCCGCGATGGGGCTGGCTATCTCCTTGATCCGGCGCAGGCAGGACTACACTGGCTATCTGGCCCGCCGGGCCGGGCGGATCCTGCCGGCCTACTATGTGGTGATGATCCCGTACACCCTGCTGCTCATCCTCTGGCGGGGGGTGCCCTGGAGCGACCTGTTCTGGAACAGCTCGCTGCTGTACTACTGGGTGGCCCGCTGCCCCGGAGCCTTCAACTGGTATATCAGCGGAGCGATGTTCTTCTATATTCTGACGCCGCCGGTACTGGCCTGGCTGCGGCGGCAGCACCAGAAGAAGCGGCTGTTGCTGGCAGTGGCCGCGGGGGTGGTGGGCGGCCTGGCGCTGTGCCAGTTACTGGTGCAGGAGTGGTATGGGGAGTACCTGGATATCTTTTACCGGATCCCCATCTTTTTCCTGGGTCTGCTGGCGGGCATCTATGTCACGGAGGAGCGGCGGCTAGGGTGGAAGGACGTCCTGTTCTGGTTGGCCTGGGCCGCGCTGGGGGTGGGATACTACCTGCTGGCCAGCTACCCGGGGATCGGGGAGCTGACCAGGCTGAGCGTCCCGCTGGCCCACCTGTTCGTGTTCTCCACCGTGCCCATGTGCCTGGCGCTGTGCCTGCTGTTCCAGCGCTTGCCCCTGGGATGGCTGCGGCGGTTCCTGCGGCTGGTGGGGGAGAACAGCCTGGAGATTTACCTGCTCAACGTCAGCGTCTTCTCCCAGGTGGGGGCCATCCGTCAGGTGGTCAGCTTCGGGCCGTCCAACCGGCTGTATTACCTGCTGTCCTATGGGGCCAACATTGTCCTGGGCGTGCTGCTGCACCGGGGGGTGGAGGGGCTGCGCCGGGCCTGGCTGCGGCGAAAGGGCAACAGCGCTGGGGAACCGGCGTGAGGAAGGGAAAGAACTTGGGCCGCCTGCTGCTGGCAGGCGGCCCTTAGCGCGCTGTTGGAAGGATCTGTCCCGCCGGCGGCCGGTCAGGGCAGATTCAGGGTGCGGATGACCTCCAGGAGCTGGTTGGCGGAGTCGGTCAGCGCCTGCTGCTCCTCCGGAGCCAAGGGGATCTCCAGGATCTGCTCCGCCCCCCGGCGGCCCACGATGGAGGGGATGCTCAGGCTCAGCCCTTGTAGGCCGTACTGGCCGCCCAGGGCCACCGACACGGGCAGCACCGCCCGCTCGTCTTTTACGATGCACTCGGCAATGCGCCCCACCGCCATGGCGATGCCGTAGTAGGTGGCCCCTTTGCGGCGGATGATCTCATAGGCGCTGTCCCGCACCGACTCATACAGCCGCTTGGTGTTACCCTGGTAATCGTTGTGGCCCTGGAGCTGGCAGAAATGGGCCAGGGGGATGCCGGAGATGTTGGCCCCGCTCCACACCGCCAGCTCGCTGTCCCCGTGCTCGCCGATGATGACGGCGTGGATGCTGCGGCTATCCACCTGCAGATGCTCCCCCAGCAGGTATTTCAGCCGGGCGGTGTCCAGCACGGTGCCCGAGCCAATCACCCGGTGGGCGGGATAGCCGGACAGCCGCCAGGCGGCGTAGGTGAGTACATCCACCGGGTTGGACACGATCAAAAGGATGCCGCCGAAGGGGCGGGAGGTGATTTGGGGGATGATGGACTGAAGGATGGCCACATTTTTGCCGATGAGTTCCAATCGGGTCTCTCCCGGTTTCTGATTGGCCCCGGCGGTGATGATGACCAGGGCGCAGTCGGCCACGTCGTCATAGGTGCCGGCGTACACGTCCATGGCGGCAATGTAGGGCAGGCCGTGGCTGAGGTCCATGGCCTCCCCCTCCGCCTTGTCCCGGTTGGCGTCGATGAGGACCAGTTCGCTGAACAGGCCCCGCTGGATCAGGGAGAAGGCAATGGACGAGCCCACAAACCCACAGCCGATGATGGCAGCTTTTCTGGGATTCATAACATCGTTCCTTTCTGGGGCGGCTTTTGGCCGCCCGCAATCTGTTTCCAGTTTGCCCCGGATGGGCCGGGCTGATACGGGAACCGGCCCGCTCAGGACAGGCCCAGCCGCTCCAGTACCGCCTGGAACCAGTGGGGCAAAGGGGCTGAGACGGTGATCCGGGTTCCGGTGGCGGGATGGGTGAAGGTGAGCTGGGCGGCGTGAAGGCATTGGCCGGCCAGGCCGGGGAAGGGCCGCCGGGGACCGTACACCGGGTCGCCCAGCAGGGGGTGGCCCAGGTGGGCCAGATGCACCCGGATCTGGTGGGTGCGTCCGGTCTCCAGCCGGCAGGTGAGGTGGGTGTAGCCAGCGCGGCTGTCGATCACCTGGTAGTGGGTGACCGCCCGCCGCCCCTGGCCGGGGGGACACACCGCCATGCGCTTGCGTTGCACAGGGTGGCGGGCGATGGGGGCGTCCACCGTGCCCGACTCCTCCCGAAAGCCGCCCAGCACCACGGCGTGGTAGAGGCGGAACAGGGAGTGGTCCTGGAGCTGCTCGGCCAGGGCCAGGTGGGCCCGGTCGTTCTTGGCGGCGATGACCAGCCCCGAGGTGTCCCGGTCAATGCGGTGGACGATGCCGGGACGTAGCTGCCCATTGATTCCGGATAGTGATCCTTTACAATGATATAACAGCCCGTTGACCAAGGTGCCGTCCGGGTGGCCGGGGGCAGGGTGGACCACCATGCCCACAGGCTTGTTGACCACGATGACGTCCTCGTCCTCATAGATCACGTCCAGGGGGAGGGGCTGAGGGATGGCGTCCGGCTCCTGGGGTTGGGGCGGGGCGATGAGCAGTGTCTGCCCGGCCTGGAGCTGGGTATTCTTTTTCACCGGCGTGCCGTCTAGGGTGACCCGGCCTTGCTCCAGCCACCGCTGGGCAGAGGAGCGGGTGACGCCGTCCAGGGCGGCGGCCAGCACCGCATCCGCCCGGCCCGGCTCAGGAACGGTCAGGGGGAAGATCGGTTCCATGGCCCTCAGCGGCCCCCTTCCCGTGGAGTTTGTCATAGAAGAACAGGGCATAGACCGCCAGCAGGATGCCGCCCACGGTGATGCAGCAATCGGCCACATTGAAGATGGCGAAGTTCATAAAGACGGTCTGGAACATATCGGTGACATAGCCCAGGGCCACCCGGTCAATGAGGTTGCCCACGCCGCCGGCCAGCACCAGGGTGGCGGACAACAGGCCCAGCCTGCCCGTCAGGAAGCGGCGGGCCACCAGCAGGGCCACGATCACCACCAGGGCGGCGCTCACCAGGGTGAGCAGCCAGGTGTGTTCCCGCAGCAGGGAGAAGGCCGCGCCGGTGTTGCGCACATAGGTCAGGTCCAAGACGTGGGGGAGAAAGGGGATGGATTCCCCCAGGGGTATGTGGACCCGGACCAGGAATTTCACCACCTGATCAATTACGATTAGGATTACAAATAGAAAAATATACAACATGGTATCAGCCTTTCCCAAAAACGCGCGCCGCCGGGGCGGAGCGTGAGGGGTGAATCGGAGGGGTGGGCCAAAGTGGGGCGGCCCACCCGGGCTCACCGGTTGGCGTCCAGGTACTTCATGATGGCCTTGGCGGCCTTCTTGCCCGCCCCCATGGCCAGGATGACGGTGGCCGCGCCGGTGACCGCGTCCCCGCCGGCGTACACACCCTCCCGGCTGGTGCGCATGGTCTCCTCATCCACCACGAAGCAGCCCCGGCGGTTGACGGCCAGGCTCTTGTCCGCCATGCGGATCAGGGGGTTGGGACTGGTGCCCAGGGCCATGACCACGGCGTCCACGTCCATGAGGAAGTCCGAGCCGGGCACCGGCTCCGGCTTGCGCCGGCCTTGCTCGTCGGGCTCGCCCAGCTCCATGCGGATGCAGTTCAGGCGGCAGGCCCGGCCCGAGCCGTCATCGATGACGGCGGTGGGGTTGGTGAGGAAGTGGAAGTGGATGCCCTCGTCCATGGCGTGCTCCACCTCCTCGGCCCGGGCGGGCATCTCCTCCCGGCTGCGGCGGTAGACCAGGTGCACTTCAGAGCCCAGGCGGAGGGCGCACCGGGCCGCGTCCATGGCCACGTTGCCCCCGCCCACCACCGCCACCTTGCCCCCGGTGGGCACGGGGGTGTCATACTCCTCCTGCCAGGCCTGCATGAGGTTGATGCGGGTCAGGTACTCGTTGGCGGAGTAGACCCCGGCCAGCCCTTCGCCGGGGATGCCCATGAAGTTGGGCAGCCCCGCCCCGGTGGCCAGGAAGATGGCCTGATAGCCCTGCTGGAACAGCTCATCCAGGGTGAACACCCGGCCGACGACCATGTTGGTCCGGATCTGGACGCCCAGGCTGCGCAGATCCTCCTCGGCGCGGCGGACGATGGTGTTGGGCAGGCGGAACTCGGGGATGCCGTACACCAGTACGCCGCCGATGGTGTGGAAGGCCTCAAACAGGGTGACGCAGTAGCCCTGCTGGGCCAGGTCATAGGCGCAGGTCATCCCCGCCGGGCCGGCTCCGACCACCGCCACATGGGTGTAGTTGTTGGGTTGGGCGGGCTGGGCGGGCTGGCTGTTGTGGGCCAGGTGATAGTCGGCCACAAACCGCTCCAGCCGGCCGATGGCCACCGGCTCCCCCTTGATGCCCCGCACGCAGCGGGCCTCGCACTGGCTCTCCTGGGGGCAGACCCGGCCGGAGATGGCGGGCATGCCGTTGGTGGAGGTGATGATCTGGTAGGCCGCCTCAAAGTCGCCGTTGGCCACCCGGGTGATGAAGTCGGGGATGCGCACGTTGACCGGGCAGCCGTCGATGCAATGGGGGTGCTTGCAGTCCAGGCAGCGGGCGGCCTCCTGCATGGCCATCTCAGGGGTGTAACCCAGGGCCACCTCCTGGAAGTTCCGGGCCCGCTCCTGGGGGTCCTGCTGAGGCATGGGGCAGCGGGGTGAGGTCATGTCCGGCATATCTGTTCGCCTCCTTTCCGGGCCTGATCGGCCAGCGCTTGCAGGTTGCAGGCGTGGGTCTGCTTGGCCTGGTTCTCCTGGTCGCGGTAGACGCTGTTGCGGATGGTCAACTCGTCGTAGTCCACCTGGTGGCCGTCAAAGTCCGGCCCGTCCACGCAGGCGAACTTGGTCTGCCCGCCCACCCGGACCCGGCAGCAGCCGCACATCCCGGTGCCGTCCACCATCAGGGGGTTGAGGGAGACCAGGGTGCGGATGCCGTACGGCTGGGTCACTTGGGCCACGGAGCGCATCATAGGCACCGGGCCGATGGCCACCACCAGGTCATAGCGCTGGCCTTCGGCCAACAGCTCGGACAACTTGTTGGACACAAAGCCCTGCTCCCCGTAGGTGCCGTCGTCGGTGGTGATGTACAGGTTGTCGCAGCAGCGGCGGAAGCTGCCCTCCAGGAATACCAGCTCCTTGGTGCGAAACCCGATGATCACGTCCACGGGCACGCCGGCCGCGTGCAGGCCCTTGGCCTGGGGGTAGGCAATGGCGGAGCCCACGCCGCCGCCGATCACCATGGCCCGGGTGGCCCCCTCCACCTCGGTGGGGTTGCCCAGGGGGCCCACCACGTCCAGCACGGCCTCCCCCGCCTGGAGCAGGTCCAGCTTCTGGGTGGTCACGCCCACCCGCTGATACATGATGGTCACGGTGCCCCGCACCGGGTCGTAGTCGGCGATGGTCAGGGGGATGCGCTCCCCCCGCTCATCCGGGCGGACCATCACGAACTGGCCGGGCTTGGCCTTCCGGGCGATCTCGGGGCAGTCCAGCTCCATGAGGGTGACGGCGGGGTTGAGGGGGCGTTTGGTGATAATGTTCGGCATAACTCTTTCCTTCCTGCTGTTGGTCTCCCCCATCCCGGCCGGCGGGGTGTGGGGGCGGGGATGGAACATACGCCAACATTATAAAAGAAAAGAACAGGGCTTTCAATAGGCTTTTTCCCGGCAGCTTCTGGGGGGAATAAAAACGGCCCGGCGGGCCCATACTGGAGGGAAAGGAGGAACGCCATGGGTATCTTTGGAAGCCGGCGGCCGGCGCCGCCCCCCCATCCCCGCAAGGAGCCCCGGTTCGACTGCCCGCTGACGCCGGAGGCCATCAGCCAGATTTTCCGGGACTGCGCGGACTTCAGCCGGCGCACCCTGTACCTGGGCGGGGATCCCAAGCGCCGAGTGGAGGCGCTGTTCATCACCGGGCAGGTGCGCAACGAGCGGGCCAGCGACTATGTCCTGCGCCCCCTGGCCCAGAGCCAGGCGTTGCGGGACGCGCCCAACCTGGACGCGGCCTTCGACCTGATGGCCCGAGGGGAGCTGTACTCCCTGGCGGTGTCGGTGCGGGATACGCCCGACCAGGTGGTCTTTGACATCGTCAACGGCTGGATGGCGTTGTTTTTCCCGGGAAAAGAGCAGGTGCTCACCTTCATGACCGCCACCGAGGAGAAGCGGGCGGTGGCCCCGCCGGAGAACGAGCCGGACGTGAAGGGAGCGCGGGACAGCTTTGTGGAGAGCGTGCGCACCAACACCTCCCTGGTGCGCCGGCGGCTGCGCGCGCCCTCCCTCCGGGTGCGGGAGCAGCTGGTGGGCCGGCAGTCGCTGACGCCGGTGGACGTGCTGTACCTGGATGGCATTGCCGATGAGGATCTGGCCCGGCAGATTGAGGCGCGCATCCAGGACATAGACATCGACGCCATGCTGATGACGGGCAATTTTGAGCAGTATATCGCCCCCGAGAGCTCCACAGCCTTCCCCCTCACGGTATACACCGAGCGGCCCGACCGCTTTTGCGCGGGGCTGGCGGAGGGACGGGTGGGGGTGCTGGTGGACGGGATGCCCATGGGCTGGCTGTTCCCCGCCACCCTGGACAGCTTCTTTCGCACGGGGCAGGACCGGAGCACCGGCTGGCTGCTGGCCAGCGTGCTGGCGGTGCTGCGCTATGGATGTATGCTCATCACTCTGTTCCTGCCGGGGCTGTATGTGGGGGCGGTGCTCTACCACCCGGAGCTGATCCCGGTGAAGCTGATGCTGTCCATCATCTCGGCCAAGGCGGACGTGCCCTTCTCCACCCTGGTGGAGGTGCTGGTGATGCTGGCCGCCTTTGAGGTGCTCCAGGAGGCGGGGCTGCGCCTGCCCTCCTCCATAGGGCAGACGGTATCCATCCTGGGGGGGCTGGTGGTGGGCTCGGCGGCGGTGGAGGCCAAGCTGGTCTCCCCGGCGGTGCTGGTGGTGGTGGCCATCGCGGGCATCGCGGGGTACACCGCCCCCAGCCAGGATTTCGCGGGCGGGCTGCGGATCTGGCGGTTCCTGCTCACGGTGGCTGCGGCGGTGCTGGGCCTGACCGGGCTGGTGTTGGGCGGGGTGGTGTTGGTGTACCGGCTGGCGGGGCTGGAGAGCTTTGGGGTGGCCTACCTCACCCCCTTTGCCTCCAACGCCGGGCAGCAGCGGGAGGGCCACGCAGTGCTACGCCAGCCCCTGCCCAAGGTCAAGACCAGGCCGGACTACCTCAAGACCAAGAACAGGAGGAATCAGGGGTGAAACGGGGGGCAATGCTGGCCCTTGCGGCCGTGGTGCTGCTATCCGGCTGCGGGCCGTCCGCCCGGGAGCCGGACAACTTGGCCCTGGTGCGGGTGCTGGGGGTGGACGGGGCCGGACCGGTGACGTTGACCGGGGTGTGCGGCGGGGTCAACCAACAGGACGCGAGCCGGGGCGCCTGCGTGGACGAGACCTTCGGCCTGGCCCGGGACCGCCTGCCCTGGGCGGGCACGGAGGAACTGGCGCTGACCAGCGTGGGCTACCTGCTGCTGGGGCGGGACGCGGATCTGGAGGCGGTGCTGTTTGCCGCCCTGGAGGATCGGGAGCTGGGGGCGTCCGCCACGGTGTGGATCGCCCAGGAGGGGGCGGCCGCGGCGTTGGAACCCTGCCAGGACCCGGCCACCGACCTGGAGCTGCTGCTGCGGCAGGACGTCCAGGCCCCCACCGCGGCCCAGGCGCTGGCCGCGCTGTGCACCACGGGGGAGGTGCGCCTGCCGGTGGTGGGCGCGCAGGAGGGCAGGCTGGAGTTCCAGGGGGAGGAAATATGGACGATCGAAAGATGAATCAGCAGCCCCTGTCCGCCCGACAGCTGGGGGTGGCGGTGATGGTGGGCGGCCTGTCCTGGGCGGGGACCCAGGCCGGGCGCATGGACTGGCGCTGGGCACTGGCGGCGCTGCCGGTGGGCGTCCTGCTGGGCTGGCTGCTGCTGCGACGGGTCAATAGCCAGTCACTGTTCCGGGGCGTGGGCGGCGGGGCGCTGGCGGTGCTGTACGGAGGTTGGGCGGCGGTGCTGCTGTCCTGCGTGCTGCATCGGATGGCCCAGCGGATTGTACACACCGGGGGCAGCGAGAGCCCCTCTCTGTGGCTCCTGCTGCTGTTCACCCTGCCCCTGCTGTGGATCGGATGGGGAAAGGCAGCCGCCTTTTTCCGGCTGGTGGAGGTGCTCTGGCTGGCGGTGATCGCGGTGCTGTTGGCATTGGGGATCGGGATGCTGCCCAACGTGGAGTGGCGTTACCTGCTGCTGGCCCCTGGGGACTGGCGGACATCCGCCCTTGCCATGGCGGAAGTACTTGGCCCGGGGCTGTTCACCCTGCCTCATCTTCACCAGGTGAAGCCGGCGCCAGGGAACCGTGGGCGGGGCCTGGCCTGGCTGACTGCCCTGGGGCTTGTGGGGACGGCGCTGACCGGGCTGGTGACAGGGGTGCTCAGCCCTGCCCTGGCCGGCCAGCTGGCAGACCCCTTCTTCGCCGCGGCGGGGGTGATGGGGAACACCGCCCGGCTGGAGGGGCTGATCTCTGCGCTGTGGCTGCTGCCCGACCTGACCCTGGCGGGGCTGCTGGCCCAGAGCTGGGGGCGGCGGCCCCGGCCGGCCTTTGCCGCCGCCCTGGGCTGCGCCCTGGCGCTGACCGGGCTGCCCGCCCTCATCCCGGCGGAGGTGTTGGGGGGCGGGACGCTGCTCCTGGCGGTCTTGACCCTTCTGATCCCTAGTACCGGGGAGAAAATAGTGGTTCCTTTCTCTTAGAAACCGCATATCTTGTGGTTGGCTGGCGGGGAATAAAAAAGTTGCAAAAAGTTAAGAAAAAAGTGTTGACAACTGTGGCGCTGTTTGGTACACTGATCGAGCGTCAAACGGCGCGGCTGTGAGCTGGGCCTGCGGGAGCGGGCAAGGCGGGCGGCGGCGCTGGGGGGC
>CALXDM010000011.1 GCA_944387065.1 uncultured Oscillospiraceae bacterium
CAGAAGGTGTCCCTGGTCATCTCCATCGTCCACGACCCGGACATCATCATCTTTGACGAGCCCACCAACGGCCTGGACGTCATCACCGCCAAGGTGGTCACCGACTTCCTCCAGGAGCTGCGCCAGCAGGGCAAGACGGTTCTGGTATCCACCCATATCTTCTCCCTGGTGGAAAAGCTGTGCGACCGGGTGGGGATCATCATCGACGGCTCCATGGCCCTGTGCGGCACCCTGGACGAGGTATGCCAGGGCAAAAATCTGGAAGATCGGTTCTTTGACCTGTATGTGGAAAGGATGGGGAAGGACGCATGAAAAACGGGATGCTCACCATTTTCCGCAAGGAGTTGGCCCGCTTCTTCGGCGATAAGCGCACCACCCTGGGCACCATCCTGCTGCCCGGCGTGCTCATCTTCGTGGTCTACACCTTTATGGGCTCTGCCCTGTCCAGCCAGTTCTCGGTGGAGGACGACTTCGTCCCCGCCGTCCAGGCGGTCAACCCGCCCGATTCCCTGGCCGCCCTGGCGGGCCAGGCGGGGCTGGAGCTGGAGGCCATTCAGGACCAGGCGCAGGCCAAGTCCCTGTTGGAAAGCCAGGAGCTGGATCTGCTGGCTGTCTTCCCCGCCGACTTTGACGCGCAGGTGGCCGCCTATGACGTGGGCTCCGGCCAGTCCGCTCCGGTGGTAGAGCTGTACTACAACTCGGCCAGCGTGGACTCCGCCGCCGCCTACGAGATGCTGGCTGCCCTGCTGTCCAGCTATGAAACCAGCCTGGCCAACAAGTTCGACGTCAACCCCGGCGGTGGGGCGTACGATCTGGCCGCCGAGACGGACACCGCCGGCGCCCTGATGTCCTCCATGATGCCCATGCTGTTGGTGCTCTTCCTGTTCTCCGGGTGCATGGCCACCGCCCCGGAGTCCATCGCCGGGGAGAAGGAGCGGGGCACCATCGCCACCCTGCTCATCACCCCCGTGAGCCGCAGCGGCCTGGCCCTGGGCAAGATCTGCGCGCTATCCATCATCGCCCTGTTGTCCGGGCTGTCCAGCACCGTGGGCACCCTGCTGTCCATGCCCACGCTGATGCAGATGGACGGGGAGATGCAAATGGCCTATACGCCCGCCCACTACCTGGCCCTGTGCCTGATCATCCTGTCCACGGTGCTGTTCATCGTGACCTGCATCTCCCTGATCTCCGCCTTTGCCAAGACCGTCAAGGAGGCCCAGACCTATGTCACCCCCCTGATGATCCTGGCCATGGTGGTGGGGCTCACCGCCATGTTCGGCGGCGGGGCCAGCACCCAGGTTTGGGCCTACCTCATCCCCTTCTACAATAGTGTGCAGGTCATGGCGGGCATCTTCGCCCTGGAGGTCAACTGGACCTTCCTGCTCATCGCCCTGGTGTCCAACCTGGCCTATACCGCTGCGTTGACCTGGGGCCTGACCCGGATGTTCTCCAGCGAGAAGATCATGTTCCAGCGCTGACCCCTCCAGCACCGTCCCCCGTCCGTTCCCCGCAGCCGTCGGGCGGACATCCGTTCATCTGAAAAGAGAGAATCTGCCGGAGCAGCTCCGGCTGGGAGGAAACATTGTCTATGGAGCTCATCATACAGGATCTGGTCAAACACTTCGGCACCAAGCAGGTGCTCAAAGGGGCCAGCTACACCTTCCCCAAGCAGGGGATCTACGGCCTGCTTGGCCGCAATGGGGCGGGCAAGACCACGCTGTTCAACTGCCTGTCCGCCGAGTACCCGCCGGACAGCGGCAAGGTGGAGCTGGTCCAGGACGGCGCCCCGCCCCGCCCCCTGAAGCAAGGGGATATTGGCTATGTCCTCTCCACCCCCGTGGTGCCGGAGTTCCTCACCGGGCATGAGTTTGTCAAGTTCTTCCTGGAGATCACCGGCGACCCAGGCCACACCGGCCGCACCCCCGACGACTGGCTGGCTCTGGTGGGCATCGATCCCGATGACCGCCACCGGCTCATGCGGGGCTACTCCCACGGCATGAAGAACAAGGTGCAGATGCTGTGCTTCCTCATCGGCCGGCCCCCGGTGATCCTGCTGGACGAGCCGCTGACCTCCTTCGACGTGGTGGCCGCCCTGGAGATGAAGAACCTGCTGCGGGAGATGCGGGAGGATCACATTCTCATCTTCTCCACCCATATCCTCCAACTGGCCACCGACCTGTGCGACGAGATCGTGGTGCTCAACCACGGCCTGCTGGAGGGGGTGGATCCCGTCCTCATCCACACCCCTGAGTTTGAGCAGCGCATCGTGGACATCCTCCGGGATGAGGGGGAGGACGAGCATGACTAACGCCCGGACCATCTTCCGCATCAACGCCAGTATGCGGGGCAACCAATTCATCTACTGGCTGGGCCGCCTGCCCCTGCTGCGCCGGCTGTTTACCGACCACCTCTATTCTGCTGAGGAGGGCAAGTTCGCCCTGTTCATTCTGCAATGCCTGTGGTGGCTGATCAAGGCGCTGGGGGGCAAGCTGATCTATCTGGCTGCCTGTCTGCTCCTATCCGCCTCCCTCGCCCTGGGCGGGCCCCAGGACTTGCTGTCGCCGAACAACTTCGGCCCCTTCTGCTGGGCCTTCCTCTGGTTCAGCTTCCTGGTGGGCACCCTGCTCCAGCCCCACGCCGTGGCCCCCTCCCAGCTCAAATACACCTGCGTGCGCATGATGGCCATGGACGCCTGGCGCTATCAGATGATCACCGGCCTGGGCCACCACCTGGCCGCCTTCGCCGGCTTTACCCCCTTCCTCATGCTGGTCACCATCCTGCTGGGTGCCGGGGCCTGGGCAGGCCTAATCATCAGCCTGGAGCTGGCCTTTGCCCGCCTGGCTGCCGAGGCCTTCCACCTGGCCCTGTACAGCCGTACCGGGGTGAGCCTGGGCAATCGGACATGGTACATCATCCTGATGATCGTGGTTGGACTGGCCGGAGCCGCCGTCTGCCTGCTGCTCCTGCCAGAATCTCGGACCCAGGACGTCCTGCTCCACCCAGCCACCGTGCTGGTGCTGGCCGTTTTGGGCGCGGCAGGGGCCATCTACACAGTCCGCTTCCCCAGCTACTACCGCCTGGTGCTGGACACCTGCAAGGCCGAGTCTGTCTCCCCCGCGCTGGCCAAGCAGAAGGTGGCCGGCGCCCAGTTTGCCAACGTGCGTCTAAAGGACAGCGACCTGACCGCACAGGGGGACCCCCGGCTGTCTGGCTGGCCCTACTTCCAGTCCCTGTTCTTCCGCCGCCACCGCCGGATGCTCTACAAGCCGGTGAAGATCGCGCTGTTCATCATCGCCGGTGTGACCGTGGTGGTGGGCGCCGTCCTGCTGGCTTTCCGGAACGGGGAAACGCAGGCGCTGTTCAGCCTGGTCCCCCTGTCCCTGCCCTACTGCGTATTCTTCCTGTATTTCATGGACAACTCCGTGGGCACCCGCATCTGCAAGGCCATGTTCTACAACTGCGACCTGGCCATGCTCAAGTATCCCTGGTATCGCCAGGGGGATGTGGTGCTGAAAAACTTCCTGCTGCGCTTCTCCCGGCTGTGCGGGGCTACCCTGGCCCTGTCCGGGGCGGTGTGCGTGATGTTCACCGTACTCACCCTGTGCGCCGGGGGGCGGCCCCCTCTGGGAGGCTACCTGATCTTTCTGGCCGCCATCCTGTGCCTGGGGGTGTTCTTCGCCGTCCACTGCCTGGGGATGTACTACCTGTTCCAGCCCTACACCTCTGATTTGCAGGTGAAAAACCCCTTCTTCTCCGGCATCAACTTCGCGGTGTACGCCGTCTGCTACGCCTGCATTCAGATCCGCAGCACACCCTCCTGGTTCGCCCTGCTGGTGCTGGCGGTGACGGTGGTCTACTCCGTGCTCATCCTCGCCCTGGTCTACCGCCGGGCCCCCCGTACCTTCCGGGTGAAGTGAGCCTGGGACTTGTGCCCGCAGCCAGGTTGTGTTATGATGCTATGATAATCTGCAACCATCCCTATGTTTGCCTTTGGAGGTATCAGCATGGCAAAACACAACAAGATCCCCCAGCGCGGCGAGGTCCCCGTGGCGGAGACCTGGGACCTCACCGACCTGTACCCGAATGACGCGGCCTGGCAGCAGGACCTGGACGAGACCCGGGCCCTGGCCGCCCGCATTCCCAGCTACGCCGGCCGCCTGGCCGAGCGGGCCGACACCCTCTATGAGTTCCTGGAGCTGAACCAGACCCTGGACACCCACATCAGCAACCTGGCCCACTACGCCTTCCGCAAGGGGGACGAGGACACCCGCGTGCCTGAATACCAGGCCATGCAGGGCAAGCTGACCAGCACCCTGGTGGAGCTGAACCGGGACAGCGCCTTCGCCACCCCAGAGCTGATCGCCATCCCGCCGGACACCCTGGAGCGCTTCTACGCCCAGCAGCCCGCCCTGGCGCTCTACCGCCGGTACTTCCAGGTGCTGCAAGACCGGCGGGCCCATGTGCTGTCCGACGCGGAGGAGCGGCTGCTGGCCGCCGCCGGCGAGATGGCCCAGGCGCCGGAGGACATCTACGGCAAGCTCACCAACGCCGACCTGACCTTCCCCGACGCCATGGACGGGCAGGGCAACCCGGTCCCCCTGTCCGACGGCTCCTTTGTCCCCACCCAGATGAGCGAGGACCGGGTGCTGCGGGAGAACGCCTTCCGCACCTATTACAAGACCTATGGCTCCATCCGCAACACCGCCGCGGCGGTGCTCTCCGCCCAGGTCAAGCAGCTGCAGTTCTACGCCACCGCCCGGAAGTATGAAAGCTCCCTGGCCGCCGCCGTGGCCGGCACCCGGGTCCCTCCCCAGGTCTACCACAACCTCATTGACACGGTCAACGCCAACCTGGACAAACTCCACCGCTATGTCCGCCTGCGCAAGAAGCTGCTGGGGGTGGATCAGCTGCATATGTACGACATCTATGCCCCCATGGTGTCCGGTGCGGATCGGCCCATCCCCTTCTCCCAGGCCAAGGAGACGGTCTACGCCGCGCTGGCCCCCCTGGGCGAGGACTACCGGGCCATCCTCCAGGAGGGCTTTACCCACCGCTGGATCGACGTGCGGGAAAACCTGGGCAAGCGCTCGGGGGCCTACTCCGCCGGCGCGCTGTGCCATCCCTATGTGCTGCTCAACCACAAGGACAATCTGGACGGGATGTTCACCCTGGCCCACGAGATGGGCCATGCCATCCACTCCTACCTGTCCAACAAAACCCAGCCCGCCCCCTACCGGGACTATGTGATCTTCGTGGCCGAGGTGGCATCCACCTGCAACGAGGCCCTGCTCATGGAGTACCTGCTGGCCCGAACCACCGACCGGAAGGAGCGGGCCTGGCTGATCAACCACTTCCTGGAGCAGTTTAAGGGCACCCTCTACCGCCAGACCATGTTCGCCGAGTTCGAGCTGCGCATGGGCCAGCTCAACGCCCAGGGGGAAACCCTCACCGCCGACCTGCTGTCCCGGGAGTACCGGGCGCTGAACGAGAAGTACTACGGGCCCGACCTGATCTCCGATGAGGAGATCGCCCTGGAGTGGGCCCGTATCCCCCATTTCTACTACAACTACTATGTCTATCAGTATGCCACAGGCTATTCCGCCGCCATCGCCCTGTCCCGCCGCATTTTGCAAGAGGGCCAGGGGGCGGTGCAGGATTACCTGGGCTTTCTGGGGGGCGGCTGCTCCCAGGATCCGGTGGATCTGCTGCGGGGGGCCGGGGTGGATATGTCCACCCCCCAGCCCATCCAGGCCGCCCTGGACCTTTTCCAGTCCCTGCTGGACGAGATGGAAGCCCTCACGGAGAATTGACCTTCAGGTAAAAAAGCCGACAGTCCGCCAGAGACGGACTGTCGGCTTTTTTCGGGGATTTGCCCACAACAAATCCCCTTGACACCTTTTATGTCTACCCCTTCCGCACCTGGGAGGATGGATCCGGATGTGGAAAACCCTGCGGAAGTTGTTGAAACTTCTGGCCACAGGGTTTGGCTGCCCACAGGCTTGGTGGGAGGGATTCAAGAAAATTCGGAACTTTTTAGGGGCAAATCTGCCGTCAAAGAAATTATCGCAACCCTTTTCTCTCCTGGAAGGAGTTGGAATCCTTCCGCCCCACCTCACTTCCGCAACCGCCCCCGGTACCAGCCCGTCATCCCCTCTTTCTTCACCAGACAGCCCCGGCTGCCGCACCGCACCAGCTTCAACCGCTCCCCTGCGGACACCGGCAGCAGATAATCGGTGGTGTCCTCGCAATGCACTTTCCCATCGGACAGGCGGGTGTAAATGTACTCCTTCAGGATCCATAGTTCCCGGCCGGTGGACAGGTGCCGGCACCAGCAGCAGTCCCCCTCCTCCCGCAGCACCTGGATGGCGCTGTCGCTCCAGCGGATGTTCAGAGGGTCCCGGCTGGCCTGCTGGTCCTCCTCCGCCACCACCGTGGGAAGGCCGTCATAGGCCACATAGTCCATCCCATCCCCGTACACATCGGGGATAATCAGCGCGTTGAGCTGCCCATCCAGCTTGAGCACACATCCACCGTCAATGGACGCGATGTGCCGCTCTCGGCAGATCAGGGGCCGGGCGGTGGGGATGCTGGGGTTGTATAGGGTCACCGGCCAATGGCCCACCACCACCCACTTTTGGAAGGACAGCCCCTGGCCCAGAAAGTCGTCGTTCTTCATACATCCGTATGCCTCCAGCTCCTCCAACCTGTCCTCCCGGGGCAGTCCGCCGTGGACGAACAGGTAGCGCCCCGCCGCCAGGATGTGGGGCAACTCCAGCAGGAAGCGGCTCTCTCTGGGGAAACGCTCCAGGATAGCCTGCCGGATGGCCGGCAGGTCCTCCGGCCCCCGGGCCTCCAGCCCCAGCTGGGCGGCCAATTGCAGGATCAGTGAGCGCCTGCCCCAGCGGCGGAACACCGGCCACAGCTCCTGGTCGATGCTGGGGCGGATCTTGGCCAGGAAGATCTTGTCCACGTGGTCACAGTTGCCGCACAGGGGATACACCGTGTGGGTCTGCCCCAGCTCCAGCAGGTAGCGCAGCAGCCCCAGGCTGTCCTCCCCTTTCTCAAACAGGTCCCCCACCAGCACCAGCACATCCGCCGGGGAGAAGCCCGCCTTGTCCAGCACCCCTTTCAGAAAGGGCAGGTTCCCA
Organism: uncultured Oscillospiraceae bacterium; assembly: GCA_944387065.1. Lineage (GTDB taxonomy): Bacteria > Bacillota > Clostridia > Oscillospirales > Oscillospiraceae > Enterenecus. The sequence continues at coordinate 7,149 of CALXDM010000011.1, forward strand.
TGGATGTCGCTGACGGCGATCACCCGTCGGCCCGCCGGGATGTCCGGTCGAATCACCTTGGCAAGTTGCTTCAATTTCGCTTCACTTCCCTTCCATTCCAGCACCTCAGCCCCGGCAGAGGGCGGGGGGTGCCTCACTTTGGAATGAGAGTTTAGTATACCACATTCTTCCCCGCTTGAGAAGCCAATTTCGCGCCGGCGCTCCGGTGCCGAGCAGAGGAGCGCCGCTGGAAAAGCTGTTTACTTTACCACTTCAATCTGTTAGAATATAGGCAATTCCCAGTTGTCTGCGCGGGGGCGGTCCGCCCTGTCCGGCCCGCCGTCCACCCAAATAAGGAGGACAATATGCCAAAGGTATCCAACAAGCAGCGGAGCATGGCCCTGTATCAGAGCATCCTAGAGCTGAAGGATCTGGACGAGTGCTGTGCTTTTTTTGACGACCTGTGCACCGTGGGCGAGCTGCGGGCCCTGGAGCAGCGGTATGACGTGGCCATCCTGCTGGACCAGGGGATGGTATACACCGACATCCTGGAAAAGACCGGGGCCAGCTCGGCCACCATCAGCCGGGTCAACCGGATCTTCTCCTTTGGTGCCGGGGGCTTCCGGCGGATGATCCAGCGGCGCAAGCGGCGGGAGGAGCCTGGGCATGGAGGGGTCTGAGCGGTTGGAGGCACTGCGGCAATGCTATGCCGAGTACCTGGAAGAGCGGCGGATGCTGCTCCAGGCGGGAGGTGCCTTTCAGGGGATCTCCCGGTTTTTTACCGGCCCGCCCGCTGGGGAGCGGGTGATGGCCCAGCGCTTCCTGCGCCAGTTGGAGGGATGCGTGGCCCAGCTGGCTGAGACGGGCGAGACCGAGCTGGCCGCCCAGGCGGCGGCCTTCATGCTCCTGGAGGCAGAGGGCTTTGACTACAACTCCCAGCTGATGTTCCAGGCGGCGGAATCTTACTGCCTGCCCCTTTTGTCCGTCCTGGACCCGGCGGACGCCAAGCGGCTGCTGTCCGGCTATACCGCCCGCTACCCCAAGCGCAAGCTGCTCCTGCCCAAGCAGGAGCAGGTGCTGGCCGCCCTGACCCAGGCGGCGAAATAGGATCTTCCATCGGTAGGCCAAACGGGAAAGGAGCGCCCCAGGCAGGGGCGCTCCTTTTTGCGTTCGTTCTCTCTTCCCTTTGCTGCGCGTCCAGTGGCTGAGCCGGAGGGCCACAGGGCGGCTTACTGGGGCGTTGCCACCAGGAAGCACATATCGTTCAAATCGCCGTTGGATTCATCAAAGAAATCATAGAAGGTGAAATTGTACAGGAACCGCTCCGCGCTGTACACGCCGTAGCCATCCTGGTTGTGGTCGGTGGTGTCATAGGGATCGGCCACAATGATCACGTCGTCCTGGGTGGTCTCAGTGCCCATGGTGTCATACCCAATGAGGACCTGCCAGTGCCCGCCCCAGTCGTTCCAGCCGATCAGAATGGGGTCCCCGGCGGCCAGGGTCTGCTGGATGTAGTCGAAGGTGAACACCTCATACACCGTATCCACGCAGTCATAGGTGGAGTACAGGTCAAATCCGCCCACTCCCTCAAAGATCTCCATGAGCTGCCGCAGACTGGTGGCCTCCGCCGCCAGGCCGTTGCTCCGATAGGCCGCCAGGCTCTCCTCGTTGTGCTCACCCAGCCTGCCATACCAGTTGAGCACCATCAGCGCACTGGACACGCCGCAGCTCCACTCGCTGGTCTGCTGCTGAGTCTGGAAGTGGGTGAGGATGGTCAGCGTATCGCTGGACTCCAGGTTGTAAAAGTCCAAGGAACTGAAATAGGGGCTGCCCGTATGGTCGCCCGCCCGCTCCACGCTGTCCGCGCCGTCCTCCGGGCTCAGGTCACAGGTGTAGGCGATCTTCATTTCGTCGGTGGCATTCCCCCCGGCCTCTTCGCCCGACTCCTGCCGGCAGCCGGCCAGGACGGTGGCGCACAGGCAAAACACAAGGATGCATACAATTTGTTTTTTCATAGTTCATCACTCCAAAAAAGTAATTGTACTTGCTTCAAACAATCCCGCCTTGCATGGTCTGATGGATTGGGCACCCCAGGCCGCCCGCCCTCTCTCAACCCAATCTTCCGGTCGTCTTTGAGTCCATATCGTAATTTGTTCCCGCTGGATCACCAGGCTGGTTGGAACGGTCTACTTTTCCTACTCTCATGTTGTTTTATACAAGTACCGGCGGGAGCCCTCTCCCGCGGGGCTTGCGGGGCCCTTCCCCCCGCGTGATAAAGTGGAGGCCCACCACACAGGCTCCACAAGAAATCGCGTTCCGGCTCTGCCCCCCCTCTCACGCGCAAGTATCCCCGTGCCTGGGCACGTTGATTGGTATTATAGCGGAAACACCCTCCCACCGCAAGCATCATTTGGAGAAATCGGAAGTGTTTGAACCGCCCCGACCAAAGCAAGAAACCCCTGCCAGGCAGCGGCTCCGTCCCACGCGGGAAAGGCAACCAGACCTCACGGTTTCTCCTTGCGTGGAGCCGTGAGGTCTGATCAGTCTGCGCTTTTCACCGGAAGTACAGCGCCCCGGACTCAAAGAGGGGCTGGAACTTGTCCCCGGGAATATTTTGGGCCACATGGGGGCCGCTGCGCTCGGTGTGGCCCATCTTGCCCAACACCCGCCCATCGGGGGAGAGGATGCCCTCAATGCAGGCCACCGAACCGTTGGGGTTGCAGTCGATGCCCATGTGGGGCCGGCCGGTGGCCGGATCCACATACTGGGTGGCCACCTGGCCGCCCGCAATCAGATCGTCCACCACCCCCTGGGGGGCCACGAACCGCCCCTCCCCGTGGGAGACGGCAATGGAATGCAGGTCGCCCACATGGCTGAGCAGCATCCAGGGGGAGCGCACCGAGGCCACCCGGGTGGTGACGTACCGGCTCTGGTGGCGGCCGATGAGGTTGAAGGTGAGGGTGGGGCTGTCCGGGGTGGCGGGCCGGATCTCCCCATAGGGCACCAGCCCCAGCTTCACCAGGGCCTGGAAGCCGTTGCAGATGCCCAGCATCAGCCCGTCCCGGTTGTGGAGCAGGTCATGCACCCCGTCGGTCAGCTTGGGGCTGCGCAGGAAGGAGACGATGAACTTGGCCGAGCCGTCCGGCTCGTCCCCGCCGGAAAAGCCGCCGGGCAGCACAAGGATCTGGCTGCGGCCGATGGCAGCGGCCAGCGCGTCAGCTGACTCGGCCAGGTCCTGGGCCGTCAGATTGCGGATGACCAGGATCTCCGGCTCGATGCCCGCCTTGCGGCAGGCGGCGGCTGTATCATACTCGCAGTTGGTGCCCGGGAAGACGGGGATCACCGCCCGAGGCCGGGCGATCTCCCCGCAGAACACCGCGGGGGAGCGCCGGTCATGGCAGATGGGCTCCACCGGGGTGGGCTGGGCGCCGGTGTCGGTGGGGTAAACCTCCTCCAGCACCCCCTCCCACAACCGCGCCAGCTCGTCCAGGCCGGCCTGGTCCTCCCCGATGGCCACCGTCCGCTCCTGGGTGGTCATCCCGATGCGGACCGCCGCGCAGTCGTAGACCTCCTGGGTCAGCTCCGCCACAATGGCCCCGGGCATATGCCCGTACCAGGGGGCCTGAACCCCCGCGTCGGCGCAGAAACCGATCTGGTTGCCAAAGGCCATCTTCATCACGCCCTCGGCCACGCCGCCCGCCTCCACCGCCCAGGCCGCGGCCACCTTTCCAGCCCGGGCCAGCCCGTGCAGGCAGGCCCAGGCCCGCTTCATACCCTGGTAGTCGTCTGGACGGGCCACGGGGAACAGGTAGACCGGACGGCCCGGGGCCTTGAACTCCGGGGAGATCACCTGGCCGGCCAAGGCAGGGGCCACGGCAAAGCTGATGAGGGTGGGGGGCACGTCCAGATCCAGGAAGGAACCGGACATGGAGTCCTTGCCGCCGATGGCCGCCGCCCCCAGCTCCAGCTGGGCCTCCAGCGCACCCAGCAACGCCTGGAAGGGCTTGCCCCAGCGCTCCGGTTCATCCCGCAGCTTCTCAAAATACTCCTGGAAGGTGAGGTAGGCCCTCTCCGGGTCACACCCGGCGGCCACCAGCTTGGCCAGAGACAACGCCACCGACACTCCCGCCCCCTCATAGGGATCTGCGGACATCCAGTCCGGATCGAAGCCCCAGCTCATCACCGAACAGGTTTCGCTCACCTGGCCGGGCTCCACCGGCAGGGTGGCCGCCATCACCTGGGCGGGGGTGCGCTGGGTGGCCCCGCCGTAGAGCATGAGCACACTGGCCGCGCCGATGGAGCTGTCAAACCGCTGAGCCAGGCCTCGGCGCGCCCCGCACTTCAGGCTGCCCGCCATCCCCCTCAGGTCGGTAAAGGCGGGGGGCATCCCCCGCTTGCGAGGGGGGACAAAGACCTTCGTGTGCTTGGCCGCCCCATTGGTGTTGAGAAACGCCCGGGACAGGTCCACGATGGTCTGCCCCTTCCAGCGCATCACCATTCGGGGGCTCTGGGTGACCCGCGCCACCCGATAGGCCTCCAGGTTCTCCCGCCGGGCGGCGGCCAGGAAGGCGTCCTCATCCTGGGCGGCCACCACCACGGCCATGCGCTCCTGGGACTCAGAGATGGCCAGCTCCGTGCCATCCAGCCCGTCGTACTTCTTGCGCACCGCGTCCAGCTCGATCTCCAGCCCGTCGGCCAGCTCGCCGATGGCCACGCTCACCCCGCCGGCTCCGAAGTCATTGCACCGTTTGATCAGCCGGGTCACCGCCCCGTCCCGGAACAGCCGCTGGAGCTTGCGCTCCTCCGGGGCGTTACCCTTTTGCACCTCGCTGGCCATCGTAGTCAGGGAGGCCTGATTGTGGCTCTTAGAGGAGCCGGTGGCGCCGCCGATCCCGTCCCGTCCGGTGCGGCCACCCAGCAGGATGACCACGTCGCCGGGGGCTGGGCGCTCCCGGACCACGTTGTCTGCCGGCGCCGCGCCCACCACCGCCCCCACCTCCAGGTGCTTGGCCAGGTAGCCCTCGTGGTACACTTCGTCCACCAGGCCGGTGGCCAGGCCGATCTGGTTGCCATAGGAGGAATAGCCCGCCGCCGCCGTCTGGGCCAGCTTGCGCTGGGGCAGCTTGCCCTCCAAGGTCTGGCCCAGAGGGGCCCGGGGGTCGCCACAGCCGGTCAGGCGCATGGCCTGGTACACATAGGCCCGGCCGGACAGGGGGTCCCGGATGCAACCGCCGATGCAGGTGGCCGCCCCGCCGAAGGGCTCGATCTCGGTGGGGTGGTTGTGGGTCTCGTTCTTGAACAGCAACAGCCAATCCTGCTCTGCCCCGTCTACCAGCGCCTTGACCCGGATGGAGCAGGCGTTGACCTCCTCGCTCTCGTCCAGGTCCTTGAGCAGGCCCCGCCTCTTCAAAATCTTGGCGCCGATGGTGGCCAGGTCCATCAGGGTCTGGGGGCGCATACCGGCCTGCTCCTTCCCGTACACCTCCGTCCGGGCCTCCAGATAGCGGCGATAGGCCTCGGCCACCTTCTGATCCAGGATCTCCACCGAGTTGATGTGGGTGGAGAAGGTGGTGTGCCGGCAGTGGTCCGACCAATAGGTGTCCACCACCCGCAGTTCGGTGACGGTGGGATCCCGGCCCTCCTCATCCCGGAAATAATCCTGGAGAAACCTCAGGTCCGCCAGGTCCATGGCCAAGCCGTACTCCTCCAGCACCCCTGTCAGCCCCGCCTCATCCAGGGCGGTGAAGCCGTCCAGCACCGCCACCCGGTCGGGCGCGTCATAGCGCTGGGCCAGCCGGTCTGGCTTGTCCATGGACGCCTCCCGGCACTCCACCGGGTTGATGAGATAGCCCCGGATGCGATCCAGGTCGGCCTGGCTCAGGCTGCCGGACAGGGCATACACCAGGGCAGTGGCCACGGTGGGCTTGTCCCCGCCGGACAGCAGCATCATGCACTGGGCGCAGGAGTCGGCCCGCTGGTCGTACTGCCCAGGCAGGGCCTCCACCGCCAGCAAGGTGGTCTCCCCCGCCAGCTCTGGCAGCCGCTCCTCGTAGAGGAGGTCGCACGGGGGCTCAGAGAGCACCGTGTCCTTGGCCTGCCGATAGGCCCCCTCGTCCACCCCCTCCACATCGTAGCGGTGGAACAGGCGCAGGCCGGTCAGCCCCGCCACCCCCAGCTGGTCCCGCAGCTCCCGCAGGGTCTGCCGGGCCTCCACGTCAAATCCGGGCCGCTTCTCCACATAGCATCGAAATAGTTGGCTCATTGCCTGCTCTCTCCTCTGTCTCTGCCTGATCTGCCCCGCCTATGCCGGGGCGCCCGATTCCTCCACCTGCCACTGCTCCAGGTTCCAAAACAGGTCGGCCTGGGTGGGCTGTATGTTGCGGGCCATCCCCCACCGGACCAGTAGGGAGCCCCGCTTAAAGCACAGCGGCGCGATGGGCGCGTCCTGGGCAAAGGCGTCCCACAGCTGGGCCGCCGCCCGGCTGCGCTGCGTCCCCTGGGCGCCCCGCCAATCTGCCAGCAGGGCCGATCCCGTGGAACTGGTGTATCCTCCGTAGTTCAGCCCCCCGGCGAGCAGCGCGGTGGGGTCAAAGTCCCCGGTCATGCGTACCTCGCCCACATACAGGTCGAACTGTCCCCCGGACAGGGCAGCCAGATACTCCTCCCAAGGCAGGGCGCTGACCGTGGCGCCCACCCCCAGCGCGGCCAGGCTGTCGGCCAAAAACTGCGCCAGTTCCTGCTTGGCCGCGCTGTCGTTGTTTACCACAATGGTAACCTCCACCGCCTGGCTCCCCCGGTAGAACCGCCCGTCCTCCCCCTGGGTATAGCCCGCTTCCAGCAGCAGCGCCCGGCCGCCCGGAAGGTCGTAGTCCAACTCCTGCGCCGCCTGGACGTCGTAATCCTGGTGCAGGGGGGAGATGGGTAGGCTGGCCGCGTCCCCGTGGCCGGCCAGCAGGGCGCTGACCAGCTCCTCCCGGTCAAAGGCCTTGGACAGGGCCTGGCGGACCTGGGCGCTGGCGCACAGCCCCCCGGTGGTACGAAAGCCCACATACAGCAGCGTGGTGGTGGGGAAGTCATAGGTCTCGTAATTGCCCGAGTAGCCCAGGGCGTAGGAGGAGGAGAAGTCAGTGGCCACCGCCGTCACATCCCCACTGTCAAAGGCAGCCAGGCGTTCATCCGCCCCGCCGGCTGGGCGCAGCGCGATGGTCTCATAGGGCACCTGCCTGTCGTAGTGCTCGTTTGCCTGGAGGATCAACCCCTCCTGGCCGCTGGCAAAGCGGTATCGCCCTGTGCCCAGCGGGATGCCGTCCGCCTGCTCCAGCACGATGGGGATGTCCAGCAGCGCGTCCAGCGCCCCGTTGGGGCTGGACAGGGTGAGGCGCACCGTCCCGTCGTCCGCCGCCTCCACTCCAGTCACCTGCCCCAGGCGCTGGCCATACAGCTCACTGGCCCGGGCCGTCTCCAGCGAGCTGGCCACGTGGGCGGCGGTGAGGGCCGTCCCGTCGGAAAAGCGCACGCCGGCGCGCAGCGTGATCGTCCATACCAGCCCGTCCCCGCTGACCGCAGCGGACTGGGCCAGAGCGGGCTGTGGGACAAAGTCCCGATCCAGCTTATATAGCCCCTCGTACACCAGGCCGGCCAGGTCCAGGTTCACCTGGCTCTGGCCTGTGATGGGGTGCAGGGAGGACTGGGGGTCATAGGCCAGGGCGAAGGGCAGCTCCCGGGGCGTCTGGGTGGGTTCCGGGTCCGGGCTGACCGAGGGATCGGCCTCCCCTGCCCCGCAGCCCGCCAGGCCCAAGGCCATCGCCCCGGCCAGCAGCAGGGCCGCCAGCCGCCTCATCGCAGCTGGATGGCCGCAGCCATCGAGCCCCGGTTGTTGCCCATGCGCCGGTGGCTCCAGTACCGCTCCCCCAGACAGGCGGTGCATTCCCCGCACACCGCGATATGCTCCGGATCCAGCCCCGCCCGCTCCAGCAGGCTGACGTTAATGCCCTTCAGATCCAGGGAGAATTTCCCGTTTTCCAGCGCCTTGATGTGGGACAGCGCTGCGGCGGACACCCCCGTCATCATGGCGTTTGGCACGTCCTCATGGGTCTCAAAGCAGCACGGGCCGATGCCCGGCCCCACAGCGGCCAGGATGTCCTCCGGCCGGCAGTCATAGACCTCCCGCATCCGCTCCACCGCGGTGGCCGCAATCCCCACCGCCGTCCCCCGCCACCCGGCGTGGACCGCGGCCGCTACCCGGCGGGCCGGGTCGTACAGCAGCACAGGGATACAGTCCGCGGTATAGATCAGCAGCACCACTCCCGGCGTGTCCGTCATCAGCCCGTCGGCCTCGTAGTCCACCCGCTCATAGGGGTCCTGCTTCCAGTCCGCCGCCGTCACCACCCGCACCTTGCCCCCGTGCACCTGGTTGGCGGTCGCCAGCCGGGCCCCGTCCGCGCCGATGGCGGCGAAGAAGCGGCGGTAGTTCTCTCGGACGTGGTCGGGGTCGTCCCCCCGGCTCACCCCCAAGTTCAACGCCCCCCACATCCCCTGGGACACGCCGCCCAGCCGGGTGGAGAAGCCGTGGGCCGCCCCACCCGCTTCCAGGATGCCGTCCGCCTGAAGGATGGGGAGACCCTGCTTGGTCGCCTCGATGATCTCCATGGCCCCTCCTTTCCCCATGGGGCTTCCGCCCCAACCCGCGCCCGCCAGCCTCCTCAGCTCCGGCGGGACGGTCAGTTCAGCTCAGGATGGTACTCCTTGCAGGTGCACTTCTTCCACTTCAGCCCGCTGCCACAGGGGCAGGGGTCGTTTCGGCCGATCTTCTCGCTCTTCTTCACCGGCTGCCGCTTGCCCCCAGTGCTGTCGGCGGCGCCGGACTGGCCGGTGATCTTGGCCACCCGCTCCCGGCGGATCTCCTCGTTGGTGCGCAGCCGGACGGTGAACAGCCGGCGGATGGTCTCCTCCTGGATGGCGGCGATCATCTGCTCGAACATGTCAAACCCTTCCCGCTTATACTCCACCACCGGGTCGGACTGGCCGTAGGCCCGCAGACCGATGCCCTGGCGCAGCTCCTGCATGGCGTCGATCTGGTCCATCCAGTACTCGTCCACCACCCGCAGCAGGATCACCCGCTCCAGCTCCCGCATGGGCGCCTTGCCGGACGCGCCCATCAGAGGGGCCATCTGGGTGTTGATCTCCTCCTCCCGCCGGGCATAGTTGTCCCGGGCGGCAGCCAACATCTCCTGAGCCAGGGCCTGGGCGTCCATCCCGGGGGCCCGGCCCCGGAAGTCAGCCAGCTGCTCGGGGGTGAACACCGAGCCGGCCAGGTGGGCGGTGGCCGCCTGGAATCCTTCCTCGTCCAGGCTGCCCTGCTCCCCGGCGTGGCCGGTGATGGCGCCCACAATCATGCCCTCCAGCATGTTCTCCACGGCTCCGTGGACGTCCTCCCCATCCAACACCTGGCGGCGCTGCTTGTAGATGACCTCCCGCTGGGTGTTCATCACGTCGTCGTATTCCAGCACCGTCTTGCGGGTCTGGAAGTTCCGGGACTCCACCCGCTTCTGGGCCGACTCGATGGCGTTGGACAGCATCTTCTGATCCAATGGGGTGTCCTCGTCCACCCCCAGGGTGTCCATCATGCTTTGGATGCGCTCTGAGCCGAACAGGCGCAGGATGTCGTCCTCCAGGGACAGGAAGAACCGGCTCTCCCCCGGGTCGCCCTGGCGGCCGGCCCGGCCCCGCAGCTGGTTGTCGATCCGGCGGGACTCGTGGCGCTCGGTGCCCAGGATGTACAGCCCGCCGGCCGCCCGCACCTGCTCGGCCTCCCCCCGGATCTGCTCCTGAAAGCTGGCCTGCGCCTGGGCGAAGGCCCGGCGGGCCTCCAGCACCTCCGGGTCATCCGTCTCGGCGTGGCCGTCGCACTCGGCGATCAGCTCATCGCTCATCCCCGCCTTGCGCAGCTGGGCCTTGGCCAGAAACTCCGCGTTACCCCCCAGCACGATGTCGGTGCCGCGCCCGGCCATGTTGGTAGCCACGGTGACCGCCCCCAGCTTGCCCGCCTGGGCCACGATCTCCGCTTCCTTCTCGTGGTACTTGGCGTTGAGCACGTTGTGCCGGATGCCCGCCCGGGTGAGCATCTGGCTGACCAGTTCGGACACCTCGATGGACACCGTGCCCACCAGCACCGGCTGCCCCTTCTCGTGGCAGGCCTGGATCTGCCGGACGATGGCCCGGTACTTGCCCTGCTTGGTCTTGAACACATAGTCGGACTGGTCCTTGCGGGCCAGGGGCTTGTTGGTGGGGATCTCCACGATGTCCAGGTGGTAGATCTGCCCGAACTCCTCCTCCTCGGTCATGGCGGTGCCCGTCATGCCGGAGAGCTTGTCGTACAGGCGGAAGTAGTTCTGGAAGGTGATGGTGGCCAGGGTCTTGGACTCCCGGGCCACGGTGACGTGCTCCTTGGCCTCGATGGCCTGGTGCAGTCCCTCGTTGTACCGCCGGCCGTACATCAGGCGGCCGGTGAACTCGTCCACAATGATGACCTCGCCGTCCTTGACCACATAGTCGATGTCCCGGCGCATCACCCCCCGGGCCTTCAGGGCCTGGTTGATGTGGTGGGACAGGGTGGCGTTCTCCGGGTCGGACAGGTTGTCCACGTTGAACTGCTGCTCGGCCTTGGCCACCCCCCGGGCGGTGAGGGTGGCGGTGCGGGCCTTCTCGTCCACGATGTAGTCCGCGTCCAGCGTCCCATCCTCCTCCTGCTTGGCGTCCACCGAGGCCACCTTCAAGCACTTGAGCCGGGCCACGAAGTTGTCCGCCATCTGGTAGAGCTGGGTGGACTGCTCCCCCTGTCCAGAGATGATCAGGGGGGTGCGGGCCTCGTCGATGAGGATGGAGTCCACCTCGTCCACGATGGCGAAGGCGTGGCCCCGCTGCACCAGCTCGCTGGCGTAGATGGCCATGTTGTCCCGCAGGTAGTCAAAGCCCATCTCGTTGTTGGTGCCGTAGGTGATGTCGGCGGCATAGGCCGCCTTCTTCCCCTCCTTGTCCACCCCGTGCACCGCCAGCCCCACGGTGAGGCCCAGGAAACGGTACACCTTGCCCATCCATTCCGAGTCCCGCTTGGCCAGGTAGTCGTTGGTGGTGACGATGTGCACCCCTTTGCCCGCCAGGGCGTTGAGGTAGGCCGGCAGGGTGGCCACCAGGGTCTTGCCCTCGCCGGTCTTCATCTCGGCGATGCGCCCCTGGTGGAGGATGATGCCGCCGATCAGCTGCACCCGGTAGGGCCGCATCCCCAGCACCCGCTCGTCCGCCTCCCGGCAGACGGCGAAGGCCTCGGGCAGTAGGTCGTCCAGCGTCTCCCCCTGGGCCAGGCGGCCCCGGAACTCGTCGGTCTTGGCCCGCAGCTGCTGGTCGCTCAGTCCCTTCATCTGCTCGCCCAGCGCCTCGATCTGGTCCACCAGGGGCAGAATCGCCTTAACCTCCCGCTGGGAACGGGTGCCGAATACCTTTGAAAACAGACCCATTGCTTCCGCGTCCTTTCTTTTCCGTACATACCCCGCCCACAGGCCCCGCGGGCAGATTGACCCAATTATCTCGTAGTATACCACATTGCCCCGGGAGAAAAAAGAGGAAATTGTGAATTCGCCCCCGTCAGCTCCCCAGCGCCGCTCCCCACAGGCCGCAATCCAGTCGTCATGCATCTTGCCACACAGATTGCAGTGCATACATGCAATGCATACAAATGCCGAATTGTGGGATAAACTGTCATACAGACAGCCAGATCAAGGGGATGAATGCCATGCGAAAATTCAAGATACCAGAGGGCACAAGCGAGCCGAAAAGCGCAACCAAAAGCATCCGCTTCCCCAATCAGGTCATCCACTCCGTGGAGGACGCCATCCGCGGCACCAACTGCACATTTTCCGCCTTTGTGGTGGAGGCGGTCCGGGTCGCGCTGGATAACCTTCAAGATGGAGCAGACCCCACAGGCTGGCCCCCCGTCTACGGTAGAAAGTGACACAGCCCTTCCCTCCGCCGCCCCGTTTCCCTGCCCAAATGCCCAAACTTTGTCCCTTCCTGTTGACAGGTGGGGAACAGGCGGGCTATAATACACCCAACCTGAACCAATGATAGAGGCGCGGTACCGATCAGTACCCGGGAGTCATGGGCGACTGCTCCCGGCGAAAGGCCGTACCGCCGAAGGACGGGGCGCTGGTCCGGCCCCCCGCTGCCTGGGCCGCCGGGAAATACCCGGCGGACTGTCACACCCCCGTGTGAAGCGCTATCATGGCGGAGTCGCCCCCTTGGGTGGAGCATCGACCATGATCGCATCGGCGGTTCATGGTCTTTTTCGTTCCCCCGGCCCTCCGCCGGGCCCCATTGACAAAGGAAAGAGGAGAAAAAATATGAAAAGAAGAACCCTTGCCCTGCTGTTGTCCGCCGCCTTGGCCACCACCCTGTCCGCCTGCGGCGGCTCCCCTGCCGCGTCCTCTGACGTGCCCGCCGGCAGTGCCCCCGCCGTCACTATCCCCCCGGTGGAGGACCTCACCGACGTGGACACCAGCTCCATCCCCGGCCTGGAGGATGGGGTGTTTACCGTGGGCATGGAGTGTGCCTACGCCCCCTACAACTGGATGCAGATGACCGACGCCAACGGGGCGGTGCCTATCTCCAACGTCCCCGGCTCCTACGCCAACGGCTATGACGTGATCATCGCCCAGCGCATCTGTGACGCCTACGGCTGGGAGCTGGAGATCATCTCCAGCGAGTGGGACTCCCTCACCCCCGCCGTCCAGGCCGGTACCATGGACGCCAACATCTGCGGCCAGTCCATGACCGCCCAGCGCATGGAGGAGGTGGACATGGCCGGCCCCTACTACTACGCCAACATCGTCTGCCTGACCACCCGGGACAGCCAGTACGCCTCCGCCACCTCCATCGCCGACCTGGCCGGCGGCACCTGCACCTCCCAGTCGGGCACCATCTGGTATGACACCTGCCTGCCCCAGATCCCCGACGCGGAGATCCTCTCCCCCGCGGAGACCGCCGCGGCCATGGTCATGCAGCTTCAGACCGGCACCGTGGACTTCGTGTGCACCGACCTGCCCACCGCCATGGCCGCCGCCGCCCGGGACGACAGCCTGGTCATCTTGGACTTCTCCGGCACTGACGGGGACTTCCAGTTTGCCAGCGAGCAGGCTCGGGCGGAGAATGTGAACCAGGGCATTGCCGTGCAAAAGGGCAACACCCAGCTGCGGGACGCCATCGACGCCGTCCTGTCCAGCCTGACCCGGGAGCAGCTCAACGCCATCATGGACCAGGCCATCGCCATCCAGCCTGAGATCTGATCTCCCGCCGTCCCGGCCCCGGGGTTGGGCCGGGACGGCCCCTCTTTGAAAGGAGCTCCCTATGCAGCGCTTTCTTGACCTGCTCCAAGACATCGCCCGCCTGTGGCAGAACTACTGGCCGGGCTATCTCAACGGCATCCGCAGCACCCTGATCCTGGCCGTGGTCGCCACCCTCATCGGCTGCATCATCGGCTTTGCCTGCGGCGTGCTCAACACCATCCCCTACACCAAGCAGGACCGCCCCGTCAAGCGCTTCTTCCTGAAGCTGATCCGGGTGGTCGTCCGGGTGTATGTGGAGGTCTTTCGGGGCACCCCCATGGTGCTCCAGGCCGTGTTCATCTACTACGGCCTGCCCTACTTCACCTACAATGCCGTCCAGTGGCCCAGCGTGTGGGCCGCCGCCATCGTGGTGGTGTCCATCAACACAGGGGCCTATATGGCCGAATCGGTCCGGGGCGGCATCCTGTCCATCGACCCCGGCCAGACCGAGGGGGCCAAGGCCATCGGCATGACCCATGTACAGACCATGCTCAGCGTCATCCTGCCCCAGGCCTTCCGGAACATCCTGCCCCAGATCGGCAACAACTTCATCATCAATGTCAAGGACACCTCGGTGATGTTCGTCATCACCTTCACCGAGTTCTTTGCCTTCCACCGGTACATCGTGGGCATCAACAATATGTACTTCCCCTCCGCCACCATCGAGATGGTCGGCTACCTCACCATGACCCTCGTCGCCTCCTTCCTGCTGCGCGCTCTGGAGCGGCGGCTGGACGGCAGCGACAGCTACGAGCTGGCCCAGGCCGATCCGCTGACCATGACCGCCGGCACCTACCGCCGACCCGACCCGGCCGGGGGCACGCTCTCCCAACCGCCTGATCCGGAGGCCCAGGATCGGATCCGGCAGCAGCGCAAGCACGGCAGGAACAGGGGGGAACGGTAATGCACAGCGACGCCATTTTGGAAGTGCGCCATCTGTCCAAGTCCTTTGGCAGCCACCAGGTCTTGCGGGATATCGACTTCACCGTGCGCCCCGGGGACGTGACGTCCATCATCGGCGCGTCCGGGTCGGGCAAGTCCACCCTGCTGCGGTGCGTCAACCTGCTGGAGGCCCCCTCCAGCGGCCAGGTGATCTTCCACGGCCAGGACATGACCGCCCCTGGAGTCAAGGCCACCCAGTACCGCTCCAAGGTGGGCATGGTGTTCCAATCCTTCAACCTGTTCCACAACATGACGGTGTTGGAAAACTGCGTGGTGGGGCAGGTGAAGGTGCTCAAGCGTCCCAAGGCCCAGGCCCGGGAAAACGCCCTGAAGTACCTGGACCAGGTGGGCATGGGCCCCTACATCCACGCCAAGCCCCGGCAGATCTCCGGCGGCCAGAAGCAGCGGGTGGCCATCGCCCGGGCCCTGGCCATGGAGCCGGAGGTGCTGCTGTTTGACGAACCCACCTCCGCCCTGGACCCCGAGATGGTGGGCGAGGTGCTGTCCGTGATGCACACCCTGGCCCAGCAGGGCATGACCATGCTGGTGGTCACCCACGAGATGGCCTTTGCCCGGGACGTGTCCAGCCATGTGGTGTTCATGGCCGACGGGGTCATCTGTGAGCAGGGGGATCCCCAGCAGGTGCTGGCCAACCCCACCCAGCAGCGCACCCGGGACTTCCTGGCCCGGTTCATGGCCCGATAACCAAAACCCCCTGGCCGCAGCCCACGCCGCCCGGGGGTTTTTCTTGCCATTTCCCAGGAAAAACGCTATACTAAACCTTGACAGTTTGTTGAAAGGATGTGCCCATATGAACCGTGACCAGGCCTTTGAGTTCCTGGACCGCACCGCCCGGGGCATTGCCGAGATGTTCGGCTCCTCCTGCGAGACGCTGGTCCACGACATGGGCGTGCCCACCCACCCCATCCTGTCCATCTACAACGGCCACGTCTCCGGCCGGGAGGTGGGCTCCACCATGGACATCATGGGCATCGGCCTGGCCCTGGACGAGCAAGCCGCCACCACCGACCAGGTCAACCTGGCCGCCACCACCCCGGACGGACGCCAGGCCAAATCCTCCACCTTTCACATGATCGGGGAAGACTACAACCTGGCCCTGGGCATCAACTTTGACTACACCTCCCTGGTGTTTGCCAACCGCATCCTGGTGGACCTGATGAGCGCCCAGTCCGACCTGCAGTCCGCCCTGTGGCAGGAGGGGAGCTCCCGGCAGCTGGCCGACCTGTTCGAGCGCTGCCTGGCCAGCTTCGGCAAGCCGGCCGACGCGCTGAGCAAGTCCGAGCGCATCCGCCTGGTGGCCATGCTGGAGCAGCAAAACGCCTTCTCCTTCCGCAAGTCGGTGCCCTATGTGGCCAAGCATCTTGGGGTCTCTCGGTATACCATCTACAAGTACTTGGGGGAGATCACCTCCCAACCTGGGGAGGCATAACATAATCTCCCCCCAGATTTCCCCTGTTTTCCCCTTGCTTTTTTCCCTATGAGCCGATACAATAGGAACGCTTTGCTGGGCCGGGCGGGGCTCCCGCTGCCCCCACCCGGGTCCAGATCCCTGCGCGAGGAGATGGGAAGCTATGTATCAGCAACAGATCGAAGCCTATTTTGCCAATCAGGAACCCCTGCTGGTGGACGCGGTGTGCCGCCTGGTGGCCATCGACAGCGTGGAGGGCTCCCCCGCCCCCGGCGCGCCCTTTGGCCCCGGCCCCGCCGCCGCCCTGGACGAGGCGCTGCGCCTGGCCGGCGAGTGGGGGCTGACGGCGCAAAACCTGGAGGGCTATGTGGGCTGCGTGGACCTGAACGACCACCCCGACGCCCTGCACCTACTGTGCCACCTGGATGTGGTGGCCCCGGGGGAAGGCTGGAGCGTGACCCAGCCCTTCACCCCCAAGGTGGCCGACGGCATGATCTTTGGCCGGGGGGCCGACGACGACAAGGGCCCTGCCGCCGCCTGCCTGCTGGCCATGAAGGCGGTGCAGGAACTGGGGATCCCCCTGAAGGCCAACTGCCGGCTGATCCTGGGCACCAACGAGGAGTCCGGCTCGGCGGACATCGCCTGGTACTTTGCCCGTCACCCATTTGCCCCCGCCACCTTCTCCCCCGACTCCGGCTTCCCCGTCATCAACACCGAGAAAGGGGGCTTCCAGCCGGTCTTTTCCATGTCCTGGCCGGTGCAGGAGCAGCTGCCCCGGCTGCGCTGGCTCCACGGCGGGCTGCGCATCAACATCCTGCCCGGAGAGGCCAGCGCTGCGGTGGAAGGGCTGAGCATGCACGACGTCCAGCCCTGCGCCCGGGACATCACCGCCCGCACCGGCGTCATGTTCACCTTTGCCCATGAGGGCGGCCTCACCGTCATCCGGGCCAAGGGCGAGGCCTCCCACGCCGCCTGGCCGGAGGGGGGGAACAACGCCCTCACCGGCCTGGTGGCCCTGCTGTGCGCCCTGCCCCTGGCCCCCGGCCCCTGCCGGGACGCCCTGGGGGCGCTCAACGCCCTGCTGCCCCACGGCGACTACCTGGGCCGGGCGCTGGGCATCGCCCAGTCCGAGCCGGTGGCCGGCCCCCTCACGGTGGCCTTCACCCTGCTGGAGGTGACCGACACCGGCCTGGAGGGGCGCTTTGACAGCCGCGTCCCCCTGTGCGCCACCCAGGACAACTGCCTGAAGGTGGCCCAGGCCGCCTTTGCCCGCCACGGGTTCACCTTTTCCGGCCAGCAGGACAGCCCCCACCACACCCCTGCGGACACCCCCTTTGTCCAAACCCTGCTGCGGCGGTATGAGCAGTACACCGGCCTGAAGGGGGAGTGCCTGTCCACCGGCGGGGGCACCTATGTACGTGGCATCCCCGGCGGTGTGGCCTTCGGCTGCACCCTGCCTGGCTTTGACACACACCTCCACGGCCCCGACGAGCGGGTGCGGATCCAGGACCTGATGCTGTCGGCCAAGCTGTTCGCCCACATCATCTTGGACCTGTGCGCCTGACCAACTCCGGGCCCCCAGCCCACGCCCAGATAAATTGCCCACCCCCATGGCGGAAACCGCCATGGGGGTGGGCTTTCTGTGTCCCTTCAGGCCTCGTCCTCCTTCCGACGGGCCTGCCCCTTCCGGATCTGGTCGCGCAGGTAATCCAGGCAGTCCAGCTTCTCCTGGCAGGCGTGCACCTGCTCCAGCAGTGCCTTGCGCTGGCCGTATAGGAGCTGGAGCTGCTCCTCCGGCGTGCACTCCCCGTAGCAGCCCAGAAACCGCTCCACAAAGCTGCCAGGGCAGCCCGCATCTCGCAGAGCCCGCTCCACCGCTTCCGGCGACAGGGGATCCTTCCACATTGCGCTCCCGCCTTTCTCCCGCCAAACCGGCGGCTGTGCCGTCCTGCTCCCCGGCCTTACGGAGCCTGGGAGATGTCGATGCCGAAGAACTGTTGGGACAGCTGGGACAGCTGGCCGGACTGGCTCAGCTCCTCCAAAATCTGATCCACTGCCTGGCGCAGACTGTCCGAATCCTCCCCCTTGCGGAAGGGGATGGCGATCTGCTCGCTCTGATCGGCATAGGCGGCGATCTTCAGGTTGGCCTGGGGGTGCTGGCTCATATAGAAGGCAAAGGTGCCCTCCGCGTTTAAGGTGGCGTCGATGCGACCGGCCTCCAGCAGTTCGATGGTTTGCAGCAGATCGTCCACGCCGGTGTTGGTGGCCCCATAGGACTCGGCCAAGATGGCGTAGGTGCTGGCCAGGGTGTTGGCTGTGGTCTTGCCGGCCAGGTCCTCCATGGACTGGATGTCCGTGTTGTCCCCCCGGACGATGACCGCCGTGCGGTTGTAGGCGTAGGGAGTGGAGAAGTCATACTTCTCCGCCCGCTCCTGGGTGATGCCCATGCCGTTGATGACCACGTCATAGCGCCCGGCGTCCAGCCCAGCCATCAGGCCATCCCAGCTCCCCTCCACAAAGGTGGCCTCCACCCCCAGCTCCTGGGCGATGAGCCGGCCCACCTCCACGTCGTAGCCGGTGAGCGTGTCGTCCTCGTCATGATAGCTCCAGGGGGCCCAGGTGCCCTCCAGGGCGATGACGATCTCCCCGCTGGCCTGGATGCGGGCCAGCTGATCCCCTTCGGCCTGCCCCTCTTCCCCCCCGCCGGCGCAGCCGGCCAGGGTCAGGGCGCTCCCCACCGCCGCCAGGGCCAGGGCGGTCCATCTTCTCAAACTTCTCCCGTGCTTCATGTCGTTCCCCTCCAAGTATGATTGGTCGTTTGATCTCTTGCCGCTGGGAACCCGGTCTATCCCACCGGCTGGATGCCCCGCAGGAACGCCTGGGTGCGCCCCTGCTGGGGGTGGTCGAAGAAGGCCCGGGCCGGGCCGGCCTCCACCACCTCCCCGCCCTCCAGGAAGATCGCCTGGCTGGCCGCTTGCCGGGCAAAGCCCAGCTCGTGGGTGACCACCAGCATGGTGCGTCCCTCCTCCGCCAGCTCCCGCATCACGGCCAGCACCTCCCCCGTCCGCTCGGGGTCCAGGGCGGAGGTAGGCTCGTCAAAGTAGAGGATCTCCGGATTGGTGGCCAGCGCCCGGGCGATGGCCACCCGCTGCTGCTGCCCGCCGGACAGCTGGCTGGGGTAGTGCTCCGCCCGGTCGGCCAGCCCCACCTTGGCCAGAAGCTGACGGCCCAACGCCTGGGCCTCCCGCTTTGGCATCCGCCGGGCCACCGTTAGCCCCAGGGCGACGTTTTGCAGGGCGGTCTTGTTCCGGAACAGGTTGTAGTCCTGAAAGACAAAGGCAGTCTTGGCCCGCAGCTGAGCAATGTCCTGCTTGGACATGCGCGCCATCTGAAACCACGTCCCGTCAAAGCGCATCTCCCCCCCGTCGCTGCGCTCCAGGAAGTTCAGGCACCGCAGCAGGGTGGTCTTGCCCGAGCCGCTGCTGCCCAGGATGGCCACCACGTCCCCCCGGTTCACCCGCAGGTCGACGCCCCGGAGCACCTCCTGCCCGTCAAAGGACTTCCTCAGCCCGCGCACTTCCAGCATCCCCTCACCTCCCCGCCGGCCCGCCGTAGCTGCCCAGCCGCCGCTCCACCACCCGCTGGAGCTTGGTCAGCACCGTGCAGAACAGCAGATAGATCAGCCCCACCTCGATGTACAGCCCCAAAAACTCCGTATTGGCTGAGGCGATGCGCCTGGTCTCCATGAACATCTCCGTCACCGTGATGTTGGAGGCCAGCGAGGTATCCTTCACCATGGCGATCAGGGAGTTGGACAGGGAGGGAAAGGCAATGCGCATGGCCTGGGGCAGCACCACGCACCGCATCACTTGCAGATAACTCATCCCCACGCACCGCCCCGCCTCCATCTGTCCGGGAGGGACCGCCTCCAGGGCGGCCCGCACCGTCTCGGCGCAGTAGGCTCCCTCGTTGAGGGAAAAGACGATGATGGCCGCCGGGATGGGCTCCAGCAGGATGCCCAGGTCGGGCAAGCCGTAGAACACCACGAACAGCTGCACCAGCAGTGGGGTGCCCCGGGCCACCCAGATGTAGAACCGGGCCACATGGCGCAGCACAGGCACCTTGGCAAACTGCACCATGGCGGTGAGTACCGCGATGACCATGGCGAAGAAAAAGGACACCGCGGTCAGGGGGATGGTCACCGCCAGCCCCGGCAGCAGGATCTGCCAGAAGGACTCCAGCAAAATACCCAGTAGTCGCTCGCTGATCATGTCTCCCCCTTCCGCCGCTCCGGCCCGCCAGGGGCCGGAGTGGTCTGTTCCGTCCGCTGCACATTATAGCCCCTCGCCCACCAAATATCAAATATCTATATTGGATATATTTTTATGCTTAAAAGGCATGATTTTCTCCACCCAGCCCCTGGCGGCAATTGACAGCACCGGGGGCCAGGTGATATGCTGTTGCCCAGAACACAGAAGTGGGGAGGGGTCTGGCGTGGAGCTGCGCGTGCTGCGCTATTTTTTGACGGTGGCCAGGGAGGAGAGCATCTCTCGGGCGGCCCAGGCCCTGCATCTGTCCCAGCCCACTCTGTCCCGGCAGTTGATGGCCCTGGAGGCAGAGGTGGGCAAGCCCCTGTTCCTCCGGGGCAGCCGGCACGTCACCCTCACTGAGGACGGTATGCTGCTGCGCAAGCGGGCCAGCGAGATCCTGGAGCTGGTGGAAAAGACCCAGTCGGAGCTGCGGGAGACGGAGGTCATCACCACTGGGGACGTGTACATCGGCGGCGGGGAGACCGATGGCATGTCCCTCATCGCCCAGGCGGTGCGCCGCTTCCAGGCCCGCTATCCCCAGGTTCGCTTCCACCTGTTCAGCGCCAATGCCGACGATCTGTTCGAGCGCATGGACAAGGGTCTGCTGGACTTCGGCCTGGTGCTGGACGCGGTCATTCCCAGGAAGTATGACAGCCTTCGCCTGCCCGCCAAGAACCATTGGGGGCTGGTGGTGCCCAAAACCAGCCCCCTGGCCCGGAAAGCCCATATTACCCCGGAGGACCTGCGCCAGGTCCCCCTGCTGATGTCCCGGCAAGCCCACGCCATCTCTGACTTCTCCCAATGGCTGGGCTATGACTTCACCCAGCTGCAGGTGGTGGCCACCTACAACCTGATCTACAACGCCGCGCTGATGGTGCAGGCCGGTGTAGGCTGCGCCCTCACCCTAAACCACCTGATCAACACCGGGCAGGACAGCGGGGTGTGCTTCCGTCCCCTGTTCCCCACCCTGGAATGCGGCATGAGCCTGGTCTGGCCCAAGTACCAGGTGCGTTCCAAGGTATCCCAGGCCTTTTTCCACCTGCTCACCCAGCAGCTGTCCGCCCCTCCTACCCTCTGAAACAACGCGCAGCGCCCCCGGCGCGGCGAATGCCGCAGCCGGGGGCGCCTTGTCTGCCGTAAGGCCCCCTCAACGGATCTGCCCCTTCAGCCGTTCCTCCACCTGGGCGGCGGTGGGCAGCTCCAGCACCTGCCGGGCCAGCTGGTCGGCCTGCTCCTGCTCCCACTGGGCAATGTGCCGGCGGGCGGTCAACACCGAGGCAGGACTGACGCTGAACTCGTCCAGCCCAAAGGACAGCAGCAGTGGGATCAGGGCAGGGTCAGCCGCCGCCTCCCCGCACATCCCCACCGGGACGCCCGCAGCCTTGCCCGCGGCGATCACCTGCCGGATGGCCCGCAGCACCGCCGGGTGGAAGACGGTGTACAGCCCGGCCACTCGGGCGTTGCCCCGATCCACCGCCATGGTGTACTGGGTCAAATCGTTGGTGCCGATGGAGAAGAAATCCACCTCCCGGGCCAGCAGGTCGGCGGTGAGGGCGGCGGCGGGAGTCTCGATCATCACCCCCAGGGAGATGTCCCGGTCATAGGCCAGCCCCTGCTCCGCCAGCTCCTGCTTGCACTGCTCCAGCAGCGCCCGGGCCTGCCGCACCTCTTCCACCCCGGTGACCAGGGGCAGCATGATCTTCACGTTGCCCCCCTCTGCCCCCGCCCGGAGCAAGGCCCGGAGTTGGACCTTGTAGGTCTCCGGGTTGTCCAAGCAATAGCGAATGGCCCGGTGGCCCAGGAAGGGGTTCTCCTCCCGCTCCATGCCCAGGTAGGCGATGTCCTTGTCCCCGCCCACGTCCAGGGTGCGGATGATGACCTCCTTGCCGGCCATCAGCTGGGCCACCTGGCGGTAGGCCTCGTACTGCTCCTCCTCCCCGGGCAGGGCGGCCCGGTCCATGAACAGAAACTCCGTGCGAAACAGCCCGATGCCCTCCGCCCCGGCCTCCAGGGCTGCCTTGGCGTCGGCCACCCCGCCGATGTTGGCGTACAGGGCTACCTGACGGCCGTCGGCGGTGCGGGTGGGCTGGTCCCGATAGGCCTGCAGCTGCTCCCGCTGGGCCAGCCATTGATCCCGCCGGGCCTGGTAGTCGGCCAGTTGACCCGGCTCCGGGGACAGCACCGCCATCCCCTCCCCGCCGTCCACCACAGCGGTCATCCCGTCCTGGGCCAGCTCCAGCGCGTCGGGTACGCTGAGCACCGCCGGCACCTCCAGCGCCCGGGCCAGAATGGCCGAGTGGCTGGTGCTGCCCCCTGTCTCGGTGAGGATGCCCACCACGTGCTCCCGGTCCAGCCCCACGGTCATGGAGGGGGTCAGGTCATGGGCGGCCAGCACGGTGCCCGGGGGCAGGTTGGACAGGTCCATCCCCTCCACCCCCAGCAGGATGGCCAGCATCCGGGCCCGGATATCCCCCACGTCGGCCGCCCGCTGGCGCATCAGCTCGTCCTCAGCACCGGCAAACAGCTCCATGAAGCTCTGGCACACCATGTCCAGGGCGGCCTCCGCGCACTTGCCCTCGTCCACGGCCTGCTCCATCTGCTCCATCAGATAGGGGTCCTCCAGCATGGTGATCTGTCCGCTGA
Source organism: uncultured Oscillospiraceae bacterium (assembly GCA_944387065.1). Lineage (GTDB taxonomy): Bacteria > Bacillota > Clostridia > Oscillospirales > Oscillospiraceae > Enterenecus. Next base: position 29,828 of record CALXDM010000011.1, read on the forward strand.
GGATCTCCCCCTCCTTCTCCCCCACCTGGGCCCTGACCCGGTCGGCCATGGCCTGGGTGCGGGCGGCAAAGGTCTCCACGGCTTGGCGCAGGCGCTCCTTCTCCCGGGCCGCCCCGGCATAGGCCACCGCGCTGTAATCCAACTCCCCCGTGCGCACCCGCACCACGGTCCCGATCCCGATTCCGTGGGAGGCGCCGATCCCGTGCAGCTTCATGCTCCCGTTCCGTCCTTTCCCGGCGTCTGCCGCCTCACTCGCCCAGTCCCGAGTCCACCAGTTCCACCGCGGCCTGGAGGCACTCGGCCTCCCCCTCGCCGTCGCAGCGGATCTCCAGCTCCATCCCCTGCTTGATGCAGGCGGCCATCAGGTTCATGATGCTCTTGCCGTTGATCTCCTTGCCGTTGCACACCAGGGTCACATGGCAGGGGAAGGGGGTCACCGCCTTCACAAAGAGTTGGGCGGGGCGCATATGCATCCCCATGGGGTTGACGATCTTGGTCTTTGCGCTTACCATTTCCAACGCTTCCTTTCGCAGTCAGTCGTAATCTGCCCGTGAGGGCGCTCAGCTCTTGCGTTTTTTCAGCGCCGCCAGCAGCGCCATCCCAACCGCCGAGCCGATCACCAGGGCGGCCAGGTACCCCAGCACATTGTGCATCACTGGGAAGACGAACAGGCCGCCATGGGGGGCGGGGGAGGCGCATCCAAAGAGCATGGACAGCGCGCCGGCCACACCGGAGCCCAGGGCACAGGACAGGATCACCCGCCAGGGGTCCGCCGCGGCGAAGGGGATGGCCCCTTCGGTGATGAAGCACAGGCCCATGACGTAGTTGACCGGGCCGGACTTGCGCTCCTCCTGGGTAAAGCGGTTGCGGAAGAAGGTGGTGGCCAGAGCGATGGCGATGGGGGGTACCATGCCTCCGATCATCACCGCCGCCATCACGTCAGACCCCCCCGCGGCGATGTCCGCCGTGGCCAGGGTGGAGGTGCCAAACAGATAGGCCGCCTTATTGAACGGCCCGCCCATGTCGATGGCCATCATGGCCGCCACCACAAAGCCCAGCAGCACCTTGCTGCCGCTGCCCATGGTGGACAGGCCGGAGTACAGCGCGCTGTTGAGCAGCCCCACGAAGGGGTTGATTACACACATGAACACACCGATGAGCAGCAGCCCCACCACCGGGTAGATCAGCACCGGTTTGATCCCCTCCAGCGCCCGGGGCAGCTTATCGCACAGCGCCCGCAGGCCCAGCATCAGGTAGCCGGCCACAAAGCCCGCGATGAGCGCGCCCAGGAAGCCGGACACCGACCCCGAGTCCCCCGCCGGGGCGGCGAAGGTGGCGCCGGACACCGCCAGCGCGCCACCCACAAAGCCCACCATCAGGCCCGGCCGGTCGGCGATGGCCATGGCGATATAGCCGGCCAGGATGGGCAGCATCACGTTGAAGGCCGCGTTGCCGATGTTCCGGAACCAGGCGGCCACAGGGGTGTTGGTACCGAAGTTGGCGTAGTCGATGGACGCGTCGTCCAGCAGGAAGGCCAGGGCGATGAGGATCCCTCCGCCAATGACGAAGGGCAGCATATGGCTGACGCCGTTCATCAGCTGCTTGTAGATGCGCCGGCCAATGCTCTCCCCCTCCTCCCGCTCTGGCGCCTGCCCGGTATGGTGATAGACCGGGGCGGCGGGAGCGGAGCGGATCAACTCCTCCGGGCGGTGGATCCCGTCGGACACCGGCACCCGCAGCACGGGCTTGCCGTCAAACCGGGCCAGGTCCACCTCCTTGTCCGCGGCGATGATGATGGCCTGCGCCCCGGCGATCTCCGACCGGGTCAGCACATTCTTCGCCCCTCCAGAGCCCTGGGTCTCCGCCTTGACGGGGATGCCCAGCTCCCGCCCCTTCTGCTCCAGAGCCTCAGCCGCCATATAGGTGTGGGCGATGCCGGTGGGACAGGCCGTCACCGCCAGGATGCGGTAGCCATTGGCCTGCGTCCGCTGGGGCTCCGGCGCGGCAGGCTGGCCTTCCTCCGGATACTTCTCCCGCTCCTGTCGGTCAATGCAGGCCAGGAAATCCTGGGCGTTCTGCGCCTCCAGCAGCGACTTGCAAAACCCCTCGTCCATGAGCATCACCATCATCCGGGAGAGGATCTCCAGATGGGCGTCCCCCCCGTCCTTTGGGGCGGCGATCATGAATAGAAGCTTGGCCGGCTGGCCGTCAGGGGCGTTGTAATCCACCCCGCCGGGCACGGTGATGGCCGCCAGCCCCGGCCGGCGCACCGCCCCGCTCTTGGCGTGGGGCACGGCGATGCCGTTGCCGATGGCGGTGCTGCCCTGGGCCTCCCGGGCCAGGATGTCCTTCTTGTACCCCGCCCGGTCGGTCAGGTTGCCCGCCTGCTCCTGCAGCCCAACTAACAGGTCGATGGCCTGCTCTTGATCAGCCGCGGCGGAACGCAGCTGAATGGCCTCTGCCCGCAAAAGGTCTGTGATACGCATCGTCTTCATCCTTTCCATCTGTTTTGGAATGCCGGCGCCCCCGCCAGGGCGGCCCGGCCTGCCGTCTCTCAAAGCTTCGCCAGCAACTGCTCCACCCGTTCCCGGGTGGCCAGGCCGTCTGAAAAGGCGGTGGCGCTGCCTGTGGCCGTCCCCATCCGCAGAGCCTGGGCATAGGAGCCAGTGCGCAGCCAGCCGGCCAGAAAGCCCGCCACCATAGAGTCCCCAGCGCCCACGGAGTTGCGCACCGTCCCCTTGGGGGCAGCCAGTTGGTGGAACCCCCCCTGCTCATCCAGCAGGATGGCCCCGTCCCCCGCCATGGACACCAGCACGTTCCGGGCCCCACGCTCCTGCAAAGCCGCGGCGCACGCCCGGATCTCCTCTGGGGTGTGCAGTGTTTTGCCGAAGATGCCCCCCAGCTCCAGGCTGTTGGGCTTGATCAGGAAGGGGCGATGGGCCAGCGCCCTGCAAAGCAGCTCCCCCTCCGCATCTACCACCACCCGCACATTCCGGCCCTCCAACCGGGCCAGGATCTGCTCATAGACATCCCCGGGGAGGGAAGCCGGGATGGAGCCGGCCAGCACCAGGATGTCCGCGTCGGTCAGCCTATCCAGTTTGCCCAGCAGCTCGGCCAGCGCCCCTTCCCCGATGTCCGGTCCCCGGCCGTTGAGCTCGGTCTCCTCCTGGCCCTTGACCTTCACGTTGATGCGGGTGACCCCCTCCGGCAGGTGAATGAAGTCGGTCTGTACCCCCTCCGCGGCCAGTCCCTGCTCCATTGCCTGCCCGGTAAAGCCGGCCAGAAATCCCAGCGCCCGGTTCTCCACCCCCAGGCGGCCCAGCACCACAGAGACATTGATTCCCTTGCCCCCAAACTGGATCAGCTCCTTCTGGACCCGGTTGATGGTCCCCGGCTCCAGCCGATCCAGCCACACCACATAGTCAATGGCGGGATTGAAGGTGACGGTATAGATCATGTCCGCTCCCCCCACACTTCCTTGATGATCCCCCTGCCCCGAAACCGATCGTCAGGCAGGCGCTCGGTGATCACGCAGGTCTTTTCCAGCGGCCGGATGGACACCGCCGCCACCTGGCCAAACTTGCTGGCGTCGGCCAGCACATAGGCCATATACGCCTGGTCGGCCGCCTTGCGCTTGACCGCCGCCTCTTCCGGGTCGGGGGTGGTGCAGCCCTGTTGTACCGCGACGCCGTTAGCCCCCAGGAAGGCCTTTGTAAAGTGGTAGCGTTCCAGAAAGGCCAGCGCCTCCGCCCCAATGATGGCCTGCGTCCCCAGCTTGAGCTGGCCACCCACCACCGTCACCCGGCGTCCCAGCTCGCTCAGGCGCTTGGCGCAGGCGATGCTGGTGGTGACAAAGCTGGCCTGGGACGCGCCCAGGTGGTTGGCCATGGCCAGCACCGTTGTCCCCGCGTCCAGAAAGACGAAGTCGTCGTCGTGCACCAGGGTGGACGCGTAACGCCCGATGGCCTCCTTCTCCTCCACATGAAGCTGGGCCTTGGTGGTCAGGTCGGGCTCTTCGCTGGAGAAGTTGCCCCCCAGGGCCATCGCCCCGCCATGCACCTTGTTCAGCCGGCCCTGCTGATGCAGCTGGGCCAAGTCCCGCCGGATGGTGGCCTCTGAGGCTCCGGTGGCCTGGCACAGCTGGGCCACGCTGGCTGCCCCCTGTCGCTCCACCACCGCCAGCACCGCCGCCATCCTCTCCTCCGCCAGCATCCCGTCCACCCCCTCTTCCGCTCTCATCTTGGTCTCTTTGATTTCCTTGCTTTGATTATAGCACAGTTTCCGCCAAAATCAATCATAATCAATCACTTTCAGTCAACCATCTTAGACAAATTTCTTCCCTCCCCTTTGTGCAATTGTCCCATGTGCTATGGACATCCCCAATTCCAGTCAATCCAGTATGCGCCGGTAAGGCCTTGGATATGTATCCGCTGGGGAAGCAAAGCAGCAAAAAAGCACCGGACGGAAGGGGTGGAACCCCTTCCGTCCGGTGCCGTGACGCGCCGGGATGGCGCGGTCTGAATCGGATGAAAGCTTGCCAGGCTTATGCCTGCTCGTTGATCGACTCCACGATGGCGTTGGCCAGCACGTCCAGCTCGATCGCCTTGTCGTCGAGGAGGGAGGAGGCCAGGGACAGCCGCTCGTTGAGCACCGTCATGTTCTTCATTTCCTCGTTGATGAACTTCTCCATCAGGTCGCCCGACTTGCAGGCCCAGGAGCCGTTCTCCACCAGGGCGAAGGTACGGTTCTGAAGGTTTAGGGCCTTCATATCCTCCAGGTAGTTCTTCATCACCGGGTAGATACCCAGGTTATAGGTCACGGAGGCCAGCACGATGTGGCTGTATTTGAAGGTCTCGGAGATGAGGTAGGACACGTGGGTGTTGGACACATCATACACCGCCACGTTGGTCACGCCCTTCTCGCACAGCTTGGCGGCCAGCGCCTGGGCAGCGGCCTCGGTGTTGCCGTACATGGAGGCGTAGGCGATGAGCACGCCCTTCACCTCGGGCTCGTAGCGGCTCCACTTGTCATACTTGTCAATGAAGTAGCCCAGATCCTTGCGCCAGACGGGCCCGTGGAGGGGGCAGATATACTTGATCTTGTCCAGAATGCCGCCGGCCTTCTTCAGCAGCAGCTGGATGTGGGGACCGTACTTACCCACGATGTTAGTCAGGTAGCGGCGGGCCTCATCCAGCCAGTCCCGGTCAAAGTCCACCTCGTCGGCAAACAGCTTGCCGTCCAGGGCGATAAAGGTGCCGAACGCGTCGGCGGAGAAGAGTACGCCGTTGGTGGTGTCAAAGGTGACCATGGCCTCGGGCCAGTGGACCATGGGGGCGCCCACGAAGGTGACGGTGTGATCCCCGAAGTTGTAGGTGTCGCCCTCCTTCACCTCGATGCACTCGTGGCCGTCCACGTGGAAGCCAAACTGGCGCATGAACATGAAGGCCTTCTCCGTGGAGATGATCTTCACCTTGGGCCAGCGCAGCAGGATCTCCTCAATGGAGGCCCCGTGGTCAGGCTCCATGTGGTTGATGACCAGGTAGTCCAGCCCCTTGCTGCCCACCAGGTACTCCACGTTCTCCAGCAGCTGACGGCAGGCCGACCAGTCCACCGTGTCGAACAGCACGGACTTCTTATCCATCAGCAGGTAGGAGTTGTAGCTCACCCCCTTGGGGATGGGGTGGACGTTTTCAAACAGGGCCAGCCGGTGGTCATTGGCGCCGACCCAGTAGAGATTGTCAGTTACAGTTCTCACGCAATGCATGGTTCAGTCCTCCTTTTCAATCTTTTTCGGCCGTTACGCCTCAATAAACTGGGTCTTCTCCTCCGCACACTCGGGGCACACCCAGTCCTCAGGCAGCTTGGAGAACAAGGTGCCCGGCGCGATCTCGGCGTCCGGATCACCCAGCTCCGGCACGTACTCGTAGCCGCAGCCGCTGCACACATACCGGGGCCCAATGGGCTCCTCCTTGGGCGGACGGGGGCGCTTCATCTTCACCATGGGAGGAGCGGGCTGCTTCTCGCCGGTGTCCAGCGCCTTGGCCAGCAGAGGCAGGATCTCCTCCACCTCACCCACAATGCCGTAGTCACAGTTCTTGAAAATGGCCGCGCCCGGGTTCTTGTTGATGGCCACGATGGTGGACGCGTCCTTGATGCCCTTCAGGTGCTGCACCGCGCCGGAGATGCCGCAGGCGATGTACAGGTTCCCGGTGAACTTCTGGCCGGACATACCCACGTAGCGGTTCAGGGGCACGTACTTGAGGGTCTCGGCCACGGGGCGGGAGGAGCCCACCGCCGCGCCGGCGGCCCGGGCCAGGTTCTCCACCAACTTCATGTTCTTCTGATCCCCGATGCCCTTACCGGCGGAAACCACCCGCTCAGCCTGGGCGATGGGGGTGTCCATGGGGATGCCCACGGTGAAGTCGTGCCCGTCCTTCTTCAGGTGCTCCACCAGGGCGGCCACCTGCTCGGCGGGGCCGCCGTCGCGCAGGATCATCTTCTTGCGCACGCCGGTGATGGGGGCCGGCTTCTTGGGCCGGCTGGACGAACCGCTCTCGCTCTTGGGGGGCTTGCCCAGGATGTGGGAGGCAATGACCACACGCTGGATCTCGTTGGTGCCCTCGTAGATGGTGGTGATCTTGGCGTCGCGGTAAGCCCGCTCCACCTCCATGCCCTTCATGTAGCCGGCGCCACCGAAGATCTGCAGCGCGTCGTTGGTCACTTCCAGGGCGATGTCGGAGGCGTACATCTTGGCCATGGCCGACTCCATGCCGTAGGGCACGTGGGCCTCCTTGAGCTCGGCGGCGGAATAGATCAGGAAGCGGGCGCAGCGCAGCTTGGTGGCCATGTCCGCCAGCTTGAAGGAGGTATTCTGCTGGAAGCCGATGGGCTTGCCGAACTGAATGCGCTCCTTGGCGTACTCCAGGGCGTTCTCATAGGCCCCCTGGGCGATACCAAGGGCCTGGGAAGCGATGCCGATCCGGCCGCCGTCCAGGGTGGCCATGGCGATCTTAAAGCCCTCGCCCTCCTTGCCCAGCAGGTTCTCCTTGGGCACCTCCACGTTGTCGAAGATCAGCTCGGCAGTGGAGGAGGAGCGGATACCCAGCTTGTCATAGTGGTCGCCGAAGTAGAAGCCCTTCCAGCCCTTCTCCACGATGAACGCGCTGATGCCCCGGGTGCCGATGTCCGGCGTGGTCACCGCAAACACCACATAGGTGTCCGCCTTGGGGGCGTTGGTGATAAAGATCTTGCCGCCGTTGAGGATATAGTGGTCGCCCTTGAGCACGGCAGTCGTCTCCGTACCGCCAGCGTCAGAGCCGGCGTTGGGCTCGGTCAGGCCGAAGGCGCCGATCTTCTCGCCCCGGGCCAACGGGGTCAGGTACTTCTTCTTCTGCGCCTCGGTGCCGTAGGCGAAGATGGGCCAGGAGCCCAGGGACACGTGGGCCGACAGGATAACCCCGACGCCGCCGTCCACCCGGGAGAGCTCCTCCACCGCGATGGCGTAGCTCAGCGCGTCCAGTCCGGCGCCGCCGTACTCCTTGGGGAAGGGAATGCCCATCAGGCCAAGCTCCCCCATCTTACGCACCGCGTCGTCAGGGAACTCATTGTTCTGGTCCAGCTGGAAGGCGATGGGTTTGACCTCCTCCTCCACGAATGCCCGGACCTTGGCCCTTATTTCTTCCTGGGCCGGTGTGGTTTGGAATTGCATGGTGGTACCTCCTTCTAATGTTGATGATTTTTGCCCAGTTTGATCCTATAAAGACGGACTGGGTCAATGCCCGGCCAAAATCTCCTTTAGGTTGTGCATCCGAAGCTCCTGGTCCAGCTTCTCCTGGATCTTCATCAGGTTGTGGTGCACCGCACACTCCCCGTGACAGTCCCTCCATTGGCACTGGAACTGGGAATCCATGCAGGATGCCAGGTTGCTGCGCTCGCCGGTGGCCATCATCAAGTCATACAAACTGGTGTCGGCCAGTTCCACGCTCAGCCGGCAGCCTCCTGCCGTCCCCCGAACCACCTCGATCAAGCCTGCCTGCTCCAGCTTTTTCAAGATTTTATATGTAAATGCCCGGGGCAGCAATTCATCCTGCGCGATCTGCCTGGCGGTGTGCAGCTCCCCGTCTGTCAGCGCGCGCAGGATCCGGAGGGCATAGTCCGTCTCTCTGGTGATTACCACTACTGTGCCCTCCTGATTTGCTGTTTGATCTGAGCATAGCAATCTGGACTTTTTTTGTCAAGTATTCCGGCTGGGTTCCAAATAAGTTTGGCGCTATCCTACAAAATCGCCCATCTGCTTTTGAGTAAAATTACGAAGCCCTTTTCCCCCATTTTCCGCCCTGCCCAGGGGTTTCCTCCCTCTTCCCCCCGCTCCGGTTGGCCCCTTTGTCCATCCAGCGAACCCCCGTGGGCGGGATTTGAGCCATTTGCCCAATGACAGCGGCGGTTCCAGGTGATAAGATGAAGGCAGAAACTTGAATTGGAAAGGAGTTTCCCTATGGACTATCAACTCAAAGACCGGGTGGTTCTCATCACCGGGGCCACCGGCGGCATCGGCCAGGCACTGGCCCGGGCCTTCGCTCAGGAGGGTTGCCGCCTGGCCGTCAGCTCTACCAGCCAGGCCAAGCTGGACGCCTTCCTCCCCTCCCTAGGCCTTGGCCCCGACCGGCTGAAGGGCTTTGTGGCCGACGTGACCGACGAGGCCCAGGTGCGCGCCTTTGTGGACGGTGCAGCCGCCCACTTTGGCGGGATCGATGTGTTGGTCATCAACGCCGGCTACGAGGGCAAGATGGAGCAGATCCAGCACGCCCAGGTCGAGACCTATCGAAAGGTCTATGACGTCAACCTCTTTGGCCCCCTCTACTGCATGAAGTACGCCGCTCCCCACCTGATTGCCCGGGGGCGGGGAGCCATTGTCACCATCGCCTCCAACGGCAGCTTTACCGGCAGCGCCGGCATGGGGGCCTACTGCTCCTCCAAGCACGCGGTGGCCGGCCTGGTCAAGTGCGCGGCGCTGGAGCTGGGGCCCCAGGGCATCCACTGCAACTATATCTGCCCCGGCGCGGTGGAGACCCCTATGATTCACCGCATCGAGGAGAACGCCACCGGCGCCTCCGGGGGCGGGCTGTTCGCCGACCAGTATCTGGACAAGCGCTACTGCCGCCCCGACGAGGTGGCCGGCCTGGCCCTGTATCTGGCCAGCGATCTGTCCAGCCACATCATGGGCAGCGGCATCCGTATGGACGGCGGCCTGGACGCCCTGTCCTGACCTAAGCGGTCACCCGTCAGCTGCACGCAAAAACCCAGCGGGGGCTGGATCCAAATTCGGATCCAGCCCCTGCTGGTCTTGTTTGCCCTGCTGGGCTACCGGATGGAGACAAGCTGCCTCACATCGTCCGTGCCCGGTCTCGCAGACCCCAGGCAAGGGCGGCAGGCTGACGCTCCAGGGCGACAGCGGATACCTCTAGGGCCGCAGTGGCGCTGTTCACAATGGCCAAGCCGGTGACGCTCTGTCCACCGCCCACAGGCCCGATCAGCTGGGCGGGCTTGATCTGAGACTCATCACCCGCCACAATCCAGCCGTCATGGAGATCGTCCATGGCAAAGGTGTACAGCTCGTTGCGCCCGTCGGTCACATAGAAGCGCTTCTCACCCGCCTCATAGGTGAACTCAGTGCTGCCCTCGGCCAGGTTCAGCCCGCCAATCCAGCCTAAGAAGATGCAGGTGCCGCTGCTGAAGCTCTCAATCTGGTACAGGAAGGTCCTACCCTCGCTGACGCACAGAGCAACCGCCTTGCCATCCACCACAGTTACGCCGTATACGCTGCCATTCACCGGCCCGCCCGGTACTTGCGGCATTACTGCCCCGGCCGGCGCACTAATGCCCGATTGCAGATTTGGCAGATAGTACTGGTAGACGTACAGGCCACAGGCCAGATAGATCATATTGTTTGTGGGATCATAGGCCATATCATTGTAGGAATTAGTATAGGTCTGCAGTGTGCCCAGGAAAGTCCTCAGCTTGCTGTCCGTGTTGTAGCGGTACAACTGGACACTCCCGCCGGAGTTGAGCACATAGTACACGTCCGAACCGTGCACATCCATGCCTACTATGTTACCCGCGTTTGCGATGCTGCCAATTACATCATACTCACTGGGAACTTTGGGATTAAAGGAGATCAGCCCTTGCTCCTGGGTGATGGCGTAGGCCACGGTGGTGCCCACCTGCTCCTCGGACAGCACCCGCACGGTGCAGCTGGCAGAGATAGAGGGATTGCTGGTAGCGGTAACGGTGATGGTGGCCTCACCCGGAGTCACGGCAGTCACACTTCCGCTGTTACTGTCCACCCTGGCCACGTCAGGTGCACTGGATTCCCAGCGTACCCCCTGGGCGGTGGTGTTACTGGGCTGCACCTGGGCCGTCAGCGTGAGGGTGTCACCCACCTTCAGCTGGGTGGTGGTGGCGCTTAGCGTCACGCTGGTCACGTAGTCAGGCTGCGGCAGATTGCTCTCATCGGGGATGGCGCACAGCATCCCCAGATAGGCATTGCCCACAGTGTAACTTCCAGAAATTTCTAGTGCGATCTTGCCCAGCTCGGCCGCCACGTGGGTAGCCCGATCCCCGTTTTCATCCAACTGGATCATGAACAGGCCGTCGCTCCTGCCACTGGCGTGATCCACCGCATGCAGGTAGAGCCGGTCGGTGGCATAATCATAGGTCATCTGGGAGTTGTAGTTCCCGCTGCTCTGACCAGCCCGTACCACGGCGTTTAGCGTGGTGAGCACCTGAGCCGACGTGACAGTGTTGCCCGAGACAGTCAACCGGTAAACGGTAGCCTGCTCTCCGCTGCTGGTTCCGGCAGCATACAGAGCGCCGCCCTCTCCCGCAGCCAAGGTGTAGACACTCTGGCTCAAAGTGCTGACTTGAGTCAAGCTCCCGTTGTTTAGGTTCACCTTCATCAGCTGCCGGTTGCCCGTCAGGGCGTACATGGTTCCAGTGGAGTAGTCGAAGGTCATATCCACCACCCGGTTCCCGGTTAGCTGGCCCAGGACAATGAAGTCATGCGGGTTGCTGGCAGATATCCGGAGGAAGGTGCCATCGTCCTCATAGGCATAGAAGGCCCCGTCATAGTACTCGCCCGCCCGGAGGTTGTAGTAGTCCAGCACTCGCTGTCCAGCCTTGGACTGCTGGGGGGTGGACACCGGCACAGTAAGCTGGAAGCCGTAGTAGCCGGTGGACGTATCCGCAGCCAGGTTGGCTGTCAGTTCCCCGCCGCCTTGCAGGACGGTATAGTCCACAGTATCAGTAAAGACATTGCTGTTCCGATCTCGGAGGGTGGCGGTGATGGTGACCGTGCCCGTTTGATGGAAGGTAACGTTGCCAAAGCTGTCCACGGTGGCGACGCTCTCATTGCTAGACGTCCAAGTCTTAGCCCGCACCGTGGGCCGGGCCGGCTCTGTCTGTGCCACCAACTGGATGGTGGCTCCCGTCAGGGCGGTGCGCTCCTCCTCCCCCTCAATCCACATCCGCTGCACCGGAATGATGATGGTCTCCGGCTCTTCCTCGGGTATGGTGAACATCACAGTCTGCTCCACTCCGTCAGCCCGGGCCACATAGCCCAGTTCAGACACCTGAGCTCGCAAGCTCCCCGAGCTGGTCTCCTCCAGCGTCACCAATAGCAGGGGATTGTTCCCTTCACTGGACGGCGCCCAGTAGATGTTTCCAGTGTTGTAGTCATAGGTCATGGCGGCGTAGTTCCAGTACTCCGCCCCAGCGGTACCCACATAGGTGCACGCCAGCGTATCCGGATTGACGGTGTACAGGTTACCATTCATACTGCCCACCAGAATGGTGGTCTCCGGCCCATCACAGATGATAGCCATGGCAGTCATGACATACTCCGAAGAACTGACCGAGCCGCTAAACTGGAACGTGCCCAAGGGGTCGATCAGGCCGGTCTGGGTGTCCACGATGGCTAGCCCGCCGTTGGTCAGATCCACACCGTACATCCGACCGGTGTTGTAGTCAATGGCCAGGTTGCCGATCTCGATACCAGGGGTGCGGCTGATCTCCACCGGAGTGCCAATGCGGCCATCTGTCACCGTGCTCTTGTACACGATGGTGCCCGTGTACCCGGACAATCCTTGGGTGTTCCTGGGATATTCCACGGTATACAGGTTGCCCTCGTAGTAGGCCCCGCCCTGCCACATATGGCTGGCAGACCCGATCGTAGTGGTGCTCCTTGGGTTAGCGGCGCTGTATGTGATCCAATCCATTGCACTCGCCCCACCGGGGGTGGCTACGAAGCCATACAGCAACGACTGGGCGGACTGCACATTGACCGTGACGGTCTCCGTGTGCTCTTCCATCTGGCTCGTGGTCGTGCTATATACCTGGGCCGTCGCCTGGATCTGGGCCGTACCCTCACCCACGGCAGTCACTACACCGTTATTATTCACCGTGGCCACGTCCGTGTCACTGGAACTCCAGGTGATGGGCTGGGCCTCCGCATTCCAGGGAGACCAGCTCACGCTCAGGGTAGTAGTCATGCCCTCCAGGAGGGTAACCGATGCAGGGCTGACACTGAACCCTGTGGGCTGGTTGCTCAGCCCGAACAGGTCGGAGTCCAGCTGGGTTGGTACAAATAGGGCAGACGCGCCCGAGTGGCCCAGGGTACCAACAATCTCCGCCGGGCAGTCCGGATCACTGGTATCAATCTTTAAAATCCGGCACAGATGGCTATAGCTGTACCCATTGGGAGTCTGGCTGTGAGCCGCCCAGTAGATCACGTCCTGCTCATGGTCATAGGCCATGGATTGGATCACGTTCACCCCACTGAAGCCCGTCAAGCTGGTAAATTCAGTGATGATTCGGATCCTGGTACAAAGTCCGGTATCCGGGTCAATCGTCCACAGGGTGCCGCTGGTACTGATGCCATAGAAGGTCCCGTTATCCGAGATGGTCAGACACACCATCTCCTCCCCATCGGGAAGGCCGGTGAGCGCGCGCAGCTCACTGATGTAGGGATCCCTCCCCGCGGGGAACACGATCTCATACAAATAGTTCGTTCCGCCGTATGCACTGCCGGTGATGGTACCGTTGTAGGTCCACCCCACGGCAAACAGCCGATCCAACCCGGTGCTATTATACTGAAGGGCCATGTCATACAGGGTCTGGAAGTTCGCCTGGCCCTCTGCGGCGGCGGCAGATTGGATGATCGTCTGGGAGCCCCAGTAAGATCCATAGGGGGTGAGCACCACTACGTCTCCGTCGCTGCGCTGGGCCACCACATAGCCGTCCACATATTCGCCGGAGAAATAGGTGTCGGTGGAGAAGGTCTCGTTACGGGCATCGCTCAGATCCGCCTTGTTCACACTGAACCAACCCAGATCCACGCTACCAGCCACGGAGATGTTCTCACTGCCATACAGGCGGCCCGTATCCAGCTCTTGGATGGTCGGATTCTCCACCTCCGTGCCCGTCAGGTGGACGGCCAGCTCCGTCTCATTACAGGCGTAGTCCGCCACCGTGATGGTAAAGTCGGAGCCTAAACCGGTGACATCGATTTCTTGAGTGAATGCCTGGCCGGACTGGACCTCTGCTCCCGGTTCATACCGACCGACGATGTCCCCGTTCCGGTTCTCCACCAGGATGGCCGCGATATGGGTGTTGTCCTGCAGATCCAGGGTGAGAACCGCCCGGCCACCGGAAGTGTCCAGAGCACTTTGCAGGTCGCTGGCGTTGCGCACCTGGGGAGCCTGGGTGTCCATGGTCACATAGAAGGACCAACTGTCATCTGCCACCGTGTCCCCATCGTCCAGGAAGGCCTCCACCGTATACCTCACCTGCGCTCCGTTGGATGCGTTTCTCCCATTCCAAACATAGTTTTCGCTCAGGGTAGCGTTGTAAATGTAATAAGGGATCACCTGTCCATAGGTATCGCTGTAATAGGTCTTGGTGTTGTACTCTGTCTCAGTCTGAAAATATTGCTGACCGGTGACCGTATCCACCACCGTAAAGCGCAGCAACTTGGCGTTGCGCAGCAGGCCCAGGTCGATCTCCACCATGGGGTTGATGTGAGAAACCGCGTTGTATTCATCCCCGGTACGCTGGCTGGCCCGAATGTAGGGGTTGGTCCCCAGCTGGTTGTTGTAGTAGGTGTACACCACCGGGTCGAACAGGCTGGTCTGGCCATCCAACTCATTCACCCCATCGAACACGGGGGCATCCGACCAGTCCCCATAGAAGCCCAGGATTGGCATGGTCAGGTTCTGCTCGGTGTCTCCATCAGTGCTCTCCGCGTACAGATAACCCTCCACATACATCCCATTTGGGAATTGATTCAGATACGTCCTGTCCGCCGCTGTCAGAGTAATGGTGGCATCGAGGGTGACAGTCTCGTTTGCTGGCACTGTGACCGTGGTCACCCCGCCGGCTCCCCCCAGAGTGGCCAGCAGGTCCTCCTCAACAGGCAGTCCCGCGCAGTAGCGGACCATGATAGCCACGTCCGCATCCTCCACCCTGCCGTTCCCATCCACATCCCGATAGGCGTAGCGCGGATCCGAAGCAGAGATCACGCTGCTATCATCCAGGGATTGCAACAGCAATCGGGCGTCTGCCGTGGTAATTGTCCCGTCACCGTTGAAATCATACCGCAGTGTAGCCTGTCCGCCCACTGTCACCTTCGCTTGCAGGGCCCGGGGCTGATTTCCGATCAAGCCCTCATTGTAAGTTTCGGTAAACAGGGAAGAGTCAAACTGATAAGTCTTGGCTACGTCAGAGATATTGGTGATCTGGAAAGTAAAGCTGTAACTCCCATTCGCGCTTTCCCCAACCTCAGCTTTTGGCCGGTCATGCTCTGCATCGGGGTTCGACAAGTATGCCCCCGCCTCGGTTGCCCCCACTAAATCCACAAGCCCCGCTCCCTGCTGACGGGGAGAGTACTCCAGGTTAGTGCTATATTGGATGGGATCAGCGGTGCTCATCAACAGATTTGCCGCTAACTGCCAGGTGGCTTTACCCTTGGAATAGCCCTCTTGCTGCAGATACTGGTTCAGCACTGCCATGGCCCCGGCCACCTGGGGGGAAGCCATGGAGGTACCGCTCATGTAGCCGTAGTAATTAGTGACGCCGCCTCCATTGTAGTTGGGATCCCGGGTGGAGTAGATACTGCCTCCCACGCCGGTGATCTCGGGCTTTAGCTGCAGGTTCGGGGCACTTCCCCAGGAAGAGAAGCTGCTCATGGAGGTGTCTGAGTAGAACTCCTTGGCCCCATCATTACATACCGTGATGAAGCCGTTGCCCAGTTCAATCAGGTGCTGGCCATCCACCTGGCCAATGGAAACGCAGGGGATGTCACCCGCACCAGTGTTGACTTGCATATTGAGGATGCCCGCGGTGTTGTTATACACCACGCAGGCGATGGCTCCCTGCTGCTGGGCAATGCTCTGTTTGTCCGGGAAGGACACGCCGCCGCCCCGGGACACCACCACAACCTTACCCTCAACATCAACACCTTCGTAGCTGTCCATATCCCCATATCCATCCAGGACCACGAACTCCAGCCTGTCACCACTGTACTTCGCAAACAGCTGGTTGTTGATACCCGTGTCGTTGTAACCGATCTCCCTGCCATCCTCGGTGGTAAAGTAGAGCTGTTCCACCGCGTTGTTGTCCGCGGAGGCCACGCTCAGGGCCGCTCCGTAGGTGCTGGGCGTTCCCACCAGGCCAATGTCCGGGTTGCCCGCCAGGGAATAGCCCCCGAAGTTGTTGTTGTAGGCGCTGTTGGTATCGTTGCCCGCAGCGATGACCACCTGGATCCCAGCATCGGTCAGCCTTTGCAGAATCGTGATCATGTTCTGGTCGTCATCAGTGTAGCCGGCGGCCGAGCCCAGGGAGAGGTTGGCCACATCCACGTCCAGAGCCACGCAGTCCTCCAGGGCGGCCATCACCACATCCCAGCTGGCCCCATCCCCGGAAAACACCTGCATAACCAGCAGCTGCGCATCGGGGGCCACACCCACCACATCCGTGCTGTCCAGCCGGTTTGCCGCGGCAATGCCCGCCACGTGGGTGCCGTGGTCGCTGCCCGCTCCAGTGTGAGACACATCCGTGTTATTCAGGGCATAGTTGTAGGCAAACGGCACCTTCGTGCTGACATAGACATTCTGAGGCGCCACTGAAGAACCCTGACTGGCATTCAGAGTACCGCTTCTCCAGGTGCTGATCACCTCGTCCCTGGTCATGGAGTCCGCAGTGAGCTGGCTGGAACTCAGCGCTTGGAAACTGGGATGGGTCAGCACCAGACCGGTGTCGAGGATGGCAATACGCATACCTCTGCCGGTATAGCCCGTGTTGTTGACCGTATCCGCGCCAATCATGGTGGTGGCATTGCTGGTCTGAGGATAGAGCTGATCCTCCGTCTCCGGAATGTGGAACATGGGGGCCACATAAACCCGATCCACCCCGGGCAGTTTGGCAATCTGCTCCTTGTTCTCATAGGTGGTGGTTACGGACAAGCCCGTGCTGGCCACCGTGTAGGTGTAACCAAACTCCACATCAGCCTCGTCCCCCACCGCTTCCAGGATCTGAGCCTTCAGATCCTCCACAGCGGCCTCCTGCCGGGCCTCATAATTGCGCACCGGGCTGGTTCCGTCGGCAATCTCATCCGTGGAGTATCCCTGGGCCAGCAGGGAGGGCTGCTCCAATTCCACGATGAAGGTCACCTGATCGTCCGCCGCGGGCTCACTGTCCGCGCCAGTACCGGAAGGGCGGTCCTCATCAGGCTCCAGCCCTTCTTCGGTCACCTCGCCAGTTCCCTCAGTGAGGGTGCCGGTGATGGCCTCCGACCCGTCATCTGAAGCGGCGCCGCTCCCCTCCCCTGGGTCAGGCAAACGCAGGCCGCCCTGGGCAGTCTCGTCATCCTGGAAGGCAAAGCCGGACAGCTGCTCCTGCGTCTGCTCTGCCTGTGTATCCTGTGCCGGCGCTCCCTCGGCCAGCACCGCCAGCGCCGCTGGCGCCAGCGAGGCGGTCAAAGCCAGCGCCAGCAAAAGGGCCAAGCCCCGTTTCTTGATGCCTTTCATGCTGTCATTCCTCCCCTTGCTCCGCCGTGTCAAACCGCTGGATGATCGCGGCAATCTGCGCTCGGCTGGCCTCCTCGCCGGGCAGGATCATGGAGTCCGATCCGCCCTGGATGATGCCCTCCGCTACGGCCCATGCCATCGCGTCGCGGGCGAAGCCGCTGATCTGATCCGCATCTCTAAAGCTGTCCAGCTCCACCCGGGCCGTGGTGTCTCGTCCGGCAGCCTGTGCGTACCGATACAGGAGGGTGACCAGCTGCTCCCGGCTGATCATGTCATCCGGGGCAAAGGAGGTGTCGCTCACCCCCACGGTGATGCCCTCCCGTACTGCCCAGAGCACCGCATCTCGATAATATGCGTCGTCCTGGATGTCGGTGAAGTCCATGCTCCCAGACACCGCCGGCGAACCGGCCAGCCGGTACAGGATGGTGACCAGCATCCCCCGGGTGGTCCCGTCGTCAGGGGCAAAGACCGTGTCGCTTACACCCAGCATCAGACCATTTCCCACCACATAGACCACATTCTCATAGTACCAGGAGCCGATTTCCACATCCACGAACTCCACGGTGGGCTGCTCCGGCTGCTCTGGTTGCTCCGGCGGCTGGGAGGGGGTCACCGGAGGCAGGAGCGTCCCACCACCCGGCAGAGTGGGCGTCACGGGGGGATCAGACGCATCCGGTTCCTCAGGCGGGTTGGATGTACCCGGCTGGGTGGGCGTCACCGGCGGGTTGGATGTACCAGGATTGCTGGGCACTACCGGGGGATTGGTTGTACCCGGATTGCTGGGCACTGCCGGGGGATTGGTCGTACCCGGGTTGCTGGGGTCTGCCGGGGACTGGGTCGGGGTGGGTCCAGGCGTGACTTGCCCGTCGCCCCCCACGTTGATCTCCACCGAGGCGGACAGATCCCCGCTCACGCCGGTCAGATAGCTGCCGCTGCCCAGGGAGATGGTCACGCTGCCTGTCCGCTGAGTCGTAAACGTCACAGTGAACAAGATCCCGTTCGTGACGGCCTGGTTCTCCGCGGCAAAGGCCAGCAGCACCTGTCCGTCTTGCGTCCCGTTGTCCTCCAGGACCAGCCGACCGCTATTGGTCCAGGCAGAGCCCTGCTGCGCGCTCACATAATCCAGCGCGTTCCGATCATACTGGAGCACCAGCACTCCGTCCGTCACTGCCTGGCTGGCGGTGGCAACCAGTTCCACCGTCACCTGATCCCCCACCTCGAAGGAATCAGCCCCTGGAACCCGCAGGTCCACCGAGGCCGCCCGGGCAGAGGACAGGCTGATCTGGATGCAGCCCACCAGCAGGATGACTGCCAGTACGACTGCCGCCCATCTGCTTATCTTTGCTTTGTACCTCATGGTCTAACTTCAACTCCTTCGCTTTTTCATTCCTGTGCGCGTTTCGCTTCCCCCGATGGGTCAGTACTGCCGCCTGTATCCCAGCTTGGAACGGTTCGCTTTTCTCCTGAGCCTTGGCCAGGGGGCGCTATGTACTTGTTACATAAATCGTAGCACAAGTACCAGGGAAATACAACCCCGCCCCCACTTGTACATTGTCCCAGCGTCAGGGTCCCGTTCCGTCAAATCTTTGCATTTTCCCAATTCCTTCCTTGGCTTAGCGACCGTTACCTGTTACACCATGCCCCCCTTCTGCTTGGCCTCTTTTTCCGCCTTGAAGGCTGCCAGCCCAGCCACAAGCAGCGTTCGGATCATCTCTGACTGGGTCCTGTCGTAAAATATTTTTTTGGCTTCGTCCATCAGCTCTTCCATATCCGGGGTAACTGCGAAGGTCATCCTCTTCAGTTCGGTTGCCATCTTCCATCACCTCCCCTGCAGGGGCTGAACTTCTGAACTCTTGCCGTTATTATAGTTCATACGGTCTGAACCTGTCAACCCCCTTTCGACCATTTTTCTCTTGACAGAACTTATGAACCTATGCATAATATGAACCAAGAGAGGGGGGATGGAAATGCCGACGGAAAAGCCGCGCTACACTGTAATCGTCGATGAGGATCTGCTGAAGCAGATTGACGATTTCCGCTTTGAACATCGCTATCCCAGCCGCTCTGCCGCCACATTGGAGCTGATCCGCCTGGGGATTGGGGTCTTAAAAAAGCAAAAGCATGGCAAAGCGCGGGAAAAGGATCCCCGACCGGAGGGGAATCCAGGTTCGGGCCCTGCCCGCTAAGCGGGAAGAGTCCAGCGGTCCAAGCTTGAGAGGCTGCCTGTGTGGTGGGGTCTGCCACAGAGTCCGGTCTGATGATCCGATCCCCACCTGGAGTTGTTTGCCCCATCCCCGCCCCTCAGCCTTTATGCAGTATGCCAGCCCCAGAGCAAAATTCCTGGAAACCTTTTGGTTCCCAGGAATTTATTGCTCCGAGGGGCAATGGATGCCGTGCAACCCCTCCTGTTTTAGTATAGATCAGCGGCCATGCCAAGTCGGCAGCCCTGGATAGACGGAAAAAGGAGGACATCCATGGGATGTCCTCCTTTTGGAGCTGCTAGGCAGATTTGAACTGCCGACCTCATCCTTACCAACGCCGGTTTTTGATTTTTTCTAATCTTTTCCGCTTGTTTATAGGCATTTCTATTCCAAGTAGATTGCTTTCTGTCACTTTTTAAGTGGCAGGTTCCCGTCTGTTCCGCCGCTCTCTGTGGCATCTTGTGTGGTCAAACCGTTGGGAGAGAGGGGCCCCGCACTTTGACGGTTTGTACAAATGTGGGCAGAGTGCGCGCTCTTCCTTTCCTGCCGCATACCTCATTATCCCGCTTTTCTACATGCTTTCATAGGGCTGCTTTTGAGACAGTGTTAACAAAGATAAAAAGATAAAGAGATGAGAATCCTCTTCCCAAAGCTGCCATGTCTCCATCCTCTTGCGATAAACCTTTAGTTGCAAGATTCATGCAAGTCTGTACCAAACTCCCTGCTATTGTTAAATGATGCCGTGTAAACCGCAAAGAAGTACCAAGATGATCCCAAGTTAGTCCAAAGTTGGCCCCAAAACATTTCTTCGTTACATCATTCTACACCCAGTGCCTTAAATACAGCTTCCTGCGCAGAGGTATAGAAGATAATGCTGAACGCCCCCATTAAGTCAGGAGGTACGGTTCCGAGATCCGTAGCAGAAGTAATCGGGAGCAGAATTTTCTTTGCCCCGCTGTCCAGACAAACCTGGAGCACATTGGCCAGTTCATCCACTTTGGTAATAGCACCGCTGATGCTGATCTCTCCCAAAACCGCAAGACTGCTGAGTGTGGGCTTGTTGAGGGCAGCGGATGCGATTGCAATGACCGTGGGCAACGCCAGAGATTTTGTCATTCCAATGCCGTTGAGGTCCTGATAGTTGATGATGTAGTCCTTCTGGGTTGTGCTGATAGAACGGGAGATCCCACCGCCGTTGGCTTTGAGGTAGTTAAAGGCGGTATTTGTGGCCTCCTTGGCCTCTCTGTCACTGCCCAGGCCGGTACGCTCAAATTTCCCGTTACCAGGAAGCATCTGGGTCTCCAGCCGATAGACCCCTACCATGCCGGACTTGGCACGGGAGACAGTGTAGACTGTCCCGGGATTGGCCATACCCTCTGGAATGAGTTTTCCGCCGCCCTGCTCCGGCACCGACACGAAGCGCTCTTCAAAAGTTTCGTTATCGATATAGGAGAAATTCACATCATAGAACTCCATGCCGCCGATCTTTTTCAGTTGCTCCTTGACCCTGCGCCGCATCTCCAGAGCATAGGTCAGGATCTCCTCCATATCGTCACGGGAGAACTCACCATCGGGGTAGAGCAGTTTTGTGAACCCGGAAACCATTTTGCGGACGGCAATCGTGTCTCTCTGATTAAGATTACTGCCGAAGCGGAAATATCGGTCGCAGGCGTCGCCCCAGGGCTCCTTCCGCATCTCCCGCATAAACTCTGCCAGATAGTCAGTGATAAAGCCATAGTCGTTGGTAAAGAAATCAGGACGATACTTGGGGATCTCCCAACCAGGCACATAGCAGTGCATACGATCCAGGAACGCAGTGTCATAGGCCATAGCATCTGGGAATGGCTCAAAAAGATGGGAGGTTTTCAGCAACACATCTACACTCTGATTGATGTTGCCCACAAAGGCCATGGATGCGCCGGCAGCCTTCTCCTCTTTTCCGCGGGCAAAGGAGCCAGAGGCCATGTAGTCTTTCATGATCTGTACGCCGTCTTTGTCTTTGAAGGTGATACCGGCGACCTCGTCAAAGGCTACACAGTCCCACAGCCCCACCAGTCCTACGGTTTTTGTCCCCATGTTGTAAAAGAGATTGGCCACTGTGGTCTGTCCGCCGGAAACCAAAATGCTGTTGGGGGAGATCTCCTTGAACAGATGGGACTTGCCTGTGCTCCGAGGCCCCAGCTCGCAGAGGTTGAAGTTATTTTCCACCAGAGGAAGCATCCGAGCCAGCAGGAGCCATTTCTCCCGCTCGGTAAACTTGTCCGCCTCCATACCGGTCGAGCGGAGCAAGATGGTGATCCACTCTTCCTTGGTAAAATGTTTCCGTCCCTGCTTGATCTCAGCCAGATCAATGTGAGGCATCTGGATCGGAGTGACCTTCCGGATCTGAATGGGTGAGTTATGCTTGTCCTCTTCGCAAAATTCATAATCCAGCTGCACGATACACCAGATCCCACCACAGAGCAGCCGGTCATACTGCGATACATACCCTGCTGCAATCGGGATGTTCTTAATCCCAAGATTAGAGAAGTCAGCCTCATAGCGGTCATATTTGATGTTCAGTTTGACCGTGAGCCGGTCGATCACCGTAAAACTGCCCCGTTCACGCAGTATGGAGAGCACCTTTTGAGACTCGTCCGGACGCACAAAATTATCGGACAGGATACGCTTCACATTCTGAACGCCCTTTTTGATGATATCCTCGTCATCCGAACTGCAGTATTGTCCGAGGAGAAACTCCAGCACATAGACGGGGACATTTGCCCCCTCTTTGATGGACTTGGTCAAATCCTTTCGGACGATCCGGCCATCAAAGTATTGCCGCAATTTTTGGTCGATGACCATGTTGGCGTCATCTGTTTCGTTGTCCAATTTCCATTCTTCCATGGTGCCTCTCCTTACAAATCAAAACCGAAATCGTCGGCCATTGCGATGTCGATATAGAATTCAATCTCCTCCGGCACATCCGTCCCGTTGGTGATCACCAGCCGATAGAGTTTATTCCGGTCGTAACTGCCCGCCTTGAGATTAAAGTGCACACGGAACACCCGCTCAGAGGCGTTGCCGCTGGTACGGTCAGCAATGATGGTCTGACGGTCGCTGACAACCTTGTCCTCATCATCCGTCATATAAACCGTATAAGTACAGGGCTGTACCTTATCGCTGACAGGCTGCTTTTGGAAAAAGTCCAGAGAGAAGATGAGATTCGTGACCTTCCGGCTCTCACTGAGCAGTCCCACCTGCGCATTGGAGAGCTCCACAAACTGTTTGCTACTGGTTCTCAGGTTCTTAAAGACGATGACCGGAACCATCATCTCCTGCAGGCTGATTCCACCGTGAACATAGTTCTCGCCGCCGCCTTTGACCTTGATGCGGGTGGAGTCTTGTGGAGCGTATCCCTTGATCGGTGTTCCATCCAGCAGCCCGGAAAGTTGGATCGGGAGCAGGTAACTGGCGGTTGTATCAGGGGCTGTCAGCCCATAGCGTCGTCCCAGTTCAAAAATTGGTCCATTAAAAGCATCCCTGCTGAGCTTGTCGCTTTCGGAAAGGGGACTGTATGTGTAGAGGAATCCGTGATCTGCTGTGATGAAAACATCGGTGCCCTGCATATCGTTGACGACGATACGAAGCAGATTGGAGAGTTCCTGAACCGTGTCCTCGCAGGCTTCAAAGACCTTCTGTTCGGTAACAGGCTTGTCGCCGATGACGTCAATGGTGTTGTGGTAGATGTAGACCACATCCTTGCCGCTGACCAGTTCCCGGCGTTCCGCCCGCTTCATGTTCAGGACATCGGTATACTGGACGGCAACACTTTTCGGATTTGTGGCACAAAGGATCTTCTCCCTCTCCGCCGTGGAGCGGGTGGGCATACCGTCCGCCAGAACCTCCATATCTTCATCTACGCCCAACCGCTGGGCAGGAAGCAGCGCGGCCATACCGAACTTGGTGATGGAGGGGAAAACCGCCTGCATAGATTCCAGTTTTGCCGTACCCTTGGTGGAGCGAACCAGCGTTTCGCTGAGTTCCGCTGCCACCTCATAGCGCAGGGCGTCGGAGATGATGACAAAGGCACGGGTCGTTTTTTCTGCCAAGGGGCGGACATAGTGGGCATAGAAATCCCGCTGTCTTCGGATCTCAGACACATAGCCCAGAGCGGCAAGATCATCAGAAACGGCGTTGGTCCAGCAGGAAGTCAATCCTGCGAGGAACCAGTTCTTGTAGAGCGACTCCACATACTCGGCGGTGTGCTTCAGCTTGTCCTCCAGTACGGCGTTGCTGTCCTTCAGGGAATTTCCAAAATGAAGGTGGAACTGGCGGTAATCGCTGTCCATCTGGTAGCCCTGCTCGGTATAAAATTTCCAGATTTCTTTCGGCTCCACAATATGGAACCCGCCTGCGTTCTCCTGATAAAAGTTTTGCATCCGGGCCACATGGTAGAGGCACTCATAGTAATCAGAAAACATCTCATACCAGCCGGAGGTGCGGCGGTTCTCCACTGTTTTCAGTAGCAGGTCAGTTTTCACCAGCTGGCCGGCGATCTCGTCATAAAATCGCTTCAGGATGCTCTCATGGATGGCGGGGAAGATATCCCCCGTGAGCAGGGTTTCGATCTCCTGCTTATCAAAACGGGTGGAGAGCTGCAGTTCCTGCTCCACACTGCGGCAAAGCTCCAGCAGAGCGGAGTGGTCCTCCCGATTCTGCCACTCATGGACCATGCTGTAGCAGTAGGCCTTATTGGACTCAGAGAGGAACCGCTCCAGTCCCTTGAACACACTGGCGCTCATGGTCTGGGATAGGGCAGTCAGCAGTACATGAGCTGCAAAAAGGCCCAGGGGATTTTCTTCTTCGTATAGGTACCCCGTGTATTTGCGTACCAACTGCCAGAAAGCGTCGATGTTGCCGAACTTTTTGATGTTGGAAATGGGTGCGTTGGTTTC
>CALXDM010000012.1 GCA_944387065.1 uncultured Oscillospiraceae bacterium
GGTCAGCGGTTCGATCCCGCTTATCTCCACCATGAGAGGCACAAGTCAGAAATCCGTTTCCGCAAGGAAGCGGATTTCTGTTTATGCGGCAAAGGTTAGATGTCCAGCCACCGCTGAACTGCTCAAAACGGTCTGCCCCTCATCATAGGCGGCTTGAGCCGCTTCAAACTGCTTTTGGAGTCTGCCCGTATGACTTGGAGTAGGCTTTTTCGCTCCTCCATGGGAGCAGCAAGAGTAACGTCTGCCGCGTTTGAACAGATGCACAGGCTTTACAACGAGTTAGGTAATGCGGTGAAAGTGGCAAGATGCATGGGCCGGAGCGTAAGCATCGTCCGCAGGCATATTAAGACGAAAGGCTGTCCTACCCTTGTTCGGCACACCACCAAAGAACTGATTAGAAAAGTTGAATGGAAAGGACATTTTTTCCAATGACGAAAAAGTGTTCTCTCTTTTTATACCTTTGTTTTCGGATAAGGCTGTTTCACATCTGTAAGGCCCAGCAGGTAGTCAGTGCTTGTCTGGTAGAAAGAGGCTAATCTAATCAGTACATCTGTCGGAATATCCCGCTTGCCAAGTTCGTAGTGGGAGTAACTGACTTGCGTACATTGAAGGTAGTCGGCAACATCCTTTTGCAATAAATCTGCGTCCTCCCTCATATCGCGTATTCTTCGATACATTTCTGCATAACTCCTTTCGAGGTAATAGGTTTTACACAAAAAGTATAGATAAAACATTTTGTTATCTTGATCGGCAAAACAAAATGTTATATACTGGTGATATTAAATCAGAAGGGGGATGACACTCCTTGTTTAGGGATGTGATGTAGAGAAGAAGCTTAAAACATTAGTCATGGTCGTTCTATGCTATGGTGTTCTTTCTGTGATCCTTTTTAGTGTGGCTGAATTTGCAAAAGAGTTTACGACTTCCGATGTGTTTGTAGAGTGGGAAAGACTTGTCGTGGCATGGTGGCATGTACGTGTATAGATATATGCTTTGAAAATGGGTATGCCGCTCAAGGGGACGTCTCCTTTTTTTGTGCCCTGAGCTGGGACATAGCCTAAACCGGGTTTTGCGGGACGAATGAAAGGCCCTTTTATCGGCAGTATGGGTGGGATGAAATTTCATGTCACACGGCTCCTTTCCGTAGCCGGTACTATCCTATGTGGCCGCAAAGGCCGGGGTGTACTGCGGGGTGAAGCAGGGCGCAGTCTATTTGTGTATGCCTGCTGGCATTTGGGCCAGAATATAGGGGAAGGGGGGTTGACGTATGAACTTTCTGGCACTTTGCCTGACCACGCTGGCGTCATTTGGCGCGCTATTTCTGGTGGCCAAGTTCATTGGACACAAACAAATTGCCCAACTGGATTTTTTTGATTATATTACGGGAATTACCATTGGATCCATTGCGGCCGAAATGGCCACAGAGTTAGAGGAACCCTGGAAGCCGTTTACCGCCATGGTGATATACGGTGGTGTAACGCTGCTGCTGAGCGTCATTTCCAATCAATTTCCGAGAACACGCAAGTACCTCAACGGCACACCCACCATTCTCATGGATCAAGGGAAGCTGTACCGTGAAAATCTAAAAAAGGCCAAGCTGGATCTGAGCGAGTTCATGGTGATGTGCAGACAGCAAGGATACTTTGACCTGACGAGCATCCAAACCGCTGTTTTTGAATATAATGGGAGACTGACAATCCTTCCGGTAAGCAGCCAGCGCCCTGCCACGCCCAACGATATGAATTTGGCCCCGGAACAGGAATTGCTGTTCACAGAAATCATCATGGATGGCCGGATCCTGGAGGACAACCTGAAACGCATGGGACTGGATTTGACCTGGCTGGATAAGCAGCTAAAGCAGCAGCACATTCACTCTCCGCAGGATGTTTTTCTGGCGCTCTGCGATCGGAACCTGAAATTTGTGCTTTATGGAAAAAGCGACAACAAGGATTAACGCCCAGACGTTGAAATCGTGATGAAAGCGGCGGTAAGGGTGCACATTTTGGCCCTATATCCAATATAAATGGTATGGAGGTGGGGCTCGTGAATTCGTGTGAACTGACAGCTTCCATTACTGCCCTGGCCAATGCGCTTGCTTGCAAGCTGACCGAGGATGAGCTGAACCTGCTGGGCGTGACGCTGACGCAGCTTGCCGATACGCTTTTCACCATTGCGACGCAAAGAAGCATTTGCAACCGGAATAGGAAATAGAGATTCCGGTAAGGGGGTACGGGACCTGAGGCTGCTATAGAGAAGTGGAACGGCTATGTTGAGCCGGGTCGACGGGGAAGCTGCAGGGGGGACAGGGCGGCGCTGAGTGGGCTTCTTCCAACCCGGTTGCTGGCCGCGGGCTTTCTTTGCCGAGGATGAATATTCCCCCATAGGAGACGCAAAACCTTTTGGATGAAGCGGACCGCAGGGGGATACACTGCCATGGGTACCTCGCAGGATATGGACTTTGGCAGGAGCGGGCCTGCAGCAGATGATGAGGGCCGTGAAAGGTGGACTGGCCCAAGCTGTCCATTCAGAGCGGGTCCGCTTGTGCTCACATGGCATCTTTATTGTGGCTGGTTCATATTGTTGAGAATGACGAGGGACTCATCAGCCGAAAGGGCAATGCCCTTGTGGTTCAAAAAGATAGTACGAATGAGACGTTGTATTTAGACATTTTTTGAGGTTTGGCGATCCATATAGGGGTGTTTTTGGCTGGAGTGACATCTCCTCCTGTTTGCACCTTCCAGAACGGATAAAGCGGGAGAAGAGAAGGCGAAAACTAGTATTGACGAAGGTTTGCGGGATTGAATAAGGGACAAAGCAAGGGGAGAAACAGTCTGGGGCAGCAGTGGAGAGCCCGTTTTTTTTGAACCTTAGCAGAGCAGTGCGGATTGGTTGGACCACGACCATGTGAATGCGTTTAAGCGTCATTACTTTAGTGCTGTGACTGGTATCACGAACACACCGCCCGGTCTCTGATAGAAGGTATTGGCCACGCAGAGCAGTTTGTGCTTGTTTAAGAACAGAGGATATTTGAGCGAGTGATGAAAACTTCTACTCTCTGCGTATCTGAATTAGTCAAACACATCCCTCCAAGTCCAAGGGGGCAGTGCGACTATTTATGGGAAGCGCTCCGCCCGACCTGAAGCACTTTTTTGCGCACCCCTCGCATCTTCGGGCGTGTAATCCTGTTAATGCTTAGAGAGGATAAAATCTGCCCAAGGCTGACGGGGGGATTCGTGAGTAACTAGACTGGGATTGTCAGTGGTAATCATATCGTGTGCGAAGGGGATGGCGTGGTTTTAGTTCCTGGAGTGGGATTAATCAACTTCCACCCCCTAAATGGAGTTCTAGATTAAGAATGACGGCGTCGGGTAGATAGCTTTGAATGAGCGTGAGAGTCTCCACAGAACTGTCCGTAATACCTATCAAAAGGACAGTCATCCAGCAAGTCCGCAAATTGAGTGGTTCAGGTGTAAAGGGGCTGATCGTTCTCCGGAAATAGAATGCTCAACTCTCCGTCTATTGTGAATCCCTCAAAATTTCCGGGGACAAGTATGGAGATACCAAGTATAGTCTGCTCCTAAATAAAATACAACAATTTCCAACAAAACAAGTATGGAGATACCAAGTATAGTCTGCTCCTAAATAAAATACAACAATTTCCAACAAAAAATATGGACAAAAAGAAATCCTTGAATCGTGGTGAAAAGGCTATACTATTATACAACTATGCAACAAAGTTTAAATGTATTTGATACAAAGATTTGCTTTGTGGAATCTTCTGTTACAATGGCAATCAAGAAAGATGTCGAGCTGGTTTGCCCACGCCTCTTCACCGGGGCGGAAGCCGCCCGCTGTGGGCCGCCGGATAGCGGTTACGGTGGGACTGGAGCGGGGTCGCCGCCGTTTGTGAGAGGGGGTATGGATATGCCAGGAGCCGGACTTCCAAACCATCATCAGAGCAGCGCGTGGGTCAGACCCGACAGCGACGCATTGTGTAGGTCGTCTTCCCGCCGCCGGCGTGGCCGGAGGGGGATGGCGGCCAGGAGGGCAAAGCGATGTGAGACGGAACAGCCTGATACCAGTTGACCCGGACGGGTAAACCCCTGAGGGCACGGCCCGGGCAGATGAGAGTGGACGAGGATCTAAGTGGCGCGGTGTACGCGGGAGGCGGGCCTGGGCCACATGTAAGTATGACTTCATTGGAGGGATACGAAACCTATGACGAGGAACAGACGTTTTACGCGCCTTGTGTCGTGGCTGCTGAGCGTGTCCATGGTGGCAAGCCTGGTTGTGGTTGCCCCTGTGGTGGCCGCCGGCAGCTCTGGCAGCACAGGCAGCAAGTATCCGGCGCTGAATGCTGTCACCAACAAGACTGTGGTGACAGCGCTGGAGCAGATGATTGACGCGGGGAGAATCCCCGATCCAGCGAACACAACTTCCGCTGCGGATGTGGCATATCTGGACTTCTCTTATAACACTGCGGTTATGGGAGCGATTCGGATTGGGGATGAGCTTAGGGAGTTGTACCCCAATCTGGAGCGGGTGGACCTGACGGGAACCAACGTCTGGTTCGCGGATACGACTTATGTGAATGAACTGACGGGTTCGCGTCAAGAGGCTGGCGATATCTACGTCTTGGCAGATGAGACCTTTGACGGCGGGTATCCGAATGCTGCCGGGAATGGAAGCGCCTGGGTGGAGGCGGCCGGATCCGTGGCCTATCGTCAGAGCGCGAATGATGGCAGCTTGGCGCTGCGAGATCTTCTGAACGTGCTGCACAAGCAGACGACAACTTCCAGCACTCGTCTGGTTGAGAGTATGCTGGATTTGGATGGTGCCGGCACTGTGTCCGGTACCATTACCGTGGACGGTAGTACTTATGTGCGGAGCATTGACAGTCTGGACTATGAGTTCGACTGGGCGTTTATGAGCCAGCTGTCCATTGGCGAGCACATCTTCCACCTATCTTTTGAGGTGGCACATGTGGACTACAACCACTACGATGAGAACTGGACTTATGGCGTCTTCCCAGCTGGGGCTGTCAGCCCGATGGCCCGGCTGGAGGTGGACGTGCCGGTGAACGTCCAGCGCGATGGCTTCCTGACGCTGGATCCCGATCAGGCTACCGCCACTTGGGGCAGCGATGTGGCGTATACCCTGGGGTATGTGACGGAGGATGGTGCGCGTACTGTGCCTCCTGGTCAGCTGAGCAACTATACGGTGACATATACCGGCAACTCGTATGTGGAATTTTCCGATCTGGCTCTGACTGCGCAGGGGCTGACCTTTAACGCCCACATCGGGCCAAACGCCAACAGCGGTACCGTCCAGGTTTATTACGATGGTGTGTTGGTGGGGGCTGGCGAGTTGACGGTGAATCAGAATGATGCCGTCACCAGCCTGCAATTGCGGGAGTATGCCAACAATGCTGTGACCAACCTGACGACGGATACCCGTACGGAAAGCGGCGAGGTATACATTCTGGCGGGAGCTCCGATCTCTTCCCTGTCTCGGGATAATGTGCTGGGTGCGAGTGCCCCGTATGTGGATGAGACGGTCTATTTGCTGTATGACTATACTGAGATGCGGTATATCTCTCCGGAGTACGGGGACCAGGTCGTTGTGGACAATGGGACCAATGGGACCGAGCCATCCAGTGTAAGTTATAAGCTGGTGACGGTGTCTGTGCCCGATCCTAATAACAGTAGCGCGATGGTGGATGCGCTGGGTGTTGTGTTCACCGCGAAGACGATGACAACTGGGGCTGAAAGTATCCGGGTGTGGGTGGATAACAACACCGTGGATGGCACGTTTGATGTGGCCTATGACAGGCAAGTGACGTTGGAGATCAATGTGATCACCAACGATCGAGATGCCTTGGGCTACGAGTTCTATGCTATCCCCGGCACACTCGCGAATGGCACCAGCGGCTATCCCGAGATTGACCTCACCCAGAGTGAATTGTCGGCCAATATTGTCGCTGGCGAGTATGGTGAGCCGGTGGCCCGCTTTGTGCGCTCCGGTGCTGGGTATGCGGTGGAGACCGGATTCGATGCGCTGGAGATGGTTCAGGGGGATTCTGTGACCCTGGTGGCGGCTGCCTATTATAGTGAGGACGGCGTCCGTTGCGTGCTGGGCAGTTCGGTTGGCAGCACGTTGATCGACTGGTATGACTATGTGGCCGGAGCTGGTTTGGATGATGTGCTTCCGGATAATAGTAGCAGTGCGGAGCTAACCGGTTTGACCGGTGTCAGCGCCCGAAAGGTGCCCAACAGCGATGCCTACACTCAGGGGCTGTATCTGCAGGCAAATGCTGCGGCCGATACGGCGGGAGAGGGGCAGGTTGCCCTGATTGCGGCAAGTGCGTCCGTGGTTTTGCCGCTGACCATCCGGGTGATTGAAGAGGAGGTCGTGGACTTCATCTTCGTTCCCGAGGGGTATAGCCTTGGCAGTTACACGACTTATTCCGAGGCCCTGGAGGCAGAGACAGAGGCGGAATCCGGCGATTTGTATCGCCTGAACGTGCTGAACGAGGCGCTGGAGATCTCCATCGGTACCGATACGACAGTTACAGTGGTGGCCGTGACCAATCACAATACAGCTTCTGCGGACCATGAGATTCAGACTGGCGAATGGGATACGGAGATTGTAGATGCGGCTGGCCGGGTTGTCACCGCTCTGGACATGTCCACCGTCTCTTCTGGGAGTGGCTATTTCTCCTTTGATGAGGCAACGACGGTGGGCTCTCAAGAATTGCCCATTGTTGCCACTAGTGATGGTGGTTTGGCGGATGCGAATGTGGGGCAGAGCGGAGCGATTACCTTGAGCTACGGGCAGGCCACGGATACGCTGAATCTGCGTCTGGCGCCCTCTCAAATCGTGGGTATCCACCTGGTGCTTGAGGACACGTTGCATAATCTCTATACCCCCAATACTGAGGGGGGTGCCGGGGTTTTGGCTGCGGCCTATCCTGACGAAGTAGGCCAGCTACAGGCAAATAATCTATTTCAGGTTCCTTTGGGCCGTGGGGCGCAGTCCAGGGTGTATCCTGTATATGCGTTTAGCAACGCGCAGTTCTACGGCGCAGGAGTGTCTTGGTGGGACTATGTGATTGACACCGATAATGTAGTAGTAACGTCTTCGACTGTGTCGGGCTCCTCGACGCCGGCGCTGAATCTTGCCAAGGTAGAGGGCAGGGTGGATCTGTATGCAGAGAATGCGGCTGTGCTGAGTGAGCAGACGTTGACCGTAGAGCTGATGAGTGGGCTACAGGGGGCGCTGACGGCCGAGGCGCTGCGGGACGGTCACCGTCACTTTATCCAGAATGGCCTTGCGGATATTGTAGCCAATGTTCAGGTGATGGCTGCTATCGCAGTGGGTACCTCTCTGGCCTATGGGACGACTTCCACGGTTGTGCCTATCAACGGCACGGTGAACGGCCAACAAGGTGATATCATCGACTTTGTGGCTGGTTATCTGACGAGTGATGGGGCGGCAGCTACTGCCCCGGCGGCTGGGACTGCTGTGCCCGCCGCGGGCAACGCAACCAATAGCGGCGGATTGAATGCTCAGGTGGCGCTGGTGCAGCAAGGGGGCACTGGCAGCGTGGATGTAACGGAGTTGAGTGCCCTGCTGACGCAGCAGGGGACCGCCACCATGGTGGTAGAGTATACCTACACCATCAACGGCAAAACGGGGAGCATCCTTTTGGGTCACGCCCCTTCTGGCTCCTCCCTGTCGACGTCGATGAACGATTATACCTTTGACGTTGTGATTAGCCAGCCTGACGTGGACGGCTTCTATCTGGTAGCAACCGACGGAACAACTCAGGTAGCCAGTCAAAGCCCAGGAGACGGCAGTACCACTAACACTGATATTGTCGTGGAGTATGCGCAGAACGAGACCTATCGTCTCTACCCTGTGGCTATGGACGGGACGTTTACCCTGGATGAGACCTGGACTGATGTGCCTGCTTCCATCAGTTATGAGGACGTGGTCAGTGGGGCACATCCCTCCCTCTCCTTCCTACGTAATGCCGACTTCACTTTGCGCAGCAACGCCCTGACGTTTTCGAATGATGGGGCCATTGTGGAGTGGCAACAGCTGGTGGATGAGAATGGGTGTATCTATTTGGAGATGACCATTCTCAGCCGAAACGAGGGCAATCCCTATACTGTGACACTTAACCCGGCACAGGTGCAGTTGAACGCCAGCAGCGCTACCCAGTATGCAGGCATTGCCACTACCAACACTTATGTGGCTGGGATCACTCACGCTCAAGACGTAGGCAATAGCAATGTGGTAGATATCGTAACCACTTCGGACAATACGACGCTGGAAGTGGGCGATACAGTGGAGATGGGGATCCAGTACGTGGTCTCTAGCGACTCTGGGAACTACCGGGTCAATCCCACGATGTTCTCCGGCGAAACCGAGAGCGTGCTAGGTAGTGGCGCCAACCAACTCCAGGTGGCGGTGTATCGGGACAATGTACCGGTAACTGCTGATGTGAGCTATAAGCGCGCAACGAACACACTGGAGATCAGCGGCCTGACTCCGGCTGGCACCTATGAGATCCGGTTGTGGACGATCAACAAGGATGGTGCGACGGCTCCCATTGTGGGAGGTTATCGTTCGGTGATCATCGAAGTGAGGGCCCAGCAGCTTGGGAACCTCAGCCTCCGTTACGGACAGAGCATTGACGTACGGGCGTTGGTGGAGGAAGCGGGGATTAGCTACGAGGGTGGCCTGACCTACACCGAGCAAAGCAGTACTACCTCCTACTTGAATACAGATCGCCTGTCCATCGGCCTGGCGACGATGGAGACAAACACGGCAGGCAACACTGTGGTACATATCTATGAAGGAGCTGATCTGCTGGCTCAAGTGAATCTTACCTTGCTGTCCTCTCGCCTTGATACGACCAATAGCCGGCTGAGTATCACTACGAGTCACACCAATCAGCAATATATGTTGGCGAACGGTGATCCCATCCGTCTAGTTTGGAATCTGATCTACGTGGATAGCAGTGGGCTTAATCCCATCCTTGTCACTGCGCCGATTGACGGTTGGAGACGCCAGCAGGCTGACGACGATGGACTGACCATTGAGTTGGATGCAAGCACCGGCTATCTGAGCGCCAACAGCGCCAATGGCACGGAGGGCATGGTAGTCTATACGGCAACCTGCAATTATGAGGATGCCAGTCTGTCGCCGACTACAGGGACGCTTGTGGAGCGCTTCTGGGCCTATATCAGTCAGACTAGCGATCCTGATGCTCAGTTCTATACCTATTACTTCGCCAGTGATCGAACCGGAACTCAGATCCAGGATCCGTTGCAGTTGGATGCCGGTGACCCTGCCCGGAGCATCTACGCATGGTATGAGAATTGGAACAATAGTAGCAGCGGCCAGGCCCTTATCACCTCTGTCACATCGGGTGATCCCAATGTTGTGACGGCACTGGTGGAGACGGAGAACACTGGTTCTGGAGAATCATCCAGCTATCTCCGCTTGTTGCCTGTGGGCGCGGGCAGCACTACCGTGAGTGCAACGGTGCGGGCTGAAGGAGACGGAGATACCCGCACCATCACCCTGAACGTCCAAGTGACGGATAGCCATACCCGGTACTCCGTCAGCGGTACCGTGCGGGAATCTGCGGGCAACCCGGTTTCCAACGCCACTGTCACGCTGAACGGCCAGAATTTCACGACCAATGCGAACGGCGCATATACGATCGGCAACCTGACCGCTGGAAACTATACATTGCAGGTGCAGGCGTCTGGCTATCTGCCTGTGTCTAGGCCGGTTTCGGTGATGCATAGTAACGTAACTGGCCAGGATGTGACGCTGCAGAGTGGATACGCGCTGACTGGAACCGTGGTGGACGACCGCGGCAATGGCCTGCCGGGACTGACGGTGGATGTGGTGGATGATGCCACTGGATCCATTGTGGACACCGCGGTTACCGATGGCAGCGGCAACTTCACTGCCACTGTGGGTAATGGTAGCTATACAGTCAAGGTCTCCGGTGGCACCAGCTATGAGGATAACAACAGCACGACCGTGAGCATTTCCGGTGAGAATACGGCTGTGGGCAACATCGTCATGACGCCCAGCAGCACCAACCCACCTGTGGGGCCGGGTGGCGGCGGTGGTGGCACCGGCGGTACCAATGTGACGGTGAGTTTTAACCTCAACGGTGGCTCTGGTACTGGAAACTACAATACTATGACCGTGCTTGTCGGTTCTAGCATCACTCTACCTGCTGCACCCACCCGGGAGGGGTACACCTTCATCGGTTGGAGCGATGGAACCACTGTCATCACTGGGAGTACCTATACGGTGAGAGGTGCGGTGACCCTCACCGCTCAGTGGGAGGAGAACACTGAGGTGGATCCTGAGCCAACTCTGCCCTTTGTTGATGTGCCCTCCAACGAATGGTACTATAGCTATATCCAGTTCGTGACCGAGAACGGCTACATGAACGGGATCAGCGACACTGTCTTTGGCCCGAATGATCTGCTCACTCGCGCCCATATGGTGCAGATCCTCTACAATATGGAGGGGCGTCCGTCGGTGAGCGGTAGCAACAGCTTTACCGATGTGCCTACCAGTGAGTGGTATGCCAGTGCGGTGGCTTGGGCCAGCGAAAACGGCTTGGTCATGGGATATTCTGACGGCAGCTTCCTGCCCACGGACAATATCACCCGGGAGGACCTGATGGTTATCCTATACCGCTATGCCCGGTTCAAGGGTGTAGATACCACGGCCCGTGCTGATCTGAACGATTATGTGGATGCGAATCAGGTCAGCGGCTACACGCAAGAGATGGTTGCTTGGGCGATTGCAGAAGGTTTGGTGCAGGGCCGCGGCGATGGACAGCTCTCTCCCCAGGGCACGGCGACTCGTGCGGAGATGGCTACCTTCATCACCCGCTACGTCCAGGGACAGTAAGGTCCCGGGAACAAGCAGCTCTGAATATCAGGGCGGGCGCGCCCTCTGGCGCGTCCGCCCTGACTACTTGAAAGAACCATGCAATTTCGTAGCAGCACAGAAGATCAAGAAGAAGCGCGGGATGCACAGGTAAACAAGCTGAGTTTAGATGGAGACTTCAAGCGGTGTTGACCCCAGTTAAGCGCTCTAACTGCAAATTTTCAGAACGAGATGAAGCGATACATGGAGGTTATGACGATGAGTAAGTCCATTCGCAGACGGGTATTGAGCGAGGTTATGACGATGAGTAAGTCCATTCGCAGACGGGTATTGAGCATCGAGGTTGCAGCAGCGATATTGCTGGGCATGGTACCTGCTATTTCCCTCTCTGCAAGAGCGGCTTCCGAGACAGATTACACTGCCGCCGGAGCAACTTACACTGCATCCGCCCGGGTGGATGAGAGTGTGGGTATGCGAGCCTTGGTGACCATCAGCGACGGAGGACCGAACTCTGTCCAGGGCATTACGCCCATGGATCCTTGGGCTACAACGGAAGTGACCCCAGATGGGGTTGCGCGGGTGCTGGATGTGTCCGCCTTGGATACAATTAGCATTACGGTGGATCCCTATGACAAGTATACGCTGACCAATCTGGTGGTGGCGGCCTATGCCACCATTACGGATAGTGAGGGTGCGGCGAACGTAGTGCGGGATGTGCAGACTACTTCCCTGAGTGAGACTAGTCAGTATAGTACTACCTATGCGATTCCAGACTTCACCGACTATGTCTCCGCTGGGGACACGGTGAACGTAGAAGTAACGGTGTATGCGGATTTTACGTATACGCCGGAGGATAGCAATTTATTGGAGATCAATCTGTCGATTGGTGCAGAGACGAACGACACTTATAATGCAGTTTCTTTGTCCGGGAAAACATTTCTCATTGATGCTGCTGCGCTTCAGGGACGGCAAACAGTTCGGATTACTGGCACTACAATGACAGATGCGACCAGTACTAGTTATAACTACCAAGTAGTAGTTCGGAATAGTCAAAAGAATACCGGGGATGAAGCGAATCGCCGGGTGGATATCATCTTAGATAATGCGATCATTTTGCCGATCCCTGGTACAACTGCGGAGAACTATGAGACGTATATACCATCTGCCAGGTACGCTACGCGCTATAGCGCGGCGGCATCTGTTGCTGGAAATACGACACGCATAAGCACTACAACTAAATCTGCGTCTGCGGCACCACTGATCCTGTCGGATGTAGATGCTTATATCACTTTATACGGCGAGAATATTCTTTCTCTGAATAGTGCACATCAGGATGGTGGTGGTGGCTTCAATAATGCTATTGGAGTTGATGCCTCTGCTAGCTTGATTATCACTGATGCTTCTACTGGTTCCCTGTTTGCCCGGGGGGGTATGTGTTCCTCTGCTATTGGTAGCGCTGGTACCAGTACCCCGGCGGGTTATGTGGAAATCGACGGCGGTACTGTGGAAGCGTACAGTGGATACATTACTCATGCTTATGCCGGCATTGGAAACGGCGGTCACTATAGTTCGACTGATCCAGGGATCCGTGGCATCGTCATCAATGGGGGTGAGGTCAACACCTTAGGGATGCACTATGGCATGGGAGGGAATGGTGGTACTGGGCCTGCCACGGGTAGTACTGACTTCCCTATGTATATCGCCATTACCGACGGAGCTGTGACTGCGGAGGGATCTGCTGGTTCTGCTGGAGCGGCCATCGGCTTTGCTTATAACAATAACAGGCATGAGGTGCGTATCGGCCGTCCAGACAAGACGGAGAGTAACGGCTCAGTGTTGGCGGTGAACTGGGGCCAAGGAGCAGCTATTTCCGGCCGGATGACCTTTTACTCGGGTACCACCGAGACCTACTCCGGCCACTATGCCGCCGCCATCGGTGGCAACGCTGTGAGTAATGCATCCATAAGTTCTGCGCCGACGAACGCAAGTAGTACGACTAGTGCTGTGACGGGTACTGATTTGACGGTGTATGGTGGCTCTGTAACTGCTGTGGCTGGAGCCTATCAAACTCATTATATACATACTACGTCCAATCCTAGAGGGAGTGGAAGCACCCGTACGAGCGCACAGTCTATCTATGATGATATGGATTCTTGGGGCAATTATGGCTATGGCGCGGCCATCGGCGGGGCTATCGGTAAGGATGGCGGTTCCAACACCTATATCTTTGGGGGCAGTCTGACCGCCATTTCTTCCCTGTACGGTGCGGCCATCGGCGGCGGTGGCGGTTATGGCAGCGGCACCAATGCCAACCCTGGTGCCGGCGGTAACACCTGGTTTGGTACACTGACTGACATCAGCGGCGATACATCAAGCGTAGCAGCCATGGACATCAACGTCACCCCCAGCACCTATGGTGCAGGTATCGGTGGCGGCGGCTCCCAGAGCACCGGGGGCGGCAACGGCGGCAACCTATACATTGGTGGCGGTGTCTTTACCATCACTTCTGGGCAGTACGGCGCAGGCATCGGCGGTGGCGGCTCTGGCTCGGGCGCTGGCGGCAACGGCGGTACCGTGGCCATCACCGGCGGTGACTTCACCATCAACACGAACCAGTATGGTGCGGGGATCG
Organism: uncultured Oscillospiraceae bacterium; assembly: GCA_944387065.1. Lineage (GTDB taxonomy): Bacteria > Bacillota > Clostridia > Oscillospirales > Oscillospiraceae > Enterenecus. The sequence continues at coordinate 13,568 of CALXDM010000012.1, forward strand.
GCGGCGGCGGCTCCGGCTCGGGTGCCGGAGGCAACGGCGGCACTGCGGCGACACCCGGAGACTACGGTGTGACCATCACCGGTGGCGATTTCACCATTGAGCCTGTTACTGGTTTGACTGGTGATAGCTATGGCGCAGGCATCGGCGGCGGCGGCTCTGGCTCGGTCGACGGTGGCGACGGCGGTAGCCTGTTGCTGACCGGCGTGTATGAGGTGGATGCGTCTGGCACCCCTGTGCTGGACGCAGCTGGGAACCTCAACTGGATTTCTCAGCCCAGCTTTACGGTGACCAGCGGAACCTACGGCGCAGGCATCGGTGGCGGCGGTTCGGGCGGGAGTGGGGCCGGAGGAACCGGCGGCAACGTTACCATCAACCTGGAGACCAACCCCACGGGTGCGAGATCGATCTACGTCTATTCCGGGCAGTATGGCGCGGGGATCGGCGGCGGCGGCTCTCAGAGCGGCAACGGCGGCAACGGCGCGGCCCAGCTGCAGATTGAGGGCGGCTCCTTCGAGATCGTCAGCGGCGATGGACTGTCTGCCGGCCAGCACAGCTACGGGGCTGGCATTGGCGGTGGCGGCTCTGGGAGCGGCACGGCCGGCGACGGCCCGACCCGAGCGCAGATCAAGGGCGGGTACTTCGACGTACTGTCCAACGGGTACGGCTCTGCCATTGGCGGCGGCGGCACCAACACAGGTACCGGCGGCGGATGTGGTACCATCCAGGTGCTGGGCGGCACGATCACGGCGGCCAACGCAGACCCGGCGTTTGAAGAGGAGCACAACCTGAGCGGTCTGGGCGGCGGCGCGGCAGCAGCTGGCACCAGCAATGTGAGCGCGGGCACCATCGTGATCGTAGGAGGCAACGTGCACACCAGCTCGGGCGCTGCGATCACCGGGTCCAATGGCCAGCACGTGTGGACGCAGCCCAACTACAGCAATGGACGGTATATCCTGGACGGCAGCGGCGTGGTGATTGAGAATACCGGTTACAATGAAACTCAAGATTACACCAATGAGAACTGGGATTTCATCACCCTGCCTACCATCACCCCGCCCCAGGACATGGTGCGGCAGAACACGGCGGCCCAGGGACTAAACATCACGGGGATTCCCGCTGAGCGGATCGGGATGCAGATCTTCGAGGTGACTTACACGCTGCCCAGCGCCACCGGCGCGGTGACCCGGAGCACCAGTTACGGTGTAGAGGACACTTACATCGTGGGTGTGGACGAGGACGGCGACGGGACTAACGACTACGGTGAGGTGTGGGTGTGGGTGCCCTCGGCCTATGAACTGGGTTACAACCTGGGCACCGGCGAGAGCGGCGTAACCTACCCCACCACGGTGCCGGTGGCGGGAGACACCAGCAACACAGCCACGCTCACCACTGCGTATGCGCTGACAGACGGCACGGAGTACGCTTACGGTACGGTATCGATGCGTATGGGGATGAATCCGTCAGAGTCTGGGGTGAACTACACCTCCAACGGTGAGACAAAGTACCTACCCCAGCACGACGATATGATCGAGACCGGGGACTTCAATGGAGTCTATGACGATACTGACTATGTGGATCAGAACATCTACTTCCGGGATCTGATGGAGCACGATGATGAGGAACTGCCCACGGATCACTGGGACTATCAGGCGGGCACGAGGTTTGCGGTGGCCTTTGCGGGCTGGTCGTTGACTGATCCTGGAGAGACGATCTACGCGGCTAACTTTGGGACGCAGCCCAGGTTGGTGGAGCAGGTGACCTTCATCGAGGAGGACGTGCAGGTGTACGCGGTGTTTGGGTATGACCTGAACGGAAATGGCATCGCGGACATCATGGAGGTACCACATCAGTTGATCTTCGACGCTAACGGCGGGGATGCGAGTTCGGTGCCCAGCAGTGTGAGCGGGATGACGGGTGAGGCAGTTGGCATCCCCAACACGGTGCCCACCCATGAGGATGGGTATATCTTCGTGGGCTGGACGAATGAGACCGGCGTTGTGGGCAATGTTATCACGCTGGACAACTATGACCAAGCTCCGTACAACACGATTCTGGACGGTAGCGCGACCCCACCCAGCAACCCACTCTACATCTATAACGGGGCCCACTATTTGGGCAGCGCAATCCAACGCGGCCAGTCCAGCTACACGCTGAGCGGCAGCAGTGATGAGACGTTGTACGCGGTGTGGGCGGAGGATCGCAACGGGGATGGGACGCCGGACTATCTGGAGACGAAGTTCACGGTGAACTACCACGATGTGGCGTCAGTGACAGATGGCGGGAGCCCAGCTACCATGCCAAGCCATCCCAATGAGTACGTGGCGGGTGACCGGATCACCACCTATGACGATCTGGAGACGATGCCGGCGGCGACGACCGGCTTCCAGGGCAGCTATGATGGGAGCACGGTGACCGTGGTGTTCCTGTACTGGACCACAGACCAGGCGAGCGCTGGGATCTACAGCTACGGCGACGGGGATCGGATGCCAGCCCGGGCTCTGAGCAGTGGCGCGTACACCTTCGGGCCGGACCTGGACGTGTATGCGGTGTGGAGTACGGACCTGGATGGGGATGGGGATCCGGACACTGATCTGGGCCGGTACACCCTGACCTACGCAGATGACGCCAACCTGACCTATGACTTCGCCACGGGACAGGACGCGCTGCCCAACCCGGTAACGGGGATTCTTCCCGGCACGGAGTATGCGGTGACGCCCACGGCTGGCCAGGAGCAGCTGTACATGGGGCTTCAGGACCAGTGGTTCTCCAGCAGCACGGCTCTGTACTACTTCGCGGGCTGGACTGCGCAGCGGGAACTGGGCGGCATGTACGACGCGGACGACAGCCAGCGGTGGGAGGAGAACTTTGTAACCAACCCCACGAGCGCGGCTGCAGGGGTCTATCCCTTCTGCGACAATGGGAACATTGTGAACACGATTGAGATCAATGCGGACACGACACTGTACGCGGTGTGGTTCCAGGATGAGAACCGGGACCGTGTACCGGATCTGCTGGATCCCAATGAAGGGAGATTCGGGGACAACTACGTCTATTATGCGATGAACAGCGTGACGCTGGCGCAAAATGGCGGTGAGCTGGATCCGGACAGCATGCCCTTTGCCGATAACATCGGTACAATTACTGGGGACACCGGCATTCCGGAGAACGCGACCTATGATGACCATTCGGACCCGAATTATCCGGGCCAGAGCGGCTATGAGGATGGCGCGGTAGTGAAGCTGGATCTGGAGAGCAGGCCGGTGGATGTGAACGGCGAGTGGCTCTTTATGGGCTGGTCTCCCGTGGAGTGGGCGAGCGGCTTCTACGATGTAGATACCACCAGCGTACGGGATATGGAAGACTTTGTCCAGGCTATCCTCTTGGCCAGTGACCTGGTGAAGGGCACGAATTACAGCGGGCTGAATGACCGCGGCGGCGGCACTGCCTATACAGCAGGTAACTACTGGAGCATCGTGAACGATGGCAACAGCATCTATGATGCTTATGTGGAGTACTCTGGTACGACAACAAGCCCAAGCGTTGCGGATTTCATCGAGTGGTATGACTGGAGCAGCTATGACTGGGAGAACCAGGATGGCTGGGTGAGTAGCATCTCGGTGCCTGGCGTCACCTTTGACAGCGGCAGTGATGTGGTCACGATGGACAACAGCACGGCGGTGTACCCGGTGTGGGTGCGGGATTCGAACAGGAATGAAATCCCGGATATCCTGGAGCACAGCTTCACGATCTCCTACACTGCGGACAGCGCGACGAGCTATGTGCCGAGCCAAGAGACTGCTTTGGGCGGGACCTATCTGGAGCTGGCCCGTGGTATAGAGAGCGGTGGAGTGTTCCACGCGATGAGCCGGAATGACGCCGATGGAAACCCGATGATTTTCATGGGGTGGAGCACGGAGGTTACCGACCAGAACGGCTACGGTTCCATCCTGCCGGAGCGGATGTGGAATGTGGTGGTGACGGGGAACCTGGTGCTGTACCCGGTGTGGGCCATCGACGCCAATGGGAACGGGGTGCCGGATCTGAATGAGCGTGGCGGCCAGGTGGTGTACCATGGCAATGGTACAACCACCGATGTGCCCACGGATGCGACGATCTATCCGAGCAGCACCTGGGTGGAGCTAATCCAGAACCCGGAACCCAGCCGTACGGGGATGTATTTCATGGGCTGGACGCTGACAGCGCCGACGTACAACGGCGAGTTCTATGGCGGCAGCGGGGAAGCCATCGCAAATATGCCGATGGTGACAGACTACGTCTACTTCGCGCCCGGCCTGGTGGAAATCAACGTGTACGCAGTGTGGGTTGACGGGACGGACAGCAACAACAACGACATCCCGGACGCCTTGGAGGGTGAAACCTTCACGGTGACCTATGACAGTAACGGCGGAAGCGGTACTGCGCCGAGTGCGGAAACAGCCCAATATGGTTCGACTATTACGGTAGCGGGCCAGGGCGACTTGACGTACGGCACCCACATCTTCATGGGATGGACGGACCATCCGCAAGTGGTAGGCTATGTCTTTACCGCGGATGACGACTCTCCGAGTGACATTCTGATCACGTCTGGCAGCGCCTACACCGTGACGCAGAACGTGACCCTTTACGCGGTATGGGGTGCGGACGAGAACGGTGACGGCACAGCGGATGTGGAGCAGCGTAGCGTTTCGGTGCGGTATGTGTACGGCAACGGCGAGGAGGATATGTTCGACTCGGCGCTGGTTGGGGAGCAGATCACGCTCCAGGCGGCGCCCACCCGGGAGAACTATGTGTTCCAGGGATGGAGAAACAACCTTGACAATGTGCTGTATAGCGCAGGAGCAAGCTATGAGGTGCAGGGGGATGTGATCTTCACCGCGGAGTGGACGTATACGCCGCCGACGGTAACGGTGAGCTTCAACCTGAACGGTGGGACGGACACGGGGGCTTATGGCCCCATGACGGTGCGGTCCGGCGTGTCCTTCACCCTGCCGGCAGCGCCCACCCGGGATGGATATACCTTCATGGGGTGGAGCGACGGCAGCAGCCTCATTACTGGCAGCACCTATAGCACCACCAGCGATGTAACGCTGACAGCCCAATGGGAAGAGGATGGTAGCGGCGAAGATCCTGTAACTCCCCCGGGTGGCGGTGACATCGGCGGCGGCGGTGACATCGGGACTGGGATCATCGTGACGGTGAACCCAGGTGTGGGTGGCAGCACCAATCCCTCTGGCAGCGTAGCGGTGCAGCCTGGCGATGACCTGACGATCACCATCACGCCGGACGAAGGCTATGTGATTGAGGACGTGATTGTGGGTGGCGTGAGCCGTGGCCCTGTGAGCTCTGTGACGCTGGAGAACATCCAGGGGAACGTGAGCGTGGAAGTGATCTTCCGGGAGGAAGGCGGCAGCGGCGACGGCGAGCTGGCCAACCCGGATGACACGGGCGTGTCCGATTGGCTGAACACGGTGAACCACATCGCGTACCTGCGGGGCTACGGCACGGAGTTTGCGCCCAGCGCGAACATGACCCGTGCGGAAGTGGCGCAGATGTTCTACAACCTGCTGCTGGAGCAGAATGTGGAGATCACCACATCGTTTGACGACGTGCCCGCGGATGCATGGTATGCGCAGGCGGTGAACACGCTGGCCAGCCTGGGGATCATCCAGGGGTATGGCGAAGGGGTGTTCGCGCCGAACGCGACGATTACCCGTGCGGAGTTCACAGCGATTGCCATGCGGTTCACCAACGGCCAGACCTCTAATACGGAGAACCGGTTCACGGATGTGGACGCTGGGGACTGGTACTATGAGGCGGTGCTGGGCGCAACTGGCTATGGGTGGATCCAGGGCTACGGGGAGCTGTTTGCCCCGGAGGCGACGATCACCCGTGCGGAGGTGACGGCCATCACCAACCGGATGCTGGGCCGTGTGGCGGACCGTGCGTGGATTGACGCCAACGAGGGCAACCTGGCGGTGCGCTTCACGGACAACGACCCCAGCAACTGGGCCTACTACGATGTTGTGGAGGCCACCAATGCCCACGGGCACGAGGGTGTTGGGAATGACGAGACCTGGACTGGGCTGGAGTAAGGCTGGACCAGGTTCTGGGCAGGGCGAGAGGGCACAGCCCTCACGCCCTGCCCGTCCAGCCGGGCCCTCTCCCATTCGGGAGCGGGCCCGGCCTTTTTATGCCCGCGGCTCCTTTGCTGGGCAGAGAATCAAGGGGAAAGACGCCGGGACGAAAGCTCGGCATCTCGAATGTATCCAACCGGCCGGGCTATCCCATGCGGGAGAGCCCGGTTTTTCTCGTGTGGAGGGAAGTTGTGACACGCGATTGAAAGGGGCCGGGGGGTGTGCTATACTGCACGGTGAGGTGATACCCCATGGAGAGCATCCACATCCTCGTGGTGGAGGACGACGCTGACATCAACCGCCTGCTGTGTACCATTCTGGAGGGGGCGGGCTATGACTGCCGGGCGGCCTTTTCTGGCAGCGAGGCCATGCTGTGGGCAGAGAAATACAACTATGATCTGGTTCTGCTGGATCTCATGCTGCCCGGGTTGACTGGGGAGGAATTCATCACCCGGATCCGGGCCGGACGAACCATGCCTATCCTGGTGGTGTCGGCCAAGGTGACGGTAGATGACCGGGTGCGGGCCCTGGCCCTGGGGGCGGATGATTACATCACCAAGCCCTTTGACAACCGGGAGATACTGGCCCGGGTGGAGGCCCATCTGCGGCGCAGCCGACGCTTCTCCCCCGCCGAAGGGAGTGGGGAGCTGAGCTGGGGACCCCTGCGGTTGAGCCGGGAGGATCATATGGTCAGCGTGGATGGTCGGGAGCTGACCCTCACCACCCGGGAATTCGCCATTCTGGCCCTGCTCATGGGGCACCCAAAGCGGGCCTTCTCCCGGGCGCAGATCTACGAGTCTGTGTGGGGGGAGGCATTCATGGGGGACGAGAACACGGTGAACGTCCATGTGAGCAACCTGCGTGCCAAGCTGGCAAAGACTGGGCCTGGCCGAGAGTACATCAAGACCGTGTGGGGCATTGGCTTCAAGATGGGGGAACTGTCTGGGGATGACTGATGAGAGGGAGGGGCCATCCCAAGGGGATCCCGACCAACCCACCCCCGCCAGAGCGGCGCGATGGGAATTAAGACTTTCTTTACACTTTCTTTGAGGGCCTTTGAAACTTTTCCCCTATACTGGGGCCATCTGAAAGGAAAGGTAGGAGTCGATATGACAGAGACTGTATTGGCGACTCACGACCTCAGCCGCAGCTATGGGCGCAGCCTGGCGCTGGACGGAGTGAGCCTCACAGTGCGCAAGGGGGATATCTACGGACTGGTGGGCCGCAACGGGGCGGGCAAGACCACCCTGATGCGGCTGGTTACCGGCCAGTCCATCCCCACGGAGGGGGCGCTGGAGTTGTTTGGCCAGACGGGGCGAGAGCTGCTCCAGGCCCGGCAGCGCACAGGGGCCATGATTGAGGTGCCCTCCTTTGCCCCCTTCCTTACCGCCAAGGAAAATTTGGAGTACTATCGTCTGCAACGGGGCATCCCTGGGAAACAGGCGGTGGACGAGGTGCTGGAGCTGGTGGGGCTGCGGGACACGGGCAAGAAGAAGTTCAAGTCCTTTTCCCTGGGCATGAAGCAGCGGCTGGGCCTGGCCTTGGCCCTGATGAACCACCCGGACTTCCTCATCCTGGACGAGCCCATCAACGGCCTGGACCCGGAGGGGGTGGCAGAGTTTCGCGCCCTGCTGCTCCGGCTCAACCAGGAGCGGGAGACCACCATCCTCATCTCCAGCCACATCCTCACCGAGCTGTCCAGCGTAGCCACCTGCTATGGCTTTCTGGAGCGGGGCGGGTTGCTGGAGGAGATCTCCGCCCAAACCCTGCATGAGCGCTGCCGCACCTGTCTGCGCCTGACGGTGAACGACGCGGCCAAGGCGGCTATGCTGCTTCAGACCGAGCTGGGCACCGAGAACTTTGAGGTGCTGCCCGGCAATGTCATCGAGCTGTACGACCACCTAGACCGGCCACAGGAGGTGTCCGGGGCGCTGGCTTCCGGCGGGGTGGCCCTGCTGGGCATGGAGCAGAAGAGCGCCGACCTGGAGGCCTACTTCCTGAAGCTGATCGGGGGTGGGAAGCAATGATGAGCTATATCCGGGCGGAACTGTACAAGGTGATACACAGGAAGTACACCTGGATCACCCTGGGAGTGACGCTCCTGTTGGAGACGCTGCTGGCAGCTGGCTGGGCCTACACCAATGTGAACGGCAACCGTGTGGATTTCTATGCCGGGACGGGGACGCTGCTCATGATGCTGGGCACCGGATTCTACGCCGGCGTGATCATCTGCGACATGGTGTTTGCCAGCCAATACAAGCACTCCACCCTGAAAAACGAGGTGTCCTTCGGCATTCCCCGCAGTCGCATCTACCTGGGCAAGCTGGCAGTGGAGTGGATCGTCTCCATGCTGTTCATGATCGTCATGCTGGGGTATTACCTGGGGCTGTGCTACTTCGCGCTGTATCGGGATCCTGAACTGGACATTGTGGCCATCCAAATGGTAGGCTACTGCCTGGCCACCGCCCTGCCGCTGTGGACGGGGGTGCTGGCCTGTACCAACGCGTTCTATTTTTTGGTGAAAAGCGACTTGGGGGCGGCTCTGATCAGTCTGTGTGTGTTTGAGGCAGGTGCTGTGATCAACCTGGTGGCTATGCTGCTCTCGGGCGACCCTCTGGGGAAGGGGCTGGAGACGATTTATAACTATATGCCCGGGGTGATGCTGGGCAGGGCCCCTGAAATCGTGGAGGACTGGGCCTTCTGCGGCCAGGCCTGGATCGTGGGGGCCATCTGGCTGGTGGGCTTCTCCGCTCTGGGGATCCTGGGCTTCCGAAAGAAGGAGATCAAGTGATCTCCATTTTTGTTCTGACACTGTGAAAAGGGAGTGATGGGAGATGGGAAGATACCTCCAAGCGGAGTTTTACAAGCTGTTTCACCGTAACTATGCCCGGCTGATCCTGCTGGCCATCCCGCTGCTGGTGGTATGCTATCTGGCCATAATGGTGTCCGTCAACCTAAGAAGAACCTACGACCCCTGGACCTTCCACGGGGTGATGGCTCTGAGCAGCGAACTGCTGCCCCTGGGCTTTCTGGCCACCCTGATCGTGTGTGATCTGGTGTTCGCCGGACAGTACCGTCGGGGGACGCTGAAGAACGAGGTGTCCTACGGCATCCCCCGAAGCCGCACCTACCTGGGCAAGCTGATGGCCCAGGTGGTCACGTCGGTGGTGCTGTGTGTGATCACCGTGGCGTTGGTGGTGGGGCTGAGCTGGATCCTGTTCCCCCACGAGGGATTTCCGCTGATAGACAGAGTGCCCAATGATCAGTTGACGGCCCGTTTCCTGCTGGAATTTCTCTATGAACTGGCGGTGGCCTTCCCCCTGTTCCTGGGGGTGCAGGCGGCAGCCTGCTGCCTGTTCTTTCTGTTCCGGTACGATATAGCTGCGGCGGGGGCGCTGGTGTTCCTGGTGGAGTTTCTGGACGATGTGATTGTGTGGTTCTTCTCCGTGGTTGCGCCCAGCAGAGCAGAGTTGGCCCTGGCGGTCGATCGCTTTGTGGATAGTTGGCTGCCCCGGGAGGTGCTGGCGCGGGTCCAGTTAGGGCTCGACTTTAGCGCTTGGTGGCGAGGGGATCCAACCGCCGCCCTGGAAAGCATCCGGCAGGGGTGGCTGGCCGGGGTGGTGTGGTTCGTGCTGTTTACCGCCATCGGTCTGGCGGCCTTCCGCAGACGGGAGATCAGGTGACCAGGCGATGGAACATGGCAAAGCCTTTTCCGATGGAAGCGTCGCGGTTGCGGCAGCGCACGCACCATAAAGGACGCGGTTCGCACGCTTGTAGGCCGGGCAGTTGTGGTTGCCCCGGTACACGCCCCTACCCAAAACGAATGTCATATTCGTCGCGGAGGGCGCGTCGCGCACGTTGCGAAGATTTTTCCACAGGACTGTGACCAAAAGGGGGCGAGGGGATGCGCAACTACCTCCGGGCGGAATTCTATAAGGTAGTTCGGAGGAAATACCTCTGGATCACCCTGGCCGTGGCACTGGGGATGGAGACCTTTCTGTTCGTGGGCTATGCTCTGTTCCATGGGGACCAGGCGGGGATGGGATTCCACACCGGCTGGACCAACCTGATCGGCCTGCTGAGCTTGGGGATACCGGCCACCTTGCTTACCGGGGACATGGTGTTTGCCAACCAGAACAAGAACGGCACGCTGAAGAACGAGATAGCCTACGGCCTGAGCCGAGGGCAGGTCTATTGGGGCAAACTGCTGGCCCAGACGGGGCTGTCCCTGATGCTGTGCGGGGCGATGCTGGGCTATTACCTGGCCGGCTGCTGGTTGCTGCTGGGCCACGATCCGGTACTGGACGCCAAGGCCATGGCCCAGGTAGGTTGGACGCTGTTGGCCGCCCTGCCCCTGTGGCTGTCGGCCCAGGCCCTGTGCTGTTGTATGTACTTCCTGCTCCCCAGCGACTTGGCCGGGGGAATGACGGCCCTGGCCTGCCTGTATGGCCTGCCCTTGATGGCGCTGATCTTTGGCGGGCTGGGGGGCGGCAACCCGGCCAGCGGGCTGCTGGAGTGGGCTTACAGGCTGATGCCGGCGGTCCTCCTGGATGAGGTGACAAACCCGAGAGCGACCTGGGAGGTGTGCGTTCTGGCCTGGGGGGTGGGGGCAGCATGGTGGCTGGGATTCACCGCCATCGGCCTGCTGGGCTTCCGGCACAAGGAGATCCGGTAAGAGACTGAGGCAGGGAGGGGGATGGGAAGATGCAGAGTGTGATCATCGGGATCTTGGCGGTGGCCTGCGCCATCCTCCTGATCGACCTGATCAGCTTGGAGCGGGGGCTGCGCCGGGGCAAGAGGCAGATGGAGGAGCAGATGCGGGGCAGCTCCACCACCCGGCTCACGGTGCCCTGCCCCAACGGCGCGGCGGAGGAGCTGTTCCAGACCATCAACGAGCTGCTGGAGCTGCGCCAGGCAGAGGCGGCGGAATACCGCCGCAAAGAGCAGGATCTGCGCCGGCAGATCGCCGACGTCTCCCACGATCTGCGCACCCCCTTGACCTCCATCCTGGGATACCTCCAGCTGTTGGAGGAGGACGGGCTGAGCCCCGACAAGCGGGCGGAGTACCTCCAGATCATCCGGGGCCGGGCGGCTATCCTCCAGACCCTCATCACCTCCTTCTACGACCTGTCCCGCATCGAGGGGGGCCAATGGCAGCTGGAGCGGGAACTGGTGGATCTGGGCCGGGAGCTGGGGGATCAGCTGGCCATGGCCTATGAGCAGCTGGCCCGGCAGGGCATTGGGGTGGAGGTGTCCATCCAGGAGGGGCTGCCCCCGGTGTGGGGGGATCGAAACGGAGTGGTGCGGGTGCTGTCCAACCTGCTGACCAACGCCTACAAGCATGGGTCGGATTACCTGGCCGTGCGGGCCTGGGCAGAGGATGGACGGGTGGTGACTGCCTTCTCCAATGGAGCCAAGGGGATGACCGCCGAGGACGCCTTCCATGTCTTTGACCGCTTCTACACCGCCGACCGCACCCGCTCAGGGCAGAACACGGGTCTGGGCATGGCTATTGTGAAGGCGTTGGTGGAGCAGATGGGCCACCAGGTGTCCGCAGAGCTGCGGGACGAGGTGTTCACCGTGACGGTGCGCTGGACACGCTGGTAGAGACTGGGCCGGGGGCTTTCACCCCTGGCCCTTCCGGCCTTCTGAGGCGTTCCGAAGGCAAGGCGCACCACCGGGGGAAGGGCTTGTTTCCCGCTGCCGCTTTACGCCGGGGACAGTTTGTGGTATGCTGGGGGAAACGGACGAAAGGAGCCATCGGCTTGGAACTGATCTGCTATGAGAACTGCTCCACCTGCAAGAAGGCGGAGCGCTGGTTGAAGGAGCACGGGGTGGACTACCAGACCCGGCCCATCCGGGAGCAGAACCCCACCCGGGAGGAGCTGGACGCCTGGAGCAAGGAGAGCGGCCTGGAGCTGCGCCGTTTCTTCAACACCAGCGGCCAGAAGTATAAAGCCTTGGGGCTGAAGGACAAACTGGGGAGCATGAGCCGGGAGGAGCAGCTGGCGCTGCTGGCCTCGGACGGGATGCTGGTCAAGCGGCCGCTGCTGCTGGGCCGGGGGACGGTACTGGTGGGATTCCAGGAGCAGAGATGGGCCGAGGCTCTGCTGGGGTAAGGCAGGCGCGGGGCAAGGGGAAAGGACGGTGACGCCAATGGGACAGGCGCAGGATCCGCAACAATCCAACCGACGGGGCCGGCTGGCCCGGCGACCAGGGGGGAGCGGCCCGGCGGCCGGCGGGGAGCAGGAGAGCCCCCGCCAGCGGATAGACCGGAGCTTCCCCGACCCCAAGCAGGGGCTGAGCGCGGCCCAGGCCGCCCGGCTGCTGGCCAACGGCTACGGCAATGAGGCGGTGAGCTCCAACGCCAAATCCACCCGGCAGATCGTCCGGGAGAACACGCTGACCTTCTTCAACCTGGTGTTCGTGGTGCTGGCGGTGCTGCTGGTGCTGGCGGGCAACTTCCGGGATATGTTCTTCCTGGTGCTGGCCGCCATCAACTCGCTGATCGGCATCGTGCAGCAGCTGCGTTCCCGGGCCACGCTGGAGAAGCTCAACCTGATCGCCCAGGGCCGGGTCAAGGTGCTGCGGGATGGGCAGCTGGGCACTGTGCCGCTGCACAAGCTGGTGCGGGAGGACATCGTGGAGCTGGGGGCGGGAGACCAGATCCCCGCCGACGGGCCGGTCATGTCCGGCCAGGTGACGGTGAACGAGGCGCTGATCACCGGCGAGGCCGATCCCATCACCAAGAACCCCGGGGACCAGCTGCTGTCGGGCAGCTTTGTGGTGTCGGGCAAGTGCCGGGCTCGGATGGACCATGTGGGGGCGGAGAGCTATGCCTCCCGCCTGGCCCTGAAGGCCAAGGCCGACCAAGGGGTGGGCAAGTCCCAGATGATGCAGTCGCTGGACCGGCTGATCCGGGTGATCGGGTTTGCCCTGATCCCCATCGGGGTGGCCCTGTTCTGGAATGAGTTTGTGGTGCAAGAGGGGACCTTCTCTTCCTCAGTGACCTCGGTGGTGGCTGCCCTGACCGGCATGATCCCAGAGGGGCTGTATCTGCTGACCAGCGTGGCCCTGGCCGTGTCGGTGATGCGCCTGGCCCAGCGCAAGACCCTGGTTCACGAGATGAGCGCCATTGAGACGCTGGCTCGGGTGGATGTGCTGTGCGTGGACAAGACGGGCACCATCACCCAGCCGGAGATGTCGGTGCGGGAGGTGGTGTGCCTGGACGAGGAGGACTACCCCGCTGGCAAGGTGGAGGACATCTTCAATGCCTACTACCGGGTGATGGACGCGGACAACGACACCGCCCGGGCCATGGCCCAGCGCTTTTCCAAGTCCTCCCCCTGGCAGGCCGAGCGCATTGTCCCCTTCACCTCGGCCAACAAGTGGTCGGCGGTGGTCTTCCGGGGCCACGGATCCTATGTGGTGGGCGCGCCCGAGTTTATCCTGGGCGGGGAGTACAAGCTGATTCAGCCCATGGTGGCGCCCTATCAGGCCCAGGGCTGCCGAGTGCTGCTGCTGGCCCGGTGCCACACCCCGCCCACGGCCCAGGGGCTGTCCGGGGTGATTGACCCGGTGGCCCTGGCGGTGCTGGCCAACCCCGTCCGGCCCGAGGCGCCGGACACCTTCCGCTACTTTGCCCAGCAGGGGGTGCGCATCAAGGTCATCTCGGGGGACAACCCGGAGACGGTGTCCCAGGTGGCCCGCCAGGCGGGCATCCAGGGGGCAGAGCGCTTTGTGGACGCGGCCGAGCTGCGCCAGCCGGAGGACTATGCCCAGGCGGTGCGGGAGTACACCGTGTTCGGCCGGGTCACCCCAGACCAGAAGCGCAAGCTGGTGCAGGCCCTGCAACAGGCGGGGCACACCGTGGCCATGACGGGGGACGGGGTCAACGACGTGTTGGCCCTGAAGGACGCCGACTGCGGCATCGCCATGGCCTCCGGCGCGGAGGCGGCCTGCCAAGTGGCCCAGCTGGTGCTGCTCAATTCCAACTTCGCCTGCCTGCCCTATGTGGTGGAGGAGGGGCGGCGGGTGATCAACAACATCCAGCGCTCGGCGGCGCTGTACCTGGTGAAGAACATCCTGTCCTTCTTCCTGTCGCTCATCACGCTGTTCGCTGGCTTCCCCTATCCCTTCCTGCCCATCCAGATCACCATGATCAGCGCGGTGACCATCGGCGTGCCCTCCTTCGTGCTGGCCCTGGAGCCAAACCATGAGATGGTGCGGGGCCGGTTCATGCAGAACGTGCTGCGCCGGGCCCTGCCGGGGGGGCTGACCAATATCGTGCTCATCGTGGGCATCGAGCTGTTTACCATGGCCTTCACCTTTGAGCGGGCCACGTTGTCCACCTTGGCCACCGTCATCATGGGGGAGGTGGGGCTGCTGGTGCTGTACTATATCTCCCGTCCCATGGACTGGAAGCGCTGGCTGCTGTTGGGCTCTATGTCGGTAGCTTTCGTGGTGGCGGTGCTGGGCTTCGGCGCCCTGTTTGAGATCACGCCGCTGGACTTCCAGTCGGGGCTGGTCATCGTGGTGTTCCTGATGCTCACGCCCTCGGTGATCTGGGGCTTTGAGCGCCTGTTTGAGCTGGGCGCCAGCGCCTTGGGGCTGTGGGCGGGCCGCCGAGCGGGCTGGCGGGCACGCAAGCGCCGCCTTCAGGAGGAGGACTGACCGGCCCCGGCGGGGGATGCCCCGCCGGGGCCGTCCTCTGTTCCCGGGGACGCTTCTGGGGGCGGCCGGAAAGGTGATTGCTTTTTCCCTGCTGATGGGGTAGAATGGGAGCAGAGAAACGGAGAAAAGGGAGTGTTTGTCCGCATGGAATATCAACGGGCTCTGCTCAAACAGAGTGTCAGGCAGGCCATGGGCCAGACCCGGCCCAGACCGGCCTGGATCACCCTGCTGTACCTGGTGGTGCTGTCCGCCGGAACCTACCTGTTCCAACGCCTGCTGGCCCCCTTGAACTGGTGGGGCGCCCTCATGGAGTACTTCTTAACCCTGGTGTGGGACTATGAGATGACAACGGATGAGGCCATGGAACATCTGGGGGAGTGGATCGTGGGCAACGGACCCCAGATAATCGTGGCCATAGTCTTGGGTAGCCTGGTGATCTTCCTGGTGACTTATCTGTGGAGGAGCCTGATGGGGGTGGGCTACCAGGGCTATTGTCTGGCCATGGTGCGGGGGCAGAACCCAGGGCCAGGGATGATCTTCTGCGCCTTCCCCCAAATTGGCAGGGTGCTGCTCACTCGCATCCTGGCGGCGATCTTCGTGTTCCTGTGGAACCTGCTGTTCATTGCGGGCTTTGCCGTGGTGGGCTTGCTGGCGGGTCTGTTGATCCAGTGGCTGGGTACGGTGGGGGAGGTGCTGGGGCTGCTGCTGATCCTGGCGGGCCTGGTGGGATACCTGGTGGGGTTGGTGTGGGCCAGCCTGCGGTATGCCCTGGCCGACTATGTGCTGCTGGATCAGGGGGTCTACGGGCTGACGGCCATCCGGCGCAGCAAGGAGCTGATGCGGGGCAACGTGGGCCAGCTGTTTGTGCTGCAGCTGTCCTTCATTGGCTGGTACCTGCTGATGATTGCCGCAGCCCTGGTCATTGCGCTGGTGGCGGGATGGATCCTGGTGGCCCAAGCAGCCATGCTGATCCAGACTGGAGGGAACGGCGTGTTCACCATCGCTGCCATGTCCATGACCATCCTGCTGTCCTTTGGAGTGATCCTCTTGGTGGAGGGGATCATCAGCCTGTGGCTCTTGCCCTACCTCACCGGCAGTGTGGCCAAGTTCTATGACTTCTGGAAGGGTTGCTCTCCTGACCCACAGGGGGACTGGAGCATGGGTAGAGGCGGCGGGACAGCTGAGGTGTCTGGGGAGGATTTCCCCTATGCTTGGCTGAGCGGACAGCAGTCCGGCCAGCCGGCGCCCCCAGCGCCCCCGGCGCCGCCGGAGCCTCCCGCCCCGCCCACGCCTCCTGCGCCCCCCGCTCCTCCTGCGCCCCCCGAGCCCGCTGCTCCTGAGCAGGGGCCGCAGGGCCGGGAGAAGCCGCCGGCCAACCGCAGTGGCCCCAGCTACCCACAATATTGACGGCCCGCCGCGCTGGCGCGGCCCTTGGAAAGGAGCGAATGCCTGTGGGCAAGATCGCCATGAAAACCCCGCTTGTGGAGATGGACGGGGATGAGATGACCCGGATCCTCTGGCAGCAGATCAAGCAAGAGCTGCTGGAGCCGTACATTGAGCTGAATACGCAGTACTACGACCTGGGCCTGCCCAACCGGGAGGCCACCGGGGACCAGGTGACCGTTGACGCGGCCCAGGCCACCCAGCGATACGGTGTGGCGGTGAAGTGCGCCACCATCACTCCCAACGCCCAGCGGATGGAGGAGTACAAGCTGTCCCAGATGTGGAAGTCGCCCAACGCCACCATCCGGGCCATCCTGGACGGCACGGTGTTCCGTGCCCCCATCATGGTCCAGGGCATCTCCCCGATGGTGCGCAACTGGCAGCAGCCCATCACCATCGCCCGGCACGCCTTCGGGGATGTGTACAAGGCTGCGGAGTACCGAGTGCCCGGCCCAGGCAAGGCGGAGCTGGTGTTCACCGGGGAGGATGGGACGGAGCACCGGCAGACCATCCAGGATTTCCAGGGACCAGGCGTGCTCCAGGGCCAGTTCAACCTGGACCGGTCCATCGCCTCCTTTGCCCGGGCCTGCTTCCAGTATGCCTTGGATACCAACCAGGAGCTGTGGTTTGCCACCAAGGACACCATTTCCAAGCAGTATGACCACACCTTTAAGGACATCTTTGCGGAGATCTTTGAAGGGGAGTACCGGGCCAAGTTCCAGGAGAAGGGCATCACTTACTTCTATACCCTCATCGACGACGCCGTGGCCCGGGTGATCCGTTCCAAGGGGGGCTTTATCTGGGCCTGCAAGAACTACGATGGCGATGTGATGAGCGACATGGTGTCCACCGCATTCGGCTCACTGGCAATGATGACCTCGGTGCTGGTCTCGCCGGATGGCAAGTATGAGTACGAGGCGGCTCATGGCACCGTCACCCAGCACTACTACCGGCACCTGAAAGGGGAGGCGGTATCCACCAATCCCATGGCCACCCTGTTCGCCTGGACGGGGGCGCTGGCCAAACGGGGTGAACTGGACGGCATTGGGGCGCTGACTGACTTTGCCCAGAGACTGGAACGGGCGGCCATCGACAACATCGAGTCGGGGATTATGACCGGCGACCTGGCCGGCCTGTGGGAGGGGGAAGCCCCCGTCCAAAAGGTCACGGGGCTGGAGTTCCTCCGGGCCATCCGGGCCCGGCTGTGAGGGGACTCCAAGCCCCTTGTGGGGGTGCAGTCCCCAGGTCTCTGCCCTGAAATTGAAGCTGTTGTCCCTTGGATGAAAAAACAGCGTTCCGCACAATGCGGAACGCTGTTTTCGTTGCGATGGAAGGGGGCTTACTTCAGCTCCACCTTGGCGCCGGACTCCTCCAGCTTCTTCTTCATCTCCTCGGCCTCGTCCTTGGACACGCCCTCCTTCAGGGGCTTGGGCGCGCCCTCCACCAGGGCCTTGGCCTCGGCCAGGCCCAGGCCGGTGATCTCACGCACGGCCTTGATGACCTTGATCTTGGCCGCGGCGTCAAAGCTGGCCAGTACCACGTCGAACTCGCTCTTCTCCTCGGCGGGCGCGGCGGCGGCGCCACCAGCGGCGGGCGCGGCCATGGCGGCGGCGGACACGCCGAACTCCTCCTCCAGGGCCTTGACCAGGTCGTTCAGCTCCAGAACAGTCAGGCCCTTGACTTCCTCGATCAGCGCGGTGATCTTCTCACTTGCCATGATACAATACCTCCTATGAATGGATCAATCGTCGTTTTTGTCTCTGTCTTGGGCCGTCCAAAGGACGGCAGAGGTCACTCGCTGGGGGTCTCCTCCGCAGGGGGGGCCTGGGCAGGCGCCTCGTCAGCCGGAGCGGCTTCTGCAGGGGCCTGGTCAGCGGGAGCATCTTCCTGAGCGGGAGCGGCCTCCTGGGCAGACGCCTGGTCGGCGGGAGCCGCTTCGGCAGCTTCCTGGGCGGGAGCAGCCTGCTCGGCGGCGGCAGCCGGGCCGCCCTTCTCTGCGATGGCCTTCAGAACGATAGCCAGGCTGGTGAGGGGGGCCAGCATCATGCCGAGCATCTGGCCCAGCAGCACCTCCTTGGAGGGCAGCTCGGCCAGGGCGGCCACATCCTCCAGGGGGATGACCTTGCCCTCCATAAAGCCGGCCTTGATGTGGAAGCGGTCGCCCATCTGCTTGGCATACTTGTGGAGAATGCGCATGGGGGCGATGGGGTCGTCCTTGGAGATGGCCAGGGAGGTGGTGCCGCTGAGCACGTTGCCCAGCTCCTGCATCCCCGCACCGTCAATGGCGAAGCGGAGCAGGGTGTTCTTCACCACGGAATACTCCACACCGTTGGTACGCAGCTCCTGGCGCAGGGCGGTGTCCTCCGCCACGGTGATGCCTTTGTAGTCCACCAGCACGCCGGAGGACGCCTCCTTGAACGTCTGAACCAGCTGTGCCACCATGGCCTTTTTCTCCTCGAGCACTTTTGCGTTAGGCATTGCTTGATTTCACCTCCGGGGAATTGAGATCGCGGCGTATCCCATAAAACGAAACTGCGCCGCTTTCGTGCAAAGACGAAAACAGCGCAACGCGACTTTCGGTTTGGCTGCATTCTCGGCAGGATGCTTATGGCGCAAGGCCCCCTGCTGTCTTTGAACACGGGCACTATTATACCGGGTTGGGAGGGGCTTGTCAAGCAAAATCCTCCCAACCCGGCCATTTTTATGGTGCAGCGGTGGACGATAGGGATCTCCACACGCCTTTGCACCCCTTCTTACACGAACTTTGCCGCGTTGATCTTCACGCCGGGGCCCATGGTGGAGGCGGCCACGCAGCTTTTCACATACTGGCCCTTGGCAGCCGCAGGCTTGGCTCGGACGATGGCCCCCATCAGGGCATTGAGGTTGTCGCTGAGCTTTTCCGCGCCGAAGGAGACTTTGCCAATGGGGCAGTGGATGATGTTGGTCTTGTCCAGACGGTACTCCACCTTACCGGCCTTGATCTCGTTGACGGCCTGGGTCACGTTGGGGGTGACGGTACCAGCCTTGGGAGAGGGCATCAGGCCCTTGGGGCCCAGCACCTTACCCAGCCGGCCAACGGTGCCCATCATGTCGGGGGTGGCCACAACCACGTCGAAGTCGAACCAGTTCTCCTTCTGGATCCGATCCACCAGATCCATATCACCGACGAAGTCGGCCCCGGCGGCCCGGGCCTCGTCCGCCTTGTCTCCCTTGGCAAAGACCAGCACCCGGGAGGTCTTACCCGTGCCGTGGGGGAGGACGATGGCCCCGCGCACCTGCTGGTCGGCATGGCGGGAGTCTACGCCCAGCTTGACGTGCAGCTCCACCGTCTCGTCAAACTTGGCCGTGGCGGTCTTGACCACCAGGTCCATGGCCTCGGTCACGTCATACTGCGCGGCCCGGTCAATGAGCTTCGCGCTGTCTACATACTTTTTTCCTTTGCTCGCCATTGCTGCTTCCTCCTTCCCTTACTCTTCCACCTGGACGCCCATGGAGCGGGCGGTGCCGGCGACCATGCGCATGGCGGCCTCCAGGCTGCCGGCGTTCAGGTCGGGCATCTTGGTCTCGGCGATCTTCTGCAGGTCGGCCTTGGACAGGGTGGCCACCTTGGTCTTGTTTGGCACGCCAGAGCCGGACTCGATGCCGCAGGCCTTCTTGATGAGCACGGCGGCGGGCGGAGTCTTGGTGACAAAGGTGAAGGAGCGGTCGGCGTACACGGTGATGACCACGGGGATGATCAGCCCCATATCCTTCTTGGTGCGCTCGTTAAACTCCTTGGTGAAGGCGGCGATGTTGATACCGTGCTGACCCAGGGCGGGACCCACAGGGGGGGCGGGGGTCGCCTGGCCGGCGGGGATCTGCAGTTTTACATATCCAGTCACTTTCTGTGCCATGTTGAAACAGCACCTCCTGATAAGATGTGGTGGTGGCGGAGCGGGCGAGCGCTCCTCCCACGGTTTGGGCGGGACGGCTGGGTCAGATGGGCTCCACCTGGTCCAGCTCCAGCTCCACCGGGGTCTCCCGGCCGAACATGGACACCACGACCCGGACCTTGCCCCGATCCTTGTCCAGCTCTTCCACCGTCCCGATGAAGGATTCCAGCGCGCCGTCGGTGATCTTCACGCTGTCCCCCACGTCGTAGGAGACGATCACCTCGTGCTTCTCCACCCCCAGCGCGGCGATCTCGTCCTCGGTGAGGGGGATGGCTTTGTTGGCCGCGCCCACAAAGCCGGTGACGCCCCGGATGTTGCGCACGAGATGCCAGGTGTCGTCGGTCATGACCATCTTCACCAGCACATAGCCGGGAAACACCTTGCGCTCCACGGTTTTGGGGCCGTTGTCGGTGATTTCGGTCACTGTCTCCAGCGGGATGGAGACCTCGGTGATCAGATCGTGCATATTGCGGTTCTCCACAGCCCGCTCGATGGAGGCGGCCACGGTATTCTCATAGCCGGAGTAGGTGTGGGCCACATACCACTTCAGTTCGTCAGCCATGGCGGGCCTCTCTTAACCGAAGAGGTTGAGCAGCGCGTCAACCACCTGGCGGGCAATAAAGTCAAACACCCAGATGAATACCCCAACCAGCAGCACGCACAGCACCACGGTGCCCACATTGCGCATGGTATCCTTCCCGGTGGGCCAGGTGACCTTTTTCAGCTCTCCCCGCAGATCCTTGAACCAGCGGGCGACAGGGTTGGGCTTCTTGTCCTTCTTCTTGGTGGGCTTGGCCTTGCCTCGGGACGCCTTGGCGCCCGCGGGCTCGGAAGCCGAGGAATCGGCACGCTTTTCCAGTTCAGACATTCAGATTTCCCCTTCTTTCTTCGAGCGCGGGCTCATTACTTGGTTTCCACGTGCAGAGTGTGCTTTCTGCAGAAGGGACAGTACTTGTTGAGCTCCAGGCGCTCGGTGGTGTTGCGCTTGTTCTTGTTGGTGTTGTAGTTGCGCTGCTTGCAGTCCGGGCAGCGCAGCGTGATCTTCACACGGTTGCCGGCCTTGGCCATGTGCGGCACCTCCTTTTGAATTTCGACAGCCGACGAAAAAACGCCGGACCAGCCCGTGCCGGTTCCAGCGTTTCAAAAGGGCGGGACACGCCCTGAAAAAACTACGGGGGACCGGCAGCTTGCCTCCCTGCGGCCACCAAGAGGGGAAGAGGGTTTTTGCGCGCGTCCCGTAAAAGGCGCACAAAAAGAAAGCCCTGCTCACAGGTGCATCCATCCTACCACACCGCAAGGGGCTTGTCAACTAAAACTTTATTTTTTATAATGGCTACCATAGGAAGGGGGCGGGAGAGTGCGCGTGATGGCCATTGACTACGGAGACGCCCGCACGGGGGTGGCCATTTCCGACGGGGCAGGTCTGCTGGCGGGATTTACCGTAGTGCTGCCCAGCCGGGAGGAGGCTGGCCTGTTGGATGAGCTGGAGCGGCTGATCCGGGAGCGGGGGGTGGACGAGCTGGTGCTGGGTCTGCCCCGGAACATGGACGGCACCGAGGGGCCCCGGGGGGCGGTGAGCCGGGCCTTTGGGGCCAAGCTGGCTGCGCGCACCGGGCTGGAGGTTCGCCTGTGGGATGAGCGGCGCACCACCATCGAGGCCCACCAGATCCTCCACGCCACCGGGAAAAGGATGCGCAAGCATAAAAAAACCGTGGACGCAGTAGCGGCCACGCTGATCTTGGAGGGGTATTTGGCAAGAAAACGGCTGGGGCGGTAGTGGGGCGGCTGCGTCCACGGGGCCCCGCAAGGCGGGGCGGCGCGGGTGCGCCGTGCAAGGTTTTGCGGGGCAAAACCTTTGGAAGGCGCCTTTCTCTCTCTTTGTGAAGATTCCAAGCGGGCGTTTTTCCAAGATACCACAGGGCAGAGGCAGTGTGCAAGGAACGGGGCTCAGCCCCAGTCCTTGCACACGTCCACCCAGCCGGCGGCTTGGGCAGCCCGCTCCAGTTCCTCCAGGGAGAGCTCGACGGCTGAGTTGGCGGTGCCGGCGGCGGGGTAGACGGTGTCAAACCGGCGCAGGCTCTGATCCAGGTAGACGGGCACGCCCTCGTTCACCCCAAAGGGGCAGACCCCGCCTACCCCGTGGCCGATGAGGGGTTCCACCTGCTCGGCGGGGATCATCTTGGCCTTGGTGTGGAAGCGGGCTTTATACTTGGCGTTGTCCACCCGGGCGTCCCCGGCGGCCAGGATGAGCACAGGGCCCTCTGGCAGCAGGAAGGACAGGGTTTTGGCAATGCGGGCGGGGGGACAGCCCACCGCCTGGGCGGCCAGCTCCACCGTGGCACTGGAGACGTTAAACTGCTGGATCCGGCCCTCCAGTCCGAACTGGGCCAGGTGGGCCGCGGCGCGGTCCAGGGACATGGCAAACACGCTCCTTCTCCCCAGGGGGATGTCGGTTCTATTTGGGATTGTACCAGCCCTGCCAAAGATTTTCAAGGGCTGAGATAGGGAATACGGCCCAGGGGAAGCAAACAACCCCCCGGCTCCGGGCAGGGAGCTGGGGGGCGCGCTGTTCCGGCCCTAGCCAAGCCACGGGGGCAGTGGGGACCGGGGAAGAGGCGGGAGGGCTTACTGGGCGCCCAGGGCCGCCATGGTGATATAGTTATAGGGCTGGTTGAAGTGGGGCAGGAAGAAGATATCCAGCAGCTTCAGCTTGTCGATGGTCACGCCCTCCTCAATGGCTAGGGAGAACATGTGGATGCCCATGGAGATGTCCTGGTAGGAGGCAATCTGCGCGCCCACAATGCGCCGGGAGCTCTTCTCGTAGACGATGCGCACCTTCACCGACTGGTTCTCCTCCTGGATGAAGGCGGGCTTTTGCAGGTCCTGGTAGTCGGTGTACTGCACCTCGATGCCGGCGGCCTGGGCAGCCCGCAGGTTCAGGCCGGTGGAGACCATGTTGTAGCCGTAGATGCTGATGCCGTTGGAACCCTGCACGCCGATGGACTCCAGCTTGGTGCCGCAGGCGTTGTGGGCCGCCACGATGCCGCTGCGCACTGCGTTGGTGGCCAGGGCGATATAGGCGGTGTCCTTCAGGGCGTTGCTGTACACGGTGGCGCAGTCGCCGATGGCGTACACATCGGGAACGCTGGTCTCCTGGCGCAGGTTGACCAGGATGGAGCGGTTGGTGTGGAGCTTCAGGACATCCTTGGCCAGGGCGCTGTTGGGGACAAAGCCGATGGCCAGGATGACCAGCTCCGCGGGGTACTCGCCCTTGTCGGTCTGGATGCTGGAGACCTTGTTCCCCTCGCCCTTGATGTCCTGGACGGCCTCGCTGTAATGCAGCTCGATGCCGTGTTCGCCCAGGATCCGGTCCATGTCATGGGTGAACCAGGGGTCATAGTAGCCGGACAGGGAGGTGTCCTGCATCTCAAAGAGCATGGCGTTCTTCCCACGGCGGCGCACCGCCTCGGCGATCTCCACGCCGATATAGCCCGCGCCCACCACGGCCACGTTCTTGATGTTGGGGTCGTCCAGGGCCCGGTTGATGCGCTGCCCGTCCTGGAAGAGCTTGACCACCTCCACGTTCTCCCGCTCGATCCCGGAGATCTTGGGGACGATGGGCAGCGAGCCGGTGGCCAGGATCAGCTTGTCATAGGACTCGGTGATCATGTTGCCGTCCTTCCCCCTGGCGTGGACCTTCTTGCCATCGTAGTCGATGTCGATGACCTCAGACTCCATGTATACCTTGGCGTGCTTCTGCTCAAAGACATCCTGGGAGCAATAAAACAGCCCGTCCGTCCCGTCGATCTGACGGCCGACCCACAGCGCGGTGCCACAACCCAAGTAGCTGATGTTGGAATTGCGGTCGAAGATGACCAGCTCATGCTCTGGATAGTTATCCAGGATCGTGTTTGCCGCGGCGGTGCCGGCGTGGTTGGCGCCGATCAGTACAATTTTACTCATAGACTTGTCTTTTCTCCTTTCCGATTCTCGTCAGTATACGAGGGACAGAACGGTATCCTGGAAGAACAGCGCGATTCTGCCGTTAGAATTTTACAACCTATGATTTGCAAATACAAGACTTTTTTATCCAAACCCTGAAATTTGCTCCATCCAGGGGCACATCAGGCCGGTTTTGGGGTGAGACGCCATGAGGGGTTAGCTATAACTAACTTCGTATTATAATCCTATCCTTCCGAGAAGTCAACCCTCTTCCCAGGCAAAGGGCTCGGCCAGGGGGATCAGGGGCGGGCAGGGGGATGAGCGGAATTGGTCAGCCGCCCTGGGCGGCCTCCTGGGCTTCGATGGCCCGGAAGCGGGGCATGATGCCGATCTTGTCCGGCGTGTGGACGGGCAGCTGATAGATGTCGTGGCCAGGGAACTGGTTGCCCTCCACCAGGCAGGGACCCTCGGGAGTAAAACACACATCCCAGCCCACATAGCCCACCTGGGGCACCACTTGAGCGGCCTGTTCCACCAGGGCCCTGGCCCGGTCCCAGTCGGGGAAGCGGAACCCCTGGATGGGGGCGCCGGTGGCGGGGTGGTTCTGGTACAGGTTCTTCTGCTTGTCCAGCGCCCGGTCGATGACGGTGCCCGTCTCCGGGTCCATAGGGGCCACCATGCCTCCGCTGTTGAAGTTGTCCACAAACTTGCCGTTGCCGATGCGAAACATGGCCGTGACCAGGTACACCCGGCCGCTTTTGCCCCGGATGGTCACCATGCGCACGGTGTTGATGGAGCCTGGGTAGATGGCGGCCACCACGGGGTGCTGGCACAGCAGCTGCTCCAGCTCCAGCAGGGGGGCGCGCTGGACCAGGCGGTCATACAGCGTGTCCAGGCTGGGGAAATCGGCGGTGCGCAGCTTCTCGATACCCCAGCCGCAGCTGCCTCGGGCAGGTTTGGCCAGAAAGACGTCGTGGCGGGCCAGAAAGTCCAGCACCTGCTGCCGGTTGTCCCCAGTGACGGGCACCCACTCCCGGTGGAGGAAGGGGGCGAAGCGGGTGTTGAAGCGGATCTTGTCCCCCAGCTCGTCCATGTGGGCGCTGGAGTTGTACCGGGCCACCAGGGCGTTGTTGCGCCCCCGGGTGAGGTAGGTGTCCCGCTGCTGGTCAGTGAGATTGTACATCTCAAACAGGTCATAGTCCATATACCCCGCGCCGTACTTCACCGCGCAGTTCTTCATGTCCCGGAGGATGGACAGCCGGGAGCGGCCGGTCTTGCGGTGGATGGCGCGCACCTTGCCCAGCATGGCCCGGTAGTCCATCCGCAGCGCCCGCTGGAACAGGTAGTTCAGCTTTCCCATGCCTTTGCCTCCTGTGTGCCCCGGAGGGGAAGTCTCCTCTGTTATAGCATAGTTTGCCCCAAAAGGCAATGCCGGGCCGCCCTTGTCTTGACAGGGGAGGGGGAAAGATTGTATACTAAATAAAAAAATTAGTTTACAATTAGGGGGAAAAGAGGATGGCACAAGGGGAGAGACTGGGGCAGAGGGTCCATTTCATTGCGGTGTGCGGGGTGATGACAGCGGCGCTGTGTGCCCTGGGGCCGTTGGCGGTGCCGGTGGGGCCGGTGCCGGTGACGCTGGCCACCCTAGTGGTCTACCTGGACGGCTTCCTGTTGGGCTGGAAGGGTGGGACAGCCAGCTGCCTGGCCTATCTGCTGGTGGGGTTGGCGGGGCTGCCGGTGTTCTCCGGGTACGGGGCGGGGGGCGGGGTGCTGCTGGGGCCAACGGGGGGATACCTGGTGGGCTACCTGCCCATGGCGGCCCTCACGGGCTGGGCGGCGCAGCGCACGGACCGGCGGGCGTTCTGGCTGCTGGCTATGCTGGGGGGCACCGCGGTGTGCTACACCCTGGGCACCGCCTGGTTCTGCTGGCAGGGAGGCTATTCCCTGGGGGCGGCCCTGGGGCTGTGCGTGACCCCGTTCCTCCCCTTTGACCTGGCCAAGATGGCGGCGGTGCTGGCCCTGGGGCCGGTTCTGCGCCGGCGGCTGGAGGCGGCGGGACTACTGGGATAGAATAGAAAACAGGCCCCGCCCCCGGAGGGATCCGGGGGCGGGGCCTTGTCTTGGATGGGGCTCACCGCCCGTCCAGGGGGATATAGTCGGTGTGGGTGCCCACATATTTGTAGGCGGGCCGGATGATCTTGCCCATGTTGATCAGCTCCTCCAGGCGGTGGGCGCTCCAGCCGGCGATGCGGGCCATGGCGAAGATGGGGGTGTACAGCTCCAGGGGCAGGTCCAGCATATGGTAGACAAAGCCGGAGTAGAAGTCCACATTGGCCGACACCCCTTTGTACATCTTCCGCTCCCCGGCGATGATCTCGGGGCCCAGCCGCTCCACCATGGAGTACAGGGCGTATTCCTCGTTGCGCCCCTTCTCCTGGGAGAGCTTCTCCACGAAGGAGCGCAGCAGGTTGGCCCGGGGGTCAGACAGGGAGTAGATAGCGTGGCCCATGCCGTAGATCAGCCCCGCCCGGTCGAAGGCCCGCTTGTCCAGCAGGGCCTTCAGGTAGCGGCGCACCTCGTCCTCGTCCTTCCAGTCCCGGACGGTGCGCTTCATGTCCTCAAACATCTGGATGACCTTGATGTTGGCCCCACCGTGGCGGGGGCCCTTGAGGGAGGCCAGGGCGGCGGCCATGCAGGAGTAGGTGTCGGTGGCGGAGGAGGTGACCACATGGGTGGTGAAGGTGGAGTTGTTGCCCCCGCCGTGGTCAGCGTGAAGGATCAGGCAGATGTCCAGCACATGGGCCTCCCAGAAGGAGTAGGAGGAGTCGGGCCGGAGCAGGGCGAGGATGTTCTCCGCGGTGGACAGCTCCTGGCGGGGGGCGTGGATGTATAGGCTGTTGCCCTCCTTGTAGTTATAGGCGTGGTAGCCGTAGACGCTGAGCATGGGGAACAGGGCGATCAGCTGTACGCATTGGCGCATGACGTTGGGCAGGGAGATGTCGTCGCACCGGTCGTCATAGCTGGCCAGGTTCAGCACGCTGCGGGCCAGGGAGTTCATGATGTCGTGGCTGGGGGCCTTGAGGATGATGTCCCGGACGAAATTGTTGGGCAGGGAACGGTAATCGGACAGCTGCTGGCAGAAGCCCTTCAGCTCCCGCCGGCTGGGCAGGTGGCCCAGCAACAGCAGATAGGCCGTCTCCTCAAAGCCAAAGCGGCTGTCCTCCAAGGCGCCGCGTACCAGCTGCTCCACGTCGATGCCCCGGTAGTACAGCTTGCCGTCACAGGGGACCTCCTGCCCGTTGACCACCTGCTTGGCCACGATGTCGGAGATCTCGGTCAGGCCGGCCAGGACCCCCTTGCCGTTCATGTCCCGCAGCCCCCGCTTCACATCGTAGCGCACATAGTCGTCCGGGTCGATGGAGCTGTTTTGCAGCGCCAGGGCCGCCAATGCCTCGATCTCAGGGGTGATGTTGCAGTAGTTGGGATTGCTGGCCATAGAATACCTCCTTGCACAAGATGGCTGGATGTCTGTCGCGGCCTACGACCGGCCAGGGGATGGCGGAGGGCGGCTCCCGGAAGAGGACGTCACTGGGCGTAGTAGTTGATCAGGCATCCAGATAGAATGATGTCCCGCTCCTCCCGGGTGAGGCCGGGCAGGGTGAGGGTGAGGGGCTGCTGTCCGCCGTCCTGGCGCAGGATGCTGGCCTGCACAGTGTCCCCCTCTCCCTCCAGCAGGGCGCGGATGCCGGGGATGTACACCCGGTCGCCGCTCTGGAGCTGCACCTGTTCCAGATCGGCGGCCAGGAAGGGGAGCATCCCCCAGTTGACCACGTTGGAGCGGTAGCGCTTGGTGGCGTATTCCTGGGCGATGTTGGCGCAGCCGCCCAAGACCCGCTGGCAGGAGGCGGCCTGCTCCCGGGCCGAGCCGTCCCCAGGCTTGAGGGCCATGACCAGGGAGCCCAGTCCCGTGCGCCGGGGATCAAAGCCGGCCAGGGCGGCCTCCAGCTGGGGATCGTCTGGGTTGTTCCGGCGCAGCTGCTCCAGCGTGCGCACCGCTTTGGCCCGGGGTACGTACTGGGGATCCTTGCGGCTCAGGGCAAACTCGGACAGGCGCAGGGGGTTGGAGCGGTAGGAAGAGGTCTCCCCCGAGGGGATGAGCTCGTCGGTGGTGGTCACCGGATCGTAGATGGCTGCGCACACGGTGAGCAGCAGGTCCTCTGGCAGAGGGATCTGCTCCGGCCAGTCGGCGATGTTGGGGCCAAAGACCAGCTCCTGCTCCGGCTGGGGCTTGCCCACGCCGAAGTAGACCCGGGACTGGTAGGCCGAGCCGTCGTACTCCCATTGCTCGTCCGGCCGGTCGACGGGCACGTCGGGCAGCTGATCGGCGGCAGTGAGCACCCCGCCCATCCGGGCGGTGGCGGCGATGGAGCGAGCGTCCATCAGGGCCACATAGGACACCTGCCCGTCCCCCGGCTTGGAGCCCTCCCGGTTGGGGAAGTTGCGGGTGGAGTGGCGGATGGAGAAGCCGCCGTTGGCGGGCACGTCCCCCGCCCCAAAGCAGGGCCCGCAGAAGCAGGAGCGCACCGAGGCCCCCACCGACATGAGGGTGGAGATGTAACCCTGGCGGGTTAGCTCCAGCATGACAGGCATGGAGCCGGGGTAGCAGGACAGCCAGAAGGCGTCGGAGCCCACCTGAGTGGAGCCCAGGATCTCGGCGGCCCGGCGCAGGTTCTGATAGGTGCCGCCGGAGCAGCCGGCGATCACCGCCTGGTCTACGTGGAGCTTCCCGTCCACCACCTTGCCGGCCAGGGGGGCGGGAGGATCCACCCCCAGCTGCTCCCGGGTATCCCGCTCCACTTGGTGGAGCAGATCGTCCAGATTCTCCTGGAACACCCGGATGGGATAGGCGTTGGAGGGATGGAAGGGCAGGGCGATCATGGGCTCCACCTTGTCCAGCTCCACCACCACCGCCCGGTCGTACCAGGCCCCTTCCCCAGGGACCATGGCCCGGTAGCTCTCTCCCCGGCCCAGCAGCTTCAGGGCGGTATGGGTCTGCTCATCCGTCTGCCAGAGGGAGGACAGGCAGGTGGTCTCGGTGGTCATCACGTCGATGCCGGAGCGGTAGTCCATGGACAGGTTGGCCACGCCGGGGCCGAAGAACTCCATGACCGCGTTCTTCACCGTGCCCGCTGGGAAGGTGGCCCCCACCAGGGCCAGGGCCACGTCGTGAGGGCCCACGCCGGGCCGGGGGGCGCCGGTGAGGTAAACGGCCACCACCGGAGGATAGGCGATGTCATAGGTCTTGTTCAGCAGCTGCCGGGCCAGTTCGGGTCCTCCCTCCCCGATGGCCATGCAGCCGTAGGCGCCGTAGCGGGTGTGGGAGTCGGAGCCCAGGATCATGCTTCCGGGGGCGGCGTACCGCTCCCGCATATAGGAGTGGATGACCGCCTGGTGGGCGGGGACGAACTCGCCGCCGTACTTCTTGGCCGCGGACAGGCCGAAGACGTGGTCGTCCTCGTTGATGGTGCCGCCCACGGCGCACAGGGAGTTGTGGCAGTTGGTAAGCACATAGGGCAGCGGGAACTGCTTCATGCCGGAGGCCCGGGCGGTCTGGATGATGCCCACATAGGTGATGTCGTGGGAGGCCATGGCGTCAAAGCGGAGCTTGAGCTGGTCTGGATTGCCAGAGGTGTTATGGGCCTGGAGTACAGACCAGGCCATGGTGGCCTGGACGCCGTCTGGATCCCGGGGGGCGGGGATCAGGTGGCCGTCCTGCCATTTCATCCCCTGATTGTGGATGGTCAGCATATGGAAATACCTCCTGTGGAGATGAGATTTTACTTTTAGTGTAGCAAATATATCAAGATTTTGCAAGGAACAGAGCGAAGAAAATCCGATAGGACCAAAATGCCACGCCAGCAGACAGCAGGCGCTGCCGCCTATGGGCCGCCCTGGGGGGAAGCTTCTGAAGGGCAGGAAGCGCAGACAGATGGCATGGAGAGATTAGAGGGGGCGGAAAGGACAGAATGGGGCCAGCGTGGACTCTATCTTGGGATTGAAGCAAAAGTCATAACGCAGCCACGCGGCCCCGGGGACAATCCCCCGGGGCCGCGTGGCTTGTTAGGCTGTGTCCGCCTGGCGGCGGAACGGATGGATTTGCTCAGAGCAGGTGGAAGTTTGCCACCAGGCCGGAGAACACAATGGACACGGTGGACACCAGCTTGATCAGGATGTTCAGGGAGGGGCCGGAAGTGTCCTTGAAGGGGTCGCCCACGGTGTCGCCGATGACGGCGGCCTTGTGGCAGTCGCTGCCCTTGCCCCCGTGGTGGCCGGCCTCGATATACTTCTTGGCGTTGTCCCAGGCGCCGCCGGCGTTGGACATGAACACCGCCATGGCAAAACCGGTGATCGACACGCCGCCCAGCAGGCCCACAACCCCCTCCACGCCCAGGATCAGACCGGTGGCGATGGGGACGATGATGGCCAGCAGGGAGGGGACGACCATCTCCCTCAGGGCGCCCTTGGTGCACAGGGTGACGCAGCTGGCGTAGTCCGGGTCGGCGGTACCCGCCATGATGCCGGTGATCTCCCGGAATTGGCGGCGTACCTCCATGACGATGGACTGGGCGGCCCGCTGCACCGCGCTCATGGTCAGCGCGCCGAACACGAAGGTGAGCATCGCCCCCACGAACAGCCCCACCAGCACGGCGGGGTTGGTGATGGACAGGTCGGGAACGAAATCCACCTTGGTGGCCACGATGTCCACATAGGACACCAGCAGGGCCAGGGCGGTGAGGGCGGCCGAGCCGATGGCAAAGCCCTTACCGGTGGCGGCGGTGGTGTTGCCCAGGGAGTCCAGCGCATCGGTGCGCTCGCGCACCTCCTCTCCAAGGCCGGACATCTCGGCGATACCGCCGGCGTTGTCGGCCACGGGGCCATAGGCGTCGGTGGCCAGGGTGATGCCCAGGGTGGAGAGCATCCCCACCGCGGCGATGCCGATGCCATACAGCCCCTGGGAGAAGTTGAGGGTGTACTCGGCCGAGCCGGTGGCCAGGGTGCCGCCGGCGGCCAGGAAGGCCACGATGACCGCAACGCCCACGATGAGGATGGGGGCGATGGTGGACAGCATGCCCAGGGACAGCCCGCCGATGATGGTGGTGGCCGCCCCTGTCTCGGTGGCGTTGGCCAGCTTCTGGGTGGGCTTATAGGTGTCGGAGGTGTAGTACTCGGTGAAATAGCCGATGGCACACCCGCCGATCAGCCCGCACAGGATGGCGATATACACCCCCCAGTTGCCAAGCAGCCAGTAGGTCAGCGGGGCGGCGACGATGGCGGCCACCACCGCGGCGGTATAGGTGCCCCGGCGCAGCGTGCCCAGCAGCTCCCGCTGGGAGGCGCCCTCCTTGGTGCGGATGAGGAAGGAGCCCACGATGGAGCACACGATGCCCACCGTCGCCAGCAGGATGGGCAGCAGCATGGCGTTCCAGGCGCGGTCCTGGCCGGCGTAGGCGGCCACGCCCAGGGCGAAGGTGGCCAGGATGGAGCCCACATAGGACTCGTACAGGTCGGCCCCCATGCCCGCCACATCCCCCACGTT
The DNA here is from genome assembly GCA_944387065.1 of uncultured Oscillospiraceae bacterium. Taxonomy (GTDB): domain Bacteria; phylum Bacillota; class Clostridia; order Oscillospirales; family Oscillospiraceae; genus Enterenecus. The sequence continues at coordinate 45,289 of CALXDM010000012.1, forward strand.
GTCGCCCACATTGTCGGCGATGGTGGCGGGGTTGCGGGGGTCGTCCTCGGGGATGCCGGCCTCCACCTTGCCCACCAGGTCGGCGCC
>CALXDM010000013.1 GCA_944387065.1 uncultured Oscillospiraceae bacterium
TATCAGCTGGTGGATGGGAAACTGATTATCAACGAGGAAGAAGCGGAGGCGATCCGCGTCATCTATGACCAGTATGTTCATACGGATATTGGCGCAAACGGAATTGCAAAATATCTGGAGAACCATGGCATCCGTAAAATTCCCAGGCAGAATGGAAAGAATCCCCTGTTTGATGCACATTTGATTCGTTTGATTTTGAAAAATCCGGTGTACTGCGGCAAGATTGCCTATGGACGCCGCAAAACGGAAAAAGTGCGCGGCACAAGAAACGAGTACAAGTTGGTGGAACAGGACAATTACCTGTTGGCAGATGGTTTGCACGAACCGATTGTTTCGGAAGAGGTCTGGCAGGCGGCGCAGGTGAAACTGCTGGCACAGGCCAAGAAATACGAACACGTCAACCGCGGGAAAGATGAACACGTACATTTGCTCTCCGGCATTGTAAAATGTCCTGTCTGCGGAGCCGGAATGTATGGGAATAAAAGCATCAAGCACAAAGCAGACGGTACCAAGTACAAGGATTTTTATTATTACGGCTGTAAACATCGCTCTATGATTCGTGGGCATAAGTGCGATTACAAAAAGCAGATTCGGGAAGAACTGCTGGACGATGCCGTGGCGGAAGTCATTGTAAAGCTGGTGAGCAATCCGAAGTTTGCGGCTATGATGCAGGAAAAAATCAACATGAAAGTGGATACTGCCGCCATTGACCAGGAGATTGCCAATTACGAGAAGCAGCTGCGCCAGCATTATTCCGTCAAAGCAAAGCTGGCGGAGGAGATTGATTCTCTCGACCCGGATGACCGGCACTATGTGCGGCGCAAGGCAGACCTTGATGACCGGCTCTACAAGATGTATGATAAGATCGAGGATGCAGAGTCCCTGTTGATTGCTGCCAGAGCTAAAAAGCAGGCCATCGAAGCGGAAAAGCTGACCGGCGACAATATCTATAAAGTTTTGATTTATTTTGAGAAGCTGTACGGCGTGATGAACGATGTGGAGCGGCGGCAGCTGATTGAGGCACTGATCTCGGAGATACAGATTTACCCGGAGCGGCAACCTAATGGACAGTGGTTGAAATCCATCAAATTTAAGCTGCCTATCATTGAGGAAGATATGAGTGTCAGTTTGGACAACGAAGAACAAATCGAGACGGTTGTGTTGCTGCAAAGAAAAGCCGGGGCCGCACGGTGATGTCGGACCGCCGCCTGCGGAGCAAAGTCCTATCCCTGAAAGCAAAGGGGATGATTCCCAGCACCATTGCGGCTGCTTCCAATCGTCACAGGGGAAGCTACACTTCACCTGGCCTGGCGGGCGGAGCACCGGCGGAATCAGCCGGGCCAAAGCTGGTTTTCAGCGCCTCCAGCAGGGCGCTGGCCGCCGGGGTGAACACCTGCCGCTTCTTCCAGATCACGTTCCCCTCGCTCTCCAGCCGGGGCCACAGGGGCCGGAAGCACAGGCCGCTGCCCTCCCCCGTGTCAATCAGTCCTTCAAAGCAGAGCATAATGCCCAGCCCCGCCCGAACCAGGACGCTGCCGTTATAGGGCAGGTTGAAGGTGGCCGCAATATTCAGCTTCTCCTGCCGCTCCCCAAACAGCTTTGGATAGTCTTGCAGCATCCCCTGCCGGGAGACGATCAGCGCCTCCCCTTCCAAGTCCCTTGCCGTCAAGCGCCTTTTCCTCGCCAGCGGGTGCTCCCGGGGCAGGACGGCCCCCCAGACGTCGGCAAGCGGGATGGGCAGGAAGTGATACTTGGCCTGCTCCACCGGCTGGGCAATGACCGCCAGGTCCAGCAGCCCTTTGTCCAGATCTCCGGTCAGATCCTCGGTGTTGCCGCTTTTCAGGTGGAAGCGGACCCCGGGGTGGGCGGCTTTCACCTGGGCCATCACCTGGGCCACCCGCTTCATCCCCTCCGACTCCGCGCAGCCCAGAAACACCTCCCCGCCCACCGTGCCATCCAGATCCCGGAACTCCGCCTTGGTCTTGTCCACCATGCCCAGGATGTCCTCCGCCCGCTTGCGCAGCAGCATCCCCTCCTGGGTCAGCTCGATGTGGAAGCTGTGGCGGATAAACAGCGTTCTGCCCAGCTCGTCCTCCAGCCCCTTCATCTGCCTGGACAGGGCCGGTTGGGACAGGTACAGCCGCTGGGCTGCCCGGGTCATGTTCCCCTCCCGGGCAATCTCCAGAAAGTAGCGCAGCGTACGCAGCTCCATCCCACCGTCCTCCTTGATATGCAAAAAACTCATAATGTGATATACATTTTAACCATTTGCCCGCCCCGGGTCAATCCTCTATAATGAACCTGTCCCGCCCAACGGGCGGATTCCATCCAAGCAGAAAGGACGGTGGGCGTATGCAACCGCTCTCCCTCACCCAGCAATGGGATAAGACCTTCCCCAAAAGCGACCAGGTGGAACACAGCAAGGTCAGCTTCTACAACCGCTACGGCATCCCTCTGGCCGCCGACGTGTACCGGCCCCGAGGGGTGGCGGGCAGGCTGCCAGCCATCGCCGTGTGCGGTCCCTTCGGCGCGGTGAAAGAGCAGGCCGCCGGCCTGTACGCCCAGACCATGGCCGAACGGGGCTTCCTCACCCTGGCCTTCGATCCCTCCTTCACCGGGGAGAGCGGCGGCCAGCCTCGATATATGGCCTCCCCCGACCTCAACACCGAGGACTTTCAGGCCGCCGTAGACTTCCTGTCCGTCCAGGAAGACGTGGACGAGGATCGGATCGGCCTGATCGGCATCTGCGGCTGGGGCGGCCTGGCCCTCAACGCCGCCGCCTTGGACACCCGGGTCAAGGCCACGGTGGCCGCCACCATGTACGACATGGCCCGGGTCAACGCCAAAGGCTACTTTGACGCGGAGGATAGCGAGCAGGCCCGCTACGAAAAACGCCGGGCCCTGAACGCCCAGCGGACCCAGGACTACCGGCGCGGCTCTTACACCCTGGGCGGAGGTGTGGTCGACCCCTTGCCCGAGGACGCCCCCTCCTTCGTGCGAGACTACTACGACTACTACAAGACCCCCCGAGGATACCATCCCCGCTCCCTCAACTCCAACGGGGGATGGAACGTGGTGGGCTGCATGTCCTTCCTCAATCAGCCCATCCTCCAGTACAGCCACGAGATCCGCTCTGCCGTGCTGGTGGTACACGGGGAGCAGGCCCACTCCTGCTACTTCAGCCGGGACGCCTTTGCCGCCATGATGCAGGGCAACCCCTGCCCGGACAACAAGGAGCTGCTGATCCTCCCCGATGTGGTGCACACCGACCTGTATGACGGCGGCGGCAAAGACGCCATCCCCTTTGACAAGCTGGCGGACTTCTTCACCGCCCACTTGCGATGAGCCCCGGGAGCAAGGCGGCGGGCCAGGCGGAAACCATCCCCCTGTCCAACCAGGTGCAAATACCCCTGGTTGGCCTTGGCACCTGGGATCTGCGGGGGGATGTGTGCGTCCGGACGGTGGCCGCCGCCATCCAGATGGGCTACCGGCTGATCGACACCGCCCAGATGTACGGCAACGAGGAGGCAGTGGGCCGGGGCATTGCCCAGGGCGGCACGCCTCGGGACCAACTCTTTGTCACCACCAAGCTCTATCGGGTGAGCAACAGCTATGAGAAGGCCCGGCTGGCCATCGACCAGTCCCTGGCCCGCCTGGGGACAGACTATGTGGATCTCCTGCTCCTGCACGAGCCCTACCCCCAGGGTCCTGAGATGTACCGTGCCCTGGAGCAGGCCTTGGAAGTGGGGAAGGCCCGGGCCATCGGGGTCTCCAACTACGATCCCCACTGGTATGAGACCTTCCTGGGCCAATGCCAGGTGGTGCCCGCCGTCAACCAGCTGGAGGTCCATGTACTGTTTCAAAAGTGGCAGTTCCAGGCCCAGATGGCCGCCCATGGCACCGCCCTTCAGGCCTGGGCACCCCTGGCCCAGGGCCTGGCGGGGGTGGCCTCCCACCCCGTCCTGGCCGCCATCGGCCAGGGCCATGGAAAGACGGCGGCTCAGGTAGCCCTGCGCTTTCTGGTGCAGCGGGGGATCTCGGTGATCCCAAAATCCCAGCGCCCGGAGCGGCTGGCGGAGAACCTGGCCCTGTTTGACTTCACCCTCAGCCCCCAGGAGATGGAGCGCATCCGCGCCCTGGATCGGGATGACACCCTCTTCCCCTGGACGAAGGCGTTCTAAGCCCCTGCCCAGCCTGGCTTTCCCATCCGCGCCGCCTTCGCTGCGGCGCGGATTTTTTCCCGTCTAAAGGGATACGCTAAGCTTGCATTGCCGGGCTCAGACCGCTATAATTGGGATGCCGCTGGAATAACCGACGGCATCCCATCTTTCCCAGACAGGGGGGCTCTGGCTTGGACTACGATCTGCTGTTAGAGGGCTGCTGTGACATGGGCTGCCGCCTGCTGGGGTGTGGCGCGGAGATCCACCGGGTGGAGGACACGGTGCGCCGGCTGTGCGGGGCCTATCAGGTGCAGGGCGAGGTATTCGCCGTGCCCAACTGCCTCATCGTCAGCGCCACTGACGGCCAGGGCCGGGTCCACACCCGGATGCGCCGGGCCCAGGTCCTGGGCGTGGACATCGAAGCGCTGGAGGGGTACAACGCCCTGTCCCGCCGGCTGTGCGCCAACCCGCCAGAGGACCCCGGCCAGATCCTCGCCCTGGCCCGCCAGGTGGAGGCCGGCCTGCGCCGCTATCCCCTGGCCCTGATCCTGTTGGGCTACTTCATCGGCTCGTTCTGCTTCGCCCTGTTCTTCTCCGGCGGTGGGCCGGAGGCGCTGGCCGCCGGCCTTTCCGGCCTGTTGGCAGGGCTGTGCCTGGTGGCCCTGGGCCGGGCCCAGGTGAACTTTTTCATCGCCACCCTGGCCGCCGCCTTCGTGCTGGCCTTCTCCGCCTACGGCCTGCAGGCCCTGGGCCTACCAATCAACCTCCAGGTGGTGATCCCCGGCGCCATCATCGTGCTGGTTCCCGGCTTGGTGTTCACCAACTTCATGAGCGACCTGCTCACCGGGGACATCCTGGCCGGGCTGTCCACCTTCGCCCGTGCGGTGCTCACCGCCGGGGCCATCGCCCTGGGGACGGGCGCGGCCCTGGTGGTCTGTCTGCGCCTGTGGGACCTGTCCGCAGGCAGCCAGGCGCTGGTGAACTATCCCGTCCCGCTGCTGTGCCTGTTTGCCTTCCTGGGGTGCCTGGGCTTCTGCCTGCCCTACAATGTGCAGGGGATAGGCGGGTTGCTGTGCGGGCTGGGGGGCGCGCTGGGGTGGGCGGTCTACCTGGCCGTTCAGGCCCTCACCGGCCAGCTGGTGTATCTGCCCACCCTGTTTGCCGCCATGGCGGTGACCATCTATGCCGAGGCCATGGCCCGGCTGCGCAAGTGCCCCGCCACCGCCTACCTGGTGATCTCCTACTTTCCCCTGGTGCCCGGCCTGACCATCTACCAGGCCATGAGCTACGGCATCCAGGGGGACACCCAGCTGTTTCTGGAAACCTTCATCCGCACCTTTGGCATTGCCGGGTGCATCGCCCTGGGGGCGCTGGCCGTTTCCACCGCCATGCGCCTGCTGTCCCACGAGAGAAAGGAGGGCTGACCATGCCCCGTTACCAAACCGTCCTGCTGGACGCGGACATGACCCTGTTTGACTTCTCCCGCTCGGAACGGGAGGCCCTGCGGGCCACCCTGCTGGCCCACGCCCTGCCCTGGAACGAGGGAATGCTGGACGACTACGCCAAGATCAACACCGCGCTGTGGGCCGCCTTTGCCCGGGGGGAGATCGACCAGGACTTCCTGGGCACCGAGCGCTTTGCCGCCCTCATGCGGCTCCACGGCGGCCGGGCCGATCCCTGGCAGGTCAACCACAGTTATGAACTGGCCCTGGGGGAGACGGCCTACCTGCTGCCCGGCGCGCTGGAGTTCTGCCGCGCCCTGGCCGGGCTGGGGCTGACCCTGGCCATCGCCACCAACGGCCTGCCTGCCGCCCAACGGGGCCGGTATGAGCGCACCGGCCTGGATCGGTACATCCCCCACCTGTTCATCTCCATGGAGCTGGGGGCCCGGAAGCCCCAGCCCGCCTTTTTTGACCGGGTCTGCCAGGCCCTGGGCGTCCAGGATCGGAGCTCGGCCGTCATGGTGGGGGATGGGCTGGACACCGACGTGCTGGGCGGTAACCGGGCGGGATTGGACACCATCTGGTACAATCCCGGCCGCCTCCCTCTCACCGGCTCGGCCCGCCCCACCCACACCGTCGCCTCCTATGAGGAGATCCTCTCCCTCCTGTCCTGATCCCTTCCGGCACGCTCCCTGCACAACGGCATTATTTTGTAACCCCATTGTAACCCATTTGTAGTTGATTCCTCCATGTCGAATGGTATAGTAAAGGCGATCTTACCAAGGGAGCTATGTCGAAATGAATCCGATGCGTCCAAAATCTCCTGCCAGCCGGCTGGCCCTGCTGCTGCTCGTCCTGGCGCTGCTATCAGGCTGTGCCCGGGCCGGGGACAACCCTATCCAGAGTGGGTCACCCGCCCCCGCCGATTCCCAGCAGCAAGCCACCCCCCAGCCCACCCCGAGCCCTACCCCACAGCCCACTCCCTCGCCGGAGCCCACCCACGCCTACCCCCTGTATACCTTTGGAACCCCTCTGGAGGAGAGCGCCCCGGTGGCCGACGACAGCTTTTTTGACTCCGCCGTCTTTCTGGGGGACTCCCGCACGGAGGGCCTGCAGCTGTTCAGCGGCCTGAAAAACGGTACGTTTTACTGGGCGCGGGGGATGACGGTGTTCCGGGCCGACAGCGACGAGTACCGGGTGTTCCAGGTGGACGGCCAGCAGCTCACCCTGGTGGACGCCCTGGCCCAGCGGCAGTATGAGGCAGTCTATGTGATGATCGGCATCAACGAGCTGGGCTATTCCCCCCAGCGCTATGAACAGGGCCTGGCCGAGCTGATCGACAAGATCCTCGCCGTCCAGCCCAGCGCCGTGGTCTATCTCCAGACCCTGCCCCCGGTGAACGACGCCGTGGCCCGGGCAAACGGGCTGGCCGACTATATCAACAACACTCAGGTGGACTTGTTCAACCAGGCAATTGTACGCGTGGCCGCCCAGAAGGGGGTGGTCCTGCTGGATACCGCCAGCGTCTACCGGGGGCCCGACGGGCAGCTCCCTGCCGAGCTGGCCTCCGACGGAGCCCACTTCGTGTTCAGCGGCTACGCCCGCTGGGCCGACTACCTGCGCTGCCATGTGATGGACCCGGAACGCTACTTCTACAACCGCGCCTTAACCTCGGCGGGAGAGGAGGGATCGCCATGAGACTGATCCGGATGGGTATCCTGGCTGTTTCAGCGGCTGCGCTGCTGACCCTGGGCGCCTGCGGCGCGGGCGGCGGGCAGCAGCCTTACGATCTCCAGGACGCCGAGACCCTGCTGGCCAGCGGCGCCTTCGATCCCTCCATGGGCCCGGTGGAGCCCCAGGCCGTGGCCGCGCTATACGGGCTGGATCCAGCCACCGTGGAGGACTGCGTGAGCTACATGGCAACCAACACCTCGGTCAGCGCCGACGAGCTCACCATCCTGGTGCTCACCGATGAGCAGGCCGCCCAAGCGGCGCTGGAGGCCTGCCAGGCCAGGGTGGACAGCCAGATCACCGTATGCAAAAGCTACTGCCCAGCTGCCGTCCCCCGCCTGGAGGGGGCTGTCATCCGCCAGGCGGGCCGCACCGTTTTGCTGGCCGTGGGCGACCCCGCCCTGCTGCCCGTCGCGGTGGACGGCCTGCACACCTGAGCAAACACGGCGCAAAACACCCCCGGGAGGTTTCCCTTCCGGGGGTGTTCCTTTGTCCCTCTTCTTTTATTCCGCCGGGGTGGGCCCATCCTCTGGGCCGGCGGGCGGGGGGCTCCCCGCCTCCTCTGACGGTCCCGGAGGCGGAACCACAGGCTGGCTGGTGATATGGATGGAACGGGCAGGGGGTTCGATGTCCCCGCCCTGCGGACCCGATTGGGTGGAGGCGTACGGATCCTCCACCAGGGCGGGGTCGCGCCCCTCGATGATGGCCACCATCTCCGCCCCGGTGATGGTCTCCTTCTCCAGCAGGTAGGCCACCACCTTGTCCATGTCCTCCCGGTTGGCCCGGATGATCTCCACCGCCTGCCGGTAGCACTGGTCCAGGATGTCCTTCACTGCCTTGTCCATCTGGGCGGCGGTGTCCTGGGCGCAATCCATGCCGTAGCCCCCGTCCAGGTACTGGTTGCGGCGGGAGGCCAGAGCCATCATGCCAAACTGCTCGCTCATGCCGAACATGGCCACCATGTTCCGGGCAATGTTAGTGGCGTCCTGGATGTCCTGGCTGGCCCCGTTGGTCATGGTGTTCATCACCACTTCTTCCGCCGCACGGCCGCCCATGGACACGGTGATTTTGGCCATCAGCTCGTCCTTGGTGCGCAGCTCGGTCTTGTCCTCCTCCGGCATCAGCAGGGTGTAGCCCAGGGAACCCTGGGTATGGGGCACAATGGTAATCTTCTGCACCGGCTCGGTGTTCTTCTGCTTGTAGGCCACCATGGCATGGCCCACCTCGTGGTAGGCCACCAGTTTCTTCTCCAGCTCGGTGAGCACGCTGCCCTTCTTCTCCGTGCCGGCGATGACCAGCTCAAAGGCGGCCAGCAGGTCCTCCTGGGTCACCAGGCGGCGGCCGCGGCGCACCGCCCGCAGGGCGGCCTCGTTGACCAGGTTGGCCAGGTCCGCCCCCACGCAGCCGGCGGTGGCCAGGGCCACCTTCCTCAGGTTCACGTCCTCGGCCAGCTTGATGTTGCGGGTGTGCACCTGCAAGGTGGCCAGCCGCCCGGCCAGGTTGGGCCGGTCGATGATGATGCGCCGGTCAAAGCGGCCCGGGCGCAGCAGAGCCTGGTCCAGCACCTCGGGGCGGTTGGTGGCCGCCAGCAGGATGACCCCCTTGGTGGCGTCAAAGCCGTCCATCTCCGCCAGCAGCTGGTTCAGGGTCTGCTCCCGCTCGTCGTTGCCCCCCATGCGGTTGTCCCGGGACTTGCCGATGGTGTCGATCTCGTCGATGAACACGATGCAGGGGGCCACCTTGCTGGCCTCTTTGAACAGGTCCCGGACCCGGCTGGCCCCCACACCCACGAACATCTCCACGAAGTCTGAGCCGGAGATGGAGAAGAAGGGCACGTTGGCCTCCCCCGCCACCGCCTTGGCCAGCAGGGTCTTGCCGGTGCCCGGCGGCCCCACCAGCAGCGCACCCTTGGGCAGCTTGGCGCCGATCTCGGTGTATTTTTGCGGGTTGTGGAGGAAGTCGATGATCTCGGTCAGCGACTCCTTGGCCTCGTCCTGACCGGCCACGTCCCGGAAGGTCACGCCGGTCTGCTTCTCCATATATACCTTGGCGTTGGCCTTGCCAACCCCGCCGATGCCGCCGATGCCGCCGCCGGCCCCCATCTTCTTGAACATATACCGGTAGAGGAAAACCATGGCCACCACCAGGATCAGGGTGGGCAGCACATAGCTGACCACGGCGGACATCATATACTGCTCGTTGGTCACCAGTTCCTCGGAGACCTTCACCTCGTTTTCCACCAGCAGGTCCATCAGCCCATCATCAGACACCGTGGTCAGCGGAGCGCACTGGAACACCACCGACTGGCCGGACAGCTCCCGCCCACCGGCAAACAGGTCCATCAGGTTGACCCCGCCGCCCACCCGGTTCTCCAGCTCCTGGGCGTACTGAGTGAGCGGGGGCGTGCCATCCTTCACGGTGAAGTAGTAGGCGTTGGAACTCGTCTGCACCTCTTCCACATATCCCTCGGCCACCCACTCCCGGAACTCCGTGTAGGCCACGGTGACCCGGCTCGAGGTGCGCATAGAGCTCATGCAGGTGTTCAGCAGCACCACCAGCAGCAGCGCCCAGATGACGATGCTCAGAAAACTGAGGGAAGGCTTTTTCTTATTGTCGTTCTGGCGATTATGATTGTTTTGATTGCTGGGTTTGTTGGGCCCGGCCATAGACACACGCTCCTTCATTTTCAGGCCGCCGGGATGCCCCAGGGCAGGGGCAGGGCTCTTGTCCGCGCCGGGCGCGCCCAGGGGGCGCATCCCCCTGCGGCGCGCGGCCGCCCCGCACCCGATCCGTCCGGTCGAACCCGCGCAGGCCCGCGGCGCCGTCGGATCCTGTGTCCCTCATTGTAGCATACTCCACCCTCAAAAACAAGAAATGTTCGCTCCAGCGTTGTAAACTTTCTATGACCATCTCCCCCACCCCTCGCCCCATCCCACGACAGGCATCCCCATTCCGGCAGGGCCCGACGGCGATTTTCCCTCTTTTGTTTTCCGGCAAGGCATGGTATGATGGACAGGATCAGACAAGCGCCGCTCCCGCCCCGGGCCGGAGCGCCGGTAAGGAGATGGACCGCTATGAAGCAGCACAGCCGCCCCCCTGTCCCAGAGCGGGAGGGGGCCGATGGGCTCATCGAGGGGCGCAACGCGGTGATGGAGGCCCTGCGCGCCGGCACCCCCATCGACAAGCTCTATCTCGCCCGGGGGGAGACGGACGGCACCCTGGGCCGCCTGGCCGCCGCCGCCCGGGCCCAGGGGGTTGTGGTGGTGGACGCCGACCGGCGCAAGCTGGACAGCATGAGCCGCACCCACAGCCATCAGGGGGCCATCGCCGTGGCCGCCGTGCGAGCCTACGCCCAGGTGGACGACCTGCTGGCCATCGCCCGGGAGCGAGGGGAACCCCCCCTGCTGGTGGTGTGCGACGGGCTGTCCGACCCCCACAACCTGGGCGCGGTCATCCGCACCGCCGAGTGCGCCGGCGCCCACGGGGTCATCCTCCCCAAGCGTCGCTCGGCGGGGCTCACCGCTGTGGTGGCCAAAACCAGCGCCGGGGCGGTCAGCCACCTGCCGGTGGCCCGGGTGGCCAACCTGCCCGCCCTGCTGGACCAGCTCAAGCGGGAGGGGATCTGGGTGTTCGGCACCGCCGCCGACGGGAGCACCGGCCTGTATGAGGCCGACCTGAAGGGCCCGGCCGCCATCGTCATCGGCAGCGAAGGGGCGGGCATGGGCAGGCTGGTGCGGGAACAGTGCGACTTCTTGCTCTCCATCCCCCTGCGTGGCCGGGTCAGCTCCCTGAACGCCTCCACCGCCGCGGCCATCGTGCTGTACGAGGCGGTGCGCCAGCGCACCTGAACCCCAAGGAAAGGAGCTTCCCCCATGTCGGAACGCAAAGACCCACCCTCCAAGGGCAAGGACAAGCCCTATTCCGTGGACGACATCCTGGCCGAATACGGCAGCGGAAAGTACGACAAAGGCTCCAGAAAGGTGATCTCGTTCCCTGAGGAAGGGCCGGATGGCTCCCGACCCGCCCCAACCGACCCCACCCCTCCCAAGCCCGCTGCCCAGCCAGGGCAGGACCAGGCCCCCCCTCCAATAGCCCAGATCTCTCCCAAGGGGTTGGGCCGCCAGCTGGCCGCCCGGCTGTCCACCCTGCTGCGCCGGGCCGACCACTACGCCGACCATATGTACGACCAGGCCGAGCCGGACGAACAGACCGTCAAGGCCGAGCGGTACATCCCCGGCGTGGACCGGGAGGAGCCCCAGCCGGACGAGCCTCCCACGCCGTCCCGCCGGAAGCCCCGGCCCTCAGCCCCCACCCCGCCGGACACCGCCCCCGCCCAGCTGGCCGAGCGTTGGCAGCAGGGGCTGAAGGGCCGCCGGTGGCGAACCTGGCTGGCCTTCTCCCTCAGTTTGGCCGCCGTGCTGCTCTCCCTGGAGCTGCCCCTGCTGGACTGGTCCGCCCCACCGCTGGACACCGTGCGTCTGGCGGCGCTGTCCAGCCTGCTGGCCCTGGTGGGCCTGCTGTGCTGGGAGGTCATCGTGCGCGGCCTGGCCCGGCTGTGCACCCTGCGCCCCGGGGCGGAGAGCCTGGCCGCCCTGGCCTGGCTGTTCACCCTGGGTGACGCCCTGGTGCTTCTTGGGACGGACTACCGCCAGGGCCTGCCCTGCTGCGCCGTCACCGCCCTGGGCCTGGCCTTCTCCTTCTGGGGGGACACCCTGCGCCGCCGGGGGGACCGGCTGGGGGCCAAGACCGCCGCCCTCACCCGTACCCCCTATGTGGTTACCCTGGACGAGGGCAAGTGGAACGGCCGGCCGGCCTACGCCAAGTGGTCCGGCCCAGCCGCCGGCTTTGGCAGCCAGCTCCAGATGGAGGACGCCGCCCAACGGGCCTACCGGGTGGCCGCCCCCCTGCTGCTGCTGGCCTGCCTGCTGTGCCCGCTGATGGCCGCAGTCAGCTGTGGGGACGCCGGCCGCTTCCTGTGGTCGGCCTCTGCCTGCTTCACCGCCGCCTGCGCCTGGTCCGCCCTGCTGGCCTACGGTCTGCCCTATCACAAGCTGGCCCAGCGCCTGCAAAAGCTGGGGGCCGCCCTGGCCGGCTGGCCGGGGGTGGCCCGCTGCCGCGCCGCCGGCATCCTCATGACCGACCTGGACCTCTTCCCCCCCGGCAGCGTCCAGGTGGCCCAGGTGCGGGTATTTGGCGGGGTGTCCACCGAGAAGGTGGTGGCCTATACCGCCACCCTGCTGCGGGTGTTCCAATGCGGGCTCACCCGCCCCTTCCACGACCTGCTGCGCGCCCAGGGCGCCGTCTACCGGGAGGTATCCGCCCTGCGCCCGGAGGAGGGCGGCCTGTCCGGCGTGATCCATAACCAGGAGGTGCTGGTGGGCACCGCCTCCTTCCTGCGGGTGATGGACGTGCCCCTGCCCCAGGGGCTGAACATCAAGCACGCGGTTTTTTGCGCCATCGACCGGGAGCTGGCCGGGATGTTTCCCCTGAACTACGCCATGAGCCCCGCCGTCAGCCCCGCCCTGTCCGCCCTGATGCACGCGGGCATCTCCCCCATCCTGGCCACCCGGGACTTCAACCTCATCCCCGCCCTGCTGGGCCAGAAGTTCAAACTGCCGGTGGACAAGATGGCCTTCCCCCCTGTGCTGCGCCGGCTGGAGCTGTCCCAGCCCGACCAGCCCCACAGCGACACCCCCGTGGCCCTGCTGGGCCGGGAAGGGCTGAACGTGTACTCTGACGCCGTGGTGGGCGCCCGCCGCCTACGCCTGGCGGTGCGCCGCAGCCTGGCCTTCACCCTGCTGGGGGCGGCAGTGGGGGTTTGCCTCACCTTCTACCTCACCTATGTGGGCGCCTGGGACTCTCTCACCCCCGCCAACTTCCTGGTGTTCATGCTGGCCTGGTTAGTCCCCGAGCTGGTCCTGGCCAACTGGGTCAACCAGTTCTGAGCCCCCCTCTCGTCAGAAGGCGAGAGTTTTCCCCTTCTATTCGTCAAAAAATAAGCAATTTTTCACAATTTTTTCACCTTATATATTTACCTTTTGTCCATATCGTATAAATTAAATCCCCCTTTTTGGTGGTTTTTCCCCTTGCTTTTCCACCTGTTTTCCACTAACATGAAATCGTCTTAAATGGCGGCCAAAGGCCTCCATCGAAACTGTAAGACAAAGGAGAATTGATATGAAAAAAACTCTTGCATTGCTCCTGGCCGCCCTGATGGCCCTCAGCCTGGCCGCCTGTAGCGGCGGCGGCAGCGACAGCTCTGAGGCCCCTGCCAGCGGGGATCCCGCCAACTCCGGCAGCACCGCCGACGTGGCCAACGCGGAGAAGCCCCTGGTCTGGTTCAACCGCCAGCCCTCCAACAGCACCACCGGCGAGCTGGACACGGAGGCGCTGAACTTCAACGAGGACACCTACTATGTGGGCTTTGACGCCAACCAGGGCGCCCAGCTCCAGGGTGAGATGGTTCTGGACTACATCCAGACCAACATTGATACCATTGACCGCAACGGCGACGGCGTCATCGGCTATGTGCTGGCCATCGGCGACATCGGCCACAACGACTCCGTGGCCCGCACCCGCGGCGTACGCGCCGCCCTGGGCACCGGCGTAACGGTGGACGGCGCTATCAACAGTGACCCCATCGGCACCAACACCGACGGCACCTCCACCATCGTGCAGGACGGCACCCTGGAGATCAACGGCACCACCTACACTGTCCGAGAGCTGGCCTCCCAGGAGATGAAGAACTCCTCCGGCGCCACCTGGAATGACTCCACCGCCGGCAACGCCATCGGCACCTGGGCCGCCGCTTTCGGCGACCAGATCGACGTCGTGGTATCCAACAACGACGGCATGGGCATGGCCATGTTCAACGCCTGGTCCAACCAGAACGGCGTGCCCACCTTCGGCTATGACGCCAACTCCGACGCGGTGGCCGCCATTGCCGACGGCTACGGCGGCACCATCAGCCAGCACGCCGACGTGCAGGCCTACCTGACCCTGCGGGTGCTGCGCAACGCCCTGGACGGCGTGGACATCGACACTGGCATCGGCACCGCCGACGAGGCGGGCAACGTGCTCAGCGACGACGTGTACCGCTATGATGAGACCTCCCGCTCCTACTACGCGCTGAACGTGGCGGTCACCGCCGAGAACTACCAGGACTTCCTGGACTCCACCGCGGTGTACGCGCCCGTGTCCAACCAGCTGGACGAGGCCAACAACCCTGTGCGCAGCGTATGGCTGAACATCTACAACGCCGCGGACAACTTCCTGAGCGGCACCTATCAGCCCCTGCTGGAGAAGTATGACGACCTGCTGAACCTGGACGTGGAATACGTGGGCGGCGACGGCCAGACCGAGAGCAACATCACCAACCGGCTGAGCAACCCCGACCTGTATGACGCCTTCGCCATCAACATGGTGAAGACCGACAACGCCGCCTCCTACACCACCATCCTCAGCCAGTAAAGGGAATGAAGCTGTTCTGACCGGAAGGCCCTTCTGATCACGAACGCATAGCGCATTAGGGAGAAGGCATTCTTCGCTCGCGGGAGAAATATCTCTCCGTTGGAGGAAGGGCCTTCTCCCTAATTGCAGTTTCGGGAAGCAACCCTTGGCAGGCCCGGCCCCTGCCAAACCGACTAACACAGTATAATGGGAGTAACAAACATGGCTGAAAGAAAAGACGACATCGTCCTGTCCATCCGTGGCATGAGCAAGTCTTTCGGTCGCAATCGCGTGCTGGACCACATTGATCTGGACGTCAGGCGCGGGACGATCATGGGCCTCATGGGGGAGAACGGCGCGGGCAAGTCCACCATGATGAGGTGCCTGTTCGGCACCTACCAGAAGGACGAGGGAAAGGTGCTGCTCAACGGCCAGGAGATCAACTTTTCCGGCCCCAAGGCCGCCCTGGAAAACGGGATCGCCATGGTCCATCAGGAGCTAAACCAGTGCCTGGATCGGAGCGTCATCGACAACCTGTTCCTGGGCCGCTATCCCACCAACTCCGCCGGCGTGGTGGACGAGGGCAAGATGAAAAAAAAGGCCGCCGAGCTGTTCCGCCGCCTGGGCATGACCGTGAACCTGTCCCAGCCCATGCGGAATATGTCCGTCTCCCAGCGGCAGATGTGCGAGATTGCCAAGGCCATCTCCTACAACGCCCAGGTCATCGTCCTGGACGAACCCACCTCTTCGTTGACGGTGCAGGAAGTGGCAAAGCTGTTTGACATGATGCGCTCCCTGAAAGCGCAGGGAATTTCGCTGATCTATATCTCCCATAAGATGGATGAGGTCTTTGAGATCTGCGATGAGATCTCGGTCCTGCGGGACGGCAAGCTGGTGATGACCAAACCCGCCCAGGACACCAACATGAACGAGGTGATCTCCGCCATGGTGGGCCGCACGCTGGAAAACCGTTTCCCACCGGTGGATAACACCCCGGGGGAGGTCATCTTCTCTGTCCAGCACCTGTCCACCAAGTACGCCCCCCATCTGCAGGACATCTCCTTCGACGTGCGGGAGGGGGAAATCTTCGGCCTGTACGGGCTGGTGGGCGCGGGGCGGACCGAGCTTCTGGAGACCATTTTCGGCGTGCGCACCCGGGCTGCGGGCCGGGTGTACTTCAAGGGCCACCTGATGAACTTCGCCAACGCCAAGCAGGCCATCGAGCACGGCTTCGCCCTCATCACCGAGGAGCGCAAGGCCAACGGCCTGTTCCTAAAGTGCGACTTGACGTTCAACACCACCATCGCCAATCTGGAGCAGTACAAGACCGGGCTGGCCCTGTCCGCCTCCAAGATGGTGAAGGCCACCAATCGGCAGATCCGGACCATGCGCACCAAGTGCATGGGGCCTGACGATATGATCACCAGCCTGTCCGGCGGCAACCAGCAGAAGGTCATCTTCGGCAAGTGGCTGGAGCGCTCGCCCCAGGTCTTTATGATGGATGAGCCCACCCGGGGCATCGACGTGGGCGCCAAGTACGAGATCTATGAGCTGATCATCCGCATGGCAAAGCAGGGTAAGACCATCCTCGTGGTCTCCTCGGAGATGCCCGAGATCCTGGGCATCACCAACCGCATCGGCGTGATGTCCAACGGGCGCCTGTCCGGGATTGTCAACACCAAGGACACCAATCAGGAAGAGCTCTTGCGGCTGAGCGCGAAATACCTATAACGGGGGCATTGCAGATGGCAACAGATAACAGAAACATTCTCACACAGGAGCAGGAGCTCCAGCTGCGCCAGCCCATTGACGAGTATGTGGGCGCAATCCAGCAGCGCATCAACGCCCTGCGGGCGGACGGCACCGACCGGGTCATCGCGCTGCAAAGCAGCATTGACGCACT
Organism: uncultured Oscillospiraceae bacterium; assembly: GCA_944387065.1. GTDB lineage: Bacteria > Bacillota > Clostridia > Oscillospirales > Oscillospiraceae > Enterenecus. The sequence goes on from CALXDM010000013.1 coordinate 16,686, forward strand.
CAAGCGCGACCGGGTTTACAATCGGGAGGAGAAGGCCGCCAAACTGAGCCAGCTCCGGACGGAACTGGCCCAAGCCCGGGCGGTGGAGGCCCGTAACAAAGGGGAGATCTCCAAGCTCATCGCCGACGCCGAGGGCTATCTCAAGGCTCACTTCCGCAACGACTACTACCAGGCGGTGAGGGAGAGCTGTAAGGAGGAAAAACTAGCCGCTCGGCAGCGCTACCGCCAAGCGGTGGAGCAGCTCAAGCAGGGCCATCGCCAGGCGCTGGCCCAGATGAGCAACCGCTCTGAGGTCAAGGACGAGAAGTACGTCCAGAAAAACCGCCTGTTTGACGCCAAGATCCAGTTGGACCAGAACCTCCAGCAGGCCAAGGACCGCCGGCACGCCGCCTATGAGCACCGGTATCATCTGATCGACCTGCTGCGTATGTCCAAGTTCACCGTTGGGCAGTCCCTGGCCCAGCGATGGGAGAACTACAGATACACCTTCAACCGCCGGGACTTCCTGCTGCGCAACGGCCTGTATCTGGCCATCATCGTGATCTTTGTGGCTCTGTGCACCCTCGCTCCCGTGCTCCGGGGCGTCCCCCTGCTGACGCTGAGCAATGTGCTCAACATCCTCCAGCAGGCCTCCCCCAGGATGTTCCTGGCCCTGGGCGTGGCCGGCTTGATCCTGCTGGCCGGCACGGACCTGTCCATCGGGCGTATGATGGGCATGGGGATGACGGCGGCCACCATTGTGATGCACCGTGGCATCAACACCGGCTCCGTCTTTGGCCATGTGTTTGACTTCACCGGCATCCCGGTGGTGGGGCGCATCATCCTGGCCCTGGTGGTGTGCATTGTCCTGTGTACCGTATTCACCACCATTGCCGGGTTCTTCACCGCCAAGTTCAAGATGCATCCCTTCATCTCCACCATGGCCAACACGCTGGTCATCTTCGGCCTGATCACCTACTCCACCCGGGGCGTCTCCTTCGGCGCCATCGAGACCAGCATCCCCAGCATGATCATCCCACGGGTCAACGGCTTCCCCACCATCATCCTCTGGGCGGTGGCGGCGGTGATCATCGTGTGGTTCATCTGGAACAAGACCACCTTCGGCAAGAACCTGTTCGCGGTGGGCGGCAACTCCGAGGCCGCCGCCGTCTCCGGCATCTCCGTGTTCCGGGTCACCGTGGGCGCCTTCGTCCTGGCCGGCATCCTGTATGGCTTTGGCTCCTGGCTGGAGTGTATCCGCATGGTGGGCTCCGGCTCTGCGGCCTATGGCCAGGGCTGGGAGATGGACGCCATCGCAGCCTGCGTGGTGGGCGGGGTATCCTTCACCGGCGGCATTGGCAAGATCTCCGGCGTGGTGGTGGGCGTGTTCATCTTCACCGCCCTGACCTACTCTCTGACCACCCTGGGCATCGACACCAACTTGCAGTTCGTCTTTTCCGGCATCATCATCCTGATCGCAGTTATGCTGGACTGCCTGAAGTACGTGCAGAAAAAGTGATCCCACACAAAGCAAGCCTGCCGGGGCCCGTTTGGGCCCCGGCAGGCTGTTGTTCTGCCCCGCCTATCCCTCCATCTCCTGGGCCAGGCGGACAAATTCATTCATCTCCCGGGTGCGCCACTTCTCCTTGTGGGAGAAGACCTGCCGGTACAGGGTGGTTTGGAAGTCCACCACGTTCAGCTGGCATAGCCCCCCCTGAGCAATGCTTTGCTCCACCGCGTACCAGGGCAGCAGGGATATCCCCCGGTTGTGCTCCAGCATCCGAATGATAAAGGAGGTGTTGCTGCACTCCAGGAAGGGGGTGAGTACGATCTCCCGAGAGGCCAGAAACCGGTCCAACACCCGGCGGTAGTTGGTATCCCGCTCCGTGAGGTAGAACGGCTGGTCTAGCAGCTGCTCCACCCGCAGCTCCGACCGGTCCAGCAGCTGCTCTCCCAGGCAGGGGGAGGCCACAAAGACCACCTCTTCCCGCCGCTCCAGCAGCTTATTCCAATTGTTATTGTACCGCGGCTCATCCAGGATGTAGATCAGGTCCAGCTCCCCCTGCTCCATGCGCTGGATCAGGGCCTCTGGCTCGCCGATGGTGGTGTGGATCACCACCTCCGGGTGCCGCTGCCAATACACTCGCAGGATGGCGGGCAGTTTCGAGTAGCACAGCGACTCGATGGTCCCGATGTGCAGCCGGCCGTGCAGAGCCCCCTCGTCGGCCACCGACAGCCGGGCCTTGTTCACCTCGTTGAGCACCTCGTAGGCCCGGGCCAAAAACTGCTCCCCGGGGTCGGTCAGCGCGATGCGCTTGCCCATCCGGTCAAACAAGCGGGTGTGCAGCTCCTCCTCCAGCATCCGAATCTGGACCGTCACCGCCGACTGGGAATAGCCCAGGCTCTCAGCGGCTTTGGAAAAACTCTTAAACTGTGCCACTCGGACAAATGTGTTGATCTGGCGCAGTTCCATCCCTATTCCCCAGCTCCCTCCACCCCAGAAGTTCCTGTTTTTCTGATATAAATTTTTTAAAACTATATGATTAAATCTATGAATTTGACTTCCCTGCGTAGGCATAATACACTAAACCCAGCGAAGAGTCAAGAGGAAATTTGAGCAAAAATTTCGAGGAGGTACAAAACATGGCAGAAAAGAAGAAATTTCGATTGGGGCTGTTGCCTAAGCTCATCATCGGCATCATCCTGGGTATCCTGATCGGGCAGTTCCTGCCGGAGTGGTTCGGCCGCATCATCTACACCGCGTCCAGCCTGTTCAGCACGTTCCTGTCCTTCGTCATCCCCCTGATGATCCTGGCCTACGTCACCATGGGCATTGCCGACCTGAAGAACGGCGCTGGCAAGCTGCTGTTGATCACCGTGGTTCTGGCCTACGGCTCCACCCTGATCGCCGGGTCCGGCTCCTATGCGGTAGCCAGAAGCCTGTTCCCCAGCTTCATGAGCGAGGGCGCCCTGGAGCAGATCGCGGCCACCGCCAGCAACTCCCTGGAGACATATTTCAGCTTGGATATCCCCCCGCTGTTTGACACCTTGGCCGCCGTGGTACTGGCCTTCATTCTGGGCCTGTGCCTGTCCACCCTGCGGGGCAAGACCATTGGCGACACCCTGTACAACAGCATGAGCGACTTCTCCGGCGTCATTGACAAGGTGCTCCACTCGGTCATCATCCCCCTGCTGCCCTTGTACATCTGCGGAACCTTCACCAACATGACCAAGTCTGGCCAGACCTTCGCCATCCTGGGCATCCTGTGGAAGGTGTTCCTGGTGGTCATCGCCATGCACCTGGTGATCATCCTGCTCCAGTTCCTGGTGGCCGGCCTGATCTCTCACAAGAATCCCTTCCGCCTGATGAAAAATCAGATCCCCGGTTACACCACCGCCCTGGGCACCCAGTCCTCGGCGGCCACCATCCCGGTGAACCTGCAGTGTGCCGCGGCTGACGGCGTGTCCGAGGAGATCCGCAACTTCGTGGTCCCCCTGTGCGCCAACATCCACATGGCCGGCTCCATGATCACCATCACCGCCTGCTCCACTGCGGTATGTCTGATGAACCAGATCCCCATTAGCCTGTCTACGATCATTCCCTTCATCTGCACCCTGGGCATCGCCATGGTGGCCTCCCCCGGTGCTCCCGGCGGCTCCATCATGACCGCCCTGCCCTTCCTGTACATGGTCTTTGGCCCGGAGTACGGCGACGTCAACGGCCCCACCTGCGCCATCATGGTCGCTTTGTACATCACCCAGGACTCCTTCGGCACTGCCTGCAACGTGTCCGGCGACAACGCCATCGGCGTCATCGTCGAAACCATCTACCAGAAGTTCATCAACAAGGTCCCTGCCAAGACCTAATGTACGCTGTGGGGAAGGAGATCCACAATGTCCTATATTAGTATTTTTGATGTGATCGGCCCCAACATGGTGGGCCCGTCCAGCTCCCACACGGCGGGGGCCTCCGTCATCGCCTTCTTGGCGCATAAGATGATCACCCCCCCGCTAGTTCGTGTGTCCTTCACCCTCTATGGCTCCTTTGCCAAGACCTACCGCGGCCACGGCACTGACCGCGCCCTGCTGGGCGGCATCATGGGCTTTGGGACCGATGACCTTCGCATCCGGGACTCCTTCCAGATCGCTGATGATCGGGGCCTTGCCTACCAGTTCCTCCCCTGTGAGACCGAAACCGAAGTCCACCCCAATACGGTGGATATCCGCATGGAGAACGCCGACGGGCAGGTGATGGTAGTGCGCGGGGAGTCCCTGGGTGGCGGCAAGGTACGCATCACCCGGATCAACGGGGTGGAAGTGGACTTCACCGGCGATTATAGCACCGTCATCGTCATCCAGCAGGATAAGCCCGGCGTGGTGGCCCACATTACCAAGGTACTTAGCGACCGAGGGGTAAACATCGCTTTCATGCGCCTGTTCCGGGAATCCAAGGGCCTGACTGCCTACACCATCGTGGAGACCGACGGGCACTTCCCGGAGGGGATTGCCCAGCCGCTGCGGGACAATCCCAACGTGCACGATGTGATGATCCTGGAACCGTAAGGAGGAGAGGGTATGGATTTCAACTCTGCCAAGGAACTGCTGGAGCTGTGCCAGCAGGAGCAATGCCCTATCTCTGAGGTCATGCGCCGCCGGGAGTGCGCCCTGGGGGAGACTACCCGGGACGTGGTGGACCACCGGATGGCCCGCGCCCTGGAGATCATGCGCGCCTCGGCCACCCAGCCCATCAAGTCGCCCGGGCGCTCCATGGGCGGGCTCATTGGTGGGGAGGCCAAAAAGCTGGCCAACCACGCCGCCAAGGGCAAGGCCATCTGCGGCGACGTATTGCTCAGAGCCATGACCTATTCCATGGCCGTGCTGGAGGTCAACGCCTCCATGGGGCTGATTGTGGCCGCGCCCACCGCCGGTTCCGCCGGGGTGGTCCCCGGACTGCTGCTGGCCCTACAAGAGTGCTATCAGATCTCTGACAGCCGGCTGATCGACGCGCTGTTCAACGCCGGAGCGGTGGGCTACCTGGCCATGCGCAACGCCACCGTGGCCGGGGCGGTGGGCGGTTGCCAGGCTGAGATGGGCGTCGCGGCTGCCATGGCGGCCTCCGCCGCTGTGGAGCTGATGGGCGGAGAGCCCGAGCAGTGCATGGATGCGGCTTCTACCGTCCTGATGAATATGCTGGGTCTGGTCTGTGACCCGGTGGGCGGTCTGGTGGAGTATCCCTGCCAGAACCGGAACGCCTCTGGCGTGGCCAACGCCCTGATCGCCGCAGAGTTGTCTTTGAGCGGGATCACCCAGCTCATCCCCTTCGATGAGATGTTGGCCACCATGTACGCCGTGGGCCGGCGCATCCCCCTGGAGCTGCGGGAGACCGCACTGGGCGGCTGTGCCGTAGCCCCTTCCGCCTGCCAGCGGTGCGCCAGCTGCGCAACCTGATCGCCAAACCCCCAGCGGCCGCTTTGGGATTTCTCCCAAAGCGGCCGCTTTTTCATCCCCTTCCTCCCCCAGGAGAGACAGGGCGCACTTTCCCTCTTTTGGGTGCCGCCCAGTGATTTTCCCCTTGCGAACGGACGGGCCGGCGGCTATAATGGCAAAAAAAGAGGGAAGAGGAGACGCCACCATGACCTTGCAGCAGTTGAAGTATGTCCTGGGGATCGCCGACAGCGGCTCACTCAACGCCGCCTCCAAACACCTGTACATCTCCCAGCCCACCCTGTCCAGCGCGGTGAAGGAGCTGGAGGACGAGATCGGCTTTCCCCTGTTCCGCCGCTCTAACCGGGGCGTCACAGTCACAGCCCAGGGAGAGGAGTTTTTGAACTATGCCCGCCAAGTCTGTGCCCAGTACGCCCTGTTGGAGTCGCGCTTTGTGGCCGGGAAGTCCAAGAAGAAGTTCTCCGTCTCCGCCCAACACTACACCTTCGCCGTCCACGCCTTCTCCGAGCTGATCCGCAAGGTGGGCATGGAGGAGTATGAGTTTTCCATGCTGGAAACCAAGACCATCGAGTGCATTGAGAATGTCCGGGATTACAAAAGCGAACTGGGGATTCTCTACCTAGACGAGTTCAACCAGCGGTATGTCTCCAAGCTCCTGGAGGAGAACAACCTGGAGTTCCATCCGTTGAAGGATTGCTCCACCTGCGTCTACCTCTGGCAGGGCCACCCGCTGGCCCACCGCCCGGTACTGTCCATGGAGGATCTGGAGCCCTACCCTTGCATTGCCTTTGAGGTGGGCAAGGGCAACTCCCTGTTCCTGTCCGAAGAGGTCAAGAGCACCTATCCCTACCGGCAGCTGGTCCGGGTGTGCGACCGGGCCACAGCCCTCAACTTCATGAAGGGGATTCTCGGCTTCACCCTGTGCTCCGGCATCATCTGCACCGAGCTGAACGGCCCGGAATATAAGGTAGTTCCCCTGGGGGAGGGGGGCGTCATGCGCATCGGCTACCTCCAGCGCCGGGGCAGCACCCTCTCTCCCCTAGGGGCGCTCTACCTGGAAGAGGTCCGCCGCGCCATGGACAGCTGACCTGGCCCGTCATAGATTTTGACTATATCCGACATTCGGCAATGGGTATTAACACCTTTCCGACCCGGTGTGGTATGCTAAGGACAGCCCTTCCAGGCAATCCAGACAGAAAGGAGCTCCGCCATGGAATCCATCTCCACCCGTATCGCTCCCGTCCTGTCATGCCATCCCGCCATGTGTGCTGGAATGATGGCCAGTCTCGTCCCACGCGCCCGAATGTGAATGGGTCCAGTCCCCGTCTATCTGGCAGGCGCGCGTGGCGTGCCTGCCCATTTTATTCCCCAGAAGAGAGGGATCGCTATGATCCAATTTGAACATGTATCCAAGCGCTTTGTCACTGGCGCCAAGGCCGTGGAGGCGGTGAAGGATGTGAGCCTCCACATCCCGCGGGGGGCCATCGCGGGCATCATCGGCTTTTCCGGCGCGGGGAAGTCCACCCTGGCCCGATGCGTCAACCTGCTGGAGCGGCCCACCTCGGGGCGGGTGGTGGTGGGCGGCGTGGACCTGACCGGGCTGGGCCCCGCCCAGCTGCGACGGCGCCGGGAAAAGATCGGCATGATCTTCCAACAGTTCAACCTGTTCCAGTCCCGCACCGTGTACGGCAACGTGGCCTATCCCCTCCGGCGCCGGGGGATCAGCCGGCAGGCCCGGGCGGAAAAAGTGAGCCGGCTGCTGGATCTGGTGGGCCTGGCCGACAAGGCCGGCGCCTATCCCTCCCAGCTCTCCGGCGGCCAGAAGCAGCGGGTGGCCATCGCCCGGGCCCTGGCCAATGACCCGGAGGTGCTGATCAGCGACGAGGCCACCAGCGCCCTGGACCCCCAGACCACCAGGTCCATCCTCCACCTGCTCCAGGAGCTGAACCGGACCCTGGGCATCACCATCGTGGTCATCACCCACGAGATGTCGGTAGTCAAGGAGATCTGCGACCGGGTCTTTGTGATGGACGGCGGGCAGATCGTGGAGCGCGGGCCGGTCTTTCAGGTCTTCTCCTTCCCCCAGCAGGCGATCACCCGGGGCTTTGTGGACGGCACGTCCGCCCTGGCCCGGCTCCAGGAACTGCTGCGCGACCCCAGCCATCCCCTCCGCCTTGGCCCAGAGGACTACCTGATCCGGCTGCGCTACCTGGATCACAGCGCCACCGAGGCGCTCATCTCCCACGTCTCCCGCAGCTACGGGGTGGATGTGAACATCCTGCTGGGGGACATCGAGCTGATTGACGGCAAGGCGCTGGGCGGCCTGGTGGTCATCGTCCGGGGGACCCACGAGCAGGTGTCCGGCGCCCTTCAACACCTGTCCCAGCGCAATGTGTCCGCGGAGGTGATCTCCCATGGCTGAGTGGCTTCGCCCGATCATCCCCGACGTGGTGGAACGCAGCGACCAGCTGTGGGAGGCACTGGTGGAGACCCTCCAGATGGTGGGCATCGCTGGCGGGATCTCCGTGCTGCTGGGCATCCCTTTCGGCGTGCTGCTCTTCACCACCAAGCGGGGTGGCATCCTGCAAAACCGGCCCGTCCACTTCCTGCTCAGCAAGTTCTGCGATGTCTTCCGCTCCATCCCCTACATCCTGCTGGCCATGTTGCTGCTGGGCCTGAGCCGCCTGGTGGTGGGCACCGCCATTGGAGTCAAGGGCGCCATCATCCCCCTGCTCTTCGGCACCATTCCCTACCTGGGTCGGCTGACGGAGAACGCCCTGGCCGAGGTGCCCGCCGGCATGGTGGAGGCCGCCCAGGCCATCGGCTCCTCTCCCCTGGAGATCATCTGGCGGGTCTACCTGAAAGAGGCCATCCCAGGCATTGCCCGCGGGGTTACCATCACCCTGGTTTCCCTGGTCAACTTCACCACCCTGGCCGGCGTGCTGGGGGCCGGTGGGTTGGGCAACTTCGCCGTCATGTATGGACATTCCCGAAATATGCCCGACATCATCGTCGTATCCATCCTGATCATCCTGGCCCTGGTCAGCCTCATCCAGGCCGTTGGCACCCTCATCGCCAGGCGGGCCACCCATTGAGCGGCCGGGCCACCCCGCCATCCATCCGATTCCATGACATCCCAATACCTGAATCTCGAAGGAGGAATTCCCCATGAAAAACAGACACTTCCCCGGCCGGCTCCCAGCCCTGTCCCTCGCCCTGGCTCTGGCCCTCACCCTGGCCGCCTGCGGCAGCCCCGCCCAGACGGAGAGTCCCGGCAGCAGTGGCGGCAACGCGGTCATTGAGGTCACCGTGGGCGTGGTGGGCGGCAGCAATGATCAGTGGGACACCGTCAACCAGCTGCTGGCCGACGAGGGCATCCACGTCACCCTGGAGGAGTTTTCCGAGTACAAGCTCCCCAACGAGGCCCTCAACAGCGGCGACATCGACCTGAACGCCTTCCAGCACAAGGCCTATCTGGAGCAGGAGATCGAGGAGCTGGGCTATGAGCTCTCCATCCTGGGGGACACGGTCATCGCCCCCCTGGCCCTCTACTCCAACTCCATCACAGACGTCAGCCAGCTCCAGGATGGTGACACCATCGCCGTGCCCAGCGATCCCACCAACCAGGGGCGCTGCTTTAAGATCCTGGAGTCCGCCGGTCTGCTGGAGGTGGATCCCGCCGCCGGCTATACCCCGGAGCTCAAAGACATCACCTCCAACCCGCTGAACCTGGAGTTTGTGGAGGTGGAGGCGTCTAACACCCCCAGTCTGCTGCCCGACGTGACCGCCGCCTTCGTCAACGGGGCCCACGCGGTGGATCACGGCCTGAGCCTGGACGACGCGGTGTATACCGAGCAGGTGGAGCCGGGTAGCGACAACCCCTACATCAACGTGCTCGTCTGCCGCACCCAGGATCTGGACAACGAGGTGTACCAAAAGGTGCTGGCGGCCTACCAGTCCGATGAGACCGCCCAGGCCATTGAGGAGATTTTCCAGGGCGCCTACCTCCCCGCGTGGGCGTGACGGCCATGGGAATCCATCCATATGTGGAGCAGGACCGGGACTATCTGATCGCCCTGCGCCGGCACTTCCACTGCCACCCGGAACTGAGTATGCAGGAGCACCGCACCGCCCAGCGCATCGAGGAGGAGCTGCGCTCGGTGGGCATCCCCACCCGCAGGGTGGGGGACACCGGGGTGCTGGGCGTGCTGCGCGGCGGCCGGGGCGACGGGCGGAAAATCGTCCTGCGGGCAGACATTGACGCGCTGCCCATCCAGGACGGCAAGGCCGTCCCCTATGCCTCCCAGGAGTCCGGGGTGATGCACGCCTGCGGGCACGACGTTCACGCCGCCGCCCTGATCGGGGCCGCCCGGGCCCTCAAGCGCCTGGAGGGTTCCTTTGCCGGCGAGGTGGACCTGGTGTTCCAGCCCGGCGAGGAGTATGGCAAGGGAGCGGTGCTCTTCCTGGAGGACGGCGCCCTTGCCGGGGCGGATCGGTGCTTCGGCATCCACATCCAGTCCTCCCTGCCTGTGGGCCAGGTGGCCATGAGCAACGGGCCGGAGAACGCCTCGGTGGACCACTTCACCATCCGCATCACCGGGAAAAGCGCCCATGTGTCCACACCGGAGCTGGGGGCGGACGCGCTCTACTGCGCGGCCCAGCTGGTGGTGGCCCTCCAGGGGGTCGTCACCCGGATGACCAGCCCCACCGATCCGGTGCTGATCGGCATCGGCGTTTTGCAGGCTGGGGAGGGCTACAACATCGTGGCCCGGGAGGCGGTGATCGAGGGGACCGTGCGCTGCTTCTCCCCCCAGACCCGAGCCTTCGTCAACCGCAAGATCGAGCAGCTGGCCCATGGTGTGGCGCAACTCTACCACGCCGACGCCCAGGTGGACAGCGAGTCCTTCACCTGCCCCCTGATCAACAGCGCCGAGGTCTTTGCCGAGGCAGTACCCGCGATCCAGCAGGTGGTGGGCCCGGAAAACCTGGTGCCCAAGCAGCCCTCCCTGGGCGGGGACGACATGGCCGAGCTGATGGCTCAGATCCCTGGCGTCTACGCCTTTGTGGGCAGCGGCAGCCCGGATCGCCCCGGCTCCCAGCTGGCCCACCACACCCCCGGCTTTGACGTGCACGAGGACTGCATCCCCATCGCCGCCAGCCTCCACGTCTCCTTCGCCCTATCCCAGCTGCAAGGATAGCAAAGCGCCCCGCCGCCGGAGCCCACAGGTTCCGGCGGCGGGGCGTTCCCCGTCCCTGGCCAGCCCGGCCAGCTACTCCTCCAGTTTCCAAGCCATGTCCCAAAACCCCAGCTCATACCGGCTGCAGGCCACAAAGATCTCCTCCAGCCGCCGGGCTTGCGCCTCCGGACAGCCTGCTGCCAGCCGGTCCATCCGATCCATCAGGGCGGCGTTGGTCCGCTGGTACTCCGCCCCGGCGTAGCTGCGGATCCACTCCCCATACAGGGGGTGCTCCGCCGCCCCGGGGCGCTGGGCCAGGCGAAGGCCGATCTCGGCGTAGCTCCAGGAACAGGCCAGGATAGCCGCCACGATCTCCGTTGGCCCGCCGGCAGCGGCCACGGCCAGCATATAGTGGGTGTAGGACAGGTTGGCCAAGGCGGGCCGGACGGCGAGGACCGCTTCCTCGGAAATGCCCATCCTGGCCATGTAGGCCCGGTGGAGCTCCATCTCACCCCCCAGGATCCCCTCCACATTGGCGGCGAAGGTGCGCATCAGCTCTGGATCCTCCGCCTTGACCACCCCATAGGCAAACACCCGGGCGTACTCAAACAGATACAGGTAATCCTGGAGCAGAAAGTGCCGGAATTTCTCCGGCGCCAGCGTACCATCCCCGATGCCCTGAACAAAGGGGTGGCGTGGCAGGCCTCCCACACGGGGCGGCCGGCCGCGTAGAACCGTTGGGTTATCGACATGGTCTTTTCTCCTCTCCAAAGATCTGGTCTGCCAGAGCCCTCAGGCCCTTGGCCGCCTGGCCGGGGTCGGCCTGGCCAAACAGCCCGGACACCACCGCCGCCCCCACCGCGCCGCTGCCACGGAGCCGGGGCAGATTGCCGGCATGGATGCCCCCGATGGCCACCACCGGAATGGCCACGGCGGCGCAGATGGCCCGCAGCGCTTCCAGGCTCAGGGGGCGGGCGTCCTGCTTGGTTGCGCTGCCAAACACCGCACCCGCCCCCAGGTAGTCCGCACCCGCCCGCTCCGCCGCCACGGCAGCCTCCACCGTGCGGGCGGTCATGCCCAGGATCTTATCCCGGCCGATGAGCGCGCGGATGTCCCGGCCACGGACGTCCTCCTGCCCCACGTGAACCCCATCGGCGTCCACCGCCAAGGCGGCCTCCACGTCGTCGTTGACCAGGAATGGCACGCCGTGCCGCCGGGCCACCGCTTGCACTTCCCTGGCCTGGGCCAGCAGGGCCTCCCCCCGCAGCCCCTTTTCCCGCAGCTGCACACAGGTGGCCCCGCCGGCCACCACCGTCTCCACCACGTCGGCCAGCCTACGCCCGTTGAGCCAGGCGCGGTCGGTGATAGCGTAGAGCCGCAGGGCCCCTCTCAGATCAAAGCGCGTCATAGCGGGCCTCCCGTTCCAGAATATCCGGGGTGAGCAGCTCCATCCCGTCGATAAGGTCGTTGCGGAAGGTGGCGTTTCCCGTACCACCGGCGCACCGATGCCGGTCCGCCCGCTCCCCGCTCACCCCCAGCGCGGTGACCGCCGCCAGAGCCGCCTCCAGACGCCGCTCCGGCAGCGCCCCGCAGAAAGCCCCGGTGAGGGCGGAGAGCATACAGCCGCTGCCGGTGACCCGGGCCATCTCGGCGCAGCCGTTGCGCCCCACAAAGGCGCGGCGGCCGTCGGTGACCACATCCAGGGGTCCGGAGAGCACCACCACCGCCCCTGTGCACCGGGCCAGCCCCCCAGCCAGCTCCGCCGCCCGCCCCAGGCCGCGCTCCGTAACTAGGTCGCCCGGCGCCGCGTCCACCCCGCTGCCCGCCCCCACCCCCAGGGCCAGGGCGCGGATCTCCGAGGCATTGCCCCGGATCACAGCCACCTCCACCTCCTCCAGCAGCCTGGCCACCAGCTTCCGCCGCACCCCGGACGCTCCCACCGCCACCGGGTCCAGCACCACAGGGCGCCCGAGCAGGCTGGCCTTCCGTCCGGCCAGGCGCATGGATTCCCCGTGCTCCACCGCCCCCAGGTTGCACACCAGGGCCTGGGCCGAGGCGGTGATCTCCTCCACCTCTTCCGGGTGGCGGGCCATGGTGGGGGCGGCCCCGGCGGCCAGGACAATGTTGGCGCAGTCGTTGACGGTGACGAAGTTGGTAATCAGGTGGATCAGAGGCGCCCGGGCCCGCAGGGCCTCCAGCGCGCCGCCCAGGTCAGGTTTCCGCTCCATCTCACCCCTCCAGGACCGCCTGCGCGGCGCTCAGACCGCCAGAGCGCTTTAGGGCCAGCAGCACCACCCAGGCGATGATGGACCCGCCCACGGTGGACACCAGGAAGGGACCGATGTACGCATACACCGCCGCCGTCTGGCCCAGGAGCAGCACCGCCACCGGCCAGGCAGCCAGGCCACCCAGCACTCCGGTCCCAAAGGCCTCCGCCCCACAGGTGGCCCACAGCTTCCCGGTCTTGGCGTAGACCAAGCCGCACAGCAGCGCCCCCACCATGCTGCCCGGGAAGGCCAGCAGGGTGCCCAGGCTCAGCAGGTTGCGGATCAAACTGGCGGCGAAAGCGGCGGCAACGCCGTACCAGGGCCCCAAGAACACAGCGCATAGGATGTTCACCATGTGTTGGACAGGGGAACAGCGAGAGGCCAGCACGGGAAAAGAGAATAGGCTTCCCACCACGGCTACGGCCACCAGGACGGCAGCCACAGCCAGTTTTTTGACGGCACTTCCTGATCTCACCATCATTCCTTCACTCCTTTGTTGTTTCCTTATCTGTCGCTTCCCCGTCCCACACCACCGCTCCCCCCTCGGGGACGGCGTAGTTGTGCCAGAGCGGGCCGCTACCCGTCCCCAGGTCCAGCCCGGCCCGCATACAGGCGGTGATGTAGGCCTTGGCCTTCCCCACCCCCTGGGGCAGGTCGCAGCCCAGGGCCAGGAACGAGGCAATGGCCGAGGACAGCGTACAGCCTGAGCCGTGGTTGTTGGCGTTGTCCACCCGGCCGGCCCGGAACCAGTGGAACGCCCCTCCCTGCCACAGCAGGTCGTCCGCGTCCTGCTCCCGGTGCCCGCCCTTCACCAGCACCGCCCCGGGGAGGGTGCTCCCGATGGCCTGGGCCGCCCGGAGCATATCCGGCTCGCTCCCGATGGGGAAGCCACATAGCCGCTCCGCCTCGGGAAGGTTGGGAGTGATCACCTCGGCCAGGGGGAACAGCTCCTCCTTCAGGGCGGCCAAAGCGCCGTCCTGCAAGAGGCTGGAGCCGCTGGTGGACACCATCACTGGATCCACCACAACGTGCTCTGCCCGGTACTCCCGCAACTTTCTCCCAATGGCCCGGATGATGGCCGCGTTGGACACCATCCCGATCTTCACCGCGTCGGGCCGGATGTCCCGGAACACGCAGTCCAGCTGTTGGGCCACAAACTCCGGGGAGGCCTCCAGCACCCCGGATACCCCCATGGTGTTTTGAGCGGTGAGGGCAGTGACGGCGCTCATGCCGTATACCCCCAGGCAGGCCATCGTTTTCAGGTCCGCCTGGATCCCCGCGCCTCCGCTGGAGTCGCTGCCCGCGATGGTCAGCACCCGTTTCATATCCATCCCTCCTGGCAAAACAAAAATCGGGGCGCCCCCAGGGCGCCCCGAGCATTGGAAACAGCCCGTCCGGAGCCTATGGGCCCCTGGCCGTTCCACACTCGCCGCGTCCCTACGGTGGCATTATCCACATCAGGTCGGGTCAGGCTTGCGCCCCTCTCAGCCCTTCTTCAGAGCTCCCCTGCGAACGAATTTCATGTTCAGTTTAGTCAATGATAGCACAGCGGCGGCAAAAAGGAAAGGGCCTTTTCTTCCACCGCGGCCATGAGCCATCCCGCTCTTTCATTCCGAACCCTGCCGCAGCCACAGCTCCCGAAGCCCGAGGAAGGTGAGGTTTGGCTCCCAAATGGCAGGGATGCGCAGCAAGGGGCGCACATAGGCGCTGTTCCCCCCGGTGAGCACCACAGTCAGGGGTCCAAACTGTTCCTCCAGCCGGCGGGCGATCCCCTCGATGGCCCCCGCTGCACCATAGAGCGCGCCGCAGCGCATACAGGACTCGGTATCGGTCCCGATCAGCCCCTCTGGCCGAGCGAACGTGACGGCAGGGAGCTGGGCCGCCCCATCGCTGAGGGCGGACAGAGAGAGGGCCAGGCCGGGCAGGATCATCCCGCCCTGGAACACCCCCTCCCCATCCACCACCGACAATGTGGTGGCGGTCCCCATATTGAACACCGCTAAGGGCGGGGCATGGCGAGCCAGGGCGGCCACGCAGTCCACCACCCGGTCCATCCCCAGGCGGGCGGGGTCATAGTCTCCCAGGGGCAGGCCGGTGGGGGTGTCCCGGTCTATGATCCGCACCGGCTTGCCCGTGAGGGCGGCCAGGACTCCGGCCACCGGGCCGGTGAGGTGGGGCACCACCGAGACGAGGACAGCCCCCTGGAGGGGCGCAACCCCCGCCAGCGTCCCCTCCAGGGCGGAGCGCCAGCCCGGCTCCCCCAGCTCTCTCGCGGCTGGCAGACGGCGGAGAAAGGCCAGCTTTTCCCCCGCCAAGCCCCCCATGGCCACGGTGGTATTGCCGATGTCTACCGTGAGCAGCATCTCAGGCCGGCCGCCCGGAGGCCGGGGCTGTCTCCAGCTTCGCGGCCTTCGCCAGGGGGATGCACACAGCAGGGGTAATCACGGCGGACACGATGGCCTCGGGGATGCCATTGGCGGCCACAATGCCTAGGATCAGGCTGGTGACGGCCTCGGAGGGGATGCCCTGGGCCGCAGCATAGGCCTCGGGAAAAATGACGCCGATGGCCCCCATCACCAGGGCCGTATTGGTAAAAGCCCCCGCCACAGCGGCCAGCGCCATGGTCCCGGCCTGTATCCCCGCGTTTCGCTTCCCAGGCAGGCGCCGGAGCAGGGTGTACACCAGCCAGGGGATCACCCCCACAAAGATCCGGGGCACAAAGCAGATGAACAGGGCCCAGGGGCTGCCCCGGCCCAGGCCCGGGACTGGGAGGAAGGGGGTAAACACAAAGGAGGACAGACCGGGGACCAGCGTGTTTTTCAGCAGGCTGGACAGGCCGAACATGCCGCCGAGAAACGCGCCCTTTTTTGGCCCGAGCAGCAGGGAGCCGATGATCACCGGCACATGGAGCACGGTGGCTTTGATCACTGGCAGGTCGATCAGCCCCAGGGGAGTAAAGGTCAACAAGAAAATAATGGAAGTCAACATGACCAAAATGGCCAGGCTCTGCACCTGCCTGGTGCGTTGCGCGCGGGTCTGGACGCTTTTCATATTCAATTACCTCCTGCTGCCGTTCCCGCCCAGCGGGATACAGCGCAACCTAAAAATATGACCGGTGTGGGAGGGGAATCGAGCCTGCCGTCTCAATGGAGTACAGCGGCCCGCCGTCCGCTTGGTCAGGGCCATTATACGCAATCTCCTTCAAAATTGCAACCTAAATGTGGAAAAAATACTGCGAGCCTGCTATAATACGCATCAGCCGAAAGCCCCGGGGGATGGCGTCCCCACCTGGAGAGGAGTGAGCGTCATGTTAAAGAAAAAAACCGTGCTGCTGGCTGTCACCGGCAGCATCGCCTGTTATAAGTCCGCCAGCCTGGCCTCTGCCCTGGTGAAGCAGGGGGCCAACGTCCAGGTGTTGATGAGCAGAAACGCCACCGAGTTCATTGGTCCCCACACCTTTGAGTCTTTGACGGGCAACCGGGTGAACGTGGACACATTCGACCGCAATTACCAGTTCCAGGTGGAGCACATCGCCCTGGCCGACCAGGCGGATGTGGTACTGGTGGCCCCGGCCACCGCCAACGTGCTGGCCAAGCTGGCCCACGGGCTGGCGGACGATATGCTCACCACCACCATCCTGGCCTGCCGCTGCCCAAAACTGGCCGCCCCCGCCATGAACACCCGGATGTATGAAAACCCGGTGACCCAGGACAACCTGGATCTTCTGCGGCGATACGGCTGGGAGCTGATCGAGCCGGCCAGCGGCCAGCTGGCCTGCGGCGAGGTGGGAAAGGGCAAAATGCCGGAGCCGGAGGAGCTGCTGGAGTATGTGAAGCACGCCATTGGCCACGAGAAGGACATGGCGGGGCTGCGGGTGCTGGTCACCGCCGGCCCCACCCAGGAGGCACTGGATCCGGTGCGCTGTCTCACCAACCACTCCACCGGCCGGATGGGCTATGCCATTGCCCGGGCCGCCGCGGCCCGAGGGGCCGCCGTCACCCTGGTGTCCGGCCCCACCAATCTGAAAAAGCCTGTCTGTATGGAGACGGTGGACGTGGTATCCGCTCAGGATATGTTCGAGGCGGTCACCATGCGGGCGGCGGAGCAGGACATCATCATCAAGGCCGCTGCCGTGGCCGACTACCGCCCTGCGGTCCAGGCAGAGGACAAGATCAAGAAGCGCAACACCGGCGCTGACCTGTCCCTCCCCCTGGCCCGCACCAGGGATATCCTGGCCTGGCTGGGGGAGCACAGAGCTCCCGGGCAGTTCCTGTGCGGCTTTTCCATGGAGACGCGGGATCTGGTGGAACATTCCCGGCAAAAGCTGGAGCGCAAGCGCCTGGATCTGATCGCCGCCAACAACTTGCGGGATCCGGGGTCAGGCTTTGGGACCTCCACCAATCAGCTCACCCTCATCGGGCCCGACCAGCTGGTGGAGCTGCCCCTCATGAGCAAGGAGGAAGCCGCCCACGCCCTGTTAACCCATATCCTGGCCCGGCGGGAATCGGCCTTCGACCTGGCGACGCGTTCTACATACTAAGAGACATCATTGGTCGGAGGCCGCTCCTTCATTCCGGCTTATGCGGGACTGGATCGGACACACTTCTCTATAGCCAGGAAAACGGAACCGGCTGTGGAGCGCCAGTGGGCAGCGTGAAATTCCCAGCGAAACCCGGACTCCCCTACAGCCCACCTACATGCCCGCCTATTGACCGCCGTCCCTCGATTTTGACCCGAATGAGTCAAGTCCGGGCCAGTCACCTTGTTTGAAAAAACCGATTCACGCTTGCCGCTTAAACAAAAAAATCGCCAAAGACACGATGTCTTTGGCGATTTTTCGTTTCATTGCCCGCTTGACAAAGGGCAGTTCATTTCTCCAGGGATAGCTTGCATTGTTTGCAACAGGGCTACTTTGCTTACTTGGCGAGGTTCTCCAGGAAGCGCATCACCACCGCCGCCACCTGGCAGCGCTCACTGTTGCCCTTGGGATTGATCTGGTTGTCGGAACCTTGGATCAGACCGTGGCCCACCATCCACTGCATGGAGGTCTGCGCCCAATCGGCCACCGTAGCCCGGTCTGTAAAGACGGATAGATCTCCGCTGGCGGCCAGGTCGTAGCCCTTGTATTGGGCGTAGCGGTATATCATGGCCACCATCTGCTCCCGGGTGATGGCATCGCCAGGGCCGAACAGCCCATCGCCGTAGCCGCTGACTATGCCATTTTCAACCCCCCAAGCTGCCGCCTGATCATACCATACCCCGGCAGCCACGTCGGTGAAGTCAGAACCGCCCACGTTGGGCTGTCCCTCCATCCGCCACAGGGTGGTGACAAACTGGGACCGAGTCATGATACCATGAGGGTCGAAGGTGGCATCCCCGGTGCCCTGCATCAGACCGTTCTCCCAGACGTAGCGCACCGCCTCGTTGATCCAACCGCTGTCGCTCACATCTGCGAAGGGCAGTTCTTCCGGTTTGCTCTCCCGGAAGATTGCGGTAATGGTTTGGTTCTCATTCAGATCTGTAAAAGTATATGCGCTGACAGCGCCTATACTGATACCGTCCACCAGCACATCAGCAATCTCGTAGCCCTCATCGGCGGTGATCGTGAAGGTCTGTCTGCCGCCAGCGGCCACCGCTACAGCGCCGGCAGGACTGATGGATCCACCTTCCCCCGCAGAGGAGGTGATGATTCGGCCGCTGCTGCTACCACCGCCAAAGCTTTCCCGGTCGCAAACGCCCACAATTGTGAGGTCCTCCTCAACTGTGTAGGCCGATACAGATCCAATATACTTCTCATTTACCATCAATTGACTTGCTCTAAAACCGTCGTTGGGCACCAATTTGATGGTCAGCACATCTCCATATCTGATTTTCGCCCCGCTTTGCAGGCTCTCGCCATCACTGTTAAGTACAGTGATCGTACCATTATTCGGTTGCTCGAAACTCAGGGTGAACTCTTCAATTTCCGTGA
Source organism: uncultured Oscillospiraceae bacterium (assembly GCA_944387065.1). Taxonomy (GTDB): domain Bacteria; phylum Bacillota; class Clostridia; order Oscillospirales; family Oscillospiraceae; genus Enterenecus. Next base: position 35,525 of record CALXDM010000013.1, read on the forward strand.
AATGTGCCTCCACATCCACGTTGGACATCAGATCCTCCAGTAGATAGGTATCCTCCAAAACTAACCCATCGACGGGCAGGTGCTCAGCTACTCCGTCGCGTTCCACCACCCACTTGGTCATCCGCTGGTCCTCATATGCTTGGGCCGTAAACAGAACATCCGATCTGGGCACCAGGTATTCCCCGTTGGTCACCCATCGGTCTCCGGACTGGGCCGTCACTACTCCTGTGCTGCGGGCCACTTCCTCGAAGGTCAGCTGGTACTCAAACTTCGCACCAAATTTGGCCTGGGCCTGAATGCCGTTTTCATCTACAGGCAGCGTGACACTGGCCTCGCTGTAGTTTTTCAGATCTCCCGTCCAGCCCTCAAACTGGAAATAGGTATCCGGTACAGCGCTCACGGTCACTTCACTGCCCTTAAAGACCTTTAGGTTGCCAGTACTACGGTCATTCATATTCAAATCCAAGGTTTTTCCTGCCTGGGTAATTTGAACTTGTCCCCCACTGGCCTGCAATACGCCTAGGTCAATTTCTGCATACAGGTCCGGATCCTCTATGTTGGCAAACACGGGGCTGATCTCATGGCTGTCTTTGGTGGGCGTGAAATTCAGCTCGTTCACCCCAATTGACTGAACCTCCACGCCATCAATGCGCCATCCTTCCAGCACGTATCCCTCATCAGGATATGCCACCAGTGTCATGCCGTCTGCCCGCACACTTACCGGTGTGCTTGGGATCTCATCCCCGTCCACATAGGCCGACACTGTTCCGCCGGCCCCTTCGTTCTCCGTCCCAAAGCTTATGGAACTACGCTCTTTCACCTTTTCAATCTTCACTGTGACTATGCCATTGTCCCGTAGGATAAAGTCATATTCCACCTGCTCATCGCTGAAAGCGATCTCCTGGGCCGGTTGGTCGCCCTGTTGGATGGTAATTCCGGTCACGAGATACCCTTCATCGGCTGTGATTGTCAAATAGACCACGCTGGTCTCGGGCACGGGGCCGCTCTCATCGAGCGTCACCCCATTGGCCACAGCCTCCACCGTGCCGTTCTCCCCTCCGTCAAGGGTCAGCGTGTAATTGGCCCTCTCCGTCTGGGCCTCCACCTGATTAGATGGTACGCTCTCTTGCTCCAGACCGCTGTCCGCCTGGTGGACAGCGACCACCCAGAACACATAGCTTGAGTTGCTATCTAGGCCATCCACATGGAAGTTGGGCTCGGTAATCATCTCGTCATTCAGCTTGGTCTGTTTGCCCGACTCATCCTCCATATAAATATTGTAACCGTCAACTTCTTTGAAGGTAGCCACATTCTTCCGCTCCTCAGAGGGAACGGGTTCGCTCCAACTCAGGTCAAAGGCATTTGCCCCTGACTGCTCCACTTTTAAATCACTTACTGGCTGCGGCGGCGTCTCCAACCCGTCCAACTGGTAGAGCAGTATTGGCGTCTCACCCTCGCCGTCCCCGTCCAAATCTAGCTCGGCTTGCCCAAACTGCCAGGCAAATTTGTACTGGCCAGAGGTTTCTTGTGGGATGCGCATATTCTGCTCAAAGGATTGGGAATTTAAGTTGGCCACTGTACCAGAAGTCCCGGCAGCGTTGGTGTTAGTTTCATAGGAACTACTCCCCCGGCTAAAGCCATATCCTGTGGAGGCACCTACATATACTTCCGTACCCAGCAGCCCGAAGCCGCCACCCACCGACATAGAGAAGCTAAACCCATGGGCCTGGCCCTTGGAAATGGTTTCGCTCTGCTCCTGGGTCCACGCACTGGTGATAGATCCAGCGGCGTAACCCAGTTCATACACCTTACTGGTTACCTCCATCCCATCAGTGGCCTCCTGCATATAGCCAAAGGGGCTGCCCTCATTGCCCAGGAATTTGGCCGTTTCCCCGGCATTTTCGTCCACCTTATACAACGGTTTGAACTTAGTTTGATCTCCATCATACAAGTCTGTCATCGCTGTATTGTAGTAGTCCACAAATGCATTATAACTCTCCACCCCCAGGGTGTAGTAACGGGGCTGTTTGGGCACCACGACCTGGATAGCGTCCGTGGTCAGATAGCTTTTGTCATATTCATTTTCCCCCGCCGGCTTCGTGCGCTCCGGCCAGGTGCCGTCCGGTTTCATGATGTCATAGGTGTAGATGAACACCGGGGTACGCTGAAGGACTACCATATCGTGGGAACCAGCGGAAAAAGTATCCGTATAGCTGATAGACAAACTCTCCTCGAAGCTGCTGGTAAACTCCCCGCTGTAGCCCATCTCCAGTTGAAGCTTGACGGTGGCAAACAGCCCGCCGGAAACACTGGAATTGACACCCACACTCACCGAATGGGTGTCCGAGGTGGACTCCCCATAGGAATAGGAGGTGGTCAGTGAATAAGATGTGCTGCTTGGCAGGAAGTTGCTGATGCCGCCCAACTCATCAAAATAAGGGGCGGCCTGAAGTACCGCCTGGACCTGAGGATCGGCATAGGTGTAGTACTTCCCGGTATACCGGGCCATCTGGCCGTCCTTGTCCCGGTCAATGGCCACAACAAAGCAGTTCAGCCGCTCCGCAGGGCTCCCCTCCGAAGCATAAGTATTATCTCCGTGGTTGAGCACGAGCCAGCCCTCGTAGCCGCTTTTTGCAGGCTCAAACATATCGCTGGAAAAAAACTCTTGGGATACGCCCGGCCGTATCAGCGCACCATCCTGGTCAAACTCGTCATCATAGTTTGTGCCACCCACGATACCTACCTTGTACCAGTAGTTATCATAGGTATGCGTCCAGTAGTTGCCCTCTTCATTAATACCCCGGATGAACACAAACTGCTCCCGGCCTAGGTCGTTGCCGTCAAAGTTACCGCCCACCACCGATGAGATAAAGTTTGTGTTCAGCTTGTCCCATCCTATCATGTTGATGGCCCAGTCCATAGCATAGGCAATATAGAGGCAGACAGGCTCGTTGCCGCTCATGCTGTAAATACCACCGTTGAGAAACACGTGCTCCGGGTTACCACGGCCATCAATAGCAGCGGTGGCCACGGCGAAGGGGGCCCAGTAACAGTCGCTGACATCAATAGGCTCATCCTCGCTGATTCCCTTAGACATGGAAGCATTCACCGGCCCCAGATAGCGAGTGTGGAGGACCCCGTTATCAAAGGAATAGCTTGCCACCTCATACTTTGTATTGTCAATACTAAAGTTGACATCTGCGGTGGCTCTATAGCCCGCCACTACGATCTCGTCAGTGCCATCGCCATCTATATCGCCCGCAGCCACCGAGGGAGCGGCCATGGTTCTGCTGTCTGCGTCATAGATATATGTGGTGACGGGGATCTGATTCAGAACCGAGTTTGGTTGGCTCCCCGTCTGCCGTTGGCCATAGGCCACCGCCAGCATAGGGGAATACAACTCCGTGGCCAGCCCCTGTATGCCGGAGCGACTCATGTAGGACACCGCCACTAGGTCATCCACCCGGTCGAGATTGAAGTCACCAGTGGCCAGGCTGACTCCCAGCTTGTCGGTATAGTGTCCAGCATTCCGACTGCCAAATTCGGAATTCCGATACTGCTCGTGGAGGAAGAGCCGGCTCTCCCCGATCTTGCTCAGATTGTTGCTGCCGTCGTTAAAACTGTACTCCACCAGTTTGTAATTCTCGTTGTCTGCGGGATAGTAGATGACAATGGTGTCTTTTCCATCTCCGTCGTAATCGCCAGCTGTGATGGAAAAAAAGTTTGCAGCCTTGTGCTGATGCATATTACTTACATCATTCACTGAATGGATACCGAAGTTATAGTGCTCGTTCCTGGCTTCCTCGCCAATCCAGGAAGCATCACCCACTTCACATACAGTGGAATACTCTCCTGTATTCGCGTCCATCACCCACAGGTACACCTTGTCATTCTGCGGGTCGCTTCCGTCAAACCCCACAAAGGCTACATGGTCGTTGTAGCCGCTGCTGGTGGGATCCAAAGCAACAGCCTCAGTGAAGGAATAGACCGGCCCGCCGTCCTCCTGGATATTTTGAGAATAGGCCGTCACGTTCTCAAACGCCTCGAGATGAGCCCTATCCGCCACCACCTGACTCACATCCAAATTCTCATACCAGAACATCTGGTTGGTCGGGTCGCTGTAATAGGGAGTAGCATGTGAGAGGGGATTGGAGTAGAGCAGCAGCTCATTCTTGACATTGAGGTTGAACGGTACATTCTCATCGTAGCCGTATGGATTTTCCCAGCTCTCTGAGTCAAACCCCGCAGGGATATTCTGCAAGGTCATAATGTCATTAAATCGATCCTGCTCCGCATTGGTTTGCGCATCTCCCCCCTCTGCCTGGATGGTCAAAGTCTCCTCTACCCCTATAGGTTTATCCCCTTTCATCTGGTCGCCGATCCAATCCGCCTTGGTAGCCAATGCCCCCATAGGTAGGATGGAAAGGCATAAAGCTGCTGCGAGCATCCAGCTCAGTAGCCTTCCGATGGGCGAGTGATTGATTCCTCTTTTTCTCACAACAATCTCCTTCTTTCATATTTTTCCTATCTATAGGAACCATCCGTTTCCGGTTGGTTTCGGGTTTGACCTGTTGCATATGCGCCGGTCAAAAACAGAATTAGCGAATATCACATACGCCAAACCGCATTTAACCCGCAAGGAACCAGCGCAATCTGCAGGGTAGTTGGGCGCAGGACACATCCCGCTTCCCTCAGGCTATCGGGAAACCTTGTCAGGGATTCGTGCGCTATTGCTAAGGTTTGGGTTTTCACTCTAGCCCAGAAATTAGAATATTTCTCTTTCAGCCACACTTTTAGAGCGGTAGACAGAAATAGAAATATAGAGAAATTCTATCTGTATTACAAGGAAACCTGTATCCTTCACACCAATTTCCGACAGAATCCATGTGCCACTGGATAAGCCATTTATCATTCCAAAAAAACGATACACATTATAATTATTAATCATAATATATATGTTTTCTTCATTTGTCAATAGTATTTATATGTTTCTTTATATAAATCGCTTTCTTTTTGCCCATTATTTTGTAAAATATACCCTAATATTGCTCTATTTGATGTATATTTGCCCATACTCCTTGATTTTAGAAAGCTTTAATATACATAAATAAACATTATTTCCTAATAATAGGGTTTTTCAATTATCACCTTTACCCCATAAGCTCACCTCATACCAAAGGTAAAACATAGCCCTGAAAAGCAAAAGCAGCGCAACATCTGATTTTACAAGCAGCCTTCTTACTGGAACCAATTGCAACGTTCCCTTACTGTGTGAACCGCAGCCTTTTCCCATAGAGGAAGGGAAATAAGCACGAGTTTAAGCTGCATCTTCCCATTTATGGCATCCACTTTGACAACGGGGAAAAGGGCCGCAGAGCGCAAAAAAAGCGGGGCCTCCGGCCTGAAAAATCAGGCGGAAGCCCCACTCCATCTCGTACAAAGGCTTAATTTTCCCATCTAGCGGAAAGGACATCTGTGGAAAATCACTTTGGATTTTGGGCTCTAAAAAGCCCGCAAACCCGCATGAATACTGACAAAAATGGACCGGTCATCTATTATGACCGGTCCATATGGTTGCGGGGGCAGGATTTGAACCTACGACCTTCGGGTTATGAGCTGCGGATCGTTGATGATTTTGGCCCCGTTGGGTGCTTTTCAGCCCTTTCCGCTCGGAATGTGTATGATGTTTGACCATGCATGGTTCGTTGGCTCCACATAGTCCAGAACCCGTATGGGTCACGGTTTGGGTCAGGCGGAAACGGACTCGTCAAAGAAGCCTCGCACAGGCTGAGAGGAAAGCTCCCGTTTGGCCAGTTCTCGCTCATAGTTGACACGGGTGATCTCTTCAATAAATGCCTTTTGTGTGGGGGTGGCTGTGAGCCAAGAGACATTGAACTTTTTGCACATGGAGAAAAAAGTTCCGTACCACAGCCGGTCTTCCTCACTCTCATGGGTGAAATACCACTTGGCGTTTTCCATCTTCAGCCCTCCCTCCAGGCAATCTGTGCCGCCTGTTTCTTGAAACCAGTGTACCATGAGAGCAACGAGTTTACAACTCTGGAGGGAAGCCAAAATTTCCGCCTCTTGCCCCTTGTGAGCCGATGTGTGGCCTCTTGGCGAATGGGGAGAGTAACTGGCCCCAGCAAGGTCTCTGGGGGGAATTTTGGCCTATTTGCAGGGCAGATGGCAGTCGACGAAAGAAAAGCAGCCGGCTATGTGTTTGTCAAGCAAAAAATATTCAGATAAAGTGAATGCTTGTGAGATGAAAAACGGCGCA
>CALXDM010000014.1 GCA_944387065.1 uncultured Oscillospiraceae bacterium
CACCGGTTCGAAAACTGGTGCACGGCATTTGCTTCTACATTTGCCCACTATTATACCATGTGAAAATGCTTTAGTGCCTCCATAATTGCCGCTTCCTTGTCTGGTGGACACTGCGGCACTTTAGCATCTTCCTTCTTCGACTGATTATAATTCTGCCCCACATCCAGCCCGCACTTCCGTTTGAACTGGGAGATATACAGGCTGGACACCTTCAGGCCGTGTTTTTCCAGCACATACGCTTTGATCTCATCATAGGTAGCCTTGCTCTCCGCCGCTGTCAAATCCAGCTCGTCCAGATTCAGCTCCACCTCAATATGTTGCTTGGTATTGAGTTTGGACAAAAGAACAACCGTCTCCACATGGGCGGTGCGGGGGAAGAGGTCCAGCGCCTCGGCCTGGACGGCCTGGTAGCCCAGGGGGCGGAAGCGGGCCACGTCCCGGGCCAGGGTGGCCGGGTCGCAGGAGACGTACACCACCCGCTGGGGAGCCATGCGGGCGATGGAGCCTATCACCTCGGCAGCCAGCCCCTTCCGGGGCGGGTCCACCACCGCCACGTCGGGGCGCACCCCATCCGCCTCCAGCTGGGCGGCCAGGGCGGCGGCGTCCCCGCACACGAAGCGGGCCTTGCCCTCCAGGCCGTTGCGCCGGGCGTTCTCCTGGGCATCGGCCACGGCCTGGGGGACGATCTCCACACCGATGACCTGCCGGGCGTGGCCGGCCAGGGCCAGGCTGATGGTCCCGATGCCGCAGTACAGATCCACCACGGTCTCGCCGCCGGTGAGGGCGGCCAAGTCCAGCACCCGTTGGTAAAGCCGCTGGGTCTGGGCATGGTTGACCTGGAAGAAGGAGGGGACGGACAGGCGGAAGCGGCAGCCACACAGAGTTTCCTCTAGCCAGTCCTGTCCCCAGAGGGTGCGATACGTCTTGCCCAGGATCACGTTGGTCCGCCGGGGGTTGACGTTCAGAACCACCCCCACCAGGTTGGGGGCGGCCTGGCGCAGCGCGTCGATCAGCTCCCGCTGGTGGGGCAGCCGGTCGTCGGCGGCCACCAGGCAGCACAGCACCTGGCCAGCCTGGTTGGTGCGCAGGTACAGATGCCGCAGCAGGCCGGCGCCGGATCGCTCCTGATAGGCGGGGACACGGAAGCGGTCCATCCAGGCCCGGACGGCGGCACGGCAGGCCGAGTCCACCTGGGGCTGGAGCAGACAGTCGGGGATGTCCACCACCTGGTGGCTGCGGGCCTGGAAGTAGCCGATGGACCCGGGCGCGATGGGGAACTGCACCTTGTTGCGGTAGCGCCGGGTGCCCGGGGCGGGATGGATGACCTCCACCGGCAGGGGGACGCCCCCCAGGCGGGCCAGGGCGTCCTCCACCCGCAGGCGCTTGGCCTCCAGCTCCTCGTCGTAGCGCATATGCCGGAATTGACAGCCCCCACACCGGCCGTAGTGGGGACAGTCGGGACTCTGGCGAGCGGGGGAGGGGGTGACAAGCCGCGCCACCCGGGCCCAGGCGGCGCTGTGGCCCACGTGCTCCACCACCAGTTCCACCCGCTCCCCCCGCAGCGCGCCCGCCACAAAAACCGCCATGCCTTCCACCCGGGCCACCCCCGCTCCGTCGCTGGCGTAGCCCTGGATCACGGCCTGGTACCGCCCTCCCTCCCGTATGGACATGGTATCCCTCCTGCTTGCCAAACTGGCTTTGTACTGATCATTTTACCGGATTTTTCTGGGGAACGCAACGGCTGGGTGGGGATAGGAAAAGAATTCACATTTCTTTGATAGATTTCGTGGCGGGGATCTGGTATGGTAAAGAACAGGGAAGACCTTCCATTTTGAACGAAGAGGTGATCTGCCTGTGAATGTCATATCCCTGTTGACACCCAAGGCCCAGGTGGCCTATCTACATGAGGACTGCACCATCCGGCAGGGGCTGGAGAAGCTCCGGGCCCACCAGTATACCGCCCTGCCGGTGGTGGCCCGGGATGGGCGGTACGCCGGCACGGTGAGCGAGGGGGACTTCCTTTGGGGCATGGTGGACCGGCCGGACGAGGGCCCCCGGGCCTGGGAGAAGCTGGGCCTGGAGCGGGTGATGCGCAAGGGGTTTAACCCGGCGGTGAGCATCCGGGTGTCCATGGAGGAACTGCTGGATCGGGCCATGCGCCAGAGCTTCATCCCGGTGGTGGACGACCGGGGGGCCTTTATGGGCATCGTCACCCGGCAGACCATTCTGCGCAAGCTGATCCTCCCCGCGGTGGAGACCCAGAGCCAGCCGGCCCAGGCGCTGTGGGAGGCCATGGTGTAAAAAGGGAAAGGCTCAGCCCCCGGACCAAGATGTGTCCGGGGGCTGAGCGCTGTGATCCGCTCGATTCGCTTCCGATTTCAGGCATATGCCATTGACAAATCTGCCGTCGCCTCAGCAGGCGCAGCCCGGCTGGACCCGGGCCTGCCCCTGCTGCTTGTGGAGCTTGTGCAGCTCCTTCTTGCGGCGGTTGGAGAAACGATCCTCCTCGCTGTAAATGCACCCGCAGTACTTCTGCATATACAGGCCAAGCTCCCGGGCCTCCTGCTGGCCTTCCTGGAAGCGAGGGCGGAAGTCATAGGGGGCGAACTCCACCCCATACCGCGCCCCGATCTTCTCCCCGGTGGCGCAGATCAGCTCCCGGTCCTGATAGGGGGAAACCAGCAGGGTGGTGGAGAAGCGGGCGAAGCCATGCTCTGAGGCGTACCGCGCTGTATCCTCCAGCCGGCAGGCGTAGCAGTAGCCGCAGCGTTGGTCGGGGTTGGAGGCCACGGCGGCGGTGAACTGCCGCAGGCCGTAGAAGTCGTGCTCCCGCAGCTCCAGGCCGATGTCCTGGGCATACTGCCGCAGGGTATCCCGGCGGGCCTTGTACTCCTGAAAGGGGTGGATGTTGGGATTGTACCAGTATCCCACTGGCTCGACGTCCTCCTCTCGCAGCTGGCGGATGCAGGCCACCGAGCAGGGGGCGCAGCAGATGTGAAGCAGCAGATCAGACATGGGGGAACCCTCCTTGGGCGTTAAGATAGAGGCAAAATGGTTTGGCAGGCGCCGGGGCGCTCGCCGAAGCTGGCCATTGGCACGGGCGCGGACCTTCCGCCCCGCTGGTTAGGCTTTGCCGCCCTTCCGGGCCTTCATCCGCTTCTCGTGGTTCAGGATGCGTTTGCGCAGGCGCAGGTTCTCCGGCGTGACTTCCAACAGCTCGTCGTCGGCCAGGAATTCCAGGCACTGCTCCAGGGACATCTGGCGGGGGGGCGTCAGGCGCAGGGCCTCATCTGAGCCGGAGGCCCGCATATTGGTCAGCTGCTTTTTCTTACACACGTTGACGGTGATGTCCTCCTGCTTGGGGCACACTCCCACTACCATGCCCTCATACACGGGCACGCCGGGGCCGATGAACAGCGCGCCCCGCTCCTGGGCGGCGTACAGGCCATAGGTGACCGACTCGCCTGCCTCGTGGGCCACCAGCGAGCCGGTGCCCCGACGTTGGATCCCGCCCTTATAGGGGGCGTACCGCTCAAAGATAGAAGCCAGGATGCCCTCCCCTTTGGTGTCGGTGAGAAATTCGTTGCGGTAGCCGAACAGGCCCCGGGAGGGCACCAGGAACTCCAGCTTCATTCGGGCCCCCACCGGGTTCATGGACACAAACTCCCCCCGGCGGGCGCCCAGCTTTTCCATGACCGCGCCCACATAGTCCGCCGGCACGTCGGCCACCACCCGCTCGATGGGTTCGCAGTTCACCCCGTCGATCTCCTGGTAGAGCACCCGGGGCGGGGATACCTGGAACTCATAGCCCTCCCGGCGCATGGTCTCAATCAGGATGGACAGGGACATCTCCCCTCGGCCGGCCACGTTGAAGGCGTCGGTGGCGTCGGGGGCCTCGCTCACCCGCAGGGAGACGTCCTTGAGGGTTTCCCGGAACAGGCGGTCGCGCAGCTGGCGGGACGTGACGAACTTGCCCTCCCGCCCGGCGAAGGGGGAGTCGTTGACGGAGAAGGTCATCTCCAGGGTGGGGGCGGAGATCTTCACGAATTCGATGGGTTCGGGGGCGGCGGGGGAGCAGATGGTGTCGCCGATGGTGATGTCCCCGATGCCGCTCATGGCGATGATCTCACCGGCGGCCGCCTGGGTGACTGGGGCCCGGTTGAGCCCGTCAAAGGTGTACAGGGAGACGGCCTTGGCTTTCCGGGGGGGCTGATCGGGGGTGTGGTAGTTGCACACGGCGATCTCCTGGTTCTGCCCGATGGACCCCCGCTCGATACGGCCGATGGCGATGCGGCCCACGAACTCGTTGTAGTCGATGGAGGAGACCAGCATCTGGAAGGGGGCGTCCGGGTCGCAGGCGGGGGCGGGGATGTATTCCAAGATGGTCTCAAACAAGGGGACCAGGTCGGTGCCCTGGGCATCGGGGGAATAGGAGGCGGTGCCGTTGCGCCCGGAGCAGAACAGCATGGGGGAGTCCAGCTGCTCGTCGGTGGCGTCCAGGTCCAGCAGCAGCTCCAGCACCTCGTCCACCACCTCGTGGATGCGCTGGTCGGGCCGGTCGATCTTGTTGACCACGACAATGACCCGGTGGCCCAGCTCCAGGGCCTTTGACAGCACGAAGCGAGTCTGGGGCATGGGGCCCTCGGCGGCGTCCACCAGGAGGATGACGCCGTTGACCATCTTCAGGATGCGCTCCACCTCGCCGCCGAAGTCGGCGTGGCCCGGGGTGTCCACGATGTTGATCTTCACGTCCTTGTAGTAGACGGCGGTGTTCTTGGCCAGGATGGTGATGCCCCGCTCCCGCTCCAGATCATTGGAATCCATCACCCGTTCCACCGTAGCCTGGTTTTCCCGGTAGATGCCCCCTTGCTTGAGCATTTCGTCCACCAGGGTGGTCTTGCCATGGTCCACATGGGCGATGATGGCGACATTTCTCAGGGTTTCGTTTTGCATATTGTTCTCCTTCTGTGATGGGCAGGACCACCCGCAGCCCCACAGGGCAGGCTTCGGCGAAAAGAGTTCTTCAGGGGCAGAAATTTTATGGAAGAGACCAGGCCATACCCAACTGGCATAATGCCATATTATACTGTCAATTTGCTTGGAATGCAAGGGGTGGAACAAACAGGCCGGAGGGGATGAGATTTTCTCCTGGCGTTGACAGATGGGCGAAGATTGAGTACAATAGGAAGCATTGATGGCCGATCCCGGCCAATGCCTGCGGGCAGGGCGGGTCAGGCCGTTACATCCACCATGCCCTGGTAGCTCAGTAGGATAGAGCGGTCGCCTCCTAAGCGACAGGCCGCTGGTTCGACTCCAGTCCAGGGTGCCAACGGCCCCGCGCCCGCCTTGCTCCGGCAGGCCCCGCGCTTAGAAGCGGGCGCGGGCCAAAAGGAAGGTACGACATCGTCGCGCCTTCCTTTTTTATGTTAGGATGTTTACAACTTTTACGAACACGAAAAGGTGCGGGAGGGTGGGATGATGGATATCAAAAACAACATTTTTAGAGGCAAAAAAGTCAGTGGGCCCAAACTATCCGCTTATGGCTTCTCAGAAAACAATGGCATGTATTCCTATCATACCGTGTTACATAGCAGCGGGCTTTCGATGGTGGTGGAAATCATGCCGGACGGCTTGGTGAAAGCGACAATCCTGGACAGGGAAACCAAGGATCCATACACGCTGCACCTGACCGATGGCGCAATGGGCAGTTTTGTCACCAGTGTGAAAATGGAATATGAACAGGTGCTCACCGACATTGCAGAAAAGTGCTTTGAGCCTGATATTTTCAAGAGCGCACAGGCAAAGGCGGCAATTGCTTATGTCCGCAAAACTTATGGGGACAAATTGGAGTTTCTTTGGGCGAAATTTCCAAATAACGCCGTCTGGCGCCGGAAGGACACGCGGAAATGGTATGGAGCGATCTTGACGGTTTCCCGCAGGAAGTTGGGGCTTCCTTCCGACGAAGAAGCAGAGATCATGGATTTGCGGATTGAACCGGAGCAGATGGATGCTACCGTAGACAACAAAAAGTATTTTCCAGGCTGGCATATGAACAAACGGAACTGGTATACCGTCATTTTGGATGGCTCGGTGCCCACAGAGGAACTGTGCCACAGGATCGACAGGAGCTATCGGCTGGCAATCAAATGAAGGCAGAACTGGAAGGGGAGGCCATCGCCATGGCCCCAGCACTGCCACCGCAGCAATTTTGGGATAAAAATAGGAGAAAACCCCGATAAACAGAGGTTTTCTCCCAGCCGCCTTCGCATCAAAGGCGGCATCCTAATATGGTGGACGGTACAGGACTCGAACCTGTGACCCCCTGCACGTCAAGCAGGTGCTCATACCAGCTGAGCTAACCGTCCGCTGGCAGGTGCATGCTATTATACCGCTGGCACCGGGTGCTTGTCAAGGGGTTTCTTTTGTGTTAAGATGGGGCGTCAAAGGGCCCGGCGCGGCAGGGGAAAGGAGCGGGGGAAGGATGAAATATGCGTTGGTGACCGGGGCGTCCCGAGGGATTGGCGCAGCGGTGGCCCGTGAGTTTGCCCGGCGGGGCTGGGGGGTGGCGGTGAACTACCTCCACAGTGAGCGGCAGGCCCGGGAACTGGCTGAGGAACTGGCCGGGATGGGCGTGCCCGCCCTGGCGGTGCGGGCGGACGTGGCCCACCGGGCGCAGGTGGGGGAAATGGTTGACAATGTGTTAGAAAAGTTTTGTCAACTTGACATTTTGGTGTGTAACGCCGGGGTGTCTGAGAGCGGTTTGATCGGGCAAATCGACGAGGAGGGCTGGCGGCGTCTGTTCGCCGTCAACGTGGACGGCGTACACCACTGCTGCCAGGCGGTGCTGCCCCACATGGTCGGTCGGAAAGCGGGCAGCATCGTGACCGTCTCCTCCATGTGGGGGCAGGTGGGGGCTTCCTGCGAGGTGGCCTATTCCGCGGCAAAGGGGGCGGTCATCGCCTACACCAAGGCGCTGGCCAAAGAGCTTGGCCCCTCCAATATCCGGGTCAACTGCGTGGCCCCTGGGGTGATCGACACGCAGATGAACGCCCGGCTGGACGCAGCCACGCTGGCCGACCTGGCCGAACAGACGCCCCTGGGGCGGATCGGCCGGCCGGAGGAGGTGGCCCGGGCGGTGGCCTTCTTGGGGGGAGACGAGGCATCCTTCCTCACCGGGCAGGTGGTGGCCCCCAACGGGGGGCTGGTGGTCTGAGGGGGCGGATTCCGTCATAATGGGGGACAACGGGGGCCAGGCCCAGGTGGGCCTTGTGTATTTTTGCGGTTGACAAAGCTGGGCGCGGGGGATATAATTGTCAACAATCTTGCGGGACGGTCCACGGGTCAGCCCGCAAAAGGTTAGGAGGAAAACAGAATGAAAAAGAGGAATCTTGCAGCGCTGGTCACCGCCGGCGCGATGTGCCTGGGCCTGTTGGCCGGATGCGGCGGCCAGGCTGAGAACACCCCCGCCGGGACCAACTCTGATCCCGCTGGGGAGACCAGCTCTGCCGGCACCGCCGGTGGAACCTTCAAGGTTGGCTTTATCGGCCCGCTGACCGGCCCGAACGCCAGCTATGGTAACTCCGCATCCCAGGGCGCCCAGATCGCCGTGAATGAGATCAACGCCCTGGGCGGCGCGATCCAGTTCGAGCTCAGGGTGCAGGATGACGTCAGCGACGCGGAGACCGCCGTGAACGCCTACAACAGCCTGATGGACTGGGGGATGCAGGCATTGGTGGGCCCGGTGACCACCGGCCCGGCGGTGTCTGTGGCCGCGGAGACCTACAACGACCGGGTGTTCGCCGTCACCCCTTCCGCCTCTTCCCTGGACGTGATTGACGGCAAGGACAACTACTTCCAGATCTGCTTCACCGATCCCAACCAGGGCATCAGCGCGGCCACCTATCTGTCCGAGAGCCTGCCGGATGCCACTGTGGCCGTCATCTATAACAACGGCGACGCCTACTCCACCGGCATCTACGAGGCCTTTGCCCAAGAGTATGAGCGCCTGGGCGGCCAGATCGTCTACACTGGTACCTTTACCGACGACAGCCAGACCGACTTCTCCGTCCAGCTCACCGCTGCCCAGAACGCCGGGGCGGATCTGATCTTCGCTCCCATCTACTACACCCCCGCCTCCGTCATTCTGACCCAGGGCGCGGCCATGGGCTATGACTTCACCCTGTTTGGCTGCGACGGCATGGACGGCATCCTGGGCGTGGAGGGCTTTGACACCGCCCTGGCTGAGGGGATGCTGCTGCTCACCCCCTTCTCCGCCGACCTGGAGGAGAACGCCACCTTCGTGGATGCCTATGAGACGGCCTACGGCAGCACGCCCGACCAGTTTGCCGCCGACGGCTACGACTGCGTGTACGCTCTGTACACCGCCCTGCAGGAGGCGGGCTGCACCGCCGACATGAGCGCGGAGGACATCTGCGAGGCGCTGATCCCTGTGATGACCCAGATCGAGGTGGACGGCATGACGGGGCTGCTGTCCTGGGCTGCCACCGGCGAGGTCACCAAGGACTTTGACGTGTATGTGGTGGAGAACGGCGCTTACGTGGTAGCGTAAGGGATTGGATTCTCCCGGAAGCGCCGGCCGCCGGGCAAAATGCCCGGCGGCCGGTTGGCCGCAGGCGTGCGGCATTGGAAACACAGCGGATGAGCAGGGACGGCGGTGAACAGGCCGCCCCTGTTTTCCTATTTTAGACCGGCCGCTGGAGGCGGCTGGAAACGAGAGAGAGGTGTGATCCAGACATGGCATTCCTGCAATACCTCATCAGCGGCATCAGCCTGGGCAGCATCTACGCCATCATCGCCCTGGGCTATACCATGGTATACGGCATTGCCAAGATGCTCAACTTCGCCCACGGGGACGTCATCATGGTGGGTGGCTATATCTCTTTTTGCACCACCTCCTACCTGGACCTGCCCGGCTGGGTGTCGGTGGTGTTTGCCGTAGTGGTGTGCACCGTCCTGGGCGTGGTCATTGAGGGGTTGGCCTACCGGCCCCTGCGCCAGGCGGGCAGCCTGGCGGTGCTCATCACCGCCATCGGGGTCAGCTATCTGCTGCAAAACGCCGCCCAGCTCATCTGGGGGGCGACGCCCAAGAACTTTACCTCCCTGATCAACTTCCAGGTGCCGGAATTTTTGGGGCGGCTGAACGTCTCGGGGGTAATGCTGGTGACGGTGTGCGCCTGCGTGGTCATCATGCTGGGGCTGACCTGGTTCACCTCCCAGACCAAGATGGGCAAGGCCATGCGGGCCTGCTCGGAGGACCGGGGGGCGGCCCAGCTGATGGGCATCAACGTCAACCGGACCATCTCCATGACCTTCGCCATCGGCTCGGCCCTGGCGGCCATCGCCGGGGTGCTGCTGTGCTCCTATTCCCCGGTGCTCCAGCCCACCACCGGCTCCATGCCCGGCATCAAGGCCTTCACCGCTGCGGTGTTCGGCGGCATCGGGTCCATCCCTGGGGCCTTTCTGGGGGGCGTGCTGCTGGGCATCATCGAGGCCATGGCCCGGGCGTACCTGTCCAGCAACCTGGCCAATTCCATTGTGTTCGTCGTGCTGATCCTGGTGCTTTTGATCCGGCCGGCGGGCCTGCTGGGCAAGTATGTGCCCGAGAAGGTATGAGGTGGCGGGCATGAAACAAATCAGCGCGTATTTCAAACAGATGAAGACCGTGACCAAGATCGACTATGCCACCTACGCGGGTGTGGTGCTGGCCTTTGCCATTGTGCTGGCCTTCCAGAGCGCGGGGCTGCTCAACCGGTCCATAACCGGTATGCTGGTGCCCATCTGCTGCTATGTGTGTATGGCGGTGAGCTTGAACCTGACCGTGGGCATCCTGGGGGAGCTGTCCCTGGGCCATGCGGGGTTTATGAGCGTGGGCGCTTTCTCCGGCGTTGTGGCTTCCATGAGCCTGGGCTTCACCGGCGCGGGGGACGTGGTGCGCCTGGTGCTGGCCCTGGTGGTGGGTGCGGCGATGGCGGCGCTGGCCGGCGTCATCGTGGGCGTGCCGGTGCTGCGCTTGCGAGGAGACTATTTGGCCATCGTCACCCTGGCCTTCGGCGAGATCATCAAGGAGCTGCTCAACAGCCTGCTGGTGGGCTTTGACGAGAATGGGCTGCACATCCTGTTCAACTATGACGGCAGCCGCGTCGTCAGCGACCTGGGCCTGACGGAGAACGGGGTGGAGATCATCAAGGGAGCCCAGGGGGTGGCGGGCAACCAGAGGCTGGCCACCTTCACCGTGGGCTTTGTGCTGGTGATGATCACCCTGGTGGTGGTGCTCAACCTGGTGCGCAGCCGCACCGGGCGGGCGGTGATGGCCATCCGGGACAACCGCCTGGCCGCAGAGAGCGTGGGCATCAACGTGACCAAGTACAAGCTGATTGCCTTTGTGGTGTCTGCCGCGCTGGCGGGTGCGGCGGGGGCGCTGTACGGCTTGAACCTGTCCTCCCTGTCGTCCACGACCTTCGACTTCAACGCGTCCATCCTCATCCTGGTCTATGTGGTGCTGGGGGGGCTGGGCAACATCTGGGGCAGCGTGGTGGCCACCATCGTGCTGTATGTGCTGCCCGAGGCCCTGCGGGAGTTTGACAACCTGCGGATGCTGGTCTACGCCATCGTACTGATCCTGGTGATGCTGGCCACCCACAACCAGCGGCTGCGGGCTCTGCTGGGCAGGCTCATTCCCAAGCGGAAGGGGGCGGCGGCGCATGGCTAAGAAGTTTGAGAAGGGCAAGATGGTGCCGGTGCCCAGCCGCTCCATCATCCCCGAGCGGGATCTGGATAAGTCCCCCATCCTGGAGTGCAGCCACCTGGGCATCGACTTTGGCGGCCTGCGGGCGGTGGACGACTTCAACCTGACCATCGGGCGCACGGAGATCGCCGGGCTCATCGGCCCCAACGGGGCGGGCAAGACCACGGTGTTCAACCTGCTCACCAAGGTCTATCAGCCCACCCGGGGAACCATCCTGTTGGACGGGATTGACACCGCAGGCAAGACCACCACCCAGATCAACCGCATGGGCATCGCCCGCACCTTCCAGAACATCCGGCTGTTCTCCGACCTGTCGGTGGAGGACAACGTGAAGGTGGGTCTGCACAACCAGGAGCGCTACTCCGCCCTGACCGGGGTGCTGCGCCTGCCCAAGTACTGGCGGCAGGAGAAGGCGGCCCACGAGCGGGCGCTGGAGCTACTGTCCCTGTTTGAGATGCAGGACCTGGCCGATCACAAGGCGGGGTCGCTGCCCTATGGGGCCCAGCGGCGGCTGGAGATCGTCCGGGCCCTGGCCACCAACCCCTCCCTGCTGTTGCTGGATGAGCCGGCGGCGGGCATGAACCCCTCGGAAACGGCGGAGCTGATGGAAAACATCGTGAAGATCCGGGACACCTTCCAGATTGCCATCCTGCTCATCGAGCACGACATGAACCTGGTCATGGGCATCTGCGAGGGGATCTGCGTGCTCAACTTCGGCCGGGTCATCGCCAAGGGCACCTCGGAGGAGATCCAGGCCAGCCCAGCGGTCATCGAGGCCTACCTGGGTAAGGGAAGGGGGAGCTGAGGATGCTGAAGGTCCAAGACATCAACGTATATTACGGGGCGATCCACGCCATCAAGGGAGTCTCCTTCGACGTTGAGGAGGGGGAGGTTGTCACCCTGATCGGGGCCAATGGGGCGGGCAAGTCCACCATCCTCAACACCGTGTCCGGCCTGCTCCATGCCAAGACGGGTTCCATTGAGTTTCTGGGCAAGAGCCTGGCCGGCGTCCCGGCCCACAGGATCGTGGGGCAGGGGTTGGCGCTGGTGCCGGAGGGGCGCCGGATCTTCCTGCAGATGACGGTGGAGGAGAACCTGGAGATGGGGGCTTTCACCCGGCCCAACGCCGCTGTGGGCGGGGGGATTGAGCGGGTGTATGAGCAGTTCCCCCGGCTGAAGGAGCGCCGGAAGCAGATTGCCGGCACCTTGTCCGGCGGGGAGCAGCAGATGCTGGCCATGGGGCGGGCGCTGATGGCCGACCCCAAGCTGCTCATGCTGGATGAGCCGTCCATGGGGCTGGCCCCCATCCTGGTGGACCAGATCTTTGAGATCATCCAGCGTCTGCACCAGGCGGGCACCACCATCCTGCTGGTGGAGCAAAATGCCCAGATGGCCCTGTCCGTGGCCGACCGGGGCTATGTGCTGGAGACGGGCAAGATCGTGGCCACCGGCACCGGCCAGGATCTGCTGCGCAACGAGAGCGTCAAGCGGGCCTACCTGGGCGGCTGAGGGGCAAGCCAGAGGGAACATAGAAAACTCTCCCCCGGCGGAGCGAATGCTCCGCCGGGGGAGTTTTGCGTGTGTGGGGAAAGGCTCAGTAGCCCAGTAGGGCCAGGTTGGAGTCGGTGGCGAAGTTGGAGCAGGAGTAGAGCACCAGTACCTGGTCGATGCCCTGCTCCTGGATATACTGGCGCAGGGAGGTGCGGTTGTAGCGAAGGTCGAACAGGTGGACCTGCTGATAGCTCATGGACAGGAAGGGGGCCAGGCAGTCTGCATAGGAGTCCCGGATGACCAGCAGCCGGCCATCCTGGGCGTCGGGGTTTTCGATGACGCACAGGCCCTGGTTGCCCCCCAGGAACATGGAGTACTTGTCCTTGAGCTCCAGCTTGGACAGGTCGTAGAAGGCGCCCTCCACAGGCTGGCCGTCAGGATAGCGGGTGACGGTGGTGCGGCCGGTGAGCCCTCCCTCGGGCACCCAGGTGTACATCTCGTCGGGCTCCACCCAGGCGGCCCCGGCGGAGGACCAAGTGGTGCCGTAGAAGTCGTCGGCCACCAGGGTGGGCTGGCCGTCTGGCTGGGGCTGGACGGCCCCCATGGCCGCCGCCAGGGCCTGATAGCCCTGATGGGCGCCCAGGGTGGTCCAGTGGTGGTCGGTGCGGTAGAACACGTCGTCCCCGCTGAGGGCCTGGGACAGGTCGATCCAGGTGACCTCCTCCCCGCACAGGGCCTGGGTGGACTGGAGGGTGGAGCCATCGTCCACCAGGGGGGCGTTGTCTGGCAGCCGCTCTGCCCACACATAGCTCTTATCGGGGATGAGGGCGAAGTAGACCGGGACGTCCACGTTCTCCCCCAACCGGTTGACGTAACTCACCCGCTGCTCCAGGTCATCAGGTGGGGTGTACTGGGCGAAGAGGGTCTGGCCGTCGGAGCCGAAGTAGACGCCGTTGTTCTCCTGCTTGCCCAGCAGTCGCTCCGACCAGGCCTTCAAGTGGATCCAGCCGTCCCGCAGGGGGAACTGGTCGATGACGTAATCCTCAAAAGAGCGCATGAACGCGCCGCTGACCAGGCTGTCCGCGGTGGGGGGCTCCCACTGGGCCAGATAGCGGTTCTCCTGCTGGGAAAACGCCCGGTCGGGCAGGAGGAGCAGGGCCGCGCCAAATCCAAAGAGGAATAGGCAGAACAGCGCAGTGAGGAAGATGGAACCTTTCTTGCCCATGTCAACGCCTCCTTAGAATCTGAAGTAGAGGAAGGGGTTATAGGTGCCGTCCACCAGGTAGGCGGTGGCCAGCACCAGCCCGGCCAGCACCAGCGCCGGGATGGCAACCTGCCGCGAGCGCAGGGAGAGCTTCCGCCACAGCGTGGCGGCCAGCGGGGTGGCGGCCACGGCGGCGATGAGCAGGATGGGCAGGTAGTTGCGCAGGTAGTACCAGAACGTGCCATCCGCCCAGCCCGCGCCCAGGCCGAACATG
Source organism: uncultured Oscillospiraceae bacterium (assembly GCA_944387065.1). GTDB lineage: Bacteria > Bacillota > Clostridia > Oscillospirales > Oscillospiraceae > Enterenecus. The sequence continues at coordinate 13,735 of CALXDM010000014.1, forward strand.
GCCTTCAGATAGAGCCCCATGGCGGAGAAGTCCTCCACGGCGAACAGGGCCCAGCCCACCATGACGATCAACAACCCGTACAGGTGGCCCACCCAGCCGGGCAGCTTCTGGAGCACCTTGGAGAAGAAGAACCGCTCAAAGACGATGAGCAGGAAGTAGTACAACCCCCAGATCAGGAAGTTCCAGCTGGCTCCGTGCCAGATGCCGGTGCAGGCCCAGACCACAAACAGGTTGAACACCAGCCTGGGGGCCTTGACCCGGTTGCCCCCCAGGGGGATATACAGGTACTCCCGGAACCAGCTGCCCAGGGAGATGTGCCAGCGCCGCCAGAACTCGGTGGCGGATTTGGCCAGGTAGGGGTAGTTGAAGTTGGCCAGGAACTCAAAGCCCATCATCCGCCCCATGCCCACGGCCATGTCCGAGTAACCGGAGAAGTCGAAGTAGAGCTGCAGGGAGAAGGCCAGGATGCCCAGCCAGGCCCCCAGGGTGGTCAGCTGCCCGCCGGGAGTGGCCAGGTAGATGTCCCAAAGCTGGCCGATGGAATTGGCCAGCAGCACCTTCTTGGCCAGGCCGATGGTGAACGTCTGCACGCCGGAGGCAAACTGCTCGGGGGAGTGGATGCGGTAGGCCATCTGGTCGGCCAGCTCCTTGTACTTGATGATGGGGCCGGCGATGAGCTGGGGGAACAGGGTGACGAAGGTGCCGAAGTTCACCAGGTTTTTGGGGAGCTCTGCGTCCCCCCGGTAGATGTCCACCGGGTAGGTCATGGTCTGGAAGGTGTAGAAGGAGATGCCGATGGGCAGGGTCAGGTGCAAAACAGGCATGGGGATGCCGATGCGCTGCAGGGTGCCGGCCACCAGGTCCCAGTACTTGAAGAAGAACAGGATGGCCAGGTTGAGGGCCAGCGAGACGCCCACCGCCCAGCGCGCGCCTTTGTCATTGCCTTGCCGCTTGCACCGGTGGACGATCAGCCCGGCAAAGTAGTCCAGCACGATGGTGAAGATCATCAGCAGGATATAGACCGGCTCGCCCCAGCCGTAAAACAGCAGGTTGAACACCAGCAGCACCAGGTTCCGGAAGCGGAGGGGCGCAAGATAGTACAGCAGCAGCACCGCGGGCAGATAGAGGAATAGGAAGTAGGGGGTGGAGAAAACCATGGGCTTCACCTCTGGCAGAATGGGGCGGCCCCCTCTGGAGAAGGGGCCGTCCGGTTCAGGGGGAACCGCGGGGGAGGCCAAAGGGCCTCCCCCGCGGCAGTGTGCTGGGGTGATCAGGAAAATAGGGGCTGAAAGGCGCTGACCACCGCATCGCACTGGGTATGCACAACCAGCATGATGTAGGTTCCCTGGACCGTGATCCGGGAATGGTCGGTCCACACTTGGGTGGCCTCTGGGAACCAGGCTCCGCCGCTGACCATGGCGTCGATCCGGGCCTGGAGGATGGCCTTGACCGCCCCCACATCGCCGGGGTTGGCCACCTCCACCAGCACCAGCTCCGCGTCGTTCTTGGGAGCCTGGCACAGGTAGACCAGGCGCTGCTGGGCGCCGATGGCGTCCAGGCCGGGGAAGTGCTGACCGATGGCCTCGTCCGTAGCCGGGGTGGCGGAGCCGAAGGGATACTGGGCCAGGATGCCGGCGGCAAAGGCGGATAGGTCCACCTGCCCGGGCTGCGGCGAGGCGGGCTCCCAGCGGCAGCGCACAATACAGCTGGCGGCAAGGCCGCTGCCGCTCATGGCGGTGATGGTGGCGGTGCCGGGGGAGACGGCGGTGACTGACCCGCCTGGCCCCACGGTGGCCACGCCTTCGTCACTGGAAGTCCAGATCACGCTGGAAGGGCCGTCCGTCCCTGAAAGGGTGACGGTCAGCTGGAAGGTGTCGCCCATGGCGGTAAACACCAGTTCGTTCCGATCCAGCGCCATGCCGGGCTGGGCCAGGGAGGCGGAGGGCTCCGGCGGCAGGGAGTCCGGGGGATCGGACCGGAGGGCGGGGGACTGGGCAGGGGACGGGGAAAGGGGGTGAGAGGGGGCCTCAGAGGTCGCCTCGGACGGCTCTGGCGCGGGGGTTGCCGAGGGGGTCTCGGAGGGCTCCTCAGATACGGAGGGAAAAGGAGTACCGGAGGGATCCCCCGCGGAACCCGGGACTGCGCAGGCACACAGCAGGGCCAGGCACGCCGCGGGAATCAGTAATATAGAAAGAGGACGGTTTATCTTCTTCACGGTGGGCTCCTTTTTGGGGCGGGGGGCGCGGCAGGCCGCGCCCCCCTGGGGTTTGGATGGTTTACTGCGCCGCGGTCCCGGTCGGCTCGGGATTGTCGCTGCCCGCGGGGGTCTGGGTGTTTTCAGTGGGCTGGACGCTCTCAGAGGGCTCTGCATTCTGGCTGGCGGCAGCGCCGTCGTCAGAGCCGGCGGCGTTGAAAGCCTCCACCATCTGATCCTTCTCAGCGCCCACAAACAGGGCGACATAGTTCTCTCGGGTGACGATCTCGGAGCTGTTCTGCCAGGCCTCCACGGTGGCGGGATAGAACGCGCCGCTCTCCACCTGGGCGTCAATGCGGGCCTGGAAGATCTCCTGCACGGTGGCCACGTCGTCGGCGTTGGTCACCTCCACCAGGGCCACCTCATAGGCCACGGCGGTGATCATGGGGGCGTACACCAGGCACTGGCTAGTCTCCACCTCGCTCAGGCCAGGGTAGGCCTGCTCCAGCATCTCGCCCTCCAGAGCAGTCATGGAAGGGGCGTTGTCGGGATCGGGGAAGATGCTGTCGTACATCTCAGTGTAGAACTCGGACAGATTGATAGTGAGGGGCTGGTTGTCAGCGCTGTCCTGGTTGTTGCAGGCGGCCAGGGACAGGGCCATCAGGCCAGCCAGCGCAAGAGAGGCAATCTTTTTCATCGGGTTCATTCTCCTTTTCTTTTTTGGAATTTTGTCTGCGCAGGTCTGCGCTGTACCATTTGACGCAGGAGATTGAAAAAGGTTCCCGATGCCGGCTAAAAAATTTCGCGTCCCACCGGGAGGCCAGCGCAGCCTTTGGGATAGTATCTGCCAAAGGGGCCGTTCTCTTTCCCCGGGAGCGAAGATGAATGGGGCGTGGTCGCTATTGTACCACCGTTTTGGCGGGGTTGGCAACCGGCTTGGAACCATTTTGGTGAAAATTCCAGAAAAGAGGAGGATTTTTGCCCAAAACAAGGGAAAAGTCAAAAGTTTCACCCTGGGATTGGATTTGCTCTTGTATTTTGGGGCTGGAACGCATATAATGTCCATGATTAAGGGGGGCAATTATGGTCAATATTGTGTTGGTAGAGCCGGAAATTCCACAGAATTGCGGCAATATTGCCCGCACATGTGCCGCCACCGGCAGCCGACTGCACCTGGTGGAGCCTCTGGGGTTTGACATCAGCGACCGGGCGGTGCGCCGGGCGGGGCTGGACTACTGGCCCATGGTGGATCTGCGGGTTTACCCCAGCCTGGACGCGCTGTTCCAGGCCAATCCGGATCCCGACCTGTGGCTGGCCACCACCAAGGCCCCCCGGCCCTACACCCAGGCCAGCTTTGCCCCCGGATGTTGGCTGTTTTTTGGCAAGGAGACTGCCGGGCTGCCTCAGGCCTTTCGGGAGCGATACGCCCATCGGTGTCTGCGCCTGCCCATGCGGGAGCAGGCCCGGAGCCTGAACCTGGCAAACAGCGTGGCGGTGCTCACCTACGAGGCCTTGCGCCAGCAGGGCTTCCCCGGCCTATCCGGGGAGGGGGAGATGGGCGGGCTGGCCGCGGCTACTTCCTGACCATGATGCGAAAGGAGATCTGAAGCATGAATTACAATAAGAAGACGGTCCGAGACGTGGACGTGAAGGGCAAAAAGGTGCTGTGCCGCTGCGACTTCAACGTGCCCCAGGATAAGGCCACCGGCGCCATCACGGACGATCAGCGCATCGTGGCCGCCCTGCCCACCCTGCGCTACCTGCTGGAGCAGGGGGCGGCGGTGATCGCCTGCTCCCACCTGGGCAAGCCCAAGGGGGAGTGGAAGCAGTCGCTCAGCCTGGCTCCCGTGGCCCAGCGGTTGGGCCAGCTGTTGGGGCAGGAGGTCCTCTTTGCCCAGGACATTGTGGGCCAGGACGCCCAGGCCAAGGCCACCGGGTTACAGCCCGGACAGATCATGCTGCTGGAAAACCTCCGCTTTGACCCGGGGGAGGAGAAAAACGACCCCGCCTTTGCCAAGGCGCTGGCCGGCCTGGCGGATGTCTATGTGTCCGACGCCTTCGGCACCGTACACCGGGCCCATGCTTCCACCGCCGGGGTGGCGGCCTATCTGCCTGCGGTGTCCGGCTTTCTGATCCAGAAGGAACTGGAGATCATGGGGGGCGCCCTGGCCCATCCCAAGCGGCCGCTGGTGGCCATCCTGGGCGGGGCGAAGGTGTCGTCCAAGATCGGGGTCATCCACAATTTGCTGGATGTGGCGGACACCATCCTCATCGGAGGCGGCATGGCCTATACGTTTGCCAAGGCGCTGGGGGGCAGCGTGGGCACCTCGCTGCTGGAGGAGGACCGGCTGGACTACTGCCGGGAGATGGTGGACAAGGCCAAGGCCAAGGGGGTGGAGTTCCTGCTGCCCGTGGACACCCTGTGCGCCGCCCAGTTCTCCGCCGATGCCCAGCCCGAGCTGGTGGACGCCATGGCCATCCCGGACGGACGCATGGGCATGGACATCGGGCCCAAGACCATCGACCGGTTCACCCAGGCGGTGAAGGGGGCGGGCACGGTGATCTGGAACGGCCCCATGGGAGTGTTTGAATTCCCCGCCTTTGCCGAGGGCACCCGTGCCCTGGCCCGCGCCCTGGCAGAGTCGGAGGCCATCACCATTGTGGGCGGCGGCGATTCGGCTGCGGCGGTGGCCCAGCTGGGCTATGCCGACCGGATGACCCATATCTCCACCGGCGGGGGCGCCTCGCTGGAGTTCCTGGAGGGCAAGGAGCTGCCCGGCGTGGCCTGCCTGCTGGACAAGTAAAACCCTGCTCGATACGGCCTGCGTGCCGGACCGGTAAGGACAGCCGCGAGATAAGAGAAAATAGAATGGAAAGGGAGACAGTCCAGATGAACTTGAAATACCGCAAGACGATCATTGCTGGAAACTGGAAGATGAATAAGACGCTGAGCGAGACCCGGGCCTATGCCGAGGCCATCAAGCCCCAGCTGGGCAAGCACAAGTGGTGCGAGGTGGTCCTGTGCCTACCCGGGGTGAACATCCCGGGCGCCGTCCGGCTGTTTAAGGACACCCGGGTATCCATCGGTGGGCAGACCTGCCACTATGAGGCCTCGGGGGCCTACACCGGCGAGGTCACCGTGGAGATGCTCAGGGAGGTGGGGGCCAAGTACGTCATCGTGGGCCATTCCGAGCGCAGGCAGTATTACAATGAGACGGATTTCACCGTCAACCAGAAGGTGAAGGCGGCGCTGGAGGCCGGCCTGCGCCCCATCCTCTGCGTGGGGGAGAGCCTGGAACAGCGGGAGCTGGGGGTGACGGAGGAGCTGATCACCTACCAGGTGAAGGTGGCCTTGGCCGGGCTGGCCGAGGGGCAGGTGCGCCGGGTGGTCATTGCCTATGAGCCTATCTGGGCTATCGGGACGGGCAAGACGGCCACCGCTGAGCAGGCCGGCGCGGTGTGCAGCCATATCCGCACCATCATCCGCAAGCAGTATGGGGCCCGGACGGCCCGGGCGGTTACCATCCAGTACGGCGGCTCCATGAACGCCAAGAACGCCGCCGAGCTGCTGGCCCAGCCCGACATCGACGGCGGGCTGATCGGGGGTGCGTCGCTGAAGCCGGAGGAGTTTCTGGCGATCATCCGGGCGGCCAATCAGGAGTGAGAGCCGTCGATGTCGGCCCTTGGGAACCCGGCGAAAGCCCAGCGCAGCGGGTTTCGCCGGGGGCGGCGGAGCAAGCGAGCGCGTGGAACTTTCGCCGGGAGGCGGAAGTGGAGCGGCGCGAACTTTGCGACGACGCGGACGGCGGGCTGATCGGGGGTGCGTCGTTGAAGCCGGAGGAGTTTCTGGCGATCATCCGGGCGGCCAATCAGGAGTGAGAGGACCTGCCTGGGCCGCGCGCCATTGGAAAGAAAGGCAAGGATATGAAGAAACCAATCACATTGATCATTTTGGACGGCTTTGGACTGTCCGACTCCACAAGCCCGGGGGACAATGCCATCTCCGCGGCCAACACCCCCAACCTGGATCGGCTTTTTACAGGGGACAGCTTCTGCCGCCTGTCCGCCTCCGGGTTGGATGTGGGGCTGCCCGAAGGGCAGATGGGCAACAGCGAGGTGGGCCACACCAACATCGGCGCGGGCCGGGTGGTGTTCCAGGACCTGCCCCGGATCTCCCTGGATATCCAGGAGGGAGGATTTTTCCAAAACCCCGCCTATACCCGGGTCATGGACAACTGCAAGAGGAGGGGGGCGGCGCTGCACCTGTTCGGGCTGCTCAGCGACGGCGGCGTACACTCCCACATCGAGCACTTGTTCGCCCTGCTGCGCATGGCCAGGGACCGGGGGCTGGACCGGGTTTGGGTCCACTGCTTCCTGGATGGGCGGGATGTGCCTCCCACCTCGGGCAAGGGGTTTGTCCAGCGTCTTCAGGATTACTTGCAGGAAGTGGGGGTGGGCAGGATCGCCACCGTCATGGGCCGCTACTATGCCATGGACCGGGACAACCGCTGGGATCGGGTGGCCCGGGCCTACAACGCCATTGCCTTTGGGGACGCGCCCTTCGCGGGCGACCCGGCAGCTGCGGTGCAGCGCTCCTATGACGGGGGGGTGACGGACGAGTTTATGGAGCCGGTGGTGTGCGCCCAAGAGGCGGGAGTGAGGCCGGGGGACGGCATCATCTGCTACAACTTCCGGCCCGACCGGGCAAGGGAGCTCACCAGGGCCTTTGTGGATCCCGATTTCTCCGGTTTTGTGCGCAAGCAGGGGTATTTCCCCGTGGACTATGTGTGCACCACAGAGTATGACGCAGCTATGCCCAACGTGGAAGTGGCCTATCCCCGGCAGCAGCTTTCCAACATCTTTGGGGCGTATATCTCGGAACAGGGCCTGACCCAGCTGCGCATTGCCGAGACAGAGAAGTACGCCCATGTCACCTTCTTCTTCAACGGCGGCGTGGAGCAGACTTTCCCTGGGGAGGATCGCTGCCTGATCCCCTCTCCCAAGGTGGCCACCTATGACCTCCAGCCGGAGATGAGCCAACCCGAAGTGACCAAAGAGGCCGTAGCCCGCATCAAGAGCGGGAAGTATGACGTGGTCATCCTCAACTTCGCCAACTGCGACATGGTGGGCCACACCGGCGTGTACGACGCAGCGGTGCGGGCGGTGGAAGCGGTGGACGACGGAGTGGGCCAGGTAGTGGCGGCCACGCTGGAGATGGGCGGGGCGGCCATTGTCACCGCCGACCACGGCAATGCCGAGCACATGGTGAGCGGAGACGGATCCCCCTTCACGGCCCACACCACTAACCTGGTGCCCTGCTGTTTGGCAGGGCGGCCGGTGAGACTGCGGGATGGCCGCCTGGCCGACCTGGCCCCCACCATGCTGGAGCTGCTGGGCCTGGACAAGCCGGTGGAGATGACTGGAGAGAGCCTGATTGTAAGGTAAAGGCTTGTCCAGGCCCTTCGGCGAGTTGTATTTTCGACGGAGCGATCCGTCTAAGCCAGTTCTTATGGATACGAAAGGAGATTGATCCCCATGAAAAGCATGATCGAGATTGTGGATGTGGTTGGCCGGGAGATCCTGGATTCCCGGGGCAACCCCACCGTGGAGGTGGAGGTCACCCTGGACGACGGGGTGGTGGGCCGGGCGGCGGTCCCCTCCGGCGCCTCCACCGGGGTCTATGAGGCCTGCGAGCTGCGGGACGGCGATAAGGGCCGCTACCTGGGCAAGGGGGTGGAGAAGGCGGTGTCCAACGTGAACGGCGAGATTGCCGAGGCGCTGATCGGCCTGAACGTCCTGGACCAGCCGGCCATCGATAAGCTGCTCATAGAGCTGGATGGCACGCCCAATAAGGGCCGCTTGGGGGCCAACGCCATCCTGGGTGCGTCCCTGGCCTGTGCCAAGGCCGCGGCCGACTCCCTGGGCCTCAGCCTGTACCAGTATATCGGGGGGGTCAACGCCAAGACGCTGCCCGTGCCCATGATGAACATCCTCAACGGCGGGGCCCACGCCACCAACAACGTGGACATCCAGGAGTTCATGATCATGCCGGTGTCCGCCCCCTCCTGGAAAGAGGGGCTGCGCCGCTGCGCCGAGGTGTTCCACACCCTGAAGAATGTGCTCAAGGACAACGGGACCCCCGCCGCCGGCGTGGGCGACGAGGGGGGCTACGCGCCCAACCTGAAGCGGGATGAGGATGCGCTGAAGGTCATCGTAAAGGCCATCGAGGCGGCCGGGTACCAGCCTGGGGAGGACTTCATGATCGCCATCGACGCGGCCACCTCCGAGTGGTACAACGAGGAGACCGGCTGCTATGACCTGCCCAAAGCCAAAAAGACCATGACCAAGCAGCAGATGGTCAATATGTGGAAAAAGTTTGCCGACCACTACCCCATCATCTCCCTGGAGGACGGCATGGGGGAGAACGACTGGGAGGGCTGGTCTATGCTCACAAAGGCCATCGGCTCCAAGGTGCAGTTGGTGGGGGACGACCTATTCGTCACTAATGTGGAGCGGCTGACCACCGGCATTGAGAAGGGCGTGGCCAATTCCATCCTCATCAAGGTCAACCAGATTGGTACCCTCACCGAGACCTTGGACGCCATCCAGATGGCCAACCGGGCGGGATACACCGCGGTGGTGTCCCATCGCTCCGGCGAGACGGAGGACACCACCATCGCCGACCTGGCCGTGGCGCTCAACGCCGGCCAGATCAAGACCGGCGCCCCCAGCCGCACCGACCGGGTGGCCAAGTACAACCAGCTGCTGCGCATCGAGGAAGAGCTGGGCGAGTGCGCCCAATACCTGGGCTTGAAGGCTTTCTTCAACCTGAAGAAGTAAACAAATCCGAAGAAGAGCGCCCGGGCAATCTGCCCGGGCGCTCTTCTTCGGGCGTGACAAGGTGGAGGATGGCGAAAGAGGCCTTTACTATTTACAGATGGGGGAATTCAGGGTACAATGGAGAAAATGCGTCGAGCCGGTGGAAGGGCTGGGCGGGGTTGAAACACAGGAGGGGTGTTGGATGAAGCTGACCTTTTTTGGCGCGGCCAAGGCGGTCACCGGCAGCTGCCACTGCGTGGAGTGCGGCGGGCGGAAGCTCCTGGTGGACTGCGGGCTGCAGCAGGGGCGGGACGAGCGGGACAACCGGGAGCTGGATTTCAACCCCGGTTATATTGATGATGTGGTGGTCACCCACGCCCACATCGACCATTCCGGCCGGCTGCCTCTGCTGGTCAAGCAGGGGTTTGGGGGCAACATCTACTGCACCCGGCTGACTGGGCAGCTGCTGTCCATCATGCTGCGGGACTCGGCCCACATCCAGGAGAGCGACGCCAGGTGGGAGAACCAGAAGGGCCAGCGGGCGGGCAAGCCCCTGGTGGAGCCGCTATACACCCTGGCTGACGTGGAGAAGACCCTGCGTCATGTGGTCACCGTGGAGTATGGCCAAAAGATCCCCATCGGCGAGGGGATCAGCCTGCGCTTTGTGGACGCGGGCCATCTGCTGGGTTCGGCCAGCGCGGAGTTGTGGCTGAGCGAGGGGGAGCAGACGCGGAAGATCGTGTTCTCCGGGGATATCGGCAACCGGGAGCAGCCCATCATCCGCAACCCCCAATATATCACCGAGGCAGACTATGTGGTCACCGAGAGTACCTATGGCGACCGGCTGCACGATGTGAGCCAGGACCCGGACTACACCGGCGATTTGGCCCGCATTTTGGATGAGACCCTGGGCCGTGGAGGCAACGTGATCATCCCCTCCTTCGCGGTGGGCCGCACCCAGGAGCTGCTGTACTTTATCCGGGAGATCAAGGAGCAGGGGCTGGTGCGCAGTATGCCTGACTTCCGGGTGTATGTGGACTCTCCCCTGGCGGGGGAGGCCACCCGCATCTTCTCCGGCGACCTGCATGGCTATCTGGATGAGGAGGCCATCCAGGCCCTCCGGGGCGGGGCGCTGTTCCAGTTCCCGGGGCTTTGCATCACCGAGAGCACTGCGGAGTCCCAAGGGCTGAACACGGACCGGACGCCCAAAGTCATCATCTCCGCCTCGGGTATGTGCGATGCGGGCCGGATCCGCCACCACCTGAAGCACAACCTATGGCGGCCGGAGTGCACGGTGGTGTTCGTAGGCTTCCAGGCAGAGGGCTCCCTGGGCCGCCGGCTGGTGGACGGGGTGAGCAAGGTCAAGCTGTTTGGCGAGGAGATCGCGGTGCGGGCGCGGATTGTGAACTTCCACGGCCTGAGCGCCCACGCCGACCGGGACGGCCTGCTGGCCTGGATGGAGGCCTACCAGCCCAAACCCAGGCACGTGTTTGTGGTCCACGGGGAGAGCCAGGTGACGGAAACCTATGCCCAGACCCTGCGGGATCGGGGGTTTGCGGCCCATTCGGCCAACTATGAAGAGGTGTACGACCTGCTGGCCGACCGGATGCTGGCCCCCGGCGTGGTGCTCCAGCCCAAGGCCCCCGCCGCACTACCCGGGTCTGCCTCCCCGGCCTACCGGCGGCTGGAGGAGGTGGGCCAGCGCCTGATGCAGGTCATCGCCCGCAACCGGGGCGGGGCCAACAAGGACTTGGGCAAGTTTGCCGATCAGCTCCGGGCGCTCATCGAAAAGTGGGATCGGTGAGGGAATTGACCGGAAGAAAGAAGACCCCGCCCCCGGAAGTTCCGGGGGCGGGGCAAATTTGTGCTTGTTTGGGTTGGACAGATTAGCCGAAGTAGCGCTTCAGCAGGCCCTCGAAAGCCTTGCCGTGGCGGGCCTCGTCCCGGGCCATCTCATGAACGGTGTCGTGGATGGCATCCAGGCCGTTCTTCTTGGCGCACACGGCCAGGTCGAACTTGCCCTTGGTGGCGCCGTACTCGCAGTCCACACGCCAGGCCAGGTTGGCCTTGGTGTTGGCCTTCATGTTGGCCTCCAGATCCTCGCCCAGCAGCTCGGCGAACTTGGAGGCGTGCTCGGCCTCCTCAAAGGCGGCCTTCTCCCAGTACAGGCCGATCTCGGGATAACCCTCCCGGTGCGCGATGCGGGCCATGCACAGGTACATGCCCACCTCGGAGCACTCGCCGTTGAAGTTGGCCATGAGCTGGTCAAAGATGTACTTCTTATCCTCGTCGCTGATGTCGGGGTTGTTCTTAACAGTCTTGGCATAGATGCCGTACTCGTGCTCGGCAGCCAGCTTCATCTCGCCGGTCTGCTCCACGAACTTGGAGCCGGGGACGTGGCAGGCGGGGCACTCGGCGGGGGGATTCTCCCCTTCGTAGACGTAGCCGCAGACAGGACAAACCCATTTCTTCATGATGCAGATTCCTCCAATGTAATGTGATGTTTGCAGTCTTGGCAAAGACCGCGCAGGTTGAATTCATGTCCTTCCACCATGAATCCATATTGCTTCCCCAGGGACTGGATGGCCTGCTCGGATGGGGCACAGTCGGGCAGATCCATCACAGTACCACAGCGGTTGCAAACAAAATGAGCGTGAGGGTAGGTGACCGCGTCAAAGCGCTCTTGGCCCTGGATGACGCCTACCCGACGGATGATGTGCTGTTCTGAGAGTTGATTCAGGTTGCGGTAGACGGTGCCCAGGCTCAGGTTGGGGTATTGCTCCTTGAGCTGCTGGTAGATCCAGTCTGCCGAGGGGTGGCACTTGGTGCTGCGCATCAGACGCAGGATCGCATCCCGCTTTTGACTGCGTCGAACGATAGCCATGTCGTCACCTCAATAATAAGAACGGTTTCTATTTAGGAATATAGCATACTCGCCCGACTTTGTAAAGAGGAATTTTTCTTGTTTACGAAAAGTTCATGTTTTCTGTTTCGGACAGGAAAACCCCCCGCCCGGCAGGGCCGGGGCGGGGGTGTTGGAGGATGGGGATCAAAAATATTTGCGGATGCCATCGCTGGCCTTGGCCGCGTCCTCGCTGATGGAGACGGTGTACTTGATGCCACTCTTCTGGGAGAAGCCCTCCAGCCAGTCCAGGAAGGGCTCCACATCCGAGCTGCCCACGGTGGGCACCAGCTTGTTCAGGCTCTCAATGAACACATGGGTGATGTCATAGTTGCTGGCGTACAGGCCGTACAAAAAACCCTTCAGAGTGTCGTAGTTGGGGAGGTCGTACTCCGAGGTATCCACCAGGCGGATCTTGTAGTTAATATCGTAAGTCAGCTTGGAGTCGTGGGCGATGGCAACCACGTTGCCATGCTCAGTATCCACAGCGGTATTGATGAGGTCGATCATCTGCTTGGTCTTGCCGGTGCCCTTCAGGCCCATAATTACCTTGACCATCACAATCACTCCTTGATTCATTTGGGGACAGCCCCTAGTCGGTACCATCATGTTACCATTTTTGCGGAAAGATTTCAATACTCTCCTGGAAGTTTCCCGAACATGGGGGCCAACGGTTACGCCAGTGCCAAGGCGAAGTGGGCGGCGATCTGTCCCTGGCCGGTGGCCTTGGCCAGTTGGAGGGGCTGCCCAGTGCAGTCGCCCGCGGCGAACAGGCGGGGCAGGTTGGTGGCCATGTGCTGATCCACCTTGATATAGCTGCCCTCCAGCTCCAGGCCGGGGGCCAGCTGGGTGGGGGCGATAGAGGCCCGCAGCAGGAACACCCCCTGGCAGGGGATCTCCGTCCCGTCCGGGGTGCGTACGCCGGTGACCTGGTCCTGGCCCAGGATCTCCAGACCGGGCAGCCGGACGGAGGTGACTTGGCAGCCGATGGAGCGCAGGTACTCGGTCTCCTCCTCCAGGTCGGGGGCGTCCCCGGCCACCACGATGGGCTTGCCCCGGTAGAACATCCCGTCGCAGGTGGCGCAGTAGCTCACCCCCCGGCCCAGCAGTCGCTCCTCCCCCCGCAGGGGGGTGGCCCGGGCCACCCCCACGGCCAGGATGGCGGCGCTGGCCTGCTCCACCTGGTCGCCGATGGAGGCCATCACGCAGTCGTCCAGGCAGGCCAGGCTGAGCACTCGGCCCACCCGGAGCTGGGCGCCCAGCTGGGTGGCCTGGTCCAGCAGGCGCTCCACCAGCTCCCGCCCGGGCACATGGGGGATGCCGGGGTAATTGTCCATTTGCGGGGCGCGGCAGAGGGGGCTGGCGGTGGGCTGGTTGGACACCACCAGCACGGATTTGTTCCGGGCCCTGGCTTGGATGGCGGCGGTGAGGCCGGCGGGGCCGGCACCCACCACCAGCAGGTCATATTGCATGGGAATTCCTCATTTCCACTTGAGAATTGGGGGCAACAGCGGTGAATCGAGGGGATTAGGGACTCACCTCGGCTGCCCAGGCGGATATTGATCCACCCATTGGCTGTGGCGCTTCAGGGCCTCAAAGGTCTCCTCGCTCAGGTCGTGCTCGATCTTGCACGCGTCCTCCGCGGCCACCTTGGGGTCCACCCCCAGCCGGATGAGCCACTGGGTGAGCATCCGGTGCCGCTCATAGATGCGGGCGGCCACCTCCATGCCGGCGGGGGTCAGGGTGAGCAGGCCGACGTCGTCCATGACCACATAGCCGTTCTCCCGCAGCAGGCTCATGGCCCGGCTGACGCTGGGCTTGGAAAAGCCCAGGTGCTGGGCCACATCAATGGAGCGCACCGGGCCCTTTTCGCTCAGGGCCAGGATGGCCTCCAGATAGTTTTCACCTGATTCATGAATCTGCATACAATCACCTGAGGGCATGATACCATATTTCCCGGTGATTGACAATCCCAAAAAGCATGGGGGTTAGCTATTGACAACCCCTGTGGATGGTGATACACTCCAAATGTTAGAAGGGGCTAACCGGTAGAGCGGAACGGAGGGATGACCATTATGCCGCTGACGATGCTGACCAACGGTCAGGAGGGAACGGTGAAGCGGATCACCGGCAAGGATGAGGTGCGGGCCTTCCTCAAGAGCCTGGGCTTTGTGGAGGGTGGAAAGGTGTGCGTGGTCAACCAGATCGGGGGCAACCTGATCGTCAAGGTGCAGGAGGCCCGGGTGGCGCTGAGCCGGAACATGGCCGGCCGGATCTTGGTCTGACCGCCGGGAGACCCGGCGTGTGAAGGATGTGTTGGGGAGGAGGCGAGGCAGGATGAGAACGCTGCGTGACGTCAAGGTAGGGGAGACGGTGTCCGTGGTCAAGCTGCACGGCGAGGGCGCGCTGCGCCGGCGGATTATGGACATGGGCATCACCCGGGGGACCAGCGTGTATGTGCGCAAGGTGGCCCCCCTGGGCGACCCGGTGGAGATCACCATCCGGGGCTATGAGCTGTCCATTCGGAAAGGGGACGCGGACTGCATCGAGGTGAGCTGACAGCCCGCCGCCCAGTGCGACCTGGCGCCTGGCGCGCCTGCCATTTTCGAGAAAAAGTTAGCATAAGCTAACCGATTTGGAGGAGGAAGCGAGACATGCCGATCAGACTGGCCCTTGCCGGCAACCCCAACTCCGGCAAGACGACAATGTTCAACGCGCTGACCGGTTCCAACCAGCGGGTGGGCAACTGGCCTGGCGTGACGGTGGAGAAAAAGGAGGGGCGGCTGAAGGGGGAGCGGGAGGTTATCCTCACCGATCTGCCGGGCATCTACTCCCTGTCCCCCTACACGCTGGAAGAGGTGGTGGCCCGGGAATACCTGGTGGGGGAGCAGCCCGATGGGGTGATCAACATCGTGGACGCCACCAATATCGAGCGCAACCTGTACCTGACCACCCAGCTGATGGAGATGGGCATCCCCGTGGTGGCAGCCCTGAACATGATGGATCTGGTGCGCAAGAGCGGGACGACCATCGATGTGGGCAAGCTGGCAAAGGCCCTGGGCTGCCCGGTGGTGGAGGTGTCCGCCCTGAAGGGGGAGGGGCTGGACCGACTGGTGGCTGTGGCCCGGGCATTGCCCAACGCCCCCGCTCCCGCTCCCATGGGCTATACGCAGCCGGTGGAGCAGGCGCTGACCGCCATCCAGGCCGCTGTGGGTGAGGTCTTCCCCAAGGGGATGGAGCGCTGGTATGCGGTCAAGGTCTTTGAGCGGGACGAGCGGGTGATGGGCAAGCTGACCATGTCCCAGGACGTGAAGGGGCGGGTGGAGCAGGCCATTGCCGACTGTGAGCAGGCCCTGGACGACGACGCGGAGTCCATCATCACCAACGAGCGCTACGCCTACATCGCCAAGCTCATCGACGCCTGTGTCAAGCGCAAGCGGGCGGGACTGTCCCGCTCTGACAAGATCGACCGGGTGGTCACCAACCGCATCGCCGCCCTGCCCATCTTCGTGCTGGTCATGGCCCTGGTGTACTCCATCGCCATGGGCAGCTGGACCATTTCCATCGGCACCCACCTGACCGACTGGGCCAACGACGGGCTGTTTGGCGACGGGTGGTTTGTCCCTTTCACCGCCGACACCGACGCCTGGGAGGAGGATTCCGGCGCCTTTGAAGAGGCCGCCGCCATCATCGGGGCCTACGAGGCCGGGGAGACGGAAGCATACCTCTATGACGACGAGGCCGGGCAGACCAATGTCCTGGAGGTGGACGAGGCAGCCTATCAGGCGGCCCTGGCCGTGCCGGAGCCCGACCCGGCAGACTACGGCACGTGGGTGCCCGGCATCCCCGTGCTCATTGAGGACGGGCTGAACGCCATCGGCTGCAACGAGGTGGTGGCCTCCCTGATCCTGGACGGCATCGTGGGCGGCGTGGGCGCCGTGCTGGGCTTTGTACCCCAGATGCTGGTGCTGTTCCTGCTGCTGGCCATCCTGGAGGACATCGGCTATATGTCCCGCATCGCCTTCATCATGGACCGGATCTTCCGCCGCTTCGGCCTGAGCGGCAAGTCCTTCATCCCCATGCTGGTGGCCACTGGCTGCGGCGTGCCAGGGATCATGGCCTCCCGCACCATCGAGCAGGACCGGGACCGGAAGATGACCATCATCACCACCGGCTTCATCCCCTGCGGGGCCAAGATGCCCATCATCGCGCTGTTTGCCGGGGCGCTGTTTGGCGGCTCGGCCCTGGTGGCCACCTCGGCCTACTTCATCGGGGTGGCGGCGGTGGTGCTCTCGGGGATCATCCTGAAGAAGTTCAAGTCCTTTGCCGGCGAGCCTGCCCCCTTCGTCATGGAGCTGCCCGCCTACCACGCCCCCAGCGCCGGCAACGTGCTGCGCTCTATGTGGGAGCGAGGGTGGTCGTTCATCAAGCGGGCGGGGACGGTCATTCTGCTGAGCACCATCGTGTTGTGGTTCCTCCAGGGCTTCGGATTTACCGACGGGGGCTTTGGCATGGTGGAGGACAACAATGACTCCCTGCTGGGAGCGGTGGGCAGCGCCATCGCCTGGATCTTCGCCCCCCTGGGCTTTGGGACGTGGCAGCCCACGGTGGCCACCCTCACCGGCCTGATCGCCAAGGAGGAAGTGGTGTCCACCATGGGCGTGCTGTACCCAGGCAACCTGAGCATAGCCATGGGGACGGCCTTCACCGGCATCTCTGCCTATTCCTTTATGATTTTCAACCTGCTGTGCGCGCCCTGCTTTGCTGCCATGGGCGCCATCAAACGGGAGATGAACAACGCCAAGTGGACCCTTGCGGCCATCGGCTATATGTGCGCCTTCGCCTACGGGATCTCCCTGATCGTCTACCAGCTGGGCGGACTGATCACCGGTGACGTGAGTTTTAACGTGTTCACGGTGGCGGCCATCGCGGTGGCGGCGGGGCTGATCTACCTGCTGTTTCGGAAGGGCTATCGCGGCCAGGCCGACGGTCTGCGGGCGGTGGACGCGGCCAGAGTATAAGTAAAAAGAGTCTGGAAAGGAAAGACTATGGGAACTGTGATTGTGGTGGCAGTGCTGGTGGGCATCGCGGCGCTGGCCGCCCGTGCGCTGATCAAGCAGCGCAAGCGGGGCGGCGGGTGCGACGGCGACTGCGGACACTGCGGTGGCTGCCACTAAGCCCCGACGGGGCAAGTGGGAAACGGGGGACGGGCCTACTACAAGGGTAGGCCCGTCCCCCATTGCCGCGCGGGAGAAGGGCCAGATTTCCCCTTGTGCTTTTCCGGAAAGCGGGTATAATGAGGGGAAAGAGCGGACGCGGCGGGGGAGGGACCGGCCCGCCGGGCGCTCCGGAGAGGTGAATGGCCATGCGCGGCGCGGGTGTTTTGATGCCGGTGTTCTCCCTGCCCTCCCCCTACGGGATTGGCACCCTGGGGCAGGCGGCCCGGGGGTTCATTCTGTTTTTGGAGGCAGCGGGGCAGAGCTGCTGGCAGGTTCTGCCCCTGGGGCCCACGGGATATGGGGACTCCCCCTATCAGGTTTTTTCCTCCCAGGCGGGCAACCACTACTTCATCGACCTGGAGCTGCTGGAGCAGGAGGGGCTTTTGAAGGGGGAGGAGTACCGGGGACTGGACTGGGGGCGGGACCCTGGGCGGGTGGACTACGCCCGGCTATATCAGCTGCGCGGCCCGGTGCTGCGCCTGGCCTGCCGGCGGCTGTTGGCCCAGGTGGGGGCGGAGTTTGAGGGGTTTTGCCGGGAGCACCAGGCCTGGCTGGAGGACTACGCGCTGTTCATGGCCCTGAAGGACAGCCAGGGGGGCGCGGCCTGGAGCGACTGGCCGGAGCCTCTGCGCCGGCGCCAGCCGGAGGCCCTGGCCCAGGCGGGGAGGGCTCTGGCCGACGAGGTGGCCTTCTGGAAGGGGACGCAGTACCTGTTCTTCCGGCAGTGGGAGGGGCTGCGGGCCTTTGCCCGAGCGCACGGGGTGCGTCTGATCGGGGACCTGCCCATCTATGCCCCTCTGGACTCGGCGGACGTGTGGGCGCATCCGGAGCAGTTCCAGCTGGACGGGGCGCTGCGGCCCACCGAGGTGGCCGGCTGCCCACCGGACGGCTTTTCCCAGGATGGGCAGCTGTGGGGCAACCCCCTGTTCCGCTGGGACCGGATGGCGGAGGAGGGATATGGGTGGTGGGTGGACCGGGTGGCCTTCCAGCTGCGCCTGTACGACATGGTGCGCATCGACCACTTCCGGGGCTTTGAGGCCTACTACGCCATCCCCTATGGGGCGGCCAACGCCCGGCAGGGGCGGTGGCGGCCCGGACCGGGGGTGGCGCTGTTCCAGGCGATGGAGGCCCGGCTGGGCCGGGTTCCCATCCTCGCGGAAAACCTGGGCTTTCTCACCGACGGGGTGGAGCGCCTGCTGGAGCAGACGGGCTTTCCGGGGATGAAAGTGCTGCAATTTGCCTTTGACAGCCCGGACGGCGGGGGCTACCTCCCCCACAGCTATCCCCGGCGCTGCGTGGCCTATACCGGCACCCACGACAACGACACCGCCCGGGGCTGGCTGGCCTCCGCCCCAGCCCCGGCGGCGGCCCGGGCCCGAGACTACCTGCGCCTGTCCTGGCGGGAGGGACTCCACTGGGGTATGATGCGGGGGGTGTGGTCCAGCGTGGCTGAGCTGGCGGTGGTTCAGGCCCAGGACCTTCTGGGGCTGGGCAGCCGGGGACGGATCAACACCCCTGGGACGGTGGGGGGCAACTGGCTATGGCGGGCCTTGCCGGGCAGCTTTTCCCAGCGGCTGGCCCGAAAGGTGCGCCATGAGATGGAGCTGTACGGCCGGCTGGACTGCCCGGATCCATGACAGAGCGGCATGACAAAGTTTTTACACCACCATACCAAAGGTATGGTGGTGTTTTTTTCGGCGTATCCTTAAGATAGACGATGGAACGCTCCCCCGCCTCAGCCTGGGGAGAATCGCCCAGATCTTGGCGCAAAGGAGATGGATCTTGTGTACGCAGTCATTGACATCGGCTCCAATACCATCCGTCTGGTGCTCTATCAGATGGAGGACGGGGAGCCTCAGCAGATGCTCAACAGCAAGCGGTCGGTAGGGCTGGCCGGCTATGTGGACCGGGAACAGCGCCTGAGCCCCAAGGGGATTGAGAAGGCCGTCGAGGCGTTGCAGGGCTTCCGGCAGATCCTGGACAGCATCCAGCCCCGGCAGACCTTCGCCTTTGCCACCGCCTCCCTGCGCAACGTGGTCAACACCCAGCAGGTGGTTCAGGCCATTCGGAAGGCCTGCGGGCTGGAGGTGCGGGTGATCACCGGGAAGGAGGAGGCCCTGCTGGACTACGCGGGGGCGATGAGGGCGCTGCCCACCCAGAGCGGGCTGCTGGTGGACATCGGCGGGGGCAGCACCGAGCTGGTGCGCTTCCGGGACGGGCAGGCCCAGGGAGCCTGCTCCCTGCCCATGGGATCGCTGAACCTGTACACCCGGTACGTCCGGGACGTGGTGCCCACCCCTCAGGAGCTCAAGGCCATCTCCCGCCACGCCTGCGCCCTGCTGCAAGAGGCGGACTTCCCTCTGGAGGAGTCGGCCCTCCTGTACGGGGTGGGGGGGACCTGCCGAGCCAGCTGCGGGCTGAGCGACGAGCTGTTTGATGAGCAGTCGGGCTACGCGGGCTATCCCTGCAAGCGGCTCAAACAGATGCGCCGGCTGCTCAAGCAGGACCGCCGGCGGCTGATCTCGGCCATGATCCGAACCGAGCCGGACCGGCTGCACACGCTGCTGCCAGGGCTGGCCATCCTGGAGGCGGTAGCCCGCCGCTATGGATGCGTCCGCTTCGCGGCCAGCCCCTACGGGGTGCGGGAAGGCTACCTGCTGCGGATGCTGGCCGAGCAGGCGGGGGAAGAGAAGCAGTCAGAGCGGGGAGAGGGGGCGGAGCATGGCTGAGCGGCCCCCCCGGGTCACCCAAAACCGGGAACTGTCCTGGCTGCGGTTTAACCAGCGGGTGCTGGAGGAGGCCATGGACGAGTCGGTCCCCCTGCTGGAACGGCTGAAGTTTGTGGCCATCTTCACCAGCAACCTGGATGAGTTCTTCATGATCCGGGTGGGCAGTCTACACGACCTGGCCGCGGTGGACTCCGGGACGGTGGACAAGAAGTCGGGGATGACCTACCGCCAGCAGCTATCCGCCATCTACGCCGCCGTGGGACCCCTCATCGCCTGCAAGGACAGGGTGTGGGCCGGGCTTCGGAAACAGCTGGCCCAGCAGGGGGTGTGGGAGCTGTCCATGGGGGAGGCGGAAAAGCGGGAGCAGAAGTACCTCAAGCAGTACTTCGCCCGGGAGGTGGACCCCATCCTCTCCCCCCAGATCGTGGACAGCCACCACCCCTTCCCCCACTTTGCCAACAAGCTGCCCCATGTGGGGGCGCTGCTGCGGGATAAACGGGGGGAGGTATTCGGGGTGATCCCGCTGCCCGCCTCCCTGCCCCAGGTGCTGTTCTTGCCCGGGGCTCAGGCCCGGTATGTGAGTCTTCCCGAGCTGCTGCTGGCCCAGATGGGAAAGGTCTTCCGCAACTATGAGGTGGTGGAAAAGACCCTGTTCTGCGTCACCCGCAACGCGGACATCACCCCCCATGACGAGTCCTTTGCGCTGGAAGGGGATTTTCGCGCCCGGATGCGCAAACTGCTGCGCTCGCGCACCAAGCTGGCCCCTGTGCGCCTGGAGCTGGGCAGCCCGGTGAGCGGCCGCTTCCGGGACTACTTCTGCCGGCACCTGGGCCTGACCCGGGCGCAGGTGTACACCACCGCCTCCCCCATGCGGATGGACTACGTGTTCTCCCTGGCGGACAAGCTGCCCCCGGCGCTGCGCGCACCGCTGACCTATCCCCCCTTCACCCCCCAGCCCCCCGCCCAGCTGACGCCGGGAGAGAGCGTGCTGCGGCAGGTGCTGCGCCGGGACGTGCTTCTCTCCTACCCCTATGAGAGCATGGAGCCCTTCCTGCGGCTGATCCGGGAGGCGGCGGGCGACCCGGAGGTCATCTCCATCAAGATTGCCATCTACCGGCTGGCCCGGCGGGCCAAGCTGGTGGATTACCTGTGCGCCGCGGCGGAGAATGGCAAGGACGTCACGGTGCTGATCGAGCTGCGGGCCCGATTTGACGAACAGAACAACATCGACTGGTCCCAGCGGCTGGAGGAGGCGGGCTGCCGCATCCTTTACGGATTTGACGGCTACAAGGTGCATGCCAAGGTGTGTCTGATCACCCGGCGGGACCGCAGCGGCGTGAGCTATATCACCCAGGTGGGCACTGGAAACTACAACGAAAAGACCGCCGCCCAGTACACCGACCTGGCCTACCTCACCGCCCATCCGGGCATCGGCGCGGACGCCGCCGCATTTTTCAAAAACCTGGCCATCGGCAACCTGGAGGGGACGTACCGCCACCTGCTGGTGGCCCCCCATGAGCTGAAGCGGCGTCTGCTGGGGCTGATCGACCGGGAGATGGCCAAGGGCAGCCAGGGCTACATCTTCCTAAAGATGAACGCGCTCACCGACCTGGAGTTGATCCGGAAGCTGTGCCAGGCCTCTCAGGCAGGGGTGCGGGTGGAGCTGATCGTGCGGGGCATCTGCTGTCTGCTGCCCGGCGTGGAGGGGGAGAGCGAGCACATCCAGGTGACCAGCATCGTGGGCCGTTATCTGGAGCACGCGCGCATCTACCTCTTCGGCCGGGGGCAGGAGGAGCTGCTCTACCTCTCGTCGGCGGATTTCATGACCCGGAACATGGAGCGGCGGGTGGAGGTGGCCTGCCCCATCTGCAGCCGGGCCGCCCGGGAGGCGGTCCATCGGATCATCCAGGCCCAGCGCATGGACAACACCAAGGCCCGCCGCCTGGGGACGGACGGGCAGTACCGGCCGGTGTCCGACCGCACGGGGGTGGTCAACTGCCACGACGTGCTCATGCGGGAGGCGGAGGAGGCCGCCGCCAAGCTCCGGACGCCGGTCCAGGGCGAGGGATTGAGGCGGCTGCTGCGCCGGCTGCTGGGCCGGGGAAAGGCGGAGGGATGAGGGCGGTGGCCCAAAGGGAATGCCAGATAGATTGGGCCGGGGGCCTGCCCATGGGCAGGCCCCCGGCCGTTTCGATGGAAGGGAGGGAAGGGCTGACACTGGAGCGGATTACTTGCCAGTGCTCACGCAGAAGCGCTGCAGCATGGCGGCCAGCTCCGCGCGCATGGCCTGCTGGGTGGGGGCCAGGTTGTCGCCCCGACCCTGGATCAGGCCGATGGACACAGCCCAGTTCATGGCGTCACGGGCCCAGCCGGACACCTCGGCCTGATCGGGGAAGGAGGCCAGGTGATCCTCGCTGACGGCGGGCGAGCCGGCATACCGGTAGAGCATGGCGACGATCTGCTCCCGGATGACGATCCCCTCAGGGTTGGTGCCGTCGGACACGCCGTTCTCCATGGCCCAGGCCTGCCCCTTCTCATACCAGGGATTGCCGCCGTCAGTGTCCACCCCGTCCAGGCGGGCCAGGATGGTCATGAGCATGGCCCGGGTGGAGGTGGACTCGGGGGCGAACTCAGATTCGCTCACGCCCTGCATCAGGTCGCGCTGCCAGATGTAGTAGATGGACTCAAAGTACCACTGATCCTGGAGCACGTCCGCAAAGGGCAGCTCCTGATCCACGGGAGCGAAGAGCACTTCCACGCCGACGGAGATGCCGGGCATGGTGAAGGTGTAGGTCCCATCCTGGTGGTCGGTGACCTCCAGCCGGCCGCCGCCCTCGCGGGCAACGATGATGGAGGACACCGCATAGCCCTCGTTGGGGATGGTGGTGATGGTCACCAGCTGGCCCTGGGGAGCGTTGGCGCGGTCAACGATCACCTGGCCGTTCTGGGCAGGGCTGACGGTGATGGGATAGGTGGGCTCCGCCGGGGGAGTGGTGGTCCACTGGGCCAGGAAGGTGTAGCTCTTCTCGGCACCCACGGTGAGGGTGACGGTGCCGTCGGCCACGTTCACGTTCTCCCCGTAGTCCCAGCCGTCAAAGGTGTAGCCCTCCTTGGCCGGATCGGCGGGCTGGGGGAAGGTGAGCACACCGCCGGACTGGGTGAGCACCGCAGTATACCAAACCTGATCGTCGGACAGATAGGTGACCCGGTACTGGTCAGCCTGCTCCGGCTCGGAGACGGTCACCTGGCCGTCGATAGCGCCCTGGTTGATGATCTCGCCCTGGCTGTCCAGTTGGTCGTTGGTGGTGAGGGTGACGCCGGGGTCCACCGCCAGGGTGGCGCCGGCAGGGACGGTGGCGGCGCTGTCCAGGGCGGCGCTGCGCACCACCCGCAGGCGCTGCCCGCCGGCCACGGCGCCCAGGGCGGCGTCCAGGTCCTCGTAGACGGTCTGGGTGGTCTCGTTATAGCCCTCGCCCAGCTCGGCCACGTTGTCGGTGTAATAGGTATAGCCCTTCAGGGTGGTGCCCTCGCCCCGGACGGGCTGCAGGTTGGACTGGCTGACGTCGATGGTGACGGCGCCCTCGCCCTGGGGCTTCTCGGTCCAGAGCTTGACGGACTCCTCCATCTGATTTTCCGTGCCGGACAGGGTGAACTGGCCGTTGTTGTCCACGTTCACCGCACCCCAGGCGTTGCCGGAGGTGGACAGGCCGGAAGCGGTCACCTGGCTGTTGTTGATCACCATGCCGGCGGTGCCGCAGCCATGGATGGCCACGTTGTCCAGGGTGAGAGTGACGGCGCTGGCCAGGTCAGGAGCCCAGACGTTGATGCCGTGCTTGGTGCTGGTGCTGCCCTGGATGGTCAGATCCTGAATGGTGACCTGGGCGCCGTTCTGCACGGAGATGATGTGGGTCTGGGGGTTGCTGGAAGCGTCCAGCTCAAAGCCGTCGGTGGTGATGGTGTAGCCGGCGCCGTCCAGCACGATGTCGCTGGTGATCAGGACGGCGGCGCCGTTCTTGCCCTTGCCCGCGCCGGACACGGTCTCATTCCGGAGCAGCTGGATGGTCTGGCCGTCCTGGGCAGTCTCCACGGCCTCGGCCAGGGTGGCATACTGGACGGAGGTGGTCTGGTTGACCGCCGCGTTCCCCGTCTGAGCGCCGTCATCGGCAAGTGCGGTGAGCGCTGCGGCGGGCAGGATCGTCACTGCCATGCAGATGCTGAGGATGGCTGAGAGTAGTTTGTTCTTCACGGTTGAGATTCACTCCTTATCAAGATGGGGAAAGGGGCTTTCCCAGAGGGCCGTGTCGGTGGGATTCACGGCCCTTCCAAGTCACAGATTGTAGCAGGAGCGCAAGAGGAAATCAAGAGCTTTTTCAAACTTTTTTCATAGAAATATTTCCAAAATGATATAAAATAAACATTTTATTGAACAATTTAAGGATAAAATGTGTGGAAGAATCCACCAGGGTGGCGGCCGGAATAAGTTGCAGGCAATTGCGGATAATATTGGTGTGAAATCAAGCATTGCGCCATCGGGCCAAGAGGCCCGGGGAGGGAGACAGGCAACTGTCAGACAGAAAAAAGGAAGGTTTGAGACTATGAAAGCAACGGGAATTGTCAGGAGGATTGACGACCTGGGCCGGGTAGTCATCCCCAAGGAGATCCGCCGGACCATGCGCATCCGGGAGGGGGATCCGCTGGAAATTTATACCGATCGAGAAGGCGGCGTAATCTTTAAAAAGTACTCCCAGCTGGGGGATGTGACCGACTTTGCGGTGCAGCTGTGCGACACCCTCAGCCGAGTGGCCGGCTCGCCGGCGGTGATCACCGACCGGGACAACTGTATCGCCGCCGGGGGCATCCCCCGTCGTGAGGTGGTGGACAAGCGGGTGTCGCCCCGGGTGGAGCAGATCATGGAGGGGCGGCAGAGCTTCCGGGCCTCGGGCCAGCCGGTCTACCTGTGCGACGGCAGCGAGAAGTACCGGGTGCTGGTGGCGGTGCCCATCCTGTCGGAGGGGGATGTGCTGGGCTGCGTGCTGTTCATCAGTGAGGGGGACGGTCCCCAGCTGGGGGACGTGGAGGTCAAGCTGGCCCAGACGGCGGCGGGCTTCCTGGGCAAGCACATGGAGAGCTGAGCCCAGCCCGCCAGCCAAGACGGGGCACCGCCCCCAGGGACCTTCCTGGGGGCGGTGCTTCTTTGCCCGCCGGCAGCGGCGGCGGGCAGCAGGGAGCCCCGGGCCGCCGGCGCTGTGCCGGCGGGCCCGGGGCCTTGTTCGCGTTTACTTCTCGGGCAGATAGTTTTCCGGGTTGACGGCCTGCCCGTCCTGATACATGGCAAAGTGCAGGTGGTCGGCCCGGCCGCTCTCTGCCGGGGCGGTATTCCCCACCGCGCCGATGATAGTGCCGGTGTAGACCGGGTCACCCACCTGGACCGCGGGGGTGTCGGTGAGGTTGGCGTAGAGACTGGTCAGGCCGTTGCCGTGCTCAATGACCAGGGTGGTGCCCATGAGGGGATCGTCGTAGATGGCGCTCACCGTGCCCTCGGCGGTGGCCAGCACCCGGGTGTCCAGCTCGGCGGCGATGTCCAGCCCGTTGTGGGTGCGCCAGTCGCCCATGGTCTCGTCATAGGCCAGCACGTCCAGGGAGAAGGGGACGATGACCGCCCCGCTCACCGGCCATGTAAACACCAGGTTGGCGGATTGGGCGGACGGGCTAGGCTCGGGCTGGGCAGACGGGGTGGGCTGAGCGCTCTGGGCCGGCGCGGACGGGCTGGCTTGGGGAGAGGCAGAGGCCGGCGCCTGGCTGGGAAGGCCGGGGGTAGGGGTCACCACGATGTGGGCCGAGCCGCCCACGGGCTGGTCCTGCTGCCCGTCGGCCAGGCCCTGCCGCACGCCCCGTACCAGGAAATATCCGGACAGGCCGATGGCGGCCACACAGGCCAGCACGATGAAGTAGAATCCTTTCCCTGTGACGAAATCGGCAATTCGCTCGAAGATACTTGGTTTTCGGTTCATAACAACACCTCCGCCCCTATTGTGGACAGGGGGGAGGAAGATTATACCTGAAAAAAGCGCGCCCCCGCCAAATCCCGTGCCGGCGTCTGGAGAGGGGCTGGATGGAGAGGAATCACCCCTTGGAGACAGGCTCCTCGGTGTCGAAGATGCTCTTGGCGGTGGCGCACAGGCCGGCCAGGCCCTGAAGCTCGCTGGGGATGATGATCTTGGTGGCCTTGCCGTCGGCCACCTTCTGCATGGCCTCCAGGGCGCGGATGGTCAAAACCCCCTTGCTGGGGTCGGCCTCATTGAGCAGGCGGATGGCGTCGGCGGTGGCCTGCTGGACCTTGGCGATGGCCTCCGCCTCGGCCTCGGCGGCCATGATGCGGGCGGCCTTGTTGGCCTCGGCCTCCATGATCTTGGCCTGCTTGGCCGCGTCGGCCCGGAGGATGGCCGACTGCTTTTCCCCTTCGGCCACCAGGATCTGGGACTGCTTTTGCCCCTCGGCCTGGAGGATGGCCTCCCGCCGCTCCCGCTCGGCCCGCATCTGCTTCTCCATGGAGTCCTGGATGTCTTTGGGAGGCATGATGTTCTTCAGCTCCACCCGGTTGACCTTGATGCCCCAGGGGTCGGTGGCCTCGTCCAGGATGGCCCGCATCTGGCTGTTGATATGGTCCCGGCTGGTGAGGGACTGGTCCAGCTCCAGGTCGCCGATGATGTTGCGCAGGGTGGTGGCGGTGAGGTTCTC
>CALXDM010000015.1 GCA_944387065.1 uncultured Oscillospiraceae bacterium
TTCCCTGTCTATCCGCTGTCCGCAAAACCATTGATTTTATTAGCTTTTTGCCGCTATCGCTATCACACCTCATTATTATCTGGGCCACATAGTCCCGCAGGGGCGGAACCACGTCCCGGCCGTGCCGGGCGAAGTGCTCCACGATGGCCGAGCCCACAATGACTCCGTCGGCCACGGCGGCCATGGCTGCGGCCTGCTCCGGGGTGGAGATGCCAAAGCCCACGGCGCAGGGCAGGGTGGGATTGGCCGCCTTGGCCAGGGCCACCATCCCCGCCACGTCGCTGCCAAGCTCCCCCCGCACGCCGGTTACTCCCAGGGAGGACACGCAGTAGAGAAAGCCCTCGGCCTGCCCGGCGATGCGGGTGATGCGATCCTGGGAGGTGGGGGCGATCATGGACACCAGGGCCAATCCATGCTGGCGGCACAGGGGGGAGAACTCCTCCCGCTCCTCAAAGGGCACGTCGGGCAGGATCAGCCCGTCCACCCCTGCCTGGGCGGCCTTGGCCAGGAAATGCTGGGCGCCATAGGAAAAGACCACGTTTGCATAGGTCATGCACACCAGGGGGACGGCCAGGTCCCGGCGCAGGCGGCCGGCCATCTCAAAGATCTGGTCCGTGGTGACCCCACCGGCCAGGGCCCGCTGGTTGGCGGCCTGGATCACCGGTCCCTCGGCGGTGGGGTCGGAGAAGGGGATGCCCAGCTCGATGAGGTCGGCCCCCACCTGGGCCATGGCCCGGACGGCGGCCTCGGTAGTCTCCAGGTCCGGGTCCCCGCAGGTGAGGAAGGGGATGAAGGCCTTCCCCCGGGCAAAGGCGTCTGCAATCCGGTTCATTCTACAATCTCCTCCCCTCGATAGCGGGCAATGGCCGCGCAGTCCTTGTCCCCTCGGCCTGAGAGGTTGACCACCAGGATCTGATCCCGATCCATGGAGGGGGCAAGGTGCATGGCGTGGGCCACGGCGTGGGCCGATTCGATGGCGGGGATGATCCCCTCGGTGCGGCTGAGGAACTCAAAGGCGTCCACCGCCTGCTGGTCGGTGACGGCTACGTACTGTGCCCGGCCTGTGTCATGCAGCCAGGCGTGCTCGGGGCCGATGCCCGGGTAGTCCAGCCCCGCGGAGATGGAGTACACCGGGGCGATCTGCCCGTACTGATCCTGGCAGAAGTAGGACTTCATACCGTGGAAGATGCCCAGCCGCCCGGTGGCGATGGTGGCCGCCGTGTCCGGGGTGTCCACCCCTCTGCCCGCCGCCTCGCAGCCGATCAGGCGCACGGACGGGTCGTCCAGGAAGTGGTAGAAGGCCCCCATGGCGTTGGAGCCGCCCCCTACGCAGGCCAGCACCGCGTCAGGCAGCCGGCCCTCCCGCTCCAGCAGCTGCTGTTTGATCTCCCGGGAGATCACCGCCTGAAAGTCCCGTACCAGGGTGGGGAAGGGGTGGGGGCCCATGACCGAGCCCAGGCAATAGTGGGTGTCGGCAATGCGGGAGGTCCACTCCCGGAAGGCGGCCGAGCAGGCGTCCTTCAACGTGGCGGTGCCGGAGGTGACGGGCACCACCCGGGCCCCCAGCAGGCGCATCTTGTACACGTTCAGGGCCTGGCGTCGGGTGTCCTCCTGCCCCATGAACACCACGCACTCCATGCCGAACAGGGCGGCGGCCGTGGCGGTGGCCACCCCGTGCTGGCCCGCCCCCGTCTCGGCGATCAGCCGGGTCTTGCCCATTTTCTTGGCCAGCAGGGCCTGGCCCAGCACGTTGTTGATCTTGTGGGCGCCGGTGTGGTTGAGGTCCTCCCGCTTGAGATAGATCTTCGCGCCACCCAGTGCCTGCGTCAGCCGCCGAGCCAGGTACAGCCGGGAGGGCCGGCCGGCGTACTCTTGAAACAGCTCGTTCAGCTCCCGCTGAAACTCTGGGTCCTCCCGGTAGTGGCAGTAGGCCTCCTCCAGCTCCATCACCGCGCTCATCAGCGTCTCGGGCACATACTGCCCGCCGTGGAGGCCAAAGCGTCCTTTGGACATCCCGTTCACTCCTCTCGGGCGGCGCGCACCGCCGCCAAAATTTTTTCTTGGTCTTTACAGCCCTGGCATTCCACCCCGCTGGACAGGTCCACCCCAAAGGGGCGCAGGGTGCGCACCGCCGTCCTTAGGTTCTCCGGGGTCAGCCCACCTGCCAGCAGGTAGGGACGGGGAAAGCCACGCAGCAGGGCCCAGTTAAAGGGCTTGCCCGACCCCTGCCCGCTATCCAGCACGATCCGGTCGGCGGGGAAACGGGCGGCACGCTCCAGGTCGGCGGCGGCACGCACCTGGAAGGCCCGCCAGACCTCCCGGCCCGGGGCCAGGGCCCGCAGGGTGGCTAGATAGCCCTCGTCCTCCTGGCCGTGGAGCTGGGCGACCTGGATAGTTCCGTCCCGGAGCAGAGCCGCGACCTCTTCCACCGGCTGGTCCACAAACACCCCCACGGGGACGATGGCCGAGTCCAGCCGGGCCCGCAGGGCGCGGGCCTGATCCGGGGTCAGGCTACGATGGCTTTTGGGGACGTTGAGGACAAAGCCGCACCAGTCCGGCCCGGCCTGGTTGACGAAGTCCACGTCGCAGGGGCGGAAGAGCCCGCAGATCTTGATCCTGCTCATCCCGCCGCCTCCCGAAAGGCGGCCAGCCGACCGGCCGGGTCGGCCGCGCGCATCAGCGCCTCCCCCACCAGTACCCCGTCCGCCCCCATGGCCCGAGCCGCCGCGGCGTCCTCCGGGCGGGCCACGCCGCTTTCGGACACATACAGCACGCCGGGGGGAACCCGCTCCCGCAACCGCCGGGCGTTGTCCAGGTCCACGGAGAAGTCCTTCAGGTTCCGGTTGTTTACCCCAATGATCCGGGCCCCGGCCGCCGCCGCGCTGTCCACCTCCTCCTCGTCATGGGCCTCCACCAGGGCGGCCAAGCCCAGTTCCCGGCAGATGGCCAGGTAGCGCTCCAGCGTCCCGGTGTCCAGCAGGGCGCAGATCAGCAGCACGCAGTCCGCCCCCAGCATCCGGGTCTGGTAGAGCTGGTACTCGTCCACGGTGAAGTCCTTGCGCAGCATGGGGGTGTCCACCGCCGCCCGGATGTCCCGAAAGATCTGGTCGGAGCCCAGGAACCACCGGGGCTCGGTCAGGCAGGAGATGGCGTCCGCCCCTCCGCGCTGATAGGCCCGGGCGATGTCCAGGTAGGGGAAGTCCTCTGAGATGACTCCCTTGGAAGGGGAGGCCCGCTTCACCTCGCACAGGAAGGACAGCCCCGGCCGCTCCAGCGCCGCCTGGAAGCGGGCCCCGCCGCCAGGGCCCAGCGCCCGGCATCGCTCCCGCAGGGCCTCCAGGCCGGTCTGAGCCTGGTCTGCCGCCACCCGCTGCCGGGCGTGGGCGGCCAGCTGCTCCAGGATGCTCATGCCTCTCCCCCCGGCAGGTTGCTCACCGCGATGAACCGGTTGAGGGTCTCCAGGGCCTGGCCTGAGTCGATGAGCCGGGCGGCCAGGGCCACGCCGTCCCCCATGGTGTCTGCCTTGCCGCCGATGTAGAGGGAGGCCCCCGCGTTGAGCAGCACCGCGTCCCGCCGCGGCCCCGCCTCCCCCTTCAGTACGGACAGGGTGATGGCGGCGTTGTCCTCCGGGGCGCCGCCGGCCAGGTCGGCCTTGGCGCAGCGCTTCAGGCCGAAGTCCTCAGGGGCGATGGTGTAGGTTTTGGACCAGCCGTCCTGGATCTCGCACACGAGGGTGGGGGCGCTCAAGGAGATCTCGTCCAGCCTGTCCTGGCCGTAGACCACCATCCCCCGCCGCACCCCCAGCTCCATGAGCACCTGGGCCAGGGGAGCCACCAGGTAGCCGTCATATACCCCCAGCAGCTGCCGGGTGGGCCGGGCCGGGTTGGTCAGGGGGCCCAGAATGTTGAACACCGTGCGCACCCCCAGCTCCTTGCGGATGGGACCCACATACTTCATGGAGACGTGATACTTCTGGGCGAAGAAGAAGCAGATGCCCACCTCCCGCAGCAGCTGGACGCACCGGTCGGGCCCCTGCTGGATGTTCACCCCCAGGGCCTCCAGGCAGTCCGCCGTCCCACACCGGGAGGAGGCCGCCCGGTTGCCGTGCTTGGCCACCTTCATACCCCCTGCCGCGGCCACCAGGGCGGCGGTGGTGGAGATGTTGAAGCTGTGGGCGTTGTCCCCGCCGGTGCCCACGATCTCAAAGACCTCCATGCCGGCGTCTACCCCCTCGGCGTGGGCGCGCATGGCGGCGGCGCAGCCGGCGATCTCATCGGTGGTCTCTGCCCGGGCGCTCTTGGTGGACAGGGCGGCCAGGAAGGCGGCGTTCTGGGTGGGGGTGGTCTGGCCGCCCATGATCTCATCCATGACGGCGTAGGCCTCTTGGTAGGTGAGGTCCTCCTTATTGACGATCTTGACGATAGCCTCTTGAATCATCGCTCATTCCTCCAAAAAATGTTTCAGCAGCTCCCCGCCCTGGGGGGTGAGGATGGACTCGGGATGAAACTGTACTCCATAGACCGGGCGGCCCCGGAGCCAGACGGCCATCACCTCTCCGTCCGGGGTGCGGGCGGTGACTTGCAGGCAGTCGGGCAGGGTATCCTCCACGGCGGCCAGGGAGTGATACCGGGCGGCGGAGATGGTCTCCGGCAGACCTCGGAACAGGGGGCAGGCCGGATCCAGCCGCACCTGGGAGGGCTTGCCGTGCATGAGCTGCTTGGCGTAGGACACCACCCCGCCAAAGGCCTCGCAGATCGCCTGATGGCCCAGGCATACGCCCAGGATGGGCATTTCCTCCGCCAGGGCCTGTACCGCCTCCCGGCACACCCCGGCCTGGGCCGGCCGGCCGGGGCCGGGGGAGAGGATCAGGCGGCTGGGGGCCAGGGCACGAATGTCCGCCACGGTCACCTGGTCGTTGCGGACGACCCGGACGTCCGGATCCAGGGCGCCCACCATCTGATAGAGGTTGTAGGAGAAGCTGTCGTAGTTGTCGATGAGCAGCGTCATAGATCCTCCTCCTTTTGGGCCAGCTCCAGGGCCCGGACGACGGCCTGGGCCTTGTTCAGGCACTCCTGGTACTCCTGCTCCGGTTGGGAGTCGGCCACGATGCCCGCCCCGGCGCGGATGAACACCTTCCCGTTCTTGGCAAAGGCCAGGCGGATGGCGATGCAGGTGTCCAGGTTGCCGGCAAAGTCCAGGTAGCCGATGGCCCCGCCGTACACCCCCCGCTTATTGTCTTCCAGCGCGTCGATGATCTGGGCCGCCCGCAGCTTGGGGGCCCCGGACAGGGTGCCCGCGGGCAGGATGGCGTCCACCGCGTCCACCGCATCCCGCCCCGCCGCTAGCTCCCCCCGCACGGTGGAGCCCAGGTGCATCACGTGAGAGAAGCGCTCCACCGACAGGTACCGCTCCACCTCCACGCTGCCAAAGCGGCTGATCTTCCCAATGTCGTTTCGTCCCAGGTCCACCAGCATGTTGTGCTCGGCCAGCTCCTTCTCGTCGGCCAGCAGCTCCCGCTCCAGGGCCTGGTCCTCCTGAGCGGTGCGCCCCCTGGGCCGGGTACCTGCCAGGGGGAAGGTGTGCAGAACCCCGTCTTCCAGCTTCACCAAGGTCTCCGGGGAGGCCCCAGCCAGCTCCATGTCGTCGCTGGTGAAGTAGAACAGGTAGGGGGATGGATTGAGGGTGCGCAGCACCCGATACACGTCCAGCAGAGAGCCCTCAAACCCCGCCTCCAGCCGGTTGGACAGCACCACCTGGAAGATCTCCCCCTCTCGGATGTGGGCCTTGGCCTGCTCCACCATGGCGCAGTACCGCTCCCGGCTGAACAGGGGGCGCACGGGGGTGGTCAGCCGGCTGGGCTGCCGGGGGGCGGGCTGGCCCTGGCGCAGCAGCTGGGCCATCCGGTCCAGCTGGGCGCAGGCGGCGGGGTAGGAGCGGTCCAGGTCGGCGGCGTCGGCATTGGTGACCAGGACCAGCTTCTGCCGGAAGTTGTCAAAGGCGATCACGCTGCGAAAGAGCATCAGGTCCATGTCGTAAAACCCCTCCTGATCCTGCCCGGTCAGGCGCAGGGAGGGCTCGGCGTACTGGATGTAGTCGTAGGCGAAGTAGCCCACCAGCCCGCCGGTGAAGGGGGGCAGGCCGGGGAGTGTTGGGCTTTTGTGGGCCGTCAGGATCTGGCGCAGGGCGTCCCCGGGGGAGCAGCCAGGCTCCAGCGGGACCTCCCCGCCCCGCAGCCGGAGCGCGCCGTCCTTGGCGGTGACCTCCAGCTCTGGCTCAAAGCCCAGGAAGGACCAGCGGCCCCAGCCCTCGTTGTCGGCGGCGGACTCCAGCAGGAAGCAGTGATTGTCCTGGGAGCGCAGGATGCGCAGGGCCTGGATCGGGGTGAGGAAATCGGACAGCAGTTCCCGGGTCACCGGGATCTCCCGGTAGGGGCCGGCGGCTGCCAGCGTCCGGGCCTGCTCCAGGGTGGGATGGTACATGGTCAACCTCCTTTGGCGGGGCGGGAGATAGAAAACGCCCGCCCCTGACAATTCTTGTCAAGGACGGGCGTAAACGCTCGCGGTGCCACCTTGCTTCACGGCCCTGGTCGGGCCGCGCACTTTGCGGGATACCAACATATCCCCGGCAACTGACGTATGCCCCCACGTCGCGGAATACTTGGCCGAAGCCGTTCCTCGCGCCCTCCGTGATCCATTTGCCTGCCTGCGTTCTGCCCGGCTCTCAGCTGCCCGGACTCTCTGTGAGGGCACAACAGACGTTATCTTCACATCATCGGTTTCACACTATGAACTTGGCTATCATCATAACCGCATCCGCCCCGTTTGTCAACCCCTATTTTTTCCATGGGGCGGGATTGGGTTGCTTCACAGGCCGAATTCCTTGGCGTAGACGAGGGGCCCGTGCAGCGCCGGCGCATCCTCCAGCAGCCGGATGGCCATAAAATTTTTGGCGGGAATCCCATGGGGGGCTTCCACCCCCAGCTGGTGCGCGGGGCGGTATCCCACCCGCGGATAGTACGTTTCGCTGCCCAGGACGAAGGCGTATGGGTAGCCCAGCTCCCTGGCGATCCGGTGCCCCTCCAGGATCAGGGCGGTGCCGATGCCCTGCCCCTGGTACCGGGGCTTCACGGACAGGGGGGCCAACGCCAGAACCTGCTGGCCCCCGACGTGGGCCTGTGTGAACAGGATGTGCCCCACGATCTCCCCGTCCTGCTCCGCCACAAGGGACAGCGGGGGAAGGAAGGCCCCACCCTGTCGTAGCGCGGCCACCAGCGCACCCTCCTCCCCGCTGGCGTGCGGAGCCGACTTGAAGGCCTCGGTGACGAGCCGGTCAACTACCGGCCGGTCGTGCACGGTCTCTTGTCTGATTTGCATGGGAATCCCTCCTGGTGAATTGGGGGCCGACGGGGACGGCGCCCCCGCCGGTCGGTCAAGACAGCTTCAGGCCCCGGTACCGGTTCAGACAGGCAAAGATCTCCTGCTTACGGGGCCGGGCCAGGAAGGGCACCCCGGCTCGTCCCCCGCACAGGCCCTCCAGCCCCTTGGTCTCCAAAAGCCGATCCAGCTCATCCACCACCTGGCGCAGGGTGCGCCTGCCGTCCATCAGGCGCTGGTGGGCATACAGCAGGCAGTAGCCCAGCGCGGCGCACTGTTCCTCGTCGGACAGCTGCTCCACATACCGCAGGTCGATGTTCTCCCGATTGACGCTCACCCCGTCCCGCCCCATGGTCTTGAGCTTGATCCGGTCCCCGTCCTTGAGCGCGGGGGATGGGAGCGGGCAGCGGTGGAAGCTGGGGGCGGGGGCGGGATCCAGATCGCCGCCCACAAGGGGGAAGGCCTGGGCCTCCTGCTTGGCAAAGGCGGTGATGTCCTTGGGCACATACCGGTCCATCTGGAGGATGCAGTCGGCCGCATGGAAGTAGGCTCCCGAGCTGCCGGCCACGATGATGGTGGACACTCCTTGGCGGTGGTACAGCTCCCCGATACGCTCCAGCAGGGGGGTGATGGGCTCCATGTCCCGATGGATCACCCGCTGCATCAGCTCGTCCCGGATCATGAAGTTGGTGGCGCTGGTGTCCTCGTCCATCAGCAGCAGGGCCGCCCCCGCCTCCATGGCCTCCACCACGTTGGCCGCCTGGGAGGTGCTGCCGCTGGCGTCCTCGGTGGTAAAGCGGCTGGTATCCTTGCCGTTGGGCAGGTGGTTGATGAACATGGAGATGTCGTCCCCCCGAACGCTCCGCCCGTCCTCAGCGCGGATCTTCACGGCGGTGTCGTCGGTGACGACATACTCCCGTCCGTCCCCGGCCACGTGGTTGTACACCCCCAACTCCAGGGCTTTGAGCAGGGTGGACTTGCCGTGATAGCCCCCGCCCACGATCAGGGTGATCCCCCGCTTGAGCCCCATGCCGGTGACCAGGCCCCGATGGGGCAGCTCCAGCGTGACGGCCAGCTCTTGAGGTGAGCGGAAGGGCACCGCTCCCTGCATGGGCAGGTCGGAGACGCCGGAGGCCCGGGGCAGGATGCTGCCGTCGGCCACAAAGGCGCACAGGCCCAGTTGGGGGAGCTGCTGTCGGATGGCGTGTTGATCCTCGGCCAGGTCGGCGATGGTCTGCAGCCGCGCCCGATCCAGATTGCGGTAGAGCAGCGCATCCTCCACGCACCGGGGGAGCAGTTCAAAGAGGATCCGCTCCAGCCCCTTGGCCTGGATGGTGCGCCCGTTGGCCGGGAAGCCCACCTCGAACCGCACCAGGATGTTCCCGTTCCGCGGGTCCAGGGTGCAGGCCGTCCGCTCCAGTACCTGCTGGCCGCATCGGCTGATGGAGATCAGCCCGCTGCGGCCCGAGCCCTTGACCTGGAAGGAGGCCTGGCCCGCCCGCCGGCCAAACTGGCGGGTGAGTTCGTCCTGCAGGGCCACCCGCTGGCAAGGCAGTCGGTAGAGCCGCTGGGGGAAGCCGGCCTGATCCCCGCCTACCCGGACGCTCAGCTGGGAGGGGGCGGCGAAGGGGTCGCCCTGGACGTGGTCGATGGACAGCACATAGCCGGGGAACTGATAGGTTCCCCGGGTGTCCTTATAGGCTGGATAGCTCCTCCGGTCGATCCGGGATAGGAGATCGCGAAGATCGGTTGACGTGTGCATGGGGAGATCCCCTCCTTGTTTGGATTCTCACGCATCCTGGTCTGGATACAACGGGGGAAAACGCCGAAAAACCGCCTGGGCAGACGGTTTTTCGGCCAATGTTTGGTCCGAGTGGGGAGACTCGAACTCCCGGCATCCTGCTCCCAAAGCAGGCGCGCTACCAACTGCGCTACACCCGGTAATTAGTCTTACCTGCCCCGGGGAGAGCACCGCCCGGCGGAAGGTATGCCTCCATTATACCTGAGAATCTTGCCCTTTGCAAGTCTTTATAGTATACTGAAGCCCAAGAGTTTTGCGAGGTGAGTAAGCCATGCGGATGCGGAAGAAGAAAAACCTGGAGGCGCGCCTGGAGGCCTGTGGGGAGCTGTGGGTACGGGAGCCGGAGCGGCTGCGGGGGGGCTGGCGGTCCATCCGGCCCGGGACGGGACTGCTGCGGCTGGAGCTGGGGTGCGGCAAGGGCCGCTTTACTGCCCAGATCGCCGCCGCCCATCCCGACGATCTCTACGTGGCGGTGGAGCGGGTGCCTGACGCGATGGTGATCGCCATGGAGCGCTGCCGGGCGATGGGACTGGACAACGTGCGCTTCATTGACGGGGACGCCGCGGCGCTGGAGGACTATTTTGCCCCCGACGAGGTGGACCTGATCTACCTCAATTTCTGCGACCCCTGGCCCTCCCTCAAGCATGCCCGCCGCCGCCTGACCCATGAGCGTTTCCTGCGCGCCTACCGCAAGGTGCTCCGGGACGGGGGGCGCATCGAGTTTAAGACGGACAACCGGGACCTGTTCGAGTGGTCCCTGTTTCAGTTCCCAAAGGCGGGATATGAACTGTCCCAGGTCACCCGGGATCTTCATGCCGGCGGCGTGCAAGGGGTGATGACCGACTACGAGGAAAAATTCCACGCTCTTGGCGTGCCCATCTGCCGATGTGTGGGTTCCAAGGCGGCCCTGCCCGACATCCCCGTGCTGGATGGGCTGCGCCGCCGTCTGCCGGACTGGGAGATCCGGCAGGTGGAAGCGGGGGATCTGGCGGCGGTGCTGGCGCTGCTGCAAAGCGGGTCGGCGCCGGGCAGCCCCTTGCCAACTTTGGACAGCCTGCGGGCAGACCTGGCGGCCCTGCCCCCCCGCTGTGCCCCAGAACAGAAGCACGTTGTGGCCTTCTGGCGGGATGGGCGACCGGAGGCGATCCTGGACTGGGTGGAGGGATACCCTCGGGAGCAGACCCTGTGGGTGGGGCTGTTCCTGGTGGACGGAGTTTTGCGAAGGAAGGGGTTGGGCAAACGGCTGATGTCCGCCCTGCCTGGGGCGGCCCGGGACTGCGGGATGGAGCGGCTGCGATTGGCCTGCCGGAAGGACAACGAGGCGGGTCGATGCTTCTGGCTGTCCCTGGGGTACCGGGAACTGCGGGAAGGGCAGTCCGCCCAGGGCGAGTCGGTATGGGTCCTGGAGCGGCTGGCTGCCCGGGACAAGGATGAGGCATAGTGAGGATAAGACCCAGCCCCCGGCAGATGCCGGTGGCTGGGTCCCTTGCGTTTAGGGGCAGCGCGTCGGGTAGCAGCGCCGCCTGGAGGCCCATCGAGAGCCATAGCAGGCGCTCAGCTGGGCTTCTCCCATTTCCCCCACCTGGCCGGTGGGGGCTATCAAAAGTTCCGATACCTGGCATTCGGTTCTGGAGATTAACACCTGGCCCCGCCGGTGTGGTATCCTGGAAGGGATCCAACTTCTGACCGGGGCCGGCGGTGGAGCTGCTATTAGTGTAGAGGACGGGGAGGGCGATGTCAAGGAAAGAGGCAAAAGAAAAGCCGCCCTTGCGGGCGGCACAACGAGGCCAAAAGCGGCTTCGGGAGATTTGGTCCGGAGGGCTCCGGCGGATGCCGGAGCGCCCCGGTCTTGAGAAAAGAGAGAGGGAGGATTTTGAGGTTTGTCTGGATGGTTTTCCTGACGCTGTCATCATACCAGAGCCGCGGGGGGCAATGTTGGACAATTTGAGAACCTTTTATGAAGTTTTTATGAATGTCCTTTGCCGTCCTGCCGGGGGCGGCAGAAGCGGGTCACCGCCGGCCCCGGCCCCGGTAGTTGGAGGGCCTGTGCCGGCTGCCGCCGGAGTAGCTGTACCGCCGCCGGTTTCTGCGCCGGCGGGGGCGGAGCAAGGCCAGGTAGAGCAAGAAGAGCACCAGCAGCACCAAGGCCAGGATGACGGGGATCCGGATCCACCAGTAGGACCAGTAGGTCTGCACCAGATGGATGGCGTACTGGAGGCCGGAGCGACCCACCCCGTCCACGGCCACCATGGGCAAGGGGCCGTAGGTGATGCCGTTGTAAACCAGGGACACGCTGCCCAGCTCCTGCCCGGCGGCTATGGGGGCCTGGACGCTCTCGGGCAGGTCTATGACCAGCTCGGCCTGTTCCGGGTCGTAGTCGGTGGGCAGGGTGGCCTGGATGGAACCCGCTGGTCGGACCAGCACGAAGTCGGCCTCGTTGGACAGGGTGACGGGCAGCTCCCGCACCGCGTTGACGGTGTCCTCCCCCAGCAGGTCGGTGCGCTGGAAGTTGTCAAAGGCCCACTCCAGCAGCCGACGGCTCTCGTAGAAGGAGTAGTAGATGTAATTGCCCTGCTCGTCATAGCCGTCCTCGGTTCCCAGCACCACGCTGTAAAAGGTGCGCCCGCCGTCGTCCACCGCAGCCGCGGCCAGGCAGCGGCCCGCCTCCCCGGTGTAGCCGGTTTTGATGCCGATGGCCTTGTCATATGTATAGCCGATGACGTTCCAGTTGCTCAACAGCGCATTGGTGGAGTGCAGCACCCGCTCTTCTGACAGGTTGGTGGCCGGCAGGACATAGGTGTCGGTGGACACGATGGTGCGGAAAGTCTCGTACTCCATGGCGGCCTTGGCCATGAGGTAGATATCGTAAGCGGTGGTGTAGTGATCCTCGTCGTGCAGCCCGTGGGGATTGGTGAAGTGGGTGCCGCCCATGCCCAGCTCCTGGGCCTTGGCGTTCATCCGATCCACAAAGGCCTCCACGCTGCCCGCCACCGCCTCGGCCAGGATGTTGCACGCCTCGTTGGCCGAGGGCAGCAGGTCGCAGTAGAGCAGCTGCTCCACAGTGAGGATCTCGCCGGCCAGGATGCCTGCCGTGGAGCTGTTCTCCGGCAGGGCCACCGCCTCCTGAGAGGCTGTGACCGGGGTATCCAGGGCGAGCTGGCCGTCCTCCACCGCCTCCAGCACCACCAGGGAGGTCATGATCTTGGTGACAGAGGCGGGATACATCCGCTCATAGGCGTTGTGGGCGTAAAGCACCTGGTCGTGATCCCCGTCCACCACGATGGCCGCCCGGCAGTTGGGCTCCGGGTCGTCTAGGGCCAGGGCGGGGGCGGACAGGGACAGGGCCAGCAGCAGGGCCAAGGCCAGGGAAACGAGGTGAAGTCGAGATTTTTTCATAGGCATCTCCCGTAATCTATGGTATAATGTCCGCGACGTCTCATCCAAAGGCCGCCCCATCTGGGAACCGGGGCAGGCAGGGAGACATAACAACAGTATACCAGAAAGGCGGGCTGGGCGCAATGGGGGAAAATGGACCGGGCGGGCACAGGGGCGGAGGGCTTTGGCGGGCTTGGGCCGCCCTGGTGACGGGCCTGGCGCTGTGCGCCATGGCCGCCTGTTTCGCCGTGGGCCAGATGGCGCCCGCGCCCCTGGCCGCGCTGCCCACCGCTCCGCCTTCTCCTGCCCAGACGGCCGGGGTGGATCTGGTGGATCTGAACACCGCGGGGCTGGAGCAGTTGGACGCCCTGCCCGGCATCGGTCCGGTCCGTGCCCAGGCCATCCTGGACTACCGGGCCGAGCACGGGCCTTTCCGCTACCCCGAGCAGCTGCTGGATGTGCCGGGCATTGGGGAGGGGATCTTGGAGGAGCTGCTGGATCTGGTGTGGGCGGGGGAGGGCAGCGCCCCCTGACCGGGGCAGGCAGCCTGCCGGAGCGCGTATGGAGGGGAATATGCCGAACATTTTAGTGGTAGATGACGAGAGCGTAATGGTCAAGGGGATCAAGTTCAACCTGGAGAACGAGGGCTATCAGGTGGAGACGGGGTACGATGGCCAGGAGGCGGTGGATAAGGCCCGCACGGGGCGGTTCGACCTGATCCTGCTGGATCTGATGATGCCCAAGATCGACGGGCTGCAGGCCTGCATGAAGATCCGGGAGTTCTCCAACGTGCCCATCCTCATGCTCACCGCCCGGGGGGAGGATGCGGACAAGATCATCGGCT
Organism: uncultured Oscillospiraceae bacterium; assembly: GCA_944387065.1. Lineage (GTDB taxonomy): Bacteria > Bacillota > Clostridia > Oscillospirales > Oscillospiraceae > Enterenecus. The sequence continues at coordinate 13,394 of CALXDM010000015.1, forward strand.
TTGAGTGCGGGGCGGACGACTACATCACCAAGCCCTTCAACATCCTGGAGCTGAAGGCCCGCATCCGGGCCCTGCTGCGCCGGGCCGGCCAGACGGCCCAGCAGGGGCGGGCGGCCACCCGGCTGGAGCGGGGAGTCATCGCCATCGACACCGCCGAGCGGGCGGCCTGGCGGGATGGGCACAGCGTGGAGCTGACCGCCAAGGAGTTTGACCTGATCGAGCTGCTGATGCGAAACCCCGGCCGGGTGTACAGCCGGGAGAACCTGCTCAACCTGGTGTGGGGCTACGAATACATCGGGGAGCTGCGCACGGTGGACGTGCACATCCGGCGCCTGCGGGAGAAGCTGGAGCCCGACCCGGGCAACCCGGAATATATCCTCACCAAATGGGGGGTGGGGTACTATCTGAGCAACCCGTAAGGGGCTTTCCGCGGCAGCGCGGCATGAGGGAGGTGTGAGGGATGGAGCGGTCGCAACGGGAACGCCAGCGCATGGAGCGCCGGCAGGGCCGGGTGCCCTTTCTGCGCTCCATCCAGGCCAAGTACGCCCTGACCTATCTGTTGGTGGTGGCCGTCATCGTGCTGGTGATGAACACCTATCCGCTGCTTATGGCTCAGAACATGGTCTTTTCCTCCAAGGAGAACACCCTGAAGCGCCAGGCCCTCACCATCGGCAGCGCCCTGGCGGTGTCCGAGAGCCTGAGCGTGGAAGGGGTGGAGCAGGCCATGGCCCTGTTGGAGGATCTCCAAGTCACCCGGGTGCTGGTGACGGACGGGTCAGGGCTTATCCTCTATGACAGCTCCACCCTGGAGGACCGCAGCGGCAGCTACGCCCTCATGGGCGAGGTGGTGGCCGCGCTGGGGGGGCAGGACGTGTTCCGCTCCGAGTACCGTCAGGGGGCCTTTCGCTCCCGGGCGGCGGCGCCGGTAGTCTACCGGGGGGTGACCCTGGGGGCAGTCTATCTCTACGAGTACGACACCGAGCAGGGGCAGGTGCTGCGCTCCATCCAGGGGGGACTGGGCTATATCTCCGCGGTGATCTGCGTGGTTGCTCTGGTGGTGGTGCTGGTGCTGGCCAAGGCCCTGACCCGGAACACCGCCCTGCTGCTGGGGGCCATCCGCCGGGTGCGGGAGGGGGAGTACAGCCACCGGGTAGAGGCCCGGGGCCAGGATGAGATGGCCCAGCTGGCCACCGAGTTCAACCAGCTCACCGACCGCTTGCAGACCACCGAGGAGGTGCGCCGGCGCTTTGTCTCCGACGCCTCCCACGAGCTGAAGACCCCCCTGGCCTCCATCCGGCTGCTCACCGACTCCATCCTGCAAAATCCCAACGCGGAGCTGAACACGGTGCGGGAGTTCGTAGCCGATATCGGCCGGGAGGCCGACCGGTTGACCCGCATCAGCGAGCGGCTGCTCACCCTCACCCGGCTGGACGCCGACCAGGAGCGGGCGCAGGAGCCGGTGGAGCTGGGGCCGGTGGTGGAGCGGGTGGCCCATATGCTCCGGCCCCTGGCTCAGTCCGTGGAGGTGGAACTGTCCTGCCGGCTGGAGCCGGCCTGCGCCCTGCTGGCCACCCAGGACGACCTGTACCAGGTGGCCTTCAACCTGATGGAGAACGCCATCAAGTACAACCAGCCAGGGGGACGGGTGGAGGTGACGGCGTGCCACGAGGACGACCAGGTGTGCCTCATCGTGGAGGATACCGGCGTGGGCATCCCCGAAGAGGATATGCCCAAGATCTTTGACCGCTTCTACCGAGTGGATAAGGCCCGCAGCCGGGCCGCGGGAGGCACGGGGCTGGGCCTATCCATCGCCCGGGATACCGCCAGGCTGCACCGGGGGGACATCACGGTTCAGGCCGGCCCCGGCGGCCAGGGCGCCCGGTTTGAGGCCCGCTTCCCCGCCCTGACCCAGGAGGTGAGCCAGACATGAGCAAACGGGTGTGCTTACTGCTGTGGGCCGTGGCGCTGCTGCTGGCCCCTGGCTGCGCCCCGGTTGGGGCGGCGGGGGAGGAGCTGGCGCTGTGGTTTGCCGTGGATCAATCCCAGCAGGGGATGTCCTCCGCCCTGGCTACCCAGCCCTATGAGGGGGAGGGGACCGTCCCTGACCTGGTGCAGGCCCTGCTGGACGGGCCGGAGCCGGGGGAGGGACTGATCAACGCCATCCCCGCCGGCACGCGGCTGTTGGACTGGCGGGTGGAGGGGACGGTGGCCTATGTGGACCTGTCCCAGCCCTATGGGGACCTGACGGGGATGGCGCTGACCCTGGCCGACTATTGCCTGGCCCTTACCCTCACCCAGCTGGAGGGGGTGGAGCAGGTGTCCATCACCGCCAACGGAAGCCCGCCCCCCGATCGGACAGGGCGGCTGTTCTCCGCCGACGACGTGGTATTCTCCGGGGTGGAGGAGGAGCCGGTGGAGCTGTCCGCCGCGCTGTACTTCCGCCGGGCGGGCACCCAGGAGCTGGGCTATGAGCTGCGGGTGTTTCTGCTCACCGAGCATGACGACCCCGCCCTGGCGGTGCTGGAGGCGCTGCTGGGCGGGCCCCAGGACGAGGGGCTGGAGCCGGTGCTGCCCCAGGGGGTGGAGGTGCGCTCGGCCCGGGTGGAGAACGGCGTTTGCCGGGTGGATCTCTCCAACCGGCTGCTGGAGCGGATCCCCGCCGGCCAGGGAGAGCAGGAGCTGGTGATCGATTCCATCGTCAACACCCTGTGTAGCCTGGATACCGTGGACGGGGTGCAGTTGCTGGTGGAGGGCACTGTTTTAGAAGAATATGGAAGCCTACGTCTGGATGGGCCTCAGTCCCAGCCGGCGTGACCACCCGATCAGATAGCCCCTTCGGGGCGATCACACAAGCAGAAAGGATGAGCCAATATGAAGTTTGATACCAACTGCCTGCACGCCGGCTATCGGCCGGAGAACGGCCAGCCCCGCAACATTCCCATCATCCAGTCCACCACCTTCCGCTATGAGACCAGCCAGGACATGGCCAAGCTGTTCGACCTGGACGCGGCCGGCTACTTTTACAGCCGCCTGCAAAATCCCACCAGCGACGCGGTGGCCGCCCGGCTGTGCGCCCTGGAGGGGGGCACGGCGGGGATGCTGCTCTCCTCAGGGCAGGCTGCCTCCTTCTTCTCCATCTTCAATCTGGCCGGCGCGGGTGACCATGTGGTGTGTTCCTCGGCCCTCTACGGGGGCACCTACAACCTGTTTGCCGTGACCATGAAGCGCATGGGCATCCAGTTCACCTTTGTGGACCCGGACTGCACGCCGGAGCAGCTGGACGCCGCCTTCCAGCCCAACACCAAGGCCCTGTTTGGCGAGACCCTGGCCAACCCCGCCCTGGCGGTGCTGGATCTGGAGCGCTTTGCCGCTGCCGCCCACGCCCACGGGGTGCCTTTCATCGTGGACAACACCTTCGCCACCCCCTGGGGCTGCCGGCCCTTTGAGTGGGGGGCGGACATCGTCATCCACTCCACCACCAAGTATCTGGACGGCCATGCCGCGGCGGTGGGGGGCGCCATCATTGATTCGGGGAACTTTGACTGGCAGGCCCACGCCGACAAATATCCCGGCCTGACCACTCCCGACGAGAGCTACCACGGCATTGTCTACACCCAGAAGTTCGGCCAGGGGGGCGCGTACATCACCAAGGCGGTGGCCCAGCTCATGCGGGACTTTGGCGCCTCTCCCGCCCCCATGAACGCCTGGCTGCTGGGCATGGGCATGGAGACCCTGCCCCTGCGCATGGCCCGGCATAGTCAGAACGGCCTTGGGATGGCCCAGTTCCTGCAGGGCCATCCCAAGGTGGCCTGGGTGCGCTACCCCGGTCTGCCCGGGGACAAGTACCATGCCCTGGCCCAGAAGTACCTGCCCAAGGGGGCCAGCGGGGTGGTGTCCTTTGGCGTGAAGGGGGGCCGAGAGGCGGCCGAGCGCTTCATGGCGGGGTTGAAGCTGTGCTCCATCGCCACCCATGTGGCCGACGCCAAGACCTGTGTGCTTCACCCGGCCAACACCACCCACCGACAGATGAATGATGGGGAGCTGGCCGCTGCCGGGGTGGCCCCCGACCTGATCCGCCTGTCCGTAGGGCTGGAGGATCTGGATGACCTGGTGACCGACGTGGAGCAGGCCCTGGCCGGAGTGTGAGCCGGGGACGAGACATAGAACGCGAGGAGGAGAGGATATACCATGCTGAACATCAAGCACTATTCCAAAACCTATCCCGGCGGCCATAAGGCGGTGGACGACCTGTCCCTGCATGTGCTGCCCGGGGAGATCTACGGTTTCATCGGCCACAATGGCGCGGGCAAGACCACCACCCTGCGGGCGGTGGCAGGGGTGCTGGACTTTACCCAGGGGCACATCCGGATTGCCGGCCACGACATCCAGGCCGAGCCGGTGGCGGCCAAGAAGGTCACCGCCTTCCTGCCCGATAACCCGGACCTGTACGAGTTCATGAAGGGCATCGACTTTCTCAATTTCATCGCCGACCTGTATGACATCCCTGCCGACCAGCGCACCCGGGACATCGGCGCCTATGCCGACGCCTTTGAGCTCACCGGCAACCTGGGCTCCCCCATCGGCAGCTACTCCCACGGGATGCGCCAGAAGCTGGCCCTGATCTCCGCCTTCATCCGGCGGCCTAAGCTGCTGGTGCTGGATGAGCCCTTCGTGGGGCTGGACCCGGCGGCGGCCTATGTCCTGAAGGAACTGTTGGCCCAGCTGTGCCAGGCTGGGGGGGCGGTGTTCTTCTCCACCCATGTGCTGGAGGTGGCCGAGAAGCTGTGCCACAAGATCGCCATCATCAAGCGTGGCCGCCTGGTCAAGTGCGGCCCCACTCAGCAGGTGGTGGGCGACTCTGACCTGGAGAGCGTCTTCCTGGAACTGGAGGGGGAGCGGGCATGAAGAAATTCCTCGCGCTGCTCAAGGTCAGCGCCAAGGCCATGCTCCTCACCTCTTCGGGGGTGGGGGCAGGTAAGCGCCGCCGGGCGGTGTCCGGCGTGGGGGCGGTGGTGCTCATCGCCTTTCTGGGTCTATACCTGTCCGGTATGTACAGCTTCCTGCTGGTAAGCGCATTGGCCCCGGTGGGCATGGAGAGCCTGGTGCTGGTGTTCATGGGACTGGTGGCCCTGTTCGGCGGGCTGATGTTTACCGTGTTTGCCGTGCGGGAGGTGCTCTTTGGGGGCAAGGACAATGACCTGATGCTGTCCCTGCCGGTGCCTGCCTCCTTTCTGGTGGCAAGCCGGATGGGGGCCATCTACCTGGAGAGCCTGGTGTTCTCCTTCTTCGTGCTGCTGCCTGCCGGGGCGGCCTGCTTCTTCCTGAGCGGCGGGCGCTATGGCTGGGATCTGTGGCTCCGTCTGCTGCTGGCCGCCCTGGCCCTGCCGGCGCTGGATACTGCGCTGTCCGTGCTGCTGGGGGCGGGCCTGGCCTTCCTGTCCTCCAAGGTGTCCAAGGGGAAGGCGCTGGGGCAGAACCTGGCGATGGCCCTATTCCTGCTGGTGGTGTTTTGGCTCTCCTTCAACCTCAACTCCACCATTGAGAACCTGGCCGCCCATGCTGCCGGCATCAAGGCGTCCATGACCTGGGCGGCCCCCCTGCTGTGGATGGCCGACGGGGTGCTGGGCAGCTGGGGGATGCTGCTGGCCTTCATCGCCTGCTGTGCCGTCCCCTTTGCCCTGGTGGTCCTGGTGGTGGGCAAGGCATACCGCAAGGCGGTGACCGCCTTCCAGACCCGGGCTGCCCGCAGCGACTACAAGCTGTCCGCCCAGTCCGCGGCAGGGCAGACCAAGGCCCTGCTGCGCAAGGAGGCCAAGCGGTTTTTCGGCACCCCGGTCTATTTTTGGAACGCGGGACTGGGGCTGATCTTCCTGCTGATCTTGGGCGTGGCCGCGGTGGCCAAGCGGGGAGAGCTCCAGGCCATGCTCCCCCTGCTGGGCGGACAGTGGGCAGGGGCGGCGCTGGCGGGGGCGGCCATGGGTTTCTGCCTGTCCATGGCGGTGGTGTGCGCCCCTTCGGTGAGCCTGGAGGGGCGGTGCCTGTGGATCCTCCGGACTGCCCCGGTGGGGGAGGGGACCCTGTTGGGGGTCAAGGTGGGCTTCCAGCTGCTGCTCACCCTGCCCTGTGCCCTGGTGGCCACGGCCTGCCTGAGCTGGGCCCTGGCCTTGCCCCTGTGGCAAGGGGGGCTGCTGCTCTTGGCCATGGCGGCCTTCTGCGTGGCCAGCGCCTGCTTCGGCATGATGATGGGCCTGACCTTCCCCAAGCTGGACGCGGCCAACGAGGCCCTGGTGATCAAGCAGTCCATGGCGGTGACCCTGGCCATGTTCGTCCCATTGGGGGCGCTGGTGCTGGCGGGTCTGGCATACTGGCTGGGCGGGCTGGCCAGCCCGGAGATGGCGCTGGTACTGCCCGCGGCGCTGCTGGTGGTGCTGGCTGCGCTTTGCTGGCTGTGGCTGGCCAGGCGGGGCAAGGTGCTGCTGCGGCGGCTGTGAGGGGCGCGGACCCTGCAAATCTGATAGGAATGAAACACCCTATGCGGGGGATTGGCCTGCCCGCATGGGGTGCTTTTTTGCCCGGCACAGGGGAAACGGTGCCCTTGACAATCATCCGGGTTCGGACTATCATCCGAAAAGTCCGATTTCGGATGATAGGGGGATGTTTATGGAGCCATCCGCAGCTGGACAGCTTGCCGCGTTGAACCAGTCCTATAAGGAGATGGAGCACATATACCATTGGTATGCCAGGAGGCATGGCCTGTCAGACGCCCATCTTTGGCTGTTGTATTCGCTGTATGAGAGCCAGGCCCACACCCAGCGGGAGATCAGCTCGATCTGGCACTACCCGCCCCAGACCGTCAACTCAGCCTTGAAAGGCCTGGAGCGGCAGGGGCTCGTTCTATTGGAGGAGGTCCCCGGCAACAAGCGCAACAAGCGGGTAGCCCTGTCCGAGCGGGGGGCGGCGCTGGCCCGGGAGATCATCCGGCCGCTCATCTGTGCCGAGCTGCGGGCCATCCAGGGCCTTGGGACGGAGGAGACCGCCGCCCTGGTGGCGCTGACTGAGAAGTATACACAGCGGCTGCAGGGGGAGCTTACTCAGCAGGGGGCGCAGCCGACGCATACGGCTGGCGCGGCCGGCATAGACAGAAGCAGAAACCCTGGAAAGGAAGCATAGACGACGATGAACTCTGAAGCGCTGTTTACCCGCACCTCGCCGCTGCGGCTTTTTATCCTGGCCTCCATCCCCGGGGCCGTCAGTATGCTGGCCTCCGCGCTGTACCAGACCCTGGACGGCGTCTTCGTGGGCCGCTTCTTGGGGGAGACCGCCTTTGCCGCCCTCAACCTGGCCATGCCCTTTGTTATCATCAACTTCTCCCTGGCCGATCTGATCGGCGTGGGGGCGGCCGTGCCCATATCCGTCTGCCTGGGTAGGCAGGAAAGGCAGGCGGCCAACAATATCTTCACCTGCTCCTGCCTGATGATCGTAGGGACGGGGGTATTGATGGGCGGGGTGCTGTTCACCGCGGCCCCGTGGCTGATCCGACTCATGGGCGCCCAGGGGGAGTTTGCCGCGCTGGCGGTACAGTATATGCGGGTATACGCCCTGTGCTCGCCGGTCACCACCATCATTTTTGCCGTGGACAACTATCTGCGCATTTGCGGCTTTATCCGGGGCAGCATGGGGCTGAATCTCTTGATGTCAGGGATGAGCGGTCTGTTGGAATTCCTGTTCCTGGGTGTGTTTGGATGGGGGATCTGGGGGGCGGCGCTGGCCACCTGTTCGGGGATGCTGCTGTGCGCGTTGCTGGCCTTCCTTCCCTTTGTTCGGGGCGCGGCGCTGCTGCGTTTTTGCAAGCCTCGGTTTCATTGGAGTATGCTGCGGCAGATCGTCGCCTGCGGCAGCCCCAACTTCCTCAACAACATCGCGGGCAGGATCACCTCCATCCTGATGAATGGGCTCCTGGTGCGCATGGGCGGGGAGCTGGCCGTGTCGGTCTACGGGATCCTGATGTTTGCCGAGGGCTTTGTCCAGCCCCTGCTGTACGGGATGTGCGACTCCCTCCAGCCCGCCGTGGGGTATAACTGGGGCGCGGGGCTGTTTTCCAGGGTGCGGGCCATTGAACGGTACTGCTTTCTAGCAAGCGGGGTGCTTTCCCTGCTGGCCGCGCTGGTGATTGCGCTCTACCCCGGGCAGATCACGAAGCTGTTTGTGCCCGACGCGGGGGAGGAGATCCTGTCCGTCTCGGTGGGGGCGCTGCGCCTGTTCGCGCTGACCTACCTCACCCGCTGGTTCTCCTTCGCCGCCCAAAGTTATCTGCTGGCCATTGAGAAGCCGCTGCCGGCTGCGCTGATCTCGGTGTCCACCGCGCTGGTTTTCCCGGTGCTCTTGATCGGGGTGCTGTGGCCGCTGGGCATGACGGGGATCTGGATGAACTTTGGGGGGACGGCGCTGCTGGCCGCCGGGCTGTCGGCCATCCTGCTGCTTCGGCTGCGGCAGGAGCTGCGCCGGCCTGATGAGACGGGGGAATAGGCCCTTATCCTGGGGATGCTGACGGGGACTGAAACGGACAGAGCGGTGGGCACTGCCCACCGCTCTGTTCTGCATCTGACGGACCTCCTGCGCGCCTGGGGCCTTACAGCAGCACCACGCCGGCGTCCCGGCAGGCGTCCAGGGTGGCGGGATCCCACACGCTGGCCTGCACTTCCCCGATGTGGGCCTTGCCCAGCAGGTGCATGGACACCCGGCTCTGGCCGATGCCGCCCCCCATGGTGAGGGGGAGCTTGCCCTCCAACAGGAGCTGGTGGAAGGGCAGCGTCCGGCGGTGGTCGCAGCCGGCGGCGGACAGCTGCCGGTCCAGCGACTCCGGGCTGACCCGGATACCCATGGAAGACAGCTCCAGCGCCCGGCCCAGCACGCTGTTCCACACCAGCAGATCCCCGTTGAGGGCCCAGTCGTCGTAGTCGGGGGCCCGGCCGTCATGGGGCTTGCCCGAGCGCAGCGGGGCGCCGATGCCCATCAGGAAGGTGGTGGGATGCTCCTTTACCCAGGCGTCCTCCCGCTGCTGGGGGGACAGCTCAGGCCAGCGGTCCTCCAGCTCCTGGGCGGTGACGAAGGATACCTCCCGGCAGATGGTGGGCAGGGGGGTGAGCTGGGGATAGACCGAGCGCAGGGTGGCCTGGGTGTCGGCCAGCACGCCCACAATGGTGACCACCGTCTGCCGCAGATACGCCTCGGTGCGGTCCCGGGGGGCGATGACCTTCTCCCAGTCCCACTGGTCCACGTACACCGAGTGGACGTTGTCCAGCTCCTCGTCCCGGCGGATGGCGTTCATGTCTGTGTACAGCCCCTCCCCCACGGGGAACTGATAGCGGTACAGGGCCATGCGTTTCCACTTAGCCAGGGAATGTACCACCTGGGCTTCCCGCCCGGCGAAGGGGATGTCGAAGCTGACCGGGCGCTCCACCCCGTTCAGGTCGTCGTTCAGCCCGGTGGACGCCTCCACAAACAGGGGGGCGGACACCCGGCGCAGGTGGAGCGCGCCGCCCAGGCTGTCCTCAAACAGCCGCTTGAGCAGGGCGATGGCCCGCTGGGTATCATAGAGGTTCAGGCAGGGGGCGTACCCTGCGGGGATGACGGTTTGCAGCATGGGGAAAGGGCCTCCTCTGGATGGATTGCCGCCGGCGCTGGCCGACGGTGTCATGAATTGGTATCAATTATATGCCAAAGCAGGGAAAAATGCAAATGAGAATTCATTGCTTTTTCCCCCAGGAGGGACTATAATGGGGGCACTCGATCAGGGAAAGGAGAACGCAGCCCGATGGCAAACGGATTTGAAGCAAAATTAAACGAATATGCCCATTTGCTGGTGGAGGTGGGCCTGAACCTCCAGCCGGGCCAGACGCCTCGCCTGGCCGTCCCGGTGGAGTGCGCGCCCTTGGCCCGGCTGTGCGTGGAGGTGGCGCTGGACCGGGGGGCCCGGGACGTGGTGGTGGAGTGGACGGACGACGTGGTCACACGCCAGCGCTACCTGAAGGCGGATCAGGAGGTCTTCTCCCAGTTCCCCGAGTACCAGAAGGCCAAGTTTGACTGGCTGCTGGAGCGGGGTGCGCCCGCCCTGTCCATCACCGGAGGTGACCCGGAGGCCCTGCGGGGGGTGGATCCCGCCCGGATCCAGGCCTGGCAGCGGGCCAGCGCCCAGCCCACCAGGCCCTATTACGATGCCATGAGCGCCAACCGCTTCCAATGGACCATCGGGGCCTGCCCCACCCAGGCCTGGGCGGAAAAGGTGTTCCCGGACAAACGGGGGCAGGCGGCCGTCGATGCGCTGTGGGAGGCGGTGTTCTCCGCCTGCCGCGTCACCGGGGACGGCGGTGCGCCGGCGCGGTGGAAGGCCCACATCGAGGCCACCGCCCGCCGGGCCAAGCGGCTGAACGACTATGACTTCCAGTCCCTGCACTACACCAACGCCCTGGGCACTGACCTGACCATCACTCTGCCGGAGGGCCATATCTGGATGGGGGGCGCGGACGCCACCCCTGCCGGGGTGGACTTTGTGGCCAACATGCCCACCGAGGAGCTCTTCACCGCCCCCCGGTGGGACGGGGTGGATGGCCGGGTGTACGCCGCCCTGCCCCTGGCCCTGAACGGAAATCTGGTGCGGGATTTCTATCTGGACTTCCGAGGGGGCAAGATCGTGGACGTTCACGCGCAAGAGGGGGAGGAAGTGCTCAAGCGCTCCATCACCATGGACGAGGGCTCCTCCTACCTGGGGGAGGTGGCCCTGGTGCCCTATGACTCCCCCATACGCAACACGGGGCTGCTGTTCTACAACACCCTGTTTGACGAGAATGCCTCCTGCCACCTGGCCTTTGGCTCGGCCTACCCCAACTGCGTGAAGGGCGGGGAGGGGATGGACGAGCAGGCTCAGAAGGCCGCGGGGCTCAACCAGTCCCTGAATCACGTGGACTTCATGGTGGGCACCCGGGACCTGTCCATTGTAGGTACCACCCGGCAGGGGGAGCAGGTGACGGTGTTCCAGGACGGCAACTTTACCTTCTGATCCGGCCTGACATGAAAGGAGGAGCGAGTATGGATTATAGGGAGCAATACCGCCGCTGGCTGGCCGCCCCCGCCCTGTCTGCTCAGGAGAAGGCGGAGCTGGAGGCCATCGCGGGGGACGAGAAGGAGATCGAGTCCCGCTTTTTCAGCCAGCTGGCTTTTGGCACCGCCGGCCTGCGGGGCACCATGGGGGTGGGGTTGTACCGGATGAACATCCACGTCATCCGCCACGCCACCCAGGCCTTTGCCCAGGTCGTTCTGGATGAGGGGCCGCAGGCCGCCGTCCGGGGGGTGACGGTGTGCTTTGACTGCCGCAACCACTCCGACGAGTTTGCCCGGGAGGCCGCCTGCGTCATGGCGGCCAACGGCATTCCCGTGCGGCTGTTTGACGCGCTGCGCCCTACCCCTGAGCTGTCCTTTGCCATTCGGGAATACGGCTGCATCGCCGGCATCAACATCACCGCCAGCCACAACCCCAAGGAGTACAACGGCTATAAGGTCTACTGGTCCGATGGGGCCCAGCTGCCCCCCCGCCATGCCGATGAGGTGGCCAGGAAGATGGGGGAGCTGGACGTGTTTGACAGCGTCAAGACCATGGGATATGACCAGGCCTTGGCCGATGGGCTTATCACCCTCATGGGGGCGGAGACGGATGAGAAGTTCCTGGCCAATGTCATGGGTCAGGTTAACGATAAGGGGGCGGTGGAGGAGGTGGCTGACACCTTCAAAATGGTGTTTACCCCCTTCCACGGCGCGGGCTACAAGCTCATCCCCGAGGCGCTGCGCCGCCTGGGCATGAAGCACGTGCTGTGCGTCAGCCAGCAGATGGAGCTGGATGGCAACTTCCCCACCGTGGCCTCCCCCAACCCGGAAAATCCCGAGGGCTTTGCCCTGGCCGTGGAGCTGGCCCAGCGGGAGGGAGCCGACTTCATCCTGGGCTCCGACCCGGACGCCGACCGGGTGGGCATTATGGTCAACACGGGCGGCGGCAGATTCCAGACCCTCACCGGCAACCAGACCGGTGTACTGCTGCTGGACTACCTCATCGGGGCTAGGAAGCGCGCAGGGAAAATGCCCGCCAATCCCGTGGCCCTCAAGACCATCGTCACCACTGAGATGGCCCGGAAGGTGGCCCAGGTCAACGGCCTGGCCTGCTACGACACCTTCACCGGCTTCAAGTTCCTGGCCGAGCGCAAGGACCGGCTGGAGGGGGCGGGACAGGGCAAGGTGATCTTCGCCTACGAGGAGTCCTACGGCTATATGCTGGGTGACTACGTCCGGGACAAGGACGCGGTCACCGCCGCGGTGGCCCTGACCGAGATGGCGGCCTGGTACGCGGGGCAGGGCATGACGCTGTATGACGCGCTGCTGGCCCTATATGAAAAGTACGGTCACTACGGGGAAAGGACCCTGAACCTGGTGATGCCCGGCCTGGATGGGCTGCGGAAGATGGCCGACCTGATGGCCGGTCTGCGCTCCGATCCTCCTCGGGAGATCGGAGGGGCACAGGTGGTCTGCTGGAAGGACTATCAGGACGGCAGCGTGGTGGACGCCCAGACGGGGGAGAGATCGGCCATGGAGCTGTCCGGCTCCAACGTGCTGCGCTACGAGCTGGACGACGGCACGTCCATCCTGGTGCGCCCCTCGGGCACCGAGCCCAAGGTGAAGGTGTACCTCCTGGCTCAGGGCCGGGATCAGGCCGACTGCGCGGCCAAGCTGGAGCGGTACAGCGGCTGGGCGGAGGGCTTGCAGGGATAGTTGTTAGCATTAGAAAAGAGAAGTGAGTACACTCCAGACTCTGGCTGCGTCTCACTTCTCTTCTTCCTGATTGAATTTAGTCTCCCCCGGCTTGCCCGGCACTTCCCGGCATATGTTCTAACGCAAACGCCACGCATTGATTGATAAATTCACTACGGCTGAGTTTATATACTCCCGCCAGCCGATCCACCTTCTCTAAAATTTCCTGCTCCATGCGAATGGTGAACTGTTCCTTTCTATATTGCTTCGGAATAAACTCTGCCATCTTACTCACCTCTTGACAAGAGCATATCCCATATTATATGCTGGATATAGGATTGTATTTCAATTCTAAAATCAATGAACTGCTGAACGCGGACTCTACGGAGGACTTCTCCATCATCCCTGTGGAATCTGCCCGAAGAGCCCCCGGAACTGGGCAGCTACATCCTGATGAAAGTGCTGGGCACCGATGGAAGAAGCGTGTACTGCGAGCACGGGGCCTACGAGAACGGCCAGTTCCTGAACTACTTCTATGACGGGGACTGGAAGGTGATCGACCGGCGCATGGTGCTTGGGTGGAGCTACTACCCCTTTGACAACCGTGCCTTCTGAACCAGCGGGGAGGCCCCCCACTCGCACCAAAAGCAGGGGGAATGCCCCCCACCCATCCGCAACGCAATACTGAAAGGATTGTATAAACGTGGCGAAGTTACTGTTGTATTTTTATCGAACGCCCTGCGACTTAATTGAATGTCCCCAGTATATTGTTGATGATTTGGACCGCTATGTGCGAAAATTCGATAAATGGCTCTCAACTGCCGACCACGGCTTATGGGTGCATACTGAATTTGATGACGACGGTTCTGGTTCTGTATGCTTTGATGGGGCGACGTTCGTTGACTGGCTGAATCAATACGTATTGGCTGAAGATGACGAGAAAGCTTATTTCGTGGATCGGAACTATCAGTCCAACGAAAATGACAAGAATTATCCACACATATACTTTTAAGATGGCCAATTTCAGAAGAAAAAACCAGCGGCCCCGATGGGGTCGCTGGTTTTTTCTCCAATGGGTGGGGGCAGACCCTCACCCCAGGCGCCAGATGTCCTGGTTGTACTGCTGGATGGTGCGGTCGCTGGAGAAGTAGCCGCTCTTGGCGATGTTCACCAGGGCCTTGCGGGCCCAGGCTGAGCGGTTGCCGTAGTCCAGCACCGCCCGATCCCGGGTGGCGATATAGTCCTCCACATCCAGCAGGGCCATGAAGTAGTCCTTACCCTTCATGTCCTCCCACAGGGCCCGCAGGTCATCCTCATTGCCCAGGGCCAGCAGCTGGGGGGAGACCAGGAAGTCCACCAGGGGCCGCACCCCGTCCCGCTGGTAGTAGTCCCAGGGGTGATAGCCGTTGTGGGCATACAGGCCGATGACCTGGTCGCTGTGGGCGCCGAAGGTGTAGATGTTCTCCCCGCCCACCAGCTGGGCGATCTCCACGTTGGCTCCGTCCAGGGTGCCCAGGGTGAGCGCGCCGTTGGCCATGAACTTCATGTTGCTGGTGCCGCTGGCCTCCTTCGAGGCCAGGGAGATCTGCTCGGACAGGTCGCAGGCGGGGATGAGCTGCTGGGCCCAGGTGACGTTGTAGTTGGCCACCATGACCACCCGCAGCCAGGGGCGGACCTGGGGGTCGGCCTCGATGAGCTGGCTCAGGCATAGGATCAGGTGGATGATCCGCTTGGCCATGACGTAGGCGGGGGCGGCCTTGGCCCCGAAGATCACGGTGATGGGCCGTGGGGGCAGCTGGCCGGACTTGATCTCCAGGTACTTGCGGATGACGTACAGCGCGTTCATCTGCTGGCGCTTGTACTCGTGCAGCCGCTTGACCTGGATGTCGAACAGGGAGTCCGGGTCCAGGCGTACCCCCTGCTCCCGCTCCACCGCCTGGCACAGGGCCAGCTTGTTCTCCCGCTTGATCTCCAGCAGCCGGCGCAGCACCTGCCCGTCCCCGGCGAAGCCCAGCAGGGCCTCCAGCCGGGCCGGGTCGGTGCGCCATTGGGGGCCGGCGCATTGGTCGATGAGCCCGGCCAGCTGGGGGTTGCACGCCTCCAGCCAGCGGCGCAGGGTGATGCCGTTGGTCTTGTTGTTGAACTTGTAGGGATAGACGTCGGCAAAGGGCTTGAGCTCGGACTGGCACAGGATCTGGGTGTGCAGGGCGGCCACGCCGTTGACCGAGTAGCTGTAATGGATGTCCAGATGGGCCATGTGGACGGTGTCGTCCGGCCCGATAATGGCCAGGCGCGGGTCGGGCAGCACCTGCTTGGCCCGGCGGTCCATCTCCCGCAGGATGGGCTCCAGCTGGGGGGCCACGGTGCGCAGGTAGGACATGGGCCACTTCTCCAGCGCCTCGGCCAGGATGGTGTGGTTGGTGTAGGCGCAGGCGTGGGCCACCTGGTGCAGCGCCTCGTCCATGGACAGCCCCCGCTCCAGCAGCAGCCGGGTCAGCTCGGGGATGACCATGGAGGGGTGGGTGTCGTTGATCTGGATGGCCACGTGCTGGCACAGCTGGCGGGGGTCCACTCCCCGATCGTCCAGCTCCGTCAGGATCAGCTGGGCCCCGGCGGACACCATGAAGTACTGCTGGTACACCCGCAGCAGCCGGCCGTCCTCGTCGCTGTCGTCGGGGTAGAGGAAGCTGGTCAGGCAGTGGGCGATGTCCCGCTTGTCAAAGCCGATGCCCTGCTGGGGGGCAGGGGCGGGATGCTCCACGTCAAACAGGTGCAGGCGGTTGGCGATGCCCGTGTGGGCGCCGGGCACGGCGATGTCCCACAGCACCGCGTCCAGCGTGCCAAAGCCAAAGCGCACCGGGAAGCGTACCCCCGTGGGGATCAACCAGCCCCCCGGCTCGATCCAGGGGTTGGGCAGCTCCCGCTGCTGGTTGTCGGAAAAGACCTGGCGAAACAGGCCGTAGTGGTAGTTCAAACCCACCCCGTCCCCGGGAAGGCCCAGGGCGGCGATGGAGTCCAGGAAGCAGGCGGCCAGCCGGCCCAGCCCGCCGTTTCCCAGGGAGGGCTCGGGCTCGGCCTGCTCCACCTCGGCCAGGCTGTGACCCCATTGGCGCAGCAGTTCGTCGGCCTGGTCGTACAGCCCCAGGGCCAGCAGGTTGTTACTCAGCAGCTTGCCCAGCAGGAACTCCGCCGAGAAGTAGTACAGCTTGCGCTCCCCCTGGGGGGCGGGACGGCTGGCGGCCTGCTCCTGGGTGAACTGGAGCAGGGCACGGTAGAGCTGGCCGGCGTCGCATTGGTTGGGCTCCAGGCCATACTTGGCGCGGGTGAGGCGCTGGAGCGGGAGCTGAATATCCATGAAAATCTCCTTTCTGGGGCGGGGGTTGGCCGCCCCCGGGACAGGGATCAGGGTTGGGGACCCGGGGGCAGACCCTGGGCCAGAAACAGCCGTCCCCCGCACCGGCAGCGATACCGCTCCGGGTGGTCGACCAGGGGGGAGCGCTTCATCCGGGACAGGCGCTGGCCACAGCGGCTGCACACCACCAGGTAGCGCACCGGCCGCTGGTCGACCAGGCCCAGGGCCTGGTGGGTATCGGTGGTCTGGATGCAATAGCCATAGGCCCGGTTCATCTGGGCGGCCCATCCTTTCCAGGCCGGGCCGTGGTTGGCGCAGCCCGGGCAAGTGTGCAGCACTTCGTGGGCCAGCACTTGCAGGATGGCCTGGTCCCGGGCCGCGCACAGGGCGGCGGCCACCTCGATGACATAGCCCCCACCGGAGGCCCGGCAGCAGCCAAAGCGGGTCTTGGCCCGGCGGTTGACCCGCACCTGGGGACAGATGCGGGAGGACACCGGGGCGCCCACAGCGGCGGCTTGGCCGATGGCCTGGGCCAGCAGGGCGTCAAGATGCTGCTGAAGCTCCGTCACATGATCGTCTCCTGATGGGCAAAGGATGGCCCTATCATACCGCAGATGGGAGAAAAAAACAAGCATGGCGGGCCCGCTGGGAAAAATTCGCTGGCAATCCGGAAAAGTTTGTGAAAAAGTCAAGGATAAATTACAAAAAATCCAGAAAAATTTTTGACGTGTGATATACTGGGTCCGCTCCACTACGGTGGAGCGGCCTTTTTCGTCCTCTTTCACCGCCTCCAGGGCGTGAAAAACCACCGGAGGCCAAAACCTGGCCCCGGCCGTCCCGCTCCCGCTGTTCAGATTTTCAGGCGGCCACGTACTCCTCGAACACGGCCCCGGCGGATCTCCACCCCAGGATCCGGCGCGGATAGTTGTTCATCCACTCCGCCGCCTGGGCCACCTCCGCCTCCGTCACCTGGTCGAAGTTGGTCCCCTTTGGGAACCACCGCCGCAGGATCCGGTTCATGTTCTCGTTGCTCCCGCGCTCTTGCGGGGAATAGGGGTGGCAGTAATATATTTTCGTCCTGGGGCGCTTTAGCCTGTATGATCGCTGGAGGCCGTCGCAGTCCATGAACTCGCTGCCGTTGTCCACGGTAATGGTGCGGAACACTTCCCGGAACCGCTTTCCCATTCTCCGCTCCACCCGGTTCAGCGCCCGGACCACGCTCTCCGCCGTGTGATCCGGGACCCGGATCACCAGCCCCCACCGCGTCAGCCGCTCGGTCAGCACCAGCAGGGCCGCCTTTGACCCCACCGGCCCCATAATGCTGTCCATTTCCCAGTGTCCAAACGTATTCCGCGCCCGGACCTCTGGCGGCCTGTCCTCGATGGTGTCCCCGGGGGCCTCTTTGGCCCGCTCCCGCTGTTCGTAGTCCCGCCGCCGCTCCCCTTTATACAGCAGGTGTTCCTCCGTCAGTTCCAGGAACACGTCCCCCCGGTATATGTAGGAATAAAGGGTTGTTTCGCAGATATGGGTTTCAAATTCCAGGCCGGCCGCCTCGATATAGGCCAGCACCGCCCCTGGGGAATAGTGTTCTTCTATGATCTTCCGTTCCACGAAGTTGGCGAAAGCATGATCCCGGCCCAGTTTGATCTCCGGCCCCTTGGCCCTTAAATGCTCCTGGTACTTCCGCTCCGCCACCTCCGCGCAGTATTCCTCCTGGAATATGTATCCCTCTTTTTGCTGGAGGCATAGGCCCCGTTTAATCTCGTTGTAAATTGTCTTGACGCATACCCCCAGCATTTCCGCGATTTCCGCAGGCTTTCCCCCGGTTTTCAGCGCCCCCTCGATTTTCAGGCGGTCCTCCCACTTTAGATGGTGATACCCTTTGTAGTTCATATTTTCCCCCTTTGCGCGAAAAACGGCCGGCGTGATTTTCACGCCGGCCGCTCTCATTCTTTCCCTAATATCCATAGCACGGAAACGCCCAGGACCTCCGCTATTGTGACCACCTCATAATCCGTGACCAGGCGATCCCCCATTTCCATCCGGCTGATCACGTCCCTCTCCATCGGGACGCCCTCCAGTTGGAGCAGGCGGGCCAGGTCCGTTTGTGACAGCCGTTTTTCCAGCCTCGCCAGGCGTATGCGGTCCCCGCAGATATTCTTTTTCCCGTGATATAGAAATTTCTTCACCGCCGCGCCTCCGTGTGGGAATAATCGGACTTTTTCTTAACTTTAGCACGGGATCACTTGAAAACCCGTGGTAATAGTCTGAACGAAGAAAAATTGATTATTCCAGCGGGGCGCCCTCGGGCGGCCCCTACACCGGCGCGTGTGGTGCCGTTACTCTTTCCCCAGGATTTCGTCCGCCAGGCGGTCCATAGCCGTTTCTATGAACTCATTTAGGCTGCTGTATCCTCCGGCTGCTGCCGCGTCTTTGTATCTCTGCTTTTTTCCTTTCTTTACGAAAGGGGACAGCCGTTCATAATTTGCGGCCGCATATTTGTTTTTTGCCCTTGTCGCCGCTGTACCTTTATTTCCCTCCATGATGGGATCGCCTCCTTGCCTGTTTTCTGTATTATACCTTTCTTTTTGTACTTGTGCAAGTATATATTTTTTACAATTATACTTGTGTAAGTTTGTGCAGTTTACCGCTTGCGTTTATACTTGTGTAAGTATATAATAACACTCGTAAGGCAGGGGCGAACAGCCCGGACGAACCACACACGATCAGGAGGGTTTACAAGATGGCTACTTTTGAGATTGGCAAGAAATATTTCACCACCAGCGCCTGCGATCACAACTGTGTTTTCGTGGTGGAGATCGTCAAGCGCACGGCGAAAACCGTTACTTTCCGCCGCGACGGCCAGGAGCGCCGGGCGAAGATTTACACGGACCACGACGGGGAGTATATCATCCCCGAACGGTACAGCATGGCCCCCGTTTTCCGCGCCTCCAGCGAATACCTGGAGGCGGAGGAAGTGGAGGAGATCCAGGACCCCGTTTCCGCGTTCATTCCCCAGGCCGTGCAGCCTGCGGACCACCCCGGCCTTGTGATGGTTGGACAGCCCGTGATCGGGAACTTTGGCGCCATGTACCCCCAGGAGGTCGGCGTGATCGTCGGTTTCCTGGAGAGGGAGGCCACCCGCTGGACCCCCGCCGCCACCATGGCGGTGATCCGATGGTCGGATGGCCGCACCTCCCGGGAGGCCCTGGAGGACATTCACCCCGCCGGGTGGCGGTCCCCCTCCGGTAGCCCCCTGGGCGTGTTCTTTGCCCGATAACGAACCCCCGGCGCCTCGTAGGTGCCGGGGGTCCTCTTTACTCCGTTTTGTCTTTGCCCCAGTTGGTGATCTGCTCCAGGGCCTCCCGGAGTTTGTCAAAGCCGAACATGGCCGCATAACTCACGAACAGGCCCAGGGCCACCGCGCCGGCCACCATGTACCAGGTGACGGCCCAGCCCATGATCTGGCACACCGCAAAGAACGCCAGCAGGGTCACGGCCATGGCCACCAGCACCGCCAGAATGTTGGTGGGGATCTTGTCCCAGGTGATTTTCTTGACCACCTGGGTGATGATGTTGGTGATCACGGTCAGGATCAGGGCCGCCAGCAGGATGGCGGACACCGCCAGGGGAATGTACTGCATAATGGTTTCCATGTGTATGTCCTCCTCTGATTATTTCACAGCCCCGCCCAGCGCCTGCAGCAGCAGGTCCAGGCTGGGGAATGTGCCATAGTTGGCCAGCCAGTATTCCGGCGTATTGATCACGCCGGCGGCCACTAGCGCGGCCACGCCCTCCTGGGGCGTATCCGTCCGCACCCCGGCCTTTGTGATGGTCTGCGCGGCCTTTTTCAGCAGAATGTCCAGGTATTGGACCTTTCCGGCCTCTGCCGCCTCCGCCCAGTAGTCCGGGGAGTTGATCACGCCCAGGGCCTCCAGTTTGTCGGCCGCCGCCTGGGGCGTATCCTGGAGCATAAGCACCTGGCCCACGCGGATCAGGTTCTTGTTTTTGATGGCGTTGATCTCCGCCAGGGCGTCCACGGTGGTGCCGTACTTGGCCGCGATCTTGGAGAGGTTGTCCCCGGCCGCTACCTTGTAGATGGTAGCGCCGCCGGTGTCCGGCTTTGTCGCGGTCCCGCCGCCGGTGGTCGTCCCGCTCTCGGAGTAATCCACATAGGGCAGTTTTCCGTGTTTGGTCCAGGTCCGCGTGTTGTACCCCGCTTTGCTCCCGATGTTCCCCACGGCCGTGATCTGCACCTTGTTTTCCCACTTGGGGGAACACTCCACCGCCAGGCCGTCCCCGATGTAAATTCCGATATGGCCGGACATCCACACCGCTTCACCCACGGCCATGTTGGCCCATCCGGTTGTGGAAACGTCCAGGCACCTGGTGATCATGGTGTCCGCCCCTATGTCCGGGACCCCGTTGCTGGCATAATTGGCTCCTCCGTAGGTCTTGGAGGCGTTCCCGCTCCACCCCCACAAAATGCCCTTGATCAGGCACACGCAGTCAAAGCCATATACGGGCGGGTTTTGGTTTCCCGCCGCCTTGATCATGGCCGTGCGGTCCGCCGCTCGGTTGTAGGAATGGTTATTGCAGTAGCGGCTCACGTTGGAACCCGTCAGCGGTGCCCCGAAACAGCCCATAACGTACAGGGTTTTGAAGTTCTTGGCGATCTCCACCGCCTTTTCCACGAATACATTGGCTTTCATTTTACCCATTGTTTTGCGCCTCCTGTTCTTCTTTCCTCATGCGCTCCCGGTCCTCCTGTTCCCAGCGCCGGTCCCGCACTTTTTCCTTTGTGGTCTTGATCCATCCCATGACCCCGTTTTCAAAACCGCACACGCCGAACACGCAGGCGGTCAGGGTGGCAGGCTCGTTCCCGGTGTGCCAGAACACGGCCAGGTCCGCCGCCGTATAGGCCACCAGGATCACGCCCTCCAGGATCAGCACCTTGTCCATGGTCCCCATTTTCTTCTTTGCGGCGGTGGCCAGCCGTGTGGCCGCCGCGTGGTTTCCCGCCGCCAGGCGTGTGGCCACCCAGCACAGGAAAAACCCCAGCGCCGCCCCTCCGGCCATGGCGGCCGCCGCAATCAAAGGCATATTCATTCCTGCGCCCCCTTTTTTACAGAAAATCCGCCTTTTCCAGGCAGTCCTCGTAAATATCCTTGATCCGCTGGGATGTCAGCACGGTGGTGTTGTTCTCGAAACGCGGGTGGTCCTTACAGTATTGCTCATAGTTGGTAATGTCCCGCAGGATCTGGTCGAAATGCTCCTTTGTGTGGCGGACCCCGTGGATCGTTTCGTCCCCGAAGTGGAGGATCCGGGACCGGCAACTGATCGCGTCCCGCTCCTCCTGGGCCGCTTTCATGGCCTCCAGGTCCCGCTCCAGTTGGTCCACCTTGGCGATCACCTCCCCATTGATGGCGCGGCCGATGGCCTTGGCGACGGCGGACCACGGATTGACCTTGATGGGCGCCACCTGGATCAGCGTCATGGCCGCCAGCAGCACCCCGCCGCCGCCCAGCAGGATTTCCTCCAGGCTCATGGTCCCACCCCCTCACCGATGGCCCTGGCGTATTTCTGCCGGACCTCCGCGATCTCCTCCGCGTGGACCACCGCCCCATGCTGGGCCAGTTCCATGGCCTGGGCCTGTATGATCACATTCATGCGGTCAATGACGGCGCACAGGTCTGCGATCATTTTTGTTCTGTCCATGGCCGTCACCTCCTCGCGCCGATCAGATCCGCGATGTGCCGCAGGTCCTCCACCGGGGCCTCGAAAAAGGCGTGGCCCCACAGGAAATGATCCTCATGCTCCGGGTGCCGGTATTTTTGGCTTATTTCATCCTCCCATACCAGATCCCAGCGGTCTTGATACCCTTTATCCCGCTTTTCCAGCAGGGAGGTGATGGCCATGGTCAGGGCGCCCCGCTCCCGCCCCTGGCCGTCGTCGTTCCTGGCCAGGTACTGGTGGGCGTTCCGGCTTGTGACGGCACACACGGCCTCCCCCTTGTAAATGATCATACCGTCCACAGCCTCCACCTCCGTGCCATAGGGGAGATTGACGCGGCCGGAGATCCCCGCCTCTCTCATGCGCTTTTTAACGATGTATCGGACCTTTTCCATGTCTTACTCCACCGCCTCCCATTGCCACAGGCCGGCCGTTCCCGGCGCCCATACGCAGGGCGTCATATTGGCCTTGCACAGGTACACGGTGGCGTTATGGGAGTAGTACAGGCCCTCGGTGCAGTCCATCCCGTACATCCACGGGATCGGGTCCTCCAGGGTGCCCGCGTGGGCCGTGTCAATGGGCCGGTACACCGCCAGCATACCCTCCCCGTGGGGCGGCTGGTGTTCCTGGGGGAGGACGCCGCCGGCCGCCACAACGCGGTACAGGGTCCCGCCGTCGTTGATGATGGCATTTTGCGCCACGTTCTGGCCCGCCGCCAGGACCTCCTCCCAGGTCTTGAACAGGTCCGGCATTTCCAGCGCCGTTTCGTCCGGCACGTCCGTGGCCGCCTGCACGTACAACTTGGCCGCCGCCGACAACTGGCCGGACAGTTTGTCGTTGTTGGCCGCGTTTTCTCCGGCCGCCTGGATCTCCGCGCCGGCGTCCGCCGCCTCCAGGATCACGCTCTCCGCTCCCTCCAGGGCCTCCCGGCCCAGGAGGTGGTACACGGTGCCGTTGTGGGCGATCCCCGTGGCCTCCGCCTCCTGGCACAGCACAAAGCACCCGTTTTCTGCCTGCCGCACGTAGGTGGGCGCCTCGGTCATTCCCAGGCTTGTCCCGTCTTTGATGATCTTGAACATGGTTCTGCACCTCCGTAAATTGCATGAAATATCCGGTTCAGCCGGAGGACCCGGCCGTGGTCGTTGTAGTTCTCGAAATAGGCGATCTGGCTGGTCAGCCACTCCCGCACCTGCTGGACGGTCATTTCTCCGGCGTCCACCTTGGCCTTGAACGCCCGCAGTTTCCGCCGCGCCCGTTTCATCCCGTCCCGGTTCCCGTGGGTGATCACCCTCCCGGTTGGCGTCAGGTAGAATTTGACCTTGCAGAACCGGAAGGGTTTGGACAGTGGCACGATCTTGGTTTTGCTCCGGCTCACGGTCAGCCCCATGGCCTCCATGCGCTCGGTTGCGGCGTCCCGGAACGCCTCCGCCTGCTCCTTGGTTTCCGCGATCATGTGGTAGTCGTCCATATAGTGGGCCGGCCCTTCCGCCCGCAGTTGGCAGGCGATCCAGTTGTCCACGGCGGACGGCAGGGACACCATTTCCATCTGCGACGGCTCCACGCCCAGGGGCATACCCACGCCGCCCGGCACGGCGGCCACCACCGTGTCCGCCACCGCCCGGATCTCCGGGTCCAGGATCAAGCGCCGGTGGCGCTCATAGATTGCCGCATGGGGTGCGGAGGGAAAGAACTGCTTTAGGTCCATAAGGACCACGTAACCCTTCCGGCCATGTTTCCTGAAATGCTCCCGCAGGATCCGTTTCAGTTCCTCATGGTGGAAGGACAGGCCCTTTCCCTTTTGGCTGGCGCCGTTCCGCCGGATCATGCCCGGCGTGTATAGCGGCTCCAGGACCTCCTTTGTGTGGGTTTTGTGGATCTGCCGGTCGTTGATGTGCGGGGCGTCTATGGGCCGGATCTTGCCCCGCTCCCGGAGAAGGAAGTGGGCGCCCGGCTTTGGCCGCCACTTCCCGGATAGAACTTCCCGCCGCCGGCGGGCCGTACCGGAAAACAGGTGCCGTTCAAAGTTCTGCGTGGATTGTTTCCACCGTACATTGTTGCAGCACTTCTTTCCCCATTTGAACATTTTTCGGAAACTGAACGCCTGGGCGATCCCGCCCAGGTCCTCGCTGCGTTTCCTCCGCCGCGCCTCTCGGCCGGCCTGTCGTCTATGGTATCGCGCCTCCCGGCGCTCCTCGCTGGTCATAATAAGTATTCGCGCCTCCGTGCGGTTGTGGTGTAGGTGTGCGGCTAAACCGCGTAGACCCTTCACATGAAACGGGGGTAGCACAATACCCCGCCATGCAAGCAGCGTCCGTGAAGGGGCCACAAAGGGCGGTTTCGGGCTTATCGCCCGGGAAGTATCTCTCCTTTCACAAAGGGTCCGGTTCGTTTCCTACTGCATTTGACCCGTTCCCCTCGCGGGGTTGTGAAATCCGGGGGCCACGGCCCAGGAATTGTTCGCGTTGTTGTTGTTGGCGCTACCGTTGGTGTTGACAAGGCAGAAATTGTTCGTGTTCGTCGCATTGACGGACCGGCACCACGCATTGGCCGCCGTCAAAGCACCCGCCGCCCTGCCACTCGGCACGTTTTCAGAGATACACCCAAATGGCCAGTGATTTATTTTCTTTTCCGGTCGCTCTCCAGAACGGCCCGGATCAGTTCATTTTCCCGGTCGATCTTTTCGCCCAGGCTTTGCGACATATCATCCAGTTTCTTGGTGGCCTCCGCCGGCGGTACGCTTTTCCCGTCCGGCTTGGTAAAGCACCCCTGCGGGTTCAGCGCCAGGATGGTGTAACAGTGTCCCAGGCGCACGTCCAGGGCCATAAGCGCGGCCCTGGCCTCCAGCAGGTGGCCTTTCCGCAGGCCCAGGTTCGGCTCTCCCTTTGGAAAAATGCTGTTCGCCTTTTCCGTCTGGTCGATCACCTCCCCGGCCAGCGCCACCACCGGCTCCGCCAGCAGGCGGGCGTACCTGGCGGAAAGCCGGGTCAAAAATGCCACGGTTTCCGTGTAAATCTCATTGGCCAGGTTCACATACTCCGCCTTGCTGGTGGATCGCTTGCTTTTCAGGACAGACATGGCCGCCCCTCCTCTCGGTGTGTGTTCGGCGGGATCCCGCCCACTTCCGTGGGCGGGATTTTCCCCGATTGCTCCGCCGGATTAGGCTGCAAAGCCGGCGGCCACGGCCCAGGAACTGTTCGCGCTGGTGTCGTAGGCGTTGCCGTCGGTGTTGACAAGGCAGAAACCGTTCGTGGTCGTCGCACGGACGGACCGGCACCACGCACCGGCCGCCGTGCCGGTGGCGTTGTGCTTGTAATGCACCTTGCTGTTGCCCGCCTGATAATAGGCGTACTGCTGCTGGAAGTTCTGCTCCGCGCTGTTGGCATAGGTCCGGGTTCCGTGGTACTCGAACTCCGAAAGCAGGGGCAGGTAGTCCGTGGTGCTGGTCACATAACTGGCCGTATTGTTGCCGCCGCCGGTGTTGTCCGAATACTTGGTGATCGGTTTCATAACGGCCCGGAGGTCCGCCGGCAGGGCCGCCAGCAGGGTGTTGGCCCGGGGGCTGGTGGGGCTTGCGTCGGACCCCAGCACCGTCTTTCTCATGTGGCTGTTGGCCCACCCGCCGCTGTTGGTGTTGCTGGTGTTCATCGTGAACGCGCCGGAGGTGGAAGTATAATTTCCGTATTCACTATCACAGAGGCCCACCTGGGTATTGCCGATTTTGCCGATCTTGAAGTGGATCCGGTTGGAACCCTCCCGGCTGGCGTTGTGGTTGAACCCGATAATAAACACGTTGATCGCCAGGTTGGAAATGTTCGTATTCCCCACCTTTCCGTTGATCGTGATCTGCTTGGTGTCGCCTACGTCCCAGTAGTTGTCCCCCTGGCCGGCGTCGGAAACGGCCTTGATAGTGGCCCATGAATTGCTGTTCAGGGTGTTGGAGATCGTGGTCACGGTGATGGCCTGGGTGTCGGTTTTAGTCACCCC
>CALXDM010000016.1 GCA_944387065.1 uncultured Oscillospiraceae bacterium
CGCTGCTCACGCTCTTTGTAGTTCTTGGTGTCGATGGTGCGGGGGGTGGTGCGCAGGGTCTGGGTGAGCACCTCGCCCTTATAGATCCACACCTTGATGCCGATGCGCCCGTAAGTGGTGGCCGCCTCGGCAAAGCCGTACTCGATGTCCGCCCGCAGGGTCTGCAGGGGGATGGTGCCATCGTGGTAGTGCTCGGTGCGGGCGATCTCCGCGCCGTTGAGCCGGCCGGAGGCCTGCACCTTGATGCCCAGCGCGCCCATGCGCATGGCCCGCCCCATGGCGTTCTTCATGGCCCGGCGGAAGGCGATGCGCTTTTCCAGCTGCTGGGCGATGTTCTCTGCCACCAGCTGGGCGTTGGTGTCGGGGTTCTTCACCTCGACGATGTTGAGCACCACGCTCTTGCCCAGCTTGGTCTCCAGCTCAGCGCGCAGCTTCTCAATCTCCTCGCCCCCCTTGCCGATGACGATACCCGGCCGGGCGCAGTGGACATAGATGCGGATCTTAGCATTGTCCCGCTCGATCTCGATCTTGGGCACGCCGGCGGAATACAGGCGCTTTTTCAGATCCTTGCGGAGCTTGTAGTCCTCCACCAGGAGGTCGCCCACTTTCTCATTGCGGGCATACCAACGGGAGTCCCAGTCTTTGATGACACCCACGCGCAGACCGTGGGGATTCACTTTCTGTCCCATGCTGTTTGACCTCCTTTTCTCAGCGCTCTTTGACCACGACGGTCACGTGGGAAGTTCTCTTGTTGATGCGGTAGGCCCGCCCCTGGGCCCGGGGCATAAAGCGCTTGATAATCGGGCCGGGGGCAGCGTAGGTCTCCGCCACATAGAGCTTCTCGGGATCCATGCCGTGGTTGTTCTCGGCGTTGGCGGCCGCGCTCTTGACCAGCTTGGACAGAGGCTCGGCGGCGGCCTTGGGGGTCAGGGCCAGGATGGCGCTGGCCTGTGCCACACTCTTACCGCGGATCAGGTCGCACAGAATGCTCACCTTACGGGGAGAGATGCGGATATATCTCAGTGTTGCCTTCGCTTCCATTTGCTCTCTCCTCCTTACTTACCAGTCTTGCTGCCCGCGTGGCCCTTGAAGGTGCGGGTGGGGGCGAACTCGCCCAACTTGTGGCCCACCATGTCCTCGGTGATATACACCGGCACGTGCTTGCGCCCGTCGTGCACGGCGATGGTGTGGCCCACGAAGGCGGGGAAGATGGTGGAGGCGCGGCTCCAGGTCTTCAGCACCTTTTTCTCGTTCTTCTGGTTCATCTCATTGACCCGCTTCAGCAGCTCGGGGGCGCAAAAGGGGCCTTTCTTGATACTTCTGCTCATCTTTCACTGCCTCCTTACTTGGCGTTGCGGCGCTTGACAATGAACTTGTCCGTGGGGTTCTTGCGCTTGCGGGTCTTGTACCCCATGGCGGGCTTGCCCCAGGGGGTGACGGGGCCGGGCCGGCCCACAGGACTCTTGCCCTCGCCGCCGCCGTGGGGATGGTCGTTGGGGTTCATCACCGAGCCGCGCACCGTGGGCCGCCAGCCCATGTGACGCTTGCGCCCGGCCTTGCCGATGTGGATGTTGGCCCAGTCGGTGTTGCCCACCTGGCCGATGGTGGCCCGGCACTGCTCGTGCACCAGGCGCACCTCGCCGGAGGGCAGGCGGATCTGAGCCATGCCGTTCTCCTTGGCCATCAGCTGCGCTGCGGTCCCGGCGGAACGCACCAGCTGGGCCCCCTTGCCGGGGTGCAGCTCAATGCAGTGGATCATCTCGCCCACCGGGATCTTGGAGATGGGCAGGCAGTTGCCGGGCAGGATGTCGGACTCGGGCCCGGTCATGATGATGTGGCCCGCCTTCAGCCCAACGGGAGCCAGGATATAGCGGCGCTCGCCATCCTCGTACTCGATCAGGGCGATGTTGGCCGAGCGGTTGGGGTCGTACTGCAGGTTAATCACTGTGGACTTGCCCTCTTTGTCCCGCCTGAAGTCGATGATGCGGTACTTGCGCTTGTTCCCGCCGCCCCGGTGGCGGACGGTGATGCGCCCGTAGCTGTTGCGTCCGGCGCTCTTCTTCAGCTTCTCCAGCAGGGAGCGCTCCGGCTTGGCCTTCTTATCGATGCCCTCGAAGGCGGACACCGTCATATGGCGGCGGGAGGGCGTTGTGGGCTTATAGGTTTTGATCGCCATTTCTCGTTACCTCCTTACACCATGCCTTCGAAGAACTCAATGGACTTGGAGTCCTCGCTCAGGGTGACCATGGCCTTCTTCCAGCTGGCCCGGCGGCCGGCGGGATAGCGGCCCAGCCGCTTGGCCTTGCCATACATATTCAGCGTGTTCACCTTGGCCACCTTCACCCCGAAGATCTCCTCCACCGCCTTGGCGATCTCGATCTTGTTGGCGTCTTTGGCCACCTCAAAGGTGTACTTCTTGTCGGTGGCAAACGCCATGGACTGTTCGGTGACGATGGGGCGCTTGATGATGTCGTAAGCGGTCTTCATTAGGCGAACACCTCCTCGATGGTAGCCAGGGCGGCCTTGTCCACGATCAGCTGCTTGGCGTTTACGATGTCGTAGACGTTGATGAGCTTGGCTGGGGTGGTGACCACGCCGGGGATGTTCCGGGCGGACTTGACCACGTTGGGGCAGGCGGTGACCACCATGGCCTTGCCCGCCCCCAGGCTGTTCAGGAAGCCCTGGAAGGTCTTGGTCTTGATCTCGTCCATGCGCAGATCATCCACCACCAGCACGCTGCCTGCGGCCGCCTTGGCCGACAGGGCCGACTTTAGCGCCAGCCGGCGCACCTTCTTGTTGAGCGTGTAGCGGTAGGACCGGGGCTTGGGGGCGAACACGACGCCGCCGTGAGTCCACTGAGGGGCCCGGGTGGAGCCTTGGCGGGCACGGCCGGTGCCCTTCTGCCGCCAGGGCTTGCGCCCGCCGCCGGACACCTCCGCCCGGGTCAGGGCAGACTGGGTGCCCTGCCGGCAGTTGGCCAGGTGGTTCTTGACCACGTCGTGGACCACATACTGGTTGGGCTCAATGCCGAATACGGCCTCGGAGAGCTCGACCTCGCCGATCTGCTTGCCGGCCATATCATAAAGGTTCGCTTTAGGCATTTGTCATTCTCTCCTCTCTCACTTGTTACGCGCAGAGGCCTTCTGCGGGTTGACACGGGCAGAAGCCTTCTGCGGGTTGACGCGGCCGGACCCATCGGGCCCCTTCTTCTCAGCGATCTTCTTGACGCTGGAACGCAGCGCCACCACGCCGCCCTTGGGGCCGGGCACGGCGCCCCGCACGGCGATGACGCCCAGCTCCTCGTCCACCTGGATCACGTCCAGGTTCATCACGGTGACCTGCTCGTTGCCCATCTGGCCGGCCCCGATGTGTCCCTTGAACACCCGGGAGGGGTCGGTGCTGGAGCCCAGGGAGCCGGGGTGGCGGGCCACCGGGCCGCTGCCGTGGGTCTCCTTCAGGCGGTGGGCCCCGCAGCGCTTGATGGCGCCCTGGTAGCCGTGGCCCTTGCTGATGCCGGTCACATCCACCCGGTCGCCGGGGGCGAAGGTGGTGGCGGTGATCTCATCGCCCACGTTCAGCTCGGCAGCGTTGTCCAGCTTGAACTCCTTGAGCACCCGCAGGAGCTTCCCCGACTTCTTGCTGTGGCCCGCCTCGGGTCGGCTGAGCTTGCGCTCGGGCACCTCGTCAAATCCCAGCTGGACGGCGGTGTAGCCGTCCTTTTCCTCGGTCTTCTTCTGCACCACAGTGCAGGGCCCCGCCTGGATGACGGTGACCGGGATGACCTTACCGGCCTCATCGAAGACCTGGGTCATGCCCACCTTCTTGCCGATGATGGCCTTTTCCATATAGGTTCCTCCTTTAAGGTTATTGGTTGGCGCCAGTCTTGACCACTCGCCCCGCCGGGCGGCGGGATGCTTGGCGTCAACATGACCCGTCCGCCTCAAAACGCGGCGGACTGCGGTACAGACATTGTCAAAGCAAAGTCCGCGCAACGCCGTTTCCCACTTCATATGGAAAGCTTCGTTCGCTCCCTTGCCTTTCCCTTCCAAACCAAATCCGCTGTGCTGGGCTCCGGTTTGGAACGCGGCTTCTCCGCGCAATTCGGGTTTACAGCTTGATCTCGATCTCCACGCCGGCGGGCAGCTCCAGGCTCATCAGGGACTCCACCGTCTTGGCCGAGGGCTTCACCACATCCACCAGGCGCTTGTGGGTGCGCCGCTCAAACTGCTCCCGGCTGTCCTTGTACTTATGGACGGCCCGCAGAATGGTGACCACCTCTTTCTTGGTGGGCAGGGGGATGGGGCCGGAGACCGTCGCGCCGCTGCGCTTGGCCGTGTCCACAATCTTCTCGGCGGCCTGGTCGATGAGCTGGTGGTCATAGGCCTTCAGCCGGATGCGGATCATTTCTTTTTGTGCCATGTTGGGTGTTCCTCCTTCACATACATACGAAGTTGACGCTCGCCGGGCCGCGCGGCGCGGCCCGCTGTCCTGTCACGCCAGGCCGCCTGCGGCGGTCGGGCGCTGCTCCGTACGGTGAAAAACTCCGTCCACGCTATCGTGCGTATCATTCCAGGCCATGAATAAAACCGGCACGTCAGTTGGCCGGTTTCACCCATCCCCAGCGATATACGCTGCGGAAGAGTCCTTCAGCCGCCCGATCAACGGACATACTCCGCGGAAGTTACCTCGCCTGGGGCGAGCAATCTCCCGCATCATCGCAGTGCGCCTATACAGACGCTCGATCATTGTACAACAAAGTTTCCCAGAAAGTCAAGCACTTTTTTCCGCCCGGCGCTTCATTTTTTACTCTTCCTCCAGCCCTGCAAGATCTTGTATCCATCCTCACTCATGACACAAACCCTGCCGGCAGCCCGCTCCCTTGTGGGGAGTCTGCCGGCAGGGTCAATCGTCTCAGTTCGTCTTGTTTTCCCAGGTCTATCCGCCATCTGGACGAAAATGAGAGCGCCATTGGGGCATTAAGAAGAAGCCGCCCTACTCCTCGTCCAGCTTGAGCACCGCCATGAATGCCTCCGTCGGCATCTGCACCGTGCCCAGGCTCCGCATCTTCTTTTTCCCCTCTTTCTGCTTCTCCAACAGCTTCTTCTTTCGGGTGATGTCCCCACCATAACACTTGGCCAGCACGTCCTTGCGCAAAGCCTTGATGGTCTCCCGGGCGATGATCTTGCCGCCGATGGCCGCCTGGATGGGCACCTCGAACATCTGGCGGGGAATGTTCTCCTTGAGCTTTTCACAGATGCGCCTGGCCCGCTTGTAGGCCTTCTCCCGGTGGGCGATGAAGGACAGCGCGTCCACCTGGTCCCCGTTGAGCAGCACGTCCACCTTCACCAGGTCGGAGGGGCGGTAGCCCTCCAGCTCATAGTCCAGGGAGGCGTAGCCCCGGGTGCGGGCCTTCAGGGTGTCAAAGAAGTCGTAGATGATCTCATTGAGAGGCATCCGGTAGTGGATCTCCACCAGGTTGGTATCCAGGTACTGCATATCCTGGTATTCCCCCCGCCGGTCCTGGCACAGAGGCATGATATTGCCCACATAGTCCGGAGGGGAGAGGATGGACACGTTCACATAGGGTTCCCGGGCCTCGGCGATGGCGCCGGGATCTGGGTAATTGTGGGGATTGTCCACCTGGACGGTGCTGCCGTCCGTCTTGACCACCTCATAGATGACGGAGGGCAGGGTGGTGACCAGATCCAGGTCAAACTCCCGCTCCAGCCGCTCCTGGATGATCTCCATGTGGAGCATCCCCAGAAACCCGCACCGGAAGCCAAAGCCCAGGGCCGCGGAGGACTCCGGTTCAAAGGATAGGGAAGCGTCGTTGAGCTGGAGCTTCTCCAACGCGTCCCGCAGGTCCGGGTACTTGCTGCCGTCCTCGGTGTACACCCCGCAGTATACCATGGGCTGCACCGGGCGGTATCCCGGCAGGGCCTCGGCGGTGGGTCGGGCCGCCTCGGTGATGGTGTCCCCCACCCGGGTGTCCTTCACGTTCTTGATGGAGGCGGTGAAATAGCCCACCTCGCCGGCGGACAGGGCCTGGGCCGGCTCCATGCCCAGGGGCCGCAGGTAGCCCACCTCCAGCACCGTGTGCACCGCGCCGGAGGCCATCAGCCGCACCTGCATCCCCGGCCGGACGCTCCCCTCCATCACCCGGAAGTAGACGATCACCCCCAGGTAGGGGTCGTACTGGCTGTCAAAGATCAGTGCCTTCAGGGGGGCGGCGGGGTCCCCCTGGGGGGCGGGCACGTTTTGGACGATGTCCTCCAGCACCGCCTCCACGTTGAGCCCCATCTTGGCCGAGATCTCCGGGGCGTCCAGGGCGGGCAGGCCGATGACATCCTCGATCTCCTGCTTGACCCGCTTCGGGTCTGCCGCCGGCAGGTCGATCTTGTTGATCACCGGCCGGATCTCCAGGTCATGCTCCAGGGCCAGGTAGGTGTTGGCCATGGTCTGGGCCTCCACCCCCTGAGCGGCGTCCACCACCAGCACCGCCCCCTCGCAGGCCGCCAGGGAGCGGGACACCTCATAGTTGAAGTCCACATGACCCGGGGTGTCGATGAGGTTCAGGCAGTAGGTCCGCCCGTCCTTGGCCCGGTAATCCATGCGCACCGCCCGGGCCTTAATGGTGATGCCCCGCTCCCGCTCCAGGTCCATGTTGTCCAGCAGCTGGGACTCCATCTGCCGCTGCTCCACCGCCCCACACAGCTCGATCATCCGGTCGGACAGCGTGGATTTGCCGTGGTCGATGTGGGCAATGATGGAAAAGTTCCGGATGTTTGCTTGTTCGGTCATGGGCTGTTCCCCTCCGTGGTCGCTTCCTGCCCCCGTCGGGGCGGTTCAGGGCGGGCCTGCCCCGCCTCACTTGATCTGATCAACGTGGTTTGCCATCTCCTTGTTCAGCCGCTCTCCGCACACGTGGACGATCTGGAGCAGGGACTGATAGGTGCCCGGATAGGCGGCGGTCATCGCATCGTGGGACAGGTCCGGGAACTGCTGGGCCTCCTTGCGCTGCGCGCATAGCGCGGCCGCATACTCCGTCTCGCTCAGGATCATGTCCGCCCGGGGCAGCCCCGCCAAAAAGTGCTCCTGGGGCACGGAGAAAACCCCATCGTTCCCGTCTGGACTGGCCCGGAACAGGTGCCGGTACAGGATATACAGCGCGGTGGATAAGTAATTGCCCGCCGCCTTGATGGCCTGCTTGTTCCCCAGCCGCCCCAGCAGGTCGAACAGCACCCCGGCGGAGTTGACGATCAATTTCTTGCTCAGCGTGGCCATCACCGACCCTTTGAGCACGTTGTCCCGCTCGTTGGACACGTCGTAGAGCGTCTCCGCGTCCAGGATGGTGGTGCCGTCCCGGCTGAGGGTGCGCCCCAGCAGAAAATCGGCGGACACATTGTAAAAGTCGCAGGCCTTGACCACAAAGTTCAGCCCGGGCTCCCGTACCCCGTTCTCATAGTGGGAAAGCAGGGCCTGGGAGATGCCCAGCACCTGGGCCGCCTGCCGCTGGGAGATCCCCCGTTCCTGGCGCAGCAAGGCCAACGTGCGCGAAAAGTCAGCGTTCATATGCTCCATTCCTCCCTCTCGTTCTATCCCGATTCTCCGGGTCCCTCCCTTCAGCATGACAACAAGTATAGTATACCCTCAGAAATACTGATTGTAAAGCCCCTATTCCTATAAATCCCTGAATCAGCTCCCGCCACCTGTTCGCGGCCTCGGACGTGCTCCACATTTTCACACAACTCTCTTGCCAAGACATGAAAAAAATGTTACATTTACCCTACATACGCCTTTCCTGGCACAACGACATCACACGGAGGTATTGACGGTTATGTTTGGCAGACTGATTGAGAAACTAAAGGCAAGTCCCAAGCGCATCGTGTTTACGGAGGGCACGGACTGCCGCATTCTGGAGGCCTCGGCCCGGCTGCTCTCGGGTACCTTTCTGACCCCCATCCTGGTGGGCGACCCGGATGAGGTCCAGGCCGCCGCAGAAAAGGCCGGCTTCAACATCCGGGGCGCGGAAATCATCAACCCAGCCACCTATGACAAGATGGAGGAGATGGTCTCGGTCATGGTGGAACTTCGCCGGGGCAAGATGACCGACGAGGAGTGCCGCCAGCTGTTGCAAAAGGGCAACTACTTCGGCACCATGCTGGTCAAGATGGGGGTGGCCGACTGCCTGCTGGGGGGGGCTACCTACTCCACCGCCGACACGGTGCGGCCCGCCCTCCAGCTGATCAAGACCAAGCCGGGTAACAAGATTGTCTCCTCCTGCTTCATCCTGGTCCGCCCCGGCTCTTCCGGCGGCAACGAGTCGCTGGCCATGGGCGACTGCGCCATCAACATCGATCCCACCGAGGACGAGCTGGTGGAGATCGGCCTGGAGTGCGCCAAGTGCGCCCAGTCCTTTGGCATCGATCCCAAGGTGGCCTACCTGAGCTACTCCACCCAGGGCTCGGGCAAGGGCGAATCGGTGGATAAGATGCGCAACGCCTGCGAGAAGGCCAAGGCCGCCGCCCCCGACCTGGACATCGACGGAGAGATGCAGTTTGACGCCGCCGTCTCCCCCACTGTGGGCCAGCTGAAGTTCCCCGGCTCCAAAGTGGCCGGCTACGCCAACACCTTTATTTTCCCCAACATCAACGCGGGTAACATCGGCTACAAGATCGCCCAGCGCCTGGGCCACTTTGACGCCTACGGCCCCATCCTGCTGGGCCTGAACGCCCCCATCAACGACCTGTCCCGGGGCTGCAATGCCCTGGAGGTCTACTCCATGGCCATCATCACCGCCTCCCTGGCCTAACCCATACATCCTCTCGGCCCCCAGGGCGGCCCCTTGGCCCCCTGGGGGATGCTCTGCTCCCCCCTTTATAAAATCTTATGAATTTCTTTATGGATTCTCCCTTCCTTTTTGCCCCGTTCAATGATATTCTGACTGTACCAATACGGTCCATACACTTATCTGCCTCTGGACCGGGCGGAGAGGAGCCGATCCATGTCAATTCTGGAAGTCAGTCATCTCAAGAAAGTGTACACCACCCGGTTTGGGGGTCAGCAGGTGGAGGCGCTGGCCGACGTGTCCTTCGGGGTGGAGCAGGGGGAGTTTGTGGCCATTATGGGCGAGTCCGGCTCGGGCAAGACCACCCTGCTGAACATCCTGGCCGCCCTGGACCGCCCCACCGCCGGTAGCGTAAAGCTGGCCGGCAGGGATCTGGCCAGCCTGCGGGAAAAGGACCTGGCCGCCTTCCGGCGGGACAACCTGGGCTTCGTGTTCCAGGACTTCAACCTGCTGGACACCTTCTCCCTGCGGGACAACATCCTGCTGCCCCTGGTGCTGTCGGGGACGCGGTATCCGGAGATGGAGGCCCGCCTGGCCCCCCTGGCCCGATCCCTGGGCATTGAGGCGCTGCTGGACAAGTATCCCTACGAGGTGTCCGGCGGCCAAAAGCAGCGCTGCGCCGTGGCCCGTGCCCTCATCACCCAGCCCCAGATCGTGCTGGCCGACGAGCCCACCGGCGCCCTGGACTCCCGGGCCGCCGACAGCCTGATGGAGCTGTTCGGCCAGATCAACCGGGCAGGCCAGACGGTGCTCATGGTCACCCACTCCACCGCCGCGGCCAGCCGGGCCGGCCGGGTGCTGTTCATCCGGGACGGGGCGGTGTACCATCAGCTGTACCGGGAAGGCCGGGGGGACGGCGAGCTCTACCGCCTGATCTCCGACACCCTCACCCGTCTGACCGCCGGAGGTGAGGCAGGTGCGTAACGGACTCTATCCCCGGCTGGCCGCCCAAAACCTGCGGCAGAACCGCCGCTTCTTCCTGCCCTACTTGCTGGCCCTGGTGGGGCTGTCCGCCGCGTTTTACGTCATGGCTGCCCTGGTCTTTGACCCCGGGGCCGGCCAGCTGCGGGGGGCCGAGTACGTCCAGGTCATGATGGGCCTTGGCATGGGCGTCGCCGGCCTCTTTTCCACTGTCCTGCTGCTGTACAGCAACAGCTTCCTCATGAAGCAGCGCAAGCGGGAGCTGGGCCTGTACAACATCCTGGGCATGGGCAAGGGCAACCTGGCCCTGCTCCAGTGCTGGGAGAGCCTGTTCACCGCCCTGGTGGGCATTCCGGGCGGCCTGCTGTGCGGCGTGCTGCTCCACGCCCTGGCCACAGCCGGGCTCACCCGGCTGCTGCGCTTCCCCATCCCCTTCTCCCCCGGCCCATCCCTGCCCGCCATGGCCCTCACCGCCGCAGTCTTCGGCGCGCTGCTGGCCCTGGCCCTGCTGCTCAACCTGGGCCGGGTGGGGCTGGCAAACCCCATCCAGCTGCTGCGGGGCGGCCAGGTGGGGGAGCGGCCGCCCAAGACCCGCTGGCTCGCCGCCCTGGTGGGCGCGGCCTGCCTGGGCGGGGGCTACGCCCTGGCCGTCTCCATCACCGACCCCATGTCCGCCATCGCCTTCTACTTCTTGGCGGTGCTGCTGGTTATCGTGGGCACCTACTGCCTGTTCCTGGCCGGCAGCATCGCCGTGCTCAAACTGCTGCGGAAGAACAAACGCTTCTACTATCAGACCGGCCACTTCATCGGCGTGTCGGGGATGCTCTACCGCATGAAGCGCAACGCCGTGGGCCTGGCCAACATCTGCATCCTGTCCACCATGGTGATGGTGATGATCTCGGGCACCCTGTCCCTCTATCTGGGAACCGGGGAGCTCATCGCCGCCCAATACCCCTCCGACTTCCAGATCGAGGTGGGCTACAACCCTGGGATCACAGCCGCCAACGGCGGGGATCCCTTTGACCCCCAGAGCCTGGACAGCCTGGCCCGGCACTTCATGGATAGCCAGGGGATTCCAGTGGAGAGCGCCCGGTCTGTCACCTACCTGCGCCTGACGGGAGCGGCGAACACCGTCACCCGGCGCATGGAGATCGGCGGTAAAGCCGACCGAACCACAGGACGCACCGTTTATCTGCTCACCCAGGATAGCTACGAGGGACTCACCGGCCAGCCCGCCCCGGAGCTGGGGCCCGGCCAGGCCGCCCTGTGCGGAACGCTGCCGGAGGAGCTGGGGCAAAACGTCACCTTCCAGGCACTGGCCGTGGGGGAGCACGGCCTGACAGAGGCGGGTGAGCCCCTCACCGTTGACATCACCCAGACCCTGGAGGCCATCCCCTTCTTCTCCAACACCTTCGACATCTATGCCGCCGTGGCCCTGGTCCTGCCGGACCGCGCCGCCCTGGACGCCTTTGCCGCCCTGGAGGACGCTGTCTACGGTGCCGACTCCGCCGCCTACTATTACCTGGACCTGCTGGACCTGGACTGCACCCAGGAACAGGCGCTGGCGCTGGAGAATGCATGGTACGACTACAACCTGGGTGAGAACGCCTACGACGGCACCGGCAGCTGGGACTATCTCTCCGTGTCCACCCGAGCCCGGATGGAGGTGGACGGCTACGCCATGGCGGGCGGCTTCCTGTTCCTGGGCATCCTGCTGGGAAGCGTGTTCCTGATGGCCACGGTGCTCATCATCTACTATAAGCAGGTTTCTGAGGGCTATGAGGACCGAGGCCGCTTCGAGATCATGCGCAAGGTTGGCCTGGAGGATGGGCAGGTGCGCGCCTGCATCCGCAGCCAGGTGCTCACCGTGTTCCTCCTGCCCATCGCCGCGGCTGCCGTCCACATCCTGTTCAACTTCAATCTGGTGGTCCAGCTGCTCACCCTGTTCTCCATCCGGGGGGTGCTCACCACCGCCCTGTGCACCCTGGGCACCCTGCTGGTGTTCTGCGGGGCCTACGCCGCGGTATACCTGCTCACCGCCCGCACCTATTACAAGATCGTGACGTAACCCCAGTCGAGATAGAAAGGAGGGGATTGGGATGCGCCGTGCCCTGTTGATCTCCGCCCTGGCGGGGGCCCTGGCGGCCGGTCTGGCCGGCCTGCGCGCCCTGCGCCAGCGGTGACCGACCCCTGCCCGCCGGCCGCCCTTTGGGCGGCCGGCCTTTTCCTTCCCCTTACATTTTGGCTTGACAGAAAACCGTCATCCCTTTACAATAGAAGGCAGATAATTTTGAAAAACCAGGCGATCTTCGCCTGTTTGAGCGGCCGCGGCGTCACCGGCACGTTTTTCATACAGCCCTTCGCGCGACCCCATTACACTCAAATACCAGGCCCAGAGCGGGTGGTTTTTCGATTATCGCGGTGTGTCCATGCGGGCGCATCGCGTCTTCTTTATGCAATGCCGCAAAAAATCTACTTGTATTAGGAGGTGTGGAACCCGCCATGCAGATCTATCTCGCAATCCTGCTCATGGCTGCCTGTCTGGCGGCGGGCGCGGGGGTAGGCGTTCTGTTGGGCTATCGCCGCCGCAAGGCCTTTGCCGAGCGGGAGATCGGCTCCGCCGAAGAAGAGGCCCGGCGCATCATCAACGAGGCCATCAAGAGCGCGGAGAACAAGAAGCGGGAGGCCGCCGTGGAGGCCAAGGAGGAGATCCTCAAAGCCAGAAACGAGTTTGAAAAGGAGGTCAAGGACCGCCGCAGCGAGCTCCAGCGCCAGGAAAACCGCCTGGGGCAGAAAGAGGAGAACCTGGACCGCAAAACCGAGAACATGGAGCGCAAGGAGGCGCTGCTCACCGCCCGCACCGCCGAGTTGGAGCGGGACAAGGAGGAACTGGAGCAGCTCAAGCACAGCCAGGTGGAGGCCCTGGAGCGCATCTCCGGCCTGACCACCGAGGAGGCCAAGCGCTACCTCATCGAGCAGCTGGAGGAGGAGGTCACCCACGAGGAGGCCGTCAAGATCAAGGAGATCCAGGCCCACTTCAAAGAGGAGGCGGACACCTACGCCCGGGAGCAGATCGCCCTGGCCATTCAGCGCTGCGCCGCCGACCATGTGGCCGAGGCCACCGTCTCCGTGGTGCCCCTGCCCAACGACGAGATGAAAGGGCGCATCATCGGCCGGGAGGGGCGCAACATCCGCACCCTGGAGACCCTCACCGGCGTGGACCTGATCATCGACGACACCCCGGAGGCCATCACCGTGTCCTGCTTTGACCCGGTGCGCCGGGAGATCGCCCGGCTGGCCCTGGAAAAGCTCATCCTGGACGGGCGCATCCACCCCACCCGCATCGAGGAAATGGTGGAGAAGGCCAAGCG
Organism: uncultured Oscillospiraceae bacterium; assembly: GCA_944387065.1. Classification (GTDB taxonomy): domain Bacteria; phylum Bacillota; class Clostridia; order Oscillospirales; family Oscillospiraceae; genus Enterenecus. The sequence goes on from CALXDM010000016.1 coordinate 13,141, forward strand.
GGAGGTGGACGCCACCATCAAGGCCGAGGGAGAGCGGGCCGTCTTTGAGACCAATGTCCACGGCCTGAATCCCGAGCTGATCAAGCTGCTGGGCCGCCAGCACTACCGCACCAGCTACGGGCAGAACGTCCTCAACCACTCCATTGAGGTGGCCCATCTGGCCGGGCTGCTGGCCAATGAGATCGGCGCCAACGTGGCCGAGGCCAAGCGGGGCGGCCTGCTCCATGACCTGGGCAAGGCCATCGACCACGAGGTGGAGGGCTCCCACGTCCAGATCGGCGTGGAGCTGGCCCGGAAGTACAAGGAGAGCGAGGACGTCATCCACGCCATCGAGGCCCACCACGGCGATGTGGAGCCCCACACCATCGTGGCCTGCCTGGTCAAGGCGGCCGACGCCATCTCTGCCGCCCGCCCCGGCGCCCGCAAGGAGAACGTGGAGTACTATATCAAGCGCCTGGAGAAACTGGAGCAGCTCACCGCCGCCTTCCCTGGCGTAGACAAATCCTATGCCATCCAGGCCGGCCGCGAGGTACGCGTCATGGTCCGGCCGGAGGACATATCCGAAGACCGCATGGTCCTGCTGGCCCGGGAGATCGCCAATAAGATCGAGGACGAGCTGGAGTACCCCGGCCAGATCAAGGTCAATCTGATCCGGGAGACCAAGGCCATTGAATACGCCCGGTAACCCCAAGGTGGCCGCTGCCCAGGCAGCGGCCACCTTTTTCCCTGGTTGCGCTTTTCCTATGCCTGTGCTATGATAAAGGGCGTTGTGAATACAACCGGTAAAAAATCGGCTGTGGGTACACCCCGCCGATCACAGAAAAGGATGGACGATATGCACACCTTCCGATCCCCGGAGCTCTCAGACCGGCAGTGGGCCGTGCCCCTGCTGGCTGCCGAGGGCTGCCTGGGCTGCGAGTACAACTTCAACAATATGTATCTGTGGAGCCGGGCCTATCCCCAGAAGATCGCCCGGCTGGGGGACCGGCTGCTGGCACAGATCCGGGGCAGGCTGGGCACCAGCTACCTCTACCCCGCCGGAAGCGGGCCCCTGGCCCCCGCCCTGGACGCCCTGAGGGAGGACGCCGCCGCCCACGGCGTCCCTCTCACCCTGATCTGCCTCGCCCCCCAGCAGCGCCAGCGGCTGGAGGAGGAGTTCCCAGGCCGCTTCTCCTGGCAGAGCGACCGGGACGGCTGGGACTATCTCTACGACGTCAACCGCCTGGCCGACCTGGGCGGCAAGAAACTGCACGCCAAGCGCAACCACATCCACCGTTTTGACGATCAGTTCCCCGACTGGAGCTTTGAGCCCATCACCCCAGACAACGTCCCCGAGTGCCTGGAGCTGGAACGGGCCTGGGCTGCCCGCCGGAGGCAGGACGAGCCCGGGGGTGGGGAGGGGTCCCTGTCCGAGGAGACCGTGGCTGTCATCGAAGCCCTCTACCAGATGCAGACCCTGTCCCTGGAGGGGGGGCTGATCCGGGCCGGCGGCAAGCCCCTGGCCTTCTCCCTGGGCAGCCTGACCACCCCAGAGTGCTTTGACGTGCACTTTGAAAAGGCCGACGGATCCATCCAGGGCGCCTACGCCGTCATCAACCGGGAGATGGCCCGCATGGTGCGTGACCGCCATCCCCAGGTCCGCTGGCTCAACCGGGAAGATGACCTGGGCCTGGAGGGGCTGCGCAAGGCCAAGCTCTCCTACTACCCCGACCTAATGCTGGAAAAATACACCGCCCGGGAGGTGTGAGACCATGGTGGAAATACACCCTGCCCGGCTGGAAGATCTAGCCCAGGCCCAGCAGCTTTGGGCCCGGGTATTCGGAGATGACGCTGCCTTCCAGCGGGATTTTTACGCCCTCACCGGCCTGGACGGCCCTCTGGTTCTTCTGGAGGATGGGCAGGTCCAGTCCATGCTGGCCCTGCCTGAGGTCACCCTGACCTTCCCGGACGGGCGCAGCGTCAAGGGCGGCTATGTCTATGCCTTGGCCACCCGACCGGAGGCCCGGGGGCGGGGATACGCCGCCCAACTGCTCGACTACGCCTGCCAGACCCTGAAGGACTGTTTGGCCGACTGTATCCTCACCGTCCCCGCCCAGCCCTCCCTGTTCTCCTTCTTCGCCCGCTGCGGGTTTCTTCCCGCCCTCTATCACCGCCGTCTGACCGCCAACCCCATCCCAACCCCGGCTACGCCCCTCTCCCCCCAGGACTATGCCGCCGTGCGGGAGGACCTGCTGTCCGGCATCGTTCACGTCACCCATAGCCCGGGGCAGCTGGAGGTGCAGCGCCGCCTTTGCCCTCATCCGGGCAGCGGCCTGTACCGGCTGGAGCTGGCCCACGGCCCGGGCTATGCCGCAGTGGAGTGCTGGCCCGCCGGCCCTGTGGTCAAGGAGCTACTGTGTGATCCACGGGACGAGGACCAGGGGGCCGGCGCCGCAGCTGCCCTGTGCGGCGGCCCCACCCAGGTGCGCCTGCCCCCCTTGCCCCAGGCGGGACAGCCCTTCGGCGCCATTCGCTGGCTGTACGGCCGCCCCGAGCGTTGGCCTCAGCCCCCCTGGGGATACCTGGGCCTGGCCTTTGACTGACCTCCGCGTGAATATGCATTCATAATATTCAGTTTATCTCCCTTCAAAGGCCGAAATTTTCAATTTCCTCTTGCATTTTATTCATTTTTGGGGTATCATGGGGCTGCCCCGAAGATCTGGGGTTGATTCTGATCTCAGGATAGGAGATGTGAGGAAATGAAAACAAGAAGGAACCTGCTTGCCCTGCTGCTGGCCCTGGCGATGACCTTTGCCCTGGCCGCCTGCGGCGGGGACAGCCAGAACAGCCCCTCCCCTGATCCCGCCGGCTCCGCCTCTCTGGACCCCGAGCCCACCGGCAGCGGCAGTACCGGAGACTACGGCCAGTTCACCACCCTGGAGGAAGGCAAGCTCATCATGGTGACCAACGCCTCCTTCCCGCCCTATGAGATGACCGACGACGACAACAACGTCATCGGCATCGACCCGGAGATCGCCCAGGCCATCGCCAACAAGCTGGGCCTGGAGCTGGTCATCGACAACATCGACTTTGACGTCGCCCTGCTAGCGGTGCAGGAGAACCGGGCCGACGTGATGCTAGCCGGGCTGACCTACCGGGAGGACCGGGACCTGGTGATGGACTTCACCGACAGCTACGCCACCGGTGTACAGGTCATCATCGTCCGGGAGGGGGACGCCACCATCCAGGGCACCAATGAGAATCTGCAGCTGGTGGGGGCCGACGGTGCGGTGCTGGAGGACATCCAGATCGGCGTGCAGCGGGGCACCACCGGCGAGACCTATTGCCAGGACGCCCACGGCACCGACCATGTGACGTCCCTGGACAACGGTTCGCTGGCGGTGCAGGCCCTGCTCAACGGCCAGGTGGACTGCGTGGTCATTGACGACGGCCCCGCCCGGGAGTATGTGGCCGCCAACCCCGGCCTGGAGATCCTGGAGGGCAGCTACGTCACCGAGGACTACTGCGCCGCCGTGGACGAGGGCAACACCGCCCTGCTCAACGCGATCAACACCGCCCTGAACGAGCTGATTGAGGACGGCACGGTCCAGTCCATCATGGACAAATACATCGCCGCGGAGTAAGCCCGCGTTCCGGATGACCCCAAAGAGGAGCGGCTTGGGCCGCTCCTCTTTGGCATCTTCATAGAGAGGGGGAACGATCAGCCCATGGGTCTATCCGATTATTTTGAACTGTGGCGGGAGATGATGCTCTCCCGGGATCCCGGCGTGGCCGACTCCGTCACCTGGTGGCAGGAGTTCTTTGTCCGCTTCTATCAGGCCTTCTTGGAGGGGGATCGCTGGCAGCAGTACTTACGGGGGGTGGGCGTCACCCTGCTGGTCACCGCCATGGCCCTGGCCATCGGCGTGGTCCTGGGTATCGTGGTGGCCATGGTGCGCACCGCCCACGACCAGCAGCGCCCCGGCCGCCGCAACCCCCTGCTGGGCGTGGTCAACCTGCTGTGTAAGGTCTACGTCACCGTCATCCGGGGCACCCCCATGATGGTGCAGATCATGATCATGGGCATGGTCATTTTCTCCAGCAGCCGCAACTACACCATGGTGGGCGCCCTCACCTTGGGCATCAACTCAGGGGCCTATGTGGCCGAGATCATCCGGGGCGGGCTGATGAGCTTGGACGTGGGCCAGTCGGAGGCGGGGCGCTCCCTGGGCCTTGGTTACCTGGACACCATGCGCTTCATCGTCATCCCCCAGGCTTTTAAGGCCATCCTCCCCTCCCTGGGCAACGAGTTCATCATCCTGCTCAAGGACACCTCCCTGATCTCCATCATCGGGGGACAGGAGCTGGTCTACTTCGCCGAAAACATCGTCAACCGCACCTTTGAGGCCATGTTCCCCCTGGTGGGTTCGGCCTGTATCTACCTGGTGCTGGTGCTCATCTTCACCTGGCTGCAGGGCAAGCTGGAAAGGAGGCTGCGGCAAAGTGATCGACGTTAAGCACCTGTCCAAATCCTTTGGTGACCACCTGGTGCTGGACGACCTGTCCGAGCACATCTCCCCCGGGGAGAAGGTGGTGATCATCGGCCCCTCCGGCTCGGGCAAGTCCACCTTTCTGCGCTGCCTGAACCTGCTGGAGACCCCCTCTTCCGGCTCCATCACCTTTGACGGGACGGTTCTCACCGACCCGAAAGTCAACATCGACCAGGTGCGCCGGAAGATGGGCATGGTGTTCCAGCACTTCAACCTGTTCCCCAACATGACCGTGCTGCGCAACATCACCCTGGCCCCTGTCCGCACCGGCCTGATGGACCGGAACGAAGCCCAGGCCGAGGCGGAGAAGCTGCTGCGCCGGGTGGGTCTGCTGGACAAGGCCAACGCCTATCCCGCCCAGCTGTCCGGCGGGCAGAAGCAGCGCATCGCCATTGTGCGGGCCATGGCCATGCGCCCCAAAGTGATGCTCTTTGACGAGCCCACCTCCGCCCTGGACCCCGAGATGGTGGGCGAGGTTCTGGAGGTGATGCGGGAGCTGGCCCAGGAGGGCATGACCATGGTGGTGGTCACCCATGAGATGGGCTTTGCCCGGGAGGTGGGCACCCGGGTGCTCTTCATGGACGGCGGGCGCATCCTGGAGCAGGACGAGCCCCATGCCTTCTTTGCCCACCCCAAACAGCCGCGCACCATCGAGTTCCTCTCCAAAGTGCTGTGAGCCAGCAGCCCCGGGCCCTTTGCCGCCCGGGGCTGAAACTTTGTGCCAATCCACGGAAGAAAAATCCTTGACATTGCTTATGTAAACTCTTTCTTGCAAGATTCATCGCAAGTTGCCTGCCAATGGCCTGTGGAAAACTTCGTGGAAGCTGTGGAAGCTTTGCAAGATCAGGGTTCGGTAATTTCTGGATTTCATCTTGTTTCAACTTTGGTGCAAGTTTCTCCCCGGCAAATTCATCAAACCCAATTATTTTGTGCGCAGCCTCAGATGGCGAGGCGGAAAACCACACCCCCTGGCTTTGAGGCAGGGGGTGTGGTTTTCCGCTTTTCATCGGATCAGAGTGTTCTCCCGCACTGGGGCGGACTGGGAACTCTCCGTGGAGAAATACTGGGCCAGGATGCCTGCGGCAACCTCCGCCAGGTTGCCGCCGGAGGCACCCTGCTCGGCCACCAGGGCGATGGCCACCTGGGGGTCCTCATAGGGGGCGAAGCAGACGAAGGTGGCGGTGGCCTCCCGGCCGGACACCTCGGCGGTGCCCGTCTTACATCCTACATTCACGGGCAGGCCGGCGAAGTACCGGGCCATGGACGCCGTCTGGGACAGGTCGTACATCCCGCCCAGCACCGCGTCCAGGGCGGTCTGGTCAATGTCGATGGTGTTGAGCAGCTCCGGCTCATACTCGTATACCACCTGGCTGTAATCGCTGGACTTGACCTGCTTGAGCAGATGGGCCTGGTAATGGTTCCCGCCGTTGACCAGGGTGGCGACATAGTTTGCCAGCTGGATGGGGGTGAACTGGCTGGAGCTCTGGCCGATGGCGGCGGACAGCACCTCACCGCCGTACCAGGTCTGCCCCGCAGCCTGGGCCACCTCCGGGCCGGCCATTTGGCCCTGTTCTTCCGGGATCTCGATGCCGGTCTGCTCCCCCAGGCCAAACTGCCGGGCATAGTCCTGCAGGGTGGCGATGCCCAGGTTGGCCCCAGTGTCAAAGAAGAAGATGTTGCACGAGTTCATAATGGCCTCCCGCACAGTCTCCGGCCCGTGAGTGCCCCCGGTGCTGTTGTAGATCCAACAGGCCTGCCGTGCGCCATAGTAGTTGTAGATCCCGGTGCACTGCACCGTGGACGCCGGGGTGATGATCCCGCTGGACAGCCCCGCTACCGCCGTCACCATCTTGAAGGTGGAGCCGGGGGCGTACAGCCCCATGGTGGCCCGGTTGACCAGGGGGCGGCCCACGGTATCGGCAGCCAGCTGGTTGTAGTCCTGCCTATATGTGGCCAAGTTGTAGGTGGGGTAGGAGGCCATGGCCAGCACCCCGCCGGTCATGTCCATCACCACCGCCGCGCCCCCTGCCGGGTTTTCCAGCTCCTCAATGAACTCCGCCAGGTACTCCTCCGTCACCGCCTGCAGGCTGGCGTCCAGGGTGAGCACCACGTTGTCCCCGGGATCCGGCTCCTCCAGCCACTCCTGGGTGACGATCTTGCCGTTCTCGTCCGTCTCCACCCGCCGCTGGCCGCTGGACCCGTGAAGGTATTCCTCAAAGGCCTGCTCCACCCCCGCCTGGCCCACGGTGGCGTTCATCGCGTACCCCAGTTCCTGATAGGTGGGCCACATGGTGTCGGGGATGGGGCCGGTGTAACCCAGCACATGGGCGGCGCTGTCCGTTTGGTAGGCCCGAGCGGTCACCGTCTCGATCTGCACCCCCGTCAGAGCCCGCTCCTTGGCCGCGGAGATGAAGGCGATGTCCACCCCCTCGGCAAAGATGTATTCGGCGCTGACCACTTGATAGGTCCGCAGGTAGATCTCGTAGAGCACCCCCATGAGCTGCCGGTCCTCCCGGCTGAACGACCCGTCCTCGCCCGGCGCCAGGCCAAAGGTGTCCGCCATGGCCTCCAGCAGCGTCTGCGCGCTCACCTGCGCCGTCTCTGCCTCGTCGATCCAGCCCCGGCCCTGAGCCAGCCGGCCCAGGTTGGTGGTCCGGACGGTCTCGTTGCCCTGCTCGTCCTGGGTGGTGTAGGAAAACACCCCCTCCGACTGCGTATAGCTCCAGGGAGGGCCGTCGCTCACAGGCAGCGAGTCGCTCCACACCACCCCCTGCTCCCGGCACAGCTCCAGTAGCTGGGCCAAAATGTCGTTGCGCTGCTCCCCCATCAAGGCGGTGTCCAGGGTGACCTGATAGCTGACGCTGTTGCTCACCAGCACCCGGCCGTACCGGTCCAGGATCTCCCCCCGCACACCGTCCACCGTGTCCAGCTCCTGCAGGCTGTAATTGGCGCTGGCCAGGTAGTCCTGCCCGTGGACAATCTGGGTCTGGTACAGCACCACCAGGAAGGCCAGCAGGATGGCCCCGAAGATGCCCACCAACACCCCGGTGCGCACCTGCAGCTTCCGGCTCTCCTCCTCGGTGCGGGGCTCTTTGTCCCGGTGGAGATCATAGCGTTTATTCATGATAGAGCCTCCCATAGTAACGGCAGCAGAACCTGCCGATCCAGTAAACTGGGACAGTGAACACCAGGGAGCACAGCAGTTCCGGCCCGGCCACCCGCAGCAGGGCTCCCGCCCCGGCCACGCCGGAAGCCAGGCGGCTGCCCACCTGCCACCCCTCCCAAACCAGCAGGGCCGCCAGGGTACACAGCAAGTGCCCCACCAGATCCCGGCGCAGCACCCGCTGGGTCAGCAGCCCAGCGCCCCAGCCCAGGGCGGAGACCATCGGCACGCACGCCAAGCTGACGTGTCCCGCCGCAGACAGCACCAGCCCTGCGGCCAGGCCAAAACCCGCCCCGAAGCGCGCCCCCTCCAGGGTGCCCGCCGCCACCGCGCCGCACAGGGGCAGAAGGGGCAGCGGGATGGGCAGCGGCCCCAGCACGTCGTAGTTGAGGATCGTGATCACCGCCAGAGCCACGCCGTAGGCGGCCACGCGGGCCGCCGTGTCCCGCCGGGTCATAGCGGCCGGCCGAACAGCGCCCAGGTGGAGCAGTCCTCGATGGCCACATCCACAAACCGCCTCACCAGCGCCGGGTCCCCCTGCAGGTGGACCAGCCGTCCCCCCGGGGTGCGGGCGTTGAGGTTGTTGCGGGGGTCCTGGCTGAGCCCGTCCACCAGGCAGCGCTGCACGCTGCCGATGTATGCCTGGTGCTTCTCCAGGGAGATCTGGTTTTGCAACGCCACCAGGCGGTTGAAGTTAGCCGCCTTCTCCTCCTTGGCCATGGGGTCGGGCAGCTTGGCCGCCGGCGTGCCCTCCCGGGGGGAGAACAGGAAGGTGAACAGCGCGTCAAACCGCACCTGCTCCACCAGGGACAGGGTCTGCTCAAACTCCTGGGTGCTCTCCCCGGGGAATCCCACGATCACATCGCTGGTGAGCACCACCTGGGGCAGCCGCTCCCGCAGAGCCGCCACCTTGTCCAGGTATTCCTCCCGGGTATAGCCCCGGTTCATGGCCCGCAGCACCCGGGAGCTGCCCGACTGAAAGGGCAGATGGATCACCGGGGCCACCTTTTCACACCGGGCCATCACGTCAAACAACCGGGGTGTGGCGTCCTTGGGGTGGCTGGTCATAAAGCGCAGCAAAAACTCCCCCGGGATGGCTGCCGCCCGCTCCAGCAGGGTGGGAAAGTCCACCCCCTCCCCCAGGTCCTTGCCGTAGGAGTTCACGTTCTGGCCCAGCAGGGTGATGTCCTTGTACCCCTGCTCCACCAACGCCTGGATCTCCTCCAGGATGCGCTCCGGCTCCCGGCTGCGCTCTCGCCCCCGCACATAGGGCACGATGCAGTAGGTACAAAAGTTGTCGCACCCGTACATGATGGACACCCAGGCCTTCACCGTGCCCGACCGGCGCACCGGCAGCCCCTCGGCAATGGCCCCGTCGGCCCGCTGGGTCTCAAACACCCGGCCACGGCGCAGGTAGACCCGTCGCAGCAACTCCGGGAACTTCCACAGCACCTGGGGCCCAAACACCAGGTCCACATGGCGGTAGGACACCCGCAGCTTTTCCGCGATGTGCTCCTCCTGGGCCATGCAGCCGCACAGGCAGATGATTTGGTTGGGATTGCGCCGCTTGCCGTGCACCAGCGCCCCCACGTTGCCTAGCACCCGCTGCTCGGCGTGCTCCCGAATGGCGCAGGTGTTGATCACAATGAGGTCGGCGTCCCGATCCGTGTCCGTCATCTCATATCCCATTTCCGTCAACATCCCCCGCAGCAGCTCCGAGTCCGCCTCGTTCTGCTGGCAGCCGTAGGTGTCCACATAGGCTAAGGGCGGCGCATCCAGCTGGCTGTTGCGGGCCCGCAAATCGTTGCAGTAGTCTCGCTGGCGCTGGATCTCGTCCTGGGGGATCACAGGGGTGGTTCGATTCAATGTACAGTCCCTCCGCACCTGGCGGCCTCCCGGGCCGCCGTGTTTTCCACCACTATACCATGAAATGGCGGACAACACAAGCCGCAGGCCCGGCCGTCACCCCGTCCCCTCCGGCAGCTGGCCCAGCAGCAGGGCCGCCCCGGCCAGCACCAGGAACAGATCGGGAGCGGTTCCGTCATAGGGCAGCACCAGCTCCTGCCGCTCCACCGCCCGCCCGTCCAGGGCGATGAACTCCCGCTGCACTGCCACCGCCGCCCGGCGCTGCTCCAGGCTGGACAGGGTCAGGGTGTTGCGGTTGGCCGCGCCGTAGCTCACCACCGTCTCGGCCGGCAGCGCCCGGGTCAGGGCGGCCAGCCCGCCCGGCAGCAGGGCGGTGTGGCAGGACAGGGCCGGGGCCCCGGCCCAACCCGTTGCCCCCGGGGAGACCACCAGCAGGTCCAGCTTCAGCCCCGCCAGCAGAGCCGGATGGCGGCAGGCCCGCACCAGAGCCGCGCCCCCCGGCGCCAGGGTGCTCACCCGCTCGGCCAGCCCCTCGTTCTGTTCCCAAACCCCGATCTGCCACATCGCTTCCGCCCCCCTTGATCCCTTATAGTCTGCCATCGCCCGGGGCGGTTTATGCACGGTGGCCCTGCCTTGGGGGACAGGGCAGCGGCCCCCGGCCTATGCCGGGGGCCGCTGCCCTATTGCCCCTCCCGCCCCCGCTGATCCTTTTGCTTGCGGTGGCAGTAAATCACATAGTTGACCACATGGCCCAAAATCACCACATTGCCGCACAGGTACAGCCAAACCAGCAGAATGATCACCGATGCCAGGGAGCCGTATACCAGGGAATAGCGGGCGGAGTTGCCCATGATCTCGGAGAAGATCAGGGAGGCCACGGCCAGGGACAGCGAGGCCCCCACCGCCCCGGGCACTACCGGCGGCCTGGGTTTGTCCCAGGGCGCGGTGAAGCGGTAGAGCAGCAGAATGAACAGGAACACAATGGAGATCAGCAGCGCGTACTTCCCCCACTGCCAGGCCACGAATCGCTCCACCAGGTTTTCCAGGCGGAGGATTTTCCCCATCAGCTGGAAGAACCAGTTGCCCGTGACCACCACCGCCAGGGACAGGTATACCGTGACCAGCAGCAGCGCGGAGAACAGCAGGCTGGCCCCGATCTGCCACAGCCCCAGGAATGTGGCCCGGCCGTAGATCTCGTGCATGATATTCATCAGCCCCCGCATGGCCGCCGAGGCAAACAGCACCGCCAGGAAGATCCCTGTGAGGAACATGGCCGTGGACTGGTTGCCGTTGAGGTAGTTCAGGTAGTCCCGGAAGATGGCGATCACGCTGTCGGGCAGCAGGTAGTCCGCCTGCTCCAGCATGGAGGCCAGATCCAGGTTCATCTGTTTAAGGAAGGCAGATAGGCAGATCAGGATGGGGAAAAAGGTCAGGATCAGGAAGTAGGCCAGCTCGGCGGCCGCCCGGCTGACCCGCTTGCTGAAGTAGAGCTGGACGATCTCCGTCACCCAGCCCACCACCGGCAGGCGCTTAGCCCGGCCCAGGGCACGCTTCATCCCTCCGCCCCCTCTCTGGCAAAATTCTGTTGGCTCCAGTATAACAGAGCCCCCTGGAAAGGACAACCGAAAGTTTTGTCGCCTTTCGCCCCAGGGTCCCTCACTCCACCAGCAGCGTCAGCTCCTCCACGCTCAGCTCCGGGTTGAGGGCCAGGCTCACCCCGTAGCCGATCACCCGGGCCAGGTCCGCCACCCGGCTGTCCACCTCCCTGGGGGTGACAAACAGCTCCCGGCCGGGCAGCCCCTCGTCGTCCTGCCTGCCCAGCAAGTCCATGATCAGGGTGGACGCATCCACCACCGTGGGCGCCCCCACCGCCAGCACCGGCACCCCCAGGGTCTCCCGGCTGAGGGCCATGCGGTGGTTGCCCACCCCGGAGCCTGGCACAATGCCCGTGTCGGACAGCTGCACCGTCCGGCACAGCCGCTCCACCGAACGGGAGGCCAGCGCGTCCACCGCCACGATGCACGCCGGGCGCAGCTGGGCGGCCAGGGCCTGGATCAGCCGACCGCTCTCCACCCCCGTGGTGGCCAGCACCCCGGCGGCCAGGGCGGCCACCGGCCGCAGGTGTCCAAACTGGGCCAGCCCCTCCACCAGGTGGCGGGTCACCAGGGTGTGCTCCACCGCCAGCGGCCCCACCAGGTCCGGTGTGATGGCCCGGTTGCCCAGCCCCACCACCAGCGCCTCCCCCGTGGGGGGCAGCATGGGTTGCAGCAGCTGGGCCACCGCCTGCACCGCCCGGGCGAAGGAGTCCTCCTCCCGGCGCAGCAGCCCGTCCAGCTCCACGGTGACGTACCGCCCCTGGGGCTTGCCCAGGGCGTCCGCCCCTCGCTGGTCCAGCACATCCACCACATGGGCGGCAAAGCCCTGAACCCGCTCCTCCCGAGCGCGCACCCCTTGCAATCGCTCCCCCTCGCCGGCCTGCTCCTGCCACAGGGCATGGGCCTCCATGGCCAGGTCTGTCCGCCGCTGCCCCATGCCAGCACTCCCCTTCCCCAAGATGTTGTGTAAGACTTGATCCTTCCCTGCTATCTTTTGCGGAAGAAAATTTTCTATGCGGAAAACAGAAAATTGGGCTTGCATTTTGCCTCTTTGAATGTTAAAATACATATCTGCTATGGAAATCCGTGCCGGATCCTGCCGCCGGAACCATCTGAGTCAACGCTGAGTCATCAGGGGGAGGTGTTTGGTTTGCCCAATATCAAGTCCGCCAAGAAGCGCGTGCTGGTCAACGCCGCCAAGGCCGCGCAGAACAAGGCGCAGCGCTCCGCCCTGCGCACCGAGCTGAAGAAGTTTGAGGCTGCGGTGGCCGGTGGTGACCGCAGCCAGGCTGGCGCCGCCTACCAGTCGGCTGTCAAGGCCGTGGACCGGGCGGCGGCCAAGGGGCTGCTGCACCGCAACAACGCCGCCAATAAGAAGAGCGCCATGACCCTGAAGCTGAACAAACTGGCCTGAGCGCCTGTGGGCCCGCCTGCCTTTCGCAGGCGGGCTTCCTTTTTGCCCCGCTCCGTCCTTGACAGGGCCTGCCGCCTGCCGGTATAATCATGGCAAACACAACCCCCGCCGTCAACCCGGCGGGCATAGGAGGGAATCTCATGAACGCACGCTATACCTGCGCCGAACAGTTGGTCGGCAACACGCCGCTGATAGAGCTCAGCCGCCTGGCCTCCGGGGAGGGCCTTTCCGCCCGGCTGATGGCCAAGCTGGAATCCTATAACCCCACCGGCTCGGTCAAGGACCGGGCTGCACTTGCCATGGTGCGGGACGCCGAGCGCCGGGGCGTGCTCCAGCCCGGCGGCACCATCATTGAGCCCACCTCGGGCAACACCGGCATCAGCTTGGCCTGGGCCGCCGCCATCCGGGGCTACCGGGCCATCATCGTCATGCCCGAGACCATGAGCGTGGAACGCCGGCAGCTCATTGCCGCCTATGGCGCCCAGGTGGTGCTCACCCCCGGCGCCCAGGGGATGAAGGGGGCGGTGGAACGGGCCGGCCAGCTGGCCCAGGAGATCCCAGGCAGTTTCCTGCCTGGCCAGTTTGACAATCCCGCCAACCCCCAGGTCCACCGGGACACCACCGGCCCCGAGATCTGGCGGGATACCGACGGTCAGGTGGACGTCCTTGTGGCCGGGGTGGGCACCGGCGGCACCGTCACCGGCGCGGGCGGCTATCTGAAGGAGCACAACCCCGCTCTGCACGTGGCGGCGGTGGAGCCCGCCGCCTCCCCCCTGCTGAGCGACGGGCGCACCGGCCCCCACGGCATCCAGGGCATTGGCCCCAACTTCCTGCCCTCCGTGCTGGACACCGGCGTGCCCGATGAGATCATCCCGGTCACCGAGCAGGACGCCTACGCCGCCGCCCGGCTGCTGCGCGCCCGGGAGGGGCTGCTGGTGGGCATCTCCTCCGGCGCGGCCCTGTGGGCTGCCCTGTCCCTGGCCTGCCGCAGCCAGTTCCAGGGCAAGACCATCGTGGTGGTGCTGCCCGACTCGGGGGACCGCTACCTGTCCACCCCCCTGCTCAGCCAAGGGTCAGACCAGGCCTGATCCTACTCCAGCCAGAGGACTTGACCGCCATGGAACAACCATTTGCCCTGCTGGAGGCCGCAATTTCCTGCGGCTCCCCCACCCGGGGGGCCCATCTGGCCTATGACGCCCTGGTCCAGGCCGGCCTGCCCGCCCTGTTGGGGGATGCGGTCTGCTATCCCATGGAGAAGCTGGAGCCCTGCCCCCACTATCCCCCCCACCTGCTGCACCTGGACACGGTTATGGCGGTCAGCCAGGCGCTGCGGGCCAACCTGCTCATCGCCCTTGAGCAGGGGCAATTCCCGGTGGTCATCGGGGGAGATCACTCCGTGGCCATGGGCTCGCTGGCCGCCCTGGGGGAGCGCTACGGCGCGGACCGGCTGGCGGTGGTTTACATCGACGCCCACGCTGACATCAACACCGAGCGCACCTCCGTCACCGGCTGCATCCACGGCATGGATCTGGCCGCCGCCTGCGGCCTGTGCTGCCCAGAGCTCACCGTGGGCCGCCAGCGGGTGAACCTGCTGGGGCAGAACCTGTATATCCTGGGCGGGCGGAGCATCGACCCGCCGGAATACGACATCCTGGCCCAGCAGGGCGCCCATCTCTACCCCCCGGAGCAACTGGCCGGGGACGGGCTGGCCCGCGTGCTGGGAGAGATCCTTCCTCAACTTGCCGACAAGCAGGTCCACATCAGCTTTGACGTGGACAGCTTGGACCCCAGCGAGTTCTCCGCCACCGGGTACCGCATCCCCAACGGCCTGACCTTGGAGCAGGTCCACGCCATCTTGCGGGAGGTGCTGGCCACCGGCCGCACCCGCTGCTTTGAGTGCGTGGAGTACAATCCCACCCTGGATGCGGACGGGCGAGACCTGGCCGCCCTGCTGGAGATCTTCCAGCTGGTGGCAAACACGCTGGCCGAGGCCTGACCCCAAGCCCGGGCGGCACGCAACCCATTCTTCTTGGATCGGAGGAATCCCCTATGAAGATCAAAGTCATGCCCCTGGGCATGATCGGCACCAACTGCTTCGTCTTTTGGCAGGAGGGCGACCCCCGCTGCGGCATCGTGGACCCCGGCGCCGACGGGGAGCAGGTGGCCGCCTTCCTGCGGGGCCAAGGGCTGGAGCCCCAGGCCATCCTGCTTACCCACAGCCACTTTGACCACATCCTGGGCATCCCAGGCCTGCGGGAGCAGTGGCCAGACCTGCCCGTCTACTGCCACCCGGCCGACGCCGACGAGAGCCGGAAGACCGTGCAGATGTTCGGCAGCACCTTCCCCGCCGTGGCCTCCTTCGGCAACCTGCGCCACTACCGGGAGGGGGACCGGGTAGAGGTGGGCCCCATCACCTTAGAGGTGCTGGAAACCCCGGGCCACACTCCCGGTTCCGTCACCCTGAAAGGGGATGGCGTCCTGTTCACCGGCGACACCCTGTTCCGGGGCTCCATCGGCCGCACCGACCTGGAGGGGGGCAGCTATGAGCAGATCATGGCCTCCCTGCGGAAGCTGGCTGCCCTGCCCGGGAACTATCAGGTGTGCCCTGGCCATGAGGAGCTGTCCACCCTGGACGAGGAGCGCCGGGGCAACTACTACCTGGTCCAGGCCATGGAAGGCTGAGCATGGATCTGTATCTGCAAGGCCATGATTACTGCTACGCCGTGGAGCAGACCATGATGGTCCTCTTCCCCGGCCAGCTCCCCCGGTATCCCCAAGGGGAGCCGGGGCAGGAGAACGTCCCTTGGGCGCTGGTCCGCCTGGAGCGCGCGCCGGATCGCCTGGAGGCCCAGGCCACCCTGTGGTGGCAGGGCCGGTGGCACACCGCCAGCTGCCAAGCCGACCCAAGGGAGTGCACCGACCCGCTGTCCACCCGCCGGGTGGAACAGCGGGTCGTCCGTCTGGCCTTTTACGACGCGGGGGTGCAGGCCCTGGGAACCGCGCCCCCCTGGGGCGCCCTCACCGGGGTGCGCCCGGTCAAGCTGCCCACCCGGATGCTGGCCGCCGGAGCTGGGCAGGATGGAGCGCTGTCCGCCCTCATCCAGCAGTACCGAGTGCGTCCCGACCGGGCCCAGCTGGCCCTGACCTGTGCCCAGGCCGCCCTGGAGGTCCGGCAAAGCCTGCCCCGGGATGAGCTCTCCCTCTATCTGGGCATCCCCTTTTGCCCCACCCGGTGCGCCTACTGCTCCTTCATCTCCTCCGACGTCCGGGGGACGCTGGCCCTGGTGGAGCCCTACGTGGACGCCCTGTGCCAGGAGATCGCCCTGGCCGGTTCCCTCCTGTCCGGCGCCGGGCTGCGCCTGTCCACCGTCTATATGGGGGGCGGTACCCCCACCACCCTGTCCGCCGGGCAGCTGGACCGGGTGCTGGCCGCGGCGCGGCAGCACCTGCCCATGGACCGCTGCCGGGAGTTCACCGTGGAGGCCGGCCGGCCGGACACCATCACCGGGGACAAGCTGCGGGTGCTGCGCGCCCACGGTGTCCAGCGCATCTCCATCAATCCCCAGACCATGGACGATAGCATCCTGTGCACCCTGAACCGAGGCCACACCGCCGATGAGATCCGGCAGGCTATGGCGCTGGCCGAAGATCAGTTCGGCGGCCTGGTAAACATGGATCTGATCGCCGGCCTGCCCGGGGACAGCCCGGACGGCTTTGCCCACACCCTGGAGCAGGTGCTGGCGCTGTCCCCCGCCAACCTCACCGTCCACACCCTGGCCGTAAAGAAGGGGGCCCGGCTGCGGGAGGCCTCCGGCGGCCTGTGCGCCCCGGAGGCGGTGGCCCAGATGCTGCTGGCCGCCCAGGAGCGCCTGAGCGCCGCCGGATATCAGCCCTACTACCTCTATCGGCAGAAGTACATGTCCGGCTCCTTTGAAAATGTGGGCTGGTGTCTGCCCGGCACCCGGTGCGACTACAACGTGCTCATGATGGAGGAGCTGCAGACCGTCCTGGCCCTGGGAGCAGGGGGCATCACCAAGCTGGTGAGCCCGGACACAGGCCGGATCACCCGCCTGTCCAACCCCAAGTACCCCAAGGAATACCTGGCCGGCGGAGACCGGCTGGAGGCCCACCTGCGCCAGGCCGTCGACTTCCAGCGCCGGCTGGCCCAGGGCGGTTGAGGGGCCGGGCTGGGATTTTTCCCGGGAAACAGGAAAAATATCTTGACTTTTACAATCCTCGCTGATATAATGTCAAAGCCGCTTTGAATGGGAATGGGAATGCGCCAAGCGGCTGCGCGGCGCGCCCCAGCAAGCGGGCCCCCCGGCCCCTCCCCCGAGAGCGAGCCCGTGATAAAGGAAAGGCAGGTGCAAACCATGCACGCAATCATCGAGACCGGCGGCAAACAGTATAAGGTGACCCAGGGCGATACGCTCTACATCGAAAAGCTGGATGCCGAGGCCGGCAGCTCCATCACCTTCGACAAGGTCCTGGCCGTTTTGGACGGCGAGAAGGCCACCTTTGGCGCCCCCATCGTAAGCGGCGCCTCCGTCTCCGCCACTGTGGTGAAGAACGGCAAGGGCAAGAAGGTGCTGGTGTTCAAGTACAAGCCCAAGAAGAACTACCGCCGTCGTCAGGGCCATCGTCAGCCCTATACCAAGGTGGAGATCACTGCGGTCAACGCCTAAACCAGGCCATGACCACCGTTACCTTCCACCGCGCCCATGGCCGCCTGTGCGGCTTTGCCGCGGAAGGGCACAGCGGATACGCCCCAGCTGGGGACGACATCGTCTGTGCCGCCATCTCCGCGGCGGTGGGCCTGGTGGAATGCACCGTCAATCAGGTGCTGGGCCTGGCCGCCCCGGTCACGGCCCGCCAGCGGGAGGGCTGTCTCACCCTCTGTCTCCCCGGCGGGCTGGAGCCGGCCCACGAGGCCACCTGTCAGGCCCTTTTGACCGGCCTGATGGTCTATCTGGAAGCCCTGGCCGGGGAATACCCCAAGCACCTCGCCGTCCGGCTGGAGCCTGGGGCTCAGCCCTCCCACTCCCTTTGACAGAAAGGACGAAAAGGACCATGATGAAGATCAATATCCAGTTCTTCGCCCACAAAAAGGGCGGCGGCTCCACCAAGAACGGCCGCGACTCTGAGTCTAAGCGCCTGGGTGTCAAGCGCGCTGACGGGCAGTTCGTGCTAGCTGGCAACATCCTGGTGCGCCAGCGGGGTACCCACATCCACCCCGGCTCCAACGTGGGCAGGGGCAGCGACGACACCCTGTTTGCCAAGGTGGACGGAACAGTGAAGTTCGAGCGCCTGGGTAAGGACCGCAAGAAGGTCTCTGTGTACGAGATCGCTCAGTAAGACAAGGGCGTGCTGCCACCCTGCAGCGCGCCCTTTTTTTCTGCCGCCCCGGCGCCTGCCGGGGCCTGAGAAGGAGGTGGCCCATGGCCAATCAATTTATCGACACGGCCCGCATTGTGGTGAAAGCGGGCGACGGCGGAGGCGGCGCCGTCTCCTTCCACCGGGAGAAGTATGTGGCCGCCGGCGGCCCGGACGGCGGCGACGGCGGCCGAGGCGGCAACGTGGTGCTGCGGGTGGATCCCCATATGTCCACCCTGCTGGACTTTCGCTACAAGCGCAAGTACGCCGCGGAGAACGGCCAGGACGGCAGGGGCAAGCGCTGCTCGGGCAAGGATGGGGCCGACCTGGTCATCCGGGTGCCACAGGGCACGGTGGTGCGGGATCTGGCCACCCGGGAGATCATCTGCGACCTGTCCGCCCAGGCCGACTTCATCCTGGCCAAGGGCGGCAACGGCGGCTGGGGCAACAAGCACTTCGCCACCCCCACCCGCCAGGCCCCCCGCTTTGCCAAGGCCGGCCTGCCCGGCCAGAGCCGGGAGGTGCTGCTGGAGCTGAAACTGCTGGCCGACGTGGGGCTGGTGGGCTTTCCCAACGTGGGCAAGTCCACCCTCTTGAGCGTGGTCACCCGGGCCCAGCCCAAGATCGCCAACTACCACTTCACCACCCTGTCCCCCAACCTGGGGGTGGTGCCCCTGGAGGACGGGCGCTCCTTTGTCCTGGCCGACATCCCCGGCCTCATCGAGGGGGCCGCCCAGGGCGCTGGGCTGGGCCACGACTTCCTGCGGCACATCGACCGCTGCCGCCTGCTCATCCATGTGGTGGATGTATCGGGCAGCGAGGGGCGCGACCCCTTGGCCGACTTTGACGCCATCTGCGCCGAGCTGGAGCGCTGGTCCCCCGAGCTGGCCAGCCGGCCCATGCTGGTGGCCGCCAACAAGGCGGACATCCTGGAGGACCCCCAGCTTCTGGAGCGGCTTAGGGCCCATGTGGAGGCCAAAGGCTGTCCGCTCTATGAGATCTCCGCCGCCGCCCACCAGGGAATCCGAGAGCTGATGCGCGCCGCCGCCGGCCGGCTGGCCCAGCTGCCCCCCATCCTGGTGTACGCCCCCACCTATGTGGAGCGGCCCCCGGAGGTGGATACCTCCGCCCCCCTGGAAATCACCCGGGATGAGGACGGCACCTGGCTGGTGGACGGGCCCTGGCTGCGCCAGCTGATGGCCAACGTCAACTTCTCCGACTACGAGAGCCGCAACTGGTTTGACCGGCGCCTGAGAGAAGCCGGGGTCTTTCAACAGATGGAGGATCAGGGAGTCCAGGACGGCGACACAGTTTGCCTGTATAACCTGGAGTTTGAATACCAAGCGTGATCCGGAACGCACAAGCTCCCCCGGACCTGATGGTCCGGGGGAGCTTGTGCGTCTGGGACATCTCACGACAAAAAGATCCTCCATGCCCTAAGATCTCCCTTGACACGCCTGTCTATTCTGTATATACTGTTCATAAACAGAAAGCAAGGAGGTGAGCACGCATCCCGTCCAACCACCCCCAGGCAGCGGGCCGGTTGGCTCACGCCCCGTAGGGCACGAAGCTGATGTTCATATCCACCTCTCCGTTGATGCCGGGCACCTGGCCGCTGGAGCTATACTGCCACATCTGGAAGTGGTAGCGGTAGCTGGGCTGGGCGGCATACTGGGCATACCAGAAGTCATAGTCTGTCAGCGCGCGCAGATCCATCTTGATGTAACCGCAGTAGGCGTTGAAGTACACCATCGCCTGATAGCCCGCCTGCTCCACCCGGGAGCAAAAAGCGTCGATGCCGGCGGTGACCTCCGCGGGCTCCACCCCATAGGTACGGGAGGAGCTGCCACCCAGGTACTCCCAGTCGCACACCACCGGGTAGTCCAGCTGGGCGCCACCCAGCAGGTCCAGCACAAACTCCGCCTCTTCCAGCCCCTCTTGGGCGTTGATGGCCTGGGAGAAGAAGTACACGCCCACCTTCAGTCCCGCAGCTTTGGCTCCCTCCAAGTTGCGCCGGAAGTACTGGTCCTCATACAGTCCGCCCGACTGCATGAACCGCCCGCCGATGCGCAGGATGGCGAAGTCCACCCCTGCGTCGGCCACCGCCTGCCAGTCGATGTCCAACTGGAACTCGGACACGTCCACCCCGACCTCATAGGCCACGCTCCCGTCGCCATAGGTCATGAAGGAGCCGTCCAGGGCAAACAGGCTCGGATCGTAACCAAAGGGGGCCACTTCCTCGGCGCTGAAGGGCTCCACCCAGTAGTTGCTGTGGCGGAACATCCCCTGGCTCACGTCCAGGTTGTACACCCGCCAGAGGATGGCGGCCATCTCCGCCCGGGTGATGGGGGCGTCCGGTACGAAGAGCATTTGGCCGTCCTCGTGCCCGGCCCCCTCCAGGATGCCCTTCTCATACAGATGGGTCACATAGCCGTCGTCGCAATCGGCAAAGGGGCTGTCCCCCTGGGGAATGCTCAGCAGGTCCAGCGCCCGGGCTACCATATGGGCCACCTGAAGGCGGGTGGGCACGGCGGACAGGTAGGCCGCGTCAAAGGCGTAGACCAGACGGTTGTCCAGGGCCAGTTCGATGTACGGATAGTCCCAGCGCTCCCCCTCCACCGGCGCGGGCTCAGCGCAGCCAATGGCCAGGGTGATCAGCTTGAAGGCCTGCCCCCAAGTCACCGGGTCGTCCCCGCCGAAGATCTGGTCGCTCAGCCCGTCGATGATCCCCGCCTCATACAGATCCCGTACATTGTCATAGTACCAGATGTCCTCGGGCACATCGGAAAAGCGCATCGCCCGCCCCTCCTGAGCCCCCATGCCCGGCAGCGCCAAGGCGCAGGACAACACCACCGTCAGCAGCAGCACAATCACTCGTTTCTTCATCGCTCTCTCCTCTTTCGCCCGGATCCGGGGGATTTAATTTTTATTGTATCGGATCTCCCCCCACCTGGCAACCCCCTTTTGCCCATTTTCGATTTTTTCCAAGTCCATTTGCCCAAACATCCTATTCCCCCTTGACAGCAGTAGGTGACAATGATATATTGCATGATGACAATGATATTTGTCATTATGACAAGAAAGATTGTCAAAAGGTCGGACACCGGCCCGCCCATCCCAGGCCGGACTGGAGCGGCGGGGATGGGTGGGGGGCAGACAGGAGGGAACCATGCGCCTGAAAAACCGTCTAAAGGAATATCGGGCAGCGCTGAATGTGACCCAGCAGGAGCTGGGTCACCTGGCGGGGGTATCCCGCCAAACCATCAGCCTGATCGAGCGGGGGGACTACTCTCCCTCCGTCACACTGGCGCTCACCCTGGCCAAGATCTGTCACGCCCGGGTGGAGGACATCTTTATGCTGGAGGAGGATCCCCATGAAACAGACTGACGACGCCATCCGGCAGGCAAACCGCCGGGCTTTGCCCAAATTTCTGCTGATCCTGGCGTGCGCTTTGCTGGTGGGCGGGACGGCTGGCTACTGTGCGGCCCACTTTGGCCTGGACAGGCTGGCGGACATACTGGCCCAGGCGGGTACGTTTTTCTCCCTGTATATCGCCCCCTGGCTGCTGGTGGTCTGCGCGGTGCTCCAGCCCGCTGTCTGTATCCCCCTCTACCGTTCCGCCAAGAAGGCATTCCTCAGCTGGGACGGGGAGGACGAGGCCGTTTCCGGACAGATTGATCAAAGATTGTCCATTACCCTGTGGATTTCGGGCATGTTCTCTCTGGCGTCTTTCTTTCTCATGGGCGCGTCCTATGCCGGCCCCATCCTGGACGAGGAGGGCCCTCATTTCCTGAACTTGCTGATTGTCCCGATTTTCTTCGTCCTTTTCATGGTAGAAAATATTCTGCTTCATCAGCGGGTGGTGGACCTGGCCAAGCGGATGGCCCCGGAAAAAAAGGCCTCTGTCTATGATATGAAGTTTCAGAAGAAATGGTTTGAAAGCTGCGATGAGGCGGAAAAGCTTCTCATTGGCCAGTGCGCCTACAAGGCCTTTTCCGCCACCACCGGAGCCTGCTCGGCCCTATGGTTGGTCTTCACCCTATCCGCCATGTTCCTGAACACCGGCTTCCTACCCTTGCTTGCCGTCTGCCTCATCTGGGGCGTTTCCCAGTGCACCTATTCCTACTGGGCGTTCCGGCTGTCCAAGCCGGGGGCCAACATTCTCTAAGGAGGAATCGTCATGAACCAAACCAACCCCAGCCGCGCCGGGCAGATCCTGGCCGCCCTGGGCAAGTCGGTGGCCTACCTGCTGCTGTTCCTGGGCAGCCAGGTCCTGGTCTCCTTCGCCTTTACCATGGCCATCACCCTGGTCACCGCAGCCCGCACCGGCGCGGTCAACCCCCTGCTAGTCACCCTGGAGCTCTACGACTACCTCATCCACATCTCCCTGATCTCCAACCTGCTGGTCCTGGCTGTCCTGCTAGTCTTCTTCCTGGCCCGTAGGCGCCGCCCCCTCCAGGAGGTGGACCTGCGCCCCGTTCCCGGCCGGGCGGCGGCGGGGGCGGCAGGGATCGCCCCCCTGCTCTACGCGGTGATCACCCTGGCCCTGTCCCTGCTGCCCACAGCCTGGCGGGCGGACTATTCCCAGGCCGCCGCCCCCCTGAACAACACCGGGGTGCTGCCCTTCCTGTCCGTGGCCTTGGTAGCTCCGGTGGTGGAAGAGGTGATTTTCCGGGGGCTGATCCAGTCCCGCCTGGCCCGGGCGCTGCCCGGCTGGCCGGCGGTGCTGCTCTCCTCCCTGGCCTTCGCCCTGTGCCATGGGCAGCCGGTGTGGATGGGCTACGCCTTCCTGCTGGGCCTGGTGCTGGGGATCATGGCCTGGCGCGCCGGCTCCATCCTGCCCAGCGTGATCACCCACGTGGTCTTCAATGCCATCGGGCAGGTGCTGGTCCTGCCCGGGCTGGCCCAGCTCAACGGACTGGTGGTGCTGGCCGTCCTGCTGCTGGCGGGCCTGGCGCTGTGCCTGCTGACCCGGCGCGGCCTGGCCCTGCTGTTCCTGCCGTCCCAACCAAATAAAAAGGAGGCCGATCCCTATGCCTGATCCCATCCTGGAAGTCCAGGGCCTGTGCAAACGCTTCCGGCTGAGCGCCAAGCAGCAGAAGATCGAGCGCACCAAGCAAGCGTACAAAGTAGCCGTGGACCAGCTGTCCTTCACCGCCCGCCGGGGAGAGATCTTCGGCCTGCTGGGCCCCAACGGGGCGGGCAAGACCACCACCCTGCGTCTGCTGGCCACCCTGATCAAGCCCGATGCGGGGGACGCCCTGGTGGACGGGGCCAGCATCGTCACCGAGCCCGGGCGGGTGCGCGAGCGCATCGGCTTTCTCACCAGCGAGCTGAAGCTGGAGGACTTCTTCACCCCCGACTACCTGTACGACTTCTTCTCTCGCCTACACCGGGTGCCCGACCAGGCCCGCAAGGCCCGCAAGCAGGCGCTGTTCCAGCGCTTCGGCATCGACCGGTTCGCCCAGGTGAAGGTGGCCGACCTGTCCACCGGCATGAAGCAGAAGGTGTCCCTGGTCATCTCCATCGTCCACGACCCGGACATCATCATCTTTGACGAGCCCACCAACGGCCTGGA
>CALXDM010000017.1 GCA_944387065.1 uncultured Oscillospiraceae bacterium
ATCCTCGAGAAGGCGAAGTAAGAAGGAGGTGCCAGTATGATTCAGGAAGAAAGCTATCTGAAGGTGGCCGACAACACCGGCGCCAAGGAGATTAAGACCATCCGCGTACTGGGCGGCTCCAAGCGGAAGTTTGGCAACATCGGCGATGTGATCGTCGCCTCCGTGCGCAAGGCCGCCCCCGGCGGCCAGGTCAAGAAGGGCGATGTGGTCCGGGCCGTCATCGTCCGCTCCACCCGCGGCGTGCGCCGCACCGACGGCAGCTATGTCCGCTTTGACGACAACGCCGCCGTCCTCATCCGGGAGGATAAGAACCCCCGCGGCACCCGCATCTTTGGCCCAGTGGCCCGGGAGCTGAGGGACAAGGATTACATGAAGATCCTGTCCCTGGCGCCCGAGGTCCTGTAAGGGGGGAACGAGGTATGAGTATGAACGTGAAGAAGAACGACACCGTCGTCGTCCTGTCCGGCAAGGACAAGGGCAAGCGGGGCAAGGTTCTCTCGGTGGATCCCGAGGCCCGCAAGGTGGTAGTGGAGAAGGTCAACCTGGCCTCCCGCCACCAGAAGCCCCGCCGTCAGGGCGAGGAGGGCGGCATCATTCAGAAGGAGATCCCCCTGTACGCCAGTAAGGTGATGGCCGTGTGCCCCAAGTGCGACAAGCCCACCCGCGTGGCTCACAAGGTGGAGGGGGGCAAGAAGGTGCGCGTGTGCAAGCATTGCGGCGCCGAAATCTGAAAAGGAGGAGGAGTTACCAATGGCCAATCCCAATTTGAAGGCAAAGTACACCGCCGAAGTTGCTCCTGCCCTGATGCAGAAGTTCGGCTACAAATCCGTGATGCAGATCCCCCGGGTGGACAAGATCGTGGTCAACTGCGGCTGCGGCGAGGCCCGGGACAACGCCAAGGTGCTGGAGTCCGTGGTGGGCGATCTGGCCGCCATCACCGGGCAGAAGCCCATCGTCACCAGGGCCAAGAAATCGGTGGCCAATTTCAAGCTCCGGGAGGGGATGCCCATCGGAGCCAAGGTCACCCTGCGTCAAGACAAGATGTGGGAGTTTTTGGACCGGCTGTTCAACGTGGCCCTGCCCCGGGTGCGGGACTTCCGGGGCATCAACCCCAACGCGTTTGACGGCCGGGGCAACTATGCCCTGGGGCTGAGGGAGCAGCTGATCTTCCCCGAGATCGACTATGACAAGATCGACAAGATCCGCGGCATGGACGTAGTCATCTGCACCACCGCCAAGACCGATGAAGAGGCCAAGGAGCTGCTTGCGCTCCTGGGGGCACCCTTCACCACCGCTGGCTGATAGGAGGGAAGAAGCGTATGGCAAAGAAATCGATGATCCTCAAGGCGCAGCGGGAGCCCAAGTTCTCCAGCCGCCGCAACAACCGCTGCAAGATCTGTGGCCGTCCCCACGCCTATCTCCGGGACTACGGCATCTGCCGCATCTGCTTCCGGGAGCTGGCCTACAAGGGGCAGATCCCCGGCGTGCGCAAGGCGTCCTGGTAAGCGTGCCCGTGAGGGTGCGCTCTTCCCGCAGGGCGCCAGCCCGGCGCGGAGGAAAGGCAGAGATCAGCTTCTGCCGGAGAAAGGTTCCGGCAGAAGCTGATTTACCGGCGTTTCCACCCACGTTTTCCGTCCTGGCAGTCAAAAAAGCCTTGCTTTTGACAGGGAGAAGGGGTATAATGAATTGCTTTTGCGCCGGGGAATTGTCAAGACTTTCTCTCAACGCGCCCGGGAGTGTCCAACCCGTAAACCGCAGGGAAATGCCTGAGGGTACGGGATTTTGGCACGCCGGCGCCCGGTGAGGGAAGGGCCGGGACTCCTTTGCGGGAGATCCCGGTTTGGCCCGGGGACCGGGCCGCGAAGGCCCCGCAGCAGCGGGGCAAGACGGACAAAAGGTCGAAAGCTTTACCTGACTTTCGATACCTTTCCGCCTGTACCAAGCAGGGGCCGCGCCGCAGCGAGCCGGCCGCGCCTGAGCTTGGTAAATCTGAACAGGAGGTAACCTCTATCATGCAAATCACCGATCCCATTGCGGATATGCTCACCCGCATCCGCAACGCGAACAACGCCAAGCATGACACCGTGGATGTTCCGGCTTCCAACATGAAGAAGGCCATCGCCCAGATCCTGCTGGACGAGGGCTATATCAAGAACTTCCAGATTGTCAACGACGGCACCCAAGGCGTGATCCATATCACCCTGAAGTATCTGCAGCCCGGCAAGGAGAAGACCATCTCCGGCCTGCGCCGGGTGTCCAAGCCCGGCCTGCGGGTGTACGCCGGCGCGGAAGAGCTGCCCCGGGTCCTGCGGGGTCTGGGCATTGCGATTGTATCCACATCCAAGGGCGTCATGACCGACAAGAAGGCCCGCCAGGCTCATGTCGGCGGCGAAGTCCTTGCGTTTGTCTGGTAAGGAGGGTTATAGGAATGTCCAGAATTGGTAGAGCTCCTATCGCCGTCCCCGCCGGCGTAGAGATCAAGATTGAAGAGAGCAACGTCGTGACCGTGAAGGGGCCCAAGGGTACGCTGAGCGAACGCTTCCACCCGGAGATGACCATCTCCATGCGGGGCAGCGAGCTGCAGGTCTCCCGCCCCAACGACCTGAAGGAGAACCGTTCCCTGCACGGGTTGACCCGCAGCCTGCTCAACAACATGGTGGTGGGGGTCACCGAGGGCTACAAGAAGATCCTGGAGGTCAACGGTGTGGGCTACCGTGTGGCCCTGGAGGGGGGCAAGCTGGTGATGAACCTGGGCTTTTCCCACCAGGTGATCATGGAGGCCCCCCAGGGGATCACCATCGAGGTACCCAATCCCAACCAGATCATCGTCTCTGGTTACGACAAACAGTTGGTGGGCCAGTTTGCCGCCAACGTCCGCGAGAAGCGTCCCCCTGAGCCCTATAAGGGGAAGGGGATCAAATACGCTGACGAGGTCATCCGCCGCAAGGTGGGTAAGACCGGCGTCAAGAAATAAGAAGGAGGTGTGCCGATCATGATTAAAAGACCCAATACCAAGGCCCAGCGCCTGCACCGTCACAAGCGCGTTCGCAGCAAGGTGTCCGGCACCTCCGAGCGCCCCCGCCTGAACGTGTTCCGCAGCGGGACCAACATCTACGCCCAGGTCATCGATGACACCAAGGGCGTCACTCTGGTCTCCGCCTCTTCCCTGGAGAAGGGCTTTGAGGGCCCCGGCAGCAACTGCGAGGCGGCCAAGAAGGTCGGCCAGACCGTTGCCGAGCGGGCAAAGGCCAAGGGCATCGAGACCGTCGTGTTCGACCGCGGCGGCTACGTGTACCATGGCCGCGTGAAAGCTCTGGCCGAGGGCGCCCGTGAGGGCGGCCTGCAGTTCTAAGGGAGGAGGAAGGATCATGGCTCGTTTTGAAAGAGAACCCAAAGAGTACGTGGAGAAGGTGGTCTACCTCAACCGGGTTTCCAAGACCGTGAAGGGCGGCCGTGTGGCCAAGTTCTCCGCCCTGGTGGTGGTAGGCGACGAGAAGGGCAAGGTGGGCTACGGCCTGGGCAAGGCCGCCGAGGTGGCCGAGGCCATCCGCAAGGGCATTGAGGACGCCAAGAAGAACATGGTGACCATCACCCTGTCGGGCAGCACCATCCCCCACGAGATCATCGGCGAGTTTGGCGCCGGCCGGGTACTGCTCAAGCCCGCCAGCAAGGGTACCGGCATCATCGCCGGCGGCCCGGTGCGCGCGGTGATGGAGGCGGCCGGTGTGTCCGACATCCGCGCCAAGTGCCTGCGCACCAACAATCCCCAGAACGTGGTGGCCGCCACCATGGCCGGGCTGAAGGCGCTGCGCAGCCCCGCTGAAGTGGCCCGCATCCGGGGTAAGAGCGTGGAAGAAATCATTGGTTAAGGAGGCTCACGACCATGGCTAAGACAATTGAGATCAAGCTCGTCAAGAGCCTGAACGGCCGCCTGGCCAAGCACAAGGCCACCGCCGAGGCCCTGGGCCTGCGCACCATCGGCGATGTGACCGTGCAGCCGGACAACGCGGCCACCCGGGGCAAGATCGCCCGCATCGGTTACCTGCTCCAGGTGACCGAGCAAGCCTGAGGAGGTGCCCAAGATGAATCTGCATGAACTTTCCCCCGCCCCCGGCTCCACCCAGGTGGGCAAGCGCAAGGGGCGCGGCCCCGCCACCGGCAACGGCAAGACCGCCGGCCGCGGGCACAAGGGTCAGAAGGCCCGTTCCGGCGGCGGCGTGCGCATTGGGTTTGAGGGCGGCCAGATGCCGCTGACCCGCCGCCTGCCCAAGCGGGGCTTCCGCAACATCTTCGCCAAACGGCTGGAGGGTGTGAACGTGGCCGCGCTGAACAAGTTTGAGGACGGGGCCACTGTGGACACCCGCAACCTGCTGGAACAGGGCATCCTCTCCAAGTGCGAGCACGGGGTGAAGATCCTGGGCAACGGCGAGTTGAAGAGAAAGCTCACAGTGCGTGCCCAGGCCTTCTCCGCCAGCGCCAAGGAGAAGATCGAAAAGGCGGGCGGGACGGCGGAGGTGATCTGAGATGATTCAGACCATCCGAAGCGCCTGGAAGGTGCAGGAGCTGCGCAATAAGCTGCTGTTTACCCTGTTCGTCCTGCTAATCTTCCGGGTGGGCGCCGCCATCCCAGTGCCCTTTATCGACTCGGATCTGCTCAGCCAGTATATGACGGAGCAGTCGGCCAGCATCTTCGGCCTGCTCAATGTGATGAGCGGCGATGCCTTTGCCTACGCCACGGTGTTCGCCCTGTCCATCCAGCCGTATATCAACAGCTCCATCATCGTGCAGCTGCTGACCATCGCCATCCCGGCGCTGGAGCGCCTGTCCCGGGATGGCGGCGAGGAGGGCAAGCGGAAGATCGCGGCCATCACCCGCTATGTCACCGTGGCCATCGCCCTGCTACAGGCCTTTGGTTACTACACCCTGATCCGCTCGGTGGAGCCGTCCGTGCTGTCCACCGACGGGGTGTGGCCCGCCATCGTCATCATCGCCGCCTTCACTGCCGGCTCCGCCTTTGTCATGTGGCTGGGGGAGCAGGTCACCGAGTTTGGCGTGGGCAACGGCATCTCCATCATCCTGTTTGCCGGCATTGTGGCTCGGGGGCCCAGCATGGTCACCTCGGTCATCAGCGGGGTGAACAGCTGGACCAGTGGCCGGGACTTGCCCGTGCCGGGTTGGCTGGTGCTGGTGGGCGTGGCCCTGCTGGTGGTGATCGCCATGTTGCTGCTGGTGCTGTTCGTGGTGTTCATCAGCAACGCGGAGCGGCGCATCCCCGTGCAGTATGCCAAGCGGGTGGTGGGCCGGAAGATGTACGGCGGCCAGTCCAGCCACATCCCCATCAAGGTGAATATGTCCGGGGTGATGCCTGTCATCTTCGCCCAGGCCATCGCCTCCATCCCCGCCACCATCGGCATGTTTGTACCCTCCGCCCAGACAGAGGGCACCGGCTGGTACACCTTCCTTCAGATCTTCGACTCCACGGGGCTGGTGTATTCCATCGTCTATTTCCTGCTGATCGTGCTGTTCAGCTATTTCTACAACACCATCCAGTTCAACCCGGTGGAGGTGTCCAACAACTTGAAGAAGAACGGCGGGTTCATCCCCGGTTTCCGTCCGGGCAAGCCCACCGCCGACTTCCTGCAAAAGGTCATCTCCCGGTTGACCCTGTTCGGCGCGCTCTACCTGGCTGTGGTCGCTCTGCTGCCCGCCATCACGGGCAACATCATGCTGGCCCTGGGCTTTAGCGCCGGCAGCAGCTTGGCCATCGGCGGCACCTCCATCATCATCGTGGTGGGCGTTGCCCTGGAGACGGCCAAAACCCTGGAAGCCCAGCTGATGATGCGCCATTACAAGGGCTTCCTGGAGTGATCCAGAGAGGGTGAAGGGCATGAAGCTGATCATACTTGGCGCCCCCGGCGCCGGCAAGGGGACCCAGGCGGCCATCCTCAGCCAGCGGCTGGGGATCCCCGCCGTCTCCACGGGCAATATCCTGCGCAGCGCGGTCAAGGATGGCACGGAAGTTGGGCGAAAGGCCAAGGAATATATGGATGCAGGCCAGCTGGTTCCCGACGAGGTCATCATCGACATCGTGGCCCAGCGGCTGGCCCAGCCCGACTGCGCCGGTGGCTTTATCCTGGACGGGGTGCCCCGCACCATGGCCCAGGCGGAGGCGCTGGAGCAGGCAGGGGTGGCCTTTGACAACGTGCTGTCCCTGGAGATCACCGACCAAGAGATCGAGACGCGCATGGCAGGGCGCCGGTTCTGCCATCGCTGCGGGGCCTCCTACCATGTGGAAAACGCGCCTCCCAAGGTGCCCGGCGTGTGCGACCAATGCGGCGGCAAGCTGGAGCAGCGGGAGGACGACAAGCCGGAGACAGTCAAGCGCCGTCTGGAGGTCTACCACGCGGAGACCGAGCCCCTCAAGGACTTTTACGGCCGGCGGGGTGTGCTGCGCCCGGTAGAGAATCAGCCCACCATCGAGGCCACCACCCAGGCGGTGCTGGCCGCCCTGAAGCTGTGACGCCATGGAACTGATCACATTGAAATCGCCCAGAGAGGTGGCGTGTATGCGCCGGGCTGGCCGGTTGGCCGCCCAGGCCCGACGGCTGGCGGGGTCGATGGTGTGCCCTGGGGTGAGCACCCTGGAGATTGACGAGGCGGTGCGCTCCTATCTGGAGGGCCAGGGGGCGCGCCCCTCCTTCCTGGGATATGGAGGCTTCCCCGGTTCGGCGTGCATCTCGGTCAACGACGTGGTGATCCACGGCATCCCCTCCAAGCAGGTGGTGCTGCGAGAGGGGGATCTGGTCAGCGTGGACGTGGGGGCCTGTGTGGACGGATTTCACGGAGACTGCGCGGCCACCTTCGCCTGCGGCGAGATCTCCGCGGAGGCCCGGCGGTTGATGGAGGTGACCGAGCGCAGCTTCTGGCAGGGCATCCAGATGGCCCGGGTGGGGCAGCGGGTGTCTGATATCTCCCACGCGGTGCAGCAGTATGTGGAGGCCAACGGCTACTCCGTGGTGCGGGACTTCGTGGGCCATGGGGTGGGCGCCAAGCTCCACGAGGCGCCTGAGGTACCCAACTATGGCCCCGCCGGACGGGGCGCCCGCCTGCAGCCGGGCATGACCCTGGCGGTGGAGCCCATGGTGTGCCAAGGAGACTGGCACGTGCGGGTGCTGGAGGACCGGTGGACCACCGTGACCCAGGACGGTTCCCTGGCCGCCCACTATGAAAACACCATCCTGATCACCCAAGGGGAGCCCGAGGTGCTCACCGTCTGCGAGGACGGGTGATGGGGGTTCGGGAAGCTCAGATCGTCCGCGCCCGCCGGGGGCGGGACAGCGGCCGCCTGTTCTGCGTGATGCACGCCCAGGCCGGCTGGCTGCTGCTGGCGGACGGGAAGCGGCGCCGGGTGAACCAGCCCAAGCGAAAGCGGGCCAAGCACGTGGACCCGGTTGGGGAATGGGACCATCCGGTGATGGAAAAAGTCCGAACAGGCCAGCCCGTCCGGGACAGGGAGCTTCGGGCGGCCCTGGCGGTCTTTCGGGCGGAAAGGGAGGTATGACGCTTTGGCAAAGGACGATATGATCGAGCTGGAGGGGGTCGTCACCGAGGCCCTGCCCAACACCACGTTCCATGTGGATATTGGCAACGGCCACACCATTCTGGCGCACATCTCCGGCAAGCTGCGCATGAACTTTATCCGCATCCTGCCCGGCGACAAGGTGACGGTGCAGATGTCGCCGTATGACCTGACCAAGGGCCGCATCACCTGGCGCACCAAGTAAACGGACCCGTGGCAACAAGCCGCATCGCAATACCCAGTTAGTATCCACGACCGAGCCGACAACGGCCGCTTCCCTTTGGGGCCTTGCCCCCGGGGGAACGCCCTGTCCAGCGGCTGGGCCCCAGCTTCCAGGGGGAGCGGGGCTGGGCCGGCGCACAGGGGCGGCGCGGCAGGGGACCCGGCCAGAGGGCCGGCCTCAGCGGCGCAAAGCCAGCGGCGGCGAGGGGCCATCAGGCATTTACAGGAGGTTTCGTGATATGAAAGTCAGACCGTCTGTCAAGCCCATGTGCGAGAAGTGCAAGATCATCAAGCGCAAGGGCAAAGTTATGGTCATTTGTGAAAACCCGAAGCACAAACAAAAACAAGGTTAAAGGAGGGGCAGGAGGAATATGGCACGTATTGCCGGCATTGATCTGCCGAAGGAAAAGCGCGTAGAGATCGGGCTGACCTATATTTACGGGATTGGCCGCACCAGCGCCAATAAGATTCTGGACAAGGCGGGCATCAGCCCCGACACCCGGGTGAAGGATCTGACCGACGGGGAGGAGGCTAAGCTGCGGGAGATCATCGGCCGCGAGTATGTGGTGGAGGGCGATCTGCGCCGCAACGTGGCGATGGACATCAAGCGGCTGACCGAGATCGGCTGCTACCGGGGCGTGCGCCACCGCAAGGGCCTGCCCGTCCGCGGCCAGCGCTCCAAGACCAACGCCCGCACCCGCAAGGGGCCCAAGCGCACCGTGGCCAACAAGAAGAAGTAAGGAGGGATTGACACATGCCTACCGGGAAGAAAGTTATCAAGCGCCGGCGTGAGCGCAAAAACGTGGAGAAGGGGCAGGTGCACATCCGCTCCTCTTTCAACAACACCATGATCACCGTCACCGATATGAAGGGCAACGCCCTGTCCTGGGCCTCCTCTGGGGAAATGGGCTTCCGGGGCTCCCGCAAGTCCACCCCTTTCGCCGCCCAGACCGCCGCGGAGACCGCCGCCAACGCCGCCATGGAGCAGTGCGGGCTCAAGAGCGTGGAGGTGTACGTCAAGGGCCCCGGCCAGGGCCGTGAGGCGGCCATCCGGGCCCTGCAGGCGGTGGGGCTGGAGGTCACTCTGATCAAGGACGTGACCCCCGTCCCCCACAACGGCTGCCGCCCGCCCAAGCGCCGCCGCGTGTAACCAGGAAGGAGGAAAACCAAGATGGCTAAGAATATGCAGCCCTATCTGAAGCGTTGCGCCACACTGGGGATTTCTCCCGCGGTGCTGGGCATCAACAAGCGTACTAACCGGCACCCCGGCCCCCAGCGCCGCAGTAAGAAGAGCGAATACGCCCTGCAGCTGACGGAGAAGCAGAAGGTCAAGTTCATCTACGGCGTGCTGGAGCGCCAGTTTCGCTCCTACTACCTGAAGGCCGCCCGGATGAAGGGCAACACCGGCGACGAGCTGATGACCCTGCTGGAGCGGCGGCTGGACAACGTGGTGTTCCGCCTGGGCCTGGCCGCCACCCGCCGGGAGGCCCGCCAGCTGGTCAACCACGGCCACTTCACCGTCAACGGCAAACGGGTGAACATCCCCTCCTACCTGGTGAAGGCGAATGACGTGGTGGCCGTGGGGGAGAAGAGCCGATCCTCGGCCAAGTTCAAGAAGCTAGTGGAGGAGGAGCGGTTCGTGGCCCCGCCCAAGTGGCTGGAGAAGAGCAAGAGCGCCCCGCTGGAGGGCAAGGTGGTTGCCATGCCCAGCCGGGACGACCTGGACTTTGACGTGTCTGTCAACCTCATCGTGGAGCTGTATTCCAAGTAATGCAGCAGCCCTCGCGATACCGCAGCCAGTTTTGGCAGGCCATGCCACAGTAAAAGGAGGGTAAACACGATATGGTAGAAATCCAGAAGCCGCGCATCGAGTGCATGGAGAACGTGGGGGACGACACCTATGGGAAGTATGTGGTGGAACCCCTGGAGAGGGGCTACGGCACCACCATCGGCAACTCCCTGCGCCGGATTCTGTTGTCCTCGCTGCCCGGAACCGCCGTCACCAGCATCAAAATCGCGGGGGTGCAGCATGAATTCAGCACCATCCCCGGGGTGAAGGAGGACGTGACGGAGATCGTGCTCAACGTAAAGGGCATCATCGCCAAGCTGTACAGCGAAGGGGTGAAGACGGTCTACATCGAGGCCTCTGGAGAGGGGACGGTTACCGCCGGCGACATCAAGGCGGACAGCGATGTGGAGGTGCTCAATCCCGACCACCACATCGCCACCTTGGGCCCCGACGCCGCGCTGAATATGGAGCTGACCCTGTCCCAGGGGCGGGGTTATGTCACAGCAGACAAGAACAAGTCCGCCCAGACCATCATCGGGGTGATCCCTGTAGACTCGGTGTACACTCCGGTGCGCAAGGTCAACTACACCGTGGAGAACACCCGTGTGGGCGACGCCACCGACTATGACAAGCTCACCCTGGAGGTGTGGACCAACGGCACCATTTCCGCCCGGGACGCGGTGTCCCTGGGCGCGCGGATCCTGGTGGACCACTTTACCCTGTTCACCGACCTGTCCGAAACCATGGGCTCCAAGGCCACCGTGGTGGAGAAATCGGAGACTCAGCGGGACAAGGTGCTGGAGATGACCATTGAGGAACTGGACTTATCCGTGCGATCCTTCAACTGCTTGAAGCGGGCCAACATCAACACCGTGGAGGATCTGATCTCCAAGACGGAGGAAGAGATGATGAAGGTGCGCAACCTGGGTCGCAAGAGCCTGGAGGAAGTTATCAACAAGCTGGCCATGATGGGCTTGGGCCTGGCCAGCGATGAGAATAACTGACACGCGGGCAGGATGGACACGCCGGAGAGCTTGACGCGCAGCGGGCGTTGCGAACCAACAAGGGTGCGGCGCGATTGCGTTGGCGAAGTAAGGGGCGGCAAAAGCGGCCGGCCCGGATGTCCTATCCGCAGCGTGAGAGCTGAGTGGCGCGGGGGCAAAGCCTCCCCGCCGGGCAGGGCGGATGTATGTAACGTTCCATACCGCCCACGCAAGTCCCCATCGCGGGGTGCCGGAACGAATCTAAGAGGATCTCGCCATGCGAGGCCAAAGGAGAGTTTGAAATGGCAAGTCACCGTAAGCTGGGCAGACCCAGCGACCAGCGCCGCGCCATGCTGCGCGCCATGACCACCTATCTGCTGGAGAACGGGCAGATTAAGACCACCTACGCCCGGGCCAAAGAGGTTGGCCCCATGGCGGAGAAGATGATCACCCTGGCCAAGAAGAACACCCTGGCGGACTACCGCCGGGCGCTGGCCTACCTGACTAAGGAGGATGTGGCCAAGAAGCTGTTTGACCAGATCGGCCCGAAGTATGCCCAGCGCAACGGCGGGTACACCCGGGTACTGAAGATGGGCCCCCGCCGCGGCGACGGGGCGGAGATGGCTATCGTACAGCTGGTATAAGGAAGCGAAGGATCCCCCGGCAGCATGGCCGGGGGATTTTCCGTTGCCGCGGTGGAAGGGGGCTCCGACGAAACCCAGCGGATCAGGACCACATGTTGGGAAGGGCCAGATGGACAGGGCGTAAAAGGCCAGGGGAAGTGAAAGCTGCTTAAGCATGAAAAAAGGCCCACATATGCCGGGCACAGCTCGGGCCTGGCATGATGTGGGCCTTTCTCACCAGCGGGTGGCTGGATGTTTGGGGGGATAGGGAGGCGCTATGGGAGAGATGGGAGCTTAAGCGGCCTCCATTCTGCGCTCCCGCCGCCGGTTCCGCAGCCAAAGCGCCGCGTCTGTGGAGACCATGAGTACATTCAATATGTATAGATAGACAACGGCGTCATAGTGGTACAGGAGTTTGTTCAAGATCCCCGCAAGGTACCCCAAGATTAGAACCAATAGGAAAATGAAGCTTTTCCCATTGGTGGAGCTTGATTTTGCGGAACGGTAGATGGAAAATGGCCAGGCCACCCCGAAGCAAAGTAACATCACAGCCTCTAAAAGGCTCAATTTCGGTACACTCCTTTCAGGGTGTCCTGGTCTATGATGTGGCCTTCCATCGCGTGGAATAGGTCGTGGAGCATAAAGCCGTTCTCCAGGGGTAAGAGGGAATCCAAGGCATATACGTGCAGCTCATAGGTATGTGGGGCGTCCGGGGGCGCCATGCCGCCGTAGAAAGAGGAGAGCTCCCGGCTTTGGCTGCCACCCTGGATGCTGATCCAGCTATTTACCCCCTGGACAAAATCCGAGGCGGTTTGGCTCTCATTCTCCTCCACCTTGTTCCGGCTGATGTTGGCCGCCAGCCAATGCACCCAGGAGAAGCCGCCGCTGACCGGGTAAGCGTCCTTGTCCTCCAAGAATACGGCAAAGCACTTGGTGTTTTCCGGCGCGTTCAGGACTTCAAAGGGGAGGGAATAGGTGGGCATTCCATTTTCATTGTGATAGGGCCCATGTTTCCCATATTTGTCGTCAATGACACCATTTACAATCCCATGGCTGATCACTCGCATAAAGGCCACCTCCATAATGTTTTACGAGTGAATTATACCCTGGGAGCACGAGGCCGTAAATTACCTACTTTTTTGTGGGTATCTGGGCGATCAGCCCTTTCTGACATAGGATGCCTTCCATGCCATGATCCAACATATAGGCGATGCCCACTTCCTGCATGATCTCCAACGCGGACAACAGCTTTTTGCCCTGCGGGTCTGTCAGGAAATACGCAACCTTCAAGGGGTAGCCCTCGTAGACCTTTTTGCCGATAAAACCAAAATCGGTTAGTTCCTTGAGATGCTGGAGGAGCATTTTTTGGCTGATCCCCTCAATATCGCGCTCCAGCTTGGCCAGCGAGGTCGGCCCCAACCGCAGGCGCCATAGGATGATCGGCTTCCATTTTCCCTTGATCATATCGTGGGTCAGCTCCAGGGGACAAGTATAGACATCTCTGATTTTCATCGGGGCGGTTCCCTCCCTCTTCCTTTGCCGATACCAAAGTGTGGCCTTTGGGGGCGCTGTGAGGACTCTTTAATTGTATGGAATCCCACCCTGACTGTCAAGCATGGGATTGCCCACAGGAGGAGAGGTGGGAGAAAGGGCTTGACAGAAGGATGGGAACGGGACTATACTGGGCTGGCATCAAAGGAAAGGGGGGCGCGGGAGATGGTTGGGACCCATGTGGCACAGGATTGGAAGATCAGATGCCGTTCCGACGGAATCGCTGCGCGCCTGCGGAGGATGTGACGGATTCGGTCACAGACCGGGGCAACTGGACGCGCGCCTCTCCGGAACGGAGGGGCGTTTTTTGCTTGCCTGTGGACAAGGGGGCAGGCGGGCCAAAGATGGGAAGGAGTGTTGTATGGAAACGCAGTTTCGCCTCCCCAAGCGGGAGAAGCTGGGCCTGGTGTCCCGGTATCTGCGGGGAAACGTGGGGTTTTTCGCCGCGGCCCTGCTGTTTGCCTGCCTGGGCATGGTGTGCAGCGCCCTCACCCCTCAGATCATCCGCATCACCGTGGACTCGGTGTTGGGGCAGGAGGGGGTGGAGCTGCCCGGCCTGCTGGAGGAGCTGATCCGGCTGGACTGGCTCCGGGCGGACCCCCTCCGGGCGCTGCTGATCGCCGCGGGGGCGGTGGTGGCCGCCGCGGCCCTGCGGGGGCTGTGCACCTATGGCCAGCGGGTCAACCTGGCCAAGGGCTCGGAGGGCTTTGTCAAGCAGATCCGGGATGACCTGTACCGGCACATCCAGCGCCTGGATTTTGCCTGGCATACCGCCCACTCCACGGGGGACATCATCCAGCGGTGCACCTCAGACGTGGATGTGATCCGGACCTTCGTGTGCACCCAGCTGGTAGAGGTGGTGCGCATCGTGTTCCTCATTGCGCTCTACCTGTCCATCATGATCTCCATGAGCCCGCGGCTGTCGCTGGTCTCCCTGGTGTTCATCCCCGTGGTGGGACTGTCCTCCGGGGTGTTCTACCGGAAGATCTCCCACCGTTTCCAGGCCGCCGACGAGGCGGAGGGCGAGGTGACCACCTGCGCCCAGGAGAACCTCACCGGAGTGCGGGTGGTGAGGGCCTTTGGCCGGGAGCGGTTTGAGGAGGAGCGGTTTGGCCGGCTCAACCAGCGCTTTTCCCAGCTGTGGATCCAGCTGGGACGGCTGATGTCCGTCTACTGGGCCTCGGGCACCCTGCTGACCTGTTTGCAGGTGATGGCGGTGATCCTGGTGGGCACGATCGAGGCGGTGGAGGGACGGATGACCCTGGGGGAGTTCATCGCCTTTGTGGGCTATAATGAGACGCTGGCCTGGCCGGTGCGCTCCCTGGGCCGGGTGCTGTCTGACATGAGCAAGGCGGGGGTGTCCATGGACCGGGTGGGCTACATCCTGAAGGCCCCTGAAGAGGAGGATGGCCCCGAGGCCCAGGAGGTCAAGTTGAGCGGGGACATTGTCTTTGACCATGTGAGCTTTGGCTATGCCGGCCAGCCGGTGCTGCGGGACGTGAGCTTCACCATCCCCCAGGGCAGTACCTTCGCGGTGCTGGGGGGGACCGGATCGGGCAAGAGCACCCTGATCCACCTGTTGGACCGGCTGTACGACCTGGGGGAGGGCCAGGGGCGGATCACCATCGGCGGCCGGGACATCCGGCAGATCCGCCGGGACTGCCTGCGCCGGCAGATCGGCCTGGTGCTGCAAGAGCCCTTTCTGTTCTCCCAGACTATCCGGGAGAACATCGCCGCCACCCGCCCCCACGCTCCGGAGGAGGAGTTGCGCCGGGCCGCGGCGGTGGCCTGCGTGGACGAGGCCATCACCGAGTTCCCCGAGGGGTATGACACCATGGTGGGGGAGCGGGGGGTGACCTTGTCCGGCGGGCAGAAGCAGCGGGTGGCCATCGCCCGGATGCTGATGCAGAACGCGCCGGTGATGGTGTTTGACGACTCGCTGTCGGCGGTGGATGCGGAGACGGACGCCAAGATCCGCGCCGCCCTGCGGGAGCGGGGGAAGGGGGCCACGGTGATCCTGATCTCCCACCGGATCACCACCTTGATGCAGGCCGACCGCATCCTGGTGCTGGAGGACGGCCGGGTGGCCGCCCTGGGCAGCCACGCCGAGCTCATCGCCCGGCCGGGGATCTACCGGGAGATCTACGAGATCCAGATGAGCAGCGACGACCGGCGGCTCATTGAGGAAGGGGGGACGGACTGATGGCTGCTTATGACGAGCAGGAGTATACCCAAGCCTTTCAGCTGGGGATCTGGCGGCGGCTGTTCCCCTTGCTGCGGCCCTTCCGGAGACATTTGATCCTGCTGCTGCTGTTCAACCTGGCCTGCGCCGGGGTGGATGTGCTGTTGCCCCTGTTCCAGCGGTATGCCATTGCCACGTTCATCGAGGGGGACACCCTCCGGGGGCTGCTGCCCTATGGGCTGTGCTACCTGGCGGTGATCCTGTTCCAGGCCCTGGCGGTGCTGGTGTTTGCCCGCAAGGCTATGTTTATTGAGATGAGCCTGGGCCGGGATCTGCGCCGGACCCTGTTCCATCATCTGCAAACCCTGTCCCTGTCCTTCTACAATGTCACTCCGGTGGGCTATCTGATCGCCCGGTTGATGAGCGACACCAACCGCATCTCAGCCATGGTCTCCTGGAACCTGTCCGACCTGCTGTGGGCGCTGTTCTATGTGCTGGGCAGCTTTGGGGCCATGCTGGCGCTGAACTGGCGGCTGGCCCTGGTGATCCTGCTCATCGTGCCCGCCATCGCCCTGATCACCGGCTACTTTCAGGGGCGCATCCTGCATTGGAACCGGCGGGTGCGCAAGCTCAACTCCCGGATCACCGGGGCCTTTAACGAGGGCATCTCGGGGGCTAAGACCACCAAGACCTTGAGCACCGAGGAGCAGAGCACCGATCAATTCCGGGCCATTACCGGCCAGATGCACACCGCCGGCGTCCATGCGGCCCGGCTCAGCGCGGTCTATGTCCCCCTGGTGCTGTTTTGCTCCTCCCTGGCGGTGGCCATCGTGGTGCTGCGGGGCGGCGTGATGGTCACCCAGCAGGTGCTGGAGATCGCCACTCTGTCCGCCTTTGCCACCTACGCCGTGGGGGTGTTCGAGCCCATCCAGACCATTGCGGCCAACCTGTCCGAGTTCATCTCCCTCCAGGCGTCCATCGAGCGGGTTACCGGCCTGCTGGACCAAAAACCCCAGGTGGTGGACACCCCAGAAGTGGAGGCGGTGTACGGAGACGCATTCCACCCCAAGCGGGAGAACTGGGAGGCGCTGCGGGGGGAGATCGAGTTCCGGGACGTGAGTTTCCGCTATCCCGATGGGGGGGAGGATGTGCTCAGCCACTTCAACTTGCACATCCCGGCGGGCACCACCGTGGCCATCGTGGGGGAGACGGGGGCGGGCAAGAGCACTCTGGTCAACCTGGCCTGCCGCTTCTTCGAGCCCACCTCCGGCCAGATCCTCATCGACGGGCGGGACTACCGGGAGCGCAGCCAGCTGTGGCTGCACTCCAACATCGGATATGTGCTGCAAAACCCCCACCTGTTTTCCGGCACGGTACGGGAGAACATCCGCTATGGCCGGCTGGAGGCCACCGACCAGGAGGTGGAGGCGGCTGCCCGGGCGGTGTCGGCGGACACGGTGGTGGCCAAGTTGGAGCAGGGCTGGGACAGCGACGTGGGGGAGGGGGGCGACCGCCTGTCCACGGGGGAGAAGCAGCTGATCTCCTTTGCCCGGGCGGTGCTGGCAAACCCCCGCATCTTCGTGTTGGACGAGGCCACCGCCTCCATCGACACCCAGACCGAGCAGCTCATCCAGCAGGCCATCGACCACCTGCTGCAGGACCGCACCTCTTTCCTCATCGCCCACCGGCTGTCCACCATCCGCAAGGCGGACCTGATCCTGGTGGTGCGGGACGGCCAGATCGTGGAGCGGGGCACCCACCTGGAGCTGCTCCGGCGCAAAGGCTATTACCACGACCTGTACAGCAAACAGTTTGCCCAGGAGCACGCGGCCAAGGTGTTGGGGTAAACAAAGAAAGGGGCGCGGCCTCCGACGCGCGCAAAAACAAGACCCGGCCCGCCGCCCATTCTGGGCGGCGGGCCGGGTTGCGTTAATCCACCAGGGAGAGGGGGGGGCCGTCAAAGCGGAGCACCCGGTCGCAGGCGGCCAGGATGGCCGGCTCATGGGAGACCAGCAGGACGGGGGCGCCCCGCTGGCGCAGCCGGTGAAGGATGCGCAGTGCCCGGGCCTGATCCACACCGGAAAAGGGCTCGTCCAGGATCAGCAGATCCCCGCCCAGGGCCACGCACCGGGCCAGGGCCAGCCGTCGGGCCATCCCTCCGGACAGGTTGGCGGGACGGGCGGACGACTCCCCCTCCAGCTCGGCCAGGGCCAGGTAGTCCCGGGCCTGGCCCCGCCGTTCCCGGGGGAGCACGTCCAGGATGTGCTGCTCCACGGTGCGCCAGGGCAGCAGGCGGTTTTCCTGGAAGAGGAAGGCGGTGTGGGTAGGGTCAACCCCCTCCACCTGACCGGAGGCGGGCCGGGTCAACCCGGCCAGCACCCGCAACAGGGTGGTCTTGCCGCACCCCGAGGGGCCGGTGAGGGCGGTGAGCCCGTGGCAGGACAGCTCCAGACAGAAGTGGTCCAGCACCGGCTTTGACCCATAGGAGAGGCACAGCTCTTGCAGGCACACCGTCATGGGCCCTCCACCCCCCTCCTCAGAGCCCGGCGGAGCAGGGCTTCCAGCGCCAGGGACAAAGCGAGGATGACCAGCGTCCAGGCGAACAGGTCGGCGGTCTCCAGGGACAGGCGGGCCTGCTGGATGCGGGCGCCGATGGCCAGCCGGGGGGGACAGAGCACCTCCGCGGCCACCCCCGACTTCCAGGCTAGGCCAAAGGCGGTGAGGAAGCCGGCGGTGAAGTGGGGGCGCAGGGAGGGCAGATAGATCAGGCGCAGGGTCTTCCAGGGGGAGAAGCGGTAGGCCCGGGCCAGCTCCAGCAATTGCCCGTCCACGGCGGCCAGTCCGCTGGACACGCTGCCCCACACCACGGGCAGCACCATCAGCCCGGCGATGAACCCGGGGATGTTGGCCCGGGCGACCCACAGGTAGACCAGCAGGATGAAGGACACCACCGGCGTGGCCCGGATCACCCGGATGGCGGGGGAGAGCAGCAGGCTGGCCCAATTGGAAAAATGGGTGAGAAAGGCCAGCAGCACCCCCATTAGGGAGCCGCCCAGCAGCCCCAGGGCCACCCGCAGCAGGGTGAACAGGGCGGAGAGCCAGAAGGTTTGGGTGACTGCCAGGGTGCGCAGGCTGTCCCACACTACCAGGGGGGCGGGCAGCAGCAGCTCCAGATCTACCCACAGGGCTGCAAGCTGCCAAACCCCCAGCCAAAAGGCCAGGGGGATGGCAATCCGGATCGTTTTTTTCAGCCGGTCACGGGACATAATAGATGGCGTCGTCCGGCAGGGAGCCGCCCACCGAGGTGGGGTCAATGGAGTAGAGCACCATGAAGTAGTCGGAGATGGCCGAGATCATGTCGCTCCCATCAATATACACCAGGTGGCACTGGGGGATGGCCTGCTGGGCAATGGCGGCGGAGGGGGTGATGCCCAGATCGGCGATGGTCTGGGCCATCTCCTCAGGGTTGTCGTTGACGTATTGGATGGAGGCCTCATACTCGGACAGGAAGGCGGCCACCGCCTCGGGGTTGTCCTCCAGGAACTGGGTGCGGGCCACCACGGCGGTCATGATGAGCTGGCTGCCGCTGTCCATCTCCTCCCAGGCCTGGGTGACGTCGATGGCCTGGCGGATCTGCCCCTCCCCTTGGAGGATGGCGGCGGTGGCGGCGGGGACGGGGAGCATGGCTACCTCGGCCTCGCCGGTGATCAGCCGCTGGGTGATCTCAGAGGGCTCGGCAAAGACCAGGTTCACATCCGTGTCCGGGTCCAGGCCGTTTTGCTCCAGCAGGTAGCGCAGGATATACTCCGGGTTGGCCCCCTGGCCGGTGGCGTAGATGGTCCTGCCGGCCAGGTCGGCCACGGACTGGACGGTTTCGTTCCCGCCGCTCTCCAGGATGTGGAGCACGCCCCGGGTGCCCAGGGCGATGATCTTCACCTCCCCGTCCGTGCGGTTGTAGAGGTTGACCGCCAAGTTGGAGGCCACGGTGGCGATGTCAAAGCTAGGGCTGCTGCCGGTCAGGCCGGCGACCAGCTCGTTGTTGTCGTTGGCGATGGTGTAGACGTAGTCGTTGGCGGTGTCGCCGGCCTGGCTGTCGGCAATCAGCTTGGCCGCCCCCACCCCGGTGGGGCCGGACAGAACGGCCAGGCGCACCGTGTCCCGGGCCTGGCCCACGGTGGACTGGGCGCTGGGGGCGGAGCTGGCGCTGGGCTGGGCCCCGGAAGGGGAGCAGGCGGCCAGGGTGAACCCCAGGGCCAGGGCCAGCAGAAGCCCGGTGAGATGGCGTGTTTTCATGATGGATCGTCCCCTCTTCTTCAAAATTGCAGCTTTGTACGGTCTAGGATCCGGATGGTCTTGCCCTCCCGGCAGATGGCCCCCGCCCGCTCCAGCGCCGCGAAGGCCCGGTACAGGGTGGCCCGGCCCACGCCGATCAGGGCGGACAGACGGGTGGCGGAGACGCACACCTCTCCCCGGCCACCCTCCGCGCCCAGCAGATACTGGGCCAGCTTCTCTTGGGCGCTGTCGGCGGACACCGCGCCCAGCCGGGCGCTGAGAAACTGGATGCGCTGGGACAGATAGCCCACATAGTCCTCGGCAAAAGCGGGGCACTCCCGGAGCATCCGCCTCACCTCCTCCTGGGGGATGAGGAGCAGCTTGCAGGGGGAGAGGGCCGTCATGGTGGTGGGGAAATCCGGGCTGGCATTGAACAGGGCGGCGGCGCCGAATACATCTCCCTCCAGCAGGGTGGACATCAGCAGGCTCTGCTTTCGCACCTGGATGCGGCCCTGGAGCACGATGCCCAGGCAGCGGTGAAAGCGCCGCCGGTCATACACCGTCTCCCCCTTGGCCACTTCCAGCAGCTGGGCTGTGGCCAGCACCTGGGCCCGCAGCGGCTCCCCAACCCGGCACAGCAGCGGATGGTGCTTCACCTGTTGCGG
Organism: uncultured Oscillospiraceae bacterium; assembly: GCA_944387065.1. Classification (GTDB taxonomy): domain Bacteria; phylum Bacillota; class Clostridia; order Oscillospirales; family Oscillospiraceae; genus Enterenecus. The sequence continues at coordinate 19,867 of CALXDM010000017.1, forward strand.
GACCATAGCGACACCTCAAAACTGTATCATTTGGAACAAAAGTTATTATAGAGGGGGAGGAAGCGGTTGTCAACCCCGGGGAAACGTGACCCAGAGCCGCCCAAAGAGGGGGGAAATCATTAAAAAATTATGAAATTAAGGCGAAGGCCCTTGCATTTCTTCCCCAGATTGGGTATACTAAGGGCAAAAGTTTACATAATTCGACTACGTCCGATCCCCGCGCAATCTCCTGCCCGAAAGGAAGGGTTCCCATGGCCTCAACTGCCAAACCCCGGCGGCGCCGGCGCTCCCCGCTGCTGCGCCTAGTGAAAGTGCTCTACCTCATGCTGGTGATCCTGTCCATGCTGGTGGTGGTGTCCTATGCCGCTTTCCGCCTGCTGATCCGGCCCCCAGAGGTGGCCGATCAGGTGGTGCTCACCCCTGCCCCGGTGGCCAGCGGCCAGGAGGACAACGGAGCGGCTGGCTCCGAAACCAGCGGGACCCAGGTGCTCACCCGGCGGGAAGGGGTGTATACCTGCCTGCTGGTGGGGGTGGCGGACATGGGTGGCTCGGACACCATCATGCTGGGCACCTTCGACACCCAGAACAAGACCGCCTCGCTGGTGTCCATCCCCCGGGACACTCTGGTGCTGCGCAACGGGTACAACAGCAAGATCAACGCCACGTACAGCTCCGGCGGGGTGGAGCTGGTGCGCCAGACGGTGTCGGAGATACTGGGCGTGCCCATAGACTTCTACGTCACCATCAATCTGAACGCCTTCCAGGCCATCGTGGATGAGATCGGTGGGGTGTGGTTTGATGTGCCGGTGAACATGGACTATGAGGACCCCTATCAGAATCTGTATATTCATATCCAGGCGGGCTATCAGAAGCTCAATGGCCAGCAGGCGGTGGGGGTGGTGCGCTGCCGCAGCTGCTATCCCAGCGCGGACATCGGCCGGGTGCAGACCCAACGGGACTTCCTGTCCGCCCTGGTCAGCCAGACCATCACCCTGTCCAACGTGACCAAGGCCACATCGCTGATCAACATCTTCAACACCTATGTGGAGAGCGATATGCCTTTGGACACCATGATCTATTTTGCCACCCAGGCGGTGGGCATGGATCTGGACGCCAACCTGAGCTCGGCCACCCTGCCGGGGGAGTGGATCTCCCCCTACTATGAGCTGGACGATGAGGCGGTTCTGGAGTTGGTGAACAGCCTGGGCGTCTATGAGGAGCCGGTGCCCATGGAGGTGCTGAATATCCGCCATCCATAAACATGGGGGAAGCCCCCGGCCTGGCAGGGAAGCGCCAGGCCGGGGGCTAATGTTCAAAACCGCGTCAGAGGGACCTGGCCGTCATCCCGGCCGGGAAGGATGTCCTGGATGATGAGCTCGTAGCTGTACTGCTCGTTGACCTGGACGGTGACTCGCTCCCCCTTCCGGCGGCCCAGCACAGCCTTGCCCACTGGGGACTCCTTGCTGATCAGGCCCTTCCGGGTGTCCTGACGCATGGTGGTGACGATCTGACACTGCAGCTGCTCCTCCTCGTCCACCAGGTAGAGGGTGACGTGGTCGTACAGCCCCACCGTGCCAGCCTCCGACCGGTCGGAGATGAGCACGGCGGTGCGGATCATGTTCTCCAGGTAACGGCACCGGCTGTCGTTGCGGTTTTTTTCCCGCTTGGCGGCCTTGTATTCGAAGTTCTCACTCAGATCGCCAAAGGCCCGGGCGGTCTTGACCGCCTCCAGCAGCTGCGGGCGCAGGACGGTGCGTCGGTAGTCCAGTTCCTGGCGCATCAGGGCAAGGTCCTGCTGGGTCAGTTCGTTGTGCATGGGGGCTCCCTCCTATCCCGGAATCGGCAGCTGGGAGGCCGCCGGCTAAGCACATTGTAGCATCGGGATGGGGCGCTGGCAATGGCGAAAAAGGGGGAAGGCTTTCCTGCGGCGGGGGGTTGACAGGGAGGGACGGGTATGCTATCATATGGAAGTGCCAAATGAGCCGGAGTGGCGGAATTGGCAGACGCCCGGGACTTAAAATCCCGTGGGAGAAATCCCGTGCCGGTTCGACCCCGGTCTCCGGCACCAATCTTCCTATCGCGGGGTGGAGCAGTTTGGTAGCTCGTCGGGCTCATAACCCGAAGGTCGTAGGTTCAAATCCTGCCCCCGCAACCAGAAAACCGCTGGAATCGCAAGATTCCGGCGGTTTTATTTTGTTTCTCTGCACTTTTTCGGTTGCTTGATTTTTGGAGTTTTACTTTGACCCAGATTTTGACCCATACGGGAGTTTGGAGCGGTTAGGGCTGGAGACATGGAAGTTTTCACTTCGACTGTCACAATAGAATTTGCTTATCCTGCGCCGGATGGTCTTTCTAGTATGGAAATTGTCTTGGTCATATGTTAAAATTTGCTTGTATTAGAATTTTCAGTAGAAGGGTGTGGTTACAGAGATGGAAATAGAGTTTCAGCATCAGAATATAGTGTTGCGTGCATGCATGGTAATTCCGGTTTGGTTTATTTTGTCCCCTGTTGAGTATTACCTTTGGGGAGATGCTGTTAACGCATTTTTGTTTGTACTTATTTCTGTGGTCATCATGGTTTGCCTTTCACCCGTGTTGTTCAAAATCGTGTATCGTATCTTTCCTTTTCTTATCTTTCGTACGAGCAAAGTGCGTTTCTCCGATGAGTCCATAATTTTTATCCTTAGAAACAAAACAATAACCATGGCTAAACGTGCGATTATGAACGCTAGTTATGAACAAATTTCATTGTATGGGGCCAAAATGGATAAAATCATCATTGAATACACCATCAGAGGAGGGCATAAGGCGCTTTCACTGTTCTCGCCAGATATTGTTGACGGTGGCAGAGACAGAGCGTTTGTTCAAATTTCTCGAAAACTTGCCCCCATTGCTGACAAAATCAAAGGAGCAGGGTAATTGAAACTATATGTTAGATATATTGCAGTCATAATCAATTTCTTTATGGCATGTTTACATTTATACAGTACAATTATTCAGGTCCTGATCAACAATGAACAGGGTGCATCAAGTGAAACTGTGACTTTTTTGGTGTATCTGGTGGTCACACTATTGTCGCTTGCCCTCTTTTTCCCGGAAGTGCGGTTCGGTCTACAAAGGACTTCCAAAGAAAACTTTCACGAAATTCTCTGTATCACCGTCCTGACCTTACTATGTGCAGCAGGGCTTTCATTAATATTCCGGCTGTGCGGAGTGTCATATGTACGGGATGGTTCAATACCATCAGTCTATTCAGCCATTATTTCAGTAATCCTAGCCCCAATCTATGAGGAGATTTTGTGTAGAGGCGTTATTTTAAGGCTCAGTCTCAATCGCACAAAAAGCCCTGGGATTTCCGTAGCTTTTTCCACAATAATTTATGCAATTCTACATGTTAATATTTATTCTCAGCCACTTTATCTTGAACTAATCAACGCTACCGTACTTCTTTGCCTGGGACTATCCTGTGGTATATCCTATTATAAGACAAATAATATTGTCTACCCAATCGGAATTCATATTCTATGGAACTTTTCTATGACTGTACCCAACATACTCTCCTGGTTTTTTGATAAATTATAATTCAGCAGATTTAATACTCTCTTTATAAGACCCTTTATCCTTATCAAACCGTGAGCCACGCAAGTAGCCACACAACCCCCGTAAAGTTATTGAGCCCCTAAGAATATGGGAATTCACGCACAGTCAAGTATGCACCGTCCCCGCTAGTACACTCCCCATGGTCTGTGCCGCTTGCCTCTGGGCTGCGCTGGTGATATGGGCGTAGGTGTCCAAGGTGAAGCCTGCGGAGAAGTGGCCCAGCATCCCGGACACTGTTTTCACATCCACCCCGTTTTGCAAGGCCAGAGTGGCGAAGGTGTGGCGTAAGTCGTGGAATCGTACCTTGAGCAGCCCTGCCCGCTTCAGCACCCGGTGGAGCATATGCAGCACACTGTCCGGGGAGATCGGCCCACCATTGGGGGACGGAAACACCCAGGGACTGTTGCCCACTTTCTTTCTCTGTTCTTTCAGAACGCTTACCGTATCCTCTGCCAGAGGCAGGGTACGGTAGGCGTTTTTCGTTTTCAGTGGTGCTTCCACCACTTCCCCGTTGATGCGGCAGACTTGCCGCCGTACCCGGAGGGATAAGGTACAATAATTTTCGCAAATTAAAAAGAGGATAAAAGAAGACATGGTTTGCAGATCTCTGGTAGAATGAAG
>CALXDM010000018.1 GCA_944387065.1 uncultured Oscillospiraceae bacterium
CCCATCCGGGCGGCGGCCAGGGCAGCCTCAATGCCCGCGTGCCCGGCCCCGATCACCGCGATGTCAAATTGTCCCGCATTGTAGTTCATGGCGCTCCGTTGTCTCCAGTTCCCTGCACCCCGCCGGGCCCGCGGGTTCCCCCTTGGGCTCTTTCTTGCGCGGCGGAACTAAATTCCGCCTTGCGCCGAGGTTTTGCCTCCGGCAAAACCCTCGTACGGCGCATCCGCGCCGCCCCGCTGCGCGGGTCCCCAGGGTGCCCGGCCCCGATCACCGCGATGTCAAATTGTCCCGCGTTGTAGTTCATGGCGCTCCTTTGTCTCCAGTTCCCTGCACCCCGCCCGCCGTCAGCTCCAGCACCGCCAGGTCAGGCCGATTGAACAGCCGGAATCCGGGGATGGGCACCGTGTTGTTGCCCAGCCCCCGGGAGACAAACAGCGTGCTGTCCCCCAGGGTGTACACCCCCGCCGTCCAGGTGGGAAAGAACTCCCGGTTGGTGCCCAGCAGGCCGTCGGTGAAGGGCAGCCGGACGATGCCGCCGTGGCCGTGGCCGGAGATCACCAGGTCGTAACCCGCTACGGCATATTGGTCAAAGCGGTCGTTGCGGTGGGCCAGCAGGAGGATGCAGGACGCTTGGCCCTCTGCCTGGATCTCGGCGTAAAGCTCCTCCGGCGTCTTCTGGTCGGCATAGCCATTGGGGTCGTCCACCCCCGCCAGCACCAGGCTGGCCCCGTTCCGCTCCAGCACCGTATATTGGTTGGACAGCACTGTGACCCCGCATTCGGCCAGCACACCCTTCAGCCGGGGCACGCTCCCCACCGCCCACTCGTGGTTGCCGGTGACATAGTAAGTGGGGGCAATGGCCGCCAGCCCACGGGCCAGGGCGGGCACCATCTCCAGCTGGCTCTCCCGGTCGATGAGGTCGCCGGTGACGGCGATCAGGTCGGGCTCCTGCTCGGCCACCAGCTCCAGCAGGTCCTGGCTGCCGGGCCCGTACTCATGACCGTGCAGGTCGGAGATCTGCACGATGCGCAGCCCCTCAAAGCCCCCGGGAAGTCCGTCCACCGGCACCTGGGTCACGGTGACCTGGAGGCCCCACAGCTGCCACTGCAGCCAGAACCAGCCGGCCGCCAGCAGCACCAGCAGCGCCGCCACCCATCTCAGGGGATGGCGGCGCTTGTTCGCTCTGCCCCTTGTGCCGGGGTCAGTCCTCGTCATGGCCGATATAATAGGGCCGCATCAAGCTCTTGTGCTGGGTGGAGTCCTTCTGGCGGTTGGAGCGCAGGGGGGCCTCGATGGGGCGAGGCCGGTCATCTCGCCGGCGCTTGCGCTTTCTGGACAGGGAAGGGGGCAGCACCGATTGGGCCGCCGCCTTGCCGCCGCCGGACCGGCCGGGCTTGGCCTGCCGGGCCTTCCCCTCCTGGCGGGCGGGCTGCTCCTTCCGGGCGGCCCGGCCCGGCTGCTTCTGCCCTTGGGCAGACGGCCGCCGGGAGGAGGACAGCAGCCGGGCGGTGGCGTCCATGATTACATCGGAGTCCAGGGGGTTGGGCTTGTAAAAGTCGGTGACGGGCATAGCCGGGTCTTGGGGCACGGTATCGGACAGCTTGCCCTGGCGCACCCCACGGCCCAAGGGGCGCTCCCGCTGGGCCTGGGCCGTCGTCTCATCCAGGCGGACGGACGGGGACGCAGGCTGGGCTGCGGCGGCCCCGCCCCGCTTCCGGCGGCGGCTGCGCTTCGCCCCGCCCTCCGGGGCGGTCTCCCCCTCCTGCGGAAGCATGGCGTTCTGCCCGGACTGCCGGGCCCGGCGGCGCTCCTTGGCGGCGGCCCGGGCCTCGGCGTCCTCTGCGTTGATCGGGCGGCCCCGCTTGTCCCGCTGGGGCGGGTCGAAGTTGGCCATGGGCCAGGGATGATCCTCCACCACCGGGATGGCCCGGCCCAACAGCTTCTCAATGCCCTTGAGCTCATCCCGTTCGTCAAACTGGCAGAAGGAGATGGCGATGCCCTCATGCCCCGCCCGGCCGGTGCGGCCAATGCGGTGGACATAGGTCTCGGGCACGTCGGGCAGGTTGTAGTTGAACACGCAGGGCAGCTGCTCGATGTCGATGCCCCGGGCGGCGATGTCGGTGGCCACCAGCACCCGTGCCCGGCCCGCCTTGAAGTCGTTCAGGGCCTGGACCCGGGCGGTCTGGCTCTTGTTGCCGTGGATGGCCGCAGCCTGGATGCCCTGCTTGTTCAGATCCTGGGCGATCCGGTTTGCCCCGTGCTTGGTGCGGGAGAACACCAGGGCGGAGGGGATGTTCTGCTCGTCCAGCAGGTGGGCCAGCAGCTTGGTCTTGTTGGCCTTATCCACATAGTACAGGCTCTGCCGGATGACCTCCACCGGGGAGGACACCGGGTCCACCTCCACCTTGGCGTAGTCGTGGAGTAGGCTGTTGACCAGGTCCATGACCTCGGGGGGCATGGTGGCGGAGAAGAAGAGGGTCTGCTTGCGGGTGGGCAGCAGCTTGATGACCCGGCGCACGTCGTGGATGAAGCCCATGTCCAGCATCCGGTCGGCCTCGTCCAGCACGAAGATCTCGATGTGGCCCAGGTCCAGCAGTCCCTGGCCGTGCAGGTCCAGCAGCCGGCCCGGGGTGGCCACCAGGATGTCCAGCCCCCGGTTGATCTTGTCCACCTGGGGCTGCTGGCCCACACCGCCGAAGATGACTGCGCTGCGCAGGGACAGGTGCCTGCCGTAGGCCTCAAAGCTGTCCTGGATCTGAATGGCCAGCTCCCGGGTAGGGGTGAGGATCAGCGCCCGGATGGCCCGGGGATTGGGGACAGGGCCGTTGAGGCGCTGGAGGATGGGGGTGGCAAAGGCACAGGTCTTGCCGGTGCCCGTCTGGGCGCAGCCCAGCACATCCCGCCCGGTCAGGGCGGGGGGAATGGCCCCCTGCTGAATGGGGGTAGGGTTGGTGTAGCCCTGCTCGTCCAGGGCCTTGGCGATGGGGTCGATGAGACCTAATGCTCGAAAATCCATGATCTTGATTACGTCCTTCTTTTATAAGTGATGGTCGCGCATCTGCGCTGCCAGAGCCTGTTGAACTGCTTCCACCGTCTCCTCCAGGCTCTGGCCGTCGGCGGGCACGGTGAGATGGGCATACCGCCGGTACAGCGGCTCCCGGTATCGGTAGACATCGGCGATGGTCTGGCCCGGCGCCATGGCGATGCCCCGGGTGGCCAGATTATGGATGCGCCCCTCCACCTCCCGCTGGGAGAGGGCAAGGTAGACCACCGTGCCCAGGCGCCGCAGGTGGACCATGGCCTGTTCCCGGCATACGCAGCTGCCCCCCGGAGCGATGACGGTGCGGCCGCAGGACAGGGACTGGATGGCCCGGCTCTCCGCGTCCAGGAACGCCTCCATCCCAAGCCGGTCCAGGACCTCCTGGAGCACAGCCCCCTCCCGCTCCTGGATGACCAGGTCCACGTCCAAAAAGTCATAGCCCATGGCTTTGGCCAGCACCACGCCCACGCTGCTCTTGCCCGCGCCAGGCATACCGATCAAAATGATATTGTCCACAATTTTCACACCCGATACACGGCGGTCACCCCAACCACACAGCGGTTTTCCTGAGGCGGCGCCCATAAGATGACAGAGTATTATACCACGCCTGATCCGATTTGGCAATTTTATTTATCCAGCTCTGTTCCTCAAGCCTCCCACCCGCTTCCAGGACAGCGACCCGGGCCCCCACCCGCCCGGCCCCAGCGCGGGGGACCTTCTGCCGCCGCTCTTGCGCTTTCCCCGATTTTGTGTTATGTTAAGTAAATCAAGACCAGGACTGGCCGGGGAGGTGCGGGCATGGCAGGGGAAAAGGTGGTGCTGGGGCTGTCCGGCGGGGTGGACTCCGCCGTGGCCGCCCTGCGCCTGCTCCAGGCCGGCTACGAGGTCACCGCCCTCTATCTGGACGTGGGCCTGGGAGGGGCGGAGGTGGCGGCGGAAAACGCCCGCCGCCTGGGCCTGGCGTTCCAGGTGGCCCAGGTGGGCGACGAGCTGGAGCGGCACGTCTGCCAGCCCTTTTACGAGGGGTATCTGGCCGGGCGCACCCCCATCCCCTGCGCCCAGTGCAACCCCACGGTGAAGTTCCCCGCCCTGCTGCGCCTGGCCGACCAGATGGGCGCCCGGTATGTGGCCACCGGCCACTACGCTCGGGTGGGACAGGGTCGGGACGGAGGGGCCGTGCTGCTGCGGGGTCCGGAGGGCAACGACCAGTCCTATATGCTGGCCCGCCTGGGGCGGGACACCCTGGCCCGCGCCCTCTTCCCCCTGGGAGACACCCCAAAGACCGCCGTCCGCCAGGAGGCGGAGCAGGCGGGGCTGCCCAGCGCCCACCGCCCAGACTCCATGGAGATCTGCTTCATCCCAGACCAGGACTACGCCGCCTGGCTGGACCGCCGGGGGGGTACTCCGCCCCCTGGCAACTTCGTGGATCAGGCGGGCAATGTGCTGGGCACCCACAAGGGCTACCACCACTATACCCTGGGCCAGCGCCGGGGCCTGGGGGTGCCCTCCACCGGGCGGTTGTTCGTCACCGCCATCCGGCCGGAGCGCAACGAGGTAGTGCTCTCCCACGGGGAGGGGCTGGAGGCCCAGGTGGTGGAGTGCGCTCAGCTCAACTGGCTGGGAGATACCCCGCTGGATGGGCCGCGGCCGGTGTCCGTCCGGCTGCGCCACTCCCGCGCCGCCCAGATCGCCCAGCTCATCCCCCTGGAGGGGGGCAGGGTGCGGCTGCGCATGGACCGGCCCGCCCGGGCCCCCACGCCAGGGCAGCTGGCGGTGTTCTACGAGGACGATCTTGTGCTGGGAAGCGGGTGGATCCTTTGAACTTGACACAGCTGCTGGGCCGCACCTGGGTGCTGGAGGGGGAGGAGCTCATGGGCCTGTACCGGCTGGACGAGGGGCGGTGCATCCTGCTGGACAGCGGGCAGCGCCACGAGCGGCAGGCCCTGGCCGCCGCCCTGGACCAGGCGGGGCTCACCCCGGTGGGGGTGCTGTCCAGCCACATCCACATCGACCACAGCATCAACAACCGCTGGCTGCGGGACACCTACGGCTGCCGTGTGGCCGCCCCCGCCGGGGAGGTCCACCTGTGCCGCGGCGTCAACGCCCTGCGCCAGTACCAGTCCTGCTACTCCCCCGGCACCGTCGCCCAGGAGTACGGGGACATGGCCTGCCCTGTGGACTGCCCTGTCTCGGAGCAGGCGGACGCCTTTTCCTTCTGCGGGGTGAACTTCTCCATCCTGCATACCCCCGGCCACTCTCTGGACCATATCAGCGTGCTCACCCCCGACGGGGTGTGCTACACCGGCGATGGGGTGTTCTGCGGCCCCGGTTTGCGCTCCAAGCTGCCCTACGCCTTGGACCTGAAGGGGATGCTGGACAGCGCCCGCCGCCTGGAGCAGGTCCGCTGCCAGGCCTACCTCGTCCCCCACCGGGGGACGGGCCCCGGCACGGCGCTGGCCGATGCGGCCCGGGCCACCCGGGCGCTGATGCTGGACCGGGCCGAGGATATCCGCGCCCTGGTCACCCGGCCCATGACCTGGGGGGAGCTGATGCAGGCGGTCAGCGCCCACTTCGCCCTGCGCTCCAGCGACCCCATCCTGGCCGTCCGGATCGAGCGCAACTGCCGGCTCTTCACCCATTTCCTGCTGGACCTGGGCGCGCTGGCCCTCACTGCCCGGGACGGGCTGGGCTACCTGGCCCCCGGCCCCCGGAGCCAGAGCCTGGCCCAGCTGTGTGAGGAGGGGCTACCATGACCCCCAACGTGCTGGTGGTGTGCGGCCCCACCGCCACGGGCAAGACCGCCCTGGCCGTGGCCCTGGCCCAGCGGTTTCACGGAGAGGTGGTCAGCGCCGACTCCATGCAGGTCTACCGGGGCATGGACATCGGCACCGCCAAGCCCACCGCCCAGGAGCGGGGAGGCGTCCCCCACCACATGATGGACGTGGCCGACCCGGGGGAGGACTACTCCGTGGCCCGCTATGTGGCCCAGGCCGTGCCCATCGTGGACGACATCCTCGCCCGGGGCAGGCTGCCCATCATCGCGGGGGGGACGGGGCTGTACATCGACCATCTGATCGCCGGGCGCCGCTTCCCCCCCTTCCCCGGGCAGGGCAGCCTGCGCCAGGCCCTTCAGCGCAGGGCGGGGGAGGAGGGGCTCCCCCCCCTGTGGGACCAGCTGGCCCAGGTCGACCCGGAGACGGCCGCCCGACTGCACCCCAACGACGCCAAGCGGATCATCCGGGCCCTGGAGGTCTATCTGGCCACCGGCAAGCCCCTGTCCCAGCACAACCGGGAGAGCCGGGCCCTGCCCAACCGCTACACCCCCCTCACCATCGCCCTGAGCTTTCGGGAGCGGCCCGCCCTGTGGGAGCGCATCGACCGCCGGGTGGATCAGATGATGGCTCGGGGGCTGGAGAGGGAGGTGCGCAGCCTGCTGGCCGCCGGGGTGTCCCCCCAATGCACCGCCATGCAGGCCATCGGCTACAAGGAACTGGCCGCCGCCATTCGGGACGGGCGCCCGGTGGAGCAGGGAGCGGAAGAGGTCAAGCTCCGCTCCCGGCAGTATGCCAAGCGGCAGCTTACCTGGTTCCGCCGGGACCCACAGGCCCATTGGTTCCTCTGGGAGGAAGGGGCAGTTTTTTCCTCTGCCCTCGCATTTTCGACAGAACTCATCCTGGACTCTGGCTTACAATAACCGCACTCCCGGAACTCGTTCCGGCAGATTTTCGCCGGGCCCTTTCCCCCCGGCCAACGAAAAAGGAGTGCACAGTTATGAGTTTCACCGCCGTTGCCGTGGGCCGTCAGCCCAATGTCCAGGACACCTTCCTCACCTGCGCCCGCCGCCAAGCCGCCCGAGTCACCCTGTTTCTGATGAACGGCTATCAACTGCGGGGCGTCATCACCGCCTTTGACCCCTATGTGGTGGTGCTGATGTCCGACGGCAGGCAGCAGGTCATTTACAAACACGCCATCTCCACCATCGCCCCAGAGCACCCGGTGAACATGGACCAGCCGTAAGGTTCCGCCCTGGGTCGGGGCCGGGGAGGCGGGAATCGAGGTTTCGCCATGAAAGAGAGCACCCTTGCCACCAAAATCATGATCGGGATCCTATGCATCGGCGTGCTGGTCTACCTGGGCATCTACCTGCTGCGCGGCTTCCAGGAGGATCTGACCACCGCCGTGGCCTATACCGACGCGGTCAACCACGGTGTGGAAACCACCGGCATCCTGATCCGGGAGGAGCGGGTGCTGTCCGCCGCAGGAGATCAGGTGGATCTGGTGCTCTCCGAGGGGGAGAAGGCCGCCGCGGGCGACACGGTGGCCCTGGTCTACTCCGACGCCTCTGCCCTGAGCACCCAGCAGGCCATCCAGACCCTGGACGCCGAGATCGAACAGCTGGAGTACGCCCAGTCCACCAGCACCCAGGTGGTGGACGTGACCCGGCTGGACCAGCAGGTGGTCAGCTCCATCCTCAACCTGCGGAGGCTGTCCGTCACCGGCGACCTGTCCGACCTGGAGGACTCGGTGCTCAACCTGCGCACCGCGGTGCTCCAGCGGGACTATGCCTACGTCGGCTCCGGCGAGATCCAACGGCTCATTGCGGACAAGCAGGCCCAGCGGGACGCGCTCAGCCGCTCCCTCAGCCAGGTGGCCCAGACCATCTACGCGCCCGCCGCCGGCACCTTCTCCGGCCAGGTGGACGGATACGAGTCCCTGGTCACCCCCCAGGGGCTGGACAACCTGACCGCCCAGCAGCTGTCCCAGTGGCTGGAGCTGGACACCGAGCCCGCCGCCGGCTCCATCGGCAAGCTGATCACCGACTCCACCTGGTACTTTGCCGCCCTGTTCCCCGAAAGCGAGCAGCTGCACCTGGTGGAGGGGGCGGACTACATCCTCTCCTTCTCCGGAGACTTCTACGGCAGCGTGTCCATGGAGCTGGAGCGGCTGGAGGCTGACCAGGGACAGACGCTGGCCATTTTCTCCGCCCGCTCCAGCCTATCCGACACCTCGCTGCTGCGGGTGCAGCGCGTGAGCCTGGTCACGGACACCGTGGAAGGCATCCGCATCCCCCGCCGGGCCCTGCGGGTGGAGACCCAGGAGGTGGAGCGGGAGGACGGCAGCGTGGGCCAGCGCAACCTCTACTTCGTGTATACCGTGGTGGGCCGCCAGGCCGAGCGCAAGCAGGTGGAGGTGATCTACACCGGGGACACCTTCTACTTAGTCCAGCCCGTGGACGAGACCGCCGCCGACCGGCTGCGGCCGGGGGACGAGGTCATCCTGAGCTCCTCGGGGCTGTACGACGGAAAGGTGGTGCGGTGATGGATCTGATTGCCCAGCGGCTGGCCGCTGTCCGCGCCGGCATCGCCCAGGCTGCCCGGCGCTGCGGCCGAGACCCGGGGGAGATCACCCTGGTGGCCGCCACCAAGACCCAGACGGACGACACCATCCGGCAGGCCATCGCCGCGGGGATCACCGTGTGCGGGGAAAACCGGGTGCAGGAGTTCACCGCCCATCTGGCTGCCGGAGCCTACGACGGCGCCCAGGTCCACTTCATCGGCCAGCTCCAGACCAACAAGGTCAAGTTTGTGGTGGGTCGGGTGGAGCTGATCCACTCGGTGGGTTCGGAAAAGCTGCTGCTGGCCATCCAGCGCCAGGCGGAAAAGCTGGGCGTGGTGCAGCAGCTCCTGCTGGAGGTCAACCTTGCCGGTGAGCAGAGCAAGGCCGGCCTGGCCCCGGAGCAGACCCTCCCCATGGCCCGGCTGGCTGCCCAGCTGGCCAATGTGCGCCTGCGGGGGCTGATGTGCATCCCCCCGCCCGCCACCGCCCCAGGCAAAAATCTACCCTATTTTACAAATTTAGCCCGGTTAGCTGTTGACATAAGAAAGGAAATAGGAGATAATAGGGTAGATATGGTGTACTTGTCGATGGGGATGAGCGATGATTATCAAGATGCTGTGTGCGCCGGAGCCACCCATGTGCGCCTGGGCACCGCCTTGTTCGGCGCCCGCCCGTTCCCCCCAATTCAGGAAGGGAGTACTGACCAATGAGCTTTTTAGACGAAATCAAGCGCCTTGCCCGGCCCTATGAGGACGAGGATGAGGATGTCTATGAGGAGGACTTCACCCCGGTGAACACCAGGGAGTCCGTCCGTGACCGGGAGCGTGACCGGGATCCCGAGCGGCGCAGCAACAAGGTGGTCAACATCCACACCACCACCCAGCTCCAGGTGGTGCTGGTCAAGCCCGAGCGGTTTGAGAATGCCTCGGAGATCGCCGACCACCTGCGGGAGAAGCGCACCGTGGTGCTCAACCTGGAGCAGACGGACAAGACCATTGCCCGCCGCCTCATCGACTTCCTGTCCGGGGTGGCCTATGCCAACGAGGGGACCATCAAGAAGGTCGCCCTGGCCACGTACATCATCACCCCCTATAATGTGGAGATCCTGGGCGATCTCATCGACGAGCTGGAAAACAACGGTCTATACTTTTGAGCGAAGGGGGCTTGAACGATGCTGACACCGCAGGAAGTGGCCAGCCACGCCTTTCCCAAGGCGACGCTGGGCGGCTATCACATGGCCATGGTGGACGAGTTCCTCGACCAGCTCACCGAGGATTACACTGCCCTTTACAACGACAACGCCATTCTGAAGAACAAGCTGAAGGTGCTGTCTGAAACCATCGAGGAGTACCGGGCCACCGACAACGCCATGCGCAAGACCCTGCTGGCGGCCCAGCAGATGGCCGACTCCATCGTCAGCGAGGCGGAACAGCGCAAGTCCCAGTTGGTGAAGGACGCCGAGGAGAACGCCGAGGCCCGCATCGCCGAGCTGGAGGCGGAGATCGTCGCCCAGGAGTACCGGCTCAAGCAAGCCCAGGAGTCTACGGCCGCCTATGTGCAGAAGCTGAGAAAGGCCCACCAGGAAGAGCTGGACTTCCTGGACAATCTGGATCAGCTGGTCCCGGCCCAGGTCGATGGGGGGCGGGCAGCCGACCCCGCCGCGCAGATCGAGGCGTCGGTATCCGTCTCCGTCCAGACGCCCCAGCAGGCCGAATCCGCCCCGGAGGAACAGGCCGAGCCGGAGCAGGCCCAGGCCGGGGAAGGTCTGGACTCCCAACCCGAGCTGGATCCCGATGCCACCCGCCGGTTTGAGGACCTCCAGTTCGGCAAGGACTATGAGATCCGCTAATCGCCCTTGGGCCAGCCCTGCCCAATCGGGCTCGGACTGCAAACACTTCTCAAAGTAACCGCCCCGGAAGCCACTGGGCTTCCGGGGCGGTTTTTTCGTCCATGGGAGGTTATGAGGTCAGCTGTTGCCCTGCTCCCCGCCGGCGGGGGGCTTGGGCTTGCGGTGATGGGGACGGTGCCGGCGGCGCTTCCGCTCCCCCGACTGGGATCCTGCTGCAGCCTGGCCTGCCTGGGCCTCCTTTTGGGCGCCCTGCCGCTGCTTAGACGGAGCCTGAGCCGCGCTGCCGGACTGTGGCTGGCCCTGTCCCTCCCGCTTTCCGCCCCGCCGGCGGCGGCTGCTCGAACGGCTTCCGCCCGCCTGGGAGGAAGAACCGCCCTGCCCGTCCTGCTGATCCAGGTACTGGTCCAGCAGCTCAGACAGGTTGCGCGCTCCGCCCAAGGCGGCTTGCCCCTCACCCTCCGGGGGGATGTACCGCAGCTTCTCCAGCTCCGCCTTGGGCGGGGCCACATAGTCCTCCGGCCGCTTGCCCTTTCCGTTTCTCACCACCCGGATCTCGCTGACCCGATAGCTCTTGGGCTGCTCGGAGGAGTCCTCCAGGCGCACCTTTACCCGCTCCTTGAGCAAGTCCACCGACACCACGTTACCCACCCCATCAGGGCACTCCACAAAGGACTCCTGCTTGGGACAGCGCTTCATCGCGTCCTCATAGGCGTTCTGCTCATATTTTAAGCAGCACATCAGCCGCCCGCAGGTGCCCGAGATCTTGGTGGGGTTGAGAGAGAGGTTTTGGACCTTGGCCATCTTGATGGACACCGGCTGGAACTCGTCCAAAAACTGGGCGCAGCAGAAGGGCTTGCCGCAGATGCCCAGGCCGCCCAGCATCCTCGCCTCGTCCCGCACGCCGATCTGGCGCAGCTCAATACGGGTCCGGAACCTCCCGGCCAGGTCCTTTACCAGGGCGCGGAAGTCCACCCGGCCTTCGGCGGTGAAGAAAAAGATGATCTTGGAGCCGTCAAAGCTGTACTCGGCCTGCACCAGCTTCATCTCCAGACCATGGCGCTGGATGAGCTTTTGGCAGACGCCCAGCGCCTCCTTCTCCTTTCTCCGGTTCTCGGCGATCTGCCGCTCGTCCTTCTGCGTGGCCAGGCGCACCACCGGACGCAGAGGTTGCATCACCGCCTCGTCGTTGACAAAGCCGTTGGGCCGCACGCAGGTGCCGTACTCCAGGCCCTTGCCCGTCTCCACAATCACGCTCTGACCGCTGGCCACCCGCAGGCCCATGGGATCAAAGTAGTACTGTTTTCCGCCCGCTTTGAAGCGGACGCCGATGATTTCTGTCATGTGAGGGTTTCCTCCGTATTCTGATCGCTGGTCGCGCTTGGAAAAGGGGATCAACCAAACAGCCGCGCTGCCAGGGCGCCCAGCAGATGCCCGCCGCCAGGATGGTAGACCGCGCTGTCTCGGCACTGTTTGAGCGCGCGCACCACCGCCGCCGCTCGCCGGGGGTTGGCTGCCAAGGCCTGGGCCGCCAGCCCCTCGGCCACCGCCAGCAGGTCCAGCAGCTGCCCGCCGCTGAGCTTCTCCTGCTCCAGGGCGGCCAGCCCCTCGGCCACCGCCAGCTCGTCCCCCTCCAGCAGCAGACGGGCCAGCTGCCCCCCCTTCTGGAGCTGCTGGGGATCGGCCGGCTCCTCCTCTGGAGGCAGGGTGAGCTGCTCGCACCGGGAGCGGATGGTATCCAGCAGCAGGCCTGGCTGGCCGGACAGCAGCAGGAAGGCGGCGTAGGCCGGCCCCTCCTCCAGGCTCTTGAGCAGGGCGCTCTGGGCCGCGGGGTTGAGCGCGTCGGCCGGGTCGATGAGATAGACCTTTCGCCGCCCCTCATTGGGGCGCACATACAGGTCCGCCCGCAGGGCGCGGGCCTGATCTACGCCGATCTCCCGCTTGCCCTCCTCCGGGGCCAGCCGGGTCAGGTCGGGGTGGATGCCCGCCGCCGCCTTCCGGCAGGGTAGGCACGCCCCGCAGGGAGGGCGCTCCCCCTGGCACAGATAAGCCTGGGCCAGGCGCAGGGCATAGGCCCCGCGGCTGGCCTGGCTGCCTCCCGTGACCAAGTAGGCGTGGGAGAGGGTCTGGGGCAGTGGGTTCACAGGCGCTCAAACCGGTCCACATCCACCACGAAAATGGTGGCGCCACCCACCCGCACTTCCACCGGCATGGTGGGGATGTAACTGTAACTCATCTCCGTGGTGGTGGGAATCAGCTGCTTGCGGCTGTGGGAATACTCCCGGATCACGTCGATGGCCGTTTGCACCTTGTCCTCCTCCACACCCACCAGCAGCGTCACGTTGCCCGCCAGCAGGAATCCCCCCGTGGTGGACAGCCGGGTAGAGGAGAAGCCGTTTCTGGACAGGTTTTGCACCACCGCATTGGCGTCGTCGTGATTGACAATGGCAATGAGCAGTTTCATCTTGATCCCCCTTTTGCGTTTCACTTGGACACAACCTCTACCGTTGTGTCACTTTCATTATATCCTATTTCCCTCAAATAGACCAGATGTTTTTTCTCCAGAAGCTCTCCCGGGGCCACCACCGGAACCCCAGGAGGATAGGGGGCCAGCTGCCCGGCGCTAACCTGTCCTTCCCCCTGGCTCAAGGGCAAGGTCCTCCGAGGAGCGAACAGGGCCTGCCGGGGGGTGAGCACCTGCCGGGGCGGGGCGGGCGGAGGCGGGCAGGGGCAGGGTCCCGTCCCCTGGTCCATCAGCTTCCCCAGCACCCGTTCCAGCCGGGCCAGCCGCCGGGGCCCGTCGGCGCAGGTGAGCAGGAATACCACGTGGCCCCGGTCGGCCATCTCGGGGAAGATCCCCGCCGCCCGCAGCCGCTGGGCCAGAGCAAAGCCGTCGGCACAGGACAGGGTCAACCGGGTGGGATCCAGCGCCACGGTTTCGGGCCGCAGAGCAGGGAAGCGGCGGCGCAGCCGGGCGGCGCGCCGGGCGGTGTACTCATACCGGCGGGCCCCCTCCCGCTCCATGTAGACCCGGACCGCGTCCAACCCCGCCAAAAGCAGGTAAGAAGGCGAAGAGGAGCCGTACACCGACCCCATCCCCCGCAGCTGCGCCAGGGTCAGGCCGTTGGCAAACAGCAGGGCGCTCTGCCCCAGGGCAGGCAGGGTCTTATGGGCGGACATGACCACCACGTCCGCCGCCTGATAGCCCTCATAGCCCAGGAAGGGCAGATGGGCGCCATGGGCGCCGTCCACCATCAGGCGGGCGCCGTGGGCATGGCACACCTGGGCGATGGCGGGTAAATCTGACAACACTCCGTAATAAGTTGGTGATGTAATACAAACCGTCTTGATTTCCGGGTGGTTTTGAAGGGTTTCCGCCACCTCGCCCGGCTGGATGGGCCCAGCCACCCCCTCCTGCTCCAGCCAGGGGCGGAGCAGGTAGTGGGGGGTGAGATCCAGCAGGGCCAGGGCATGGTAGGCAGAACGGTGGCTGCCCCGGTCCAGGGCCACGGCGCTACCCGCCCCCGCCAGCAGGGCCAGGCCGGTGTGCATCCCCTGGGTAGACCCCCCGGTGAGGAACAGACAGCTGTCAAAGCCAAAGCGCCGGGCCCACAAGGTCTCCGCCGCCTCAATGTCGTCTCCACCGGGGCCGAACAGGTCGCCGGTGCACCCGGTCTCGGTGAAGTCCAGGGCCACCTCTCCCAGGCGGGCAGGGGAGAGCACCCCGTGATGGCCAGGCATATCAAAGCGCAGCGGCCGCCGGGCGGCCAGGCGCTTCAGGCTGTCATACAGCGGGGCGGCGGGGCGGCCCATCCCTTTCTCCTCTTTCCCGCCCATGGGGCATCCCTCCTGTCAGCTTGGGGCGCTGCCCGCCCCACCTTGAGAACTTCCACGAGAAAAGGCCGCCCTGCCGCTGCCGGCGGGACGGCCCCATTTCACTCACATTTGGCCGGGATCATAGGCCACCACCGTGCGGCGGTTAGGCTCTGCCCCGGTGGAGTAGGTCTTCACGCCGGGAAAGTCCTGGAGGGCGGTGTGGATGATGTGCCGCTCATAGGCGTTCATGGGCTCCAGGGTCATGTTGCGGCGGAACTTCACCGCCTTTTGGGCAGTCTTACGGGCCAGCCGCTCCAGCGACTCGGCCCGGCGGGCCCGATAGCCCTCCGCGTCCACATGGATGCGGAAGCGGCGGTTCCTACCCCGGTTGACCACATAGCCGGTGAGCTGCTGGATAGCGTCCAGGGTCTCCCCCCGGTGGCCAATGAGCGCGCCCAGGTTCTCCCCTTCCAGCACCACCTGGTAGGCATCCTCCTTCCAGGTGACCAGTGGGGTGGCCTGCACCCCCATGTGGGCGAACAGGCCGGTCTGGAAGCGCACAATGGCCTGGGCAACCTCATCGTCCTGCTCCGGCTGCTCCGGGGCGGGGACGGCGCAGGCCTCCTCATCCTGGGCCGGGCTTTGGGCGATGGGGCAGGCCGCGGCGGGCTGGGCCTCCGGCTCGTCCTCCCCCTGGTAGGTCAGCCGCACCCGGGCCGGGATGGAGCCGATGCCCAGAAAACCGGTCTTGCCCCGCTCCAGGATCTCCACGGACACGTCGTCCCGGGCCAGCCCCAGTTGGGCCAGCCCCTTGGCGACGGCCTCGTCCTCAGTCTTGCCGGTGACTTCCAGATACTTTTCCATGGGAAGACACTCCTTTCGTCATTGGACCGAGCTTACCCCTCCTGCCCGTCCTGCTCCGGCCCTTCCAATCCCTCTGGATCGGCGGGCTGACCCGGCTGCTCCCCGGCGGTTTGCTCCAGGTCAGTCTGCTCCGGGGTGGAAACGGGCGTCTGGGCGGACTGCTCCGGGGTGCGCTCTGGGACAGCCGGCCCCTCGGCTTCCTCCGGCTCCTGGGCAGGTTTGGCGGACTGGTCAGGCTTTCCAAGCCATTCATTGGGGTCATGATAAGGGGTGATGGGATATCGGTTGGGGTCGTAAGCCCGGCCCCGAGCATAGGCCCGGATGCCCTCCCGGCTTGCGCTCACGTCCACACCCTTCTCCTTGCCCCCACCCTGGTTTTGCTTGCCCTTCTTATAGGTGCCGGCAGCGATGGCGGCCGCCTTGCGCTCGGCGGCCAAGCGCCGGCGCTCCTTTTCCTCCAGCTTGGCCCGCTTGGCCTGCTCCTCCAGCTCCCGCTGGGCCTGCTCATAATCCTTGCGCAGGATCCTGCCGGCCAACAGCTCCTGCACCATTCCCAGCAGGGAGTTGGCAATCCAGTAGATACACAGTCCGGCGGGCATAGAGTAGCCGATCCACAGGGAGATGACGGGGCTGATGATCATCATGGTGCGGTTGGTGGACGCCGCGGCCTGGTCCTGCTCCTGGCTGCGGTTCATCCGGTTGGTCTTTTGGGACACGATCATGGACAACAGCGACATTCCCGCCGAGAAGATGGGCATGAGGAACAGGCCGATGGAGCCCCAGCTCACTCCATTCTGCCAAAATTGCAGGGTGGGAATCTGGGACAGGTCCAGGCCCAGAAAGCTGAAGTTGATGATAAACAGGCTGCCGCCCGCGGCGGCCTCCGCCGCGGCCAGGTTGCCCGAGTTGAGCATGGAAGCCAGGGTCAGCTCGTTGGCGCCGGAAAGATACTCACTGCCCATCACCCCGGTCCAGTCCAGGGCGGTGGCCACCGAGGTGATGGAGGTATCGCTCAGACCCATCATGTACCGGAAGGGGCGGCGGATGATGGCGTACAGCGGCCACAGGATCAGCAGGGGCAGCAGCGACCACAGGCACCCGCCTGTGGGACTCACCTTGTTCTCGGCATAAAACTTCTGGACCTCCCGGTTATACCGCTCCCGATCGTTGCCGTACCGCTTTTGCAGCTCCCGCAGCTGTCCGGAGACCAGGCTCATCTTGATCATGCCCTTTTTGCCCTTCAGGTTCAGGGGAAAGAGGATGATCTTGATGATGATGGTAAACAGGATCAGGGCAATGCCATAGCTATTGAACAGTTCGCAAAACACCCGCAGCAGCCAGCTGAAGGGCGTCATGATAATTTGCAGAAAATCCATACAGGGCCTCCCTACTTTGATACTCTCACGCGCCAGCGCCCCTTGGGGGGCACCGGGTCATAGAGGAACGACCGCTCCCGGTGAAAGGGGTGGCAGCGCAGCACCCTCCACGCGGAAAGCAGGCCGCCCTTCAGCGCCCCGTGGACCTCCACCGCCTCCAGGGCATAGGCAGAGCAGGTGGGGATAAACCGGCAGCAGGGCGGCCGGCCGGGCGAGATCCTTTTCCGATACAGGCGGATCAGCCCCAGCAGCAGACGCTTCACGGCTTGCCCACCCCCCGTTTCCAAAGGCCCAGCTTGTCCGCCAGGTCCAGGAAGGAGCGCTCCAGCTGCCGGTAGCTGCTGTGGGCGGCCCGCACCCGGGCCACCAACACCAGGTCCAGCCCCTCGCCCAAAAGCCCCTCGTGCAGGCGGTAGATCTCCCGCAGGCGGCGGCGCACCCGGTTGCGCACCACGGCGCAGCCCACCTTGGTGGACACCGTCAGGCCCAATCGGTTCTCCTTCCTCCCATTGTGCCGCGCGTAAAGGGCGATCCTGCCGTCCGCCACGGTTTTCCCCTTCCGATACAGCCGGCGGAACAGGTGGTTCTCCTTCAGCGACACCGTCTTTTTCACAGGGACGCCCCTTTCCTCCCGGTTGGGATTGGACTGTTCCCAAACGGACGCTGGGGCGAGGGAATCTTCCCGCGCCCCGGCCTGCTCTATTTCATCCCGATGTATCCGCCATCAGTGGGTCAGGCGGGCGCGGCCCTTCATCCGGCGGCGGGCCAAAACCTTGCGGCCGTTGGCGGTGGCCATGCGCTTGCGGAAGCCGTGCACCTTGGAGCGGTGACGCTTCTTGGGCTGATAGGTACGAACCAT
>CALXDM010000019.1 GCA_944387065.1 uncultured Oscillospiraceae bacterium
GACGCCTCTATTGCTGGCTGACTTCATTCATGACAGAGTTTGCAAACCAAAGTGCGAAAAAATGTTGACACTACCTTAAAAGACTGGAATATTGATGTATATTTCTATCCAGCCATTTTCCATTGCTGATATAGTGGCGAGGGTAGAATCGGAATTTATTTCATTTAGCAAGGCATATGTAATTTCATCTGTAATTTTGTTTCTAAAAAATGAAAAGCGATTATTGTTATAAAAACCATAAAACCGTTGTGATAAAAAGAAAAATCCGCATCTCATTGAAATTCAATGGATGCGGATTTGGTCGGAGTGCCGGGATTCGAACCCGGGGCCTCTTGGACCCGAACCAAGCGCGATACCAAACTTCGCCACACCCCGAACATGCCCTTGCTATTATAGGGAGCGGATCGGGATTTGTCAAGCCCTGTGTGGCAGTGGCAGCGGGGGGAGTGGGGCGGCGGCAAAGCGTCCCGGGGGATTTGGATAAACCAGCCAAGAAAAAAACGGTGGGATTTAGCATTTCGCCGAAAATTTGGAGAGAACAAAAAGGGATTTCTTTTTCCCTTGACAATCGGTATCAGTTTGATACAATATGCCCATCGCAAATACCTCAAAAATTTTAACTAAATAATTTTAGCTAAAAATTCGCCAGAAAAGACAAGGAGTGTTCCCCATGAATTTTGAAAAGATGCGCGAGATCATCGCCGAGACCCTCAACTGCGACCTGGAGAAGGTGACCATGGAGGCCAGCTTGACCGACGACCTGGGGGCAGACTCGCTGGCGGCGGTGGAGCTGTCCATGGCGCTGGAAGAGGAGTTCAACGTGACCATCGCGGACGAGGAACTGCCCAAGATGAAGACGGTGGCCGACCTGGCCAACTACATCAAGGCGCACGCGGAATAAGAAGCCTGGGGCATCGGTGAACACCGATGCCCTTTTCCGAGAGGAGAGAGTATGGACAAGCAAGAGATCTTGGAGCTGATTTCCCGGTTTGAAGCGGGCGGGGCCACGCGGATGAAGCTGACCATGGGGGATTTTTCTTTGGAGCTGGAGAAGGGGGGGGCGACCTTAGCCGTGCCCGCCGCTCCAGCCGTTTCCACGACCTCTGCCGCCAGCGAGGAGGGGAGCGACGGCCAGGGGCCGTGCATCACCGCGCCGCTGGTGGGTACCTTCTACCACGCCTCCCAGCCGGGGTCGGAGCCATTCGTCAAGCCTGGGGACCGGGTGAAGAAGGGGCAGACGGTGGGGCTGCTGGAGGCCATGAAGATGATGAGCGAGGTGCAGGCCCCCTGTGACTGCGTGATCGAGGAGATCGTCGCGGGGGACGGCACGCTGGTTTCCTTCGGCCAGCCTCTGGTGCGCTACCGGGAAGGATAAGGGGCGTATGTTCAAACGGATTTTGATTGCCAACCGGGGAGAGATCGCCGTGCGCGTATTCCGGGCCTGCCGGGAGATGGACATCGAGCCGGTGGTGGTCTACTCCCAGGCCGACCGGGAGGCGCTGCATGTGCAGCTGGCCGAGCAGGCCTACTGCATCGGGCCGGCCCGCTCGGCGGACAGCTACCTGAATGTGGAGGCCATCCTCACCGTGGCCCAGGCCACGGGCTGCGACGCCATCCACCCCGGCTACGGGTTCCTGTCGGAGAACGGGGACTTTGCCGACGCCTGCCAGCAGGCGGGCATCGCCTTCATCGGGCCTCCGGGCAAGGTGATCCGGGCTATGGGCAACAAAGCGGCGGCCCGGGCTCTGATGCAGGGGGCCGGGGTGCCGGTGGTGCCCGGCTCAGACGGCCCGGTGACGAGCGCGGAACAGGCCAGGGAGGTGGCCGACGCCATCGGCTACCCGGTGCTCATCAAGGCGGCAGCCGGCGGCGGCGGCCGGGGGATGCGCAAGGTCTTTGCCCCCGAGCAGCTCACCCCCCTCTTTGAGGAGGCCCGCCTGGAGGCGGAGGCCTGTTTTGGAGACGGGGAGATGTATCTGGAAAAGCTGATCCTCCGGCCTCGGCACATTGAGTTTCAGATCCTGGCTGACCGGCATGGGGGCGTGATCCAGCTGGGGGAGCGGGACTGCTCCATCCAGCGGCGCAACCAGAAGTTGCTGGAGGAATCCCCCTCCAAGGCCCTCACTCCAGCGCTGCGCGCCGCCATGGGGCAGGCGGCGGTGACGGCTGCCCGGGCCGCCGGCTATGAGAACGCGGGCACCATCGAGTTCGTGCTGGACCAGGACAACCAATTTTATTTTATCGAGATGAATACCCGCATCCAGGTGGAGCACCCGGTGACCGAGCTGATCTGCGGGCTGGACCTGGTGCGGGAGCAGATCCGCATTGCCGCCGGGATGCCCCTGTCCGTGGGCCAGGGGGAGGTGGAGCTCCGGGGGCACGCCATCGAGTGCCGCATCAACGGGGAGGATCCGGCCCACGGTTTCCGGCCCAGCCCGGGCCGGGTGGGCTTTCTGCACCTGCCTGGCGGGTTTGGGGTGCGGGTGGACACGGGGCTGTACCCGGACTGTGAGATCCCCCCCCACTATGACTCGCTCATGGCCAAGGTCATCGTCCACGCCCCCACCCGGCTGGAGGCCATCCGCAGGATGCGCAGGAGCCTGGAGGAGCTGGTGATCGAGGGGCCGGCCACCAATACCGACCTGCTCCACCAGATTCTCCACCACCCGGACTTTGTCCGGGGCAACTACAACACCGGGTTTCTGGAGGAGCATCTGGACACCTTGCTGGCCTGGTGCGGCAGCGGAGAGGAGGGGCAGGTATGAGCAGCATCCTGGCACAGCGCCGGCAGAAGTTGCTGGCCATGAAGGCGCTGCGCAGCAGTCCCCATGTGCCCGTCCACGCCCGGCAGGACTGCCCGGGCTGTGGCCAGTCAGTGGAGCGCCGGGAGCTGGCCAGCCACCACTATGTGTGTCCCCTGTGCGGGTATCACCATCCGGTCAGTGCCTACTACCGACTCAGCTTGGTGCTGGACAAGGGCACTTTCCGAGAGCTGGACGCCAACCTGATCTCCAATGATCCCCTGCACTTCCCGGAATACCAGGCCAAGCTGGAGCAGGCCAGGCGTAAGACGGGGACGGGGGAAGGTGTGGTCACCGCCTTGGGCCGGATCGGGGGTCAGAAGGTGGCGGTGGGCGTGCTGGACAGCCGCTTCCTCATGGGCAGTATGAGCGCCGCCCTGGGGGAGAAGGTGACCCGCCTGGTGGAGCAGGCGGGCCGGGGCAAGCTGCCGCTGATCCTGTTCTCGGCCAGCGGGGGGGCCCGGATGCAGGAGGGGATCCTGTCCCTGATGCAGATGGCCAAGACCGCAGCCGCGCTGGAGCGGTTCTCCCAGCGGGGTGGGCTGTACATCTCGGGGTTCACCCATCCCACCACCGGGGGAGTGACGGCCAGCTTTGCCAGCCTGGGGGACATCCAGCTGGCCGAACCGGGCGCATTGATCGGCTTTGCCGGCCCCCGGGTGATTGAGCAGACCATTGGGGAAAAGCTGCCCGAGGGCTTTCAGAGCGCGGAATACATGCTGGAGCATGGCTTTCTGGACGCCATCGTGTCCCGGGAGCAGCTGCGCCCCACCCTCATCCAACTGCTGGGGCTGCACCGGAAGGGGGGGGACGAACATGGCCAACCGTGACCTGACCCCCGCCCAGCGCCTGGCCCTGGCCCGCCATCCGGATCGGCCGGGTACCGCCCAGTTGATCCAGGGACTGTTCACCGACTTCTTCCCCCAGCGGGGGGACCGGTTATGCGGGGAGGACGGGAGCATCCTGGGGGGCATCGCCCGCTTCCACGGCCGGCCGGTGACGGTGCTGGGACACCAGAAGGGGCACGGGTTGGAGGAGCACCTGGCCTGCCGCTTCGGGATGCCCAACCCCGAAGGGTACCGGAAGGCCCAGCGGATCCTGGCCCAGGCGGAGAAGTTCCGCCGCCCGGTCATCACCTTCATCGACACGCCGGGGGCATACCCTGGCCTGGAGGCGGAGGCCCGGGGACAGGGGGAGGCCATTGCCCGCACCCTGGCGGTGATGTCCGCCCTCACAGTGCCGGTGATCTGCGTGGTCACCGGGGAGGGGGGCAGCGGCGGCGCCCTGGCGCTGGGGGTGGGAAACCGGGTGCTGATGCTGGAAAACGCGGTGTACTCGGTGCTCTCCCCGGAGGGGTTTGCCTCCATCCTGTGGAAGGATGCCTCCCGCAGCGCGCAGGCCTGTGAGGTGATGAAGCTCACCGCCGCAGACCTGCTGGATCTGGGGGTGATTGACCAGGTCATCCCCGAGCCGGAGGGAGGGGCTCACCTGGCCCCCCAGACGCTGTACCACGAGCTGGACCGGGCGCTGGCCCGGGATCTGGACAGCCTGGAAAAGCTACGCCCCCAGGCGCTGGCTGCCGGGCGCTATCAAAAATTCCGGCAGATGGGCGCCAATGCCCTGAGAAAGGAGCGCGCATGAGTGGATTGAAGTTATGGGGCACCGGCTCTGGAGTGCCCAGCGAGATTTTGACCAATGAGGACTTTGCCAAGCTGGTGGATACCTCGGACGAGTGGATCACCAGCCGCACGGGTATCTCCAGCCGGCGGCGGTGCGCCCCGGGGGAGACCCATACCGGCCTGTGCCTGGACGCGGCCAGGCAGGCCCTGAAGCGGGCGGGGGTGAGCCCGGATCAGATTGGCGTGTGCATCGTGGCCACCCTAACCCCGGACCGGCTGACGCCGGCCACTGCCTGCGTGCTGCAAAAGGAGCTGGGGCTGGGGGAGGACACGGTGTGCTTTGATTTGAACGCGGCCTGCTCGGGCTTTGTCTACGCCCTGCACACCGCCCAGTGTCTGCTGGCCGCCGCAACCAGGAAGTTCGGCCTGGTGATCGGGGCGGAGGTGCTCAGCCGAGTGACCGATTACACCGACCGGGGCACCTGTGTGCTGTTTGGAGATGGGGCGGGGGCGGCGGTGCTGGAGTGGCGGGAGGACTACCCCTCCATCCACGCGGTGCTGGGCTGCCGGGGCAACACGGAGAACTTGCTGATTCCCGGAGTAGCGGTGGGGGTTCCCAGTTACATCCATATGGACGGCCAGCCGGTGTTCCGCTTTGCCGTGGAGACGGTGCCCCAGTGCATCACCCAGGTGCTGGAGCGGGCTGGGCTGGGGGTGGAGGACGTGGACCGGTTCGTCTTCCACCAGGCCAACCAGCGCATCATCGACATGGCGGTGAAGAAGCTGAACCTGCCGCCGGAGAAATGCACGGGCAACATCGACCATACGGGCAACACCTCCGCGGCCAGCGTGCCTCTGCTGCTGGACGAGTTGGTGCGGGATGGGGCGGTGCGCCGGGGCCAGCGGGTGCTGTGCGTGGGCTTTGGCGGTGGGCTGACCTGGGCCGGCGCCCTGCTGGAGCTGGCGTGATGGGGCGGCCCGGGCTGGTGCGCGCCCTTGTAGCGGATGCGGAGAAAGGAGAGGTTTGCCATGAAGCTCAATGAAATTCTGGGTACCGAGTTCCCCATCATCCAGGGTGGGATGGCCAACATTGCCACCGGGGCCTTCGCCGCGGCGGTGTCCAACGCGGGGGCCATGGGGGTGGTGGCCTCCGGCGGCATGGACGCGGAGGCCCTGCGCCGGGAGATCCGGGCAGCCCAGGCGGCCACGGACAAGCCCTTTGGGGTCAACCTGATGCTGATGAACCCCCACATCGACGAGCTGGCCCAGCTGGTGGCGGAAGAGGGAGTCAGCCTGGTGACCACCGGGGCGGGCAACCCGGGCAAGTATATCCCGGCGTGGAAAGAGGCGGGCATCAAGGTTTTCCCCGTGGTGCCCGCTCCGGTGCTGGCCAAGCGGCTGGAGCGCTACGGGGTGGACGGCTTCATCGCCGAGGGCACCGAGAGCGGCGGCCATGTGGGGGAGATGGCCACCATGGCGCTGATCCCCCAGGTGGTGGACGCGGTGGACGTGCCTGTGGTGGCCGCCGGCGGCATTGCTGACGGCCGTCAGATGGCGGCCGCCTTTGCCCTGGGCGCCTGCGGCGTGCAGGTGGGCACCTGCCTGCTGGCCAGCGTGGAGTGCCCAGTCCACGAGAACTATAAGCAGGCGGTGATCAAGGCCAAGGCCACCGACACGGTGGTCACCGGCCGCAGCACCGGCGCGCCGGTGCGGGTGCTGAAGAACAAGATGGCCCAGGCCTACCTCCAGATGGAGAAGAACAGCCCCCCCCGGGAGGAGCTGGAGAAGCTGACCCTGGGCTCCCTGCGCCGGGCAGTGGTGGACGGGGATGTGGACAACGGCAGCTTCATGGCCGGCCAGGTGGCGGGCATGGTGCAGGAGATCCGGCCTCTGCGGGAGATCTTCCAGTCCCTCATGGAGGGCTGCCAGGCGGTGGGAAGGGAGCTGTGGTCATGAAGCTCGCGTTCCTCTACGCCGGACAGGGCAGCCAGCACCCGGGGATGGGGGCCGACCTCTATGAGTCCTATCCAGTTTTCCGCCAGGTGTTGGATGGGGCCGAGGTGGACTTTGATCTGAAGACAGTCTGCTTTTCCGACCCGGATGGGGTGCTCAACGAGACTGCGTATACCCAGCCATGCATGGTGGCCTTTGCCGTGGGGATGACGGCCATCCTCTATGAGCGGGGCATCCGCCCGGACTACGCCGCGGGGCTGAGCCTGGGGGAGTATTCCGCCCTGCAGGCTGCCGGGGTCTTTCAGCCCCAGCAGGCCGTTTCGCTGGCGGCCTTCCGGGGCCGGGTGATGGCCCAGTCGGCCCAGGGCCGTCCCTGCGGGATGACGGCGGTGCTCAACCTGGACCGGGAGCGGCTCCAGGAGGTGTGCCGCCAGGCTGGGGACGCAGGGGTGGTGGAGATCGCCAACTACAACTGCCCCGGGCAGATCGTTATCGGGGGGGACCAGGCCGCTGTGGACAAGGCCGCGGCCCTGGCCAAAGAGGCAGGGGCCCGGCGCTGTCTGCCCCTGAAGGTGAGCGGGCCCTTCCACACCTCCCTCATGGCCCCCGCTGGGGAGGCCCTGCGGGAGCGGTTCCGGGAGACTGAGTTTGGTCCCATGGCCTTTCCGGTGCTGTTTAACTGCCTGGGTCGGGAGATGGGGCCGGAGGACACCATCCCCGCCCTGCTGGAGCGGCAGGTGCAGTCCTCGGTCTATCTGGAGGACACCATCCGCCGCCTGGCTCAGCTGGGGGTGGACACTGTGGTGGAGATCGGACCGGGCAAGGCCTTGAGCGGCTTTGTGCGCAAGACCGCCCCGGAGATGCAGATCTACGGGGTGGAGACCTGCGCCGAGGTGGAGGAGTTAACCGCGGCGCTGAAAGGATGAGGAAACGATGAGTTTACAGGGAAGGACCGCCGCCGTCACCGGCGGCAGCCGGGGTATTGGGCGGGCCATCTGCCTGGAGCTGGCCCGGCAGGGGGCGAATGTAGCCTTTTCCTACGCGGGAAACGCCGCCGCGGCGGAGCAGACGCTGGAGCTGCTCCGACAGCTGGGAGTACAGGCCCGGGCGGTGCAGGGGGATGTGTCGGACGGACAGGCGGCGGCCGCGCTGTTGGCGGCGGCCGTGGAGCTTGGCGGCATGGACATTCTGGTCAACAATGCGGGTATCACCCGGGACGGGCTGGCCATGACCTTGAAGGAGGAGGACTTTGCGGCGGTGCTGGACACCAACCTGAAGGGGGCCTTCCTCTGCGCGAAGGCGGCGATCCGGCCTATGATGAAGGCCAGATATGGGCGGATCGTGAACCTCACCTCGGTGGTGGCCCTGCGGGGGAACCCTGGGCAGGTGAACTACTGCGCCAGCAAGGCGGGGTTGATCGGCATGACCAAATCCCTGGCCAAGGAGCTGGGCAGCCGTGGGATCACGGTCAATGCGGTGGCCCCGGGATTCATTGAGACGGACATGACCGCCGCCCTGCCTGAGGGGGCCAGGCAGGCCATGCTGGGAACGATCCCCCTGGGCCGGCCCGGTCAGCCGGAAGAGGTGGCCCGGGCGGTGGCTTTCCTGGCCTCAGATGAGGCTGGCTATATCACAGGCCAGGTGTTGTGCGTGGACGGCGGCATGGCAATGTGAAAGGAAGCGGGGAGGATAGACGCGCCGCGCATCCTTTCCGCCGGCTGGGCGCGGGAGATGGACCCATCATTTTCAGGAGGAACAGAATCGACTATGGAAAAACGCAGAGTATTGATCACCGGCATGGGGACGGTCAACCCCCTGGGCCATGACCTGGCTCAGAGCTGGCAGGCCGCCCGGGAGGGGGTGTGCGGCATCGGCCCCATCACCCAGTATGACTGCTCCGCCCAGAAGGTGCATCTGGCCGCCGAGGTGAAGGACTGGGATCCCGCTGTCGTCCTAGCTGGCCGGGATCACCGGCACATGAGCCGCTTCATCCAATTGGCGATGGCCAGCGCCCAGGAGGCGGTGGCGGACAGCGGCGTGGATCTGGAGGGGCTGGACCGCACCCGGTGCGGCGTCATCCTGTCCAGCGGAGTGGGGGGCATCGGCATGACCGAGCGGGAGCAGGTACGCTGCACCCAAAAGGGCTTTGACCGGGCCAACCCCTACTATATTCCCATGACCATCGCCAATATGGGCGCGGGGATGATCGCCATCGCCTTTGGATTTCAGGGGATGTGCACCTGTCCGGTGACTGCCTGCGCCGGCGGCACCAACGCGGTGGGGGATGCCTTCCGGCACATCCGGGACGGCTATGCCGAGGTGATGCTATGCGGTGGGGCGGAGGCGGCCATCACGCCGCTGTCCATCGGCGGGTTCACCTCCATGCGGGCCCTACACGTGGGGGACGACCCGGACCGGGCCAGCGTCCCCTTTGACGCGCGGCGCAGCGGCTTTGTCATGGGGGAGGGGGCCGGCGTGCTGATGCTGGAGGAGTACAGCCACGCCATGGCCCGGGGAGCCAAGGTGTATGCGGAGCTGGTGGGCTACGGCGCCACTTGCGACGCCTACCACATGACCGCTCCCGCTCCCGATGGGGAGGGGGGCGCCAGGGCCATGGCCCTGACCCTGGCCGACGCCGGGGTGAAGCCGGAGCAAGTGGGCTATATCAATGCCCACGGCACCTCCACCCCCCTCAACGACAGCGGGGAGACAGCGGCCATCAAGGCGGTGTTCGGCGCCCATGCCGGCAGCCTGGCGGTGAGTTCCACCAAGTCCATGACCGGCCACCTGTTGGGGGGGACGGGGGCGGTGGAGGCCATCTTTACGGCCATGGCGCTGAAGGACGGCTTCCTGCCCCCCACCATCCACTACCAGGAGCCGGACCCGGCATGTGACCTGGACTATGTGCCCAATCAGGGTCGGGCGGCCAAGGTGGAGTACGCGCTGTCCAACTCTTTGGGCTTTGGCGGGCACAACGCCTGCGTTTTGCTGAAACGGTGGGGGGAGTGAGCTATGCTGCAGTTTCAATCCAATGAGATCGCGGCCATCCTGCCCCATCGCTACCCCTTTGCCCTGGTGGATCGGATCGTGGATGGGGAGCAGGGCAAGTGGGCCCGGGGCATCAAGTGCGTCAGCGTCAACGAGCCCTTTTTCCAGGGCCACTTCCCCCAGTACCATGTGATGCCTGGGGTGCTCATCATCGAGGCGCTGGCCCAGGTGGGGGCGGTGGCGGTGCTGTCCCTGCCCGAGCACCAGGGGAAGATCGGCTTTTTGGGGGCCATCCGCAACGCCAGGTTCCGCCGCCAGGTCACGCCCGGCGATGTGTTGGAGCTGGAGTGCACCATCACCCGGCAGAAGGGGACGGTGGCCCAGGCCCAGGCCCGGGCCACGGTGAATGGCCAGGAGGCGGTGACGGCAGAGCTGACCTTTGCTCTGAGTAAGCAGGAAGCGTAACCCTTGCGCGCGGCCGATTCCCCATGGCCCGACGCGGGAAGAACGGGATGATTCCGGGGGGATCAGCATGTTGGAGCAGAAGTTTGAAATGGTGTACACGAAGTTTAAGCTGCATTTCTATCAAGAGATCTTCTCCCGCTTTCAGAACCGGGAGGCCAGCCTGACTACGGTGGAGACCTTTGCCATGGAGACCATCCTTGCCCTGGGAAGGCCTACGGTAAATGAGTTTGCCAGCTTTATGGGCATCTCATCGTCCAACGCGGCCTACAAGATCAACAGCCTGATTCGGAAAGGCTATGTGGAAAAGGTGCAGTCCGAGCAGGACAAGCGGGAACACCACCTGAAGGTGACGGAGAAGTACCTGCGGTACTGCAATATCAGCAACGGCTACCGGCATGTGGTTATGCAGCGCATCCAGAAGCGGTTCACCCAGGCGGAGTGTGAGAAGCTGGAGGAGATGCTCACGGTCATCGGCCAGGAGCTGATGTCCGAGGTGCAGCTGCCCCCCACCTCGGCGGCGGCCACCTGATCTGGATGAGGGGCAGGCCGCAGTGGGGAAGGGGAGGCCCTCCCCTGGTAGAGCCCACCACGAGTGGGAGCTAAAACAGTGAGGGAGCGACCGCCACAGGCGGTGGAAAAGGAAAAAAGGACACCAGCCAGCAGCTGGTGTCCTTTTTTTGGAGGCGCCACCCAGATTTGAACTGGGGCATCAGGATTTTGCAGACCCTTGCCTTACCACTTGGCTATGGCGCCAGCTATCTAATGATATTCCAAAAAGAAGTGTGATATCACACTTCTTTTTGGAATATTTGGAGCGAGTGACGAGGCTCGAACTCGCTACCTCCACCTTGGCAAGGTGGCGCTCTACCAGATGAGCTACACTCGCGCATGGTGCCTCCGGCCGGAATCGAACCAGCGACACGCGGATTTTCAGTCCGCTGCTCTACCAACTGAGCTACAGAGGCATAACGTGGCGACGCGGAAGGGACTTGAACCCTCGACCTCCGGCGTGACAGGCCGGCGTTCTAACCAACTGAACTACCGCGCCACAGATGAGACCCCAATAAGGAGTTGGTGGGAACAACAGGGCTCGAACCTGTGACCCCTTGCTTGTAAGGCAAGTGCTCTCCCAGCTGAGCTATGCTCCC
>CALXDM010000020.1 GCA_944387065.1 uncultured Oscillospiraceae bacterium
TATGGAGGAGTACCCAAGTGGCCAAAGGGGACAGACTGTAAATCTGCTGGCTTTGCCTTCGATGGTTCGAATCCATCCTCCTCCACCAAGCCCGGAATCGCGAAAGCTTCAAAAGCTCAGAGATTCCGGGCATTATTCTTTTGTCTTTTCAAAGCATGGTAGAATAAATCCAATATTTGTTGCCAAGATATGGTCAGAGAAATGGCCCCCTCAGGGTTTGAACGCCCATCCGCCGGAATAGAACATCAGTTCTATTCCTTGACAAAGAATACCACCTCTCCCCCTTCCTGTCAAGCCCTCCGGCGCCCCCATCTGCTTGGCGCAGACCCAAATAACGGACTGCGCCCGCCGGCAGTTGCACCGCCTGGTGGCCAACCGCTAAGATTCACAATCCCTTTACAATTTGAAGGTTGACCGCCCTTTCCCAGGCGGGTATATTAAAAAAAAGCGGATGGGAGGCTACGATGAAGCATCGGACAAAAGTGGGCCTGCTGGGCCTGGCCATGGCGGGGGCGGGCTTCACCGGCGGCGTGACCGCCCTTGGCAACTATCTCTACAATCAGGTCATGGTGCCCAAACCCCGGGACCCACAGCTGCTGGAGGACAATTCCGTCCTGTCCCAGGGCCGGCTTTGGGCGCGGACGGGGACAGGGTTCTGCCCGGTCACCATCCGCTCGGTGGATGGGCTGCTCCTGTGGGCAGCCCTGATCCCCGCCGCCGGGACGAGCCACCGCTGGGCCATCTGCCTGCATGGTTACCACGATACCCACGAGTCCATGGGAGCCATTGCTCGGCACTACCACGAGCAGGGTTGGAATGTGCTCTTGCCCGACCAGCGAGGCTATGGCAACAGCCAGGGCAGCTATGTGGGTTGGGGCTATGACGAGCGGCTGGACCTGCTGGGGTGGGTCAACCGCATCACCCGCCGGGATCCGGCGGCGAACATCGTGCTCCACGGGGTGTCCATGGGGGCGGCCACCGTGCTGATGGCTACCGGCGGCGTGCTGCCCCGGCAGGTGCGGGCCGCCGTGTCCGACTGCGCCTACACCTCCATTGAGGAGGAGATGCGCCATGTGCTCCACTCCAGTGTCCGCCGGCAGTTTTCCCGCCCGCTGCCCGCGCCTGGCAGCTTGCTCTTCTCCGCCCTGCGCAAGACCGTCCTGCGCCGGGCGGGCTATGATCTCAGGCACGCCGCCCCCATCCGGGCCGTCCCCCTGTCCAAGACGCCCACCCTGTTCATCCACGGCTCCGGGGACGACTTCGTCCCCGCCCCCATGATGGACCGCCTGTACCAGGCCGCCCGCTGCCCCAAGCGCCTGTTGTGGGTGCCCAACGCCGGCCACGCCCAAAGCGTGGGCGTCAACCCAGAGCTGTACTGGGACACGGTGGACGCCTTCCTCCAGGACTACTGCCCCCAAGGGCGGTGAGCGCCCCTCCCTTGACAAATCTGGGCCCTTGGGCTATACTCAGGGACGGCGCTGTCAGAAGCGGCGTCCGGAAGTTGAAACTTCCCCCATCCTGATCCCAGATGTTTCCCATCGTATGCCAAGCGGCGTACAGTCCCTTCTGAAGGAGGGCTGTGCGCCGCTTTTGATTTTGCCAGGTGAGGTGCCCATGCAATGCGTCTGAATCGCCCATTCCCCCGCCAGTCCCCCAATATGCCCCTGATCCTCTCCCTGCTGGCCGTCGCCGCGGGGGTCACCTTGATCGTCGCCACCGGACTTGGCCCGGTGGCCGTCTCCCCGGTGACCACCGCCAAGATCCTGCTCCATCAGATCCCTGCGCTGGGCGGGGGGATCGCTCAGACGTGGGAGGTGCTGGAGCAGAACATCGTTCTGGGCCTGCGCCTGCCCCGGGTGTGCCTGGGGATGATCGTGGGCGCGTCCCTGTCCGTGTGCGGCGTCACTATGCAGGCCCTGGTGCGCAACCATCTGGCCGACCCCTTCATCCTGGGCGTCTCCAACGGCGCGTCGGCCTTTGCCACCCTTGGGATGCTGTTTGGCGCCTTCTCGTTCCTGGGCACCTACTCCCTGGCCATCAGCGCCTTCCTGGGCGCTGCCGTCACCATCCTCTTCGTATACGCCATCTCCCGGGTCCGGGGCCGGATCCACATCCCCCAGCTGCTGCTGTCCGGCGTGGCCATCTCCATGATGATGGACGGGATCACCCGCATCATCACGCTCAGCGCGCCCAACGCCCTGGGGCTTCACAGCGCAGAGTCCTGGATGGCCGGTAGCCTGGCGGGGGCTCGGTGGGCCTATCTAACACTGCCCCTGGCCGTCCTGGTGGCGTGCATGGTGGTCTTGATGGTCAATCACCGGGGCCTGAACCTGCTTCTCCTGGGCGACGAGAGCGCCGGCGCCCTTGGCGTGCATGTGCCCAGGCTTCAGAAGCTGCTGGTGCTGGTGGCCTCCCTGATGGCCGGGGTCACCATTTCCGTCAGCGGCTCCATCGGGTTTGTGGGACTGATGGTCCCCCACTTCACCCGACTACTGGTGGGGGGCGACCACAAAAAGGTGCTCCCCATCGCGGCCCTGCTGGGCGGCATCCTGGTGGTGTGGGTGGATGTGGCGGCCAGGCTGGTGATCGCGCCGGAGGAGCTGCCCGTGGGGGTGCTGACCGCGGTCATCGGCGGGCCCATCTTCCTTTGGATGCTGAAAAAATCCCATCGGGGCAAAGCCTGAGGGGGGAGGCAGAATGCGCCTACAAGTGGAGGATCTGAGCTATTCCTATGGGGAGCAAGAGGCGGCCGCCCAGGTCTGTCTGCAGGTGGACGCGGGGGAGTTTGTGGGCCTCATCGGCCCCAATGGCAGCGGGAAGTCCACCGTCTTGAAGAGCATCTACCGGGGGTTGACCCCGGACAGGGGGCGGATCCTCCTGGACGGGGAGGACCTGCTGTCCATGCCCCATCGCAAATCGGCCTTGAAGCTGGCGGTGGTGGGGCAGGAGAACGAGGTCCCCTTCGACTTCACCGTGGAGGAGATGGTGGCCATGGGCCGCGCCCCCCACAAGCGCCTGTTTGACGTCGACACCCCCCGGGACCGGCAGATCGTCCACCACGCCCTGGAGCACCTGGGCATGGAGCGCCTGGCCGGGCGCAACTACCGGCAGCTGTCCGGCGGGGAGAAGCAGCGGGTGCTCCTTGCCCGGGCCATCGCCCAGGAGAGCGACTTCTTCATCCTGGACGAGCCCACCAACCACCTGGACATCAGCTATCAGATGCAGATCTTTGACTTCATCAAACGCTTGAATGTCACGGTGCTCTCCGCCATCCACGACCTCAACATGGCCGCGCTCTACTGCGACCGCCTCTATGTGCTCAGCGGCGGTCGGGTGGTCCTGGAGGGCCCCCCGGAACAGGTGCTCACCCCGGAAAATATCTACCGGGTATACGGCGTGCGCAGCTGGGTGGCACTCCATCCGGTGACCGGTAGGCCGGCCATCACCTTCCTGCCCGCGGGCATCCAAACAGAGACTTGGAGGGAACCTGAATGAAACGATCCATTTTTGTCCTGCTATCCCTGATCACGCTCCTATCCGCCTTGGCCGCCTGTGGTGTGCAAGACACGCCCGCTGCCACCGGGGCGGCGACCGCACCCTCTGCCGCCGGGACGGGGCACGGCGAGGACGGCGACTATCCCATGCGCTTTGACAACTACGGCCGTACCCTCACGGTGACGCGGCGGCCGGAGCGGGTGCTCACCCTGGGGCCCAACTGCACCGAGCTGTTCGTGGCCCTGGGCCTGGGGGATCTGGTGGTGGGCCGCTCCCTGGTCAACCACAGCCGGGGCCCCCTGGAGCCCTATGCCGACGCAGTCAACGCCATCCCGGTGCTGAACAACGCTTCCGCCACCCGGGAGGCCATCCTGTCCAGCGGCGCGGACTTTATCTACGCCCTGGACTGGGAGATCAGTGACACGGGTTGCAACATCCAGGAGGCGGAGCAGTATGGGATGACGGTCTATGTCAACTCCGCCACCACGCTGGAGGAACAGTACCAGGAGATCCTGGACCTGGGGGCCATCTTCGGCGTGGAGCAGGCTGCCCAGCAGTTCGTAGACGATCAGCGCGCCCGCATCCAGGCCGTGCAGGACGCCGTCGCCGGCCAGCAACCCCTGGACGTGCTGGTCTACGACAGCGGCAGCTCCGGCGTGTTCACCTGCTCGGGCAGCAACTTTGAGTCCTTGCTCATCGGGCTGGCCGGCGGGCGCAACCTCTTTGACGACCTCACCGACCAGCAGTGGGTCACCGTCAGCTATGAGGAGGTCCTGACCCGGGACCCGGACGTGATCCTCATCCACGACTATGACGCGCCGTCTGTGGAGGAGAAGATCGCGGAAATCCAGGGCAGCCCCACCCTGTCCCAGCTAACCTGCGTCCAGGAGGGGCGCTTTGCCACCATCGCCCTGGAGAGCGTCCTGCCCGGCAACCGCATGGCCTATGCTGTGGAGCAGCTGGCCGCCGCGTTCTATCCCCAGTTGTTTGCGGATTGACCGGGAGCAGCCCAGCCCCACGCGCCCCAACCCAAAGCAAAGGCCCCGCAGCTTGCGCTGCGGGGCCTTGTTCCATCTTGGCGCGTTTCTTTTAGTACATCCCGCCCATATCGGGGGCGGCGGGAGCGGGCGCCGGGGGCTGGGGCTTGTCGGCCACCAGCGCCTCGGTGGTCAGCAGGATAGCAGACACGGAGGCGGCATTCTCCAGGGCGGAGCGGGTCACCTTGGTGGGATCCACGATGCCCGCGGAGATCATGTCACAGTACTCCTCCTTATAGGCGTCGAACCCGTAGCCCACCTTGCCCGAGCCCTTCACCTTCTCCAGCACCACGGAGCCGTCGATGCCGGCGTTGGCGGCGATCTGCTTCATGGGCTCCGTCAGAGCCTTGGCGATGATGGACACGCCAGTCTTCTCATCCCCCTCCACACCGGACAGCAGGGCCTCCACCGCGGCCACGGCGTTGACATAGGCGGTGCCGCCGCCGGCCACAATGCCTTCCTCCACCGCAGCCCGGGTGGCGTTGAGCGCGTCCTCAATGCGCAACTTCTTCTCCTTCATCTCCGCCTCGGTGGCAGCGCCCACCCGGATGATGGCCACACCGCCGGCCAGCTTGGCCAGCCGCTCCTGCAGCTTCTCCTTGTCGTACTCGGAGGTGGTGTTCTCAATCATGTGCCGGATCTGGGCCACCCGGGCGGCAATGTTCTCCGAGGCGCCCGCACCGTCCACGATGATGGTGTTCTCCTTTTGCACCTTTACCTGGCGGGCAGAGCCCAGCAGGTCCATGGTGGCCTCCTTCAGCTCCATGCCCATGTCGGAGGAAATCACAGTGCCGCCGGTGAGGATGGCGATGTCCTCCAGCATCTCCTTGCGCCGGTCGCCAAAGCCGGGGGCCTTGATGCAGCACACATTCAGCGTGCCCCGCAGCTTGTTGACCAGCAGGGTGGACAGCGCGTCCCCCTCCACGTCCTCGGCCACGATGAGCAGCTTCTTCCCGCTCTGCACCACCTGCTCCAGGATGGGCAGCAGCTCCTGAATGGAGGAGATCTTCTTATCCGTGAGCAGGATGAGGGGATCGTCCAGCACGGCCTCCATCTTCTCCGTGTCGGTGACCATATAGGGGGTGATGTAGCCCCGGTCCAGCTGCATCCCCTCTACCACCTCGGAATAGGTCTCGGCGGTCTTGGACTCCTCCACGGTGATGACCCCGTCATGGCTGACCTTCTCCATGGCCTCGGCGATCAGGGTACCGATGGCGTCATCCCCGGAGGAGATGGCTCCCACCCGGGCGATGTCAGAGGTGCCGGACACCGGCTTGGAGTTCTTCTTGATCTCCTCGATGGCCACCTCGGTGGCCTTGGCGATGCCCTTTTTCATCACCATGGGGTTGGCCCCCGCAGCCAGGTTCTTCAGCCCCTCCCGGACAATGGCCTGGGCCAGCAGGGTGGCGGTGGTGGTACCGTCGCCGGCCACGTCGTTGGTCTTGGTGGACACCTCCTTGACCACCTGGGCCCCCATGTTCTCAAAGGGGTCCTCCAGCTCGATCTCCTTGGCGATGGTCACCCCATCGTTGGTGATCAGCGGCGTGCCGAACTTCTTGTCCAGCACCACGTTGCGCCCCTTGGGGCCCATGGTGATCTTGACGGTGTCGGCCAGCTGGTTGACGCCCCGCTCCAGCGCGTGGCGGGCTTCCTCCCCGTAGCAAATGAGTTTCGACATGATCGCATTACCTCCAATTAAGTTAGAGTGAGTTTACAGATTGCGTGAGACATGGGAAAATCGGGGGAATGAGGGTTGCGCCGGGCAAGTCCCAACGCACCGTGCACCATCCGGCTCCAACCATACCCGGTTCCCAATTTTCGGCGG
This sequence comes from uncultured Oscillospiraceae bacterium, assembly GCA_944387065.1. Taxonomy (GTDB): domain Bacteria; phylum Bacillota; class Clostridia; order Oscillospirales; family Oscillospiraceae; genus Enterenecus. The sequence continues at coordinate 6,358 of CALXDM010000020.1, forward strand.
GCTTCGGCGCTTCCAGCCGTCTTACTCCACCACCGCCAGAATGTCGCCCTGACGGACGATGGTGTACTCCTCGCCGTCCCTCCCCGGGGCGCTTCGCCCCCCGGGGGGCCCCAAGTTTTCCCTGCGGCTGACGGAAGTGAATCCCGTCAGCCTTCGGCGCTTTCGCGCCGCCCCATCTGAAGATGGGGGCCCCAAAGTGGACGGCGAACTGCAGCGCTTCCAGCCGTCTTACTCCACCACCGCCAGAATGTCGCCCTGACGGACGATGGTGTACTCCTCGCCGTCCCTCCCCGGGGCGCTTCGCCCCCCGGGGGGCCCCAAGTTTTCCCTGCGGCTGACGGAAGTGAATCCCGTCAGCCTTCGGCGCTTTCGCGCCGCCCCATCTGAAGATGGGGGCCCCAAAGTGGACGGCGAACTGCAGCGCTTCCAGCCGTCTTACTCCACCACCGCCAGAATGTCGCCCTGACGGACGATGGTGTACTCCTCGCCGTCCACTTTGACCTCGGTGCCCGAGTACTTGCTGGTCAACACCTTGTCGCCCGGCTTCACCGTCATGGTGACTTCCTTGCCGTCCACCATGCCGCCGGGCCCAACCGCCACCACCTCGGCCATCTCAGGCTTCTCCTTGGCGCTGGAGGTGAGAATGATGCCGCCTTTGGTGGTCTCCTCCGCCTCCATGGCCTTCAGGATCACTCGGTCGGATAGGGGTTTGAGCGTCATAATAAGTTCCTCCTCATATGCAAAATTGGTCTGTTCACCCTTCCAGACGCGGCCGCCGGCAGCGGATCCACGCCCTCTCGGTTTAGCACTCAAACAGCAAGAGTGCTAAGCTCAAGAATGATCATACCCTCTCCTGGCAAAAAAATCAACCCCTATTTTCAAAAAATAGAGGCCAATTTCAAAAAATTCATTTTTTATTCATAACCCCACAGGCAGAGTGCTAAAATCTCCCCATTTTGACATCCGGTCACCGGACCGCCTCTGCCTGCGCGGCCTGGCCCTGGGGCTGATAGCTGGCCCCCGCCGGGTAGAAGAAATTCACCTGCTGCCTGGCCAGGGCGACGGTGAAGGCGGGGGCGCGCATGACCTCCCCGTCCACCACTGTGACCACGTCCCGCCCGTCCAGCGAAGCATAGGTCAGCCTCTGCCCGTGGTGGGCCCAGATCAGCTCCGGGTACTCCCGGTAGCGCCCGGTGGCATACCGCTTGACCAGCCGGAAAAAGGTCAGACGGCTCACCTTGGGCGCCACCAGCATATCCAGCACCCCGTCGTCCGGCATGGCCTCCCCCACCGGCATGAAGCCTCCGCCGTAGTACCGGCCATTGCAGACGCAGATGATGGCCGTCTCCCCCTGGTAGTCCAGCTCCCCCATCCGCACCGCCATGGGCCGGGCAATTCCCTTGAACAGCACATTGGCCACCAAGGAGAGCACATAGCCCCCCAGCCCCCGCACCAGGGGCAGCGAGGTATACTGGTGTACGTCGGCGGCAATGCGCGCGTCCACTCCGGCGCACACCGTTCCAATGCCCAGCTTGCCGTTGCAGTCGATCAGGTCGAAGGCGGCCTGGGGCCCCTCCCCCAGGGCCTGTAGGTCGGAGAACAGCGCCTTGCTGTCCGGCCCAAAGATACGCAAAAAGTCGTTGCCCGTCCCCACGGGCACGTTGGTCACCGCCGCGTTGGGAAAGCCCGCTGCGCCATTGACCACCTCGTTGAGCGTCCCGTCCCCGCCGCAGGCGTAGATGCGCACCGCCTCCCCCGTCTCCGCCGCCGCCCGGGCAAGCTGGCAGGCGTCTCCCGGCTGCCGGGTGCGCACCACCTCCCAGTCCCACTCCAAGGCCCGGATGGCCCCCTCCAGCCAGCGCGCCCCCTCTCCCTTGCCCGCCACGGGGTTGATGATGAACAGATGCTTCACGCCATCCCCTCCTTGCGCCTGCGGCCCAGCCTGCGCCACCTGCGGAAAAATATTCTAAATTTGGACAGGCTGCCCGTCGGGCCGCCCGGTCCCAAACCGCCCGCCTGCACCCAGTGGAGGCGTGTTTCCCCCAGTATATCGGAAACGGAGCCGCTACGCAATCGTTTTCCCGGATTTTGTCTGCCTTTGCCGGTAGCTTTCCCCCCTGATCTGTGCTATACTATCTCCATCCCATCCCGCATCTGGGGCAGGGCGCGCGTTCCGCCGCTCTCCACCACCCTGGCGCGGCTGCGCCCAAAGGGTCTGGCGGGATCAGGGCCGCCCCTTGGGCCCCACATCTTTCGGAAAGGAGCATTGCATTCATGATCCCCATGCTCGTCTGGCTGGGGCTGCTGATCCTCTTTGCCGTGGGCGAGGCGGTGTCGGTGGGCCTGACCTCCATCTGGTTTGCCGTCGGCGCCCTGGCTGCCCTGATCTGCGCGCTTCTGGGCGGCCAGCTGTGGCTCCAGATCACCTTATTTATTATCCTGAGCATTCTGTGCCTGCTGGCTGTGCGCCCCCTGGCCAAGAAGTGCCTCAACAACCAGGTGCAACCCACCAACGCCGACCGGCTCATCGGCCAGCAGGCCCGGGTCACAGAGGCGGTGGACAACATCCAGGGTGCCGGAGCGGTCCTGGTGGGCGGCGTCACCTGGTCGGCCCGCAGCCAGGATGGCCAGCCTATCCCCGCCGGTCAGCTGGTCCAGATCCTGCGCATCGAGGGGGCCAAGGTGTATGTGCAGCCCGTGCACCGGCAGGCCGCCGCCTCCGCCCCCCAGGCGTCCGGTCAATCGTAACAAGAAAGAAGAGGAGGTATCCCCATGTCCTTCGTATTCCTGTCCGTCAATCCCAACCAGTTTGCCGCCATCGCCGTGGTGGTGCTCATCCTCGTGCTGGCCCTGCTCATCCTGGCGGCCAACGTGAAGGTGGTGCAGCAGTCCAAGGCCTCTGTGGTGGAGCGCCTGGGCGCGTTTCGCACCGTGTGGGGCGTGGGCCTGCATCTGAAGATCCCCTTTATCGAGCGCGTGGCCAAGACCGTCTCCCTCAAGGAGCAGGTGGTGGACTTCGCCCCCCAGCCCGTCATCACCAAGGATAACGTCACCATGCAGATCGACACCGTGATCTATTTCCAGATCACCGATCCCAAGCTGTATACCTATGGGGTGGAGCAGCCCATGAGCGCCATTGAGAACCTCACCGCCACCACCCTGCGCAACATCATCGGCGACCTGGAGCTGGACCAGTCCCTCACCAGCCGGGACCA